>NZ_KB907546.1 GCF_000382125.1 Eudoraea adriatica DSM 19308
ACAGTTCGGTCTCTATCTACTGCGGGCGTTAGAAATTTGAGCGGTCCTGACCCTAGTACGAGAGGACCGGGTCGGACCGACCGCTGGTGTACCGGTTGTCCCGCCAGGGGCATTGCCGGGTAGCTAAGTCGGGAAGGGATAAGCGCTGAAAGCATATAAGCGCGAAACCCGCCGCGAGATGAGATTTCTTTAAAGGGCCGTGGAAGATTACCACGTTGATAGGTCATAGGTGCAAGTGCCGCAAGGTACGCAGCCGAGTGATACTAATAGCCCGTTGAGCTTGCGCCGTCAAGAGCCTTGTAGAAAAGGTAGTCTTGCACATCCTCCCTATTAAATACGTTGCCTCCCAGAGTAAACACCCTGTCTCATTATGTTAAGATATTGCTGCCTGGGCTAGTGAAAACTAACCGGCAGACGTTGTTCCGCAAATCGGACAACGCAAAACTCGGGTGGCCATGGCGACGGGGTCCACCCCTTTCCATACCGAACAGGGAAGTTAAGCCCGTCTGCGCCGATGGTACTGCCGTAACTGGTGGGAGAGTAGGCCGCCGCCTTCTTTAAAAGCACTTATCAATTCGTTGGTAGGTGCTTTTTTTTATCCGAAAAATTCGAAGAATAATCGAAACATCTGTTTGCTCCTATAATTCAGATATGACTAGCATCATGGCAGGTATTATAGCTCTATAATACCTTTAATGAATATATCCTTTAATAGATCGTCCATGATACATCAATTAAAACCACAAGATTTAAGGAAAGGTATAGTTGCAAAAGAAATAGACTGGAAGCAAATAAGAGAAAAAGAATCATCCAAATTGCTAATCGGACAGGAGCGAGCATTGAAATCACTTGAATTCGGTATTGGCAATAAAAGAGGTGGTTTCAATATATTCGTATCCGGCTATCCCGGAAGCGGAAAATTGAAAGCTGTCAACCATTATTTGGAAGAAAAGGCAAAATTGGAAGTAACCCCGGGTGATTGGTGCTATGTCAACAATTTTCAGGACTCATTCTATCCTAAAAGGATCAAATTGCCGAATGGCGGAGGACAAACTTTTAAACTCGATATAGAGCGTTTGATCAAAGAAATACAAAAAATCCTGATCAATGCCTTTGAAAGCAAAGAATATCAGGATAAGAAAGAGCAGATTATTGAGGATTTCAGACAAAAAGAGAAAAAGTTATTCCAGAATATTCATAACAAGGCACGTGCAAATAATTTTGCCGTTACCCGAACCCCTATAGAAATATTGGTCATCCCAACCGATGATAAGGGAAGACCCTTAAATGACGAAAAATTTGATAAACTGGATAAAAAAGAGCGGGATAACTTACTTAATAAGCAATCGGAATTAAAGAAAGAACTTTTTGAGCTAATTCGAAAAAATCGTGAATTGGAACGTACCGGTAATGAATCTCTATTACAACTGGATGAAAGTATTGCCTCCTATTCCATAGATTCCCTATTACAGGAATTGAATGAAAAATACAGGGACTTTCGAGACGTACTATTGTATTTGGATGAGATTAAAAAAGACATAATTACCGGTTTGCATAGTTTTCTAAAAGCAAGTTTAAATCAGGACAGGCTAGATTTTAAACAAGAGCTGAAATTCCAAAAATATGATGTAAATGTAATCACAGATAATACAGATATTTCTGGAGCTCCTATTGTACTCGAATTAAACCCAACGTTAAATAATCTATTTGGGAAAGTAGAGCACGAATCGTATATGGGAACACTCATTACGAATTTTACCCTTATCAGAGGCGGAGCTTTGCATAAAGCAAATGGCGGCTACCTTATTATAAGCCTGAAAGATTTACTGATGTCCTACTTTTCCTGGGATAGCCTGAAAAGAGCTCTAAAGAATAACGAGATCGTAATTGAAGATGCCCGGGAACAATTGGGTATTATTAGTGCTAAAAGCTTAAAACCCGAGCCAATCCCACTCGATATTCAGGTAATTTTAATTGGGTCTCCCAGGTTGTACTATCTATTATATGAACTAGACGAAGATTTTAAAGAACTATTCAAGGTTAAGGCTGAGTTTGATACTTCTATGGATTATTCCTCTGAAAACATATTGGATTTTGCCGGGGTTACCTATAGGATCCAAAAAGAAAATGAATTATTTCCCATTAACGACGAAGCTATGGGCAGGCTTGTAGAACATGCCTCCAGAATGGCCGGGGATAGAGAAAAAATATCTATAAAATTCCGTGAAATACAGGATATTATACATGAAGCAGACCATTATGCACGACTGGCCAAAAAAAATGAAATTGGCGCTGAAGATATCAAAGAGGCTATTGAAGCTCGGTATTATCGTTCTAATCTAATACAGGTCAAGATAAACGAAATGATAAAGAGAGGACAGCTCATGATTGACCTTGAAGAATCTAAGGTGGGTCAGATCAATGGAATATCTGTTCTTGATCTTGGGGATATCAGCTTTGGCAGGCCTAATAAAATAACAGCCAGTATTGCTTCTGGTAAAGTAGGTTTGATTGATATTGAGCGGGAAGCAAAATTAGCAGGGCCAATCCATACTAAGGGAATTCTGATATTGCAAGGGTATTTATTAGAAAAATATGGTCAGGATAAAGCTTTAAGTCTCTTTGCCAGTTTGGTTTTTGAACAGAGTTATTCGGAAATTGAAGGGGATAGTGCTTCGTGTGCTGAATTATTTGCCTTATTGTCCAGTTTAGCCCAACTACCTGTTAAACAAGGTGTTGCGGTAACAGGGTCTATCAATCAGAGAGGCGAACTACAGCCAGTTGGCGCCATTAATCAAAAGATCGAAGGATTCTACGAGGTATGCGCTCAAAGCAGCCTCAATGGCCAACAGGGAGTTATTATTCCTAAGCCTAATTTGGAAAATTTAATGTTAAAAGATGAAGTTTTATCGGCAGTTGAAAAAGGTCTTTTCCGCATCTGGGCAATTGATACTGTAGATGACGGCCTTGAGATCCTAACAGGGTTAACAGCCGGGAAAAAGTTACAGGGGGGCTCATTCTCAAAGAACTCTGTACACTACAAAGTAGATGAAAGACTTAAGGAGCTGAACAAAAATGTACTGCCAGTAATACATGCGGTCAATGAGGAACATAGCAATGCATATTAACTGTGCAAAAGACCCGTATTTGCGGCTATTTAAATAGCTCCTGAAACCAAAATCCTTTTAGATTCTTGGCAAGTCGCCCTCTCCTTTAAGGGGTAAATAGGATTTGCCCATAAGATATGTATCTATGTGATAGGCAGCCTGTCTGCCCTCCGAGATGGCCCATACAATTAAGGATTGTCCTCTTCGCTGATCCCCGGCAACAAAAACTCCGGGAACATTTGTTTTGTAGTCTTTTACGGATGCTTTGATATTAGTTCTTGGATCGGCTTCTAGCCCCAGCTGCTCTGCAATTGTCATTTCAGAACCGGTAAAACCCATGGCCAACAGAGCCAGTTCACAAGGCCATTCCTTTTCTGTACCAGGGACTTCTTTCAAAACAGGGCGCTGACCTGGTATTTTCTCCCATTCAACATTTGCGGTAATGAGACCTTTTAAATTTCCATTTTTGTCGCCGATGAATTCTTTAGTGGAGATGCTAAAAAATCGTTCTGCACCTTCCTTGTGGGAAGAACTTGTTCTTAAGCGCATTGGCCAGAAAGGCCATGGCTGATCCTCCGGCCTGTCAGGGGTGGCTTTGGGCATAATTTCAAAGTTTACTACAGATTTCGCCCCTTGCCGGAAAGATGTTCCTATGCAATCCGAACCTGTATCGCCCCCTCCAATAACAATGACATTTTTATCAGTGGCTTTTATTTCTTCTCCTTCGAACTTCAATCCATCAACTCTGCGGTTATTTTGGCCTAAAAAATCCATCGCCTGTACAACTCCTTTTAAATCGGCACCTTTTATTGGTAAATTTCTCCGAACGGTAGCTCCACCGCATAATACCACGGCATCAAAATCTTTGCGGAGCACTTCAGCCTTAATATCAATGCCAACATTAACCCCGCATTTAAATTCAATACCTTCTTCCTGCAAAATTTGGAGTCTTCTGTCAATAACATGTTTCTCCATTTTAAAGTCGGGGATCCCATACCTCAAAAGGCCACCAGGTTTTTCATCACGTTCAAAGACTATGACTGTATGGCCTGCCCGGTTGAGTTGCTGGGCCGTAGCTAAACCTGCAGGTCCCGAGCCAATAACGGCAACCTTTTTACCGGTTCTTGTTTCCGGTGGAATGGCTTTAACCCAACCTTTCTTAAATGCCGTCTCCACAATATTTTTTTCAATATTCTCAATAGAAACGGGGTCTTCATTGATTCCAAGTACGCAGGCTTCCTCACATGGCGCCGGGCAAAGTCTTCCGGTAAACTCAGGAAAATTATTGGTTGCATGCAAAATTTCTGCCGCCTTTTCCCATTTCCCGCGGTATACCGCGTCATTAAAATCCGGAATTAAGTTGCCCAGAGGACATCCACTATGGCAAAATGGTATCCCACAATCCATACATCTGGCACCCTGATCTTTGAGTTCTTTTTCCTTCATAGGAATTGTAAACTCTTTGTAATTCTGAATGCGCTCATCTACCGGAGCATATGGTTCCACTTTTCTATCGAACTCCAAAAATCCTGTTATCTTACCCATCTATCGATTATATTGTTTCTAATTTTTCTCTTTCCAGACGAATTAATGCCTGTTTGTATTCTTCCGGGAATATTTTAATAAATTTTGGCAGGTAATTTTCCCAATTCTCAAGAATTCTTTGAGCAAGCGGACTTAAAGTGGTATTATAGTGATTTTCTATTAATGTCCTGAGTTGCTTTATGTCATTGTCCTCTTCTACTGCCAATAGGTTCAAAGCCTCCTTATTACACCTTTTCTCAAAAGTCTTTTTCTCATCAAAAATATAAGCAATGCCTCCACTCATTCCTGCACCAAAGTTTCTTCCAACTTCACCCAGGATAACGGCTACTCCTCCGGTCATGTATTCACATCCGTGGTCTCCTATTCCTTCTACAACAGCCTGTGCCCCGGAATTTCTTACACAAAAACGTTCGCCTGCTTTACCATTTATATATGCCTCTCCAGAAGTGGCGCCGTAAAGCGTTACATTTCCGGTTATGATATTATTTTCCGGTTGTATAGTAGATTTATCCGGAACTTTTATTACCAGCCTGGCACCCGAAAGTCCTTTTCCCAAATAGTCATTTGTGTTACCATTGACCACCATGGTAAGGCCTTTGGTAGCAAAAGCTCCAAAACTTTGCCCGGCAGAACCAGTAAAATTTAATTTCAAAGTGTTTTCCTGCAGTCCTTCAGCGCCATATATTTTAGAAATTTCATTGCTGATAATTGCTCCTACCGCCCTGTCGGTATTATGGATTGGAAAATCTAAAGATATTTTTTCCTTTCTGAATATAGCGGGATGTGATTTCTCTATAATTTCAAACTCTATAGAATCTTCAATTTGATGTTGTTGCTTTTGGGTATTATAAAGTTTTGTGTTCTTTGGCACATCTATATGATGAAGAATAGGCGTTAGGTCTATTCCTGATGCCTTATAGTGATTAATTGCCCCGTTTCTATCCAGTTTTTCCACCTGCCCTACCATCTCATTGACAGTGCGGAAGCCTAGCTGAGCCATTATTTCTCTTAACTCCTCTGCTACAAAATACATGTAGTTTACTACATGTTCCGGTTTGCCTTTAAACTTTTTTCTCAGTTCAGGGTTTTGGGTTGCAATACCCACCGGACAGGTATTCAGATGGCAAACACGCATCATTATACATCCGGATGCTACCAGGGGAGCTGTTGCAAATCCAAATTCCTCTGCTCCTAAAAGACAGGCAATTGCGACATCCCTTCCGGTTTTTAATTGACCATCGCATTCCAAAACTATTCTGTTTCTCAGGTCGTTCATTACCAGAGTTTGTTGGGCTTCAGCAATTCCTAACTCCCACGGGAGCCCTGCATGCTTGAGTGAAGTTAGAGGAGATGCACCGGTTCCCCCGTCAAAGCCGGAAATAAGAATCACATCCGCTTTCGCTTTGGACACACCGGCAGCAACCGTGCCAACGCCCACTTCAGAAACAAGTTTCACATTAATCCTGGCCTCGCGATTCGCAGATTTCAGGTCATATATTAATTGCGACAAATCCTCAATAGAATAGATGTCATGATGCGGTGGTGGTGAAATAAGACCTACATAAGGGGTGGAATTTCGCGTTTTGGCTATTGCCGGATTTACCTTTGGTCCGGGTAATTGGCCGCCTTCTCCCGGTTTTGCTCCCTGGGCCATTTTAATCTGTATCTCCTGTGCATTGGTAAGATAGTTTGATGTAACTCCAAACCTTCCTGACGCAACCTGTTTAATAGCACTGTTACGCCAATCACCTGTCTGGTTTTTATAGAACCTTTCTGCATCTTCCCCTCCTTCACCGGAATTACTTTTACCACCTATTCTGTTCATGGCAATCGCAAGGTTTTCATGAGCCTCTTTGCTAATGGAACCATAAGACATTGCACCTGTCTTGAATCGTTTAACTATTTCAGTCCATGGTTCTACTTCTTCAATGGGGATTGGGTCATAATTTGAAAACTCAAATAAACCTCGGATAGTCATTAAATTTTTAGATTGTTCATTTACCATTGCAGCAAACTCCTTGTAGGTGTCCGGTTCGTTATTTCTGACAGATTTCTGGAGTTTTGCAATGGATAAAGGATTGAACATATGCTTTTCCCCATCGCGCCTCCAGCGGTACTCACCTCCAATTTCAAGATCCAGATTAGCAGCTACATGTTGATCCTGATAAGCCTTTTTGTGTCTTTTGGATATTTCTTTCTCTATTTCATATAAGCCAATGCCCTGAATACGGGTTGGTGTATTTGGAAAATATTTATCCACAACTTTTGTATTAATTCCAATACATTCAAAAAGTTGAGAACCTCGGTATGAATTTAGCGTAGAGATACCAATCTTATTCATGACTTTTAAAATACCCTTTCCTATGGCTTTGTTGTAATTCTTAATGGCCTCATCAAATGTGTATTCCGTAATATCATGTTCTTCAATTTGTTCTGCAATGATCTCATTAACGAGATAGGGATTTATTGCACTTGCACCAAACCCGAACAACAGAGCAAAATGATGGACCTCCCTTGGCTCCGCAGATTCAATAATAATGCTTAATTTGGAACGTTTTCCCAATCGCTGAAGTCCACTGTTAATATAAGAACAGGCAAGTAATGCAGGAATGGGTGCTCTATCTTTATCGGAGTTTCTATCCGATAAAATAATAATGTTTGCTCCGTTATCTATGGCTTTCTCTGCTTCTCTTAAATTGTTTTCAAGAGCTTCCTCCAAACCATTGTGTCCTCTGGCTATGTTATAGAGAATAGGAATTGAAACCACCCTGTAATCAGGGCTTGCATCGTAATTCTTAATCTTATCAAGATCTTCTTTGGAAATCACAGGGTTTTGGATTTTCAACTTGCGACAATTCAGTTCTGTGATGTCAAAAATGTTATGATCACTCCCCAGCGTCAGAGAAATATCCGTAATTAATTCTTCGCGAATACCATCTAATGGTGGATTGGTTACCTGTGCAAAAAGTTGTTTAAAATAATTATATAAGAGTTGAGGGCGTTCAGATAAAACTGCGATAGGAGTATCAGAACCCATAGAACCTATTGGTTCTTTGGCATGTTGGCCCATTGGAAGGATAATTGTATTAATATCCTCAAGAGTATAGCCAAATACAGCTTTCCTTTTTTCTAGTGACGCTTCATTGAGAAAGAGGGGACAATCATTATATGGGATATTTTTTAAATGGACTAGATTAGTGTCTAACCACTTTTTGTAAGGATACTTTTTTGCTATTTTTTCTTTGATTTCTTCGTCATTAACAATTCTTCCGGCTTCCATATCAACCAAAAACATTTTACCAGGTTCAAGTCGGCCGTGGTATTCAATATTTTCAGGAGCTATTTCTAACACACCTGTTTCAGAAGACATTATTACATAACCGTCTTTAGTAACCGAATACCGTGATGGTCTAAGTCCATTTCTGTCCAAAACTGCACCTATGTAACTCCCATCTGTAAACGGAATAGATGCCGGACCGTCCCAGGGTTCCATAGCACAGGAATTGTATTCATAAAACGCCCGCTTATTTTCTGACATCTCATCGTTCTTCTCCCAGGCTTCCGGAACCAGCATCATCATAACTTCCGGAAGAGACCTGCCTGTCATGAGTAGTAATTCTACGACCATATCCATTGAGGCGGAGTCGGATTTTCCGGGTAAAATTATGGGCAGGATATTCCTGATTTCTTCACCAAACAAATCACTTTTCAATAGTGCTTCCCTGGAACTCATGCGCATTACATTGCCTCTTAATGTGTTGATTTCCCCATTATGGCACATATACCTGAATGGCTGTGCAAGATCCCAGGTAGGAAAAGTATTGGTGGAAAAACGTTGATGAACCAATGCTAATCTTGTTACAACCCTTGCGTCCATTAAGTCTTTAAAATAAAGCTTAATATCATTGGGCATCAGAAGGCCTTTAAAGATGATTATTTTTGTTGAAAGACTTGGCACATAGAAAAATTTACTCTCAGATAGTTTTGAATTTAACAGGGCATGCTCCGTTACTTTACGTGCGATATAAAGTTTGAGGTTAAAGTCAAAATCCTTTTGTGTTTTACTTTCTTTACCAATAAAGACTTGCTTCACAAATGGCTCTGTTTCTCCGGCAATTCTTCCCGGAACAGACTTGTTAACAGGAACATTTCGCCATCCTATTAATTGCAACCCCTGTTTCTTTATGTTTTCTTCGAATATTGAGATACAATAGTCGCGTTGGTTATCCTTTTTTGGCAGGAACACATTGCCAACCGCATAATCTCCTGCTTTGGGAAGCGTGAAATCACATTCATCCAGGAAGAACTTATGCGGGATATCTATAAGGATTCCGGCACCATCCCCGGTCTTTCCATCGGAACTTACAGCGCCCCTGTGCTCTAGTTTATCGAGGATTTCGAGAGCCTTGTGAATAATGCTATTTGACTTTTTTCCTTTCAGGCTGCAAATAAATCCAGCGCCACAGTTATCATGTTCAAATTCAGGTAGATACAAGCCTTGTTTTTTCATCATCTTTATTGCAGTATTTGCTCAAAAATATCATTTTTAATAAAATATGTACATCATTTAGGAAGATTGTGTACAAAATAGTTAACGTTTGCAAAAAAACGTTAAAATATATTCAATTTGGAATTTTTACCCCCTATAAATTGAGATTATAATAAATCAGAAGTAAAGTTTAGTCTCAAAAGATAAGCTCGGGGGGTAAGAGTGGTCAAAATAGTACTTATTTACAATTTTACCCAATCTTTGAGAAGATTATTGATTAGAAATGTTACTATTTTGAAGTGGTACCCAGAAAATTTCAGGGCACATAACCATTAATGAACTATAGAAAGCTAGTTTTTGAGTATACTCCTTGATATTACCATTTTTTGAATTTCTGAGGTTCCCTCATATATTTGAGTGATTTTTGCATCCCGCATCATGCGTTCAACATGATATTCTTTAACGAATCCATTCCCACCAAATATTTGTACAGCCTCAACAGTCGTTTCCATTGCAACCTGTGATGCATAAAGCTTGGCCATAGCGCCGGAAAGGTCATAATCATTACCCATGTCTTTGTCCGTAGCGGCCTTATAAACCAACAGCCTCGCAGCCTGAATCTGAGTATGCATGTCTGCAAGTTTAAAAGCAATTGCCTGATGGTTTGCTATCTCCTTGCCAAATGCCCTTCTTTCTTTTGAATATTTTTTGGCAAGTTCATATGCTCCTGCTGCAATTCCCAAAGCCTGTGCTGCAATACCGATTCTTCCACCGGCAAGGGTTTTCATTGCAAATTTAAATCCAAAGCCATCATCACCAATTCTGTTTTCCTTGGGTACTATTACATCGTTAAATATTAAAGAATGTGTGTCACTTCCCCTTATTCCTAATTTATTCTCTTTCGGACCTATTTCAAACCCGGGCATACCTTTTTCAATTATCAGGGCGTTTATGCCTTTGTAGCCTTTTTCAATATTGGTTTGAGCAATTACGAGATACACTGATGCCGAATTTCCATTTGTGATCCAGTTTTTTGTCCCGTTCAGAACATAATGATCACCTTTATCAATAGCAGTCGTTTTCTGTGAAGTAGCATCACTGCCTGCTTCCGGTTCTGAAAGGCAAAATGCACCAATAATTTCACCCGACGCCAATTTTTTAAGGTATTTCTCCTTTTGCTGCTTGGATCCAAAAGTCTCTACACCCCAGCATACCAATGAATTATTTACAGACATAATAACCGATGAAGACGCATCTATTTTTGAAAGTTCCTCCATGGTTAATACATAGGATAATGTATCCAGACCACTACCGCCATATTCCGGATCTACCATCATTCCCATGAAACCAAGCTCCCCCATTTTTTTTACTTGTTCGGAAGGGAATTGCTGCGTCTCATCACGTTCAATTACACCTGGTAGTAATTCTGAATGGGCGAAATCCCTGGCCGCCTGCTTTATCATTTCCTGTTCTTCTGTTAGTGTAAAATTCATTGCAATATAGTTTGATAGAAAGTATTGCAAAGATACAAGTATGGGGGAATATATGAATGGATACAAAGGCTTATTTGCTATGTTGAAAGCACCTGATTATGAATTATATTTTTGTACGCACGCAGGATCCGAAAAACTTTCAAAGTAGTACAATATTTTTATATTTGTGAGAGTGCTACCTATTTCTAACAATATCAAATAAATCATGAGACAACACTAGCTTCATTTGGATTACTATAAGTTAAATAACCAGGTTTATTACAAATTTTAATTCAGGTAACTTAATTAGTTGATTAACAAATGAAAAAGCTATTAAAAAAATATGAAAACAAACCCCCGGAGATAGTCTTTAACTGGAAAGATCCGGAAACCGAAGCTGAAGGATGGACCGTAATCAATTCTCTCAGGGGAGGAGCAGCCGGAGGAGGAACAAGAATGCGTGAAGGCTTGGATATGAACGAGGTGTTATCTCTTGCAAAAACCATGGAAGTTAAATTTACAGTCTCGGGACCGCCAATTGGCGGAGCAAAATCGGGAATTAACTTTAACCCGCATGACCCAAGAAAAAGGGGCGTATTGGAAAGGTGGTATGCTGCGGTTTCACCGCTGCTTAAAAGTTACTATGGTACGGGAGGAGATTTAAATGTAGATGAAATACATGAAGTTATTCCTATAACCGAGGATGTAGGTGTCTGGCACCCTCAGGAAGGTGTATTTAATGGACATTTTAAGCCTACAGAAGCCGATAAGATTAATAGGATTGGACAGCTAAGACTCGGGGTAATAAAAGTATTGGAAAGCAATACGTATTCCCCCGATATAACGAAAAAATACACAGTAGCTGATATGATAACAGGATATGGTGTGGCAGAAGCAATTAGGCACTACTATGATATTTTTGGGGGAACTGTAATTGGCAAGCGTGCTATAGTACAGGGATTTGGAAATGTAGGAGCAGCAGCAGCTTTTTATCTGGCACAAATGGGTGCAAGGATTGTAGGTATTATTGATAGAGTAGGTGGTGTTATTAATGAAGATGGTTTTTCATTTGAAGAAATAAAGACCTTTTTCCTGCATAAAAAAGGAAATACATTAATAGCTGATGCAGATAAAATGATTCCTTTTGATGAAATGAACGAACGTATCTGGAGTTTGCCAACGGAAATTTTTGCGCCTTGTGCGGCATCCAGGTTAATAACACAGGAGCAAATTACTGAAATGATTGATACGGGCCTTGAGGTTATTTCATGCGGAGCAAATGTACCGTTTGCAGATCCTGAAATATTTTTTGGTTCCATCATGGAGTATACAGATGAAAGGGTTAGTCTTATCCCTGATTTTATTTCAAATTGTGGAATGGCAAGATTATTTGCGTATTTCATGGAGCGAAGAGTGGGCATGGATGACGAATTAATTTTTAATGATACTTCAGATACCATTCGAAAAGCAATTTTGAATATCTTTAAAGAAAATGTAACAAAAAAGAACATGAGTAAGACGGCATTTGAAATTGCCCTTAAACAATTAATCTAAAACCAACCAGTATGGAGACCATTATTATTATTGTATTCTTAGCCGGCTATTTGGCAATTACCCTTGAACACAATCTGAAAATAGATAAACTAATTCCTGCTTTGGCGATGATGGCAATTTTATGGGCAATCATAGCATTGGCCCATTTGCCCGTATTTGAGGTAAATACCGACTTAAAGGAATTGGAACCATCTCACATAGATGAAATGCTGTTGCATCATCTTGGTAAAACCGCCGAAATCCTTGTCTTCCTTTTAGGGGCAATGACCATTGTGGAAATTATAGATTATTTTGATGGATTTGCAACTATAAAGGGCTATATACGCACAAGGAAAAAATCAAAACTACTTTGGCTATTTTCTATATTGGCCTTTATACTGTCTGCGATTATAGATAACCTTACCGCCACTATCGTTCTGGTAACAATATTGCAAAAAGTTATAAAAGAACGCGAGGTCAGACTTTGGTTTGCGGGGATGATTATAATTGCGGCAAATGCCGGTGGGGCATGGTCTCCTATTGGCGATGTTACCACAACAATGTTATGGATTGGTAATAAGGTGTCCGCGCTGCAGCTCATTGAACATGTTCTTATACCGTCAATAGTTTGCATGGTAATACCTGTTCTTGTTGCGCTGAGGTATGAGGTGTTTAAAGGTAATATTAAAGCGGAATTAGAAGAAGAAAAAGCAAAATCACCTTTTGGAGCTACTATGTTATACCTTGGTTTAGGTTCTATAGTATTTGTTCCATTTTTTAAAACTATTACGCATTTACCCCCTTATGTAGGGATGATGCTTTCATTGGCTTTTGTAGCGGCATTTGCAGAAATATATACTAGCGCAAAATTCAGTATTTCGAACGTGGATGGTGCAGAGAGTCAGGAAGGAGCTCACCATAGTGCGGTGCATTCTTCCCTCTCAAAAATTGAACTTCCAAGTATACTCTTTTTTCTTGGGATACTTTTGGCTGTTGCAGCCCTGGAATCTTTAGGGATGTTATTTCATTTTGCAGGTACACTAGATTCTGTCATGCCATTTCTTGGAACTGAAGCAATGGACGGAACTGTTTCAGATTTGGTAATACTAATTCTGGGGGTTGGTTCAGCTGTGATAGACAACGTACCTTTGGTGGCTGCCAGTATGGGGATGTTCTCAATACCATTGGATGATGCTGTCTGGCATTTTATTGCTTATAGCGCAGGAACGGGTGGTAGTATGCTGATTATAGGATCTGCAGCCGGCGTGGTAGCTATGGGAATGGAGAAAATTGATTTTTTCTGGTATTTCAAAAAAATTGCATGGCTCGCATTCCTTGGTTTTATTGGCGGTTCGGCTGCATTTGTACTTATTCGAAATTTAGTGTTAAACGCATAATTTAATTGAGAATCTACCGTTATAAGGGCAACTTTTAATAGGGAAAAATATGGTATTATTTCAGGATCTTGTAGATGAAGCACAAGTTGGGGAACTGGTTTCAGAAGAAAAAACACTTTCAGTAATTGATCTGATCTTTAATGGGGGGACAGGGAGTATAGTAATTATATCTGTTCTTTTTGTAATGCTGGCGGTTGGCTTATATATTTATTTTGAGCGGTTACTGGCCATAAAGGCGGCCTCGCAAATAGATAAGAATTTCATGAATCAAATACGCGACCATGTGATGACCGGTAAGCTGGAAGCGGCTAAAATTTTATGTGCCCAAACAGATTCACCCGTGGCGAGGTTAACAGAAAAAGGAATCTCGAGAATAGGTAAACCACTTGATGATATTAATACGGCTATCGAGAATGCCGGAACCCTGGAGGTTTATAAATTGGAAAAAAATGTAAATGTCCTTGCTACTATTGCGGGTGCAGGCCCTATGATAGGGTTCTTGGGAACTGTTATTGGTATGATTATAGCATTCCATCAAATGGCCAGCAGTGGCGGTCAAGCAGAAATGGGCGCCCTGGCTTCTGGTATTTACACTGCCATGACTACTACAGTTGCAGGTTTAATTGTGGGTATTGTAGCTTATATGGGCTACAACCACCTTGTGAATAGAACCGACAAGGTAGTTCATAAGATGGAAGCAAATGCCGTGGAATTTCTCGATTTACTGAACGAACCTGTTTAAGACAGACCTATGAAAATTAAAGGAAGAAATAAGATTAGTCCGGAATTCAGCATGTCCTCTATGACGGACATTGTATTTCTGCTTCTGATTTTCTTTATGCTAACGGCTAATTCACCCAATGCTTTGGATCTGCTTTTGCCAAAGGCCAAAGGAAAATCAACAAATACTCAAAATGTGTCGGTGACGATCAATAAGAATCTCGAATATTTTGTGAACAGCGAAAGAATTAACGGAGAATACATAGAAATTGAATTAAAGAAAGCACTTGAGGGTCAGGAAAAGCCCACAATTATTCTAAGGGCAGAAGAAAGCGTAGCCATTAAAGAAGCGGTTAACGTAATGGATATTGCCAATAGGAATAGTTATAAAGTGATCCTGGCTGTGCGGCCAAATTAATGTCATTTTTAGATACAGAACACAAGAAAAAATCATTTACGCTAACTACTATTTTGTTAAGCGTACTTCTGCTATTGCTTTTTTATGTTGGCCTGACTTATATGGATCCACCTATTGAGAATGGGATCACTGTTAATTTTGGTACGATGGAGTTTGGTATGGGGGAGGAGCAACCGATTAAAAAAATAAAATCGCAGCCAGCAGAACCTGTCCAAGAGCCGGAGGAAGAAGTAGTTGAAGAAAAAGCTGCAGCTCAGCCTGAAGAAGTTGCAGAAGAGGATGTAACGGAGAAAGCTACCGAAAAAGTACTTACACAGGAAGACGAAGAATCTATAAAGATTAGACAACAGGAGGCCGCCAGGCGAGAGGCAGAAGAAGCGGCCAGAAAGGCTCAGGCCAAAGCCGAACAATTGGCCAGGGAACAAAAGGCTGCCGAGGAAAAAGCGCAACGGGAAAAAGAAGCCAAAAAGAAAAAGTTGGATGAACTTATGGGTGGTCTTAACAAGTCTGATGGTGAAGTTCAGGGCAGTGAGGGTGATGATAACAGGGCAGGTGACAAAGGACAGCCAGAGGGCGACCCTTATGCCACCAGTTATTATGGAAGTCCCGGATCGGGAAGCGGAACCGGTGGCTATGGCCTTAGCGGACGTTCTTTGGTAAGTAAGGGAAAAGTACAACAGGAATGCAATGAAGAGGGAAGAGTAGTTGTTAAAATTACCGTAGATAGAAATGGCAAGGTTATCGATGCCACTGCGGGAGTAAAGGGAACGACCAATAATCATCCCTGCTTGTTAGACCCTGCCAGGAAAACCGCATTCCTTCATAAATGGAATCTGGATTCCAAAGCACCCAGCCAACAAATAGGTTTTGTTGTAGTGAACTTTAAATTAGGGGAATAATAAATGACCTATAAGGAAACCCTGGATTGGATGTTCGCACAACTTCCAATGTATCAGCAAAAGGGGCCAAAAGCTTACAATGGTAAATTAGAGAATAGCCGGTCTCTGGCGACACACTTAAAAAACCCACATTTAAATTTTAAGAGTATTCATGTTGCAGGAACGAATGGCAAAGGTTCCAGCAGCCATATGCTTGCATCCATATTGCAGGAAGCAGGTTATAGTGTTGGGCTGTATACCTCCCCCCATTTAAAAGATTTCAGGGAACGCATTAAGATTAATGGAAATCCTATCAGTGAAAAAGACGTTATAGGGTTTATCGAAAAGAACAAGTTATTTCTGGAAAAGAACAAGCTGTCTTTTTTTGAAATGTCTGTTGGAATGGCATTTGATTATTTTTCCCGAAAGAAAGTATCCATTGCGGTAATTGAAGTGGGTCTGGGCGGACGTTTAGATGCCACTAATATTATTACTCCATTAGCTTCACTTATTACTAACATTGGTCTGGACCATACGGATTTATTGGGCGGCACATTGGAATTGATATCCATAGAGAAAGCCGGAATTATAAAAGCCAACGTTCCATTAGTGATTAGCGAGTATCAGGAAGAGATAGCCCCTGTTTTTGAAAAAATTGCAAAAGAAAGAAATTCAGATCTGGTCTATGCCGATAAGGAAGACTTCAAGGAGTATAAAACTTCTCTTTATGGCAGCTATCAAAAAAGGAATATTAAAGGAGTGCTTGCCATTATTAATTTACTCAAAGGTTTTTCGATAAGTCAGGAACATATACGAAAAGGTCTTATGCATGTGGTAGAGAATACCGGACTGCTGGGAAGGTGGCAGATCCTGCAGGAAAACCCAAAAGTTATGTGCGATACTGCCCACAATAGTGAAGGCCTCTCGTTGGTGCTGGAACAGGTAAAAATGCAGGAATTTAAAACTTTACATATTGTTCTCGGTTTTGTTAAAGAGAAGAATTTGGATGTGTTATTGCCATTATTCCCGAAAGATGCAATCTATTATTTTACCCGACCCGATATCCCAAGGGGTCTGGATGTGCAAATTTTAGGAAAGAAAGCCGCTGAAGCCGGTTTAAAAGGGTCAATCTATGATTCCATACCAAAGGCATATAAAGCAGCGCTAAGCAAAGCAGCTAAGGATGATTTCATCTATATAGGAGGTAGTACATTTACGGTTGCCGAGGTCCTGTGATTTTTTCTTATTTTTTGTTTTAGGTAACAAAAAACTATTCTATATTTGCATCCCCTTAGGGGCTCTTAGCTCAGTTGGTTCAGAGCACCTGCCTTACAAGCAGGGGGTCACTGGTTCGAATCCAGTAGGGCCCACATCATTCAGAAAATCCGCACGGAACCGTGCGGATTTTTTATTTTCCGCAGAATTTCAAACTTGTTTGAACATTCGGAGGGAAACTAAAAAATATCCGGCGCCGGAGGTCGCCGGGGATTTTCTAACTGCAGTAGCGGTTTCGCAATGGATATGCAATCCAGTAGTTCTAAAACTAAAAAATATCCGGCGCCGGAGGTCGCCGGGGATTTTCTAACTGCAGTAGCGGTTTCCCAATGGATATGCAATCCAGTAGTTCTAAAACTAAAAAATAACCGGCGCCGGAGGTCGCCGGGGATTTTCTAACTGCAGTATCGGTTTCCCGATGGATATGCAATCCAGTAGTTCTAAAACTAAAAAATAACCGGCGCCGGAGGTCGCCGGGGATTTTCTAACTGCAGTATCGGTTTCCCAATGGATATGCAATCCGGTAGGGCCCACATCAAGCAAAAAACCCACGCCGACCGGCGTGGGTTTTTATATTCACGGAGAAAGTCAAATTTCTATTTGAGGAATGAAGTGAACATCCAATTTCTTTTTTCCAATACTCTCAGAAAGTCTGTCAGAATTTGTTCTGTGGCAATGTCACCAGTATCAAGAGATGAGCCTATGGCAGACATCATAAGTTCTATACTGCAAAGATTGTAATTATTACGCCTTAAATCTTTAAAGGTTCTTTATTTGTAAGATTAATATCCTCCAATAATTGATCCGTAAACTTAAAATGTCCTTTGGTAGTAATAATTTTAAAAACGGCTGCATTCAGACGACTATAGGTATCCAGCAATAACCATTTTGACTTTAAAATGCTGGGTTTGTCTAATTTAAGACTGATATCGAAGTAGTGCTTTATTCCGTTCTTCACGGCTGATATGTCCGGCACCATATTAGACCCTGCACCTTTCTTTAAAAAGGTCTTTGGAGTTTCGTAACCTGGCATATCGGCCTTGATATTTTCAAAACCCTGAGCTTGAAGATGATTAATTGATTTTTCTAAAATTGCTATGTTTTCTAATTTCTGTTTTCCAATCATACTTTTAATATAAGAGAATCTGTAGAGTATCCAAATTATAATTGGGTTTTTACAAAATATTCTTAAATCCCTTCCATGAACAAGGATACATTTTATACGGTTCTTTTTTGATGGTATTCCGTACGAAAGAAGTTTCGGTTGATGGTAATAATAAAGCCATACGCTTCCTGGTATGGCCTTTTAATTTAATGAAGAAAAACAGACAATTACCTTTTGTTTTGTTGTTCTTTAATGGTTTCCTTATCAATATCAAACTTATTGGTATCAATGTTGATATTCCCTGTAGGATTGGTAGGATTGGTTTGTACTACTTTTCTTTTAAATTTTCTTTTGTCTCTTATATTTCCCATAATATTTTTTTTAATATTCATTTATATACTATGGGTTGAGGGGAAGAATATCAAATATTCAAGACTAAAATTTTGTTAATATTAGATAAGGGGATCTAAAATCATTGCGGGTATAATCCACCAATTTTATCTTGTAAAATTGCATGGCCTTGTTTTTTTTTAGATATCTGTTATTTTTAGGACCATCTATCTACTCACTGCAGGAGTGGTTTCGCAATGGCTCACCGAATAGGATGAGGTAATCCGGCATTCGGAGGGAAAATAAAAATCTGATTAGAAAAAAACCAAAAAAAGAATGAAAACTAAAAAGGCATACAATTTTCACACATTTAATAAGCCTACTCCTATTTTTTGAAACCAACCGCCTATATCCGATTCGTCAAAGCCTGATGCCTTGTCAATTCCAAATTCATTATAAAACCCTTTTCCAAAATAATTCTCATTGTGACCAGCCGTTCTTTCCACACCTGACACTTGAATATCCTTAGATTTCACCTCCACAATTTTTCCGGTCCAGTCAAATCGGGGAAACTTATAATTTTCAAAAGGGGTGTCAATATGTATCTCCAGATTTTTGTTTTTAAGTATATGTGTCATTTGGAGAAAGAGGATTGATTAAAAATGTTGGAACCACTGTTCTAATAGGCAGTCAGATGATAAACAGCTGGAACTCTTTTATTAAATCGTTTGTTAAATTGCATTTTTAATTTCTATGAATGTACTACGAAATATAGGGGGATTATAAAAGCTCTTTTACGAGTTCAATTAAATGTGATTATGATTCTTTAATAAAGAACCCAAAAAGGTAAACTTATCCGAAAAGTTTTAGGGATATTTGATGATACTGTTTCGCATAAAACAAGTTGGCATTAATATTCATAGCCAGCACCACATTTAACAAAAAAGTTTATGGTTTTATAAGTATCATATGTGCATTATAAATATTGAAAATGTACCAATCAAAATGAGAAAAATAAAACAAATTTTTCATCTCATGAGTTATCTTCAGTATCCTGCTATGATAACAGGGCTATTTTATACTCTTGAGCCATATATTGATGGGGGTTAACGTTGATTTGGAAAATCTCAGTAATGCGCCTGTATTTGTTGGTTTGGGTATTAGTTTATCTACTTTGCAGGACACATCTAAAACTCAAAATAAATTATTCAAACTGATCAGGAAAAATCCAATTAAATAATTATCTGTAGATAAGATTACACTTATGTTTAATTTATAAACAAATAACTTTAACATAATGTTCTTACATTTACCTCAAATTAAACCTTTTCTTTGTTGAAATTTCGATAAGAGCTTAGTTTATATACCCTGATCTGGAAAAGGCGATTAAATAAGCATCTGTAAACAAAATTACACTTATGTTTAATATTTAAACAGATAACCTTAACTTAACGTCATTAATTTGTATTTTTCAATCAAAATCCTTTTATTTAATATACGAGGTATTAGGTTTTATCTTTTTCACTAAATTAAATCATACATACCTTACCACCCATTTTGATTGAACAAGTTATTATAAATAGGTATTAATAATTGGATATTAACAGTTACATAGTACAATGTTTCTCACTAAACTAAAGCGGCCAATCCTCACTCCAGATCTCTTTCCAAGGCCACATCTTTTGGAAGAATTGGAAAAAAAAGCTTATTTGCCTTTTCTATTGGTCTCAGCACCTGCCGGGTATGGCAAGAGTGTGCTAATAAGTCAATGGCTTGAAGTGAGTGGAGGTGATTATACCTGGATATCCCTTGAAGAGAGTATGAATGATACAACTACCTTCTTAAGCTATTTTACTGAAGCGATTAAGATAGTTAGTCCTGATGAAAAACAAAGTTTAATAAGGCTGCAGAATGAATACAAGTTTCTTACATGGGAAATAATTATTGAGAAAATTGTTAAAATAACTAATAAGTTCCAAGGAAATTGCAGGCTGATTCTTGATGACTATCATTTGATACGAAATCAGCAGATTCACGAGTTGGTCCAGGCCCTCATCAATGAAAATACCGGCAATTTGCTAGTGGTAATCATTACCCGGTGGGACCCCCCTTTTACATTACGTGGACTACGGTTATATCAAAAGATGTTCGAAATCAGGATGCGAGACCTCAGATTTCAGGAACATGAATTAACTGACCTCCTAGTTAGGAATAGTATCAGCCTCAGTGCTGACGAAATAAAAGAACTTACGGTCCGGACAGAAGGTTGGATCCTGGCTATCAGGATGATGATAATAGCGAAGTCGTTTACGAATTTGGTTGATGAAAAGATGGGATCCGAGATGCTGACTACTGATCTTGACGAGCTGTTGGATCACATTAGCCAAAACTTAGATCCGAACTTTATTAGGCAGATGCAACTTTGTTCTCTCTGCGATCAATTCAATGCAGATCTGATCGACTCGATTTGCACATATGCCTTTAAAGGTGCATGTAATGCAGATATTTTCCTGGCTAAATTAAAGGATTTAAATTTTTTCCTTATTCCTATCCGGGATAATGAAACCTGGTATAGATTCCATCATTTATTTGGGGACATTCTAAAGAGGCATCTGGAAAAAAGCGAACCCAATATCATCATACCTCTTTACCTTCACATCAGTTCGTGGTTTTCCGGCAAGGGTATTATTGATGAAGCCATCCGTTACGCTATCAAGGCAAAAAATTACGATTTGGCCTGTGATCTGATCAGTGAGCACAAGACGCGTATTCTGGATCAGGGTCAATGGTGGGTTGTGCAACGGTGGCTGGAAAATATTCCTGAGCATATGCGAAGAGGCAATATGGAAATGCTGCTGACGGAATTAGCCATTGCTGAGGAAACCTATAGCT
This sequence comes from Eudoraea adriatica DSM 19308, assembly GCF_000382125.1. Taxonomy (GTDB): domain Bacteria; phylum Bacteroidota; class Bacteroidia; order Flavobacteriales; family Flavobacteriaceae; genus Eudoraea; species Eudoraea adriatica. The sequence continues at coordinate 21,162 of NZ_KB907546.1, forward strand.
TTAATGATGTTTCTTACATATTGGGTATCCTGGAATCACTGGATATTGAGAACACTGAAGCAAAGATCTATTCACAGTACCTTTACCATTTGGGTTATTATTTAACCTTTCTTAATCCAAACCCTGAAAAAGCCTTAGAAGCTCTCGAACGTTCTAAAGTTTTATACAAAGATGAAAGTGTATTATTTGGTGCGCGAAGGGAGTTATTATTGGCCATCGTCAGGCAGATGCTGGGTAAGTCTGCTTTAGCATTGGGGATGCTTGACGATATCGACAGGTCTTATAAGCATGCCTCTATAATGCATTTACGCTCTTTACACGCAAGGATATTTGTTTACATGCTCTCCGGGGAATTTTCGCATGCTTTAGCGGCATCCGAAAAATTTCATTTCATAACAAAGCAAGTTAAATTGAATTTTTTTGAATTGAATGCTTATTATTTATTAGGAAATAGTGCCTTTCAGATCTTAAATATACCTAAATCCCAACTGGCCTTTAAAGAGCTCCTGGGTTATGAAGGGATTCTTAATTACAGGATGTTTTTTGATGCGTTAGCAGGAGTTACAATATTAAATGCGCTAAATGACGATAACAAGACAATGGAGTCATTCCTCAACGTGATGAACTGCATGGTTTTAAAAATGAAAAATCCAATGTTTCAATTGTATGAACGTTCGGTCAGGGCCAGAGTCCACTTAATTAAAGGACAAGGCAATAAGGAGCTGGAATGGGCGCAAACGGACTGGGTTGAACAGAGCTCGGAAAAGTATGCCTTCTTAATTGATGTACCTGCCTTTACAAAGATCCGAATCTTAGTCAATTATGGTTCAATTTATCAGGTGAAAGAAGCGCTTAACGTCCTCGCTGATGTCGAAGCATTTCTAGACAACCTCCACAATAGGTATCATACTATAGATATCGAGTTCCTAAAAGCCATGGCCTTATTTCGTTTAGGTGACACGGCAAGCGCAAAGGAGTTTTTGGAAGAGGCATTACTATTAGCTGAAAAAAGCGATTCAATAAGGCCTGTTTTAGAAGCTTATAAGGTTATGCCAACTATATTTAACATCCTGGACCACTCCACTTCTTACCGTATTTTAACCCGTATAAACTTTGTTTTCGCAAACCAAAAATCACCTGTTAAGTCTTTGAGTGATTCTAATGAATTATCACTTCGTGAACAGGAGCTTATAGGACTTGTCGCTAAGGGCTTTATGAATAAGGAGATTGCAGAACAACTTAACATATCTACAGTAACCGTGAAAAGCCACCTTACAAATATCTACAGGAAGCTTAAGGTTCCAAATCGCACAACTATGCTCAGGAAAGTCGGGGAACGTAGTGCGTTATTTTAAAAACCCTACCTTTTTGCGACTTAAGTATTATAGTTTTATATCTTTCTTCTCAGTAGTTTTATATCATGGACAATCAGGAAAAAACCCCCTCGAATATTTCATTTATTGACCAAAATACGATTTACCAGATAAGGGTAAATGGTAAGATCACTTCTTCCCTTATAAATATTGTTGATGGTATGCAGATACGGCAGGAAGCCGAAGCAGATAATTTAAGTCTGATCGGATGGCTGCCAGACCAGTCGGCTCTGCTTGGATTATTGAATGGACTGGATGAAATCCACTATGAGATTTTGTCAGTAAGCCTTTTACCAATTATACGATCATAAAAAATTAAAACTTTTTAATCAAAAGCTCGTAAGGCTCAAAATTAAGGGACCCGGAAATAATGAGGCTGCAAATCAACTTCATACCTCTATGGTAACCGTAAAAAGCCACCTGATCAAAATTGATTTATCTTAGCCTACAAAATCGGACCTTAATTTCAAGAATAATTCCGGATCAAGAAAATTATTTTGAAAGTACTGAAACAAACCAATAAACATAAATTAATTAAAGTGAATTTAAAATTCAATATCCTGATTATCTCACTCGAGCTGATACCGATAAAGAAGTCATGTTTGACCATTATTTTTGCAAGTATCTCTTTCTTAACTTTCCTGGATACAAGGGCTCAGCAATTTAATACCGACAACTACCTCACCATGCCTTATGGTACTGCCACAATTCTCCTGACTACCGGGGGGCGAAACGCAGGGATGGCAGCGTCTTTTGCTTTAGCTCCCAAATGGGAATTTTTTGCCCAGGCTTTCTTGTTTTGGGAAAATGAAAAAGAGTTAGCCCCTCAGCATTTTAATGTTCTGGGTTATGCGAAATACATGTTCTGGGTCAACAAAGAAAATAATGGTGGAGGTGGTGCGTTTTTGGGATTCGGAAAATCTCCCGGTTATTGGGAGCAAACCGAATTCTTAAAATCACATCAAAATATTTGGACTGCTGTGCCAATTACGCTTCCTCTTTTCAACAATACCATTTCATGGGACATCATGCCTGGCGCAATTTTTGACTGGAGCAATAGTGAGTCAGGTGATCCGGCCTGGGGCTTTACTTATTCCACACGAGTTGCTGTTTACAAGATCATTCCCAAAACAGCTATAGTTGGTGAAGTCTACGGGACATCGGGATCCGCCTATTCCGCACCGGAATACAAGATTGGGCTCCGGTGGGAACCTAATAACACCATAGTACCTGCAATTACCTATGGTCGTGCTTTAGACGGAACATCAGGGCCCCGATTAGAAATAGGCGTACTCATCTTTTCCCCTCAATTTTTAAAAAAACCATTGAAATGATCATTGAAAAAATAGGCCGAAGATGCTCCGTTTTTTTCTAACCAAAACCAATTAATTTCGTCATAAGGCCTCTTTGAAACTATTACAAAAGAAAACGAAAAAACAACTAGCTCAGAGGGCAAATCTTTAGATATCCTATTTTTTCATTATAACTGTTATTTCTTGCCAAAAAGAAACTAATCCGCTAAAAATGGTCGGCTTAATATGGAATAAATAATGACCATAATTATTTACAACTTTGGATTCTTAACAAAACCGAAGCTCAAAGCAATACTAAAAGAATATAGACGCATTTCTGCTTCCATAATCATTCTTCAAAACTGATTAATGATTAATTATCAGTAGGTAAGCACTCAGTTATACTACTTTTTTGCGACTTAAGTATTAGATCATTCCTTACCCGGTATTTGTACCTTGGCCTTATATGTTAAAGATGCATTCTCTTATAAGACCTGATCATAATATGGCATCAATTTACCACATTATTATAAAGGGAAAAATTACAGCTTCCCTCAGACATGTTGGCAGGAATATGCAGATCCGTCAGGAAGAAGAAAATGTTATAGATATTATTGGCTGTTTACCAAACCAATCAGCCTTACTCAATTTACTAAGTGAATTGATCAACATCCGTCAAGAAATTATATCAGTACAAATTTTAAGTACCACATAATTTACAAAATGAAAAAAACACATCCAGTAATAACAACTATAAACATTTATTCTTTAAAACCATGAAACACAATTTACTAATGCTATTGATTTTCTTAGCATCGTTATCCTACGGTCAACAGAAAACAACTACAAATGAGACGTATGACATAGTCATATTAAACGGTCGGGTTATGGATCCTGAAACCATGTTCGATGCTATCGCCAATGTAGGGGTCACAGACGGAAAAATCGTTGCGATAACGAAATCTCCAATTAAAGGTAAAGAGACCATTGATGCTAAAGGGCATGTAGTGGCTCCCGGGTTTATTGACACCCACTATCATTCAATGGATGTTTTTAGTACTAAAATGGCACTTCGAGACGGTGTAACTTCCGGGATGGACCTTGAAGCCGGATCATTCAATGTTAAAGGATGGTATGATGAAAAAGCAAAAACGGGTTGGCAGGTAAACTATGGTACTACTGCAAGTTTATTGTGGACAAGAATGGCTATTCATGACCCTGAATTAAACATGGTTGGTACAATGGATTATACAGAAGCAAGACCATACGTTGCCAAAGCTGCAGAAGATGGCGTTCAGGGTTGGGCAACAACAAAATCAACCTTGGACCAAATGAATACAATGATGAAAATATTAGATGAAGATCTAAGACAAGGTGCAATAGGTATGGCAGCTCCTGTTGCTTATATAAGTATGGGAACAAGTAGTTACGAAGTTTTTACGGCTCAAAAAATAGCCGCTAATTATGACCGTATGACAGCTTCTCATACCAGATATCATTTATTAAACGAAACACCTACGGAAGCACCAATAGCTTTTGATGAGATGTTTACCAATGCCATGTTGTTAGGCGCTCCATTTTTAATTTGCCATAATAATGATTTTGGTTGGTGGGAAATAGAAGAAAAATTGCAATTGGCCAGAGCAAAAGGTTTGAATATGTGGTCAGAGTACTATCCTTACGCTGCTGGAGCAACAGCAGTTACTGCAGATTTCCTGAAACCTTCTGAATGGGTAGAAAAGCGTGGTTTCAAATACGAAGAAACCATCTTCGACCCTATTGATAATGCCTACCTTACCAACGAAACCTATGCCGCATTGATGAAAAAAGAACCGGGAAGATCGGTTGTCGTAGTATTTCCATACCGCAAGCCCTGGTTGAAAGATTTTTTAACAATACCTCATATGACTATAGCAGCTGATGCCATGGTTGGTGTGGGTCCCGATGGGGAATCATTACCATGGGAAGCGGATTGGAAGGATTATAGAGGCCATCCCAGAACGGCTGGTACGCGTGGTACAGCGTTTCGTATGGCTCGTGAACAAGGCGTTCCTTTAATGTTTACGATTGCACAATCCAGCTATTGGGCAGCTTTACACCTGGGTGATGCAGGGCTTGAGGCTATGAAGCAAAGAGGAAGAATTCAAGTGGGAAAAGTTGCAGACATTACCATTTTTAACCCTGAAACGATCACCGATAATTCTACTTTTAAAATAGGGGAAAATGGCTTTCCTACCACAGGTATTCCTTATGTGATTGTAAATGGTGTTACAGTAGTAAAAAACAACGAAGTATTACCTGTAAAAGCTGGTCAAGCAATTCGTTACCCAGTTGAAGTTAAAGGAAGGTTTACGCCGATTGATAAAGAGGATTGGAGGGTGAAGCATACTATTGGCGTTAATCCGGGTCTTTCAACAATTCCTGTTGATGATGACTCTGGTGCAGGGGCATTGCTTAACAAAAAAGAATAACAATAATTTAAAATAGACTAGATGAAAAAATCACTTTTTACACTATGTATTACCGCACTTCTTTTTAGTAGCTGTAATGAAACAGCTACTAAAAAAGGCCCAGATCCCAATCAGGAATTTGACGTGGTCATCTTAAATGGTCGTGTCATGGACCCGGAAACCAATTTTGACGGTATCAGAAATGTTGGGGTCAAAGATGGCAAAATAGCCATCATTACAGAGGCGGACATAGCTGGAAAAGAAACCATAAATGCCGAAGGACACGTCGTTGCACCAGGATTTATTGATACGCACCAGCACGCCACAGATCAATTTAGTCGCAAGGTTAATTTACGTGATGGCTTGACTACCCAAATGGATTTTGAAGCAGGTGCCGGAGATATCGCGAAATGGTATGCAGAGGCCGAGGGAAAAACCCAGGCCAACTACGGTATGGTAGTACTCGCAACGCTTGCCCGGGCAACGGTGCTGGACGGTGCTGAAATAGTGGCTGACGCAAATGACATGGGCGGCCTGTTCCCTTTGGTAGGTCGCGCGGCCGAAAACGCCGAAAAACAGGGGCGTAAACCAGGGTGGTCGTCAACGCTTCCAAATAAAGAAGAAATGACCAAGATTATGGCTCGTATTGATGAAGGTCTTCGCCAGGGCGCTTTGGGTGTGGGTGCTCCAGTGGGTTATATGACCGCAGGAGTTACGCAGTATGAATTGTACAAATACCAGGAGATGGCATCAAAATACGGTCGCGTTTCGGATGCTCATGTAAGATTTGCTGGTGTCAGACCTCCAACAGAAGGGCAGTTGGGAATTCAGGAAATGTTAGCCAATGCTATGGTATTAGATGCACCTTTTTTGGCTTCTCACCTAAACAGTAATATGGACTGGGAATACACCATTCCTTTGATTAACGATGCCAGAGAAAAAAGAGGGGCAAAAGTATGGGGTGAAGTTTACCCATATGGAGGTGCCAGCACCTTTGCCTCGGCAGATGTTCTCTCAACGTCGGGCATGGCTCAGATGAATTTAAAATATTCAGATATTACTAACCTTGATGGCACCCCTTGGGATAAGGCGATGCATGATGACGTTCGCAAGAATGATCCGGGCAGAACGGTTTTGGTTTACATCAATCCTGCTGAGGACGAACCTAAATGGATGGCACAGCCGGGCGTAGTAGTTGTTTCAGACGGTATGGCTATCATAGATGAAAAAGGCGAATACTACCCCTGGGATTCACCATATGAAGGAAAAACATGTCACCCACGTAGCGCAGGTACCCGCGCCAAGGTATTGCGTATGGTACGTGAAGATAAAAACCAGACTTTGATGGATGCCATTTCCAAGATGAGTTACCTGCACGCCAAGTATTTAGGCGAATTAGGGGGTATCCCTCAGTTTAAGACTAAAGGTCGCATACAGGAAGGAATGGATGCGGATATCGTTGTTTTCGATCCGGAAACCGTGAGAGATAATTCAACGTACGAGGTAGGCATGGGAGCTATACCCTCTACAGGTATTCCTTATGTATTGGTAAATGGAGTTACGGTTGTTAAAGATTCTGAAGTGCTTAAAGTTTTCCCGGGAAAACCTATTCGCTTCCCTGTTGAAGAAAAAGGACGCTTAGATCAAATAGAGATTGAACCAAGGGTGTTTGATCCAAATCAATCATAAAATAATTAAATCATCTCAGGATGTGTTTTTCCAAAAGCTAAACACATCCTGAAATACTAAATAAAATTAATTCAAAAACCAATTAAATATGAAAACATTACAAAAATTATGGTGGTTCACCCTGTTAAGAGGGATTATACTATTAATACTCGCATTTTTTGTATTTCGCCATCCGGCGAATGCACTCATGGGAGTGGCTATCTATATTGGGATTAGCTTATTGATTACAGGAATATTACAGACCGGAGCATCCATTGGTTTTAAAGATTTATTTCCCAATTGGGGATGGGTACTGGCCGGAGGTCTACTTGATATTGTATTCGCTTTTGTGCTCTTATCAAACCCGGCACTTACAGCAGCCTCATTACCTTTTGTTATAGGCTTCTGGATTATCGTATCCGGTATCATGTCTTTTGCTGATTCTTTTCAAAGTAAAAAAGAAGGCAATTCCCTTTGGGGATTAAGTATGCTTGGCGGTGTGCTTTCTGTGATTGTTGGTTACTTTATTATGAGTAATATAATAGTGGGAGCACTTGTTATCACTACTTGGATGGGTATTGGATTTCTGATCATTGGAATAGTGAATATCGTTGTTGGATTCAAATTAAAATCACTTTAAACCGAATCACTAACATTTTAAAATAGCTCATGAATTTGAAAAATTCATTATTAGTATCCATACTTTGTATTATCAGTTTAGGGCTTTTCGCTCAGGAAAAGCCCAAACAGATAACCCTTTTTACCAATGTACAAGTATTTGATGGCACATCCGATTAACTGATCAAAGCGGATGTTTTGGTTGAAGGAAACCTCATCAAACAAATTTCAATAGAAGGAGCATTTGTAGATATTATCATCGTCAATGGCGACGCAACTAAGGATATAAAATTACTAATGGATGCCAATAACATTGGCTTTATTATGAAAGATGGGAAAACTTACAAGAACACAATTAAATAAGTAAAAACTGATAAACAACAATTTTATGAAAAACAATCTCATTATTTTGTTTGCTTTCTTGGTAGCGTTCTCGTACGGTCAAAAGCAAACCATTTCAAACGAAACCTATGATTTAGTCATATTAAACGGCCGGGTTATGGATCCTGAAACCATGTTCAACGATGTCGCCAATGTTGGGGTCAAAGATGGGAAAATAGCTATTATTACCGAAAGTGACATTAAAGGTAAAGAAATGATTGATGCCGCCGGACATGTAGTTGCGCCTGGTTTCATTGATCCGCACACTCACAATGTACCAACTCCATTTGGACAAAAGCTGGCCTTGCGAGATGGTGTTACAACTGCGTTAGAATTAGAATTAGGAGTACTCCCAATTGATTTTTGGTATGACAGGATGAAGGGGAGGTCACAAACAAATTACGGAGCCACTGCCAGTCTAGAAGCTGCTCGGGAGATGGTGCTCAACCCCAACTATAAAACCAAAGATGGAGCGCTTATCAATGATAGCGGTATACAGGACGAGACGCATTTAACCATGGCGTGGTCCAAAGGTATTGCTACCGACCAACAGGTTGAACAGATAATCAATTTAGTGGAAGAGGGATTAAAGCAAGGAGGTCTTGGTATTGGATATACACCTGGTTATATGGTAAAAGGTGCGAGGTCTGAGGAAGGAATTGGTGCTCAAAAGTTGGCAGGAAAGTATGGGCGTTTCGTTTATTTACACGGACGTTTTTCGGGACAACTCCCACCAAATGACGGTTTAACAGGTACACTACAACAGCTTGGTGCCGCTGAGGCATATGGTGGAGGTTTAGTAATCGCTCATATGACAGCCCAGACCTTGAGTCAAACAAAACAAGCACAGGCGCTCATTGATGCTGCAGCTAAAAAAGGCATTCCTGTAAAGTCTGAAATCTACGCTTATACCTATGGTTCTACAATTGTTGGTGCGGACTATCTTCAACCAGATAATTACCAAAATAACATGGGGCATGATTATAAAGATATTACCAATATTTCGAACATGCAGCCTTTAACAAAGGAAACGTACGAGCAATTGATGAAAGAAGCTCCATTAACCAACGTCACCTTTGAAAATGCCACTAAGGAAGACTTATATTGGGCGCTTTCGTACCCAAATTCCATGATTGGAAGCGATGCGTTTCCGGGCGTTTCTAAGTCGGACGGCTCGTTACCTATAGATTGGGATACACCTTATGAATCTATAAATGCGCACCCTAGAGGTGCAGGTACCCACGCTCGAATTTTAAAGTTAGTACGTGAAGAAAATCTAATGCCCTTAATGTTGGCGGTTTCCAAGATGAGCTTCATGCCAGCTAAATTTCTTCAGGAAAACGGTGTACCCCAAATGGCGAACAAGGGGCGCATACAGTTAGGAAAAGATGCAGATATTACCATTTTTGATCCAGCTACTGTCAAAGACAATGCAACACCTGCGATGGGTACTTTGCCATCTACTGGGATTCCTTACGTTATTGTCAACGGCACTGTCGTGGTTAAGGACTCTAAGGTTTTGAAGGATGTTTTTCCCGGCCAACCAATCCGGGCAGCAATTCAAGAACAGAAAACCCCATGAAGATATTGGATTAGTGACAAATACAGAAAATTTGAAAATTAAAGACGGAAAAATTTATAAAAACAGACTTGATGAATAACAATTATAATATAACTATTAGAACATAACTATTAACTATTAAATTTTTAAACTAATGAAAAACAATTTAATTATTCTACTTATACTTTTGGTATCGTTTTCATGCGACCAAAAGAAAGCTGATTCAAACGAAAGCTACGATTTGGTCATATCAAACGGCCGTGTCATAGATCCGGAAACGGAGTTTGACGATATCGCAAATGTGGGTATCAAAGACGGTCGCATCGTCGCGATTACAAAAGAGCCACTGACGGGTACAGAGTCTGTGGACGCGACAGGAAAAATCGTTGCGCCCGGATTCATTGATACCCATTTCCACTTTCAAACGCCGATAGGCTATTCCCTCGGGTTGCGCGACGGGGTGACCAGCAGCATGGATTTTGAGATGGGCTGTGCGGGATCCTATATCGCAGACTGGTACGAAGCGCGTGCCGGTAAGACCCAGGCCAACTATGGTATTGCGGTGAGTCACGAGTTTGCCCGTGCAATGTTCATAGACGGTTCAGACGGCGCCGATTACCTGAAAGAAGGCCCCATCGCGGCTTACACAACCCGGGCGAAAACGGGCTGGAGCCAAACACGTCCGACCCTGGAACAGGGCAACGCGATTCTGGAAGAGCTCGACAAGGGCCTGCAGGCTGGTGCCGTGGGTATCGGCAGCACCGTGGGGTATATGAGAGAGGGCGTCTCTTCACGGGAGATGTTCGAGGTGCAGAAAGTCGCAGCACGCTATGGCCGCCCGACAGGTGCACATACACGCTATACGCTGGGTAACGACACCCAAGAGAATAACGGTGCACAGGAACTTGTCTCCAACGCCCTGGCGCTTGGCGCCCCGGCGATTGTGTTGCACTTCAACAACTCCGGCTGGCGGCTTGCACACCAGATGATTATCGAGCTTCAGGAACAGGGCCACAATATCTGGGGTGAAATCTATCCCTACGCTGCGGGTTCCACCACGATCAATGCTTCATTCCTGGAGCCTGAGAGCTGGATCGATGTATTTGGTAACCGCTATGAAGATACCATGCTTGATCCGGTCACGGGTGAGTACTATACCCTGGAGACCTACAAGGCCACGGTCGCATCCGAACCGACCAGACCAATCGTTATTTTCAAGCAGCCCGAAGAAAACGAGGCGAAGTGGCTGACATTGAAGGGCGTGACCATGGCCAGCGATGCAGTTGGTGCCACGCCGTACCTCGCCGATTGGGATTTCCCGATGGACTCACTTGGCGGCACCCACCCCCGTACAGCTGGTGCCCGAGGCAAAACGATAAGACTTGGACGGGAAAACAACATCCCGATGATGCAGCTGATGTCGATACTCAGCTACACCGCTGCCAAGCATATGGGAGATACGGGACTGAAGTTCATGCAAGAGCGCGGCCGCATCCAGAAAGGCATGGTTGCCGATATTGTGGTGTTTGACCCTGAAACCTTCACGGACAATTCAACGTACCAAAAGGGCGCTGTCCCTTCAACGGGCATGAAAGCGGTAATCGTCAACGGTCAGGTGACCGTGCGTGACGATGTGCTGGTTCCTGTTTTTGCTGGTCAGCCGATCCGGTTTGAACCGGAAGACAAGCCGCGCTTCGAGCCAATCTCGGTAGAGTCGTGGAATGCCCAATTCTCGACCGGTATGCCAGATGACTTCTCGTATGCTTTCCCTGAGGGCAAGAAAGACTGATCGTGACATTCTCGCCCGAAGGGGCGAGAAATTTTACGATTTGACCCATAATAATGAAGGTAATGATAAACGCTGATGAAAGATTTTATAAAAGTGACTGCTAAGAGAGAGAATACTGGTCAATCAATCCGTTTTGAACCTGAAGCAAAGGGGCGTATCGAACCAATATCAGTTGATGCCTGGAATGAGAAATACACCACTGGAATAATTGAATTGGACGCAAAGTATCATAAACAATAAAACCAATTTTTTATTAAATAACGTGAGTTCGATGTAAATCTCAATGATGAAAAGTATTTATTTTTTTGATAAACAGCATTCTGTCATGTCGACAGAGTGAAGTATGAGTGACGAGACATCTCATAAGGATGAGATTCCTCCTCGTACCTCGTTCGGAATGACATCGTTCTTATATTGAAATTATTTAAACATATGATTATTAAGGCTTAACATGTCGAACTCACGTTAAATATTAGAACATATACTTAAAATGAATAAGATTGTATTTACACTCTTAGGAATCTTATTAATGGCATCTTCTTGTAAAGAAAATGCCAAAAGTAATAAGGAAACTCCTGAGCATTCTACTGAAATAACCCTCTATTATGGTGGTGACATTATTACGATGGAAGGAGAAGAAGCGCAATATGCTGAAGCTGTTGTTAGGGAAAAAGGGGAAATTAGTTTTGTAGGTTCTCTAAAAGAGGCAGAAAAACAATTTCCAAAAGCCAGCAAAATAGATTTGCAAGGCAAAACACTTTTACCTGGATTTATTGATGGACATGGACACCTTTATCTTACAGGTTTTTACAATATGATGGCCAATCTAATGCCTCCGCCAGATGGAAATTGTAATAGTATTCAAGGCGTAGTAGATGAGATGAATTCCTGGAAAGATTCAGAAAAAGGGAAGTTCTTCTTAAACAAGTTTGGATGGCTGATCGGCTTTGGGTATGACGATTCTCAATTGGCAGAAAAAGACCATCCCACAGCAGATGACCTGGACAAAGTAAGCACGGAAGTTCCTGTAATTATTGTACATCAGTCAGGTCATTTGGGGGCGGTGAACCATAAGGCATTGGAAGTTTTTAAAATCACTAAAGATAGTCAGGATCCAGTAGGAGGTCACATCAGAAAAGATGCCGATGGCAATCCGAATGGAATCCTTGAAGAAACCGCATTTCAGCCCTTACAATTGCAAATGTTGCCCAAAATAGACGATGAAACAGATGCTAAAATTGTTGAAAACGGACAAAAAATGTATGCCCAATTTGGGTACACCACTGCACAGGAAGGTGGCGGTGTTACAGGCTTTAACAATTCTTTGAAAAAAGCGGCAGATAACGGAGAACTGTATATAGATTTGGTAAACTACCCGGTCATGGATATGGGCATAGAAGCCATGGACAGTAAGTATTATACCAAAGATCATGGTTACTTGAACCATTATCGTGTAGGCGGGGTAAAATTAGTATTGGATGGGTCACCACAGGGCAAAACGGCATGGCTTACCCAGCCCTATTTAATACCGCCTTCAGGGAAAGACCATCATTATCATGGGTACTCTAAATATACAAAAGAAGATGCGCAAAAATTTATGGATCAGGCTTTTCAAAATCAATGGCAATTATTGGCGCACACCAATGGAGACGCTGCAGTGGATGAATTTCTTTTTGGCATCAAGGAGGCCTTAAAAAATCATGGGTACGATGATCATCGTTCCACCATAATTCATGGCCAGGTGATTCGGAAAGATCAGATCCAACAAATCGCAGATTTAAATGTGCTCGCCTCTGAATATGCTGTTCATACCTTTTATTGGGGAGACTGGCATTTAAACTCCGTGCTGGGTTCACCACGGGCAGAATACATCTCCCCCACCAGAGACCTTATTGATGCGGGCATTAATTTAACCAGTCATTCAGACTGTCCGGTGATACCCCCCAATTCATTAAGAATAATCGATGCCACTACCAACAGGATAACCCGAAGTGGATTGATACTCGGTCCCGGACAACGAACGACGCCTTATGAAGCCTTGCTTTCACAAACGCGTTGGGGCGCTTATCAGTATTTTGAGGAAGACCATAAAGGAACACTCACGGTGGGTAAATTGGCTGATTTTGTGATTTTAGACCAAAACCCCTTAAAAATTGACCCCATGAAGATTCATACCATAAAAGTAGTAGAAACCATCAAAGAAGGGAAACAGGTCTATGAAAATAATGAATCCAATTAATCCTTTTCATAAATCATGAAAATCAAATGAGCATAAAGAAATAAACTCAATTATTAATATTTAAAAACAAAAATCATGAAAGAAACAAAAACAGTATCTGCTGACAAAAGTATTGCTCAGAAGATTGAAAAACTTACGGAGGGGCTGGTTGGCCGTATTGGTGTGGCTGCACAGGAACTTAGTTCAGGGCTGAATGTCAGCATAAATGGCGATGAAAACTTTGCAATGGCGAGTGCTTATAAAATAGCGATTGCCGCGAAAGTGATGGATCTCGTGGACAAGGGGGAACTAAGTCTCGACCAAATGGTCGAGGTCCCACAAGATATGTATGTCGCCGGCGTAGTTGCGATTGCCGAGAGATTCCCCTATTCCGGCGTCCAGTTCTCGTTAGCGAACTTGATATATCCGATGATCACAGAGAGTGACAACACGGCGACCGACGTCTGTTTGCAGCTGGCAGGTGGGCCAACAGCGGTGACCGAGAACCTGCGCAGGCTCGGGATCACCGACTTCAGGGTCGATAGGTCTGTCCGCGAAATTCTCATGGATTTCTACAGCCTGCCAGAGGTCAACCCAGAAGCTATCGTTGAAGCCATAAGCAAGAACCCGGCACTGGTGCCGGCCCAGGTTGATCCCAATCCGAACTTCGAGGCGGATCCCCGCGACCACACAACGCCCAATGCGTACCTGCAACTCCTGCTTGCCATCGACGGTGGCACGGCGATGAGCCCGAAAAGCCGCGAGTTCCTGCTGGGCGTCATGTCGCGCACGCGCACCGGCGCTGGCCGACTCAAGGGGCTGTTGCCGAAGGGAACGCCGGTAGCGCACAAGACCGGAACCTTAGGCGGAGTTGCCAACGACGTTGGCTATATCACGCTCCCTGACGGTCGACAATTTGCCATCGCTGTGTTCACAAACAGCAGTAAGACGCCCGCTTCGGACAGAGAACGGGCTATTGCGGAAGTTGCCCGAGCTTTATATGACTTTTATTATCTCCAGTCATAAGGCAAACTCAATTATTAAAATTGAAAAACAATATTCATGAAAAAACACATTGCACTACTATTTACAGTAATAATCTCGTTATTATTCACAATTCAACCGGCATTAGGTCAGGAACAAAATATGAAAGAAGTTTCTCAGAAGATTGAGAAACTTACGGAGGGGCTGGTTGGCCGCATTGGTGTGGCCGCACAGGAAATCGGCGGCGACGAGGTCATAGCGGTCAATGGTGATGAGACCTTCGCCATGGCCAGCACCTACAAGGTGGCGATCGCCACGACCGTGCTGGATCGCGTAGACAAAGGGGAACTCAGTCTAGACCAAATGGTCGACGTCCCGCAAGATATGTATGTCGCTGGCACAGTTGCGATTGCCGAAAGATTCCCCTACTCCGGGGTCCAGTTCTCGTTAGCGAACTTGATATATGCGATGATCACAGAGAGTGACAACACGGCGACCGACGTCTGTTTGCGGCTGGCAGGTGGACCAGCAGCGGTGACCGAGAACCTTCGCAGGCTCGGGATTAAAGATTTCAGGGTCGACCGGTCTGTCCGCGAGATTCTCATGGATTTCTACGACTTGCCAGCGGTCACCCCGGAAGCTGTCGTTGAGGCCATCGGCAAGAACCCGGCACTAGTGGCGGCCCAGGTTGATCCTAATCCGGACTTCGAGGCGGATCCCCGCGACCACACAACGCCCAATGCATATCTGAAACTCCTACTTGCCATAGAGGGTGGTAAGGCGATGAGCCCGAAAAGCCGCGAGTTCCTGCTAGGCGTCATGTCGCGCACGCGCACTGGCGCTGGCCGACTAAGGGGAATGTTGCCGAAGGGAACGCCCGTAGCGCACAAGACCGGAACCTTAGGCGGAGTTGCCAACGACGTTGGCTATATCACGCTGCCTGACGGTCGACGATTTGCTATCGCCGTGTTCACAAACAGCAGTAAGACGCCCGATTCGGACAGAGAACGGGCTATTGCGGAAGTTGCCCGAGCTTTATATGACTTTTATTATCTCCAGTCATAAGGCAAACTCAATTATTAAAATTGAAAAACAATATTCATGAAAAAACACATTGTACTATTAATTACTGTTATAATCTCGTCATTAGTTGCAGTTCAACCGGCATTAGCTCAGGCACAGCAACAGTCGCCGACGCTCGTGCTTATCAGCAACGTGAATATCTTCGACGGAAAAACCGAAACACTCCAAAAGGACATGCATGTCCTGGTTGAAGGAAACCTCATCAAGCAAATTTCCAAAGAGCCCTTGATGGTCATACAAACCGATAATGTGACCATTATTGATGGAGGAGGTCGTACGCTAATGCCTGGACTAATTGACGCCCACTGGCACTCGTTGCTTGCGACGCTTTCTCTGGCTGAGTTGATGACAAATGATCTGGCCTACATGAGTTTGAAAGGGGCTATAGCGAACGAGGGTGCTTTGATGAGAGGGTTTACCACGGTCCGCGATATTGGTGGTAATGTTTTTTCAATAAAGAAGGCGACTGATGAAGGAATTATAAACGGACCACGCATCTACCCTTCTGGTGCGGTTATTTCCCAGACTTCGGGTCATGGGGACTATCGTTCACCTTTGACTGTGCCTGAGAATCCTGGTCAACCTCTGGATTATCTTCAGCAATCGGGTATGGGGATAATAGCTGACGGGGTGCCCGCGGTAATTAAGCGGTCGCGAGAAATCTTGCGCCAGGGTGCGTCCCAGCTCAAAGTGATGGCTGGTGGCGGGGTGTCATCAAACTTCGACCCCTTAGATGTAACCCAATACACCTTTGCTGAAATGAGTGCCCTTGTGGAGGTCGCCAACACTTGGAATACCTACATCGCGGTCCATGCCTTTACGGACACGGCTGTCAAACAAGCCTTGGAAGCAGGTGTGAAGAGTATTGAGCACGGACACCTGTTGGGTGAAGACGTAATCAAACTCATGGCAGAAAAAGGTGCATGGCTAAGCATGCAACCCATTCTCGATGATGAGGATGCTATTTCCTTTCCTGAAGGCTCGGCCAATAGAGCCAAATTTATAACTGTGACTGAGGGCACAGACAAAGTTTACGGATATGCCAAGAAACACGGCGTAAAAATCGCCTGGGGTACAGACACGCTTTTCGATGAGGTACTGGCGGCAAAACAAGGCAAGCAATTAGCCAAGATGAAGCGTTGGTTCACGCATTTTGAAGTGCTGAAAATGGCAACCCACGACAATGCCGAGCTCATAAAGATGTGCGGACCACGAGACCCTTATCCAGGGGAGCTGGGTGTGGTTAGAGAGGGAGCATTAGCAGACTTAATTTTAGTGGATGGAAATCCATTAGAAAACCTTGACCTGGTTGCCGATCCAGAGAAAAACTTCCTAATCATCATGAAGGACGGGAAGATCTACAAAAACACGCTTAAATAGAAAAGAACGATGAAACAAAACAATGTACTACTATTTACTGTAATAATTTCGTTTGAGTAAACATACAGAACAGAACAAAGATTAGTATTAGAGCACAACTTAAAAGAAATTTAAAATGAGAAAACAAGATAGAATTAACGACATGCTTTACATGGAAAGGCGCATGTGAAAACTAATAAATGATTACAAAATTTGACGACCTGAGAAAGGCCTTTAAATGTAAGTTTAGAATGAGCCAGAGCCAAAATACTGCATTGGAAAAATTAATCGTAATAGTGATAAATAATTAACTTAAAAAAACACACAAATGAAAATAAAATTTTTAAAAAAAATAGGATTGATTTGCCTTGGCCTTGCCACTTTTGTGATGAGTGCTCAAGATGATGATGAAACTTTGGGTGAAGAAGAGTCAGACATAGCGGCACAATTAGCTAATCCTAACACCGTTTTGGGTACCATGAATTTTAATTTTGATTATGTAAATTTTCAGGGAGATTTGCCTGATGCGGGAAGCCAAAATAGTTTTACCATAGGTTTTCAACCGATCCTTCCGATACCATTAAATGAGACGATGAATCTTTTCGTAAGACCTCAAATTCCTCTTATTGTTACGCAACCAACATTTGGGGCGAATGGGTTTGAAAATCAGGGATTCAATCTGGGAAATATCAGCGCTGATGTTGCGGTAGGAAAAACATTTCCATCAAAAACAATTGGAGTAATTGGTGCATTTGGTAGTTTTCGTACGGCAACCAATGATGCCTTAAGATCAAATTATACCTTATTAGGTCCAGAGTTGATGGTTGCTCAAATATTTAATTGGGGTGTAGCTGGAATATTGGTAAATCACGCATGGAGTGTTAATAACCTTGATGCAGATCCGGATAGTTTTACAATTCTTGCTGACGATATGTGGGTTACAGCTGCCGGAGGCGAATCTGCAAGTATTACTGCTGGGCAATATTTTTATGTTGTTAATTTAACAAATGGCTGGCAGATTCAAGGTTCGCCAACATATTCCTATAACCACAAAGCGGAAAAAGGAAATAAATTAACACTACCTATTGGTACTGGTGTGACTAAAGTGATGATTTTTGGTAAAATGCCTGTAAAGTTTAACCTACAATATTGGTATTATGTGGCATCACCAGAGGTATTTGGTCCACAACATCAAATACGTTTTACTGTTTCGCCTGTTGTTCCATTACCCTGGTAATTTTAATTACCCCAATCCTGGCTGTTGGATTAAGCACTGTATTAGTAAATGGCGTTTTGGTTGTAAAACAAAGCAAACTGGATACTAATGCCGCACCAGGACAAGCTATTCGAAGATCGGCTTCAAAACAATAAATAAGTAAGCATATAATGAAATTAATCATTGAAAACAGATGAAAACTATGAAACACAATTTCCTAATTCTATTTGTTTTCCTGGTGTCGTTCTCATACGGTCAACAGAAAAGAACTTCAAACGTCACCTATGATCTCGTCGTTTTAAACGGGCGCGTAATGGATCCCGATAAAAACTTCGTTGTCATCATGAAGGACGGCAAAATCTACAAAAACACGCTTAAATAGAAAAGAACGATGAAAAAGTCAAAAAAATTAAGAGTCTCCTATGTTGGGTTTTTCCATGAAACCAACACCTACCTCACCGAAGGCATGGGAGAAACCACGCTCGACAGAATGCGCACTTTCCGAGGCGATGAGATCATGCAGTTGAAAGGAACTGCCATTGGCGGGCCAGTGGATGTGTGCGAGGAAAAAGGCTGGGAGCTGCTTCCGGGTGTCCTGTTCTATATAGACTGGTGCTTTAGTACGGTGAGCGATCAGTGTTGGAAAGATGCGAAAAAGGAGATGATGGACACGCTGAAATCACAGTTGCCGATGGACATCGTCTACCTTTCTGTTCACGGTGCAGGTATGGTAAATAGCACACACGATCTTGAAGGAGATTTAGCGGAGTCGGTCAGAGCCCTGGTCGGAAAGGACACGATGATCGTCTGGTCGGGCGACCTGCATGGCAAGATCACAGATAAAATGAAGGACAACATGAATTTCTTCAGTACCTGCAAAGAATATCCTCATATGGATATGAATGTCTGCGCGCGTGATGCCATGTATCGTGGCGCTGCGATCCTGGCAGGAGAATCTCATCCCACCCCGGCCTATCGCAGAGTGCCAGTGATGATGCCGGTGAGTAATACCGAACAGGAGGGCACCTTTGCAAATCGACTGAAAGAAAAGTGCATTGAAATTGAAAAGCGGCCCGGCGTGTTGAACTGCTCTGTGATGCATGGCTTTCCATACCAGGACAGTGATTTTTGTGGCATGTACCCGATGGCTACTACCGAAAATAACCCCAAGCTGGCACAAGAACTGGTGGACGAACTGACGCAGTGGATCTGGGAACACCGTGAAGAGTCTGTCATCTCATTAGACCCTTTGGATAAAACGATAAACACTGCACTGGCTATGCTCGAGAAGGACGGCCACTATGTTCGTAAATTGCCAACGAAAGGCGATGTCATCGACCATACCCCTATTGTGATTGGGGACGCTGCGGATAACCCGGGTGGCGGAGCCGGAGGTGGTGGCACCCATCTGCTGAAGGCCCTTATGGAGACCAAAGGCCTGGGGAAAGTCGCTTTCATGTCCATACACGATCCGGAAACCGCGAAGGCCGCAGTCGCTGCCGGTGTAGGAGCGACAATCGATGTGAACCTCGGTGGAAAATTTGAGCCATTGGCAGGCCCACCGATCAAGACCAAAGCCTATGTCAAGTCGATTTCGGATGGGAATGAGACCGTTCGCGGAGGGACCGCTTTCAACGGCCCATACGAACTTGGTCCTACTGTTAGGTTGGTCATCGAAGCGGTGAATACGGTGGATGTTATCGTCATATCCGGTCTATGCCAGACCTATGATGATACACAAGGGAGACCACATGGCATCATCATTCAGGAATATGACGTCATTGGTGTCAAAAGCGGGATGCACTTCCGGGCATTCTATGAAAACTTCACCGACAAATTACTGATCGCTGATGTTCCCGGAACCACTAGTCGCGACATCACTATTTTCGAACATACCAAGCTAAAGACTCCTATCTATCCGCTGGACGCCAATACTACTTTTAATATAAAGTAATAAGACAAATATTCATTTAATCATTAAATATTAATCAAAATGAGTAAACAAGACAGAATAAACGAGATGCTAAACTTAGTAACTCCTATGAACAAATGGAAAAAGCCTCAATCAGCTGATTTTGTTGATGCTGCTACAAAACGATATAGTTTTCCAAACTGGCAATCAGGAAGCGAAGATTCCATTTATTATAATTTACATATCCCGGAATTTTTTAAATGTGCTGTGGTACCAGCACCAACTAAAAAGAGTATTGTAGAACGAGATCTTAATCCTGATTTATTGGATTTAACTTTTACCGCATTAGATGGCACTACTACGCCTACTTTAAAAGAATATTTAGGTGGAAAACGTCAGGTGCAGGCTATGATGATGGCGCATAAAGGAAAAGTAGTCTTTGAAACGTATCCCGGAATGAATCCAAATGACATACACATATGGATGTCGGCAGCTAAACCAACGGTGGGTTTGTTGATTATGCTGCTGGCTGAAGATGGTAAAATAGACCTTGAAAAACCAATGCCTACCTATGTACCCAGGTTAAGAGGTACTGCATGGGAAAAGGTAAGTGTGAAAAATGCATTGAACATGTCATCCGGACTTGATATTGAAGAAACCGGGGAGAATCTTATGAATCCTGATACGTGGATTGCGAAGTGGTTTACAGCTGCTTTTGAAGAAGGGAAAGGTGATTGGGCGGCAATGGCTCAAGATGCACAACCTTTACCAAATGAATCTGCAGGTGACCGTTTCAGATACTCTGGTGCTAACACAATGATGCTGGTTCTTGCAACTGAACATGTAACAGGTATGAGATGGCAAGAATACTTTAATGAACGTGTATGGTCTAAAATAGGCGCGAACGGTCAGTTTATTTGTGGACTTGCAGAGGGCGTGCCATTAGCTGCAGGTCTTCACAATTGTACCCCGGAAGATTTTCTTCGCTTTGCATTAATATATACACCAAGTTGGAATGCAGTAGCAAGCGAAAAGATTATTTCAGATGACTTACTTAAATCCATTCAAGATCTTGGAAACCATAAAGCCTACAAAGGATCTACAGAAGAGCAGTATGGTTCAGACTGGTTTGGAGAAGTTCCGGAAAAAAATACAGCACAATGGGATCATTATTTTCCTGATGGAGGCATGTTCAAACATGGAAATATGGGTCAAGGGATCTACGTAGATCCGAAGCGTGACTTTTGTGGAATATACTTTGGCTTAGCACCAAATCCAGATGAAATTTCAGGAATCGATCATTCTCCCGGGTATTTAAGAGCTGCAGCAAAAAAGTTAGCAGGGAAATAATAAACCAGTAACGAAGAGGGCCCTGCCCGTAAGCAGAGCCCTTTTAAAGATCTTTAAAACAGAAAATTATGAAAAACTTAAAAATGAAACTCCTAGCCACAGCAATCGCCTTCATTGGGTGGTGTTCTGTAGCTATTGCACAGGACAAGCCAAAACAAATTACACTTTTTACCAATGTACAGGTATTTGATGGCCTATCCGATAAACGGTTCAAGTCGGATGTTTTGGTTGAAGGAAACATCATCAAACAAATATCTAAAGAACCTTTGATGGTTGCGCAAACCGATAATGTGACCATCATAAACGGTGAAGGGCGCACGCTGATGCCTGGCCTTACAGATGCTCATTGGCACAGCATGGGGGCCTATATGACTGGGGACCCGTTTGCGGCCGGTGCGGGCAGACTGAATCTCGTGGCGGTCCATGGGGCAGAAAAGACGCTTATGCGGGGCTTTACCACAGTGAGAGACGTGGGCGGCCCTGTATTTGATGTAAAGGCGGTAATCGACGAGGGTCTGTTCGTTGGCCCCCGGATCTACGCTGCGGGTTCGATGATCTCGCAAACGTCTGGACATGGCGATTTCCGTAGCCCGATTGATATCCCTCAAAGCTATTCACGAGAGCTTACTCCGCAAGAAAGGATGGGTACGGTTGCGATCGCAGACGGCAGGGCGCAAGTTATGCAGCGCGTGCGCGAGAACCTGATGCATGGAGCGGCCTTTATCAAGCTCATGGGCGGTGGAGGTGTTGCTTCACCTTCGGATCCACTCGACGTTTCGCAATACACCATCGAGGAAATCGCTGCAGCCGTTGAAGTCGCGGAGAACTGGGGCACCTATGTGACTGTTCACTCCTATACCGCGAAGGCGATCCAGAACGCAATCCGAGGCGGTGTCCGTAATGTAGAGCACGGCCAGTTGATTGACGAGGAAACAGCAAAACTTATGCAGGAGACGAATACTTCAGTTTGCCTGCAGCCCTTCTACAACGATGAGGATGCCATCCCAATGCCTCCAGGTTCATTTCAGGAAAAAAAATACCAGCAACTAATCTCAGGAACCGATAATGCCTTCGCGTTAGCAAAAAAATATGACTTGCTCTTCGGGTTTGGGACAGATACACAGGGTAATCCGGCGCTCGCAGAGCGTCAGGGGGCTCAGTTGGCGAAGCTCGTCCGCTATTTCGAGCCGTGGGAAGTGCTGAAGATTGCGACCAGCCAGAACTATCAGATCATGAAGCGTTCCGGGCCTCGCGATCCCTATCCCGGCGAGAACGGTGTGGTTAAAGAAGGTGCTTTAGCCGACCTGCTTTTGGTGGACGGAAATCCTCTGGAGGACATTGACCTCATTGCCGATCCGCATAAAAACTTCGTTATCATCATGAAAGACGGCGTGATCTACAAAAATTCAATAAATAAATAGGAGAGGGCTCTGCCTGTAAAGCGGATCTCTTTCAAACAGCTTTAAAACAGAAAGTTATGAAAAACTTAAAAATGAAACTACTAGCTACAGCAATCGCCTTGATTGGATGGTTTTCCGTAGCTATTGCACAGGACAATCCTGCGCAAACCTTGATTACCAATGTCAACATCTTTGACGGAGTGAATGAAAAAATGATTGAAAATGCCAATGTCTTAATAGAGGGTAATTTGATTAAAACAATCTCTACAAGCTCAATTAAGGCTAAGGGTGCAACAGTAATCGACGGCGGTGGGCGTACACTGATGCCTGGGCTGATCGATAGCCATGTCCATCTCGGTTTTGCGACGCTGCCGGCGGTGGACTTCCTGACGGGCGATCCCAACTACAACGCAATCAAATCAACAAAGGATGCCGAGGCTATGCTGATGCGCGGCATCACTGCGGTGCGCGACATGGGCGGCAATGTCTTCGGGCTCAAGCGGGCCATCGATGAGGGCCTTTTGGCGGGGCCCCGCATCTATCCATCGGGCGGTCCCTTGAGCCAGACGGCCGGGCATTTCGATTTCCGCTTTCCCAACGAGAAGCACCCCCGGTTCGGCGGTGACATAACGCCGCTTTATGAACAGGGGATGGGCTATCTCGTCGACGGCGTGCCCGAAGTACTGGCCGCGACGCGTGACAACCTCAGCAACGGCGCGTCGCAGATCAAGCTCATGACGGGCGGTGGCTATGCGTCTCCCGCCGATCCGCTACTCGGTAATCAGTTTACCTTCGAAGAAATCAAAGCGGCGGTCGACGCGGCGGCCGATTGGCAGACCTACGTTACCATCCATGCGTACCATCCCAGTTCGATCAACCGCGCCATCGACGCCGGAGTGAAGGATGTCGGACACGGGCAACTGCTAGATGAAGCCACGCTGCGCCGCATGGCAAAGGAAGGCGTGTTTCTGAGCACCCAGCCCTTTACTGTCTGCAGCGAGCCACAACTCTCCGACTTCTCAAATGCGAAGCTCGCGGAGGTCTGCAAGGGAACGGCCTTTGTCTACAAAACAGCCAAGACCATTCCGGAACTCAAGCTCACCTATGGCACCGACATGTTCAACCTGCCAGAGGATGTCTTTGCCGAGCAGGTACAACAGATGGAGCGGCTGTTGCAGTGGTATGAGCCTGTCGAGATCCTGAAGATGGCGACGGGCAATGCAGGTGATCTTCTTGCGATGAGTGGCCTGCGAAACCCCTATCAGGAGGGCACGCTCGGCACCGTGGTAGAGGGTGGTTATGCCGACCTTCTGCTAGTCGATGGCAATCCGCTTGACGACTTGGGGGCGGTAACAGACGCCAATAACCTGAAAATCATTATGAAAGACGGCGTGATCTACAAAAATTCAATCAATAAATAGAAGAGGGCTCTGCCCGTAAAGCGGAGCTCTTCTAAACAACTTTACAATAACTTTAAAACAGAAAATTATGGCAATTTTAAAAAACGAACCGATTTATCCTTTTACAGAAGGAAACTATGCAAAACCACATCATATCATTATAGCTGGTAGCGAGGAGGAAATAGGCTATGAATTAGCTACGCTCGCCAAAGAAAAATATGACTGTACCCTCGAGAAATATGATAACCCCATCTATGGTGAGGCAAGAAGGGAATTTTTCAAGCGCAACTGGCCGGCAATGAACGAACGCGCTAAGGGCGTTAGTCGTGCATATGGCCTGTCAGCGGATGATAATGAATACGACACCACTGCGCTACCTTACGACGTTTATGACTGTGTCAGAGGTGAATCAATCAGTGGGTCATTCAGCGCATGCTCAGGTCTCGTGCTGCCCATAGAGAAAAGTGATACTAAAAAAGGAGTATTTACAGCTCGTAATCACGACTTATTTCCGCTGCCAACATGGAGCACCCTTTTTGGTAAAAAGGGACCTGAAGGTGCACATGGATGTGAAGAAAGAGCCAATGTAATTGAGTTTCGACCTGACAAAGGATACAAAAGTATATTAGTTGGTGGTCATGACATATTAACGCCATTTATTGATGGTATTAATGAGAAAGGACTCTATTTTACAACCTTCGCAGACTCGCATGGAGTTGGTGCAGGCGGTGCACCTATGGCCGGAGGTAGAATAAATGGATTGTCAGATGTTCAACTTGGTGCTTACCTTCTCAGCAATTGTGCTACAGTTGAGGACGCCAAAAAAGCAATCCTGACAACTCGTGTCATGCAAGTAGGTATGTGTATTCATATGCTCATTGCTGATGGTGATGGAAATGCCACCGTTTTCGAGATCGACAAAACATCCCAGGCTTATGTATTTACGGATCGAAAACCAGGAGAGCCATTATTCTGTACAAATCATCCAATAGCTTTGTATACTGATTCCAGTAAATTCCCTGCTTACAGTGAGGAAGCAGAACACAATACTTTTTATCGGATGAATCTTTTGGACAAAACCTATGCAGATATGAAGGCTCCGTTTAAAAAATCGGATGCGAAAGATTTGGTCGATGTTGTCCACTGCGCCTTTGTCGATGACAAGAAGGCTGAGGCGGCGTTTGAGGAACGCACGCTGATCAATACCAATTGTGACTTGTCCAAGCCCGAAATTACCGTCCGCTTCTACCTCGGGGATGATGGGCCGGTGCCTGGCACTAACCACATGAAGACCCGCATGAGTGAGCCTTTTACCTTTGGTTTTGACTAAATGGCGACAGGCTGCATTCGTGCCGTAGCTAAAATGCTCCATGGAGAATAAACTGAATAAAAATCAATAAACAAAAAAGGGCTCTACAAAGAGTAGAGCCCTTTAATAAATAATTTGAATGAAAGAATCAAAATTGTCTGAAGGCTCAAAGGTTTCCTTTGACGATGCCTGGGTTTTTATCCTTAAGGTAGGCGTTGCAGCACATAAATACGGCTCTACGGCAACCAGGTTAGAATCTTTTTTAACCAGCCTGGCCAAAAGCTTTGGCTATCAGGGTGAATTTAATTCTACTCCTGTAGAAATTAGGTTTGGCTTGCGGGAAACGCCGGATTCTCAAGAGCGTGTTGAAGTCATGGCCACACCGCCTCCGGATATGGATTTAGACAAACTCGCCCGACTTGGCGATGTGTTAAACAATATTAAAGCCGGGACTCTATCTATTAATGATGCTGACCGACGCATTGATGCCATAGACCAAGTACCCCCGCCCTGGGGCAAATTTGCCAGTATGCTCGGGTATTTATTTGTCGGATTTGGGCTAGCCCCGCTTTTTGGTGCGGGTTGGATGGATACGCTATTCGCATCGCTATTTAGCATCCTTGTTTATGGATTGGTATTATTATCGGCCCGCATTGGTGGTTGGGCTATGAATTGGATGCCACTTACAACCGCAATGATCACAGGCTTTCTTGCAATGATGGTTAAGCATTGGGTTCCCAGTTTAAATCTGGTTGTGGTAATCCTTTCTGCAATTGCTATTATTCTTCCGGGTTTCTCCATCAGTCTGGGTGCTGGCGAGCTAGTGTCGAAACGCGTAAAATCAGGCATGTACAACTTGAAGAGTGGCTTAATTACGCTCATTAAACAAATTGCAGGTGCAATTATTGGATTGGCTATTGCCAGTGTATTTGTAACCGCAACCATAACAGCTGTACATCCACAAGCTCCCGTAGACCAAAAGTGGATGCTGTTGTATTTTCCGTTGCTACTGATAGGATTGGCCTTTGCATTTCAAGTTTCGCGTAGAGATTTACCATGGGCGGTGCTTATATCTGCCCTTGCATTTTTAGGTGTTGAAGCAGGAAGTTCGATAATGAATGCCAACCTGGGTAATTTACTAGGGACAATTATTGCGGTAGTCGTTTCCAACATATGGGCACGTAAAACGGACCGACCAACTTCTATTGTGCTTATTCCCGCCATTGTAATGCTGGTGAGTGGTACTATTGGTTTTCGCGGTTTAGCAACAATGGCAAGTGGCGATATGGTGCTCGGGGCACACCAGTTTTCACAGATGTTCATTGTTGCACTAACTATTATGGCAGGAATATTTATTGGTTTCTTCATTATTCGACCTCAACCAAGTTTGTAATGACAAGATTTAAATCAAACCTAAAAAACCTAGATTAGATGAAAAGAATACAGTGTAAATCAGTATTAATCTGTTTCTTTGGACTGCTTACTTTCTCTGTAAAAGCACAAGAGGAAGAGCCACTAAAAAAATCGAACCAGGATATTTCTAAAGGGCTGGCCAACCTTTACCTTGGTAGCTAACTATAACCTAATGGGCACAAAACGTAAATTCATAACACAATTTGCAGACAATCGAATAAAACGGTCTAACCTAATTATTCGTATAACTATGCTGGTTATGATTGTAATTGTGTTTTATGACTCGTACGTTTTTAGAACCCCCTTATATTATGTAATCTTTGCTTGGGTTGGTGCTATTGTAGGCAAATTGTTCTTTTTTTCACACAAAGTTCAGGTCAACGAAGAAAATCTGGAACTTAAGTTAACAACAAATCGCGGCAGTATTGTTTTGTTGTTGTTGCTGATCGTTGTGCGTTTTATCATCGGCAGGCGTGTGTTAGAATCGTTCCATGTCATAGAAATATCAGATGCGTTGTACCTCTTTTTTATCGGAATTTATTATACCAAGTGGAAAGTAATTATTAACCAAATAGATGAATTGTATTATCAGGTTTTAGCTAATCTCAACAAAAACAAAAAACAATGAAAAAACTTAACTTCTTTTTAGCAGTGCTGGGCACTTGCGCATTTTTGCCCACTTTCGGGCAACAATGGCAAGCAGGAGATTCGATTAAGACCGTTCAAAAAGATACAGCACGTATTGATCAGTTTAGAGGCAATACCTTGAATTATACAGGGCAGGATTTAGTAGATGATTCCTTTCCTAAATCGTGGCCAATTTTTGGCACTAAAACCAGAATGGCTATTGGAGGTTATGCCAGGGTAGATTATATCCAGGATTTTGACGGAGGCTATGATCGTTTTCAATATGAAATTCAGAATGTTCCTGTGGAAGGAGATGGAAGACCGGCACAAAGTGGTTATGTAAATATACATGCCAGAGAGTCTCGTATAAACTTTGATATAAGAACTATTACTGAAAAAGGCATGCCAATGCAAGTTTTTTTAGAATTAGACTTTTTCAATCTCGATCGTGGTCCTTTTAACCAGGCGCCAAGGTTAAGACATTTTTATGGTGTTGTAGGGCGTTTATTAATTGGACGTACTTGGGGAACTGGGTCTGATTTATATGCAGTACCTGCTACTGTTGATTTTGCTTCAGGCGATGCTTTAACAGGAACCAGAAGAGCTCAAATAAGATTTGAAGATGCTATAAATGATAAATTTAAATATGCCGTTGGTTTGGAAATGTTGGAATTTCCAGGGGTTGACGGTCGAGATTTTGAAGGTCAAGCCAGCCAGAGTTTACCACTTTTAGTGGGTAGAATTACGAAATCAACAAAAGCAGGAGGTCGCTTATTTTTAGGAGCATCTTTATTTCAATTGAGATGGGACGGCGAAGAGGTAATCCCGAATTCTACAGCCGTTGGTTGGGGATTTAGTTTTAGCGGTCGTGAATATTTTGGAGATAAAAAACATTGGTTTAGATGGATGGCTTCTTATGGTCAAGGGTTTGGTAGTCAAATTGTAGCTACTGTTGGCACTCAAAGTTCTGCAGTTTTGAATGACGATGGTAAACTTGAAACAATGCCTGCCTGGAATCTAGGTGCAGGTGTATGCTTTAATCTTTCTAAAACATTGGCAACTAGTTTAAATTTAAACTACTATTCAATAGACCCATCTGAATTCAGAGATGGACAAAAAATGAAAGGTGGTAGTTCAGGACATTTAAACCTCATTTGGTCACCTATAAAAAATATAAATACAGGGGTTGAATTTATGGTTTTAGAACGTGTAAATGTTGATGATAACTCTGGTGTTGGAAGAAGACTTCAATTTATGGTTAAATACCTGTTTTGATTACCTTAGGGCTTGAAGATGAAATTGCGGATATTCTAACTGTTGTTTGTAAATGATTTACGGCGAAGCATAAATAAATTATCGATTGGTAGAAGGCATATGAAGAATCGGAATTAAGAGCTGACCTTACTATATCAATTAATCGTATAATAAAAAACTCCTTCATATGATGTTGTTAAATAGCTCATTACCGGCCTTTATGAATTATATACTTGCTACTGCGTACGGATTGTTGCTGGCTTATACCATTATCAGGATATTGCTCGATACGCACTCTACAGCTAAGGCTCTTGGCTACATACTACTTGTCTTAATACTGCCATTAATGGGTATGCTTATCTATTTTTCGTTCGGTATCAATTACAGGCATAAAAAGAGTAACAAAAAAAGAACAATAGCACTTGATGAGTTTACAAAATCTTTCAAAGGAAGTGTGCCGGATGACACAAAAGAACTCTTAAAAAAATATGCCGGTTCGCTGGATAAATACTACGATTTAATTCACTTCATTTATTCCCTTGGCAGTGAAAAGCTCAGTGTTAATGAATTTAAACTCTTGACCAACGGGGAGGAGAAATTTCCGGAAGTGCTTAAAACACTTGAGACGGCTAAGCACTTTATTCATATGGAATACTACGCCTGGGAAAACGACACTCGTGGAAATCAGATCAAGGATGTTCTTTTAAGAAAAATAAAAGAAGGTGTAAAGGTCAGAATCATGTACGATGATTATGCAAGCCGTAAAATGAAGCACAACATTGTTAGGCAACTAAAGGCAGGTGGTGCTGAAATTTACCCGGTTATTAAAATTAAACTGGTGGCTATTGCCAACAGGGTAAACCACCGTGATCACCGCAAGGTGATAATCATGGACGGCCATACCGGATTTGTGGGCGGCATTAATGTTTCGGATCGTTATGATAATTCAATTGACACCGGCTTGTATTGGCGCGATACCCATGTAAAGATCATGGGAGGTACCGTTCATAACTTGCAACGTCATTTTATTGTGAACTGGAATGTGTGTCAGCCAAACAAACTATCGGTAAGTAATGAGCTTTTTCCTGAGGTAAAAGAAATAGCGGACAAGGGTGAGGTGCAACTTGCCCAGATAGTGGCGGGAGGGCCGTTGTACCCATTATCGCCCATTATGTTGTCGTATTTCAAAATATTCACGGTAGCGAAAGAAAAACTTTATATGACCAATCCTTATTTTATCCCAAATGACAGCATTTTGGATGCACTTAAACAAGCAGCGCTCAGTGGTGTTGATGTACGGATATTGATGCCCGAAAAATCCGATTCGGCTGTTGTGGGCGCTGCTTCAAAGTTTTACTACGAAGAATTACTCCAGGCCGGGGTAAAAATATTCCTTTATAAAAAAGGATTTGTACATGCCAAGACCGTGGTTGCCGATGGTGATTTAAGTGTGGTGGGTTCTGCCAATATGGATATCCGCAGCTTCGACCTCAACTTTGAGATCATGTCAGTGATCTATGGGGCACCATTTGCTAAACAACTTGAAGGGGCATTTCTGAACGATATGAAGGAATGTAAGGAATTATCCTATGAAAGCTGGATAAAACAGAGCACCTTCAGGAAGTTGACATATGCTGCTGCTCGTTTAGTGTCATCTTTTCTATAGAAATAAACTGTCTGAAAAGATATTTTACTCTTGTCATATCGCTGGCCATATGAAGGAGAGGCAGACAATCTTACATGATCATTTTTCGGATGGTCATTTATTTTTTTATTCTTTAAGGCCAGCAGTATTGGCCGCAGCATTCATTTCCTCTTCCGACAACCAACCGCCACCTAAGGCTTTATACAGATTAACATAGGAATTGAAAAGTTTTTGAGTTGTTTCAGACAGACTTAATTCTGCTTCGAAGGCTTGTCGTTGACTTTCTATTAATTCCAAAAAACTGGTAACGCCTTTGTCGTACCTCTCTCCTGACAAATATTGCGCATTTTGTGCCGCAGCAACATGATCAATCCGGGCTTGCCTTTCTTCTTTTAAGGTGCTTATTGCCACAAGGGCATCTTCTACTTCCTGGAAGGCTGTTATGACAGTGCGTTCGTATTCATAAAGGACCTGCTCTGTTATCTTTCGTTCAACCTCTACCCGTCTTTTGTTTTTTCCGAATTCAAATAAAGGACCTAAAACACTACCTCCAATAGCAAATGCCGCCGGATTGGAAGTCAAAGTAGAGATATCATTGCTTGCTACCCCCAAAAGTCCGGTAAGACTGATGGAAGGAAATCTTTGGGCAACGGCTACGCCAATACGAGCTGTCTGGGCATGCAATAAGGCTTCTACTTGTAAGATATCAGGACGTCTTTCCATCAGCATCGATGGGAGGCCCACAGGAATATCCGGAGGTAATTGTTGCTCACTTAACTCAACCCCTGTTGTGATGGGGCCTGGGCTTCTGCCCAATAAAATACCTAAAGCATTCTCTGTCTGAGCAATGGATCTTTGAAAAAGAGGAACAGCGGAGGCGGCAATGGCTCTTTGAATTTGCGCCTGGTTCAAATCAATTTCCGCGACAATACCGCTATTATATCTTGCCTGGATGATGTTTAATGAAGCTTGTCTTAATTCTAAAGTTTTTTTGGAAATATACTCCCGCCATTGAAAATCCAGTAACTGATAATAGGTGGTGGCAATAGCTGAAATGAGCCCTATTTGCACCGTTCGCTGCCCGTATTCTGTAGCTACTAATTCTGCCCTGGCAGCTTCATTGGCCCTTCTAAACTTACCCCAAAAATCGAGCTCCCAGCTTAGGGTACCAAATCCGGTGAAAATGTTACTAGCCTCAAAACCTTGTGTAGGGGCCCCGGCAATTACGTTACCTCGTTGAGCGCTTATATTATAACCAATCTTTGGCCCCATATCGGCTTTGGTAAAACCTAATTGTGCCATTGCCTGATCAATTCTGGAAGAAGCTATAAGGGCGTCTTTGTTTTCCTCAAGACCAATCTCAATTAGATCTGCCAATATAGGGTCGTCAAATAACTCCCACCAACTAATATTGAGCACAGAATCCGTCATCGCCAATTGAATACTGTCATAGCGGTAAACTGCTGTGGAGTCTATTTCGGTACGCTGGGTTTTAAAACTGGGCCCCACTTTACAAGCTTCAAATAAAAAGATGGTACTTAAAGCAATAAGTATAAAGGAAATTTTGATTTTCATTTCTTTTATCTTTTTCATCTTATTTTGAAGTTTCAATTGAGGTTGCAAGTTCCTTATCTCGTTTTTTCTCATACCCAGCAATCTTTCCAATCAGAATAAACAACATCGGATAGAAAAATACGCCGAGAATTGTTGCCAAAGACATTCCCCCCAATAAAGCCATACCCATTACCTTCCTCGATTCTGCCCCTGAGCCCGATGCAATAACCAATGGAAAAACACCCAGGATAAATGAGAAAGCAGTCATTAGTATAGGCCTGAATCTTGATTTTGCAGCTTTCATCGCCGCATCATAAAGACTTGCCCCTTCTTTAAATTCTTCATTTGCAAATTCTACGATTAAAATCGCATTCTTCGCCGCCATCCCTATAAGCATTACAAAAGAGACCTGCGCAAAGATGTTATTTTCAAAAGTTGGACTAAATAATCTGGCAATCCATAGGAAGATAAGCGCTCCAAAAATAGCAAATGGCGTACCTAAAAGAATCGAAAATGGTAAAGACCAACTCTCATATTGCGCTGAGAGAATAAGAAATACAAACAGCAGTGAAAAGGTAAGTATGATCATAAGCGACCCTGATGCTTTTTTCTCCTGGAAAGACATGGCATTCCAGCTGTAGGTCATGTCTTGCGGGAGGATTTCGTCTGCAACTTCCTCCAAAGCTGTAATTGCATCTGCGGATGTATAGCCTGGTGCCGGAGAGCCCGTAACTTCAACGGCCCTGAATAAATTAAACCTGTTTGTGTAATCCGGACCCGTAATGGGTTTTACAGTTGCTATGGTTGCAAGCGGTACCATATTACCTTTGTTGTTTTTAACGAAGAAATTATTTATCTGTTTTTCATTGACCCGATACTCAGGTTCGGCCTGAATGTATGTTTTATAAAGCCTGCCAAACCTGGTGAAGTTATTCACATAGGCTCCTCCCATAAAAGCACCGATAGTTGTATATAAATCATTTAGTGAAACCCCAAGTTTGAGCGCCTTTTCTTTGTCAATGTCCAGGTATCTCTGTGGAACATTTGGCTGGAAAGAGGTAAAGGCCGCTCCAATTTCTGGGCGTTCATTGGCTGCTTTGATAAATTTCATGCTATTTTCACCCAGGTATGCAGGTGTATTGCCTGCACGATCCTGAAGCATGATACTAAAGCCGGAACCACTCCCCAAACCGGGAAGAGCGGGCGGGCCAAAAGCAAAAACCTGTGCTCCTTTCAATTTTTGAGCAAATTCTATGTTCAGATCTTTAATTACTTCCTTGGCAGTCTTATCTCTATTTCCCCATTCGGTAAGGGTAACAAAAAATAACCC
Source organism: Eudoraea adriatica DSM 19308 (assembly GCF_000382125.1). Lineage (GTDB taxonomy): Bacteria > Bacteroidota > Bacteroidia > Flavobacteriales > Flavobacteriaceae > Eudoraea > Eudoraea adriatica. The sequence continues at coordinate 54,348 of NZ_KB907546.1, forward strand.
GTTATTGGGGACTGCAGAGGAGGAAAGTAAACTATACCCTGAAACGGAAGTTAAATATTCAATATCAGGGTTATTTAAGACGATTTCTTCAATTTGTTTGTGTATTGCATCTGTTCTTTGAATAGAAGCTGCATTGGGCAGTTGTGTATTTATATAAAAATAGCCCATATCTTCTTCCGGAATAAAACCGCCCGGTACCAGGCTTCCGAATATCCCGGCTCCAATAGTAAGTATTACAATATAAATAACACTTCTTTTTAGTTTTCTGGAGACAATGCTGGTATAACTCATATAGGAAATTGTGGACTTGTCCATTCCCTGATTAAATTTCTCGAAGAACTTTCCTAATACTCCTTTGTAAGGTTTAGGTTCTTTTAAAAGCAATGAGCATAGCGCAGGGCTAAGCGTTAATGCATTTAGAGAAGATACAAGGACAGAAACTACAATGGTAATGGCAAACTGCTGATATAGTAAGCCTGTTATTCCTGCCATTCCTGCAACCGGAATAAAAACTGCTACCAATACAAGCGTTGTTGCAATGACAGGCGCAGTTACCTTTTTCATGGCATCAAATGTGGCAGCCCTGGTAGTCATGCCCTTAGCAATATTTACCTGAACGGCTTCCACCACAACGATCGCATCATCAACCACTATTCCTATGGCCAGTACCAACCCCAATAGCGACAATACGTTGATCGTAAAACCCAGAAGTGGGAAAAACATAAATGTTCCAATCAAAGAAACAGGTATTGCTAGGGTAGGGATTAAAGTAGCCCGCCAGTCCTGAATAAATATAAAAACTACAAAAACCACCAGTATCAAGGCAATAATAAGGGTTACTACAATATCCTTAATGCCGGCTGTTATTGGTAATGTAGAGTCCAGTGCAACATCATATAGAATACCCTCGGGAAAGTCTTTAGAAAGATCATCCATTTCGGCAATTAAATTCTCTGCCAATTCAACCGCATTAGATCCCGGGGCTTGATAAACCGTAATAATCGCACAGGTTTCCTTATTCACCCGGGGGATCATGGCATAGGTCTCAACGCCAAGCTTTACAGTTGCTATATCCTTAATTTTAACCTGAGACCCATCTTCATGAGTTCTTACGACAATATCTTCAAAAGCCTCAACAGAATTAAATCTTTCCGGCAGGCGAACTGTGTAGGTGAACTCCGTTCCCGGTGGCGCCGGTTCTGCACCAAATTTACCACCCGGTACAATGACGTTTTGCTCATTAATTGCATTTAGGATTTCAGGTACTGTAATTCCCATTTTCGAAAGCAGGTCGGGTTTTACCCAAATTCTCATGGAATAGTCCGAGGTTCCCAGCACATCTACCCGTCCAATACCTTTAATCCGCGATAATTGATCTTTTATATTGATCAGGGCATAATTGCCAAGAAAATCCTGATCGTATCTTCCATCCGAAGAAAGTGTCATTGCCAGCATAATATTTGGCAAAGATTTTTTTGTGGATACTCCAAATTTTGTCACTTCCTGTGGTAGTTTGGCAGAGGCAGCAGATACCCGGTTTTGAGCCAGTACGGTATTCATATCCGGATCTGTACCCACATCAAATGAGATATCAATAACCATGGAGCCATCATTGGAATTGGTCGATTTCATGTAAATCATGTTGTCCACTCCGTTGATTTCCTGTTCTAAGGGTGTAGCCACAGATTCTTCAACACTGATGGCATTGGCTCCCGTGTATCTTGCGTTTACCTGAACAATAGGTGGTGTAAGGTTTGGATATTGTTCTATGGGTAAACCTAAAAGAGATATGAAACCAACAATAACAATAACAATGGCTATTACTATTGCCACTATGGGTCTTTTAACAAAAAAGTTACCTGATTCTTCGGCCATAATGCGTTTAATTTTCAGAAATTTGACTTTCGAATTCGGTAACCACCGGTTTTACTACCATGCCAGACGTTACCTTTTGCAAGCCATCAATAAGTACCTGTTCATTTTCTGCCAACCCTTCTTTGATAAGCCATAGGTCACCTATTCTGTCTGAAACTTCTACTTCTTTTGATTTCACAATATTACCTTCATCTACTACAAATACGGAATAGCGCCCCTGCAGTTCGGAAACACATTTCTGGGGGACCAGTATAGCGTCTTCAGCGATTTCAAATTCAACCTGGATTTTCGCATACATACCTGGTCTAAGGAGTCCTTTAGTGTTGTTAAATGTTGCCTGAACCAATATTGAACCGGTTTCCGAATCAATGGCCCTTCCCAGGAACTGCACACTTCCTTTCTCCTCATAAGTTGTTCCATCTGCAAGGATTAACGTAAGATTTTCCTTGTTTTTTGGATTCTCACGATTTACAGTACCATCATCAGACACATTTTGTTTAAAATTTCGGGCAACTTCCAGATACTCCGCTTCTGTGAGAAAAAATTCAACTCTCATTTTACTAATATCCGATACCACATTAAGAATTACAGGGTTAGGCTCGCGACCAACAAATTCACCGGTTCGTGCTTCCGTTTTGCCTATCAAGCCATTTATTGGAGAGCTTATTCTGGTATATCCAAGCTGTATTTGAGCCATTCTTAAATTGGCCTTGGCCGCATCTAAGGAAGAAAATGCAGCATCTCTGCTTGCCTGTGCAGCATCCAGATCGCTTTTACTCACCGCATTAATTTCAGCCAGGGGCTTATACCTTGCCAATTCATTTTCGGCATTTACAAGATACGTCTGGGCCTCAGCGACCTTGCTGGCCATAGAGGCTTCCTGCGTTTCAAAAGGTTGTGAATCTATAGTGTAGAGTAATTGCCCTTTTTTAACAGGATAACCTTCTTCAAAATGAACGCCGAGAAGGTAGCCCTCTACCCTGGCTCGAATAGGTATGTCCTGGAACCCGTATACCTGCCCTACGAAATCCCTGGTTAGGGGGACATCTTTTTTAATGACATTGATAACCTGAATCTCCGGAGGAGGCATTTCGCTGGTTTTGTCCTTACAGGATGTAAAAATCACAAAGCCTCCCAGTATTAAAAACGAAAGGAGAAAATAGTATCTTCGGCACATAGAAAAGGTGGAATAAATTAGACTATAAGAAATCTATAAAGGCTAAATATAGTTAAACTAACGTCTTATTCAAATAGTAGAATATAGGTTTTCCCAATTCTTTTTACCTTGATCGGTAATATGATTTATATCATGAGGGAAATATCGTTTTTGGTTTATTTTTGAGCGTTAATATTATTGAGTCCTGAATTATTAAGAATTGGTCACAAACATTGGGATTTGGATTTTCAAAACCATGGAAAATGCCGCTAAAATCTGGAGACGGGCCCCATACTTCAACCGGAATCATTGTTAAGGATAAGATCAATTTAACTAGAATAAAAGAGCGAATATGCTTTCTAGTATTCGACTTTTAAACTAGTTTAGTAGTACAATGAAATAATTTAAGAGTAATCAAAACCATATAAAAATGAAAACTGTACTTTCCATTGTTGTTTTTTTATTCATTTTTAGCTCCGTTTATTCCCAAACCGACGGGGGTAAAAATCCTATGCTTACGGATAGATTTTTGGCAAGAGCAGCTTTATTTGTACCCTCAAGAAGCTTTCAGTTAAGTGTAGAAGGCAATATTGAAACAGAAAACGTAGGGGATATTGATTTTAATGAAAACTTTGACATAGGAAGAACCCAAAATACTTTTAATTTCGATTTTATCTGGAGATTCTCTAAATCCAAATTTTGGTCGGTACGAGGACAATATTTTAGAGTTGCGGCAGAAGATGAAGCCGTACTAGAAAAGGATATTGTTTGGGAGGATTATACTTTCCGGGCAGGAGCTTCTGCCAAAGCAGGTTATGGGCTTTCTTTGTACAGGGTTTTTTTTGGAAGGGCTATAAGCACCGGACAGAAGCATGAACTTGGTGGAGGATTGGGAATTCACGGACTTGATACAAATGCTTTTATTGAAGGAGAGGCTTTTATAAATGATGTGTCAACTGGCTTCAGAAGAGAAAGAGTAAACGGGTTTCTGCCCCTGCCGAATGTTGGCGTATGGTACATTTGGGCTCCTACCCCGAAATGGGCATTTACAGCCACGGTTGACTGGTTTGGAGTTAAAATTGGCGACTATTCCGGAGGCTTATGGAATCTAAATCCCGGGGTTACTTTCCAGGCCTTTAAAAATATCGGGTTTAGCGCTAATTATCATTATATAAATTATTACGCAAATGTTACACAAAATTCATGGAATGGCAGTTTTGATATGACATTTAAGGGCCCGTCCTTTGGTGTGACAGCTAATTTTTAGGGTATTGGCATATGGCCTGACTTAGCCCTGGAATTGGAGAAAATGAATTTTTGAAAGGACTCCCACTATAGCAGAAATTATTACTATACTTGCAGTCAGGAATTACAAAAAAAGAATCAGGTAAATCTCAAATTTTATTTATTTTCTAATTTTAGTACTAACATAATTTTTAAAAAATGAAAACAAAAAACTTTTTACTCTTCATCGGGATGATTATGATGATGAGTCCGGCTTTTTCTCAATCTTTTGATGACTATCTTGAAGTGGTAAGAGATGTTTTAAATGCGGAGAAAAAGGCAGCGGTAGCTGAAACGATGGAGCTTAGCGATGCTGAGAGTGGTCCGTTTTGGGCATTGTATAATGAATACAACGCGGAATTGTATAAAGTCCATACAGAACGCGTCAACATTATTAAAGATTTTGCGGCCCAGTATGAATCAATGACTGACGAAAAGGCGGATGCTCTGGTTAACCGTTCACTGGCTTATGAAACAAAACTACTCAAGTTAAATAAGAGCTATTACAAAAAATTTAAGAAAATCCTTCCTGCTACCAAAGCAGCCCTTTATTTTCAGGTAGAAAGTAAAATTGATGATTTGATTAATGCTTCCTTAGCGGCTGAGATTCCTCTTGTAAATACAAATTAAGTATGCATGGCTCTTTAAATTCAATTCACATATCCGTAGATATCGTTTAGTCTAACCTTTTCGCCTTTGTCATTTGTGAATTCCAATTGGTAACGGATTCTGATTGCCGTTTCCAGGGGGGCATAATAGTAAATAATCCAGGCATCAGATTCTCTGGTGCCAATACAGCCGTTAGAACTGGGCTTCCCTAAAGTCTCGGGATTGGTCGTTGGATGTATCATCTGGCCGTTTCTAACACCATTTATTTCAGTTTCTATCCAGGGTATTTGCGGCATTAAGGTTGTTTTATTGTCATCTCTTTTGGTAGTAAAGAAACGTTCGTGGTTCACAGGGTTATAGAAATCCGGATCTTTTTCATGCCGGACTATCTTACCACTTCCGGTTTTGGTTCGCAGGTCAATGGACTTATCCACCATGCCCAAATATTTTTTTTGGTTTTTTCCTACTCTCACCGGGAAGGCAAATAGCAAAGTGGTATCCCGATAGATACGAAGCTTAAATTCGGGAATATTTATATCGAGATGCGTTTCCTTAAAGGAATCCAGGATAGCTAAGGCGGACAGGGAATCCGGGATCATAATAGAGTCTGGTAACCTCAGAACCAGCAGTTTTCTCTGATCATAAACAAATGAATCCCGGGCCATCATCCTGTAGTAATCTGTATTTACCAGCGTCTCAATAATCCGTGGATTGGCATGTGCCAGCAGGTGTTCTGACAGGGGGTAGGGAACTACAGAATCATAGGCGTTTACCAAAGAATCCATATAGATAAAATACTGACTTATGTTAATGTCTTGTTTAATAGGTATCCAACTGCCGGCAATAGCATTTTTTATACCATTATACACAGGTTCCCTGTGCGCCTTTGATATTTCTTTTAAAGGTTTATTTAAGTTGGTTATGAGAGCAAAGGAAGCACCAATTACTAAAATAAGGATCCCAATAAAAAGTGAAGGCTTTAGGGTCATTTGCAATGGTGTTTAAACTCTGGTTTCTCCGGTCAGGGAATTACCCCGGACAGAATAAAGTTAGTCTTCAATAGACCTGCGTGCCATGATCAGGGTCAGGTTTAGGATATGACTTATATCATTTATAGTATAGCCTTTTAAAGGTAATTTTGAGTAATCAGATCCACAAGAAAGTTAGCACCTATGAATACGGTAAAACAAAGTTTGGGTGGAATAAAACAATTCTTTATTGAGGTAGGAGAGCTGTCCTATTTTGCAGGCCGCTTTTTTAAAGAACTATTCAAGCCTCCTTTTGAATTTAAGGAGTTGCTAAGGCAGTGTTATCATATGGGTAACCGTTCCCTGGTTTTGGTAATGGTGACTGCATTTATCATTGGGTTAGTGCTTACCCTGCAATCCAGACCTACCCTCATTGAATTTGGTGCCGAATCCTGGATGCCCAATATGGTCGGGATTTCTATTGTCCGTGAACTTGGGCCTGTCATTACTGCGCTGGTTTGTGCCGGGAGGATTGCCTCGGGAATTGGAGCCGAATTAGGTTCCATGCGGGTTACTGAACAAATAGATGCCATGGAAGTATCAGGGACAAATCCTTTTAAATATTTAGTTGTCACACGTATCCTGGCAATAACTCTTATGCTGCCACTACTTGTTATAATGGGAGATGCCGTTGCACTATACGGATCTGCTTTGGTTGAAAATTTTAAGGGAAATGTCTCGTTCCAGCTATATTTTAATCGCGTTTTTGATGCATTGGATTATCGGGATTTGGTTCCTGCCACTATAAAATCATTCTTTTTTGGCTTTGCAATAGGCCTTGTAGGCTGTTTTAAGGGTTACTACAGCAAAAAAGGGACTGCAGGGGTGGGTTTGGCAGCAAATACAGCGGTAGTATTTACTTCCATGCTATTGTTTATTATTGATTTTGTAGCAGTTTTTATATCTGATATTTTTTACGACCTGTGATGATACGAGAAAAACAGATTTCCGGGAATACTGAAACTGGCAAAGGCGAGATAATCATTCATATAAAGGATTTGTACAAGCGCTTTGGGGATAACCAGGTCCTCAACGGTTTTAACCTCAAATTGTATAAAGGGGAGAATTTGGTAGTTATGGGAAAATCCGGTTCTGGAAAATCTGTAATGATCAAATGCCTTGTAGGGCTAATGAAGCCAGATAGCGGCTATATATCCGTTATGGGAAAGGAAATTAAACTTTTGGACAGGACAACCCTGGATATACTGCGTTCGGAAATTGGATTTTTGTTCCAGGGAAGTGCTTTGTATGATTCTATGACAGTAAGGGAAAATTTAGAGTTCCCTATGCGACGACACAAAGAGAAACTTGGTATTATCAAAGACACAACCCCATTGGTGCTTGAAGCTTTGGAGAGTGTGGGACTCGCAGACGCCATAGATCTTATGCCAGAAGAGCTTTCTGGTGGTATGAAAAGGCGTGTGGCGTTGGCCAGAACCCTGATCCTCAGGCCTAAAATTATTTTGTACGATGAACCAACCAGTGGTTTAGACCCTATTACGGCTAAAGAAATTATTGAATTAATGCGGAACATTCAAATTCAATATGGCACGTCTTCACTTATTATTACGCATGATGTGGACTGTGCAAGGGTAATTTCAGAACGAATGATTCTACTGGTAGATGGCATTAATTATGCCGAAGGCACTTATGACGAACTTGTTAAATCTAAAGACCCTAAGGTAGAAGCATTCTTTAAAAAATAATGATATGGAAAGAACAAGTTTAGAAAAATTGAGACTGGGGATTTTTGTAATACTGGGAACGGCATTGTTGGTAATTGCTGCCTATCTCATAGGAAACAGGCAAAACATGTTCGGCAATACTTTTACCATCCATGCGGTATTTAAGAATGTAAACGGACTTCAAAAAGCAAATAATGTGCGTTACTCAGGGATAAATGTGGGTACTGTAAAAGATATTGTAATGGAAAATGATTCTACCATAGATGTAATAATGCTTATTCAGGAAAATATGATGGAACATATTAAAAAGGATGCCATAGCTACTATTGGATCTGATGGTTTGGTTGGAAGCATGATTGTAAACATCGTCCCGGGTGAGGGTTTGGGTGAAAAGATAAAGTCGGGAGATCAGATTATATCTTACAGTCGCATCGGGGCTGAAGATATGATGAGTACGTTAAATGTTACTACTGAAAATGCCGCTCTTCTTACTGCTGATTTGCTCAAAGTAACCTCTGCTCTTAACAGAGGAGAAGGGACATTAGGACGGTTGCTCAACGATACCCTCATGGCCAATAACCTTGAAAAGACTATTTTGAATCTAAAACTTGCCAGCGCTAATGCCAGTAATACATTGAATGAAGTGAACAAACTGGTAATGGCTGCCGCCAACTCGGAGAATTCCGTGTTTGGGGTTTTAATGCGCGATTCCTTAGCCGGACTGGAAATAAAAGGAATTATTCACAATCTGGAATCTGCCAGTGATAGAATGCAAAAATTAACGATTAATCTGGATAGCATTGTCACCGGGATAGCAGAGGGTGATGGAGCCTTAAATTACCTGTCTAAAGATACAATTTTTGTTCAGCGCCTGGAAGCCACGATGAAAAACATAGAAGAAGGTACCGCGAAGTTCAATGAGAATATGGAGGCTTTTAAACATAACTTTTTAACCCGGGGTTATTTCAAAAAAATGGCCAAAGAAGAAGCAAAAGCGGCCAAAAAGGAGAAAGTAAAAAATTGAGTTCAATGCATCTTATGGATAAGTTTAACTAAATGGCTGCCTGATTATGGTTTTCCATTTTTCAAACGCAGCTCTTATGATATCTGAGAAGCAAATTTCATGATGTTTCCCAAGAGTTTTATGACCATTTTCGGCGATGATGCAATGGACCTTTATAATAGTTGGTCCTTCTTTTGAAAATGGTCCTAGATGCAAGTATGTAAGGTTTGTGAAACTTTTCCCTACTTAAAATTTTAGAAACGAAGTTTAGATGAAGTTTTTGGTTTCTTTTTTTTTGCGAACCTCCTCAGCAACAATGGCCACCATTTCACTGTTTGTCAATTCCGGTTGCATAATCATTGCAGACCATTTCTTAATCCATCTCAGGTCTGAGAGCCGTTTTGTTCAACATTTAGCCGTCTTTTGTCCTTTAAGGCCCAATAGATTCCTTTGACTCCAGCAACCCATTTGTCATATAAATAAATAAGTGTGATTTCTTCAATTGTTTCTAAAACTCCTAAAACGATCATTACATAAAATAACCAGTAAACAGGGCCAAAGAATAATAGCCATAATATAAATACACCCTGAATTACAGCAGATAATTTGGCCAGATAAGTATGAAAGGCTGTGGCTTTTCCGTATTTTCGAAAAGCAATTATCATTTGAAAGATGTAGGGCACAAAAGCAATCAGTATCAGGGGATAGTTCTCCTTCATAAATTCGGTCTCAAATACTATCAGTCCTATTAATCCAACTACAAGAGTTACCTGGTCGCCATAGGAGTCTAATTGAGATCCGCGTGCACTGGTAATCTTAAGTTTCCTTGCCAAAAAACCGTCAATAGCATCGGTTGAGTAGCTTATTAGCAAAAGCCAGGTAAATATTTCCCGTTCATTCCACAAGATCAAAATAAGTAAAAAGGGTACTGCCGCTATGCGGTAAAATGAAAACCAATCTGCAATATTAAATTCTTTAAATTTCGGCATAACCTAATATTTAAATTCTCTTACAAACATATTAAAGATATTATATCCTAAGTATATCTGTAGGGGTCTCAACCAATATGGTCCTGTTTCCCCGGATAGCTATGGGCTGCTTCATTATTTCAGGATTGTGTATAATCATTTTAATCCAGTCTTCGGATGAAAATTCGTGTGGTTCAAATTTGGAAGTATAAGCCGGATGACTTTGGTTAACAAGTTCCTTAACCTCCAGTCCTAAGCGCTCCGCCAATTCTGCAATTTGAGTACCGTTGGGAGGCGTTTTCAATATATCAATCTCATGAATTGGCCAACCTTTAGCTTTTGCATAAGCCAAAGTTTGCCTGGCCCTTTTGGACCCGGAACTATAAAACAGGGTAATTTGCCTGTCTGAAGTTGCTATCTCGCCCATAATTCAGATTTTGTTGCATTAATAATAAATTTAGTTCTTTTGTGTAGCAGCTAAAATGACAATTGTCATATCGCAGTTTTCTTACAGGATATGACTTAGGTCATTTTTTTTTGTTTTTCTTTTGGATAGATTCATCCTGCTATTTCAAAAAGGCTTTACTATGAAAACAATACTCTGTGCTACGGATTATTCTGATAATTCCATTTCAGCATTAAAGTTAGCTGATGTGTTCTGCAAAAAACTTGGTGCCGATCTTCATATTATACATGTTTTTGATATTTCTGCAACCTTTATTAGTACGGTTAGCCTGGCATATGCGCGTTTAGAGGAAACAGCTTTCAATAATCACCGGGAAAAACTAGATGCTTTTTGCTGGAAGCACCTCAATTTAAAAGATGAAAATAAGCGACCCGTTATCCATGTGGTTGAGAATAGCATAGAGTCTGATGGGATTATCGAAAAGGCCGAAAAAATAAAAGCCGATCTGATTTTAGTGGGGATGACAGGAAGCAATATTGTAAAAGACCTGTTTATGGGCAGCACAGCTTCTGCTTTGATAGAAAAATCTCCTGTCCCTGTATTATCTGTTCCCGGCAATTCGAAGGTAACAGAACTCAACACTATTGTATACGCAACCGCCTTTGAAGAATCAGATATCCTTGCTATTGAAAGGATTTCAGCATTTGCTTCTGCCTTTAATTCTAAAATTAAACTAATACACGTTTCAACCAAAAAAGAATATGCAGCAGAAGATCAGATGCAATGGTTTAAGGAGATGCTTAAGGAAAAAGTTGCATATAAAAACATCAGTTTTGAATTCAGACAGTCAGATGATATTCTAGACACCTTAAAGACGTATTTAATTGAAGCAGATGCGGATATCCTGGCAATGCTCGAAAGAGAAGGGAATACCTTAATTACGAACCTTTGGCATTTTGACCTGGTAAAACGCATGAAATTAGAACGACTCGTTCCCCTGTTAAGCTTTCATAAAAAAAGTCTTAGCATGTCATAATCATTTGAGATTGATAACCTTTGTTGTTTCAATAAAAAAAGGGTACAATCAATACCTGTATAAATTGTACCCGAAAATCTTTGCCTGGCATTAGGCTTCATCAAAACCTAAACAATGCATTCATCGACATATTTTTAAACGGCATTTCTTCTTCTTCCAGAAAATAAACATTTCCACCCTGCAGAAAGGTTTTTATTGCGGCCATATTTAACAAAGATAGATTCCCCGTTTCTTTATGACTATCCAGAATTAAGCACCCTTTTGTTTGATTATAGTTGCCAAAAAAATCTTCATTTTTTTGAACAAAAAGGGTGTCTACTTTTCCTTGAATTGCTGCCGGGATAATTTCAGAGAGTTGATGAGAAGTTTTTGAAGTCTGAGATTTTGCATGAAACCTTTCCAGTTTTTCTTGTTTTGTAGTTGCAAAATAAGACTGAATTAAACGCCAGGATTCCTTTTGCAACTCGGTATCACCTTTAAATTCAGGATCTCCACTTAGATTGGTATTCCATAAATTGCCGTGTGTGTTTATTTCCTTGTAGATTGGGAACAACTCATCTGTGCATGCTAAGATCAAGGGAGCATTTTTATGTGTTAGGATTTTAGTTATTCCTTCATTTATTTTTCTGAAGAAGTAAATCAGTTCTTTCTTTTGATCTTCTTTGCCCTCACCCTGGCCATGAAACGACCCAGCCGGATGCATCATTTGCCCGGTTCTGTATTGCAACATCTTTTGCTCAAAGTCATAGCCAACTGCCTCCTCCAATTGAGTTGGAACAATTTTTTCTATAGGAATCTCCTGGAAGTAACTTCTGGAACCTTCATATAGTTTTACATGATCACGACTCAGATTTAAGAGATAGTAAATTCCGTTATTGTGAAATAAGGGCAGTAAAGGGAGTAAATAAAAATGATCAGCAACGTAAGTCTGTATTTCAAAAGAATGGGGTAACTTGTAATATCTGATTCCATTAATTCTGTCCAAAAAAATTGCCAGACCATCTGATGGGTTTCGCCAGAAACTTAATTCAGAAACGAGTTTATTTATTGGTGTGAGATAGGTGTTGATCATAGTTTTATCATACCCATCTTCAATTAAATCTGAATGCACTTTTTTCAAACAGGATTTTAAGTTGGATTGCCCCAGGCCTTCATTCAGTTCTTTGCCCTTTTTGTACATTGGCAAATAAATGGAAACGCAATGCGAATCTTTTATCTCAGCTAATTTTATAAAATTCTTTTCCGTAAATGTGTGGGTTCTAATAGTATTCATAATCCTAATTTTTGTCAATTTATTAAATGGTTTATAAAGCTGAAATGACAAGGATCAGTGAGTGTAAAGATTATTTATGTCTTTGTAATATAGTTGGTCTTGAGCATAAGGAATTCACTTACGTTATTTACATCTATTGCACCAATAAGTTTGTCTGTTTTGTCTGTTACCGGGAAAAAACGTTGTTTCTCACTATTTACTAAATCAAAGAATTTTATTAGCTCGTCCATGGCCTTCATGGTATTAAATTTCGTATCCATAATGGACCTTACTTTCATTGAACCATTTTTGGCATTTTTGATAATTTCTTTATGACTTAATATGCCAACGATATTCTCATTTTCTGTTACTACAAAATCCTTTTCGGTTCCGGATAGTATTATTTTAAAAACATCTTCAAGGTTATTTTCAGGATTTAAAGGTGTTATATTAGTCAGCAAGGCTTCCTTTACAAAATGCCCTTCAACCAGTGATTTCTGCCTCACCATTTGATTCTCACTATAGGCGGCCAGAAAAATGAAGAGCGCAATTAATATTAGAAAGGGGTTGAAAAATAAGCCCAGTATGAAAAAAACAACAGCCAGGGCCTGTCCTATGGAGGCGGCTATTTCGGTAGCCCTGGTTCTATCCATTACAAATGTCAGCAAAGCACGAAATACACGGCCACCGTCCATTGGAAATGCGGGAATTAAATTAAAGACTACCAGCATTACGTTCGCCAGAAAAAGATAAAACAAAAGAGTTTCCAGTCTGGGTGCCGCTAATAAGTGCGCCAAACTATCTGCATCAAGGCCAAAATAATTTTTCAGTGGTACTACAAGCAATAGCAGCATTGCAATTATTACATTTACAGCAGGCCCTGCCAAAGCCACGATCAGTTCTTGCCCCGGCTTCTCGGGCATTTTTTCTAAAGATGCCACACCCCCAATTGGCAACAACGTTATTTTTTTAGTGTTTATATCAAATCTCTTGGCAGTTAGTGCATGGCCCAATTCATGCAGTATTACACAAAAGAAGAGCAATAGAATTAAAACAACGTTCATCAAAGCACTGTTTGTTGTTCCACCACGCTGTATATCCAGAAAAACCACCCACAGCAATAAAAGAGTGAAGGTCCAATGTACTTCAATTCGAATTCCGGCAATTTTCCCGAGCTTCAATACACCTTTCATCTTATGTTTTTTATGAAAGTATTTAGATATGGGAATATTAACAATGACCATGGTCATTACTTCCTTGTTGTTTGGTTTGTAATTTTAGGCATAATACCCTTCAAATCATCTCATATGAACACTTTAAAGCAAGATAATTATATCCTCCTGGAACCTATAACCTCAATCTGGGATCAGGTTTTTACCGTAGCACCTTTGGTTATAATAGGCACAAAAGAAAAGCAGGGTTATGATCTTGCCCCCAAGCACATGGCCATGCCTTTAGGGTTTGGTAATTATTTTGGGTTTGTATGTACGCCAAGGCATAGTACTTTTGATAATATACTGGCAACCGGTCAATTTACCGTTAGCTTTCCATTACCGGACCAGATTATATCCGCATCTCTCAGTGCCAGTCCGCGAACAGAATACATTTCAAAATCTGAAGGGATAATTAATGCCTTACCCATCTTAAGAGCACCCTCAATAGATGCACCTATAATAGCAGACGCCTATTTTTATTTGGAGTGCGAATTATATAAAATCATTGATGGCTTTGACGATTATAGCATTATTACAGGTAGAATTAAGGCCGCGTATGCACATAGAGATTATTTGAAAGTTTCGGAAATAGATGAGCAGGAACAACTGGCAAAAAACCCTTTACTTGCTTATATAGCTCCTGGCAGGTTTGCAAAGATTGCGGCAACTAATGGTTTTCCCTTTCCAAAAAATTTTCAGCGATGAAAAATCCGCAGAAAATAGCGACCTCGGCCCGGGAGTATTTGTTGACCCAAGAGGAAGAAATGATTCTTTTTTTAAAGGAATTGGTATATCATGAATCTCCTTCGGATAAAATTAGTTCACAACACCAGATATTGACCTATTTAAAAGATAGGTTTTTGGCGATGGGTTATTTTGTTATTCATGTTTCTGGTAAAAATACGGGGGGATATTTGTATGCAAGACCCAAAAACAGGAATAAACATATGCCATTCCAGCTTTTGATTGGTCATTGCGACACGGTTTGGCCCTTAGGTACATTAGAAGAAATGCCTTTAACTTATAAGAGTGGTAAAATTAGAGGGCCTGGTATTTATGACATGAAGGCCGGAATTACGCAGATAGTTTTTTCTCTAATGGCCCTCAGGGAACTGAACATATCATCTAAGGTAGAACCAGTGGTATTCATAAATTCGGATGAAGAAACAGGGAGCAGGGAGACTACCAATGCTCTTAAAAGATTGGCAAGACTAGCAGACCGGGCTTATGTTTTGGAACCACCATTAGGCCTGAATGGTAAATTAAAAACTGCAAGAAAAGGTCTGGGTCGTTTTACCATAACCATTCGCGGCAAAGCGGCACATGCCGGATTAGACCCTACAAAAGGGGTGAATGCCATAGTTGAATTATCACAGCAGGTGCAGAAGCTCTATGCTATGAATGATCTTGAAAATGGGATTACTGTAAACGTGGGTATGATTGAAGGTGGTATCTCACCCAATATGGTAGCACCTTCCAGTAAAGCCGTGATTGATGTCAGAGTGCTTCGGGAATCTGATGGAGATGCAATAACAAAAAAAATAAAGGGATTAAAGCCAATACATAAAGATGTTAAAATGCAAATTGAAGGGGGGATAGGCAGACCGCCCATGGAAAAAACACCCCGAAATCAGCATTTATGGAATTTGGCAAAAAAACAGGGACAAGAATTAGGACTGGACCTTGAAGAAGCAACTGCCGGGGGAGGTTCAGATGCGAATACAACCAGCTTGTATACAGCTACTCTTGATGGAC
Source organism: Eudoraea adriatica DSM 19308 (assembly GCF_000382125.1). Taxonomy (GTDB): domain Bacteria; phylum Bacteroidota; class Bacteroidia; order Flavobacteriales; family Flavobacteriaceae; genus Eudoraea; species Eudoraea adriatica. Next base: position 69,619 of record NZ_KB907546.1, read on the forward strand.
TGGGGACGCCCGGTGATGGTGCTCATGCAACACACGAGTATATTTTACGAAATAAGCTTGTTGAAAGAACAGCACTGTTAACGCTCTTATTATTATTGGAACCATTAAATGAAAAAACATGAATCATCAATTTATTTATACCTCACTAACCAGAATTTCTGATTTGCCTGAAATTGAATTTAATGTTGAAAAACTTCACAGGGAACATTGGGAAACCGGCGACTATGTTGTAAGTAAGATTCTGGATCCGGGAAGTAATACCTTAAATCTGGAGCTAATAACCGGCAGAATGCGGGGAGTAATTGGAGGAGAATCTGTAGTTGGAGCTCTGGGCGAACGTTTCGCGACCCTGGAAGCCACAGGGACATGGCGTGAAGTAAAAGCCGACCTAAGGATGAATGTTTTAACCGGAGGTGGTCTGATGGGAAAACTTACCTCAAAATCTGTTTTTATACCAAACATGATGGAGGTAGATTATTCAGGTCACGTATTCAGGAATGGTAAAAAAGTTACCATGAATGATTTTGTGGAGACCGTTGAACCTATCCCTTTTAACACACCGGTAATCCTCTTTGTAGGAACATCTATGTCCGCAGGAAAAACTACTTCTGCCAGAATTGTAACCAATCTTTTTAAGGCTGCCGGATATAAGGTGGTAGGCGCCAAGTTAGCCGGTGCCGGACGTTATAAAGATATTCTGGCAATTAAAGATGTGGGGGCAAATGCGGTTATGGATTTTGTGGATGTCGGACTTCCATCTTCGATTTGTGCGGCAGACGTTTACAAGAAAAAATTAGATCAGTTATTGAGCAGGGTTCAGCATCAAAATGCCGATGTTGCAATTATTGAAATAGGTGCATCCCCTTTGGAGCCCTATAATGGTGATCTGGCGATAAACATATTAAGAGAACATATTAAATGCACAATACTAGCCGCTTCGGATCCATATGCGGTATACGGATTGATGAAAGCCTTTGAAATTGTTCCGGACATTGTTACCGGCATTGCCTCCAATACCCTGGCAGGCATCAATATGGTTGACAAACTTTGTAATGTGAAAGCACTGAATTTAATTGATTCTTCAACTACCGAGGAATTAATGAAGGTGTTGTCTGCAAAAACTGGGTTTTCTTTATCAGGAAGAAGAAATGTTTACGGTTAACGCCTGTATAAGCTGATAAATATCATACGGTAATAATTTCGTGGGTTTTATCTTAGAAATGAAAAATAAAATTAGTTTAAGCATGAAAGCTTCAGAAAAGAATATTTGTCAGAGTTGTGGTATGCCAATGAAAAATATGACAGATTTTGGGACCGATAGAGATGGAAGTATTAATACAGATTATTGCCATTATTGTTATGAAGATGGGGAATTCACCGATCAAGGGATCAGCCTGGAAGAAAAAATGGCCAGGAATATCAGGATTGCCGAAAAACTGGGAATGTCCAAAACTACCGCATCTAAATTAGCCAGGAACACACTTCCTAAACTGAGACGTTGGAGGAAATCAAGTAAAGCCAGACAAAATATGGAATAATGCTGAAAAGGTAAAGATGGGAACAATTTTACTAGATGAACAAAGAAGAACACGCTTTACACTGCTTCAGATCATGGAAGGAGCAGAGGGAATACTTATAATTGTTGCTGCCTATTTAACCCTGTTTTTTAAACCATTAAGGGATCGCTGGGGATTGAGCTCAAAGGAGGCTAATTCCACATTCCCAGGGGATCATTTAGTGCCACAGCCGCGCTCGGAGTTTGTTCATGCCATAGAAATTAATGCCCCTGCAAGTTTGGTCTGGCCATGGATTGCGCAAATAGGGCAGGGAAGAGGTGGTTTTTATAGCTATGAGGCATTAGAAAATATATTTGGCTTGCAAATCTATAATTCAGATAAAATTTTGCCTGAATTTCAACAACCCAAAATAGGCGATTTAATTCCTTTTAGTCCAAAGGATGCTTACCCGGTTGTAATTTATGAACCTGGAAAAGCTATGGCTATTGAAAATTGGTATGATTTAAATAAAAGTTCTGTTTACAATCAGGCTTTGGAATCCCCTATGAACTATTTGCATCTAAGTTGGTTGTGGATGGTAGAGCCACTTGATGACAAAAGGTCCAGATTTATCTCCAGGAATAGGTTAGATTACAGTCCTTCCCTCAAAAACAGCTTACTATTCGGAATCCTGGGCGAACCTGTTGCGTTTGCTATGGACAGAAAAATGTGTTACGGCATAAAAAGAAGAGCGGAGAATTTATACAGGACTGCAGCGCAATAGTCATTAATTCCATTAATTATTTTCTTTACCCGGAATATCATAGGCTCATGAAATTAGATATACTTCCTGCAATTCCTAAACCCTCTATTTTGCTTTTACCCCTTGGTGGAATGCTGCTATTTGTTGTGCTGTATATTTTGGCAGCCCTGAATTACCCGGGAGGTTCATGGATTGTAATGGATCAGGAGGGATTCAATTTTTGGAACAATTATCTCTGTGATTTATTAGACCGGAATGCCATAAACGGAGAACTAAATCCTGCACGATTTTTTGCCAGAGCCTCATTGGGTGTACTATGTGTTAGCTTATTATTGTTGTGGTATTTCCTGCCGGGATTATTTTCAAAGAAAGGCATTAATGTTTTTGTAATGTGGCTGGCAGGTATTTTCTCGCTTGTGGTTACAATGTCCCTCACATCAGGGACTCATGATATTACGGTGCGTATAGCCGGAATTTTTGGCGTGATAGCCTTTATAAGCTGTTTTATAGAATTATATAAAGCTAATTATTTCTTACTCGTTTATTTCGGTATTGCATGTCTGCTAATCTTTTTGGTTAATTATTATATATATGAAACAGGGACTTTTATACGAAGCCTTCCTGTTATCCAAAAGGTCACCTTTATTTCCTTTATCCTGTGGTTTGCTTTTTTGGATATTTCCTTCTATAAATTCGTGAAACTAAAAAACGATAAAATCAGGATGAGTCATTAATAAGAGTCTGAATTTCAAGTCTTTCCGGGTATTACGAAGAATTGCCGAATCTCTTTTTTTAGAAGCTTAAATGTTTTGTTAAGGCTTATATATTTCGTAACTTTAAAAGAGCCGTTTCCCGGCCCGAACATGGACTTTTTCCTGCAGTTCTATTGCTTATAGGAGTAAAAAATAAAGAATGAATCTTAGGAATTATTTATAGGAAAATTATATATAACTTAAAAATTGCATTATGAACCCACTATTTGTATTTACCATAGTTTTAGTACTTTTTCTGTTTGCTGGTATAAGAATAGTCTATGAGTATAAAAGAGCATTAAAATTCCGGTTCGGTAAATATGTAAAAACATTAAAGCCTGGTTTCAGGTGGATAATACCTATTGTAGATACCATTCAGGTTGTGGATATCAGGGTGATAACCATTAATATTGTTTCTCAGGAAGTAATGACCGAGGATAACGTACCATGCAGTATAGATGGGGTGGTATTCTTTAAGATATATGATCCTGAAAAGGCTGTTTTGGAGGTCGAGGAATTTTCCTTTGCCATAACACAACTTTCTCAGGCCGCATTGCGGGACGTTTGCGGGAAGGTAGAACTGGATACAATTTTATCTAAACGTGAGGAAATGGGTAAGAATATCAAGACCATAGTGGAACAGGAAACTCATGAATGGGGGATAGAAATTATAGATGTTAAAATTAAAGATATCCAACTGCCTGAAAACATGAGGCGCATGATGGCTAACCAGGCTGAAGCCGAAAGATCCAGAAGAGCAAGAATCATTTTGGCTCAGGCTGAAGAACAGGCTGCAGGGAAACTTCTGGAAGCAGGCCTGCAAATAGATAAGTCGCCTTCTGCAATAAAGCTGAGGTTATATCAGACATTATCCAATATTGCAGCGGAAAAAAATTCTACAATCCTTTTTCCATTTCCGGAAGAGGTTTTACCCAGAACACCTAAAAAAAAGGACTCTTAGAAAATTGATCTTAAAGAAAGCACAGGCTCCGGAATCAGGAATTCGAAAGACCTTATTCAGGAGCCTGATGTATTATCGCCTCCACCTTAAATTTTGAGCAATAACACTTTAATATCCTTTACGGTCATAGGCACCGAAAAGTTCAGGGTCTAGTCCTTTTCGATCAAATATGCCTTTCAGCGCAATATTACCCATCTGAGGACCGTCCTTTGTCATAGTCACCCACATAACATGATCTACATTTCCAGGACCATCATGGTGGAACGAAGCACCTGCCGGACCCATAGTTATGTACTCATAACCATTGATGTTATCATAGTCATAATAGTGCAGGTGTCCTCCGAAAAATGTATGTTCCCTGTCTTTCACCATTTCTTCTATTGTTTTAAAACTCTCCGAAGGATTTTCCCAGCAAGGCTCGTGCATAAAGAAAAACGTCCAGCGCACATCGGTATTTTCTGCCAATGTCTTTTTAATCCAGTCTAATTGTTTTTCAGGGAATTCAACAGGTTGTCCCAAAGCTGCAATTACTGCCTCACTGGTCATAAATTCTTCCAGTAATTTACTAGCTGCTTCCGGATCCTCTAACTTAAGTTTGTTGTACTTTTTGAGGTCTTCTTTTATGCTCTCCGGTGGTGCAGGCCTTGAACCGTCTTCACTATTTAGAACCATGAATAGTACATCCCTATAAACAAAATGGTAGTAGTCAATACCATACCTCTCTATCCACACCTCTTTTGTTTCCGGAGTACTTACATCGTGATTGCCGATAGTACGAAAGAAAGGCATTTCTAGCTCATTTAAAAAATGGTCCGCTTCATCCCACATATTGTTCAAATCAGCCCTGTCCTCAGGATACCCTTCAATCATATCACCAACATTGATAACAAACTCTGGCTGCAAGAGGTTGATCTGATCCACGGCAAGCTTGAATGTGCCTTCAGGATTTGCACCTCCTGTGCGGTCGCCAATAATTGCAAATTGAAAGTTATCAGGGTCATTCTTGAAATCTTTTGCTGTCCAGGGTTTGTGTGTGGATAATACCTGTTCATCATATTCGAATACAGAAATATTTTCATTGGTTTTCTGTACTTTTTGAGTGCACGCAAAAAGCATTGTACTCATTATAAAAATTAGGCTTGTTTTACTGTATAATAATTTTTTGCTGTTCATAGTATTTGTTTTTAATGCACTTTATTTAAATCCCAAAAGTTTTCGGCTTCTTTTTCCATTTTCTCCAACCTGGTGTAGTAATCCGGAAATTCTTTTAAATGCGCCCATGCAATTTTCCCGGTAAGGTATTTGTCGTCATCGGTAACATTGGTTTCCGGAAATCGTGTGCCGTGTTCAAATTCTACATTAATTCCATCGGTAAACTCATCCAGACTTACCTCTTCCCAATTGATGCCTAGAGATTCTCCAATCTCTTTGGCCTCATGTTTTTTAATTTTTTTCATTTTCCTTATTATTTTCAAAAATTTCTTATCGGCTTGTGGAGGGCATCTTTTTTAACCGGCCATTAATCCCCCATCTATGACGTAAGTGCTGCCGTTTACATATTTGCTTTCATCCGAAGCGAGGAATAAAACAAGATTTGCAATTTCTATAGGTTCAGCATACCGTGAGAATGGCACAATTGCCTCAAATCCTTTTTTTACCTCTTCCGTATTATCAGGGGAAATATCTGTTTCAATACGCCGCATCATTTGTGTATTTACCGGCCCGGGATGTACCGTATTTACGCGTATATTCCTGTCTGCAAATTCTAATGCAGCCACTCTCATTATCCCTATAACGCCATGTTTGCTGGTTACATAGGCGCCCAGATCCTTAAATCCTTTTAGTCCGGCAACGGATGATGTTATGATCACGGAGCCGCCCTCAACCATTTTCGGGATGACGTATTTACATCCATACCAAACGCCTTTAAGATTTATGGCAATTACCTTATCAAATATTTCGTTCGGATAGTTTTCCAGAGAACTCGAGGTTCCTTCGATTCCCGCATTATTAAAGAACAGGTTTATTTTTCCAAACCTGGACAGGGTTTCAGAAGTGTATCGTTCTACATCAGCAGGATTAGATACATCAGCCACACAATAGGCCAGATTAGAAGAATTCAGTTCTTCGGAGGTCGATTGCAGCTTTTCTTTGTTAATGTCTACCAGCATAACACTTGCCCCTTCCTCAAGAAACAATGCAGCTGTACTCTTGCCTATTCCCGCAGCTCCTCCGGTAATAATGGCAACTTTATCTTTTAATCGTTTCATAATGGTAGTTATAGATCAAGGTTTCGTATTTCCCACTTATTTGTTGGAGATTTTACTGCTAAAGTATTGACAGATAAAAACTTAGCACGCAGTTCAGGCAATTCATACCGTCTTTTAGACATCGAAATTCCATCTCTCTTATTTATTAGCAGCATAATATCGCCTGCGGTATCTAAAAGAACTTCACTAAATTTATAATCATAGATGTTCAACTGGAAATTGTTTTTGCCTCTGAAGTCTTTTGTAACAAGAATGCCAACGGCAAATCCTTCGTTGAACTCTGTTAGATTCAAATATTCGGGCTCTATTGTTACTTTACCTTCAGTATTTATAAAACCATAGATTGGAATCTCCTCTTCTTCCATGATTTTTTTAATCATACATCGGCCATTTTTAAATTGAGGGAAACGAATCCCGCTTACATCATTAATCGAAGTATTAGCTGCGCTGTTCCAAACAAGGTCATCCCTGAATTCTATTACTAATTTCCCTTCTTTATTGATAAACCCCCATTCATTTCCCTTTCTTATAGCTGCTAACCCTTCGCTAAATGGGGCTATTTCATCAATTCCCGTGAGCTCTTGTGCAAAGAGTATAAAAGGTAACAGGACTAAAGCGCAAAGCGTGAATAATTTTTTCATGTGTGTTCGTTTTTATTTAAAGGTGTTGATTACAACACCAGATTAAGTTGTTTTTACCTGGTAAAAATGACCTGAGTCATTCCAAATACAAGATACAGACTACATTTACCCAATAATTTAACCGGCTTAGGGTGTACCAGTGTCTTCTTATATTTTAAAACATAATATTTGAATAAATCATGCTTTTGAGATCCTTAGGTAGTCCATCTCTGATATCTTCCATTTCTCCCAGGGAAATGTATTTTCTAAGATATATAAAGGTTGTATCTATATACTGCTCAGCCACTTCATCGCTGTATTCAAAATCATTGATGGCAGCCGGACCGTCGTACTTTCTCACAAGGTCTATAAATTCTGCCATTTGTTTTATTTTCAATTTCTGCTTACCCCTAAGCGTCCATCCGTTTACGTAAACCGCTTTTAAAAACATTGGTAATTGTGCAATGAATTGCAATGATTCCTCAATAGTAATAATATCACGCAGGCTATGGAGAATAGCAGCTAATATCCTTCCCGCCTTTTCAGTGTCTTTGCCAAGATTCATTTCCTTGGTGTATTCCTTTAGAAAGGTATTTCCCTCTGTTGCATATTTATTAAAATTTAGTGCCATGATCGTAGTTTTTAATGTGAACCCTAAAGTTGAGGATCAACATCAACAATACAAATGATCTTGGTCATCTAAAACCTTATTTTTCAATTCTCAATTGTTAACTGTTTCCAATTCTTTTTTAAAAAACACTACTGATTAATATCATAGTTAACATCCCGGATGCTCAGTAATTTTGAGTTATAAACACCTGTATTATGAACATTCTTCTTCCAACCGATTTTTCTAAAAATTCCGGGAACGCTATAGCTTACGCGATGGAGTTATTTAAAAATGAAAAATGTGACTTTTTTTTCCTTCATACGTATACTCCTTCATTTTACAGAATGGATTATATGTTGGGAGGGCCTTTGTTTAGTGCTATTCCTGATTCTGGTGTTGATATCTCGCTTGCAGGTTTAGAAAAAACATTGAAAGATGTAAAGAAAACCTATAAAAACCCAAAACATACCTATACCATTATTTCAGCCTTTAATACTCTCACAGATGAAATCAATGAGGTAACAGTAGAAAAGGAAATTGATATGGTCGTGATGGGAACACAGGGCGCAACAGGTGCCAAAGAGATTTTTCTCGGAACTAATACGGTCTATGCTCTACGCAAGGCTATTGCACCGGTTCTAGTGATTCCGGAAAGCTATACCTTCCAAAAAATTAAAAGGATATTACTGCCATCAGATTATTTAACGAATTATAAGCAAAACGAATTGAGCATGGTTATTAAAATGGCCAAAATGAACAAAGCAGAACTTATTGTTTTACATGTAAAAGAGGAGTATGATCTGACCGCGGGGCAACAGGAAAATAAAATGGCTCTCTATCAAAGTTTTGCCGGTTTGTCTACAACATTTACAGAATTAAAAGGTAGTATAATGCCAGATGCAATTTTAGATTATGTCAAAAATAATGAGATTGATCTCCTGATGATGATGAATAGAAAACATTCATTTTTTGAAAGGCTTTTTGAACGACAAAATGTAGATCAGATAGGTTTTCATATAAAAATACCGTTCCTGGTTATCAGAGATACAGCTAAGGTTATTAAATAAGAGATTCAGATGAAAAATATTTTATTGCTTACCGATTTTTCAAATAATGCATGGAATGCCATTTTCGCAGCTCTGAAAATGCATGAACATATCAGGTGTCATTTTTATTTATTAAATACCTATGAGCCCAGTTTTGCCAATATTCTTGGGGATAAGAGTAAAGAAAGATTGGGAGTGATTTATGATTCACTTGCGAAAAACTCCTCAATTGAACTTGATAAGATTATAAGCTATCTGGAAGATAATCATAAAAATGACAACCACACATTTGAAAAACAATCCATATCAAATGATTTAGTCAGCGGTGTAAAGGAAATATGCAATGAAAAGGATATTGATTTGATTGTCATGGGAACTAAAGGAGCTACCGGGGCCAAGGAAATTTTCATGGGAAGCAATACGGTAGAACTAATCAAAAAGGTTAATAACTGCCCAATATTTGCGGTCCCAAGCGAGCATGATTTCAAAGACCTGAGTAAAGTTTTGTTTCCCACCGAGTTCACAAGACCCTATACAAAATATGAGCTGAAACCTCTTATTGAACTGGCAACTATATGGGACTCAGAAATTTTAATATGCTATGTGGCCCGGGAATTTACGTTGCTTGAAGAACAATTAGCCAATAAATGGGTTTTGACAAAAAGACTGGAAAAAGTTGCGCATTCATTTCACAATGTGGAATTGCAGGCTACTGTAGCTGACGCTATAAGTAATTTTGCAGAAGAGACAATGGCGGATATTATTGTTATGATAAATTACGAGCATACTTTTATTGAGAAATTAACCCGGGAAGCCGTCGTGAAAAAAGTGGGCTTTCATTCAAAAACCCCATTGCTGGTTTTACCACAATGAGTGGTAAAATTTTGTTATTGAGCCAACAATAATTTTAATACTTAGTATAATGATGCGTATAATTCTACCGACAGATTTTTCTAAAAATGCTTGGCACGCAATTAAATATGCGGCTTTTCTTTTTGAACAATCACCCTGCTCTTTTATTATTATCCACGCACACCAAGTAAGCCCCTCTGGTTTAATAAGCACGATCAATAAGGAACGGGAAACCAGATTACATGAGATTACGGTTAAAGAATCTGAACGAAAGCTCAATAAAATTGTAAATCACTTAAATAAAATTAATAAGATTCCCCGTCACCGGTTTGAAGGCGAACTGGTGACCGATTCTTTATTAAATGCAATAGGCCGCGAAGTAATAGACAAGGATGCTGACTATATTATTATGGGAACCCAGGGTGCATCTGGCATAAGTGAAATTTTTATGGGTAGCAATACAGTTAGCGTTATAAAGAATATTAATTTTTGTCCGGTTATCGCCGTTCCCAATTCCTATGATTTTATTTCATTCGAGGAAATTTTGTTTGCCACAAATTTTAAGCACTTGTATCAAAGGGTTGAATTACAACCATTGCTGGATCTTGCCGAACTTCTCAAAGCCAGGATTAATGTTATTCACGTTATCGAAGAAAAGGAACTGAACGAAGAACAACAGCAATTAAAGAAATTGCTCCGAGATTTATTGGGAAAAGATAACATTGATTTTGAAGACTTTGAGTATCATCCGAATATCGCATTAAAAATTAGCGACCTGTGTGAAAAGAAGAATGCAGGAATGATTGCAATGATTAACTCTCAACACGGTTTCTTTAAGGGGTTAACACACGAACCTGTTATTAAGAAAGTTGCTTTTAAAACAAAGATTCCCTTTTTAGTACTGCCGGAAATAGAATAAGATTAGTAATACGGGGCAGAAGCTTAAAAAACCTCCTGTTTTACAATTTATGGGCCCTTACCAAAACCGTAACTTTTTATAAGCGTAGTTTATCGATTGAGTAATCAGAATAACATAAATTTGCACTTTGTAAATCCTGGTATCCATGAGCAAAGCCATTTATGTAGCTACTACCGAGCCCAATAGCGGTAAATCGATAATATCATTGGGACTTATGCATTTATTATTGGGAAAAGCTGCCAAAGTTGGCTATTTCAGGCCAATAATCGATGATTATGGCCCCGGGGAGAAGGATAATCACATTAATACTGTGATTTCCTACTTTGGGATACAAATGGAATATCATGAGGCCTATGCGTGCACAAGAAGTGAGGTTATACAAAAATATAATCAAGATAAGGATGATGAGGTATTAGACAAGATCATAGAAAAGTATAAGACCATTGAATCCCAGTTTGATTTTGTTTTGGTTGAAGGTACCGACTTTTCGGGGGAAGGATCGATCATAGAATGGGATATTAATGTGTACATGGCTAAAAACCTTGGAATCCCAACCGTTATCCTTGCAAGCGGCGTGGGTAAAACCCTGGAAGAATTGGTAGACAACCTTTACCTCGCTTACGATTCCTTTACCAATAAAGGCGTAGAAGTTTTAATGGTGATTGCCAATAAAGTAGAACCCCAAAATGTAAATCTGGTAACCAATGGCCTTTTAAAATCACTTCCGGAAGAAGTCCTTATTGGTACTATCCCTATTAACCCTGTCCTGGGTAATCCAACCATGAAAGAGATTGTTAAAGAACTGGAAGGTAATGTTCTTTTTGGACAGGATTTTTTGAACAACCAGGTAAGCAATTTTAGTGTGGGGGCCATGCAATTACGAAATTATCTCGTCCATTTTAAAGAATACGGGTTGGTAATAACTCCCGGAGATAGGTCGGATATTATCCTGGGTGCTCTCCAGGCTAACCTGTCTTCGAACTATCCAACCGCCTCAGGAATTGTACTTACTGGCGGGCTTATTCCGGAAGATACAGTTATTAGATTAATAGAAGGGCTTTCAGAAGTCGTTCCGATCATCTCGGTACAGGGAGGTACCTTTTCTATAGCAAATAGGGTTGGGGCAATTCGTCCTAAAATATATGCGGAAAATAAACAAAAAATAGAGCAATCTATTCAGGACTTTACAAGGTTTGTTCCTGTAAACGCCCTGACTGAGCGCCTTATAACCTTTGAGGCAAATGGCATAACCCCTCGTATGTTCCAGTACAAGCTCCTTAAAAGGGCACAAAGTGACAAAAAGCATATTGTTTTACCGGAAGGTACAGATGAACGTATACTTCGGGCAGCTAAGGAACTAATCGACGCAAATGCGGTAAAACTAACTCTTTTGGGAGACCCTGCTCAAATAAGGGAAAAAGCAAAACAACTGGATTTGCAGCTCGATTTTGAAAAAATAAACATAATTGACCCTTTAAGGGCAAGCTGTTTCGAAGATTACGCGGATACACTTTATGAATTGCGGAAGCATAAGAATGTAGACAGAGCCATGGCACAGGACCTTATGGCGGACATCTCTTATTTTGGAACAATGATGGTCTATAAAGGAGATGCGGACGGCATGGTTTCCGGGGCTGTTCATACTACTCAGCATACTATCAGGCCCGCTCTGCAACTGATCAAAACCAAGCCGAATGTATCTATTGTATCCTCCGTGTTTTTTATGTGCCTGGAAGACAGGGTAACTGTTTATGGCGACTGTGCAATAAACCCAAATCCGAATGCCGAACAATTAGCTGAAATTGCCATTACTTCGGCGGCAACTAGTTTAGCTTTTGAGTTAGAACCTAAAATTGCCATGCTTTCCTATTCTTCCGGAACTTCGGGTGCCGGAGAGGATGTAGATAGAGTCCGTGAAGCTACACAGCTAGTTAAGAAAAGAGCACCCTATTTAAAAGTGGAAGGCCCTATTCAATATGACGCTGCAGTAGATAAAAAAGTGGGTAAAACCAAAATGCCTGATTCAGAAGTGGCCGGGCAGGCAAGTGTTTTTATTTTCCCCGACCTTAACACAGGCAATAACACATACAAGGCAGTGCAGCGGGAAACCGGTGCCCTGGCAATAGGACCAATAATTCAGGGACTTAATAAACCGGTAAATGACCTGAGCAGGGGAAGTACCGTAAATGATATCTTTAATACAGTCATTATAACTGCCATCCAGGCCCAAGCCCAATAATTTAATTATTACAATGAATGTCCTAATTATTAATACAGGTAGTTCCTCTATAAAGTATCAGTTGATGCATATGCCTTCAGAAAGTGTTTTATGCGCTGGTATAGTGGATCGTATAGGTTTGGAAAATACTAATTTGAAATATATAAAGAAGGATTTTGAAGTTAATGAAACACTTCCGGTTTCATCGCATAGAAAAGGCCTGGAACGGGTAATTGAAATGCTTTTGGATCCTGCTATTGGGGCTATAGGGCACGTAAATGAAATAGATGTTGTTGGGCACAGGGTGGTACACGGTGGAATAGCATTTTCCGAGACTACGGTGATTACCGGTGAAGTAAAAGAGAAGATTGCAGAATTGAGCCAATTGGCACCTTTGCACAATCCGCATAACCTTGAAGGGATATTGATTGCAGAAGAATTATTTCCAAATGCCAAACAGGTTGCGGTCTTTGATACTGCCTTTCACCGGACTATTCCCACAAAATCCCGTAAGTATGCGATACCAAATGAATTTTATACCAAACATGGAATTCAGCTCTATGGATTTCACGGTACCAGTCATAAATATGTATCAGAAAAAGCGATTGGCTTTTTGAATAAAACAAGAACTAAGATTATTAGTATTCATTTAGGAAATGGATGCAGTATTACTGCGGTGCAGAATGGGAAAAGTATAGATCATAGTTTAGGCTTTGCCCCTTCAAATGGACTTATCATGGGTTCAAGAAGCGGCGATATAGATCATTCCTTGATTTTCTACCTGGTAGAATCACTGGGCTATAGTCTGTCTGAAGTAAATGAATTGCTCAATAAGAAAAGTGGAATGCTTGGACTCACGGGGTATAGCGATTTACGGGAAATTCAGGCGAAAGCCGTTGACGGTGATACGCAATGCCAGCTGGCATTGGACATGAATGCTTATAGGATTAAAAAATATATCGGGGCCTACAGTGCAGCTATGAATGGGTTGGATGCCCTTGTCTTTACAGCTGGTATAGGTGAAAATTCTGCTTACCTCAGAGACCTGGTTTGCACAGAAATGGATTCTTTGGGTATTGAGATTGATTCGGAGAAGAATAACCAAAAATCTTCTGATCTTCGCGAAATACAGAAGAAGTCTTCCTGTGTGAAAATTTTGGTTATTCCCACAAATGAAGAACTAGAAATAGCAAAGCAATCTTTCAAGTTATTGAACGCCTGAAAAAATTGTAACTACATTAAAATATAAGGGCTGCATTTACAAAGATGATCTGAATAAATAATCAGTTTGTATAATTTCTCTATTGGTTAAAATTTATTCTAAAATTATCATTGAAATGATAAAGATCATTTGGTAAAGAAAGTCTATGCCATAACTTAACACATTATTAACCTAAAAAGATTTATCATGTCAGACAACAGTAGTAATGTATTGTTAGCTCTATTAACAGGGGCAGCAATAGGAGCTGGTATAGGAATACTTTATGCTCCTGATGAAGGGATTAAAACCCGAAAAAAAATTAAAGATAAAGCACTTGAAACCAAGAATGATTTATCTGAACGAATTTCTCATGCCAAAGACGAACTCACTAAAGTAGCTGATGAGAGAAAAGAAGTTTTTGAACAAAAACTGGAGGATACAATCTCTACGATGAGTTATAAAGCCGATGAAATAATTGTTCAATTAGAACGGAAGCTTGAAGAGATAAGGAAGAAAAATGCACAATTACAGAAGTAGATTCTTATGGCTTTTGAAGGATTAAGACAAAATATTTCTGAATTAGACGAAAATGTTAGTTCCTATGTGGAGCATAGCATAGAATACGCCAAGCTCAAAAGCTTTAAGATCTCAATGGTTTTGGTCACCTATTTGGCAAAGGTTATTCTGGTAGGTACCATAGCTGTTTTAGCCATACTGTTTTTGAGCTTGGCAGCTTCTTTTGCACTCGGCAACGCAATGGACAATGCAATCTATGGATTCGCTATAATTGGACTTATTTATTTGATTCTTGGAATTATTGGCTACAGATTTAGGGATAAGTTAAATAAACCTCTGCTGAAAATGTTTTCTGAATACTTTTTTGAAGAACCATGAATAAAAAATACAACTCATTTAGGGAAATTGACGAGGATTTAAAAATTCTTGCGTTACAAAGGGAGATAAATAAGGAATATACAAAGCATAGCTTCCGGGAAATTAAAACGTATTTCTATCCTTTTAATTTAATAAGAGGTTTTGATGGTTTTGTTGCCAGGGTCGCAGTGCCATTTATCCTGACAAAGGTTTTAAAGAGAAAAAGACTTACTCAATAGCAATAATAAAGAGGTTTAAAATACCATAGGCGTATACATACACCTATGGTATTTTTTTTTGGCGATATTTTTTTCCATGGAATTTTGTCGTTGCTAAATTTTCATCACATGAAGGGAAACCAATCTTCCGGCAGGAACTGATGGATAAAGAGTATATTTGAAAGAATAACCGTATTATGAAAGCAGGATTAGTTTTGTCCGGGGGTGGATTCCGTGGTATTGCTCATATAGGGGTGTTAAAGGCTCTTAATGAATTTGGTTTTCAGATTACCCATATAGCGGGTACAAGTGCCGGTGCTGTTATAGGTGCCTTATATGCCGGCGGTTTAGATTGGAAGCAAATCCTGGAATTCATAAAGGAAGTGGACATTTTTAGCTTTAATAATTATGCCTTGGGTAAACCCGGATTTGTTGATACGGAGAAGTTATATGATCGTTTCTCCGTGTTCTTTCCCGAAGATAATTTTGAAAGCCTGGAAATCCCCATGTTTATTACCGCTACAGATATTTTGGAAGGTAGTCTAAAAGTATTTACCAAAGGAGAGCTTATCAGGCCTATTTTGGCTTCTGCAGCATTTCCGGGAGTTTTTACACCGGTAAAAATAGAGGATTCATATTATGTAGACGGCGGGGCATTAAACAATTTTCCGGTAGATCTGATTAAAGACTATTGTAAAGATATTATTGGCGTTTATGTCAATCCATTTCTAAAAGTGGAAATAGATCAGCTGAAACACTCCTATAATGTTTTGGAAAGGGCTTACCAGATAAGGGCTGCAAAAGATTCTCTTCCTAAGTTTGAGGATTGCTCTCTTGTGATATCTCCAAAGGATTTGATAAATCACAGAACATTTTCCGTAAAAGATATGGATACTGTTTTTAATTTGGGCTATGAGGCAGCCATTGAAGCCCTGGAAAATTCAGCCAGCCTGCAAATACCAGACAAAACTGGTTTATGAACTTCCTTTTATAAAATAACGCCAAAAAGAAAGCCCTCCACCTCGATCTTATACTACATGGACAAATTAAAGATCGAAAGCAGAGGGCATCTTAAACGACAAATGAGAATTTAACTAACCTCAATAACTTTTGGTTTAGGTTTTACGGCTACTTCTTTTTTTGCTAATTTAAAGCTTAAAATACCCTCATTGTATTTGGCTTTAATTTCCTCTTCTTTAACATTTTCTGGTAAAAGCAAGGATCTTTCAAATGCATTGTAACTAAACTCTTTTCTGGTGTAATCTTCTTCTTTTTCTTCCTTTTTCATCTCTTTTTTTGCCGAAATATTAAGGTACCCTTCGTCTATGGTAACCTCAAAGTCTTTTTTGGCAAATCCAGGTGCTGCCAATTCAATTTCAAAATGATCATCTTTTTCCAAAATATTTAATGCAGGTTCTCCAGTTCTGCCATTCCAAAAACGATCATTGATTAATCCACGATTCCAGAATCGGTTGTCAAAGAAATCTTCCATGTCAAAAAAATCGGAAGTGATCAAGTTTCCAAAAGGCCTTGTCCTTTTTCTAAATTTTACTAGTGACATAATATTATATTTTTAGGTTAAACATTATTTGAAATACAAAGTTAGAATGGTGATTTTCCATTTGGAATGATTTTGATCAGTCACCATATGTTAAACTATTCCTTAAAATCAAAATGCTACCATTTTAGTAAGGAAATGAATATCTTAGCAGCCTATGGATTATTTTGTAATTGCCAGTATATTAGTGTTTATATCTGCATTCTTTGGTTATATAAATGTAAGATTCATTAAGCTCCCAAACACTATTGGGCTTACTGTCATAACTATTTTATTTACACTTGGGGTTTTTGCACTTAGTTATTTTGATGATACCCTCTTAAACGCAGAACGATACATCATAACCCATATAGATTTCAGATCTGTTCTGCTTGATATTATGCTCAGCTTTTTACTGTTTGCAGGGGCCCTACATACCGATTTGCAGAAGCTAAGGGAGCTTAGATGGCCCATTCTGATTTTTGCAACTTTTGGGGTTCTTGTTTCTACTTTTCTTGTTGGATCAATTGTATATTTTATGTTGCATGGAATTGGACTGGAAGTTCAATTTATTAATTGCCTTCTTTTTGGAGCATTAATATCCCCAACAGACCCAATCGCCGTTTTAGGGATACTAAAAAAGGCCAACGTACCTAAAAAACTAGAGATTAAAATAGTGGGGGAATCGCTTTTCAATGATGGCGTTGGCGTCGTTATTTTTCTCACCATTTTCGGAATTGCAAGTGGAAGTGCCGGAGATTTTTCTATGGCAGACGTTCTTACCCTTTTTATTCATGAAGTTGGCGGAGGACTACTCCTGGGAGCACTGCTGGGTTGGATCACAGTAAGATTAATGAAGTCTATAGACGATTATGATATTGAAGTTATTATAACACTGGCAACGGTTATGACCGGGACTATAGTTGCACAATACTTGCACATTTCCGCCCCGCTGGCTATGGTTGTTGCGGGATTGATTGTAGGGGGCAATACAGCAAGAAAACAGGCAATGTCCGAGCTTACAGAAAATTATGTGGATAAGTTCTGGGAACTAATAGACATTCTATTAAATACATTGCTTTTTGTGCTTATTGGTATGGAATTATTGGTTTTAGACCTGGAGCCCGAATTTGTAATGGCTGGTCTTTTGGCCATACCCATTGCATTAATTTGCAGGTATGCCTCCCTGATTATCCCTGTAAATATCTTTGCAAAGCGTTTGGATTTTGTTCCAAATACCAACCTGATAATGACCTGGGGTGGTTTGCGAGGTGCAATATCCATTGCCCTGGCACTTGGGCTAACCTATGAAATGCATAGAGAATTGTTTTTGGTTATGACCTATGTAGTCGTAATTTTTTCCATTATTGTACAAGGACTCACGGTAGGAAAATTAGTCAAAAAACTCAGGAGAAAAATTGAAGGGCTTTGAGCATTATATAATCACTTCCAGAAGAATAGGGCAGTGGTCAGAACCGAAGTATTCCGGAAGGATTTGAGAAGATTGAATTTTGGGCAGTAGAGCCTTACTTATTAAAAAGTAGTCTATTCGCCAGCCTGTATTTCGTTCACGTGCTTTAAAACGATAGCTCCAATAGGTATATGCTACCTCCTCAGGGTTTAAAGTTCTGAATGAATCGATAAAACCGGAATTAATAAAATTATCCATTCCATCTATTTCAATTTGGGTGTAGCCCGCAGTTTTATTGTAATTGGATTTGTCGTTTTTCAGGTCGATGGCCCTATGGGCAACATTAAAATCGCCACATACGATCAGGGGTTTTATTTTTTCTTTTTCTTTTAAAAAACGAAGGAAATCCGCATCCCACTTACTGCGATATGGTAATCGCTCTAATTTCTGGCCCGAATTGGGGACGTAAACATTTATTAAATAAAAATTGGCAAATTCGGCACAGATTACCCTTCCTTCTGCATCATGCTCAGTTATGCCCATATCATAGCTTATCGTTACAGGTTCAGATTTACTTAAAATTGCTGTCCCGGAGTAGCCTTTTTTTTCGGCAGAATTTATATAAAGTTGATGGTCTTTTAAGGGGGATAAAGCTTTTTCTACTTCTAAATCCTGGGCTTTTGTTTCCTGAATACAGAGTATATCTGGATTCAAAACATTTACAGATTCAAAGAATTCCTTTTTGATTATGGCCCTGATACCATTAACATTCCATGAAACGATCCGCATTTTGAAAAATTTTATTTTGCATAAAAATAACACACTTCATTTGATTAGAAGAATTAAATAGTTTCGTTAATTGTTATAAGTCAGAAATGGGATTTTAATTAGTATAATCCGTGATCTTGTTTTATAATTTAAGGATGATCGCGATAATTTTACGATATTGCAGCCTGTTTCAATAATAGGTTTAAAAAGATCCATTATAAAGAAGTAGGAGTGTTAGCTCAGCTGGTTTAGAGCACCGCCTTGACAGGGCGGGGGTCGTTGGTTCGAATCCAATACACTCCACACCAAGCAGAAAATCCGCGCAAGTTTGCGTGGATTTTTTATTTGCAGCAGCGGACTGTATTTGGATCAGGGAGCTTATCGAGATAATCCAATACACTCTGCAAAATTTTGGAATCATAGATAATCCAGAATTCTTTCAAGGGCCATACCCCTGGACCCTTTAATAAGAAGTTTGCCTTTTTTTAATTTATTGTTTTTAAGGAAGCCCGACAATTCTTCAAAAGTTGCAAATTTTGTAAAATTTGAACGGGTTTTAGCGAAATTCTGGCCTACGAGATAGACCTTATCAAAATTCATTCCCGACGCCAGGTCAACAATATTTTGATGTTCCTCTATGGCTTTTTCACCTAATTCAAACATATCCCCCAGAAAAACGACTTTTGCATTTCCCGGAAGATTATTAAAATGTTCCAGGGCAGCTTCCATACTATTTGGGTTTGCAT
Source organism: Eudoraea adriatica DSM 19308 (assembly GCF_000382125.1). Taxonomy (GTDB): domain Bacteria; phylum Bacteroidota; class Bacteroidia; order Flavobacteriales; family Flavobacteriaceae; genus Eudoraea; species Eudoraea adriatica. Next base: position 88,880 of record NZ_KB907546.1, read on the forward strand.
TATAAGCGTCAAGAACAATATAATATTCCTTCTTGTCTATAATCTGGGAACGGTTGTTTTGCGGAACATAGGCTTCAATGGCATTTTTAATGTCCTCCATTGGTATATTAAAATATTTTCCTATCAGCACCGCGGCAGCACAATTCGTAAAATTGTAACTGCCTATTAGCTGCGTGCTAATAATGGCTTCTTCTGTTTCCAGCTTCACAAAAGGATGAGCTCCCAATAGGTCTATCTTATAATTTTTGGTGTCTAAGCTGCTGTATCCAAATTTACCGGGGTAACTACTCAATTTTTTTAATTGAATAGGATCGTCTGCATTAAAAAAAATAAATTTTTTGTTAGCAATAAGATGGTCATAGAGTTCGCTTTTACCTTTGATAACTCCTTCTACCCCTCCAAATCCTTCAAGGTGGGCTTTTCCAAAATTCGTTATATAGCCAAAATCAGGTTGCGCAATAGTACATAAGAATTCAATTTCTTTGATATGGTTGGCACCCATTTCAATAATGGCAAATTCCGTATCCGGTTCAATGGTCAGTAAGCTTAACGGTACCCCGAGATGATTGTTGAGGTTGCCTTTCGTTGCAATGGTATTATATTTTTTGGAGAGGACTTTGTAGATTAATTCTTTGGTAGTTGTTTTACCATTACTTCCTGTTAGACCAATAATTTTTGCCGTACAATAATTCCGGTGAAAGTTTGCCAATTCCTGAAGCGATTTAAGCACATCTTCTACGAGTATAAAAGCCTCGCCTCCCATATACTTTTCTTCATCTACAATGGCATAAGCCGCTCCTTCTCTAATGGCTTCGGCAGCAAATTTGTTGCCATTGAAATTTGGCCCTTTCAGGGCGAAAAATATACAATTTGGTTGAATGTTGCGGGTGTCTGTGCTAACCTGGGGATGCTTTAGAAAAAGGTGGTGCAATTTCTCAATGGTCATAGAAGCAAAGATATAAAAAAGCCCCGATGCTAACATCGGGGCTCAATTTATAATTTTTATAAAAACTACTTGGCTTTTTTGCCTCTTACAGTTTTGTTTTTGGTCTTGGACTTAGACCCAACTCTGGACATGGCGCATCTGAATCCTATATAATCTGTTGCCATATATTGTGGTAAGAATCTTCGCTGTGCAGGGTCAAGCCAATATGCCCTGTCTCTCCATGATCCTCCTTTATAAATCCTGACTTCATCATTTATAAGCGTCGTCCTGTTGTTGCTTTTGTCATACTCACGAATAATTTCACCTTCTTCATCACGCTCTACTTTATGCTTAGGTGCATCATACATCTTGCGGGCCGGATCCTCTTCATCGTCACCAGCAAACCGGTCAAAAAATCTGGATGATCCCGGATCACCATCCCTGTAGCTTCTGTTGTCACTATCAGAGAAATTTGTTCTTAAATAAGTTTCCTCTTCGTCAACAGGGACCATTTTAATTTCTCCGGGAAGATTTACAGCTACCACTTTTCCATTTGGCAAAGTATCAAAAATTACACTATCTCTTAGGATAGTTACTTTTCCATCTTCACCAATAGCTGTTTTCATATAAATGTTACCTCTATAGTAATTGAAATCACTTATTTCATCATCGACAATCGGTCGATATACATCAGCTACCCATTCTGCAACGTTACCTGCCATATCATATAATCCAAGGTCGTTGGGCTTGTATGATTTTACCTGGGCGGTTATATCTGCCCCATCATCAGACCATCCGGCAATTCCGCCATAGTCACCTTTACCTTGTTTGAAGTTGGCTAACTGATCACCTCTTCCCACACGCTGGCCATTTCTTGTATAATCACCTTCCCATGGATATTTTTTTCTACCACGGTAATTATTGTATTCTCTTGTACCTTGCAGCGCAGCTGCTGAATATTCCCATTCGGTTTCCGTAGGCAGCCTGTAAGCTGGCATGATAATGCCGGTACTTCTCTTGGCAAAAGTAGAAACGGAATCTTTTTTCATTTTACCCTGTAAAGAATCTATCTGTCCATTGTATACAGATTCAGGACGATTCAGATAAGCTTCAGTACTAAATGTTCCTTCAACTTCCCCGCTCATTGCACTGTATTTAGCGTCCTGAGCCAAATAGCCTTCCTTTTCCAGCATTGCTTCATTTACCCTGTCTGTTCTCCATTCTGAAAACTGTACAGCTTGAATCCAATTTACACCTACAACCGGATATTCCGCATAGGCAGGATGACGCAGGTAATTGTTAGTCATTGTTTCATTATAACCCAATCGGTTTCTCCAAACCAAAGTATCCGGAAGAGCACCTTTATATATATTGGTATATTTTGGATTTTCCGGTGGATAAACCGCTTTAAGATAATCGAGGTATTCCAAATACATTACATTGGTTACTTCAGTTTCATCCATGTAAAACGATTGTACATGTTGCGATGTAGGAGTATTGTTCCAGTCATGCATTACATCATCCTGTACCTTTCCTTTAGTGAACGTACCTCCTTCTATAAAAACAAGTCCGGGACCTGTGGCCTGTTCTTTAAAGTCAGAATTGTACTGAAATCCGCCCTCTTTGGCGTTTATTTTCCAGCCTGTAGCTCTTGAAACATTCTTTGATGATCCTGAGGCGGATTTTTTACAACTATTAAATGTAAAACCTCCCATTATCACTGCACAAGAAAGTACAACTTTGATTAACTGTTTTTTCATCTGTATTTAGGACTTAAGTTCGATATCAAACAGCTTTTAATGCTATTTGATAGAATATTTAAATAAAATTGTGTCGCTTTCGGCTTATAAAACGATGATAATCACATTATATTTTATAGTTCCGAAAATATTTTTACCCATTTGCACAGGCAGAATTTATTAGGACCTTTTCCATTTTGATAACGGCTCAAAACATATTATAGTATGGATGAAAACATTTCTTTTAAATTATTATGGACAATCCTTGGTCATACCTTCATATTAATGAACTTAAAATTAATTTGTAATCTGAATAAAATACTGATATTCAGTATTATTGGCCTAAATTCACAAATAAAACACCTTCAAATGCAAGATATTTTTGAAATGCTCGTTACTTAACAAGGAATAAGTCAAAATAATGTAGATGTTAAACAACTTTTGACGAATTGGATAGTACATGAAAAAAATGAGAAAATTCATTGTTTTGGCGGCAATTGCCTTTGTATTTAAGATATCTGCCCAGGAACAGAATAGGGTTATAACCACGGCAGTTCCTTTTTTGACTATTGCAGCAGACGCTAGGTCTGGTGGTTTGGGAGATATGGGAGTTTCCACGTCCGTGGATGCATTTTCGCAACAATGGAATCCGGCCAAGTACGCATTTGCCGAAAGAAAAATGGGCATAGGTTTGGGTTATACCCCTTATCTGGAAAGTATTATAACGGATGTTTCCTTATTAAGTGGAAGTTTTTATAACAAAATAAATGATAGGAGCGCATTTGCGTTTAGTTTACGGTATTTTACTTTAGGTGAAATCGAATTAAGACAATTTGCGGGCGATCCGGGTACAATAGCCAAACCAAATGAATTGGCGTTAGATGGTTCTTATGCACTGAAACTCAGCGACCAATTCTCTATGGCCATTGCAGGCAGATACATTAATTCTAATCTAAGATTACCGGAAAATGGTGATGTGGATTCACAGTCGGCAAGCTCATTTGCAGTGGATATTGCAGGATACTTTCGTTCAAGAGAAGTGGCCTACAATAGTTTTGACGGAAGATGGAAAGCTGGCTTTAATATCTCAAACCTTGGCGGAAAAATAACATATGAGGAAGGGGGGCAACCCAATTTTTTGCCTACAAATCTAGGAATAGGGGGAGGGTTTGATTTCATTTTTGATCAGGATAATGTACTGGGTTTAAATTTGGAATTCAATAAACTCCTTGTACCTACTCCTCAGGATTTCAATGATGATGGCGTAATAGATTCTGCAGATAATGACATTTATCAGGAGATTGGATTTTTGGAGGGTGTATTTAAATCTTTCGGAGATGCACCTGATGGGTTTAAAGAAGAACTTCAGGAGGTAACCTGGGCACTAAGTGCGGAATATGCGTATCAAAATGCCTTTATGTTTAGAACAGGATATTTTCACGAAAGTGAATTTAAAGGGGCAAGACAATTCTTTACACTTGGAGCCGGATTTAAATTCAAATCGGTTCAGATAGATCTTTCGTACCTGTTCTCTACTTCAAAAGTGAAGAACCCTCTTGAAAACACCTTGCGATTTGCTCTTACCTTTAATTTAGGAGCGGAATATTATAATGATTAATCAAAATATAGCTCAAGAAAAAACCTGTCCCCGGACAGGTTTTTTTGTTTAGTCAAAACGCAGCTTTGCATACCTATATAAAATAAAGTACATTTAATTTTAACTCCGGTGAACCCGGATATTTATAACAAACTATGGAAAAACGAAGGATTTCCTTTGATTTATTGGTTTTTGACACGCTAGATGAGCTTTCCCAAAGCGAAAAAACACTTATGCAAATAGCAGTAGAGGCCAGAGAAAATGCCTATGCTCCATATTCCCAATTCATGGTTGGGGCAGCAGTACTATTAGCCAATGGGGAAATCGTGATTGGCAGCAATCAGGAAAATGCCTCTTTTCCTTCCGGTTTATGCGCAGAACGCGTAGCTGTTTTCCAGGCAGGCGCAAAGTATCCCGGTATTGCCATCAACACCATTGCAATAAGCGTAGCATCTAAAACTCATAAAGTAGACAGACCGGCAGCACCCTGCGGAAATTGCAGGCAAGCCATTGCTGAATATGAACAAAAGCAAAATACACCTATTTCAATCTTAATGATGGGTGTTTCGGGCGAAATATTTAAGTGCGAATCTCTAAATGATATACTTCCTTTGGCCTTCGGAAATTCTTACTTATAATAATCCCTGTTCTTTCTCCCAAAGTAATTTGAAATACCCATGTCTTCTTTTTTTATCATGGATTAATACCTTTTTTATCATTTTTTTTTCACTATTGATTTAATGTGTATTTTTGTTTTCCCTTGATATACCTGAACTATTCATTTCTGTATATTTCGGTAAGAACAAGTACACTTAAAAGAAAATTATTTGATGAAAAAAGTTACCAAAGAGGTATACCTAAAATGGTACGAGGAAATGTTGTTTTGGAGAAAGTTTGAAGATAAACTGGCTGCCGTGTACATTCAACAGAAAGTTCGTGGTTTTTTGCATTTATACAATGGTCAGGAAGCGGTTTTAGCTGGTGCCTTGCACGCTATGGACCTTACCAAAGACAGGATGATTACGGCATACAGGAATCATGTTCAGCCTATAGGAATGGGTGAAGATCCCAGGAAGGTAATGGCGGAACTGTATGGTAAGGTAACCGGGACTTCTAAAGGCATGGGAGGTTCCATGCATATTTTTTCCAAAGAACATAGGTTTTACGGGGGTCATGGCATTGTCGGCGGACAAATTCCTCTCGGAGCTGGTTTGGCTTTTGCCGATAAGTATTTTAAAAGAGATTCAGTAACGCTATGCTACATGGGTGATGGCGCAGTCAGGCAAGGCTCCTTGCATGAAACTTTTAATCTGGCTATGCTCTGGCAACTACCTGTAGTGTTTATTTGTGAAAATAATGGTTATGCCATGGGAACTTCGGTGGCGAGAACAGCGTATACCACGGATATTTGGAAACTTGGTTTAGGATATGAAATGCCCTCTGCGCCTGTGGACGGAATGGATCCTTTAACAGTAGCTACAGCTATGACCAAGGCAATTGAAAGGGCAAGAAGTGGTGGTGGGCCAACCTTCCTGGAAATGAAAACCTATAGGTACAGGGGTCATTCTATGTCTGACGCCCAGCATTACAGGACAAAAGACGAGGTTGAAGAATACAAAAAAATAGATCCTATAAGTCAGGTTCTTGATGTTATCAGGGAGAAAAAATATGCTTCTGAAGAGGAAATTAAAGCTATTAACGACAAGGTGAAAAATCTTGTAAAAGAATGTGAAAAATTTGCAGAAGAGTCTGAATATCCTCCGGTGGAACAGCTTTACGATATGGTTTATGAACAAGAAGATTATCCCTTTGTAAAACACAAATTATAAGTAAATGGCGGAAGTAATTAATATGCCCAGATTAAGCGATACCATGGAAGAAGGTACCGTTGCCAAATGGTTAAAAAATGTTGGCGATAAAATTGAGGAGGGAGATATCTTGGCGGAAATAGAAACAGATAAGGCCACCATGGAATTTGAATCTTTTCATGAGGGTACTTTGTTGCATATTGGCATTGCGGAAGGTGATGGCGCACCGGTTGATACTTTGTTGGCTATAATTGGTGACGAAGGTGAAGATATTTCGTCATTATTAAACGGCAACCAGGGAACATCTGAAAAGGTTGAAACTCAGGAAGTAACCAAAGCTACGGAAGAAGCCGGGATAACTACTGCAAATAAGGAAACCGGCGTATCAAATGAAATTCCTGAAGGAGTTGAGATAATTAAAATGCCTCGCCTCAGTGATACTATGGAAGAAGGTACCGTTGCTGCCTGGTTAAAAAAAGTTGGGGATGAAGTAGAAGAGGGTGATATCCTGGCTGAGATTGAAACTGATAAGGCAACAATGGAATTTGAATCCTTCTATTCCGGGAATCTTCTTTACATAGGGATACAGGAAGGTGAGTCAGCGCCTGTTGATGAGGTATTGGCTATTATTGGTCCGGCCGGAACAGATGTTGAAGCGGTATTGCAGGCTAAGCCTGATTCAAAAACTGAAGCAGCTGCGACTTCAGAAACAGAAAAAACAGTTCCTTCGGAAGATACAAATAAAGAGGTTAAAGATGACAAGCAATTAGAATCGGGTCAGCGGGTATTTGTTTCTCCATTAGCAAGGAAAATTGCCATAGAGAAGGGAATAGACCTTGCGGACGTTAAAGGTAGTGGGGATCATGGCAGAATTGTAAAACGGGATATAGAAAACTTTGTGCCTTCCGCAAAAGCCGCTGTTTCTTCTGAGGTTGCCGAAACCAAAACAGCTCCGGAACGTCAGGTAACCGCACCGCCAATGCTTCCAACCGGGGAAGAGCATTTTGAAGAGGTGAAAAATTCCCAAATGCGCAAGGTGATAGCCAAGAGATTGAGTGAATCTAAGTTCACAGCTCCTCATTATTACCTTATGATTGAGGTTGATATGGATAATGCTATTTCTTCCAGGGAAAAGATCAATGGTCTTCCGGATACCAAAGTTTCATTTAATGATATGGTAGTTAAGGCCTGTGCCATGGCACTAAAAAAGCACCCGCAGGTTAATACTTCCTGGAATGGAGATACCACCCGATATAATCAACACATTCATATAGGGGTTGCCGTGGCGGTAGACGATGGTTTGGTAGTGCCGGTATTAAGATTCACAGATCAGTTGAGTCTAACGCAGATTGGAACTTCCGTCAAGGATTTGGCGGGAAGAGCAAGAGTTAAAAAATTAACTCCAGCCGAAATGGAAGGAAGCACTTTTACAGTTTCGAACCTCGGAATGTTTGGTATTCTTGAATTTACATCGATAATCAATCAGCCTAATTCTGCTATTCTATCAGTTGGAGCAATAGTTGAAAAGCCGGTTGTAAAAGATGGTCAAATCGTTGTTGGAAATACAATGAAGATTAGCCTGGCATGTGATCACAGAACGGTTGATGGAGCAACCGGAGCCCAGTTTTTACAAACCCTTAGGGCGTATCTGGAGAATCCGGTTACTATGTTGGCTTGATAAAACAAGAGCTTTTACTTGAAAAAAAGTCTGATTATTCGTAAAATAAGGTATCCGAAATACATGGGGTACCTTTTATTATTTAGAATGCAAATGAAGCATGTAGTTTTACTTTTAGCACTATCCTTCCTTACGGCCTGTGGTTCGTTAAAAAATTCACAATCCGTTAATCCTCCGGCCGGAGCTGATGGCCTTCAGGGAAATTCGGGAAGCACTGCAGCCGGGATAAATATAAAGCAACCCGAAGCTGCAGCACCAAAAAAAATTCTAAGTAATGAGTTTTCGGATAACACCAGAGTTCTCGGAATAATGAACTATTTGGCTTCAGATGATTTGAAAGGCCGTGATTCCGGAAGTGAAGGGATAGAAAAAGCAGCAGAATTTATAGAAGGTATCTTTCTTCAAAATAAATTGGAGCCTTATTTTAAAACTTATAGAGATACATTGGCCAATTATCATAACCCGGCTTATAATATTGTTGGTGTTGTAAAAGGAACGGATAAGAAACTTCAAAATGAATATATCGTCATCGGAGCGCATTATGACCATATTGGTATACTAACACCCGAAAATGGAGATGCTATTGCCAATGGAGCTAATGACAATGCATCCGGAACAACCACCGTACTTGAATTGGCCAGGTATTTTGGAAATTCCCGAAGCAATAAAAGGAGTCTCATCTTTGCATTGTTCAGTGCAGAAGAAAAGGGCTTGCTAGGTTCCAGCCATCTGGCTAAAAAATTGAAAGAGGAAGATCTTAACCTGTACCTGATGATTAATTTTGAGATGACAGGTGTTCCTATGGTCAATAAGGACTATATGATGTATGTTACAGGCTACTCTAAATCAAATATGGCAGAAGTATCTAATAGATATGCAAATAAAAATTTGGTTGGTTATTTGCCATCAGCCAAGGAATTTGGGCTTTTTCAAAGATCGGATAACTACCCTTTTCACAAGGAGTTCAATATTCCTTCTCAAACCTATTGCACTTTTGATTTTACTAATTTTAATTTCTATCATAAAGTAGGCGATGAGGTTGACCAGATGGATTTTGAACATATGTCCGGTCTTATTAATAACATGATACCGGTAATAGAAGGATTTTCAAACTCAGCTGAACAGGAAGTAAAGTATTATTAAATGGCTAATGTTATAATTACAGGGTGCAGCAGGGGTATAGGATTTGAACTTGCCCGCCTTTTTGCTCAGAATGGACATAATGTTTTGGCCCTTTCCAGAAATGATAAACCGGTTAAGGAATTAAATGAAGCAAATATTTCGGCTTTTCCTTTTGATTTATGCAAAGGCGAGGATTTTGATAAACTCGAACTTTTTTTAGAAGACAATTGGAAAACAGTGGATATTCTGATTAATAACGCCGGACAATTATTGAACAAGCGATTTCTTGAAACTACCAGAAAGGAATTTGAAGAAATATATCAGGTAAATGTATTCGGAGTTGCAGAACTTACCAGACTGCTCATCCCAAAAATGCCTGTTGGAGGCCATGTGGTAACTATTAGTTCAATGGGTGGAGTGCAGGGAAGTGTTAAATTTCCTGGCCTTTCGGCCTATAGTTCCAGCAAAGGGGCAGTAATTACATTGACAGAATTATGGGCTGAAGAATTTAAAGAAACCGGACCTTCGTTTAATGTACTGGCCATTGGAGCAGTTCAGACTGAAATGCTGGAAGAGGCTTTTCCCGGGTATCAGGCGCCTATTACAGCGAAGGATATGGCTGATTACATTATGGATTTTTCCTTAAATGGCCAGCGCTATTACAATGGAAAACTATTACAGGTAAGTAGTACTACGCCTTAATATTAGTTATATTTTACATTAATGAACGAAACACTCTTAAAATACCTTCCTGAGAATGCAGTTCCACCCTGTCTTGAACTAATAAAAGCTAATGAAGTAAATCTGAAAATAGTTAATCAAAGGGTGACCCGCCACGGGGATTATCGTCTTATGCCCGACGGATCACATCAAATTACCGTTAATGCCACTACAAATAAGTATCGTTTTTTAATAACGCTTATTCATGAAATTGGACATTTGGTTGCTTTTGAAAAGTTTGGAAGAAGAATAAAACCCCATGGCATCGAATGGAAGCAAACATTCCAATACCTAATGCTACCATTCCTCAGACCGGAAATATTCCCATCTTCCCTGTTGCCAATCCTTGCAAAACATTTTAGAAACCCTAAGGCCAGTAGCACGACAGATTCAGCTTTGTCCATGGCTTTAAAAGCTTATGATATTCCTTCTGATAAAATTCAGGTATTTGAATTACCTTCCGGAAGTATTTTTAAGTTGTACAATGGAAAATTATTTAAAAAGGGGCAACGCAAAGTAAAAAGGTTTGAGTGTATTGAAATCTCTTCGGGAAGAGTGTACTTATTTCAACCCCATGCAGAAGTTGAGGCAGTAATTAATAGATAACAAATGAAAAAAAATAAAAACTATTACGCCGTTTTAATGGCAGGGGGAATAGGTTCCAGATTCTGGCCGGTCAGTACTTCTGCATACCCCAAGCAATTCCATGACATGTTGGGTGCGGGTGTTACGCTTTTGCAAAAAACTTTTAGTCGTCTCAATAGATTTATACCCACGGAAAACATTCTTATTCTTACTAATGAAAGGTATAATGAACTTGTTTTGAGCCAGCTTCCTATGATTAGTTCAGATCAGGTGATTTTAGAACCGGCAATGCGCAATACAGCTCCCTGTATTTTATATGCGGCTTTAAGAATAAAAAAAATGAATCCTGAGGGTTTGATGATTGTGGCCCCCAGTGACCATTGGATAGAAGATGAAAAGGCCTTTGAACTTAATGTCAAAAGTTGTTTTGATAAATGTGCGGAAGAGGAAGTTATTTGCACGCTGGGAATAAAACCTGCATTCCCTAATACTGGATTTGGCTATATTGAGTATGACCAAATAACGCCACAGGAAACAGGTTCAGGATTGTTTGCCGTCAAACAATTTAGAGAGAAGCCTGATTATGAAACGGCAAAGTCATTTTTAAAGCAGGGTAATTTTCTGTGGAATGCGGGTATTTTCATCTGGAGTGTAAGAACTATTTTGGGGGCATTCAAGGAATTTCAATCAGAGCAGTTCGAATTGTTTAATTCCGGATTTGATATGCTAAATACCCCGGGAGAAAAGGCTTTTATTGATAAGAACTACCCAAAAGCGGATAATATTTCAATAGATTATGCAATCCTGGAAAAGGCGAGGTCAATTTTTGTCCTTCCGGCTACTTTTGATTGGAATGACCTGGGTACCTGGGGCTCATTATATCATAAACTCGAGAAAGATAAAGATGGAAATGCCATTGTTAATGGAGATGTTTTGACGGAAGATGCTGAGGGAAATATGATTCGATTGCCTAAAAACAAAATTGCGGTTATAGATGGGTTAAAAGATTATATTGTTGTTGATAAAGAAGAAGTTCTAATGATTTGCCCTAAATCCAAAGAACAAACTATTAAAAGTATTCTGGCAGAAGTAAAAAAACGATTCGGAGACCAATACACATAATTATGGAAGAAGATTTTAATGATAAAAGTCCATTATCAGAAGACAAGGAGAATATAAGCGGAGAACAGGCTAAAAAGGATTTTCAGGGATTTTACGGGAGTGCTCGAAAATTTATTGGTGAGCTTCTGAATATTCGCCAGAATACGGATCAGCAGGCTACCAAAGAAGCTATTGTCGCAGACATCCCTTTCAAAGGACATACTATTTGGATATTGATATGTTCAATATTTATAGCTTCAGTAGGGTTGAATGCAAATTCCACGGCCGTTGTTATTGGAGCAATGCTTATTTCCCCTCTGATGGGGCCAATTTTGGGTGTTGGGATGTCTATTGCCATAAATGATATTGATACACTTCGGCGTTCATTAAAGAATTTTGCGGTAATGGTTACCATAAGTATTCTTACGGCTTATTTATTCTTCAAATTTTTCCCTCTAAGTGATGAATCCTCTGAATTATTAGCAAGGACAGAGCCGGATATCAGAGATGTTCTAATCGCCTTTTTTGGTGGTTTCGCACTGGTTATAGCCAGAGCTAAAAAAGGAACTATTGCCACTGTAATTTTTGGGGTGGCCATAGCAACAGCCTTAATGCCACCTCTTTGCACTGTAGGCTTTGGCCTGGCAATAGCCAATTGGCATTATGCAACCGGGGCGATGTATCTGTTTATAATAAATACCATTTTTATAGCACTGGCCACGGTAATTGTTCTAAAGCTCCTTCGTTTTCCTATGGTTAAATACATTAATTCCAGGAAGAGAAGGTTCTATGCCAGAATAGCTTCTTTAATTGCTTTATTGGTTATGGTACCGGCTATAATTACTTTTTATAATGTTTGGCAGAAATCCAGATATATGAAGCAGGCTCAGGATTTGATTGATAATACAATCGAACTATATAAATTTAAAGATAGGGGACGGTATTTAGACAATCTTACAGAAATAAATTATAACAGGGAAGGTGGTTCAACCATTGAATTGGTTTGTATGGGAGATGAACTAATACCGGATAATGTTATTGCCAGCTGGATTGAACAAAAAAATTCATTTTCAAGGTTGCAGGAAACAGAACTAAGAATTGTACAGGGAGGAAGAGACGATTCTGAAATAAAATTCAATTATATAAATGAATTATACGAATCCAAAAAAGCCGAAGTATTGAATAAAGATGAGCGTATAAACCTGCTTGAATCTGAAATAGCAAAACTAAGTAAACTTACAACTAAACAAATACCATTTGAACAAATCAGTGCTGAAGCTAAATTGAATTATGAAAATCTGGAAAGCCTTGGTTTTGCTTATACAATTACAACCGACTTTAGTAAGATAGATACTATACCTGTTTTTGAAGTTGCCTGGAAAAAGGGTACAAAACGTCGGAATATTGAGGAGGATACTGAAAAATTGCAAAACTGGCTAAAATTGAGATTGAATGATAATAAAATAAGGCTAAGGTAGAAAGGGTTAGTCTCTCTCTTCAATATACATTTGCCTGACCTTTTTAAATAATTCCGAAGAATAGACAAAATTCGTAACCGCCTCATTGTTGGTTTTGAATATTTCGTTTTTGGTACCTTCCCATTCTTTAATGCCGTGCTGGAGGAATATGATCTTCTCACCAATTTCCATGACAGAATTCATGTCATGGCTATTAATTACCGTAATAATGTCAAATTCTTTTGTGATCTCCTGAATTAAATTATCAATTAAAATAGCAGTTTTAGGATCGAGACCTGAGTTGGGCTCATCACAAAACAAATACTTCGGATTCATGACTATTGCCCTTGCAATAGCGACTCTTTTTTGCATACCTCCAGAAATTTCTGCTGGATATTTTTTGTTTGCATCAATGAGATTCACCCGTTTCAATACAATATTTACCCTGTCTTCCATTTCAGATCGGGACTGGTGGGTAAACATATCCATGGGGAACATCACATTTTCCTCAACCGTCATTGAGTCAAATAAGGCGCTTCCCTGGAATACCATCCCCATATCCTGTCTCAGATTTCGTTTTTCCTTTACGGTTAGTTTTGAAAACATTCTACCATCATAGCTAATAGTTCCGTTATCCGGCACCATTAACCCCAAAAGACATTTCATAAATACGGTCTTTCCGGAGCCGCTTTGACCTATAATCAGATTTGTTTTTCCCTTTTCAAAGGAGGTGGTTATGCCCTTTAGTACTTGGACATCTCCAAAAGATTTGGTTAGGTTTTCTACTTCTATCATTAGCCTAACAATAGTTGGGTTAGTACAAAGTTAGAAATAATGATCACTACACTGGTCCAAACAAATGAAGTGGTACTTGCTTTGCCAACATCAAGGGCCCCACCTTCCATATAATACCCATGAAAAGATGGAATTGTAGCTATGATAAAAGCAAAAACCACAGATTTAATAAAGGAATATGTCACGTGAAAGGGTATAAAGTCTAGTTGTATGCCTTGAATAAATTCAGTTGATGTACTGTAATTCCCTAAAGAATTGGCTATTAAACCGCCAAAAATCCCAACATACATGGAAATGGCAATTACAAATGGATAAAAAAGCATTGCTATTATCTTAGGAAAAACGAGGTAGTTGAGAGAATTCACACCCATAACTTCTAATGCATCTATTTGTTCCGTTACACGCATGGTGCCTATACTCGAAGTGATATATGAACCTACTTTACCGGCCATGATGATAGATGTAAATGTAGGGGCAAACTCAAGGATGACCGACTGCCGTGTAGCAAAACCAATCAGGTCTTTTGGAATCAGAGGGTTTGTAAGGTTTAATGCCGTCTGAATAGCGACAACACCTCCAATGAAAACAGAAATGAAAATAACGATCCCCATGGAACCATAAATCAATTCATCAATTTCTTTTAATATCAAAGATTTCATAATTGACCATTTTGTAGGTTTTTTAAAAACCTCCCAAACCATAATGGAATAGCTGCCAATTGATGAGATGTAATTCATAAAACTAAACGATGCTTTTCGTTGTAAAAATAGTAATATTAGCCTTCATTTAACCTTCATTTAAAATTTTAAAACTTAATTTAGGCATTTTTAAACCCTGAACCTATTTAACATGTTTAGTAAAGGCTTTTTCTCATTTATATTATTGGTAGGTTTCGTATTAAATTCTTCGGAAGCAATAAGTCAGCGTAAGGTAAAAGAATCTTCTAAAATGGAGATTTCTACTCCCTTAATGACTAATCCGAAATTGGTTGTGGGAATAGTAGTGGATCAAATGAGATATGATTATTTAACCCGATTTTGGAATCATTATGGGGATGATGGTTTTAAGCGCCTGGTTAATGAAGGTTTTAATTGTAAGAATAATCACTTCAATTATGCCCCCACCAGTACTGGGCCGGGACACGCGTCTGTGTATACCGGGGCTACACCTTCAGTACATGGGGTTATAGGCAATAACTGGTATGATAAGGAAATTGACAAAATGGTTTATTGTGCTTCCGACGAGTCCTACGAAACCGTTGGAATGGTTTCAGAAGCCGGAAAAATGTCACCGCACAGAATGACTGTAACCACCATTACGGATCAATTGCGATTGCATACACAAATGAAAGGTAAAGTTATAGCTGTTGCGCTAAAAGACAGAGGAGCTGTTCTTCCAGGAGGGCACACCGCAAATGCGGCTTACTGGTTTCTTGGTGGGGGAGAAGGTAAATGGATTAGCAGTACCTATTATATGGAGAATTTACCTGAATGGGTAGTAAAATTTAATTCCTCTAATGCCGTTCAAAAATATAAGAGGCCCTGGAATACAATTGAGAATATCAATTCCTATGTGGAAAGCGGTCCTGATAATAATAACTATGAAGGTTTGTATTCAGGAGAAAGTGCTCCGGTTTTTCCGCATAACCTACCCGATTTATGGGAAAAGAATAGTCAATATGAAATTTTAAAAGTATCGCCTTTTGGAAATAGCATAACTACTGATTTTGCATTGGAAGCGCTGAAAGGGGAACAGCTTGGAACGGACGAGATCACAGACTTTTTAGCTATTAGTTATTCAAGTACAGATTATGTTGGACATTGGTTCGGTGTAAATTCCAAGGAAATTCAGGATACATACATACGTTTGGATCGCGATTTGGAAAGGATCTTCAAGTATCTGGATACCAAAGTAGGCAAAGGTGAATATACCGTTTTTCTTACTGCAGATCATGGGGCAATCAATGTTCCTGCTTATCTGGAGGATCAAAAAATTCCGGCAGGGTATCTTAATAAGTCGGAAATGCAATCAAATCTTGCAGAATTCATTAAATATAGGTACGGATCAACCGATTTAATTAAAAATTATTCCAACAACCAACTATTTCTTGATCATAAGGTAATACAAAACCTGGATTTAAGCCTTCAGGAAGTCCAGGAGACTTTGGCCAATGAGTTATTGTCATCCGACGATATGGCCATGGTATATACTGCCTATCAAATGCGCAATAATGAGTACACTACCGGAATACCGTATATAATTCAAAATGGATATAATATGAAACGTTCCGGAGATGTATTGATGGTTCCAAAACCGGCAAATATTGATTATAGCAAAACCGGTTCCACGCATGGGTCTGCTCAGATTTATGACACCCATACACCACTTCTTTTTTATGGAAAAGGTATTAAACCGGGCGCAACTACACTGAAAACCGAAATCCCGGATATTGCACCTACATTAGCTGCATTGTTGGGGATTGCATTTCCGAACGGAACTACCGGAAAGCCTATTACTGCTGTATTAGAATAATTTATTCAAAATATTTCGCCATCGGAGTCTGCGAATAAATTCACCCTCTTTTTCAGAAACCAAATAAGGAAGGTCCCTCTTTTTGGCCTGGAAATAACCTTTTAAAGTATCAAAAAATAACACCCGCTTTTTTCTTTTCCAGGCAATTTTTAGTGAGGCAATGAAACTAATCATATAACCGTAACGCATCCGGTACATCGCTTCACCCTGAAGAAAACGTGCTCGTTTGTTATAAGAAGCGCCAAGAGGGCGTAAATGCTTTATTTTTAATGAATCATCTGTAATTACTTTAAAGTCATTATACTGAGCCAGGAGTTCATCAACAGTATCCCAGCCTATAGAATTCCTTAATCCGCCTATAGCTTTAAAACATTCTTTTGTATAGCTTTTAAAAGCACCTCGTACGTGATCTTTATTCATCGGATGATTCAACTTCCAGGCTCCGTTCGCATCCTGTTCATAGGCAAATCCACCTAAAATACCTGCCTTTGAATCTGAATTAATAAGCTCTGAGATTTTTTCAAAGTAGTTTTCGGGCAGTATTATATCAGCATCCAGTTTTACTATAAAATCGTACTGATCATCCAACTGCGCATATCCTTCATTAAATGCTTCCACAACTTTGGCTCCGGGCATATGAAAGGCAGACGAAGATCTGTTTACTTTTAAAATATGCTCGTTTCCGGATACAAACTCATCTATAATAGCTTCTGTACCGTCTGCAGAATTATCATTCACAACCAAAATTTTCTTAGGCTGCACTGTTTGTGCCAAGACAGCTCTGAGTGTCTCAGCCAGAAATAATTCTTCATTATGTGCACAGATTACAATGTAGTAAATCACTATTGTACGGTATTATTATTCTGATGCAGTAAATTCAGTGCTTTCGGGTATCTTTTTTCGCTCGGCATATACAATATAATAACGTGGCGTAAAAAGCCGTAATAAAGGCCTGAGGCCAAATTTCTTAACAGGATTCGCCCAGCTGAATGTATCCTTTATCTCCCAACCAGCTTTTTCAAGCAACCAATTAAACTGCCAGGCTTCAAATTCATGATAGTGTCTGTCCCAGGGATCAGTTTTACTTTTGTACGCAGGGGCGAACCATAGTTTTAACGGAACACTGGCTACAATTTTATCCGCCTGTATAGCCCTTAAAATATTATATGGTGCTAGCAAGTGTTCAAAGATTTCAAATGCAGTAACTACCCTGGCTTTCGAGTTCTGAACAAATTCGAAATCCAAATCCAAATCTTCACCACCGGTATTTACTACGTCATATCCGTGTTGTTTCATTATTTCAGAAAATGGATTGCTTACTCCCAAATCCAATATGTTTTCTGTGGTAGTTATGTGTTTTTGAAGAAAGGCAAGCGTATTTTTATACCTTTTTACAGGAAAAGTTTTTTCATACATAGTTTCAGCATCTATGGACTATAGCGTTGATATTCATACCTGCACCAACACTGGCAAAGATAACAACATCCCCTTTTTCTATATGCTGATTTTCTATTTTTCCTGTTTTAACCATATGAAATAAAGTAGGAACGGTTGCTACAGAACTATTTCCCATTTCATGGATATTCATTGGCATAACCCCTTCCGGCATTTCCATATTATACAATTTGTAAAAACGTTTTACAATAGCCTCATCCATTTTTTCATTTGCCTGGTGAATGAATATTTTTTTAACTTTTTCAATTGGGATACCACTTTTATTCAAACATTCTTTCATGGCGTTGGGAACGTGTTTAAGGGCAAATTCATAAATTTTGCGACCGAACATTTTTATATATTGTGTTTTGCTTGGGCAAGATTTATTATGTGATTCACCGAAAAACAAATAATAGGCTTCTTCATTGGCATAAGTAGCAGAAACATGGGCAAGAATTTCACCAGAATTTTCCGAATCTTCAATAATACAAGCCCCGGCACCATCTGAATAAATCATTGAATCCCGATCGTGCTGATCAACTACCCTGGAAAGTGTTTCCGCCCCAATTACAAGACATCTTTTGGCCATACCGCTTTTGATAAAGGCATTCGCCTGAATCACTCCTTCAATCCAACCCGGACAACCAAAAAGCATATCATATGCAACGCAGTTGGGGTTTTTAATTTTTAGAAGATGCTTTACCCTCGTGGCTAAACTCGGAACCGTGTCGCTCTGAGATTGCCCATGGCTAACATTCCCGAAATTGTGGGCGAAAATGATATAATCCAGCTCTTCAGCATCAATCCCTGCATCTTCAATGGCTTCAAGGGCAGCAAAGAATCCCAGGTCTGAGGTATTAAGTTCTTTATCTGCGTACCTTCTTTCATCAATCCCGGTTATTGCCTTAAACTTTTCTATAATAACCTCATTGGAATAAGGAAATGGATTGCCTTCGTCAGTAAGAAAATTGTGTTGCTCAAAATCCGTATTTTGAGAGGTAATTGAGGGGATATAACACCCTGTGCCGCTAATTCCAATTCGCATCTTTGTTAGATTTGAGTAAATTTTTTACAATCTAAAAAAAAAATGAACTGTGCTATGCGTGCATAATAATTAAATACGATGTTCAGAAGAAACAAACAAGAATGTTACTGTTTGTTCAAGTCTCAAGCAGTCCTTCAAACCCCTGTTTATAAGTAAAAAGTTATACTACCATATATTCTTCAATGGGTATGCAGGTACAGATTAAATTACGATCTCCATAAGCTTCATCAACTCTTCTGACACTAGGCCAGAATTTATTTTCACCAACATAAGGCAATGGAAATGCAGCCTCCTGTCTGGAATATGGAAATTCCCATGCATCATTGGTTACCATATGAAGAGTATGGGGTGCGTTTTTCAATAAATTATCGGGTTCTTTGGCAGAGGACTTATCAATTTCTGCCCTAATCGCTATCATAGCATCACAAAAACGATCTAGTTCATCGAGATTTTCACTTTCCGTTGGCTCTATCATTAAGGTTCCGGCTACAGGAAAGGATACCGTTGGGGCATGAAAGCCATAGTCCATTAAACGTTTGGCAATATCGGTTACTTCTATTCCATGTACCTTAAATGGCCTGCAATCTATGATCATTTCATGAGCTGCCCGTCCTTTTTCCCCGGTATATAGAACATCAAATTTCCCACTCAATCTGTTCTTTATGTAGTTTGCATTAAGAATGGCAATTTTTGTAGAATTGGTTAATCCGGATGCTCCTAACATCTTAATATAACCGTAAGAAATTAAACATACCAAAGAACTACCCCATGGAGCTCCGGAAATTGCACTGATTGCTTTTTCGCCACCTGTTTTTATAACAGGATTACCCGGAAGAAAAGGCAACAACTGTTCTGCAACACAAATTGGCCCTACCCCAGGGCCACCACCACCGTGAGGTATAGCAAAAGTCTTATGAAGGTTTAGATGGCACACATCAGCTCCTATGGTTGCCGGATTTGTTAATCCTACCTGCGCATTCATATTGGCGCCGTCCATATAAACCTGTCCGCCATGGTCGTGAATTAACTGTGTTATTTTTTTTATGGAGGATTCAAAAACTCCATGCGTCGAAGGATAGGTAACCATTAATGCAGCCAGATTATCGGAATGTATTTCTACTTTATCCTGCAGGTCTGCCATATCTATATTTCCCCGATCATCTGTTTTGGTTACAACCACCTTCATTCCTGCCATTACGGCGGAAGCAGGATTAGTGCCATGTGCCGATGCGGGAATAATACAAATATTTCTGTGGATATCACCTCTGGATTCATGATATGCCCTAATGGTCATTAAACCCGCATATTCGCCCTGCGCCCCGGAATTGGGTTGCAAAGAGGTGCCGGCGAAACCTGTTATTTCTGTTAAATCTCTCTCTAATTCCCGGAGGACTATTTGATAACCTTCTGCCTGATCTATAGGAACAAACGGATGAATATTGCCCCAGGCCGGCATGCTTAAGGGAAGCATTTGGCTGGCGGCATTCAATTTCATAGTACATGAGCCTAATGCAATCATGGAATGATTTAGAGCTAAATCCTTTCGCTCTAATTTTTTAAGATAACGCATCAATTCTGTCTCAGAATGGTAAGAATTAAAAACCTCGTTTTCCAGGAAAGGGGTGCTGCGCAATAACGAATAAGGAATAACATCCTTTATTTCGGTAGCAATAGTGTTAAGCTTATTCGATTCACTCAATTCATTAAAACAACTGGTAATTAGTTTTATGTCATCCCGGCTTGTCGCCTCATTGACAGATATCGAAACTGTATTTGTATCAATAAAATTAAAGTTAATACCTTTCTTTTCAGCAATAGATTTTAAGGAACCGGTGTTCGGAACCAGAACTTTAATTGTATCAAAGAATGAGGTGTTCAACTGTTTAAAGCCCTGTTTTTCTAATAGCTGACTTAATAACCTGGCATTGTAATGAACTTTGTTTGCAATAGACTCCAATCCTTTTGGACCATGATATACGGCGTAGGCCCCTGCCATTACAGCCAGCAAAACCTGTGCCGTACAAATATTAGAAGTGGCTTTGTCCCTTTTAATATGCTGTTCTCTGGTTTGTAAAGCCATACGCAATGCCGGGTTGCCATCGGTATCTTTTGTAAGCCCTATAATCCTTCCGGGAATATTTCTTTTGAATGCTTCCCGGGTCGCAAAAAATGCGGCATGCGGGCCCCCATAGCCCAAAGGAATTCCAAATCTTTGCGTTGTTCCAACAACTACATCTACGCCAATTTCGCCAGGTGGGGTTAATAAAACCAAACTAAGTATGTCTGTAGCTACTGCTACTTTCATCTCTTTCTCCTTCGCTTTTTGAACGAAACTTCTATAGTCGCATACCTGACCATATTTCCCCGGGTATTGCAGTAAAGCTCCATAAAAGCCCTCATCAAATTCAAATGTTTCATGATCACCAATGACCAATTCAATTCCAAGCGGTTTAGATCTGGTCTGCAATAATGACAGGGTCTGCGGCATTACTTCATTGGATACAAAAAATTTTACAACCTCATTTTTCTTTTGTTCCCTGGGCCTTACATCATAAAGCATGGTCATAGCTTCAGCAGCTGCGGTACTTTCATCTAAAAGAGAAGCATTGGATAGCTCCATAGAGGTAAGATCGCAAATCATAGTTTGAAAATTTAACAGGGCTTCTAATCTACCTTGCGCAATTTCTGCCTGATATGGGGTATATGCTGTATACCATCCCGGATTTTCAAGAATGTTCCTTTTAATAACGGATGGCGTAATACATTCGTTGTATCCCAGACCGATATAGGTTTTGAATACCTTATTTTTTTCGGAAAGTGCATTTATATGCGACAAGAATTCATGTTCGCTCATTTCCTTGCTTAGATCTAAAGGCTTTTTAAGTTTTATTTCACCCGGAATAGTCTCGTCTATTAACTGATCTATACTTTCCACGCCAATGGTTTGAAGCATTTTAGGCAGATCATCTTTACGTATTCCTATGTGTCTTGAAGCAAACAGGTCAGTCACCATAATACCGAATTTTATAGCTAAAATAATAGTGAACAAAATTAGGAATTAATTCTTGTAAAATTGGCTAATTCATGGAGCTGTAGCCTAAAGTTTTTAACCAAAAGGATACGTTATGAACAGTTTGGTTATTTTTGTTTAATGGGTTGGTTGGGCCGTATTTTTGGTTTTTATCTGGATGCCAGCATTCATGTTGCGTTTGCGGTGGTAAGTCTGCTGATGACAACTAATATTTTCTTAAACATTTTACCGGAACAGCATCTGATTCTTTTCGTTTTTTTTGGAACTGTTCCAAGTTATAATTTCATTAAATACGGAACAAAAGCCAAAAAGTATATCCTGGTAAAAAATAGCTACCACCGGCAAATACAGATTTTCAGCTTTGTTTTTTTAGCCCTTGCAGGATATCACTTCTTTTTTCTGAGCCACAAAGTCTGGCTCATATGCATTGTTTTGGCTTTGCTCGCAGGATTGTATGCATTGCCGGTTTCTGCCAGGCACAAGAATTTGAGGAATTCAGGTATTGTCAAAGTACTGCTGGTAGCTCTTGTTTGGACGGGAACTACGGTGGGAATCCCAATAATATCCTCGGCTTTAGCATTTTCATGGGACATTGGGCTTCTGGTTCTACAACAATTTATTTTGATTCTTATATTGCTAATTCCATTTGAAATACGAGATCTTGAATGTGATGAATTGAACCTTCAGACTATACCGCAGCGAATTGGAGTTTCAAAAACCAAAACCCTCGGAGCTTTCTTATCTGTTATTTTCCTGTTGTTAACTTTTCTCAAGGACGATCTAAGTCGGATGGAAATTATTGGCAGGACATTACTTTTTTTGATTTTATGTGTTATGCTCCTATTTACCCATAGAAATCAATCTAAATATTTTGCTTCATTTTTTGTGGAAGCTATTCCTATTGGCTGGTTGGGAATATTAGTTGTCCTGGAGAATTATTTTTAGCTACTGCGTTCAATCGTTTCCTTCATTTTTATCTTTTCCTGTTCTGAAAGGATTTGTAAATCGGCCTTATTGCAAAGAATGGTTAGTTTTCTGTTTTTCCTGGAAAATGAAGAACAGGCTTTACAAAACATCAGGTGCAGACTTAGCTTGATTTGTTCAAGAAGAGAAGCTTCCTGATATTGTTTTTTATTGCAAATTGTGCTTGCTTGCTCGCAGTTAATCATAATTTAAACCAATTTTCATTAAGACAACCCATAAGGCTTGTTCTGGCTCTATGCACCATTACCCATAGGTTAGACGGATTTATTCCCAGCTCATTACATATATCTTCAGTACTCAATCCGCGAATCGTTTTCATAACAAATACTGCAGACTGCTTTTTGGGCAGCTTAGAAATGCATTCCTGTATAGCCTGTCCCAATTCCTCATTTTCTATTTCATCATTTTCAAGGGTGCTAAAAGGATCTGCTACATTTTCTTCTAACCAGTCTCCGGCTGAATCACTTTGGTTACTATAAGTAATGCGAACCTCGGCTTTGCCTTTCTTTGAATTTATTTTTCGATAGTAGTCAATAACTTTACGCTTCAAAATGGCTATAAGCCAGGTACGCTCTGCTGCAGCTCCCTGAAAATTTTTAGCGGATTTTAGTCCGGCAAGGAATGTTTCCTGCACTAAATCCTTGGCGATCTCCGCATCACTCACCCGTGCCACAGCATAGTTGAACAGATAGTCGGCATATTGGTCGACCCATGAATCAGGATTTAGCTTATTTTCCGTCATTTTGTTACTTATGGAAACCAAAAATAAATTATTTTTAATGAAAATATTGAAATTAAATATAAACCACCCAATTATGAGAAATATCGGTTATCTCTTTCTTTTGTTAGTAGTTCAAATAAGCTGCACCCAAACCAAATCCATGTCAATCAATGAATTGACACCTGAGGATGTCGAAAATGCCGTCCTGATCGATGTTCGTACCCCGGAGGAGTACGCTGAGGGTCATTTGGATAATGCAGTTAATATTAATTGGTATGATGAGGATTTTATCGATCAATTCAAGACAATAGAAAAAGACAAAACCATTTATGTTTACTGCAAAAAAGGAGGCCGTAGTTCAAGTGCAGCAGAGTTTCTCACTTCCTCGGGCTATAATAATGTAATAGATCTTTTGGGAGGCTATGATGCACTGGAGGAAAAAAATTAAACTAAGCCGTCTTTTTCAATAATCCCGCGCGCTCTAAAAGTGCTTCTATTTTAGGCTCCCTGCCTCTAAAGCGCTTGTAGAGCACCATTGGTTTTTCAGTTCCTCCTTTGGAAAGGATATGATTCCTGAACTTTTCTGCTACTTCCCTGTTAAAAATTCCTTTTTCTTTAAAATAATCAAAGGCGTCTGCATCTAAAACTTCAGCCCATTTGTAACTGTAATAGCCGGCGGAATACCCGCCTTGAAAAATGTGGGCAAAAGATACGCTCATACAGGTCTCAGGGTTAATTGGGTAAAGCATAGTGTCCTTAAAAGCATTTACCTCGTGCTTCTTCACGTCTGAAATGCCAGAGGGGTCAGACGCATGCCATGACATATCGAGGAAACTAAAACTTAGTTGACGCATTGTGGCCATGCCCTCCTGAAATGTTGCAGATTTTTTTATGCTTTCAACGTATGCCATAGGGATAGGTTCTTCCGTCTCATAGTGCCTTGCAAATAGTTCGAGGGCTTCCTTTTCATAGCACCAGTTTTCAAAAATTTGACTGGGTAACTCAACAAAATCCCAATATACGGAAGTACCCGATAAGCTTGGATAACTTGTATCGGCAAGAATCCCATGGAGGGCGTGCCCGAACTCATGGAATAGCGTTGTAACTTCATTGAAAGTTAACAGTGAAGGTTTCTTTTCAGTAGATCTGGTAAAATTGCAAACGTTGGAAATATGCGGTCTTTCGTTCTTGTTTTTCAATTTGTACTGCGGCTTAAAAGAAGTCATCCAGGCACCGGCCCTTTTCCCCTCTCTGGGATGAAAATCAGCATAGAACAAGGATACAAATTTCTTGTCGCGGTCATAAATTCTATAGGTTTTGACCTCAGGATGATACTTGTCTACATCAATTACTTCTTCAAACGACAATCCGTATAGCCTTTCGGTGATGGTAAACACACCTTCGATAACATTTTCCAGCTTAAAGTAAGGCTTAAGCTTTTCATCGTCAAGGTTAAAGAGTTTTTGCTTTAATTTTTCCGAATAATAGGACCCGTCCCAGGTCTGTAGCTGCTCAATTCCGTCTAATTCTTTTGCAAATTCCGATAATTCCTTAAATTCCTCTTTTGCCGCAGGCTTTGCCTTTAACAACATTTCTTTTAAAAAATCATATACCTTTTCGGGGGTTTCGGCCATTCGTTCTTCCAGGATGAAATCTGCATGACTTTTATAGCCTAATAAACGGGCTCTTTCATATCGCAGATTGGCTATTCTGATCACATTGGCCTGATTGTCCAATTCATCATTGTGGAAACCCCTGCTTCCAAAAGCGATTGTCAACTCTTTTCTAAGTGCTCTGTTGCGCGCATATTTCATAAATGGAATATAACTTGGGTAATCCAAAGTAATAAGCCATCCTTTTTTTCCTTTATTTTTTGCTAACTGCGCAGCAGCATCTTTTGCACTTTCCGGAAGTCCTTCAAGGTCATCCTCATTGGTAAGGTGCATTTGGTATTTATTGGTTTCCTTTAAGATGTTCTCACCAAATTTTAATTTTAATGTCGCAAGTGATGCATCTATCTCCCTAAGTCGTTTTTTTTCTTCTTCCTGGAGGTTAGCACCATTTCTGCTAAAATTTTTATACTTTTTATCTAGTAAGGTGTTTTGTTCTTCTGTCAGGGAATACGTATCTTTTTTTTCAAAGACCTTTTGCACTTTTCTGAATAATTTTTCATTTAAAATTATATCATTAGTAAACTCAGACAGCAAGGGTGATATTTCCCTGGCAATCTCCTGGATGCTATCATTTGTTTCGGCAGAATTTAAATTAAAAAACAAACTGGCTATTCGATCTAATTGCTGGCCTGAAAATTCTAAAGCTTCAATAGTATTTTCAAATGTGGGCTCTTCTTCAGAATTGGCTATGTCATCTATTTCTTTGCGGGCATTTTCTATGGCCTGGAGAAATGCAGGCATAAAATGTTCACTTTTAATCTTTGTGAAGGGAGCGGTATCAAATGGAGTTAATAAAGGATTCATTGCAGACAGGCGTTTATTGCTTTGTTATAACTGAAAATTTATAATAAGGAAGACAACAATTCTTTAGTATTCTATTTGGATTTATTCAGTTCCTGAGCACCCTTAATTACTTTGTCTTTCAGTCCTTCTTTATAGAAAATAATTTTATCTAACACACACTGGTCAGCACTGCCTATTATTTGTGCTGCGAGAATACCTGCATTTTTAGCGCCATTAAGTGCAACGGTAGCTACCGGAACACCTCCAGGCATTTGCAAAATTGACAAGACCGAATCCCAGCCATCTATGGAGTTGGTGCTTTTAACCGGTACACCTATTACAGGCAGGGGGGTAAGTGAAGCTACCATTCCCGGCAAGTGGGCAGCACCTCCCGCACCCGCTATAATAACGGCGAATCCATTTTTATGAGCGTGTTTGCTGAACTCGTATAATTTATCGGGGGTTCTGTGGGCAGAAACTATGTCCACCTCTACTTCAATATCAAATCCCTTTAAAATATCGATGGCCTCCTGCATGACGGGAAGATCACTTAAGCTACCCATAATTACTGCTACTTTGCTCATATATTTATTATTTGCTAATTACTTTGATAGTCTTTTTTACTTTTTCGGCTGTTTTTCGTGCCTCATTTATATCCTGGTGTATTATTGTTACATGTCCCATTTTCCTGAATGGTCTTGTTTCTTTTTTACCGTATATATGCGGTGTAACTCCACTTAGTTTAAATATTTCTTCTATATTTTCATATATGACTTCGCCGGTAAAATTTTCTTCTCCAACCAAATTTACCATTACTCCTGCCACTTTACTATCTGAACTTCCAAGAGGAAATCCCAGGATGGCCCTCAGATGCTGTTCAAATTGATTGGTATAACTCCCTTCTATGCTGTAATGACCACTATTATGGGGTCTGGGCGCCACCTCATTGACCAAAATCTCATCTTCTGATGTTTGAAACATTTCCACCGCCAGCAGGCCAATATGTTGCAATTTTTCAGATAACATTAAGGCTGTCTTTCTGGCTTTTGTAGCAACGTCGCTGTTAATTCTGGCAGGGCACAGGACGTACTCCACTTGATTGGCTTCGGGATGAAATTCCATTTCCACTACCGGGTAATCCATTACTTCGCCATGTATATTTCGCGATACTATTACCGCCAGTTCATTCTTAAATGGAATCAGATCCTCAGCGATACACTCAACATTGGGAAGTCCCTCAAGATCTTTAAGGGAGCGAATAATCTTTACTCCCTGACCGTCATAGCCAAATTGGGCACTTTTCCATACAAAAGGAAATGCAATACCACCATGGGCAACACTATCTTTTATTTCACTGGTATACGCAAATCTCGAAAAAGGTGCCGTAGGAATTTGGTTGTCAATATAAAATAACTTCTGCTTTGCCTTATTTTGAATAATTCGAAGGACCCTTGAAGATGGATAAACTTTTTTGCCTATTTCTTCCAATTTTTCAAGGGCTTCTATATTTACATTTTCAATTTCAATGGTAAGTAAATCTACTCCTCTGCCAAAATTGTAAACTGCATCGAAATCCATTAAGTCACCTACCACAAATTCGTTGCATGCTATTTTACAAGGGGCCTCTGGCGATGCGTCCAATACTTTCGTATAAATATCAAACTTCCTTGTTTCGTACAAAAGCATTTTACCCAATTGACCTCCTCCAAGTATGCCGAGCTTAAAATCAGAAGAAAAGAAATTCATTAAGTTTTACTTTCTCAGGTGTTACATATTATTTTAACTGACTACAAAAATACACCTAAATGTTAGAATCTGGGGTCCTTAGCCTAAAAAAGAGAAAGCAAAATACTATCTTTGCCATCCTATAAAACCACTACCATTGATAAAGCTGCACGACAAATTGTTCAAGCCATTTCTGAAGGAAGAAGAAATACAACTTGCAGTTGAGAGAATTGCAGCAGAAATTGTGAAGGACTACAAAGATGAGGTACCTATATTTGTTGGGGTTCTTAACGGAGCCTTTATGTTTATTTCCGATTTACTGAAAAATTATCCACACCCCTGTGAGGTGTCATTTGTTAAATTGGCTTCATACAGAGGCCTTATATCTACTGGGATAGTAGAAACACTTTTGGATCTTCCGGAAAATTTGGAAGGCAGAAGTGTGATTATTGTGGAAGACATTATTGACACCGGAAGGACCCTGCAGGAACTGGTCCATTTATTTGCAAAGACAAATGTCAAGGAGTTTAAAATAGCAAGCCTGTTTTTTAAGAAAGAAATTTATAATGGGGAATATTCTATTGACTATGTAGGCATAGAAATTCCAAATAAGTTTATTGTGGGTTATGGGCTGGATTATAAAGAACAGGGAAGAAATTTAAGAGATGTATACCAACTAAACCAAAGCCATATGATTAATCTTGTACTTTTTGGAAAACCGGGGGCAGGAAAGGGAACGCAAGCTGCTTTTTTAAAGGATCAATATAATTTATTGCATATTTCCACCGGAGATGTATTCAGATTTAATATTAAGAATAATACTGAACTGGGAAAATTAGCGAAAACCTTTATGGATAAGGGAGATTTGGTTCCTGATGAGGTTACCATTAAGATGCTCAGGGATGAAGTAGAGAAACATCCCGAAGCTAATGGGTTTATTTTTGACGGTTTTCCAAGAACAGTAGATCAGGCTAAAGCTCTGGACAACTTAATGGATTCCAAGGAAATGCAAATTGATGCAATAATTGCCTTGGAAGCAAATGATGAAGAACTTATTCAACGTTTATTGGAAAGAGGCAAAATAAGCGGAAGAACGGATGATCAGGACGAGGATAAGATTAGAAATCGCTTTGAAGAATACAATCAAAAAACAGCGCCTCTCAAAGAATATTATGAGACTCAGGGTAAATTCCATAGTGTAAATGGTATTGGGGCTATAGACGAAATTACAGAACGCCTGGGTAACGTAATAAATGCCATACAGGTCGAGGGATGATCCTGACAACACTTTAATATCCCCAACTATTATTCCACTACTAATAAATGCAAATTGAGCGATGACCGAAGGGAATTTTGTAGATTATGTAAAGCTAAATATTGCCTCAGGGAATGGGGGCAAAGGATCTGCGCATTTACACAGGGAGAAATATGTGCCAAAAGGCGGGCCGGATGGAGGTGATGGTGGCAGAGGCGGACATATTATTATTCGTGGTAATGAAAACCTTTGGACACTTCTGGGGTTCAAATATAAACGTCACTTTAAGGCTGGGCACGGCGAGCATGGAAGCAAAAACCGGAGTACAGGAGCCGATGGAACGGACGTGATTTTAGACGTGCCATTGGGTACTGTGGTTCGCGATTCGGATACGAATGACGTTCTTTTTGAAATTACGGAACACGGGGAAGAAAAAATTGCCGCAGAAGGAGGTAAAGGAGGTCGTGGAAATTGGCATTTTAAAACCCCGACCAACCAAACACCAAGGTATGCACAACCCGGTATTCCCGGACAGGATAAGGAATTGACTCTGGAACTTAAAGTGCTGGCAGATGTTGGTCTGGTAGGATTTCCAAATGCGGGAAAATCTACATTGCTTTCTGTAATGACTTCTGCAAAACCTAAAATAGCGGATTACGAATTTACCACACTAAAACCAAACCTTGGAATAGTGAAATACAGGGATTTCAGGAGTTTCGTCATGGCAGATATTCCAGGTATAATTGAGGGGGCTGCCGAAGGTAAAGGTTTGGGACATTATTTTTTACGTCATATTGAACGCAATTCTATCCTCTTGTTTTTAATACCTGCTGATAGCACAGATATTAGCCAGGAGTATGAAATTCTCTTAAATGAACTAAGAAAGTATAATCCGGAACTATTAGATAAAAACAGATTGGTAGCCATCTCCAAGTCAGATATGCTGGATGATGAGTTAATTGGGGAAATGAAAATAGAATTGGATAAGGATTTAAAGGAGACCCCATATATATTTATCTCTTCTGTATCGGAAATGGGTCTGGATGAGCTTAAAGATAAGCTATGGCTGCTCTTAAACGAATAAACAATACGATATCAGGCTTCCCTGTTTTTTTTCTTTATTTTTATAAAAAATCGCTTATGAGAAGCGTACTGATCATATTGATTGTTCTATGCGCAATTTCTTGCACCACGGTGCGGGTAAACTATGATTTCGATAATTCGGTAGATTTTACCAATTATAATACCTATAATTATTATCCTGAGATGCAGACTGGTCTAAGTGATTTGGATTCAAGGCGACTTTTTAATGCAATTGATTCAACCATGCAAATGCGTGGAATTTTATTATCCGAGGAACCAGACTTTTATATCAATATTCAAAGCAGCTCATTTGTTACACCTAGTAATAGTAATGTAGGGGTCGGAATAGGCGGTACAAGTGGTAATGTTGGTGGAGGTGTATCTGTAGGGCTTCCCCTTGGAGGCTCCAATCTGGAACGGGAAATAATTTTTGACCTGGTGGACAGCCAAAAGGACGCGTTGTTCTGGCAGGCAATAAGCTTAAGTAATTTTGATGAGAATAGTTCCCCGGGTGCCAGAGAAAAAAAGCTTCAAGAAATTGTTGCAAAAGTGTTTTCCAGGTATCCACCATCAATAAAGAAAAATAAAAAATAAAAAACCGTGATATTATGCTGCACCCAAACTTTAAAAATCGACTCGGAAGCAAAAGTATCAATCAGACTTTCCAACACCTTTAAGGATTACAATCCGGTTACGACCTAATAGGAGCGTAAAATGGATAGATAGAGTGAGACTAATCATATTCCTCATAATTTTAACGAATACTATTGCCTTGAATGCGCAACTAGTTACTTCTGATCTAGACTTTTGGATAGATGCGGGGAATTACAAACGCGCCAGTGAATTATTATTGAAACAACCCAACCTCTATTCCAATCCGGTTTTATTAGACAAATTAGGCGAAACATATGCGTATCAGGAAGAATGGGACAAGGCCATCGAGATTTATAGTGGTCTTACCACTTTAGTAGATAATAGCCCTGCTTATTTTTTTAAGTACGGAGGTGTTTTGGCAAAAAAAGCTCAAAACAGCAATCCTTTTGTTGGACTTACGCTTATCAGGCGAATTAAATCGAGCCTTAAAAAGGCCCTGATTCTTGATCCTTTACATATTCCGGCGCACTGGGCGCTAATTGACCTTTATGTATCATTGCCCGGAATAGTTGGAGGGAGTTATGCCAAAGCGTATGAACTATCTAAGCAACTAAAACAAATTTCAACCTTAGATGGTCTTTTGGCACTTGGTTATGTATATGAATATGACAATGAGCCAGCTGATGCAAGGACAAATTATTTAAAGGCATTGGCATTGGCGAATACTTATATAGAGTTTGAAAGAAATCAATTGAATTATCAGCTGGGTAAGGTTTGCAGTGAATATGGACTCCGGCTGGATCAGGGAATAAAATATATGACCAGCTATATTGAGAATCATTCAGTTAAAGATGGGGTCCCACTGGAATGGGCCTATTACAGGATGGCCATTTTATATCGTAAAAAAGGAAACAAAAAGAATTCTTTACGTTGGATAAACAGGGCTTTGGACAAAAAAAACGGTTTTAAAAGAGCTGAGGAAGAAAAACAGCGGATTCTGGCCTTGAATAGTTAGAATGACAATTTGATTCAGGAATTAACACTGATTATAGAGATTTTAGCAAACCGCCATCTATTGGAATATTTGTTCCTGTGATATAGGAAGCTTTATCGGAAGCCAGAAAAGTAACTAAATAGCCATATTCTTGCGGATCACCAATTCGTTTCACAGGCACCTGATCTTCCATAGCCTGGCGAACCTTGTCGACGGAGATCCCCATTTGCTCCGCTTTCTTTTTGTTTAAATCTGAAATTCGTTCAGTGTCAAAGTATCCTGTTAAAATATTGTTTACCGTAATTTTATCTTCGGCAACATCAGTGGCCAGTGATTTTGCCCATGTAACCACAGCTGCCCGGATAGAATTTGAAAGAGCCAAATAGCCCAGGGGCTCCTTAACAGATATAGAAGCTACGTTAATTATTCGCCCCCATTTATTTTGCATCATGTTTTTTAAAGCCAGTTGCGTAGTGTAGACAACAGATTTAAACAGCAGGTCAAAGGCCTCCTGATAATCTGAGATGTTCTTCTCCAGTGCATTGCCAGGAGCCGGCCCCTGTGTATTGTTTACAAGTATGTCTACCTTGTGATCTTCAAAGTATTTTGATATTATATTTTGGTAATTATCAAAATCTGTAAAATCGACAACCAAATAATCGTGGGGAGAGCCGCTATTAGGTGTAAGGCTGGCTGCGATAGATTTTAGTTGGTCTTCACTTCTGGCCATAAGTGTAACGCCGGCACCACTTGCCGCTAACTGCTCGGCAATAGCTTTGCCAATACCACGGCTGCTGCCTCCCACTAAGGCCCTTTTTCCTTTTAAACTGATTTGCATAATCTTTTCTATTTATATGCTTCCCTGACCGGACTAAAAATGTCCATTAGCTTGCAAGGTGTCAGTGCCTTGCCACTATGTGGAATATTGGGGGGTATAATAACTAATTCGCCGGGTCGGTAAATTTTAGTGATGCCTGCCACCTTAAACTCAAAATCACCTTCCAATACGTGCATAATCTGTTCGTTAATATGAGAATGTTCCGGAACCGCCGCTCCCTTTTCCACTTCCCAGAAGGCCAGTGTCATGTTCTCGCCATGGATCATTTTACCATGGTAACCGGGCATAATTTCTTTCGTTTCAATATCTGATAATGCTAATTTCATTGGATACTGGTTTTTTTTAATAGATACATATGTTCATTGAGGACCTCTTCTTTAGGTAAGTGCCGTTTGGGATCATAATGGGCTGAAAGGCTAAGCGTATCCTGATGGTCTATTAATTCATAGCCTTTAAGGTTTATATAAAATTCATTAGGAACCGTTTGGTATTGGAATCGCTCATTTTTTTCAAGGTTTTCTTCAACATAATCGATCAGTTTTTTAAAGACCAATTGTTTTTCCAATTGCGGTAAAAAGGAGACACTGCCTAAATATTCATCAGGTTCCTGAAGTTTGCCAAAGAGTTCGAAAAGCTTTTTTGTGTCGTCTTTACCCAAAAAGAAGAGCACCCCTTCCAGCAGGATAAAAGATTTTTTTCCATTCTTAAGTGCCATTATCTGCTCAAAAAGTTCATCCTGGGATACAAGGTTAAAATCTGCTTCCAGATAGCTGATGTTTCTTGCGGGCAATTTTCCTTCCTTTTCCCATTTGCTTGTCATTTCCTTCTTGTGTATAACAACATCCGCTTTGTCAATTTCGATATAGTGGAGCGAATTATCCAATAAATATGGATACATGCTGAAGCCGCAACCAAAATTGATAAGAACTTCAATGTTGTTTTGAGCCATGAGTTTGTTTATGGTGTCATAAAAATAGCGGTTGCGTAAACAGTGTGCATAAGGTTCATAGGAAGAAACAGCCTTGCTGTAGCTTTTAGCATGTGCCTCTATGATCCTTTCGGACCACAAATAAGCATAGCTGTCCTTGCTTAGGGCAACATCACCCATTCGAAAAGACGCGGTCACAAAAGCCGTTTCATGTATGTTAATTTTAGGTTTCAATGTTTTCAAATAAAGAATCTTACTAAGATAGAAAGATTCTGAGGAAATTATGATTTGAGTTGCACTTTTCAATGACTATCTTTGAGGTGGATAAAAAGGAAGAATGCAAATTCATTTTATAGCTATTGGAGGCAGTGCCATGCATAATCTGGCCCTGGCTTTGCATCACAAAGGATATATTGTTACCGGAAGTGATGATGTAATATTTGAACCTTCTAAAAGCCGGTTGGCTAAACAGGGAATCCTCCCTTCTGAGTTTGGTTGGTTTCCCGATAAAATAAATGCTTCTTTGGATGCAGTAATTCTTGGTATGCATGCCAAAGCCGATAACCCGGAATTGATTAAAGCAAAACAGCTTGGTCTGAAAATCTATTCCTATCCGGAATTCCTTTACGAACAATCTAAACACAAAACACGTGTTGTTATTGGAGGTAGTCATGGCAAGACCACTATTACTTCCATGATCCTTCATGTAATGAATTATCATGGAAAGGCCGTTGATTATATGGTAGGGGCTCAATTAGAGGGGTTTGACAGGATGGTACATCTCACGGATGAAAATGATTTTATAGTTTTGGAAGGAGATGAATACCTTTCTTCTCCTATAGACAGGCGGCCTAAATTTCACCTGTACAAACCTAATATTGCCTTGTTAAGTGGTATAGCCTGGGATCATGTAAACGTATTTCCGACTTTCGAAAATTATCTCGAACAATTTAAAATTTTTATAGATAGTATAGTTAAGGGGGGAAGCATTACATATAATGAGGAAGATGTAAATGTAAAAAGTATTGTTGAAGCTTCGCTGAATTCAATACGTAAACTTCCCTATACGACTCCGGATTTTTTTGTTGAGGACGGGCAGACTTTTATAAATACAGAGGAAGGCCCTTTGCCACTGAATATTTTCGGACGTCATAATTTGAATAATCTGGCAGGAGCAAAGTGGATTTGCCAGAATATGGGTGTGGATGAAGAAGATTTTTATGAAGCAATTTCTTCATTTAAAGGTGCATCAAAGCGCCTGGAAAAGATCGGCGAAAGCGGAAGTACGAAAATCTTCAAAGATTATGCGCATTCTCCGAGTAAAGTGGCGGCAACCACCCGGGCGGTAAAGGAGCAATTCCCGGATCGAAAACTAATAGCCTGTTTAGAATTACATACGTATAGCAGCCTAAATGCGGGGTTTTTAAAGGAATATAGAGGGTCTTTGAACAAAGCAGATGTATCCGCAGTGTTTTATATACCAGAATCTTTAAAAATAAAGGGTTTGGACGAAATAACAAAGCAACAGATAGGGCGGGCCTTTCAGCAGGAAGAGCTTCATGTCTTTACCAATAGTGCTGCCTTTAAAGAATTTCTTTTTGATCAGGATGTTGCTAATAGCGTAATTCTATTTATGAGCTCCGGAGACTATGGTGGGCTTGATTTGAATGAGATCGTAAATAGGATTGAAAATATCTAAGACTGCCATATCAATATTACACTTCTAAAAGCAGATCTTTTAAACTCCAAATTGCCTCAAATGATGATCTAAATGCTTGTATTCCAGTTTGCCCCATTGCTCCGGTGTAAAATCTCCAAAAATGGGATGTGCATTCCATTCTTTTCTGTCACGAAGACCATATAGTTCCTTTATTAATTCCTGTAACTTTTTATATTCTACCTCAAAGTCTTTTTCTTCTTTTGCCTTGGCAAAAGGTGTAGTAGGTAAATTTTTTCGCCAGGGCTTATCGTTGTACATAGACTTTTTAAAGAACCAGCTGATAATTGGATTTCCCCGTTTGTCAGGTTTTTTATTTTTAATTGCAGCCTTTATGAATATCTGGCAATGCCACAGCATTTGCCCAACACTCATTTTACCCCACAAACCAACGGATTCCGCATTTAGCTTATTAAAACGTTCCAGAACTTCTTTATAGGTAACTTCATCAAAAATGGATTTCATGAATTCATACTTAGGAATTTATGATTGAAATTTACAATAATTTTTTTTGTTGATTATCTTTAGGGCATGCAACAAAAACCTTCTTCTTTTTCCATTAAGGATTGGTCTGACGATGACAAACCAAGGGAGAAATTGGTGCAAAAGGGGCGTGCAGCTCTTTCTAATGCAGAACTTATTGCAATTTTGATTGGTTCGGGGACAAAAAATGAAACTGCCGTAGCTCTTTCCAAAAGGATTTTATCTTCAGCAAATAATAACCTGAACGAATTAGGCAGGGTATCCTTAAAACAATTAATGAAATTTAAAGGTATTGGCGAGGCCAAAGCGGTATCAATTGCAGCAGCTATGGAGATAGGGAGAAGGAGGCAAAATGAGAAGGCCGTCTCGAAGGCACAGATCTCAGGGAGTAAGGCAGTTTTCAACCTTTTGCAGCCCCTTATTGCTGACCTTCCACATGAGGAGTTCTGGATTGTTTACTTAAATAACTCAAATAAGGTTATTCATAAAGCTCAGTTGAGTAAGGGGGGTATTACCGGCACATTGGTAGACATTCGCTTAGTCATGAAACAAGCACTGGAATTTGGTGCGGTGTCCCTAGTATTAGCACACAATCACCCGTCGGGAACACTTAAACCCAGTGAGGCTGATAAAAAAATTACAAAAAAACTTCAAAAAGCTTCGGAAGCCCTGGATATCAGGGTGCTGGATCACGTAATTATTACCCAAAACAATTACTATAGCTTTGCAGATAATAATTTGATATAGATATGCTTCTGATATATACCCATAAAATTACTTCGCGTTTCAGTTACACTATGAAGCAGATTTTCACAAGGATACTTGGGATAGATATCATTTTTACTACAAAGGTTGAAGATTTTATAAAACATACCGGCCCTAAGATTACTTATAGTAAACAGCCTTTGCAGAATGAGTTTTTTGTTAGAAGTAATGATTTGTTATTTGTACATGGAATAAATGATTTGGAAATAAATGTTCAGGATTGGGAAGGTACACCTTGTTTTTTCAGGACAACTGACCCTAGTGCCATTCCCTACGATATTTTTTCGGCAAGTTTTTATCTTTTAACCAGATACGAAGAATATTTACCATACTTAAAAGACATACATGGCAGATTCCCGCCCTCTGAAAGTATTGCATATAAAAATAATTTTTTGCAATTACCTGTGGTAGATATTTGGGCATACAGCTTTCTTGAAAAGCTCAAAGAACGTTTTCCGGACATAAATGTTAAAAATCGAAAGTTTCAATATACTTCTATTATTGATGTTACTTCATCGCATTGTTATGCACACAGAGGACCCATGAGGGGCATAGCTGGATTGTTGTATGACTTGGGGACCTTTAAATTGAAACGCGTGGCACAGCGCACTTCTGTTTGGCTAAAAATCAGAAAAGATCCTTATAATAACTACGACAGCCTTATAGAAATGCACAAGAAATATAAAGTGAAAAGTATATTCTTTTTTCAGTTCGCCAATTATTCAACCTATGATAAAAATGTTTCACCCGAAAACAATAATTTCAAATACCTGATTAAGTCTGTGGCAGACTATAGTATGGTATCTCTGGCGGCGTCCTATAGTTCTTTTAAGAATATAGAATTATTAAAAGAAGAGAAAAAAAGATTGTCAAATGTTGTAAACAGGCCAATAAATAATTCCAGGATGCGATATAACAGGGTGGATATTCCTTATACCTACAGAAACCTTGTTGAAGCAGAATTCACAGATGATTACACTATGGGATATACCCATGAAATGGGATTTAGAGCCGGCACATGTACGTCTTTTAACTTCTACGATATTGCAATGGAAGAAAAACAACCAATAAAAATTCACCCCTTCGCTGTTCACGACTATGCATTGCTTAATTCCTATTCGGAAGAAGAAGCACTAAAAAAAATTCAGACTTATTATGATCAGGTTAAAAAAGTTAATGGTCACTTTATAACCATTTTCTCAAATGAATTATTAGGAGGAGATCAGGAAATTAACTGGCTAAGTTTATACCATAAAGTAATTCAAAAGTATCATGTATAGTCAAAGTATTTCAGATATATTTTTTGATTTGGATCATACACTTTGGGATTTTGAAAGAAATTCTGCATTGACATTCCAAAAAATATTTCACGAAGCTGAAATTGAGGTTAGCCTCTCCAAATTCCTGGAGGTATATGTGCCATTGAATCTCGCATTTTGGAAGTTATATCGCGAAAATAAAATTAATAAGACGGAATTGCGTTACCAAAGGTTAAAAACAGCATTTGATTCTATTGGATACGAGATCAATGATGAAGTTATAGATATTCTATCTGCTGCCTATATTACAAACCTGGCGGCTTATAATAACCTTTTACCGAATACTGTTGAAATATTAGATTATTTAAAGCCCAAATACAAACTTCATATTATTACCAACGGATTTGAAGAAGTCCAGACCAGAAAATTGGTGAACTCAAATATATCCGGATATTTCAACCAGGTTATTAATTCTGAAATGGCAGGAGTAAAAAAGCCAAATCCCGAAATTTTTGAACTTGCCCTTCATAAGGCCAATGCCAGGGCTGACAGGTCATTAATGGTGGGGGATAATATTGAAGCTGATATACTGGGAGCGAAGGCCGTAGGATTTCATGCTTTGCATTTCAATGCTCATAATGACCCTAAACATGAACATTGTGTTATGATTCATGATTTACGTGAAATAAAAAACTATTTATAGAGTTATATAGGGGAGAATAATATAGGAGGCAATACCTATTTAGGTGGTAAAAGTATATAATTAACCATTTTAAAACTGGTATAAAGCAATGAAATATATCCCGAAATCTATACTTGCAATTCTTTTTTGCACAGGAATCTTTAGTTCCTGCGCCGAAAAACAGGATTTTGATCAATTAGATGATCTTGACATTACTCCGACAGCTGAAGCCAGTATTCTTTATGTTGAGACCCCAGAGGATTTAATAAATCAGGATCCCGGAACCTATTTTTATTCCCAGACATTTAATTTCGATGCGTTTAACGAAGAATTTGTTGCTGATAATATTCTCGATGGAGTTATTACTTATGAACTTGAAAATACTACAAGCAAACCTCTCGATATAACTTTCGAGTTCTTGGATGAGGCAGGTAATACATTAGATTCCGAAAATTTTATGCTCAATGCAGCCCCCACTGCAATATTAACGAGAGAAATTGCTTATGGGCCAGCGGGTAGAAGTCTCGATATTATTAGAAATACATCAGCCATTAGGGTAAGTACCACAAATTTAGGGGATAATACCAGTGTGTCTTCTTTACCAAACCCCACAGTTTTCTTAAGGTCCAGCGCAAAATTCAGGATCCTTTTACAATGATAAGGACGTTAGGCTTATTAAGTATCCTGCTTTTGGGGTACATGACCTCCTTTGCGCAAAATAAGGAGGTGCTGTACGATTTTCAGGAGATTCCTCAGGCAATAATGGTTAACCCCGGGATAAATACTATTTATAACTGGTATGCCGGAATCCCTTTTATATCAGGGATATATGCAAAAGGAGCAACAAGCGGACTTACCGTAAACGATATTTTTGCTGCTGATGGACTCGATATTAACCAGAAAGTTAGAGATCGGGCACTGAATTCTTTGAGTGAACGTGATGAGGTAAATGGAATATTCCAGGTTGATGTACTTAACGGTGGTTTTCGAAGTCAAAAAAACCCGGCCAATTTCTTTTCATTTGGAATGTATATTGAAGGATATGCACTAAATTATTGGCCAAAAGATCTGGCAATTTTAGCTTATGAAGGCAATGCTGACAGGCTGGGGCAAAGATTTGATCTAAATGATCTTAATGCCAGTGGGCAATTTATTAATGTCCTGCATTTTGGAATTAACAGACAAATTAAAAATAATCTCACTTTAGGAGCTCGAATTAAGTTGTATTCGGGTATCCTGGATATTAAGTCTACAAATAATAGTGGTTATTTCGAGACTACCCTGGGTGAGAACAATTTGCTGAGGAATACCCTGGTTTCGGATATGCGATTAAGAACTTCCGGACTGGATGCCCTTTTAGATGCCAATGATAATGGTAGTAGTGTAGCAGGTTTATTCACAAAAAGAGGCCTTTTTGGTGGTGATCCCGGCCTCGGATTCGATTTGGGGGTTACGTATAATCTCAATGATCAAACCGTTATTACAGGAAGCTTGTTGGATATCGGATTATTGTACCATACTTCTGATGTAACAAATTACACGCTTAAAGGTAGTGCAAGTATTGAGGGGGTTGAAATTATTTTGCCGGATGCCCTTAATGATCCGAATGCTGATGTTTGGGAAGATCTTGTGAATGAAATTGAAGAGCTGGTTCCATTTGAAGAGAACAATAACAATTATGTAAGCTTCAGGCCCATAAAATTTTATTCCTCCATTCGCTATAATTTTGGCAAGCAGGGAGAGCCTGTTGCGGATTGCGATTGTGATTATAAACCCAATAGCGGAGACAGATCTTTATATTATCTGAATAGTGTAGGCGCGCAATTGTATGCCATAAACAGACCCCGTGGCCCGCAGTTTGCCCTGACCGCATTTTATCAAAGAAGATTTGCCAAAGTCCTGACTTTAAAAGCAACGTATACCGTTGATAAGTTTACCCCCACAAACGTAGGTTTAGGCATGAGTCTCCAGGCAGGCCCGGTTAACTTCTATATCATGGGAGATAATCTATTCTCATACGGTAATATAGCCGATAGCAATTATGCTTCTTTTCAATTAGGATTAAATATTATATCTTGGGAGAGAAACTGAACTATATTCTAAATGAAGAATTTATTTTCCTGCCTGTTTCTGGTTTTTACATTTTCAATAGGACTCCAGGCCCAACTGAATGACTATAAATACATTATTGTGCCAAAAACTTTTAAGGGCTTTAAAGATGAAAATCAATACAAGACCAGCACGCTGTTAAAATATCTTTTTACAAATAAGGGATTTGAAACTTATTATGAAGATGACCTGCCATCGGACTTAAATTCCAATAGATGTCTTGGGCTCCTGGTACAATTGGATCATAAAACCAGTATGTTCGTTACTAAAGCATCCATTATTCTTGAGGATTGTAATTCCAATATAGTTTATACAAGTCTGGAAGGCAGGAGCAAGGAAAAAGATTACATATCCAGTTATAAGGAAGCCATTGAAATGGCTTTTGCATCGATTAATTCTCTGGCCTACAAGTATAATCCCGCGGCGACCAAAAGTGCCACCACCGCAGCAGTCGTAGCTGATGCAAAAGTTAAAAAAGAGCCATCAGCAAATAGGGGCGGGCAAACCAAAAATGCTGTTGAGGAGAATTTAGCCCAACCCGAAATAGCCCCGAAGGCAAAATCGGGCGTCATCGAAAATGCAGCCGCAGCTGCAGTAAGCACGGGTGCTATTTCCAAGACTTCAGATTCCTATGTATTGTATGCCCAGGAAATTCCGAATGGATACCAACTAGTGGACAGTACCCCAAAAATTCGTTTAAAAATATACAATACATCCATGCCGGAGGTTTATATAGGAGTCAATGAAAAAGGAAATGGCGTAGTTTATAAACGCGCAAACCAATGGTATTTTGAATATTATGTTTCGGACCAATTGCAAATAGAAGAAATTGCAATAAAATTCTAGTATTTATCTTTCCATAGCTTTTTAAGAAATTCCTTGAGGGCATTTTCTCTTTTATTATTTCCCGGGATATAAAAGGAAGTCCCTTTTATTTGATCAGGCAAGAATTCCTGTTCCGTAAAATTATCCTCAAAGTCGTGGGCATATTTATAGTTCTCACCATAACCCAGTTCTTTCATTAACTTGGTGGGTGCATTCCTCAAAGGCAATGGAACAGAAAGGTCTCCTGTATCCTTAACATACTCCTGTGCTTTTTTGATAGCCAAATAACTTGCATTGCTTTTTGGAGAAGTTGCCAGATAAATTGTGCATTGGCTTAGCAGTATCCGGGCCTCGGGATATCCAATAGTACTAACCGCCTGAAAAGTAGAATTGGCGATAACCAATGCAGTAGGGTTGGCCATGCCAATATCTTCAGAAGCCGATATTAATAAACGTCGCGCTATAAACTTAACATCTTCACCAGCTTCAATCATTCTGGCAAGCCAGTAAACTGCCCCATTGGGATCACTGCCACGAATAGATTTTATAAAGGCCGAAACAATATCGTAATGTTGTTCTCCCGTTTTATCATATAAAACAGTGTTTTTCTGGACCTTTTGGATTACGAGTTTATCTGTTATAATGATATCCTTTTTATCTTCAGAGGAGACCACCAGTTCGAATATATTAAGTAATTTTCTGCCATCCCCTCCAGATAGACGCAAAAGAGCTTCTGTTTCTTTAAGCGTAATATTTTTCGACTTTAACATTATATCTTGAGCCATAGCCCTTTGCAACAATGCTTCCAAATCCTCCTTTCCAAAAGATTTGAGGATATAAACCTGGCAACGCGACAGGAGTGCAGGAATAACTTCAAAACTTGGATTTTCCGTTGTTGCCCCAATAAGTGTTATCCAGCCCTTTTCAACGGCTCCCAGTAAAGAATCCTGCTGTGATTTGCTAAACCGATGTATCTCATCAATAAAAAGTATTGGATTTTTCGAAGTAAATAAACCACCACTTTGTTTGGCTTTTTCTATTACTTCCCTGATATCCTTAACGCCACTGTTTATAGCACTTAATGTATAAAAGGGCCGTTCGCTTTCATTTGCTATAATATGTGCCAGGGTAGTTTTTCCCGTGCCAGGGGGCCCCCAAAGAATCAGGGATGGGATACTGCCTTTTTTTATCTGGGTTGTTAAAGAACCATCTGCACCAACTAAATGATGCTGACTAATATAGTCTTCAAGTGTTTTTGGGCGTACGCGCTCGGCAAGTGGCTCATTCATATGATAAATGTAATAAATACGTTTTTACCTTGTACGATATCTTAATTTATTCCAGGGCACCTTAATTTATAATTTAAATATTGCCCTGACAATTTATCATGTTTTGTATTTATGGCCAATAAATTGAGAAATATAATATAACTTAATCTTATGTCTGAGGATAACTATTTTAAATTTTCCAATAGAGTGCTTCTTGTTCCCATGATAGCAATGCTGTTGATCTGGACTGTTTTTTGGGTGGAGGTTCGATTTCAGATAAATTTGAATCAATATGGGGTGTTTCCGAGAACTCTGAAAGGATTAAGAGGCGTGTTTTTTAGTCCTTTTTTACACGGCTCCATTGAGCATCTATACAATAACACCATACCAATTGCCATTCTAACTGCTTCTTTGGTCTATTTTTATAGAAGTGTCTCCTTCAAAGTCCTGCTGTGGGGTGTGCTATTTTCGGGATTATTAACCTGGGTTATAGGAAGGCCGTCTTATCATATTGGCGCCAGCGGTTTGATCTATGTATTGGCCAGCTTTATTTTTTTTAAAGGAATCTTTACCAAACATTACAGGCTGGTAGCACTTTCATTAATGGTTGTATTTATATACGGAAGTTTATTGTGGTTTATATTTCCATTAAAGGACGATATTTCCTGGGAAGGCCATTTGTCCGGATTTGTTACCGGATTGCTCCTTGCAGTATTTGTAAAGGCAAAAATACCAGCTGTGAAAAAATATGCCTGGGAGTTGGAAAATTACAATGAAGAGGAGGATGAATTTTTAAAGCACTTTGATGAGCATGGTAATTTCATTGAAAGTAAAAACGAAGATTTAGAAGCACAGGAAAGGACTTATAAAATAAAATATCATTTCAGGAAGGATAAAACCAATGACCCTGGCAATTGAATTAAGTGGTTCTTTGTCTTACGGCTTCATATAAAAAAACCGCGCAGGCTACTGATACATTAAGGGAGGCTATTTCACCTAAAAGAGGCAATTTGGCCTTATGGTCTACGGTTTTTAATATTGATGGTGATATGCCTGAATCTTCAGAGCCCATAATAATGGCGCAGGGCACCTTAAAATTTATATCGTAAATACTGTGTTCCGTTTTTTCTGTAGCGGCAATTACCTGAATTCCTGACGACTGTAAATAAAAAACGGCGTCTTTCAGATGATCTATTTTGGCTATAGGGACCTTAAAAGCCGCTCCGGCCGATGTTTTTATGGTATCTTCCGTTACAGGTGCTGCACCTTTTTTTTGAATGACTATGCCATCGACGCCGGTACATTCAGCAGTTCGTATTATGGCGCCAAAGTTTCTAACATCAGAGAGTTGGTCTAAAAGGAGAAATAAAGGCGCTTCCTTCTTTTCCAGTACTTCTTCAACTAATGTTTCGAACTCGTAAAACTCAATAGGCGAGATATTGGCAATTACCCCCTGGTGGTTATTTCTGGTAAGCCTGTTAAGTTTTTCTATGGGCACATAGGAGAAACTTATCCCATTTTCACGGATCAGGGATTCTAATTCTTTGTAAAGACTTCCGCCAAGACCTTTTTGAATAAAAATTTTATCTATGGTGCTTTTAGAATTAATAGCTTCAATAACAGCTCTTATACCGTAAATCCGGGAGGTTTTTTGCATGCCTTAAAGATAGATAAATACTGACCATTTATAAGGACTGTTTTCACTTATTCAGCGGATAGAGGCAGTTCTGAAATGAAATAGTACAGAAGGTTTAATATTTAATATCCAGGTACTTTAATTTCAGACACTTCTTCATTAACAAAGTAAAAAAGCTATAAATCAATTATATAAATAATCGAAATATAGCTTTTTAAAGATATATATCTGGAAGTATCTTGATAATCAGACACTTCCAGACTAAGTTATTAAATTAGTTAACACATTTTCCGGGACTAGGACCGTAGTCGCCGTAAAATTCACCGTCCGGTGAATAAAGTTGGAAAGTATTTTCTGAATCAAATTCTCCATTGGTATAAAAGATCTCTAATACAGCACCTGAAGGCACTTCCGGTTCATGTGTTGCTTCAGCTCCTTGATCTGCTGAAATTGTGTAGGCTGTTGTTGCCCCGTCAATACTAAAGACTAAGGTTGCACCATTCCAACCATCACCAAAACTATCTTGCATTTCAACCAACCAGGTCCCTCCGGTTTCAACATCCGTAATAGGCGCACAATCAACTAATACACCAAAAGCAAAGCCATTGCGCTGTGCTAGTTGCCCGGTAATATCTCCCGTAAAATTACTAGCTGTCCAAAACCTCCCGTCCTTTCCAATACAAGTACCTATAAATTGGAAAAAATCTCCACCACCTATATCATCGATACTAATCCCTATTAAATCACATAGTTCCGCATAAGTATATGAGATACTTGTCGGAAATTCGGTAATAGTAATTAATGGAATAGTATCATACTCACCACTACCACTTCTTAAAGTAAAGCTTAGATCATACTGGGCAACATTGTCAACCGGTACATCTACGGTTGCTTCAAAAGAAGCATCCTTAATATCTTCTACAAGATAAAGATATTGATTAACAACCGTACGGACAAAAGCCGCCTTGTTGGCTTCATCCAAATTAACACTAAGTGGATTCTTGTCTTCATCTCTTTCACAGGATGCAATTGTTAAGGCAACGGCAAGAATCCCTAAAATGATTTTATTTATATTTTTCATATTTTTCAT
Organism: Eudoraea adriatica DSM 19308; assembly: GCF_000382125.1. GTDB lineage: Bacteria > Bacteroidota > Bacteroidia > Flavobacteriales > Flavobacteriaceae > Eudoraea > Eudoraea adriatica. The sequence continues at coordinate 133,861 of NZ_KB907546.1, forward strand.
TTTTTATAGATATTTTAATTTACAAAACCAGGAGGGTTGGTATCCCAGAATACTGCAGTATCCGGATTTGCCTTCTGTGTAATATTGGTATTGTTATCTGAAGCCGTTTGTGGATACCACATGGATCTCAGAAAGTTACCGGGATTCTCAACTAAAGTAGCAGGGCTTAAATTATCTGGCTGTCCTGTTCTTCTATAGGTGTTATACGCACTCATTCCATCACACCAGGAAGCAATAAAAACCTGCTCCGCTATGATTCGCAGTTTTCCAGTATTGTCAGCATCATCATAAGCGGCTAATATCCTCGCAATATGGGCATCAATAAGTACAGGAGTAGCTTCCAAACCAGTTCCGGTTGCCACTGGAGCTCCAAAGGCTGCAACTTTGTTCATAGATTCTCTGACACCCGTTTCCAAATAAGTTCTGGCATCTCCGGCGGTTCCAAGCTCAAGAGCAGCTTCTGCTAACATTAAATGTGTATTGGCAGCCAAAAGCATAGGAGAAATACCTGCTCCGGCCAAACCTTCGCTAACCGCAGTAGAACCAGACACATTTCTGAAATCTTCTGCATCAAAAGGACCCCCTATAGGATATACACCATGGATGGTTCTAAAAGCGTCATCTGGTGGAATACCATCAGGATCCATGTGGTTTCTTCCCCAAAGACCGCCATATCCATTAGGTGCGGGTACTATGCAATAGTAATTAAAACCTGTCCACCAACTAGGCACTAGTGGTTCATTTATACATTCTTTGGTAATATTATCAGCCCCGTCATAATTACTTTGTTGTCTGTACATATAGTAGCGAATACGCGGGTCAATAGCACTATACTGATTCGCCATTAAATTCATAAAGTAATTACAGGTGTAATAATCTGAACTTGGTCCCTGACCGTCATATAAAGCATCAAAATAAGGATGTCTGCTATCCGGTGCTGCGTTACTTGTACCCCACTGGAATTGAAGATCATCTTCAGAGGAAGCGATAAACTGACCGCCACTAACAATACTATTGATGGTAGCTGCAGACGCAGCCGGACTTACCAACCTGCTCTGGACGGCCAAACGCAATCTCATAGTGTTAGCAGCTTTGATCCATTTACTTTCATCTCCTCCATAATATAAGTCATTGGATGGAAGGGTCAATTCGGCTTTTTGAAGATTAGCAACAGCATCCTGCAAAAGGGCATCTAATGCTGCATAAATATCTGCGCCTGAGTCAACAGCCGGATTAAAAATTCCCTCCACACCTCTGGCGGCTTCGGAGTAAGGAACATCTCCAAATAAATCTACCATGTTCATCATGGCATAAGCTTCTATAATCTGTCCAATTGCCACATGTGTAAACAATTCTGATTCTTCCGCTAAAGGAGTCATTGTTCTGATATCGATCAGTAATTCTGAATACATATCATCCCAAATCTGGTCAAAATCTCCCGGATCATAAAATTCCCGGTAAGTAGGACCAAAACCGTGTTGCATTCTTACGGGTTCCATTCCAAACTGTGCCCATCCATTTTCACCACGACCTTCGGTTCCTGAATGCAAATTAGCTAATCTTATCTGAATGGAATTCAGGAAAAAATCAATATCCGATTGCTCCGGGCTTAAAAAGTTAGGATTCGGCTGAACATTCAGTTCAGTGGTTTCGCATCCATTTATTAGTAACATTGATGTGGCAATAAATGCCAAACCAATAAACTTAAACCTGTTTTTCATAATATTCGTTATATTTTTCATTTCTCTTATCTATTAAAAGGAAGCTCTTATCGTAAATCCGTATCTTCTTGAAGAAGGTCCCGTAAAGAAGTCAATCCCCTGACCATTACCAACACCCGTACTAGAAGAGTTTGTGTCATAGTTTACATCAGATGGCATATTAATCGCTTTAAACCAAAGGTTTTGACCTGATAAAGTGAAAGACAAACTTCCAAATGGAGTCTGATCTAATGTCTTAGAAGGTAAAGCATAAGTTAAGGAAGCTTCCTGAATTCTAAACGTACTTCCATCATATACGGTAAAAGTATTATTACCATCTGCAAAGTATACGTCAAAACCAAGTTGCGTAGCACTAATGGCCGTTTGGTTTGGTAGTCCGGTTGCCTGGCTGATACCAGGAAGGACGTATTGAGCTTCTCTTTGAATTGGGTTGTTATCATCTACTACGCCACGACCAATGAGAGCTGTGGCTGTGTTAGAATAGATATCCCCACCATGGCGGTATTGAAAGTTAGCCGACAGTGAAAAATTCTTATAAGAAATAGTAGGAATAACAGCTGTGTTCCAGTCCGGGTTTGGATCTCCAATTTCCTTAATATTATTATCTATTATGTATCTACCTGCATCATTTATCAAATCATTCCCGTTTTCATCCTGAAGTGTTGATGTTCCTAAAAATACACCAAATGGCCTGCCTTCCACAGCATAGTTAGCTGCTTCTCCGGCAATAGCATCAGTAAGAAGGATATTGTTTGTTCCTTCTGCCAGGTCTGTTACGGTAGTTTCTATGGCGGTAAAGTTAGCTGCAATATTAAATCCTACTCCATTTTCATATTCTTTTAGAATATCAATATTCGTATCTACTTCGATACCTTTAGATTTAATTTCTCCGATATTTACTGTTGTACCTGTAAAACCGGTCGAGCTATCTAATGGTCTGTTAGTAATTAAATCGGTAGTTTTCTTATCAAACACACTCACGTTTAAATTCCAGATATTGAAGAGTCTGGTATCTATTCCTAATTCTATTTCTGCCACTCTTTCCGGTTGTAAATTTGGATTCCCCAGGGAATTATCGACCGAGTTAGAGGAAACAACATTTCCATTAAGATCAACCAGAGCACGAGAATTTAAGCCCAATACATTTCTGGTATTATAAGGTGTTGGGAAACCTGCAGAAGATCCATATCCAAAGCGAAATTTCATATAGTTAAGTGCATCCCCCTGAATCCCATCAAAAATTGAGGTGGGTACAAAAGAAACACTGGCTCCGGGATAGAATAAAGAATTATTCCCTGTTTCTAAAGTAGAAGACCAGTCATTTCTACCAACCACGTTTACATAGATCCAATCCTCATAGCTAAAGGTCAAATCCAAATATGCTCCTATAAGGTTTTCTTCAAAAGTTTGTGCCAGATTGGCATTACCTGTTCTAACAAAAGAGTTTTGAGCAGATGGCGTGGTAAAGTTAAAGTGTTCCAATACCCCGAATACCAATTGCCCCTGGCTTTCGAGCCCATCAGAGTTGAAAACATCACGTCTGGCATTTAAACCGGCAATAGCTTTTAAATTTAAGTTCTCTGTTAAATTCTTATCTGCCGAAAAAATTATATCATGGTTCCAGATAGTATTTCTAACAGCGCGGGTTCTTAAAAGCCCCAAAGGCTGCCCGTCTACTCCTCCTTTGTTTTGCCCGTATTTGTTAAATTCCGTATAGGTATCTAAACCAATTCTATAGGACAAGTTCATAAAGTCGTTGATCTCATAACCAATGGAAGTGTTCCCGATAAAACGGTCTGTATCCTGGCTTGTTTTAACGTTTGCAACTGTCCAGTAAGGATTTTGAATGTCGTTACCGGAACGGTAATACATGCTTCTTCCATCTGCCGCCTGAAAAGGAAGGCCTGATAAATCAACCGACCGGGGTGTGTACAGAACATCTCCAAAAACAGACCCTCCGTTAAAGGCAGCTCCACTTCCCAAAGATGGGGCTACCGGTGGCGAGTTGAAGTCTGTTTTGATAAACTGGAAAGAACCCTGAATGGTAAACTTGTTATTTAGTCTTGCATTACCACCTAAAGAAAAGTTATTTCTTAAAACCCGGTTTCCAGGAGTGATACCCTGATCTTCTGTTCTGCCGTAGTTGAAGTTAAAGCTGGCATTTTCATTACCCCCTCTTAAGTTAATTGAGGTACTTGTAACATAACCGGTTCTAAAGAATTCTTCAACTCCATTGTAAGGTCTATATAAATAAGGTTGCGCTGCAATATCTTCATAACCAGCTACCAATGATTGGTCTGCCAGGAAATTCAAAGGACTGCTTAATTGTGCAAAACCAGATGGGTTACCTAAAAATTGTCCGGCCAGAGATACACCATCATCATCTGTCCTGTCAAACCTTGGACCCCAGTTACTGAAGAAGAAACCAAATCCCTGGTGGAAACCACCTCCGTAGTTATCCTGGTATTTAGGTAGAATTGCGTCAGAAATAAAGGCTGAAGTACTTACGCTAACTTCCATTTTGCTGGGAGCATCGCCTGTGGTGGAACTTTTAGTAGTTATAAGGATTACCCCGTTCCTACCTCTGTTACCATAAAGGACAGTTGCACTTAAACCTTTAAGGACGTTTACTTCCTTAATTGTATTTGGATCCAAATCTAAGAACCTACTTGAAGCCGTATTACCATCTAAGATGGATCCCTGGTTATTGGTTCCTGAATCAATTGGCACCCCATCCACAACAAAAAGTGGCTGGTTAGATTGGGTTACAGATGTGTAACCTCTGATAATTATGTTCGTACCTGAACCTGAAAGGCCATTACTGGCGGTGATATTTACCCCGGCTACTTTTCCTTGCAGTACCCGACCTATGTCTGCTTCCGGTCTTGATTCAATTGACCCTTCATCTACGGTTGATACCGCATAACCTAAGGATCTTTCCTCTCTCTCGATACCCTGGGCAGTTACTACAACCTCTTCAAGTGCCTGTGCATCTTCTTCCATCTGCACGTCTATGGTATTCGAAGCACCAACTACAATTCTTACATCTCTTTGTCCGATGTAAGTGAAGAGCAATGCCTGGCCTTCACTTGCAGAGATGGCGTAATTACCATCGAAATCGGTTTGGGTACCCGTTGTTGTACCTTCAACAACGATGTTCACCCCTGGCAGGGGCAAACCTTCAAAATCGGTAACCGTACCCGAAATCGTTTTGTCTTGCGCAAAGGATAAATGCACAACAAACGCCAATAGTAGCGTCAAGATTCCATTTAAATTTGTTCTCATTTTTTGATTATTTGAATTAGCTAACTGCGAAAATCCAAATTTCATGTTAATAATCCAAACATATTTTATTAAAACTTTAAGATATAGTACAGAAATAAAACAATGCTCCGGCCAATTGTTAAATTATTTAATAAAAAAATTGTTAAAAAAGCGTCATATAATTTGAATAATTCTTAATAAAGTAAGAATAATAGGATTCCTTAAGAAAATCATAATGAAGTTGACAATTATGGCTGTAAAATTACCAAACAGGATTGGTATATATATTAAGGTATAAACTACGTATTAATGGAGCGTAAAAATGGCTACGGTAAGTAATTACAAGCCCCTGTTAAAAAGAGTGGAAAAAAAAACGCAGAAAATTATAGGATAGCATTTGAATTATAATGAATAATTACTACATTTGCCAGCCCTTAAAAGAGGGTAGTATTTATACATATATATTAGTATGCCAACAATTTCACAATTAGTACGAAAAGGAAGGGCCACAATTACCAAGAAGAGTAAATCGGCTGCTTTGGATTCGTGCCCCCAGCGAAGAGGGGTTTGTACGCGGGTTTATACCACTACACCAAAGAAACCAAATTCTGCAATGCGAAAGGTTGCCAGGGTAAGGTTAACCAATGGTAAAGAGGTAAACGCTTACATACCGGGCGAGGGTCACAATCTCCAGGAGCACTCGATAGTATTGGTTAGAGGCGGAAGGGTGAAAGATTTGCCGGGAGTTAGATATCATATTGTCCGAGGGGCTTTAGACACGGCAGGAGTTGCCGGAAGGACCCAAAGAAGATCTAAGTACGGAGCAAAACGCCCTAAAAAGTAATCTAAACTTGTAAGAAGAAAAGATGAGAAAAAGACAGGCGAAAAAAAGGCCACTATTACCAGACCCGAGGTTTAATGACCAGCTGGTAACACGTTTTGTGAACATGTTAATGTGGGATGGAAAGAAATCTGTTGCCTTTAAAGTATTCTACGATGCTATTGATATTGTGGAAGAAAAGAAAACAGATGAAGAGAAATCCGCTTTGGAATTGTGGAAAGAAGCACTATCCAATGTTATGCCTCATGTAGAGGTTAGAAGCAGAAGAGTGGGGGGCGCAACTTTTCAGATCCCTATGCAGATAAGACCGGATCGAAAAATTTCAACTTCCATGAAGTGGCTTATAAGCTTTGCGCGAAAGCGCAATGAAAAATCAATGGCTCAAAAATTGGCCGGAGAAATACTTGCCGCTTCCAAAGAAGAAGGTGCAGCGGTTAAAAGGAGAGTGGATACTCATAAAATGGCAGAAGCAAATAAGGCATTTTCCCACTTTAGATTTTAGATAAAATGGCAAGAGATTTAAAATATACAAGAAATATTGGTATTGCGGCGCACATCGATGCTGGTAAAACTACCACTACAGAACGAATTTTATTTTACACAGGTGTAAGTCATAAAATTGGTGAAGTACATGATGGAGCTGCTACTATGGACTGGATGGAACAGGAGCAGGAGCGCGGTATTACAATTACCTCGGCGGCCACTACCTGTACCTGGGATTTTCCTACGAAGAACGGTCAGTTAGTGCCCGAGTCTAAACCCTACCATTTTAATATTATAGATACCCCCGGACACGTGGATTTTACCGTTGAGGTAAATCGTTCCTTAAGGGTGTTAGATGGTTTGGTTTTTCTTTTTAGTGCGGTAGATGGTGTAGAGCCACAGTCTGAAACTAACTGGAGATTGGCAGACAATTACAAAGTACCGAGAATGGGCTTTGTTAATAAGATGGACAGACAGGGTTCCAACTTCCTTATGGTTTGTAATCAGGTAAAGGATATGTTGAAATCTAATGCTGTGCCAATTGTATTACCAATTGGGGATGAGGCAGATTTTAAAGGTATTGTTGACCTTGTTAAGAACCGTGCCATAGTATGGCATGAAGAAGATATGGGCTCTACTTTTGATATCATTGATATTCCGGAGGATATGAAGGAGGAGGTACATGAATATCGTGCTGCCTTAATTGAAGCTGTTGCGGAATACGACGAAACTTTAATGGAGAAGTTCTTTGAAGATGAAGACTCAATTACCGAAGATGAAGTGCATGCGGCACTGAGGGCTGCTGTCATGGATATGAGTATCATTCCCATGATTTGTGGTTCTTCCTTTAAAAATAAAGGAGTGCAGTTCTTGCTGGATGCAGTATGTCGTTACCTTCCTTCCCCGATGGATAAAGAAGGAATTACGGGAATAGATCCGAAAACAGGCAATAAGGTTTTAAGAAAGCCGGATATAAATGAGCCTTTTGCTGCATTGGCTTTTAAAATTGCAACAGATCCTTTTGTTGGTCGTTTGGCCTTCTTTAGAGCTTATTCCGGTAAGTTGAATGCAGGATCTTATGTGCTGAACAATCGCTCCGGAAATAAGGAAAGAATTTCAAGGATTTACCAGATGCATTCCAACAAACAGAATGCGGTTGAATCTATCGCAGCTGGTGATATTGGTGCGGCAGTAGGGTTTAAAGATATCAAAACAGGGGATACGCTTTCAGACGAAAAGCATCCTATTATTCTGGAAAGTATGAATTTCCCGGATCCGGTTATTGGTATTGCGGTTGAGCCCAAGACAAAAGCCGATGTGGATAAATTGGGGATGTCTTTGGCTAAATTGGCTGAAGAAGATCCTACTTTCGTGGTTAAAACAGATGAAGCCTCCGGACAGACTATTATTTCAGGGATGGGCGAGCTGCATCTAGATATTATTGTGGATCGCTTAAGAAGGGAATTTAAAGTTGATGTCAACCAGGGGAAACCACAGGTAGAATATAAAGAAGCAATTACAAAAAGTGCGGATCACAGAGAAGTTTACAAAAAACAAACAGGTGGACGTGGTAAATTTGCAGACATTGTATTTACAATGGAGCCTAGAGAAGACGGTAAAGCCGGATTGGAATTTGTGAACATTATCAAAGGGGGTAATATTCCCAGGGAATATATTCCATCAGTAGAAAAAGGTTTTAAAGAGGCAATGAAAAATGGTCCTTTAGCCGGATTTGAAATGGATAGTATGAAAATCACCCTAAAGGATGGATCTTTCCACCCTGTGGATTCAGATTCTCTTTCCTTTGAACTGGCTGCAAAAATTGGATATAAAGAAGCTGCCAGGGCTGCGAGAGCAGTGCTAATGGAGCCTATTATGAAGTTGGAAGTGCTTACGCCCGAAGAAAATATGGGTGACATTGTCGGAGACCTTAACAGAAGGAGAGGACATGTTAATAATATGGACGACAGAGCAGGTGCCAAAGTTATTAAGGCTGAAGTGCCCCTTTCAGAAATGTTTGGGTATGTAACGGCACTCAGGACTTTGTCTTCAGGTAGGGCTACTTCAACCATGGAATTTTCACATTATGCTGAAACTCCATCAGGTTTGGCAGAAGAGATAGTAAAAGCAGCAACAGGTGTAACTGCCTAAATTTTAGTATAATGAGTCAGAAAATTAGAATAAAACTAAAATCATACGATCATAACCTGGTAGATAAATCTGCTGAGAAGATTGTGAAAACGGTAAAAACGACTGGCGCTGTGGTTACAGGTCCGATACCTTTACCAACGCACAAAAAGATATTCACAGTTTTGCGTTCACCCCATGTGAATAAGAAATCGAGAGAGCAGTTCCAGTTAAGTTCTTATAAGAGGCTGCTGGATATTTATAGTTCCTCTTCGAAAACTATTGACGCACTTATGAAGTTAGAGCTTCCAAGTGGTGTTGAGGTGGAGATAAAAGTGTGATAGAACATTCCGTTTCAGTATGAAACGGGTAACATGTCCGGAGCGTTTCGCAAAGGAAAAACGGCAACAAAAATATATTCGGGATCGAATTGTTTTTGATCCTGTTTTTTTTGCAAAAGGAATAGATTAAGAATAATTAATAATAAATAGTAATAATATGTCTGGGTTAATAGGAAAAAAAGTAGGTATGACCAGCATTTTTGATGATAACGGGAAAAATATTCCCTGTACCGTCATAGAGGCAGGACCATGCGTAGTTACCCAAGTCAGAACCGAAGAGGTAGACGGGTACAATGCCCTTCAGCTTGGTTTCGATGACAAGGCAGAAAAGCGTGCTAATAAGGCCGAAACAGGCCATTTTAAAAAAGCAGGTTCTTCCACCAAAAAGAAAGTCGTTGAATTCCGGGATTTTGAAGGTGATTTTAAATTAGGTGAGACCATTGGTGTCGACGTATTTGTTGAAGGCGAATTCGTTGATGTATCGGCCACATCTAAAGGAAAAGGTTTCCAGGGGGTTGTTAAGCGTCATGGATTTGCAGGAGTCGGACAGGCAACTCATGGTCAGCACAACAGGTTAAGAGCGCCTGGTTCAATTGGTGCTGCTTCGTATCCCGCAAGAGTTTTTAAAGGAATGAAAATGGCAGGAAGAATGGGTGGTTCCAAAGTCACTGTTCAGAACCTCAGGGTATTAAAAATTGTACCGGAAAAGAACCTTTTGGTTTTAAAAGGTTGTGTACCGGGTCATAAAAATGCTTACGTAACCATAGAGAAGTAATGAAGGTAGCAGTTTTAGATGTTAAAGGGAAAGAAACTGGACGGAAGGTAGACCTTTCGGATGCAGTTTATAAGATAGAACCTAATAATCATGCAATTTATTTGGATGTTAAACAGTACATGGCTCATCAAAGACAAGGTACGCACAAAACCAAAGAAAGGGCAGAGATTGTTGGAAGTACAAGAAAGATCAAAAAGCAGAAGGGAACTGGTACGGCCCGTGCGGGAAGTATTAAATCTCCGATTTTTCGCGGTGGAGGAAGAATTTTTGGGCCAAGACCTAAAGATTATTCTCAAAAGCTGAATAAAAATGTAAAGAGATTGGCGAGAAAATCTGCACTAAGTCTGAAGAATCAGGATAAGGCAATTATGGTTGTAGAAGACTTCAATTTTGATTCCCCTAAGACCCAGGATTTTATTCAGGTTTTGAAATCCCTGGGATTGGAAAACAAAAAGTCTTTGTTTGTGTTGGGTGGTTCAAATAATAACGTATATTTGTCGTCGCGTAATTTGAAAGGTTACGAAGTTGTAACTAATTCAGAATTAAGCACTTACAAAATTCTTAATGCAAATCAAATTGTTCTTCTTGAAGGATCTATAGAAGGAATTGAAGCGAACTTAAATAAATAAGGTAGTCATGAGTGTGTTGATAAAGCCAATAATAACGGAAAAAATGACAGCAGATAGCGAGTTGTATAATCGCTATGGCTTTGTTGTGAATCCTAAGGCCAATAAACTACAGATCAAAGATGCCGTTGAAGCAGCTTATGGTGTTTCAGTGAAAAAAGTTCGAACAATGAATTATGGACCTTCTCGCAAAACCCGTTTTACAAAAACCGGGGTTCAGCACGGGAAATCTAATGCATTTAAGAAAGCCATTGTTGATGTGGAAGAAGGAGAAGTAATCGATTTTTACAGTAATCTATAAAGACACCAAATGTCAGTTAGAAAATTAAAACCGATCACTCCAGGACAGCGATTTAAAGTAGTAAATGGGTTTGACGCCATTACTGCTGATAAGCCGGAGAAAAGCTTGCTTGCTCCGTTAAAAAGGTCTGGAGGTAGAAACAGTCAAGGAAAAATGACCATACGCCATAGAGGTGGTGGGCACAAAAGGCGGTATCGAATCATTGATTTCAAACGAGATAAACAGGATGTTACTGCAGAAGTAAAGTCTATCCAGTACGATCCGAATAGAACGGCCTTTATTGCCCTGGTGGAATACAAGGATGGTGAAAAGCGATATATTATTGCTCAGAACGGTCTGCAGGTAGGACAAAAAGTTTCATCCGGAGAAAAGGCTGCACCTGAGATAGGTAATGCCCTTCCGTTGAGCAAAATTCCTTTGGGAACTATTATTTCCTGTATTGAATTGCGTCCTGGTCAGGGAGCAATAATGGCAAGAAGTGCCGGAACTTTCGCTCAGTTAATGGCAAGGGAAGGAAAATATGCTACGATTAAATTACCATCGGGTGAGACCAGATTGGTACTGGCAAATTGCCTTGGCACTATTGGTGCGGTTTCCAATTCAGACCAGCAGTTAATTGTTTCGGGTAAAGCCGGACGAAGCAGATGGCTGGGCAGGAGACCTAGAACCAGACCTGTAGCAATGAACCCTGTAGATCATCCAATGGGTGGTGGTGAAGGAAGAGCCTCAGGAGGTCATCCAAGATCTAAAAATGGAATTCCTGCCAAAGGATTCAGGACAAGATCGAAGACCAAGGATACAAACAGGTATATATTAGAACGTAGAAAGAAATAAAAAGTAGAAAGAAATGGCACGTTCACTAAAAAAAGGACCATACATACATCATAGTTTGGATAAAAAAGTCCAAATGAATATACAATCTGGCAAGAAGTCTGTAATAAAGACCTGGTCCAGAGCATCGACAATTAGTCCCGACTTTGTAGGTCAGACCATAGCAGTGCATAACGGAAGACAATTTGTTCCTGTTTATGTTACTGAAAATATGGTAGGGCATAAATTAGGGGAATTTTCTCCTACAAGATCTTTCCGGGGTCATGCAGGTGCAAAAAATAAAGGTAAAAAGTAAGTAAGCTATGGGAGTTCGAAAAAAACAAATGGCCGAAAGACTAAAGGCTGAAAAGCAGAAAATAGCTTTTGCGAAACTTAATAATTGTCCAACTTCACCAAGAAAAATGCGTTTGGTAGCAGATTTGGTGCGTGGTGCTGAAATAGAAAAGGCGCTGGCGATTCTTAGATTTAGTCCAAAAGAAGCTTCTCGTAGATTAGAAAAATTATTGCTTTCTGCAATTGCTAACTGGCAGGCTAAGAATGAAGAGGCGAATATCGAAGAAGCCGATCTTTTTGTGAAAGAAATAACGGTAGACAGCGGGCGAATGCTTAAAAGATTAAGACCGGCTCCACAGGGCAGGGCACACAGAATAAGAAAACGTTCCAACCATGTAACCTTGGTATTGGGATCTAACAATAATACACAAAGCTAGAATTTTTAGTATGGGACAAAAAACAAATCCAATCGGAAATCGTCTAGGAATAATCAGAGGATGGGAATCTAACTGGTACGGAGGAAACGATTATGGCGATAAACTATCCGAAGACGATAAGATAAGAAAATATGTTCATGCACGATTGGCGAAGGCTAGTGTATCCAGAGTAATTATTGAGAGAACTTTAAAGTTAATTACGGTTACAATTACGACTGCAAGACCCGGTATCATTATTGGTAAAGGCGGACAGGAAGTGGATAAATTAAAGGAAGAGCTCAAAAAAATTACGGATAAGGAAGTACAGATAAATATTTTTGAGATTAAAAGACCTGAAGTTGATGCAAATCTTGTAGCAGCAAGTGTGGCCCGTCAGATAGAGAATAGAATTTCATACAGAAGGGCTATTAAAATGGCAATTGCCGCAGCAATGAGAATGAATGCTGAGGGAATTAAAATACAGATTGCCGGAAGATTGAATGGTGCGGAAATGGCGAGAACGGAATCTTATAAAGATGGTAGAATTCCTTTATCCACTTTTAGAGCCGATATAGACTATGCAATGCATGAGGCTCATACCACCTATGGAAGATTAGGTATTAAAGTATGGATTATGAAGGGCGAAGTGTATGGAAAAAGAGAGCTATCTCCTTTAGTTGGAATGTCTAAAGGGCAGTCTAAAGGAAAGCAAAATGATGGAGGCAAAAAACAACGTCGCAGAAAGTAATAATTAAAGAAGAAGCTAGAGATTATGTTACAGCCAAAAAGAACGAAGTTTCGCAAAGCGCAGAAAGGACGTATGAAGGGAAATTCCGGTAGAGGGCATCAGCTGTCCAATGGAATGTTCGGAATTAAATCCCAGGATTCCTGCTTTCTTACTTCCCGCCAGATTGAGGCGGCTCGTATTGCTGCGACCAGATATATGAAAAGACAGGGGCAATTATGGATTAAAATTTTCCCGGATAAGCCAATTACCAAAAAGCCCTTGGAGGTTCGTATGGGTAAGGGTAAGGGAGCTCCGGAATATTTTGTAGCGGTAGTTAAACCAGGAAGAATTATGTTCGAGGTTGCCGGTGTACCAATGGATATAGCGAAGGAGGCCTTAAGGCTTGCTGCTCAAAAATTACCGGTGAAAACAAAATTTGTAGTAGCCAGGGATTACGAAGAGGCATAATTTTTATAATTAGTATGATGAAACAATCAGAAATAAAAGAATTTTCGGTAGAAGAATTGAAGGAAAAAATGGCACAGTTTAAGAAGCAACATGCGGATCTTAAAATAGCCCACTCCGTCACTCCGCTTGAAAACCCACTTCAAATCAGAATGGCAAGAAGAACTGTGGCACAATTGGCTACTGAATTAACAAAAAGGGATAACCAATAATTGGTTCTGCTTTATGGAAAAAAGAAATTTAAGAAAGGAAAGAATAGGCGTTGTAACCAGCAACAAAATGGAGAAATCTATTGTGGTTTCTGAAGTTAAGCGCGTTAAGCATCCTATGTATGGTAAGTTCGTACTGCGAACAAAAAAGTATGTTGCACACGATGAAACCAATGACTGCAATATTGGAGATACTGTTAAGATAATGGAGACACGTCCATTGAGTAGAACCAAATGCTGGAGACTGGTTGAAGTCCTAGAAAGAGCCAAATAATTATGTTACAGCAAGAATCAAGATTAAAAGTAGCAGACAATACTGGGGCCAAAGAGGTATTAACCATTCGTGTACTTGGAGGTACTAAAAGGCGATATGCTTCTGTCGGTGATAAAATTGTAGTTACTGTCAAAGAGGCCACTCCAAACGGTGGTATAAAGAAAGGTACAGTTTCAACAGCGGTTGTTGTCCGAACAATAAAAGAGGTAAGAAGGCAAGATGGTTCTTACATTCGTTTTGATGATAACGCCTGTGTTTTGTTAAATCCTACAGGGGAAATGAGAGGAACTCGCGTCTTCGGGCCGGTTGCCAGGGAATTGCGGGATAAACAATTCATGAAAATTGTTTCATTAGCTCCAGAGGTGCTATAAAATATTGTAAGATGAAATTAAGAATAAAAACGGGAGATACAGTTCGGATAATTGCAGGTGACCACAAGGGAACCGAAGGTAAAGTTACCCTTGTAGACCGTGAAAAAAATAAGGCCATCGTGGAAGGTGCCAATATGGTTTCCAAACACGAAAAGCCAAGTGCTCAGAACCCTCAGGGAGGTATTGTAAAAAAAGAAGCTCCTATTAACTTATCTAACTTATCACTTATTGATTCCAAATCAGGAGAAACAACAAGAGTAGGTTATGAGGTAAGAGACGGGAAGAAAGTACGATTTTCCAAAAAATCTAACGAAGTAATTTAGTTATGGCTTACGTACCAAGATTAAAGCAAGAATATAAAGAGCGAATTGTTTCGGCTCTAAAAGAAGAATTTGGTTACAAGAATGTAATGGAAGTGCCAAAGCTGCAAAAAATTGTTGTTAGCAGGGGAGTTGGTGCTGCTGTAGCTGATAAAAAACTGGTAGATCATGCCCTGGATGAACTGACCTTAATTACTGGTCAAAAGGCGATATCAACCATGTCTAAAAAAGATGTTGCGGCTTTTAAACTCAGAAAGGGGATGCCCATAGGGGCTAAAGTTACTCTCAGGGGTGAACGCATGTATGAATTTTTAGATAGACTGGTAACTACTGCCTTGCCAAGGGTAAGAGATTTTCAGGGAATTAGAGCAACTGGTTTTGACGGAAGAGGAAATTACAACCTGGGCATTACAGAACAGATTATATTTCCGGAAATTAATATTGATAAGATCAATAGGATTAATGGTATGGATGTGACATTTGTTACTACTGCTGAAACGGATAAAGAAGCAAAATCATTGTTAACCGAATTGGGATTACCTTTTAAAAAGAATTAGTATGGCTAAAGAATCAATGAAAGCCCGGGAAAGAAAAAGGGCTAAAGCTGTAGCGAAATATGCAGAAAAGAGAAAGGCTTTAAAAGAAGCCGGAGACTATGAGGCTCTGCAAAAACTGCCAAAAAATGCTTCTCCTGTTCGTATGCACAATAGATGTAAATTAACGGGAAGACCCAAGGGATATATGAGAACTTTCGGTATTTCTCGTGTAATGTTCAGGGAAATGGCTAACAAAGGTTTGATTCCCGGAGTTAAAAAAGCAAGTTGGTAATCCAATATAAAAGTTAAGAAGATGGTTATAGATCCAATAGCAGATTATTTAACAAGAATTAGAAACGCCAGCAGAGCGGGTCATAGGGTAGTTGAGATTCCTGCTTCTAATTTGAAAAAAGAAGTAACTAAAATATTATTCGATCAAGGATATATTTTGAGTTATAAATTTGAAGATGATAAGGTGCAGGGCATTATTAAAATTGCCTTAAAATACGATAGGTTGACAAAAGAACCGGTTATCAGGGAGATCCAACGTATAAGTACGCCAGGTCTTAGAAAATATGCCAGTTCCGGAGATATGCCCAGAGTACTTAATGGCCTGGGAATAGCTATTGTGTCTACTTCTCATGGGGTTATGACAAGCAAACAGGCTCAGAGAGATAATGTTGGTGGCGAAGTTTTATGCTACGTTTATTAAGAAATAAAGAAACAGGAAAATGTCTAGAATAGGTAACAATCCAATAGAGATTCCGGAAGGAGCCACAGTTGAAGTGCAGGATAACATAATTACTGTAAAGGGTAAGTTGGGTGAATTAACTCAGGAATATTCAGGGGTTTCCATAAAAGCAGAAGATGGTCAGGTTGTCGTAACAAGGCCTTCTGAATCTAAAGAACATAAAGCCAAACACGGTCTTTACAGATCTTTGATTTCCAATATGATATTGGGAGTTACCAATGGATGGACAAAAGAGCTTGAATTGGTGGGGGTTGGCTACAGAGCCACTAACCAGGGTCAAAAGTTAGATTTGGCATTGGGGTTCTCACATAATATTGTACTCGATTTAGCTCCTGAAGTTAAAGTGGAGACTATTTCTGAGAAGGGAAAAAACCCTATTATAAAGCTTACCTCTCATGACAAACAATTGGTAGGCCAAATTGCAGCTAAAATAAGAGCATTCCGCAAACCTGAACCTTACAAAGGAAAAGGGATAAAATTTGTCGGAGAACAATTAAGAAGAAAAGCCGGTAAATCCGCTTAAGAATTGAATTATGGGATTATCAAAAACTGAAAGAAGAGAGCGTATTAGAAAAAGGATTAGAAAAGTATCCTTTGGTACTGCTGAGAGACCAAGATTATCTGTTTTTAGGAGCAATAAAGATATTTATGCCCAATTAATTGATGATAATAAAGGTATTACGCTGGTTGCGGCTTCATCAAGGGATAAAGAATTAAGCAAAGCTAAAGGCACCAAGATTGAGATTGCCAGGCTTGTGGGTAAAGCAGTAGCTGAAAAAGCTGTCAAATCCGGCATAGAAGCCGTTGCTTTTGATCGCGGGGGTAATTTATATCATGGAAGAGTTAAATCATTGGCTGAAGGAGCCAGAGAAGCTGGTCTAAAATTTTAATAGAAAATATGTTCGGGAAATACAAAAATGTAGAAACTGTAAAACCGGGAGGTCTTGAACTCAAAGACAGATTGGTTGGTGTTCAAAGAGTTACCAAAGTAACCAAAGGGGGTAGAGCTTTTGGTTTTTCTGCGATCGTGGTAGTAGGTGATGAAAATGGTGTAGTAGGTCATGGTCTTGGTAAGTCAAAAGAAGTGGCTACTGCAATAGCCAAGGCTATAGAGGATGCTAAAAAGAACTTAATTAGAATACCACTTAGTAAGGCAACTGTGCCACATGAGCAGAAAGGAAAGTTTGGAGGAGCCCGTGTATATATTCAGCCCGCTTCCCATGGTACCGGTGTAATTGCCGGAGGTGCAGTTAGAGCTGTATTGGAATCAGTTGGGGTACAGGATGTATTATCCAAGTCTCAGGGATCTTCCAATCCCCATAATGTAGTTAAGGCCACATTCGACGCTTTACTGCAATTGCGTGATGCCAGGACTGTTGCAAAGCAAAGAGGTGTTTCGTTAGAAAAAGTCTTTAAAGGATAAGTAGAAAGAGTATGGCAAAGATTAAAGTTAAGCAGGTAAGAAGTAGCATTAAAAGGCCGCAAAATCAGAAAAGAACACTGGAGGCACTTGGATTGCATAGGATTGGTCATGTTGTGGAGCATGAAAACACACCCAATATTATGGGTATGATCGACAAAGTTAAACACTTGGTTTCTACAGAGGAAGCTTAAAAAATATTTGTAATGAATTTAGGGAATTTAAAACCAGCTAAAGGGTCTGTTCATAAAGCCGGGAAAACCATAGGCCGTGGCCAGGGTTCTGGTAAAGGAGGTACTGCAACAAGAGGTCATAAAGGTGCCAAATCCAGATCAGGGTATTCCAGGAAAATCGGCTTTGAAGGAGGTCAGATGCCTTTGCAAAGAAGGGTGCCCAAATTTGGTTTTACCAACATTAACAGAAAGGAGTATCAGGGCGTAAATCTGAACAAACTTCAGGAACTGGCAGACAAAGGACTGGTTAAAAAAACCGTAACTGTTAAAGATCTTGTAGATAACGGAATGGCTCATAAAAACGATTTGGTTAAAATACTTGGAGGCGGCGAATTAAAGGCGCCTCTAAAAATAACCGTTCATAAATTTACTGCAACTGCAAAAGCTGCTATTGAAGCTGCCGGAGGGGAAGCGATAAATTTATAAGTAAAGGAAACTATGAAGAAATTTTTTGAGGTTATATCAAATATCTGGAAAATTGAAGAACTAAGGAACAGAATTATTGTTACCCTTGGACTTTTGCTTGTGTATCGGTTCGGTGCTCAGGTGGTTCTTCCCGGTATTGATACTTCTCAATTGGCTGAATTATCTTCAAATACAGAACAAGGTATATTAGGTATTTTAAATGCCTTTACGGGCGGTGCATTTGCTAATGCCTCTGTATTTGCCCTTGGAATTATGCCTTATATTTCTGCCTCCATTGTGGTTCAATTAATGGGGATTGCTGTACCATATCTTCAAAAGTTAGATAAGGAAGGTGAAAGTGGAAGAAAAACAAAGAACCAGATTACAAGATGGCTTACTATTGGCATCTGTGTTGTTCAGGCCCCTGCCTACCTTTATAGTCTAAGTGCATTGGGTGTTCCGGATAGCGCTTTTATATTGGGTAAAGGCTTGAATTTTATTGTACCAGCAGTAATTATCCTGGTAACAGGTTGTGTTTTTGCCATGTGGTTAGGAGAAAAAATTACAGATAAAGGTATTGGAAATGGTATTTCCCTTCTTATTATGATAGGAATTATAGCCACAATGCCACAATCTTTTGTTCAGGAGTTTATTTCCAGAACGGCTAATAATACGGGAGGATTAATGTTTATGCTTATTGAAGTTATCCTTTGGTTTCTCGTTATTCTGGCCAGTGTTCTCTTGGTCATGGCTACGAGGAGAATACCGGTTCAATATGCAAGGAGGACTGCTTCGGGCGGATATGAAAAAAATATCGCTGGTTCAAGGCAATACATTCCTTTAAAATTAAATGCCTCCGGGGTAATGCCCATAATTTTTGCACAGGCCATTATGTTTGCGCCGGGCTTATTAGGAAGAACTTTTAATAATACAGCGGTTGGTCAATGGATGGAAGTACAGTTTCAGGATATTTTTGGACTGGCTTATAATATCTTGTTTGGCTTGCTGATTATAATATTTACATATTTCTATACCGCCATTACGGTTCCAACGAATAAAATGGCTGATGATTTGAAACGAAGTGGTGGTTTTATACCGGGCATCAGACCAGGTAAAGAGACCGGTGATTTTCTGGACAAGATAATGTCATTAATTACTTTGCCGGGATCCGTTTTTCTGGCCTTATTGGCAGTACTACCTGCCGTAGTGGTTAAGTTAATGGATATTCAGGCCGGATGGGCATTATTTTATGGCGGCACATCACTATTGATTATGGTAGGGGTGGCAATTGATACTGTACAGCAGGTAAATAGTTATTTGTTGAACAGACATTATGATGGACTAATGAAATCAGGTAAAAACAGAAAAGTTGCATAAGTTATGGCTAAGCAGGCACCCATAGAACAAGACGGTAGCATAATAGAGGCTTTATCCAATGCAATGTTTCGGGTAGAACTTGAAAACGGGCATGTGGTTACTGCTCATATTTCCGGGAAAATGCGCATGCATTATATAAAATTGTTGCCCGGAGATAAAGTAAAACTGGAAATGAGCCCATACGATTTAACAAAGGCGAGAATCACATATAGATACTAACATAGAAAGAATGAAAGTTAGAGCATCCATAAAGAAAAGAAGTGCCGACTGCAAAATAGTACGCAGAAAAGGCAGATTGTACGTAATAAATAAAAAGAATCCTAGATTCAAACAAAGACAAGGGTAATTATGGCAAGAATTGCAGGTGTAGATATACCAAAACAAAAAAGAGGTGTCATAGCGCTTACCTATATTTTTGGTATCGGTAAAAGCAGGGCACAAGAGATATTAGAGAAAGCCCAGGTAAATCAGGACAGTAAGGTATCGGACTGGAATGATGATGAAATTGGTCGCATTCGGGATGCTGTTTCCTCCTATAAAATTGAAGGAGAGCTTCGTTCAGAAAATCAGTTGAATATTAAGCGTCTTATGGATATTGGCTGTTACAGGGGTATCCGTCACAGATCCGGACTTCCTCTAAGAGGTCAAAGGACCAAAAATAACTCCAGGACCAGGAAAGGAAAAAGAAAAACGGTTGCGAATAAGAAAAAAGCAACTAAATAATTAGCATAGTATGGCAAAGACAAGTACCAAAGGAGCTAAAAAGCGAAAGGTTATCGTTGAATCGGCTGGTGAAGCCCATATAACGGCTTCCTTTAATAATATAATAATTTCCTTGACCAACAAAAAGGGCGATGTTATTTCATGGTCTTCTGCGGGCAAGATGGGATTCAGAGGTTCTAAAAAGAATACGCCTTATGCTGCTCAGGTAGCGGCCGAAGAATGTTGTAAAGTGGCACATGAAGCAGGATTAAGAAAGGTGAAAGTTTATGTAAAGGGACCGGGCAACGGAAGAGAATCTGCAATTCGTTCAATACACAATGCTGGTATAGAAGTTACAGAAATTATAGATGTAACACCACTGCCACATAATGGTTGCAGACCCCCCAAGAGAAGAAGAGTTTAATTAAGTTTCAATATTTAAAAAGGTTAATTCACAGGAAGTGCAATTACGATTATCGAAGGATAAGCCTTAATTCATAATCACATTTCCAAATTAAAAGAAGATGGCAAGATATACAGGACCTAAATCAAAGATCGCACGAAAATTCGGCGAAGCAATTTTCGGAGACGATAAAGCTTTCGAGAAAAAAAACTATCCCCCGGGACAACACGGAAATAACAGACGTCGGGGTAAAAAATCTGAGTATGCTATTCAATTGATGGAAAAGCAGAAAGCTAAATATACTTATGGCATTCTGGAGCGTCAATTTAGAAACCTCTTTGCGAAAGCGAACAGGAGTAAAGGCGTAACCGGCGAGGTACTCCTCCAGTTATGTGAAGCACGTCTTGATAATGTAGTTTACAGGATGGGCATTGCAAATTCCAGAAGAGGCGCAAGACAGCTTGTTTCTCACAGGCACATTACCGTTAATGGAGAATTAGTTAATATTCCTTCTTATTCACTGAATGCTGGTGATGTCGTAGGGGTAAGAGAAAAATCAAAATCACTGCAGGCTATTCAGGATGCACTCAGTGCAAATAGCAGTGTTTATGAATGGTTGACATGGAATAATGATAAAATGGAAGGAAACTTTGTTTCCGTTCCGGAAAGGATTCAGATTCCTGAGAATATCAAAGAACAATTAATCGTGGAGTTATACTCTAAATAAAAACATCACAAAACCGACTATGGCATTATTAAATTTTCAGAAGCCCGATAAAGTTATAATGATTGATTCTTCAGATTTCGAAGGCAAATTTGAGTTTCGCCCTTTGGAACCTGGTTATGGTTTGACTGTTGGTAACGCCTTACGAAGAGTATTGCTTTCTTCTTTGGAAGGATTTGCAATTACATCTGTAAGAATAGATAAAGTAGAGCATGAATTTTCGGTTATTGAAGGTGTTGTGGAAGATGTGACCGAAATCATCCTGAACCTGAAACAAATTCGATTTAAAAGACAAATTGAAGATGTTAATGAGGAAACCGTTTCCATATCAGTAAGTGGCAAGGAGCAGCTTACCGCCGGAGATTTTCAAAAGTTCATCTCTGGTTATCAGGTATTAAACCCTGACCTCGTTATTTGCAACATGGATCCTAAGGTGAGCATAAATATGGAGGTAATCATAGAAAAAGGTCGTGGTTATGTTCCTGCAGAAGAAAATAAAAAGTCAAATGCGCCTCTAGGCAGTATAGCTGTTGATTCAATTTTTACCCCGGTAAAAAATGTAAAGTACAGCATTGAAAACTTCCGTGTTGAACAAAAAACAGACTATGAGAAATTAGTATTTGAGATTGTTACCGATGGCTCTATTCATCCAAAAGATGCATTGACTGAAGCGGCAAAAGTCCTGATACACCATTTCATGTTGTTTTCGGATGAGCGCATTACTCTTGAAGCTGATGAAATTGCTCAGACAGAGACCTATGATGAAGAATCGCTGCATATGCGTCAGCTGTTAAAGACCAAACTGGTTGATATGGATCTTTCCGTAAGAGCATTAAATTGTTTAAAAGCGGCAGAAGTGGATACACTGGGCGATTTGGTTTCGTTTAATAAAAACGATTTAATGAAATTCAGGAATTTTGGCAAGAAATCATTGACAGAATTGGAAGAGCTGGTAATAAATAAAGGCCTCAATTTTGGGATGGATCTATCAAAATACAAATTAGACAAGGATTAATAAAAAACTAAACCAGGGACATTACCTGGTATTAGTAAGAATTTATATAAGTAACGATGAGACACGGTAAAAAAGTCAATCATTTAGGGAGAAAGTCGGCTCATAGAAAAGCTATGTTGGCTAATATGGCTTGTTCTTTGATTGAACATAAAAGGATTAATACAACTGTCGCAAAGGCGAAGGCTTTAAAACAGTTTATAGAGCCATTAATTACTAAATCCAAAGCTGAGAATAACCAGACAACGGAGAAAGGAACACATAACAGACGTATCGCATTCAAGAATTTAAGGGACAAATATGCGGTTACAGAATTATTTGGAAGTGTTTCAGACAAGGTAGGTACACGGCCAGGGGGCTACACCCGAATCATTAAATTGGGAAATAGACTTGGTGATAACGCAGATATGGCAATGATAGAGCTCGTAGACTATAATGAGGTTTACAATGCCGGAAAGCCTGCTAAAAAGAAAACTACCAGAAGAAGCAGAAGAGGAAAAAAGGACGATCAGGCAGTTGTTGAAAAAGCTACGGAAAATGTTGTTGAAGAATCTGTGGAAGAGGCTAAGGAAACTAAGGCTGTTGAAGAGGTAACCGAAGAGATTAAGGAAACTGAGGAAGTAACTCAGGAAATAGAAGAGGTTAAAGAACCAAAGGCAAGCGAAGAAGAAGTTTCAGAACCTGAAACAACAGAGCAGGAAGAATCCGAATCTGAAGAAAAGAAAAATGATTCCGAAGCATAAATTGTTTATAAAATCTTTAATATTTAAAAAAGGATAGACCTAAAAGTCTATCCTTTTTTTATGTTTATTTGTCAAACGTAATCTTATAACGCAATATGAAATATCAATCTAAAAAGAAAGCACTATTATTATTGGAAGACGGGACTATTTTCTATGGCAAGGCCGTGGGAAATAATGAAGGAACCGCATATGGAGAAGTTTGTTTTAATACCGGGATGACAGGTTATCAGGAAATATTTACAGATCCTTCCTATTTTGGTCAACTCATGGTTACTACAAATGCACACATAGGTAATTACGGGACCAACGTGGATGAGGATGAATCCGGTTCTGTAAAAATAGCGGGGTTGATATGTAAGAATTTTAGTTATGAGTATTCAAGACCCATTGCAGATCACAGCCTGGAAGAGTTTTTGCGCAATAGCAACCTATTTGCCATCTCTGATGTAGATACGAGGGCCCTGGTGAGTCATATTAGGGATCAGGGTGCTATGAATGCTGTAATCTCAACGGAAGTAGAAGATATTGAGAAATTAAGGGAATCCTTGAAAAAAGTGCCAAATATGGAAGGTTTGGAACTTGCTTCCAAAGTTTCAACCAAGGAACCTTATTTTTTTGGGAATCCCGATGCGCAATATAAAATAGCAGCATTGGATATTGGAATAAAAAACAACATTTTAAGGAATCTGGCCAAAAGAGATGCATACATCAAGGTTTTTCCATACAATGCTACCTTTAAGGAAATGAACGATTGGCAACCTGATGGCTTTTTTATCTCCAATGGTCCGGGAGATCCGGAACCGTTGCATGAGGCTGCAGAGGTAGCTAAGGAGATCATGGCTAACAATTATCCTTTATTTGGCATTTGCCTTGGTCATCAGGTTATAGCCCTGGCAAATGGCATATCTACCTATAAAATGCATAATGGCCATAGGGGGATAAATCATCCTGTATTAAACCTTTTGACGGGTAAAGGTGAAATTACCTCTCAGAATCATGGGTTTGCAATAAGCAGGGAAGAAACAGAAGCGAATCCTGAAATTGAAATAACGCATGTCCATCTCAATGATAAAACCGTGGCCGGGATTAGAGTGAAAAACAAAAATGTTTTTTCAGTTCAATATCACCCTGAAGCAAGTCCGGGACCCCATGATGCAGAATATCTTTTTGATCAGTTTTTTGAAATGATTGCATCAACAGTTAACAAAGATGCCCTGGTTTAAGGAATTGTTATATTACGTACTTTATCCGGTCCATGATAGGGTTACGTCTATCTGCCTTTTGTATCTTTGCCCAATAATTCAACCTAAAAATTTAATAATATGAGTACCATAATTGATGTGCATGCCAGACAGATTTTGGATTCAAGAGGAAATCCAACTGTAGAAGTAGATGTTATAACCGAAAATGGAGTATTAGGACGTGCCGCAGTTCCTTCTGGTGCCTCTACCGGCGAACACGAAGCTGTTGAATTACGTGATGGAGGAAAGGCCTTTATGGGAAAGGGAGTCACGAAAGCCGTGGAAAATGTAAATAATGTACTGGCAAAAAAAATAATAGGGATGTTGGTTTTTGATCAAAACCTGATAGATCAGACGATGTTAGAACTCGATGGTACTCCGAACAAGTCTGAGTTGGGCGCCAATGCAATCCTGGGAGTATCCCTTGCGGTAGCAAAGGCTGCTGCGAATGAATTGGGAATGTCTCTTTACAGATATGTTGGTGGTGTCAGCGCCAATACGTTGCCGGTGCCCATGATGAATATAATTAATGGGGGTTCGCACTCAGATGCGCCCATAGCTTTCCAGGAGTTTATGATTATGCCGATTAAAGCAAAGAACTTTTCTCATGCCATGCAAATGGGGACGGAAATATTTCACAACCTTAAAAAAGTTTTGCACAGCAGAGGCCTGAGTACTGCTGTAGGTGATGAAGGAGGGTTTGCGCCTACGCTGGAAGGTACAGAAGATGCGATAGAAACTATTGGACTGGCAGTAAAAAATGCCGGGTATTCTTTTGGTGACGAGGTTATGATTGCCCTCGATTGTGCAGCAGCGGAATTCTATGAGAATGGCAAGTATGATTATACAATATTTGAAGGAGATTCCGGTGCAATCCGTACCTCTGAAGAACAGGCAGCGTATTTGGCAGACCTCAGCAAAAAATACCCTATTATATCCATTGAAGACGGAATGGATGAAAATGACTGGGATGGCTGGAAGATATTAACCGAAATGATTGGGGATAGTGTTCAGTTAGTTGGAGACGATTTATTCGTTACAAATGTAGAAAGGTTATCACGGGGAATCCAAAATGGAATTGCCAATTCAATACTCATAAAAGTCAACCAGATTGGTACCCTTACTGAAACTATTGCCGCTGTGAATATGGCTAAAAATGCCGGGTATACTTCTGTTATGTCACATAGATCAGGTGAAACAGAAGACAATACTATTGCAGATCTGGCGGTTGCACTTAATACCGGTCAGATCAAAACTGGTTCTGCTTCCAGAAGTGATCGAATGGCTAAATATAACCAATTGCTTCGCATAGAAGAAGAACTTGGTGATGTTGCTCATTATCCACAGGAAAAAGCATTTAAAGTAAAAGTGCAATAGGCATAAGCCTAAAAAATTATAAAAGCCTTTCTTACTAAGAAGGGCTTTTTTTGATATGGTTAGATATAGATAAACTGCTATATTTTCTCAAACCTTAACCTAATTTGAACAGGAAATTGCATCAAAAATACTACTGAAAGCAACTATTTTGAAATAATCATTTATACACCTGTTTGCTAAATAGCCATGTCAACTATTTTTCTTTGAATTTCCCAATTCTTATTGGCCGTAGTAATTGTTAACGTCCTTCCTTTTTCTTAAATTTACAATACCGTTCTATTAATCAAAATCAAGCATATGTCCGAAAAAGCTACCTTAAAAGTTAATGGGAAAACTTATGAATTTCCTGTTGTTGAAGGCACTGAAAATGAATTAGCCATTGATATAAAAACTTTACGCTCTTCAAGTGGTGTAATTACTCTGGATCCCGGCTATAAAAATACAGGTTCCTGTGAAAGTGCCGTTACATTTTTAGACGGTGAGAAGGGTATTCTCAGGTACCGCGGTTATGCCATTGAAGAACTGGCGGAAAAAGCAGATTTCCTTGAAGTTGCCTACCTGCTAATTTTTGGTGAATTGCCTAATGAAGAGCAACTTATAAAATTTGATAAGGACATTAAGGCGGAGGCTCATGTAGATGAGGAAATGAAAAAAATCCTTGCCGGCTTTCCTAAATCTGCCCATCCAATGGGTGTTTTATCTTCACTGACCAGTGCCCTGATCGCTTTTAATCCAAGCTCTGTAAATGTTTCCTCAGAAAAAGATATGTATCATGCAATTGTCCGGATTTTGGGTAAATTCCCGGTTTTAGTAGCCTGGACCTTACGGAAGAAAAAAGGATTGCCACTGGAATATGGAAGTAGTTCATTGGGTTATGTAGAGAATATCCATAAAATGATGTTTCGAAGACCTGATCAGGATTATGAAATGAACAAAATTGTCATAGAGGCACTTGATAAATTATTGATTCTTCATGCTGATCATGAACAGAATTGTTCTACATCTACTGTTAGAATAGTTGGTTCATCACATGCAGGTTTATTTGCTTCCTTGTCCGCAGGAATTTCCGCGCTTTGGGGTCCGCTGCATGGAGGCGCAAATCAGGCTGTTCTTGAAATGCTTCAGGCTATAGATGATGATGGTGGTGATACAAAAAAATACATGGCTAAGGCTAAAGACAAATCTGACCCATTCAGATTGATGGGATTCGGTCACAGGGTATACAAGAATTTTGACCCAAGGGCTAAGATCCTTAAGAAGGCGGCTGATGAGGTTTTAGGAGATCTTGGTATTGAAGATCGCATACTGGATATTGCTAAGGGTCTTGAGAAAGAGGCATTGGAAGATCAGTACTTTGTAGATCGGAAGTTGTATCCCAATGTTGATTTCTATTCCGGGATTATTTACAGAGCTTTGGGAATACCACAGGATATGTTTACAGTTATGTTTGCTTTGGGTCGCCTACCGGGTTGGATAGCACAATGGCGGGAAATGCGCTTAAATAGTGAACCAATTGGAAGGCCACGCCAGATATATATTGGAGAAAACTTAAGACCTTTTAAAAACCTTGAAAAGCGATAGCCTTACATAGACGAAACCAATGCTGAATTTAAACGTCTATGATGAGACATCCAGGTTAAGAGCCGTTTTATTAGGTACTGCAAAAAGTAATGGTCCCGTGCCTAAGCCGGAAGATGCATATGATCCTAAATCTTTAGAGCATATACTGGCCGGCACCTATCCCCTCGAAGAAGATATGATTCAGGAAATGGAGGCTTTCGCTGCTGTTTTTCGAAAATATGACGTACAGGTCTTCAGACCGGAGATACTGGCAGATTGTAATCAGATCTTTTCAAGGGATATCGCATTTGTCATCGAGGATAAACTAATAAAAGCAAATATCCTTCCGCACCGGGAAGAAGAATTTGAAGCAATTTTACATGTTCTGGAATATATTGCCCCGGAGAAAATATTGTACCCCCCGGAAGAGGTTCATATTGAAGGTGGCGATGTTATGCCCTGGAAGGATTACATATTTATAGGCACATATACCGGTCATGATTACCCGGACTATATAACGGCAAGGACCAATTGGGAAGGGGTAGAATATATAAAGGAAATGTTTCCGCATAAGAAGGTAAAATCTTTTGAATTACGCAAGTGTATTGTGAACCCCAGGGAAAATGCCCTTCATCTGGATTGTTGTTTTCAACCTATTGGTCATGATAAGGGCATTATTCATAAAAATGGGTTCCTGATAGAAGAGGAATACGATTGGCTTGTTTCACATTTTGGCAGAGAGAATCTTTTTGAAATCACCAGTGATGAAATGTATCAAATGTATAGTAATGTTTTTTCGATAAGCCCGGATGTGATTGTTTCCGAAAGAAATTTTACAAGGTTAAATAATTGGCTTAGAGACCAGGGTTTTACTGTAGAAGAAATTCCATATGCCGAAGTCTCCAAACAGGGTGGCTTATTAAGATGCAGCACAATGCCATTAGTGCGCGACTAGCATTTCAGTTCTGATTATTCCTTAAATTTTATATAGTGGTACCGGGGTAGCTCAGTCGCTTTTTCTCTTCAAATTTTAAGTACACTTATTACAAATAACGGCACCGATTTTTAAGAATTTAAATTGGGCTTTTTACTAAACATGACTATTACTTCATAAGTAAAAATTAGTAGTAGAATGAATTGGGAAATGGTTACATTTATCCTGAATTATTCAGTAAATAATGCGGCAAATTACCAACACCATTTTGATGATTCGCCCGGTCCGGTTTCGCATGAACGAACAGACCGCGGTGAATAACTATTTTATGGAGGATATAGACCTTAATGACAATACAATTAACCTCAAGGCACAGCAGGAGTTTGATGCGTTTGTTGCTGTATTAAGGGCTAAAGGAATAGAGGTTATCGTAGTTGAGGATACTCCTGATCCGGATACACCAGATTCAATTTTTCCAAACAACTGGATTTCTTTTCATTCCAATGGCACGGTAGTGATTTATCCCATGTTTGCCGAAAATCGCAGAAAGGAGCGAAGAGAGGATATTCTTGATATTCTTGAAACCAAAGGATTTCTCATTGAGAATATTGTGGACTATACTTCCGCAGAAGAAGAAGGCCTTTTTCTGGAGGGCACAGGCAGCATATTAATGGACCGTGTAAATCAAAAAGTGTATTGTGCACTTTCAGACCGGGCACATGAAGAACTGGTTATTGAGTTCTGTGAAGACTTTGAATGCACTCCGGTTATCTTTACTGCATATCAATCTGTTAATGGAGAACGCCTGCCTATATACCATACCAACGTTATGATGTGTATGGGCGAGGACTATGCAGTAATTTGTTTAAACTCTATCGATGACATGAAAGAAAGGAAAAATGTGTTAGCTCATCTGAAAGGGGATGGAAAGGAGATTATTGACATTACCGAGGAACAAATGCATCATTTCGCCGGAAATATGCTGCAGGTTGCAGGAAGATCGGAAGAGCGGTATTTGATCATGAGTTCTGCGGCATACAAGAGCCTGAGATCCGATCAGATTAGAACACTGGAAAAGTACAATCCTATAGTACATAGTACTTTGGACACCATTGAGGCCTGCGGCGGCGGGAGTGCCCGTTGCATGATGGCTGAGGTGTTTTTACCCAGGAAATAGTTTTAAAACTTAACAAACCTATCTGTTTTTATTTTTCCGTTATCCCAGATGATGGTCAATCCCGGGACGGCAGAATCCACTGAGGTAAACGGAAAACCGATGAATATTATCAAAGCGGAAGGGTAAGGAATTTAATCCAATTCCACAATTTCAGATGTTTTTTGGAACAAAAGCCTATTCATCCGAAACCGTAAATTCCCGAATAGCTTTATTGGGCTCCATTATATCATATCCCTCCCAGAATTCAGGATTATAGCTGGAAAGGTACGTGGCTTTAACAGTTTCATTTTCAACAGAATTAGAAAATTCCCCAGTACTGATTAGCTCCGAATCAAAGACAACTAATTCGTATTTTTCCGTATTGAAGTTAACAATATCCAGCTCCATAGACAATTCATTTTGCTTCCTCCTTCCTTTTACGTATTTGTTTTTCTCAATTACACTCAAAGGCCTTCTCACCCCCATTTTACGGCCAAATACCTTGTCAATGAATCGTAAATCATACTTGTTGTTGCTTCCCTTGCTGAAAATTGTAGTTCCTTTATATGTGATTTCCTCATAGGAGAAGCCCAGTAATTTTATTCTTTTTAATGAATTTACGTTCTCATAATCTATTCGCATTACTGCAAAGTCTTCAATATTTACATAAATGGTTCCTCTGAAATCTTCTGATCTTTTTGGGCTGAATCCTATGACATAAACGCCCTCGTCTTCTATGGCAGTATATCCTTTTAAACTGAATTCATAGCGGTTGGATTTGGCAATAAAATTTAGCTTAGTGTCATCATTATAGAACAGCTCAGAATAAAGATCGTGCAACTGACTTTTCTTGGATGACAGAAAATGTTTGTTTCCATCATCTATAGCTTCATTTTCTAAGTCTGCCTTATCTTCTGAAGAATCAAATATAGAATCAATCTCTACTTTTTGTCCAAACCAACCCGACTTAATTTTTAAATAAGAATTCGGCTTGACATTTTCTCTGAAAATTCGCTCTAGTTTGGCTGAAAGGGCTTCCATGGAGCCTTCATTATTTTTATCGTATAGTTCTGCAGCCTTTTCAATATATAACCTGTGTTCATCTGGTTTTCTGTAAAAATCACAGAGACTTTCAGTATAGTAAGATGCGTTTCTCGGTAAAATAGAGACTACACTGTCCAGAAATTTTTTATTAAGCTCTTCAATAGTAGATTCTTCAAATTCAATATCCAGCTTAGTCATGGTATTAAGGCTTGATTGTCTGAAGAACAGGCGCTGCCTTATAGGGTCTCGGTTATAATTTACTAATAAATTTTCTTTCACTTTTTCAATGATTTCATCTATGCTGAGATCATTATTAAACAGATATACTTCATTTAATTCTATAGCCTTTGGTTCTATGTAAATAACACTATCCAGAGAGGCCTTAAAAGGGACAGCGGTTTTTTTATATCCCATACTGGAAATATAGATGGAATCCTGCTGTTTAATCCCGGAATTTAAATTGATGCTAAATCTCCCTTCTTCATTGGTGATAATGCCACGATCTTCAGAAAATTGAACCGTCGCATAGGGAATACCTTCATTGGTTTTAATATCTACGACCCTTGAGGAAATAGATTGGCATTGCAGGGATATAGAAGTCAGAAGGAATACGTAAATAAAAAAATTAGAAATGGGTTTACTCATCAGACACATCATTGATTAAGATATTATTTAAGACGAATCATCTATTTAATTGTTACGTATGTTTTAAAAAATCATGCCTTTGCTATATTCCTAATCATACCACTAAAAATGAAATAATGAAAAGGCAGTACGCAATACCAATATAACCTGCCCTTTAAGCCTCGTGGCCTGAAAGTAGCTGTCTGATGTAATATATTGTCCTCATCAATTCTAAACTCCAACCATGCCTCACCCGGCAAGCGCATTTCTGCAAATAGCAGAAGACGGCTGTTTTCCTTGTCCGCTAATAATACACGCCAAAAATCTAAAGAATCGCCCGGAAAGATTTTATCGGGATGTGTACGTCCCCGTCTTAGTCCGACACCACCACTAAGTTTATCAATAAACCCTCTTAACTTCCATAGCCAATTACCGTAGTACCAACCATTATCTCCACCAATTTTCCATATATTATTTAAAACAGCTTCTTTATCCTCTATTTTAAGATTTTTCTCGTCTTTGAGTACACCATATTTAGGTACCTGAATAAACTTTCCCAAATTTTTATTCAGTCTTCCGCTAATCATGCTGTCCTTCCAGCTACTTACAACCAGGTTTTGTTCTATTTTTTTGAAAGCCATATCTATGGCCTCCTCATACGTATGCGTTTTCATTCCCAGTAATTGCTCTAATTCATTGTCCTTTGCCACCACTTCAATTTTCATACTGTCTACAAGGTTTAGCGCCAACTTATAAGAAGTAGAAGTCACAAAATAGAGCCAGTAAGAAGATAGCTTTGGAGTCATAACAGGAACCGTAATAATCCAGTTTTTAAAGCCTCTTATCTGCGCGTATCGCTGCAACATTTCTTTATAAGTAAGGACATCCGGACCGGCAATATCAAAAGATTTATTATATGTTTTTCTGTTGCCCAGCACCCCGGTCAGAAAATGCATGACATCCCTGATCGCAATGGGCTGGGTTTTAGTAAGGACCCACTTGGGTGTAATCATAACCGGTAGTTTTTCGCAGAGGTCGCGAATTATTTCAAAAGACGAGCTTCCCGATCCCACAATAATTCCTGCTCTTAGTACTGTAAGATTAAATTCTCCCTGAGATAAGATCTCTTCAACGTTTTTCCTCGACCATAGGTGTTTGGAAAGGGTTTCATCATTTACGATACCACTCAAATATATGACCTGTTCTACCCTTGTCTTATTGATAGAATTATTGAAGTTATGAGCGGTCCTGGCTTCCATTTCATCAAAATCGCTTGTAGATGCGCTCATGGAGTGAATAAGGAAATAAGCGGCTTCAATGTCCAGAGGTATTTTTCCTTCTGCAACAGGTTCCAAAAAATCAATCTCAACAATGGATATCTTTGATCGGGTATCAGGATCTATGGAAAGACGTTCTTTGTTTCGAACCGCACATATTATTTCATGCCCCTCTTTTAGCAAGAGCGGCAGTAAGCGCATTCCAATATATCCGTTAGCTCCGGTTAATAGTATTTTCATCCTTTATAAATCTTCAATAGAGGTAGGTAAATTGTCAGCTTTAAAATCAAGTATTTTCCTAAAGAATTTCTGAATTGCTTTTGTGTCCGATTTGACTTTTATAAAATAATGATCACGAAAGATGGAATAAACGGCAAAATCACCTTTATAAATTGTGAGTTTATAATAGGGGATTACCAGGGCATAGGTCTCTAAAAGTGAACGGAATCGTACAATTATTCCTTTTGGACGCATTTCCACATTACAAGTGTTCAGATTATTGTCTAAAAGCAGAAGATTCCTAATTTCTGTACTGGTTTCCGTTATTAAAAGTTTGGGGGAGCCAATTCCTTTTAGGACCCAACGCTCTCTTAAGGTAAAAGGTTTGCCCACTTCACCATCAATTTTCCTTGTAATATCACTATTGTTATAAGAGACGTTTACCAGCATGGTTTTTATTTTATTCTATATTTTTTCGAAAGGGGCAATTTTCCGGAACTACGCAATTCTGAAAAAAGTTGCCTAAAACTGCAAATTTTTGTAATCACTTAAAGCTTCGAACTATAAAAGTCTAAAAATTCATTAGTTTTGCAGCCTTAATTGGGTAAATTTTATGAATATTCAGGAGGTTATTCAGACAAAGGTTATTGAAGCTGTGGCTTCGATCTATGGTACTTCATTACCCACGGTGGAATTTCAACCTACCAGAAAGGATTTTGAAGGAGATATTACCCTGGTTGTTTTTCCCATGCTTCGCTATATAAAAGGAAATCCCGAACAAATTGGAATTCAAATAGGCTCCTACCTGGAGCGCGAACTAAATGAAGTTCAGGGATTCAATGTGATAAAGGGTTTTTTGAATTTGGTAATTTCCGATTCGTATTACACAAATTTCTTTAATTCCATCAGAGAGGATGAAATTTATGGTCGCAAACCGGTGCAGGAGAACAATGCAGTATTAGTAGAATACTCTTCCCCAAACACCAATAAACCATTGCACCTTGGTCATATCCGAAATAATTTACTTGGCTATTCCGTTGCAGAAATTCTAAAGGCTAACGGAAATAAGGTATATAAAACACAGATCATTAATGACCGGGGCATACATATCTGCAAAAGCATGCTTGCCTGGCAAATGTTTGGGAACGGGGAAACTCCGCAAAGTACCGGGTTAAAAGGTGATAAACTGGCAGGTTTGTACTATGTTAAATTTGATCAGGTATATAAAGAAGAGGTACAGGATCTTATTGATGCTGGTATGGATAAAAATCAGGCCGAGCGGGAAGCTCCCATACTTTTAAAAGCTCAGGAAATGCTTCGCAAGTGGGAAGCGGGGAATTCTGAAGTAGTTGAGCTTTGGAAGAAAATGAATGCTTGGGTATATGCCGGTTTTGATGAGACTTACGCAAATTTGGGCGTAGACTTTGACAAGCTCTATTACGAGAGTGATACTTATTTGCTTGGTAAAGACGTGATCGCGCAAGGGTTAGAAAACGGAATATTTTATAAAAAGGAAGATGGTAGTGTATGGATAGACCTTACTGATGAGGGACTTGATGAGAAAATAGTTCTAAGGGCAGACGGTACTTCTGTGTATATGACCCAGGACATTGGCACCGCGATTCAGCGCGTAAAGGATTTTCCGGACATAGGGGGGATGGTCTATACAGTAGGAAACGAACAGGATTATCACTTTAAGGTATTATTTCTGATACTAAAGAAACTGGGTTATTCCTGGGCGGAACATTTATACCACCTGAGTTATGGGATGGTAGATTTGCCGGAGGGGAAGATGAAAAGCAGGGAAGGAACCGTGGTGGATGCAGACGACCTGATTGATGAGATGACGAACACCGCTGCAAAAATCTCTCAGGAATTGGGAAAACTCGAGGATTACTCTGAAGAAGAAAAACAAAAATTATATCGCATTATTGGTCTGGGAGCTTTAAAGTATTACATATTAAAAGTTGATCCTAAAAAACGAATATTATTCAACCCGGAAGAATCAGTGGATTTTCAGGGAAACACAGGCCCTTTCATACAATATACCTATGCCAGGATTCAATCTATTCTAAGGAAGGCTGATTTAAGTCCTAAGGAGCTATTGAATGCACCCCGGCAGGATATCAAACTGCATCCTAAAGAAAAGGAATTAATAAAACAGCTGGAAGTCTACCCTGAAACTATACAATTGGCAGCTGAAAATTACAGCCCGGCATTGATTGCCAATTATACCTATGATTTAGTCAAGGAATTCAATTCATTTTACCAGCAGGTATCCATTTTAGGAGAATCAGAAGAAGCGATAAGGACTTTCAGGATACAGCTGGCGAAGAAGGTAGGTGAGGTAATTAAATCTGCTTTTCAACTCCTGGGTATAGAGGTGCCTGTTAGAATGTAAAAATAATTTCTCTGCCTTAGCTTCTTCACTTATAACAAACTATTCTTAATTGTCGATTTCTTTTGGAGGGATTCTGGTTCTAAAATGAAACGCGAAAACTCAAATTGGGAGTGAACCCCAAAGAAACATTTTCAATAGTCACTATTTCATCCCGATCGTTTAACTTATAGTAGGTATTCAATATGTTTTCTTTATTGAATATATTTAAAATGGAAACACCGGCAGTAGCCTTTACACCATTGGAAATATTAAAGTTATAAATTGCCGAGGCATCAGCCCTGACGTAATCTGGCAGACGACTGCTATTGGGTTCTTTGTAAATTATCGAAACAGGAAAAGTTGTGAAATCTACCGAATCGAGCCCGTCAATTGGTTCGGTAAAGGGTTTCCCGGTCCTGTAATTGATGCCAACACCAAGCTTTAGATTTTTATAAGTGTATGTTCCGGCAAAGGTTATGGTATGGCGAATATCCAGATTGTTGGGAAATACATTCGGAACTATATCTTCGAAAGTGTAATTATTCAGATTATAAGCATAGCTAAACCAGGTACTGAAATAGGAATTTTTATAATTTATTAAAAACTCCAGTCCTTTTACATCATATTTACCAATTTCACCATTAAACTGATTTTGATTCTGAAAGCCTTGCGTTACTGTGCTGATACCATCTACTTCTTTATAATACCCTTCAAGACCAACAAACCACCTTCCCTTATCATAATTGAGTCCCAGAGAGCCCTGTTTGCTTTTTACAACGGGTAAATTTGGATTACCGGGAATAGTATCGTTTTTATTGTTAGATAACATCCATCGTCTTTTTTCAATCCCCAGAAAATTTTGTTCCAAATCAATTATTTGATTTGTAGTCTGGTTTTTAAACTCCCCCTTCACTTCTAATTGCAGATTTGGATAGAGCGAATAACTGAGGTTTAAACGCGGCTCAACAATAAATTCATCGAAATATTGCACATTCACGATATAATTTAATCGACCCCCGCCCCTTGCCACTAATTTCTTGTTGGGGGAGGCATAGGAAATTTCACTATAGATGGAATTTGTTCGTATGACCCCCTTAATATTGCTCTCAAATGGTGGTTGTGTTACATCTGTAAAATTGGAAATACCCACTTCGGAAAATTGATACCCGTTTAGCCAGTTTAAATTTGTATTGAGCTGGTAATTGGTATTTAATTTAACCGAAGTTTCTATTACTTCATTTCTTTGATCGAGGATTTGTTGTCCATTGTTTATTCTGTTTTCGGAATCAAGATTGTAATTGGAATAATAAGCATTAAGCTTTGTTGAGAACCTGTCCGTCCATATGCTTTCCAGAGTACCGCCAAAAGAAAGATTGGTTTGGTTTAAGTTGCTCTGATCTGTTCTGGCCAAATTTACTGCAGTTTCTGTGTAATCCAGGTTGTTGTTGATATTGATAAAACTAAATCGCGCCTTATGCTGCTCATTGATATCATATAGGACTTTAGCCGTGAAATCATAGAAATAGAATGTTTCATCCTGATTGATATTGGTATCGCTGCTTTGACCCGAAACATCTTCCACGTCTGTATCCTGAAAAGCTCTTTTAACAAACTGATTATAGGTAGGTGTGTTTACCAGGTCTGTTATGGAACGTCTGGCTGAGAATTGAAACGCTAATTTTTCTGAAATAGGGACTTGTCCATGCACATCAGCACTTATCATATTAAATCCGGCTCCTCCGAAAAAGTTACCTTCAATTTTATTTTTTGATTGCATGCTTATGATTCCGCTCACGCCATCCCCGTACTCTGCGCTGGTCCCATCTTTTATAATGGTAACATGCTCCGTTAAATAGGGGTTAAAGGCAGAAATTAACCCGAAAAAGTGACCAGATTGATACATTTTAATATCATCCCAAAGAATAAGGTTCTGATCGTTTGTGCCTCCTCTTATATTGATATCTGATACAGTCTCATCAATGCTTTTTATGCCGGGAAGGGCTTGCACAGTTTGCAGAACATCCGGTTCTAAAAGTCCGGGAAGTATTCCAAAATCTTCAGTATTAACCGTTATACTGCCATCTGTTTGTTTGGTGAGTCCGGTGGTCAGAAATTTAAATACTACAACTTCGTCCAGCTGTTGATAGTTTAAGTTGAATAATAGCTTGGAACAGGGGTTTTTACTTACCAGATCCTCTGCGGTTACATATTTTGGTTTAAAACCAAGATGCTTTATTCGTATAGAGGCTTTTCTCGGGATATTGTCGAGGGTAAACCTGCCGTTTGCATCTGTAACCGTAGAAATACTGCTGCCCAGGACTTCTACCGATGCACCCGGTGCGGAATTCTCACTATAATTATCCAGAACATAGGCGCAAATATCTACGGTTGTACTTTTGGATAGTGTATAGTAGCGATTACTAAGCTTCTTGATGATTAATTGGGTCTGATTCCGAATATTATCTAAAATAGCTTCAAGAGAACCAGCTTCGGGAGTATCTACCAGTAAAGGTTGAAGATCCTCGTCAACGTAAGAAAATTTAACGTCAAAATCTTTCTCCAATTGCCGGATATAGGAAACCAGACTAATATTTTTTGGAAATGATTTTACCTGTGCCCTTGAAGAAAAAAGGGCAAGCAAAAGTATCAGGTAAAAAAGCAGTATACTATTTCGGCGCGTTTTCGGCATAGAATAGCACGTTGTTCCCTTCTAATTCATACTTTATCTGAGAAGGAGTACTAATACTCTGTAACGCCAAATTTAAGTTTGTGTTGCTAAAAGAGCCCGTAAATAATTGCCCGAGATTAACATTTTGAGTTTTAACCTCAATATTATATTGTCTTTCAAACTCATTCAGGACATACTTCAAAGGAATACTTTTAAAAGTACTTTCATTACTCATCCATGAAGGAATACCGTTTTCAGGAGATTCTGTTTTTAAGACTTCCCCGTTAATGGCCATAAAGGAATTACCGGCAGGAAGTTTTGTTTCTTTACCCTTAAAAGTAACACTTACAAGGCCTTCA
The DNA here is from genome assembly GCF_000382125.1 of Eudoraea adriatica DSM 19308. GTDB lineage: Bacteria > Bacteroidota > Bacteroidia > Flavobacteriales > Flavobacteriaceae > Eudoraea > Eudoraea adriatica. Next base: position 171,371 of record NZ_KB907546.1, read on the forward strand.
TAACAGCTAACCTCAAAAAATCCTTTTCTGTTTTCAACATTAAACTGCGTACCCAATACGGTAACTAAACCGTCTTTTGTGGCGACTGTAAATTTTTGTCCTTTGGCAACCTTAAAAAAAGCTTCTCCCTGCAGAGATATGTTTCTTTCTTTATCCCAATTTTTTTCACTGTAGGTTATCCTGGAATCCGCATTTAAGATAATCTCAGAATTATCCGGGAGCCTTACTTCACTGCGCTCCGCATATTTAGTAGATACAGATTCATCTAAAGTTGATATGTAAAAGTAGGATGCAACAAAAATAACGGCTACGGCAGCCGCAATGCGCCATATCTTCCGCATTGGATTCATCTTAATTACTTTTACATCTTTTTGAAGCTGATTATTTTTGAAATCATTCAAGGCCTTATCCACATCAAAATCCGGCGCTTTTAAAGAGCCGCTGACATCGATTAACTTCTCATAAGAGGCATACTCGGCAGATTTTTTAAATGCCGCGAGTTCTTCTCCGGAGAGGTCATTATTCAGCCATTTTGCCAGGTAATTTTCTTGCATGATTTCTAGCTTTATAACATTAAAACAACTAATAATAAAAAAACCCTACCCTCACGATCAAAAATTTTTAAAAACATCCGGAACCTATCCCCGGACATGGCGGCTAGATTCCTTCTATTTGTTCCCTCAGGGCTTTTAACGCAAGATGCATGCGCTTTTCTATCGCTTTTACACTTACACCTTCCATCTCTGCAATTTCTGCATATTTCTTGCCATCAATTCTATTTAACAAAAAAGTGGTTCTTTGATTTTCAGGAAGACTATTTAAAGCCTTATCCAGTTTTTCCTTATACTCTTTTTCTTCCAACAAGAATTCTGGTGATTCGTTAGAAGTGTCATTAGACTTGTTTGCATACTTTAAGCGGACCTTTTCTGCCTTGATTACATTTAAATAAAGGTTATTTGCAACAGTATAGACATACGACTTCGCTTTTTCGGGACTGACTTTTGCGCAATTCTCCCAGAGTTTAATAAAAGCTTCCTGAACGACGTCATAGGCTTTCTCTTCGTTTCCGAATTTGTAATATATATAGTTAAAAACCGTTTTGGAATTAGTTTTGAAGAGGCTGCTGAACACTTCCTCCTCACATACATTGTCCATAATTATAGAGTTCTTGTCGTTGGTTCTGTTTCAAAGATATTTTAAAAAAAATTAAAAAAAGGGTAGGGTATTTTAAAAAGTAATTGTTTTAGAGTTATACGAACAACAAATAAATCCAAATCGTTATGAAAAAGTTTTTTAAATATTCACTGCAAACCCTGCTTCTTGTTGCAGCATTTTCTTTTAATGCCTGTCAGGAGGCCTTTGAAGAATTACCACAACCGGATGAACAGCAAACTATAAATGCAAGTTCCTCTACAGCCAAGCTTATTGAAAACACTGCTTCCAAAGATGGTTCTTTTGACAATATCGTTGATGGTGCCAGTTGCTTTGCGATAGAATTTCCATATACTGTCAAAGCAAATGGCGTTGAAATTACCATTGAATCTAAAGAAGGACTTCATTTAATTGAAGAAATTTTCGATGAATTGCAAGATGATGAGGATTTCCTTGAAATTATTTTTCCGATTGTTATTACACTTGCCGATTTTACCGTAATTGAAATTGCCGGAATTGATGACCTGCGCGAATTGGCTCAGCAATGTGTTGAGGGTGGCGAGGATGATGATATAGAATGTATAGATTTTGTATACCCTATTACGATATACACTTTCGATATCAATGAGGTTGAAACAGGTTCGGTAACGGTAGAATCTGATAAAGATCTTAGAATATTTTTTGACGGTCTGGACGATAATGACTTAATCGGAATTGACTTCCCCGTAGCAATGGAATTGTATGACGGGACAAAAATTGAAGTGAGGAACAATGCTGAATTGGCAAATGCCATTGAAATGGCTAAATATGCTTGTGACGAGGATGACGATGATGATTACAATGATGATGATTTTACCCAGGAACGTTTAGAAAGTCTGTTGGTTGAATGCCCATGGTTGATTCACGAAGTTATCAGAGATGAAATAAATCAGTCAGATCAGTACTTTGAATATGTGATGAACTTTTCGGAAGATGGAGGTGTAACCGTTAAAGATAGAATGGGTAACAACCTAATGGGTGCCTGGAGCACCAGGATTACGGATCATGGGGTACTTATTAATCTTGAATTTGATGTATTGGTTGATTTTAATCTTGAATGGTTTGTATACGAAATTGGAGAAGGCAAGATTAAACTTTATGCAGAAGGTGGAAACAGGATTATTATGCATAGCGTATGTGATCTTTTTAACACCGATCCCAATACTCTAAGAGAAATCCTGAAAGAATGCAGCTGGGTTATAAAAAAGGTTAAAAACCAGGGTGTAGAAATAGACAGACTGCTGGGTTATGAATTTAACTTTCTGCCGGAAGGAGTTATAACATTGGGTAACGGTGAAAATACTTCTGAAGGAACATGGGAAATTACCATGAACGAACAAGGCAGACTTGTAATGTCTATTACTATGGGATCTGAGCCGGGAGTTAACTTTGAATGGCCATTATCTGATCTGAGAAATGACAGATTGAAGTTTAAAGTTGAAGAGATCGGTTACGAGCTGGTACTGCAGAGAGTGTGTGATGATAATGCAAATGATGGCGATGTTGCTGAAATCAGAACCATTATGATGGAAGGTGATTGGATAGTTAGTCTTTATGAAGACGGCGTAACGAATGAAACTGAAAATTATATAGGATACAACTTCAATTTCATGGCTAACAATTTAATAAATACCACACTTTCAGAAACGGGTGTTTCTTATCCGGGTCTGTGGAGAGTGCTTAGAAATAGCGATAGTAAGCTTAAAGTATACCTGAACTTCGGAGAAGTAGATATTCTTGACGAGCTTACGGAAGACTGGGAATTGGATTCAATTACCAATGATAAAATAATACTTAAGGATATTAGTGATGACGCCGGTACTGTGGAAAAGGTGAGTACACTTATTTTTGTAAGGCCACAGACAACTCCTTAACGGAAAAAGTATTTAAAAATACCTTATTTGCCCCCTATTTTGCTGAAAAGGGTAGCTTCTTAAAGAAGTTGCCCTTTTCTCTTTTATATTTCTTTCAAGAGCCTTCCATCATCCCATTGTTATTATTAAATTTGCACTTCGTCATAATTCGGATAGAAGATGTTTGATAATTTAAGTGATAAACTGGATAAAGCATTACATGTCCTCAAAGGGCATGGCCAGATAACAGAAATTAATGTAGCTGAAACAACCAAAGAGGTCAGAAGGGCCCTTCTGGATGCGGATGTTAATTTTAAAATTGCCAAGGAATTTACAAACAGGGTAAAGGAAAAAGCCCTGGGTCAGAATGTTTTGACCACCTTACAACCGGGCCAGCTGATGGTCAAAATTGTTAAGGATGAACTTACCCAATTAATGGGTGGGGATGCAGAAGGAATTAATCTTTCAGGTAATCCATCTGTTATACTTATGTCGGGTCTGCAGGGATCTGGTAAGACTACTTTTTCTGGCAAGCTTGCAAATTATCTAAAAGAGAAAAAATCTAAAAACCCTTTATTGGTAGCTTGTGATGTCTACAGGCCGGCTGCCATTGATCAGCTGCATATTGTCGGAGACCAGATTGGGGTTGAAGTATTTTCAGATAAGGAGAATTCGGATCCGGTTGCCCTTGCAAAGGCCGGATTGGCTTATGCCAAAAGTAACGGATTCAATGTAGTGATAATTGATACCGCAGGACGCCTTGCGGTAGATGAGCAGATGATGACTGAAATTGCCAACATCCGGGATGCGGTAAATCCGCAGGAAACACTTTTTGTCGTGGATTCCATGACAGGTCAGGATGCAGTGAATACGGCTAAGGCATTTAATGATGTGCTTAATTTTGATGGTGTAATTCTGACCAAGCTTGATGGAGATACACGAGGTGGCGCAGCCATATCCATTAAGTCGGTAGTTGATAAGCCCATAAAATTTATTGGTACAGGTGAGAAAATGGATGCTATAGATGTTTTCCACCCTGCGCGAATGGCAGATCGTATTCTTGGAATGGGAGATGTTATTTCCCTTGTAGAACGTGCACAGGAACAATTTGATGAGGAAGAAGCACGTAAGATTCAGAAAAAAATTGCCAAAAATAAGTTTGGTTTTGATGATTTCCTTAATCAAATACAGCAGATTAAGAAGATGGGCAGCATGAAGGACCTCATGGGGATGATACCTGGTGCCGGAAAGGCCCTTAAGGGCATGGATATCGATGATGATGCGTTTAAACACGTTGAAGCCATTATCCACTCTATGACTCCTGATGAAAGATCTAATCCTTCAAAACTGGATGCCAACAGAAAAAAAAGAATCGCCAAAGGAAGTGGTCGCAGTATACAGGAAGTAAATCAATTGCTGAAACAATTTAATCAAATGAGTAAAATGATGAAAATGATGCAAGGTGGGGGCGGCAAAAAAATGATGCAGATGATGCAGAATATGAAATAACAGTTTTAAACCTATAATTAGCTACTAAATGACCATTCTCAACGGAAAAGAAATTGCAAATAAAATTAAAGATGAAATTGCCGCTGAGGTTGGCGAAATTAAATCACGAGGCGAAAAAGTCCCGCATTTGGCAGCAGTACTTGTGGGAAATGACGGTGCAAGTCTCACCTATGTAGGAAGCAAAGTACGCTCCTGTAATCGCATAGGTTTTGAATCTACCCTTAAACACTTACCTGAAGACACATCAGAAGAAGAACTATTAGACCTGGTTAGTGAACTTAATAACGATCCGGAAATAGATGGTTATATAGTGCAATTGCCTTTGCCTAAACATATTGATGAACAAAAAGTATTGCTGGCAGTAGATCCGGATAAGGACGTAGATGGTTTCCATCCTGCAAATTTTGGAAAAATGGCACTGGATATGGAATCTTTTATACCGGCAACTCCATTTGGCATCATGGAATTATTGCGAAGATATAATGTAGAAGTAGAAGGCAAACATGCTGTTGTTATTGGCCGCAGCCATATCGTTGGGAGGCCTATTAGTATATTGCTTAGCCAGAAAGGCAAGTTTGCCAATGCCACAGTAACCTTAACACATAGCAGGACTAAAGACATAAAAGCCTTGACCCTCCAGGCAGATATTATCGTTTCCGCCCTGGGAGTTCCCGGTTTTCTTACCGGGGATATGGTACGTGACGGGGCCGTAATTATTGATGTAGGAATTACAAGAGTACCCGATGAGAGTAAAGAGCGGGGCTATTATATAACAGGCGATGTTGATTTTGAATCTGTTAGTAAAAAAGCATCCTATATTACACCTGTCCCCGGCGGCGTAGGCCCGATGACTATTGCCATGCTTTTGCAAAATACGCTTCTTGCGCGTAAAAGGAGAACACAAAATAATCGGTAAAACGGTCTTTTAAATCTGAGCTGAATAATGTGCATAGAAATTTGATCGTATAAGGGAATTGAGTACCTTTTGTCTCAAATTTAACTTCTATGTTCAGACCTGTTTTGTTGCTTTGTATTTTACTTATTTGTTTATCCGGATGTCAGTCGGCCTCTGAAGATAAACCGAATACAACTTTTAAAGTTTCATTTTCAGATGCTATAAGTTCTCAGGCCATGGATGGTCGATTACTGCTGATGCTTTCTACAAATTATGAAAATGAACCCCGTTTTCAGATAAACAGCGGACTAAACACCCAATTAATATTTGGGATGAATGTGGATGGAATGACTCCCAATTCTGAACAGATTTTTGATGCTGCAAATTTTGGGTTTCCTTATGCCAGTTTGGCCGAAGTGCCCCCGGGAGTATATTGGGTGCAGGCCTTATTACATGTTTATGAAACCTTTAATTTGAGTACGGGTCATACGGTGAAGTTGCCCATGGATAATGGGGAAGGCCAGAAATGGAACAAGTCTCCCGGCAATTTTTACAGTAAACCTTTTAAAGTAACCATCCCGGAAAATGGAGATTTGGAAATAGCTGTTGAAATGGATCAGGTAATACCACCTATTGAAGAACCGGAAGATACAGAATGGATAAAACACATCAAGCTGCGATCTGAAAAACTTTCAGGGTTTTGGGGCAGGGACATATATTTAGGAGCGCATGTGCTTTTGCCCAAAGGGTTTCAGGATCATCCGGAAGCAAAATATCCGCTTATGATATTCCATGGGCATTTCCCTGATGATTTTGGAGGATTCAGAACCGTTCCACCAGATCCAAACCTTGAACCGGAATATGCTGAACGCTTTAAAGTTTCTGGCTATAATATCATACAGCAGCAAGAAGCCTACGATTTTTATAAAAGATGGAATGAACCTGATTTTCCCAGATTTCTGATCATAGAAATTCAGCACCCTACCCCTTACTATGATGATTCATATGCGGTTAATTCTGCCAGCCAGGGACCATATGGTGATGCCATAACGCATGAACTAATTCCACATATTGAAAAAGAGTTCAGGGGTATTGGAGAAGGATGGTCTCGATTTTTATATGGCGGATCTACCGGGGGCTGGGAAGCATTGGCGGTCCAGGTAAAGTATCCCGAAGAATATAATGGGTGTTTTGCCGCATGTCCGGATCCAATAGATTTCAGTGCTTATGTTCTTACCAATATCTATGAAGATGAAAATGCCTATTTCTACAAAAGTGAACATAAAACACTGGAGGTACCTGCTCACAGGGACTATTTAGGCCAGATTCAATCTACGGTGCGCGATGAGAATCATCTGGAATTGGTTTTGGGAGATAAATCCCGATCGGGCCAGCAGTGGGATATCTGGGAGGCTACCTATTCCCCTCAGGGAAAAGAAGGATACCCTGAGCGTATATGGGATAAAAAGACAGGAATAATAGATTCTGAGGTCGCAAATTACTGGAAAGAGAATTATGACCTGCGCCATATTCTGGAGAGGGACTGGGATAAGTTGGGAGAGAAATTAAAAGGGAAGATTAATATTTACTGTGGGGATATGGATAACTATTATTTGAACAATGCAGTTTATAAGATGGAAGAATTCCTCGAAAATACTTCGGATCCATATTATGGGGGAGAAGTTTTGTATGGCGACAGGGCAGAACACTGCTGGAATGGCGATCCGGATGAGCCCAACCATATTTCGAGACTAAGATACAACAGCATGTATGTTCCAAAGATTATGAAACGTATTGCGGTAAGTGCACCGCCGGGAGCTGATCTGAAGAGTTGGCTTTATCCCTGATAGCTAAGGCAGTATCATATTTGACATAGTCTCTTAGAATTTTTTTTTCATGACGGCAAACAAGTTCAAATTTTGGATCTCTTCTACGGGGATAATGATCCTTGTCCTGGCTATACTAAAGTTAATGGTGCATATAGCTACTTTTGACAACTACGAACTGCATAGAGATGCCTATTTGTACTACGCTTTAAGTGAGCACCTGGCTTGGGGGTATGTAGCGGTACCGCCCTCAATTGCAATTATTGGAAAGGTGGCAACTACATTATTCGGGAATACCATATTTGGCCTTCGATTCTTTCCTTTTCTATTTGGCGCAATCAATGTGATTATTATCGGGATATTCACAAGGGACTTAGGAGGAAAAAAAATTGCCATTGCCCTGGCTTGCTTTGCCTATATTTTCTCACCGGCTTATTTACATGCAAATACTCTTTTTCAACCTGTTTCCTTTAACCACTTTTATTGGTTATTATCAGGCTACCTCTTCTACAAACTGATCTCCAGTGGAGATCTGAAAATGTGGTTATGGATTGGATTCGTATTCGGTTTGGGTTTTCTCAATAAATACTCTATCGTTTTCCTTTATACCTCCTTTGGATTTGCAATGCTGTTTACGCGATATCGTAAGCTATATTCGACGAAATATTTTGTTTTGGCCATAATAATTGCATTGTTGATTATATCGCCAAATCTTTACTGGCAATTTGAAAATAATTGGCCTGTCATGCAGCATATGGAGGAGTTGCGACGAACACAACTCGTGCACGTTGAGTCTTTGGGATTTATAGCGGAGCAGTTTCTGATGAATGCCCAGGCTTTGTTGCTTTGGATGGGTGCGTTGCTCATTTTGCTTTTTAATAAAGAGGAAAGACAGTACCGCATTTTTGCTTATTCCTATATATTTCTTATTGTGCTTCTGCTGGCTGGGAGCGGAAAGGCTTATTATACTCTTGGGATATATCCTATATTGTTTGTTTTTGGAGCATATTTTGTCCAAAAGTATATCGTGCGATATCTGAATCTGACATTTGCACTATTGGTTGCTTTCATGGCAATTGGGTTATATTTTTCACTGCCGTTTGATGGTATTCCATTTAATACTTTTGAGAAATCCTTTAACAAAGGAGCTTTCAGATGGGAAGATGGAGAGCAGCACGACCTGCCTCAGGATATGGCGGACATGACCGGGTGGAAGGAAATAGGAGAGGCTGTAAGTGATATCTATTTGGACCTGGGGGAGGAAAACCGGGACAATTGCCATATATATTGCTATCATTACGGACAGGCCGGTGCTATCATGTTTTATGGCAAAAAACACAATATTACTCAACCTATATCTCCTAATGCAAGTTTCGTTTTCTGGTCGCCGGAAAGCATTAGCAAGGATTATCTGATTTATGTTCATTCTGATTTGGGTAACACTACTAATCCGGATAGCCTCTTGCCTACATATTTCGAAGAGGTAGAGCTCAAAAAAGTCATAAATGATCCTTATTTCAGAGAAAATGGGACCCGCATATACCTATGCCAATCACCCAATGAAAAAGTTAAGAAAAGGTATAAAGAAATGATGAAGGATCTAAAGGAAAGGTATCGTTAAGTCATCAGCGGATCAGAATATCGAATTCAGATTTTTAGTTCTAATGATTTGGATTTAGAGAATTGGTTGGCTGTTTGAGATAAGATTGGCACTCTTCCGACAGTTGAGTGCAAAAAAAACTTGCTAATTTTCAAAAGTGTATTGCTCGAATTTTTTTAAGTGGAGAATAGTATTCATTGAAAACATTATATTTAGGAGATAAAAATTGACTTTATGGACTACAGAATTTTTGGAAGAACAAATTGGAGCGTCAGTGAGATTGGATATGGGATGTGGGGAATGGGTGGATGGAAAGAATCTGATGATATTCATTCTGCAAAATCTTTAGATCTGGCCGTTGAGCATGGCGTTAATTTTTTTGATACCGCCTGGGGATATGGCGAGGGGCATAGCGAACGACTTTTAGGGCAACTCCTTAAAAGATACCCGAACCGTAAACTATATACAGCAAGTAAAATTCCACCTAAAAACTTTAAATGGCCTGCAAAACCTGAGTATTTATTTGAGGAGTCCTATCCAACAGAACACATATTGGACTATACGCACAGGACCTTGAAAAATTTGGATTCAGAACAGATAGACCTTATGCAATTTCACACCTGGGACGATGCCTGGACAGATAGGGAAGAGTGGAAACGGGCAGTGGAGGATTTAAAAAAGGCAGGTAAAATTGCCGCCATGGGAATTAGTGTTAACAGATGGGAACCCGAGAATGGAATAGAAGCCCTGAAAACAGGATTGTTTGATGCCGTACAGGTAATCTATAATATTTTTGACCAGGCCCCTGAGGATGTTTTATTTCCTTTATGCAAAGAGCATAATATAGCTGTAATTGCCAGAGTGCCTTTTGATGAAGGTACGCTAACAGGTAATATTACCAGGGAAACAACCTTTCCGGAAGGCGATTGGCGCGGCACCTATTTTGTGCCTGAAAATTTAAATGCAAGCGCAGATAAGGCAGATTTGCTCAGGCCACTGGTTCCTCAGGGAATGACCATGGCCGAAATGGCTTTGCGTTTTATTTTAATGAATTCTGATGTAAGTACGATTATCCCGGGTATGCGCAAACAACGGAATGTATTGTCTAACGTTGGCACCAGCGATGGAAAAGGACTGCCCGGAAAGTTATATGAAGAACTGCGAAAGCACAGGTGGGAAAGGAAACCTACCGCATGGTCACAATAATATATTTAGCTATGGATAAAAGGAAACTCACTTCCCAAACTTTAGCCGCTATTTTCTTCTATACTTTATTCTCCGTTATTCTGGAGAAGGATTATTCGCTGGATACCATCATTGACGAATTAAAGGAAGGTGTAATTTTTGGTATAATCTACGCTGTTGCGATCTGGTTTTGGGACAGATATAAAAAAAAGAAATAGAGAAAGCGTTTATTTGGCAAATAACTGGGCCATATCTTTAAAAGCCTTAAATTCCAGGGCATTTCCCGCAGGATCTAAAAAGAACATAGTAGCTTGTTCACCTACCAATCCCTTAAAACGGATGTAGGGCTCTATGATGAATTTTATGCCCTTGTCTTCCAGTTCTTTGGCAAAAGTATGGAAAGTATCCCAGGGCAATACCACCCCATAATGAGGTACCGGTACCTCTTTGCCATCCACCGGATTGGAGTGAAGTTCCTCCGTGGTTTTTGGCTTGTAATGAATTACAAGTTGGTGCCCAAAAAGATTGAAATCAACCCAATGGTCACTGCTACGTCCTTCTTCACATTTAAGGACGTCTCTGTAAAAAATCCGGCATTCATTCAGGTTATGAACAGGAATGGCGATATGGAATGGCGAAATAGTTGGCATAGAAAGTAATTTAAGCACTAAAATTAGCCCTTTTCTTTGATTTCAAAAAATCTATAATTTGTTGGTTCAATTCATCCTGATGCATCGAATGACCTAAACCTCTTGTGCTAATTAGCTTGCTGTTCCTCCAATTGGCATGTACTTTTTCTGAGTTGTGATAGGGAGTAATCGGGTCTTCAATATCATGAATTAATAATCCGGCTATTTGAATTTCCCTGGCAAATTTCGAAGTGGAAAGATCTCGTATGCCGAATCCAAAGTGTCTCTGAACATAATCGTCCAGGGAACCTAATACCCGCTTATTAAAACCTACAAGCTTTTGATAATGTTCCATCAGTTCATAATATTCGGAAGGGGCGCCAATGGTCACAATCTTTTGAATGGAATTATGAGGATATATGTATTGGTGATAAACAGCTGTCATTCCCCCAACCGAGTGTCCGATTATATAAGCGGGATTAAAATGTTTTACAATATGTTGTGTGCATTCAGCATAAAGCGGAACATTAAATATTCCACCAGATGAATTACCATGAGCTGGCGCATCAAAGGCCACTATGGCAAAATTTGCGTCACTCAAAAACCGTATTAAGTTGCGCCAGCGAAATGAATTGCTTTCCCAGCCGTGCAGCAATAAAACAGCTTCTTTTGTACCGGTCCAGGAATAAGTTTGTATTTGTTTTCCACCCACTTCAATTCTGATATCTTCGGCGTTTTTTAAAAAGGCAGCCTGCAAAGGCAGTACATTGCCTTTTCTTGGTGAACTAAACAAGGTAAAAGCCTTTTCTCCGGCAAGTTTTTTTGAGAAAAGCGCAAGGATATTGAAATAGGCCCCATAGGCTTTTGCAAAAATAGTATTTACTAAGTCTTTCATTTTAAGTACCAGGTTATCCGTATGGCTTCTAAATTATAGTGCTATTATTTAGCAGGTGAAATGTCAAAAATCAAAAGTGTTGTGCTTGCAGGTATTGCCTGATTTTTGTCATAATTTATTTCAATCCCAGCCCACCATCATGTACTTGATTTTAGAATCATCAGGGATTTGTACTTCTTCTATATCAATACTGGTGTCATAGCGCAGGCTTGCAGGCAATTCTTTTTTGTCTATGGTGAAGTATACATCGCTATTCTCAATGAAAATGATTACGTTATTCAATGAGGTTACAATTTTCTTTATGGCATATCTGTCTTTTATGTCCTTAAATGTGCTTTGAAGCCCAATCCCTTCTTCTGTTCTAAATCTGGGGTCCAATACCTGAATAATCCCGATTTTTGAAATACTATCGCTGTTTGCGGTTAGCTTTAACAATTGCTGCCCTCCTTTTTCATAGATTCTAATGGTTTTGGAGTTTGGTAACAATGTAGGTTGTAAAGTATCCCTTACGATGGAATCACTGGCAAATAAACGTTCAAGATCAGTAATGGTGCTGTTTCGCATTAGTTTACCTACCTGGGAATTGGTGATCAAAAAGGTAGGATCTTTATCCTCTTTACATTGTATTAATGTCAGGGCAAGTAGCAAAACCCATATAAATTGAATGTTTTTCATATTTTCTTATCGTATCACTTTTTTTAATACCCCTAATACACCCCTTATAAAAGTTGCACTCGTTAAAACTTTTATGACCGGATTTATACGTGTACTTCTTCGTGTTGTCGTTCTTCTTGAAGATGTTCTGCGGCTTTGCTCTTCTCTTTCCGTTTCTTTTTCTGCTTCCCTCTCAGCTCTCTCAATTTTTTCATTTAAAATCTCGTAGGCACTCTCCCTGTCAATTATATCATTGTATTTCTTTACCAGTTTCGAATTCTTAATTACGGAAACCAGTTCACTGTCTGTTAATACATCCATACGGCTCATTGGAGCACGCAGCATTGTAGCCGCAAGGGGAGTAGGCCTTCCTTTTTCATCTAAAGCCGTGATCAGTGCTTCCCCTATCCCCAAGGAAGTTAGCACCTCTTTTGTATCATAGTACGGCGACAGAGGGTAGTTTTCAGCAGTTAGTTTAATGGCTTTTCGGTCTCTGGCGGTGAATGCCCTGAGGGCATGCTGCACTTTCAGACCTAATTGAGCGAGAACTGCATTGGGTACATCTGTTGGATTCTGTGTAACAAAATAAAGCCCAATGCCTTTAGAGCGAATAAGTTTTACAATACTCTCGATCTGATCTAATAAAGCCTCTGAAGCTTCTTTAAAAATTAAATGGGCCTCGTCTATAAAGAATACCAGTTCAGGTCTGTCACTGTCTCCCTGTTCAGGGAATGTAGAATATATTTCGGCCAATAAACTCAGCATAAATGTGCTGAATAATTTGGGCCTGTCCTGTATATCCGTTAAGCGGACTATATTTATGTAGCCTCTTCCATTTTCATCAATACGGGTAAGATCTTCCACATCAAAGGATTTCTCACCAAAAAACAAATCGGCTCCCTGCTGTTCCAATTCTATAATTTTCCTTAGAATAGTTCCTGTGGAGCTTGTTGAAATTCTTCCGTATTCCTTTGCAAATTCTTTTTTGCCTGTTCCGGTGGCGTATTGCAAAACCTTTTTGAAGTCCTTTAGATCCAGTAAAGGCAGTTTGTTGTCATCACAATATTTAAAAATAACAGCAACAATACCCTCCTGTACTTCGGAAAGATCAAGGATGCGGGAAAGTAAAACAGGCCCGAATTCTGATACTGTTGCACGGAGCTTTACACCATCTTGTTCTGACAGAGAAAGTATTTCTACCGGAAAACTTTTAGGTTCAAAAGGCAGTCCAATCTTTTCATGCCTTTCATCAATTTTAGGATGTCCCGGACTAGGCTGGGCTATTCCGCTGAGGTCTCCTTTTAAATCCATTAAAAGTACCGGTATTCCTTTATCCGACAGGTTTTCCGCAATTACCTGAAGTGTTTTGGTCTTCCCCGTTCCTGTGGCACCGGCTATCAGACCGTGTCTGTTCAAAGTTCTTAGAGGAACTTTTACATGGGCCCCGGTAACTGTTTCCCCATCCAGCATCGCCGCACCCATTGTAATAAAATCACCTTTAGTGGTATACCCCTTTTCAATATGTGCGTAGAATTCCTCTTTGGTACTCATTTGGTCTATTTTTGATAAAAATAGGGTAATTTTAAGCAACAGTAAAAACAAAATAGAATGAAAAAACATTTACAATTAGTTGCTATTCTCACATTGGTTTGTTGTTCTGTGCTTAGTTCGCAAGAGGATTCTGCAATTACTTTTCACGAATCTCATGAAGGAAAGAAAAGAAGTGCACCCTTCAGTGATGTTGTACAGGCAGGGAATATTTATTTCCTGGCCGGGCAGATAGGAATGGACCATAAAACGCGAACTATGGTTGTTTCGGGAATCAGAACGGAAACGGAACAGGCAATTAAGAATATTCAGGAAGTTTTAGAACATCACGGGCTAACATTAAACAACGTTGTAAAATGTACAGTAATATTGGGTACAATGGAGGATTTCTCAGAATTCAATGAAGTTTACTCCAAATATTTTACAATGAAACCTGCGCGGACCACTTTTGCTGCAAGTGGCCTTGCCAGAAATGCCAGGGTTGAGATTGATGTAATCGCAGTTAAAAATTGAAGGTATTCAGGATATAATTGCTTTTGAAATTAGGACCGGATAGAAGTACTCTTTTCCGCCTGCAAGTTAATTTGTCATTTATTTCCAAAAATTACATCCAAAATACCGTCTGCTATATGTTATCTTTGCGGGATGATCAATAAGGAGGTTTTGGAATTGGTAAATGCCGGCCTAATGCTCCCTCTCATGGAAGAATTCTACACTATTCAGGGGGAAGGTTTTCACAAAGGTACGGCCGCTTATTTTATAAGGATTGGCGGATGTGATGTGGGGTGCCATTGGTGTGATGTAAAAGAAAGCTGGAATGCCGAAACCCATCCTCCAACGGCAATAGAAAGTATTGTTCGTAATGCGGCAAGTTTTTCGGATACCATAGTTGTAACAGGCGGAGAACCTTTGATGTGGGATATGGGGCCTCTGACGAAAGCCTTAAAAAACAAAAATCTCAGCACACACATTGAAACTTCCGGGGCTTACCCTTTGACCGGTATATGGGACTGGATATGTTTGTCGCCTAAAAAGAACAAATTACCTGTAGATGAAATTTACCGGCAGGCACACGAATTGAAAGTTATTGTTTACAATAAGCATGATCTGGTTTTTGCAGAAGAGCAGGCAAAAAAGGTAAGCAAAACCTGTATTCTGTATTTGCAACCGGAGTGGAGTGTCCGGGAAAAAGTAACCCCTATGATCGTAGATTATGTAATGAAGAACCCAAAATGGAAAGTATCTTTGCAAACCCATAAATACCTAAATATTCCCTAGGTCAAAGTTATCCGCAAGTAATTATTCAATCTGGCTGGCTTTGAAAATCCCAAAAGGGCTAAAAAAATGCCAAAAAATAGAGAGAATTATCTACCTCCGTTATTTTGAAGATCAAGGATGCATTCGGCATCCAAAGTGGGAACTGCCACACCTTTGGACAATTTGCTTTTTTCTAAAACGCTCATCATGCCCCCTCCAAATTCCAATTCGGCGCGCATAAGGCAACCGGCTATATCACAATGGTTCTCGGCATCCGGGTCTTCATGAGGGTTTACCATTGCAGTGCCAAGATCAACTAAACCAAATAAATGTCCAAATTCGTGGTTAAGGGTTGAGGTTTCCACATCGGATATTGTAATCAGGGCACTCCGATTGGCGAGTTTGCGCACAACGCCTTCATGGATAACCATTGATGTGTTTCTGTAAACTGCCCCAAGAGTTACAATACCCTCGTCTTCATCATCAGAATCTGATGGTGCATCGGCAAAATAGATATATATGGCCAGGGTCTGCCCGTCGTTGTATGCAGTACGGTTTTCACTTTCCAGATCGGCTATCTCCTGCAGAGTCAATGTTTCCTCATCAGGGGAAGCTAATTCGCGGTAGACCACCTGTATGTCGTTTTTAAAGGTTCGATTTCTAAGATAGGTTTCAAAATTGTTCATGGTTTCACTTGTAGGCCGGAAACCGGTAACATAGGCAGCTTCTATTAATAACCTTGAATATGCTGTATTGGATAGAATATCATTGGCAGAATCTCCGGTTGCCAATAAATTAGCCGATTTATCAATCCCCGAAGGAGTTGTATTGTCACTGTCTTTTGAACAATTTAGGAAGAGTCCAATAGCGATCAATATGGTAAAGATTCGAAACTTTTTCATAGCTGTTTTAATTTTCTTTCAGGGCCAAAATTACATATAAATTACAACGTATTTTAAATACTTCTATTATGATTGCACCTTAAGTCTTGCCAAATAGTCATAATGCGGTCCTTCACAAATCATCTCACAGCTAAAATTATGCTGCTCAGCGAGCTGTTTTAGGCTATTATAATCCAGATATAGCCAATTAAAAGGATCGCTTTTTAAACCTTTATACATCATTCTAAATTCTACTTCACCGTAATATTTGCCATTATTTGGGATCCAATAACCACCATCATCATCTAACTCAAACATATATATTATATCACTTGAATCCAGCAATATCTGTCCTCCCCGATGCAACATGGATTCTAATTGGGTCATTAAACGATCTGCCTCATTTAATGTTCCTGCTATTCCTATGCCATTCATTAACAGCAATATGGTATCAAATTTCATACCAGAATAATCAAAAATATTTGAGTGTATTACATCGCGTACCCCCCTTAACTTAGCTACGGCAACGGCACCTTCAGATGCATCCAGACCGGTAACTTCAAAGCCCTTTTTTTGCAAATGCAGGCTGTGACTGCCTGAACCACATCCCACATCCAATACCTTACCACGGCAGAGATCCAAAGCTTTTTGTTCAATTATGGGCATAGCATCATAATCTCTGAACAAATAAGGCAATGGAAGAACATCTTTCTCACCTAATGATGAATAAGTTAGAATATCTTCAGAGTAAATTCCATTTTGAAAATCAATAAGAGCCTTGCCAAAAATATCCCTGCTCATTTAAATTTGTAATTTTACCTGCAAAAGTGGACTTTTTGGGCGAAAAGTAAAAACACGCTGTTAAAAAATGAATAAAACATTCAGGGCCTGATGAAAGAACAACTTAAAACCTTACCCTTTAGGGCAAAAGAAAAGCATGCCGAAAACAAAAGGTTCTTTTCGAAACTCAAAAAGAGACCTCCGCGCAATTTGGACTATACGATGCAGGAGTTACACCATACGGAGTTTAAAAAAACAAATTGCCTGGATTGCGCAAATTGCTGTAAAACAACCGGCCCCCTTTTTACTAATACCGATATTGTTAGAATCGCGAAAAGTCTCAGGCAAAAACCACAACAATTTATAGACACTTATTTAAGGGTCGATGAAGACAGTGATTATGTCCTTAAGCAGGTTCCCTGTGTTTTTCTGGGTGCGGATAACTATTGTTCAATTTACGAAGCAAGACCCAAAGCCTGTCGGGAATTCCCTCATACGGATCGCAAAAAGTTTCAACAAATTACAAATCTCACACTTAAGAATGTGGCTATCTGCCCTGCTGCGTACAACATTGTAGAAGAAATGAAAAAGAATATTAAGGCCTAGAGAATTGGCAATATCTTTTTTTTAAGGCAACTTCACGCTGCAAAATAATTGATCTGAAAATAGTAACTTTACGCCATGGAGGCCATACTGAGCTATTTTGAAACCATACCGTCTTTACACAGGAGTCTTATTCTGGTTTTGGGAATAACCTTTTTCTGGATGCTTGAAGGTGCCCTGCCACTTTTCAATTTCAATTATAAAAAATGGAGGCATGCTCTGCCTAATTTCTTTTTTACACTTACTACCATTGTTATCAATTTTGCACTTGCCTTCCTGCTGTTAAAATCCAGCGATTGGGTTACTGCAACTAAATTCGGGCTTATAAACTGGCTGCCCGAAATACCTCTATGGCTTTATGTAATACTTGGCGTTTTACTTCTGGATTTTATTGGAGCCTATTTGGCACATTATGTTGAACATAAGGTAAAACCTTTATGGATGATTCATTTGGTGCATCATACGGACCATGAGGTAGATACAACCACGGCCAACAGGCATCACCCTCTGGAGAGTCTTATCCGCTTTAGCTTCACGCTAATGGGCGTATTTATTGTGGGAACCCCTATCGGCATAGTAATGCTTTATCAATCGTTATCAATTGTGGCAACGCAATTCAGCCATGCCAATATAAAATTGCCAAAAAGAGCAGATGACATTTTGAGTTGGGTAATTGTATCTCCGGACATGCACAAGGTGCATCACCATTACAGGTTACCCTACACAGATTCTAACTACGGAAATATTTTTGCTATCTGGGACCGCCTCTTTGGAACTTTCATGAAATTAGATCGCAGTAATATTGTCTATGGGGTGGATACTTTCCCGGACAAAAAAGAAAATGGAAGTTTAACCGGTTTATTGAAGCAGCCTTTCCATAAATACAGAAAGCCAACTACAGCAAAGGCAGATACGTAAGTATTATTTGTAAAGCAGGTATTTACTTCTGATTTTCCTGAATTTATCTAAATCTTTCTGCCAGCTTTCTCTAATCTCTTTTTCGCTTAACCCGGCTTCAATTTGTTGCTGCAGTTTCTCAGTACCTGCATGCTTCGTAAATCCACTGCTATTAAAAACCAATTTTTTATCTGAGGCATTATGGTATGCATCAATTAACCATTGTAAGGAAACTTCATTCATTTTTGGCCATGAAGAGAGATCCTTCCCAAAGCATTTTTTTTCGGAATGTTTAGGGTTTTTGGAGCCAAAATTGGGTTTGGGAACATAACTGAAATCGTAGGCAGTGCTATCCAGAAAAGGAGCGCCATATCTTTGAAACTGACTTTCTGTGCCCCGACCGGCATTGATGTTGGTCCCTTCAAAGAGCCCCAGACTGGGATATAGGTTAATAGCCACTTCGTTAGGAAGATTAGGCGAAGGTCTCACCGGAATTTTATAATCAGAATTATGGCTATAATTTCTTAGAGGTATTACTGCTAAATCTGCCTTTATGCCTTTTTCGAGCCATCCCTCATTATTAATCATATTGGCGTATTCTCCGATAGTCATTCCGTATACCAGCGGAATAGGGGTAAGGCCCAAAAACCCTTTATGCGCTATCTCCATGGTTGGCCCGTCAACATAATGTCCGTTGGGATTGGGACGATCCAGAACTAAAACAGGAATACCTTTTTCTGCACAGGCTTCCATAACCAATTGTAAGGTGGCTATGTAAGTGTAAAACCTAACTCCCACATCCTGAATATCAAATACTACAATATCAAGCCCCTCTAATTGTGAAGAGGTGGGTTTTCTGTTCTTGCCGTAAAGGGAGATAATGGGAATTCCGGTTTTGGCGTCCATCCCATCTTTTACATGCTCTCCGGCATCTGCCATTCCCCGAAATCCATGCTCGGGAGCGAATACTTTTTCTATGTCAATATTAAGTAATAGCAGCGAATCTACAAGATGTGTGAAGGCATTACTGGGTGATTCTCCGGGACTGTTGTTCTTAAAAATAATACTGGTCTGATTGGCAACTACCCCCACCTTTTTTCCTCGCAATCGGGGCAGGTATTCTTCGATGGAATTTGCACCTGCAACAATAGCAGAATCTTGTAGCTCTATAGTTTTCGGTAATTCCAAAGCTGCTGAATCCTTATCTTTTTTTAAGTTGTTTCCGCAGGCCGTTAGTATCAAAAGCCACAATAAAAATGTATTTTTGAACCTGGATAAAAAAGCCATCTGTTGAATTTAGAATATTTTATAGCAAAACGCCTTATTAAGGGTAAGGAGCATAAAATTAGTATTTCCGCGCCAATAATAAAAATAGCCATCGCAGCAATTGCCTTAGGGGTCATAATGATGCTTATTGCCATTGCAACCGGGGTAGGGTTAAAAAATAAAATTCGTGAGAAGGTTGCTGCCTTCAATGGTCATATTCAAATCTACAATTACGATAACAATGTTTCTGATGTTTCTGTAGTTCCTGTATCTCTGAATCAGGAATTTTATCCGGAATTTACTGATGTTGACGGAATTTCACATATTCAGGCTGTTGCCAGTAAAGCGGGTATAATAAGGACTGAGGATACTTTTGAAGGGATTATTGCCAAAGGAGTTGGGAAAGATTATAACTGGCAGGTATTCAGTGAATATCTACAGGATGGCAGACTGCCGGACTTTAAGGGAGAACTTAATACCGAGGTGCTAATGTCTTCTTTGATGGCCAGAAGGCTTAAATTAAAAGTAGGAGATGAATTCTTTACCTTCTTTTTAAAGGATGAGGACCCTTCGCAAACTCCGAATCAAAGGAAATTTAAGATTGTAGGGGTCTATGACAGCGGATTTGAAGAGTTTGATGCCAAGTATGTGTTTACAGATATCCGTCATATTCAAAGGGTTAACAGGTGGCAGGAGGATCAGGTTGGTAATTTTGAAATTTTTCTCCTCAATTTTGAAGATATTGAAAGCAAAACAAATGAAATATATGGTAAAACACTAAGTGAACTGGATACACAAAATATAAAGAATAAGTATTTCAAAATTTTTGAATGGATAGGCTTATTCGATTTTAATATTGCTCTCATCATTGGTATAATGATTATTGTCGGAGGCTTTAATATGATAACCGCACTGCTGGTGTTAATATTGGAAAGAACTCAGATGATCGGAATTCTCAAGGCTTTGGGGTCTCCTAATTGGAGCATTCGCAAAGTGTTTTTATATAATGCTGCTTATCTGATAACAATTGGCTTGCTCTGGGGCAACCTGATTGGTCTTGCATTTATCTGGTTCCAGGGAACCTACCGGGTTTTTAAATTTCCGAATCCCAAGGAGTATTATATCGACTATATTCCTGTGCATATAGATTTTCCCACAATTTTTATTTTGAATCTCGGCGTACTTCTATTATGTCTGCTGATGCTTTTGATACCATCTTTTATCATTACAAAAATAACTCCTGTGAAAGCCATTAAATTTGAATAATATAAACTTTTTTGCTTTCCTTTCCATGCAGTCTGAATCCCGGAATAAATTAACGATATCCAAATCAATAACAATTACTAAAAGGAACTACTGAAATCTGCTTTTTGAAAATACTATCTTTACAGTGCTTATGAAATACGCCAAAACTATCCTGGAAACCATTGGAAATACCCCCCTGGTTAAAATAAATAAATTAACTGCAGAATTGCCATGCCTTGTATTGGCTAAGTATGAAACCTTTAACCCGGGAAACTCCGTAAAAGATCGAATGGCCGTTCAAATGATTGAGGATGCCGAAGCCGAAGGCAAATTAAAGCCCGGAGGAACTATAATTGAGGGAACTTCCGGAAATACCGGAATGGGACTTGCCCTTGTTGCTGTTGTAAAAGGGTACAAAATGATTTGTGTGATCAGCGATAAACAATCCAAAGAAAAGATAGATATACTAAAAGCAATGGGTAGTGAAGTATATGTATGTCCGACAGATGTGGCGCCGGAAGATCCCAGAAGTTATTATTCTACAGCCAGAAGATTATCTGAAGAGATTCCTAATTCATGGTATGTAAATCAGTACGACAATCCTTCCAATACCAAAGCACACTTTTTAACTACAGGGCCTGAGATCTGGGAACAGACAGAAGGTAAAGTAACCCATTTTGTTGCAGGGGTGGGAACAGGTGGCACTATTTCCGGAGTTGGGACCTTTTTAAAGTCAAAAAACCCGGATATTAAAATTTGGGGAGTAGATACATACGGCTCAGTTTTTAAAAAATATCATGAAACGGGTATCTTTGATCATAATGAAATATACCCGTATATAACTGAAGGAATAGGTGAAGACATTTTGCCAGAAAATGTGAACTTTGATATCATAGATGGATTTACGAAGGTAACAGACAAAGATGCTGCCATATATACACAACGCTTGGCAAAAGAGGAAGGAATGTTTCTTGGTAATTCTGCCGGTGCCGCCATTAAGGGTGTTCTCCAGCTAAAGGAAAAATTTAACGAAGACGATGTGGTGGTGGTTCTTTTTCACGATCACGGCAGCAGATACGTAGGCAAGATTTATAACGATGAGTGGATGAAAGAACAAGGCTTTATAGACTAAAAATTTAATTTGACTATTAATAATATGAATTTAAAACGATTAACGAGCTTACTGGTAGTTCTCATTTTTTGTGTGCAGTTACCCGCACAAAAGCTTTCAAAAGCGGAAAGAAAATTGGTAAAAACAGTTGAGGCAAGTAATGTTGAGGCTATCGATTTTTTGGAATATGTTGTTAATATTAACAGTGGTACTTTAAATGCAAAAGGGGTAAAGGAGGTAGGAATGGTTTTTAAGAAAGCCTTTGAGAATATCAATTTTGAAACAACCTGGATTGAGATGCCAGAGGAAATGAACAGGGCCGGTCACCTGTTTGCGGAAACAGGAGGCAGCAAGGGTAAAAAGCTATTGCTTATTGGCCATTTAGATACCGTATTTGAGGAGAACAGCCCTTTTCAGGAATTTGAGCGCGTAAATGATAGCATCGCTCATGCGCCGGGGGGTAATGATATGAAGGGTGGCGATGTAATTGTACTATACGCCTTGAAAGCTTTGCAGGCTAACGGTTTGCTGAATGATGCCCAGATCATAGTTGCTTTTACAGGTGATGAAGAAAGTACGGGAAAACCTCTGGATATAAGCAGAAAAGATTTAATTGAAGCAGCAAAGAGAAGCGATATTGCACTCGGATTTGAGACTTCTACCGGGTTTAATTATGCTACTGTAGCAAGGAGAGGGTCCTCGGGATGGCAGGTTGATGTTGAAGGAAAGCGAGCCCACAGTTCAGGTATATTTAATGAACGGGTTGGTGCCGGTGCTGTTTTTGAAATGTCAAGAATTTTAAATGCGTTTTATGAAGAAGTTCGCGGAGCCGAATACCTTACGTTTAACCCCGGGATACTAATGGGGGGTACTTTTGTAGATTATGATACTTCTACAGGTAAAGGGGAGGTCTTTGGAAAAAGTAATGTTGTAGCGCAAACTGCTATGGTAAGAGGAGGTCTGCGTTTTATTTCAGAAGAGCAAAAGGAAGATGCGAGAAATAAAATGAGGGAAATTGTTTCTAATAGTTTGCCCCGGACATCAGCAACAATAAGTTTTACAGATAGTTACCCGGCAATGGTTCCTACAGAAGGGAATAACAGGCTCCTTGCCGAGTTAAATCAGGTAAGTCTGGATCTCGGTCAGGGTGAGGTAATTGGTTATGACCCCGGCAAAAGAGGTGCTGCAGACACATCTTTTGTAGCCGAATATGTGGATTGCCTTGATGGTTTAGGCACGATGGGAAGCGGAGCACATACCCCTGAAGAAACCGTAAATTTGAACACAATTGAAGACCTTACCAAGAGAACAGCGGTACTTATTTATAGATTGATCAATCAATAATTAATGGTAAATCTTAGCTCGGGAAAAGCAATTGCCAAAATAGAGGACGGTGAATTAGTAAGTTATCTGCTAAAAGGCCACGAATTTATTCATCAAAAAGGGAGTCCCGGTTGGCGAAACTCGGATACTGAAATGTTTCCTGTAATAGGGCCGACGGCAGATGCTGGCTTCCGGGTTCATGTTCCCAGGGGTAATGCTATTCAGGACCAACATGGATTATTGCGCGAATTGGATTACGAGCTTCTTTCAAGCACGGATACTACCGCTCAATATAAGAAGTCCTATAAGGCAGGGACGGTTATCAAAAACTCCAAGTATCCCGATAAATCTACAGCGCAATTGCTTATCTGGCCCTTTAGTTTTGAATTTTACAAGGGTTTTGAACTCACTGATAAAGATCTGGAGATTAGTTTTAGAATTTCCGGAGAAAAAGATATGCCTTTTATGCTGGGGTATCATCCGGCATTTAAACTATATTCGGAAAATCCCATGGTAATCGCAGAAGATCAGACGATAACATTAGGATCTGTTCTCAAAGCCGGGAGCCGGGCTCTGGAAGTTAGTAATTGTCAAAGTGTTACCTTGCGGGATGATAAAGAGTTAACCATAAAAACAGAAGGTTTCGGCCATTTTATGCTGTGGACAGAAGTGTCGAATATGATATGCATAGAGCCTATAACCTTTTACCCCTATGCAGTAGAACAAGTTGAATTGCATAAAGGATTTGATTACCTGTCTGATAAGGACAGGCATTTTAAAGTCACTTTAATTCCATAATTTAATAATCTGTTTATAAGACCAGGAATAATCTGATTTAATCTAAAGGAACTAAAAAATGAGAGTACTGTTAGAGCGTCATTACGGGTATTTGTTTGAACCGGAATTGTTAGATGAGATAGAAACTGCCGGTAAATGCAAACTCATAAAACAAGGGGAACGTTTGTTGGATATAGGCCAGGACATAACCGTTATGCCTTTAATTTTTAGCGGAGCAATAAAAATTCTTCGTGAAGATGATGATGGTGATGAGTTACTGCTTTATTTCATTGAGAAAGGCGATACCTGCGCAATGACATTTTCTTGTTGTCTTGGGAGCGGTAAAAGTGAGATCAGGGCAATTGCTGAATCAGATACAGAATTATTGATGATTCCAATAAGTAAAATGGATGAGTGGATGGCCAAATATCAAAGCTGGCGAGAATTTATTTTGGATAGTTATCATACCAGAATGTCAGAATTGCTGGAAACAATAGATACTTTGGCATTTATGAAAATGGATGAGCGCATAATGAAGTATCTCAAAGACCGTGCAATGGTAACCAATGACGATATTATATATTCCACACATCAGGATGTGGCCAATGATTTACATACCTCCAGGGTCGTAGTGTCAAGGCTTTTAAAAAGCCTAGAGAAACAAGGCAAAATAGAATTGAGCCGAAACCATATAAAGGTTATTGAATTATAGCAGAATAATTTACTCAGGTTGTAACAATTAGTGGCGATAAGCATCTTTAGAAGTATTAAACTCTAAAATAAAAAGATGAAATTATCACTTACCCTTTCTGTAATTCTGGTTTTGGCCATAATAAATCATAACTGTGCACAATCTGAAGTACTTTTTAATGGCGTTGAACTTCAGGATTCTTTTCAAAGTGCAAAAGCTAAAATGGAACCTTTTGCAGAAAAACTGGAAATATTTGAAATAGAAAACCCAACCTTTCCATTATCCAAAAACCTTGAGACACATTTGGTTTTACAGAACTACAAATCCGGCTACGGTACCATTTCTGAGTTGGTATTTACTTTTGCGGATGATAAATTGGTATATATTCAGGCCTTTGGTAATGCGGTGGAGAGCATAACTGCTAAAAGAAAAGATACTGCTCAGACCTATATGAGCTACGAATTCTATCCAAATGATGGGATTGTTACGAAGCCTTCCGAGGATAAAGTCTGGATCTTATCTAAAGAGGCCATGCATCCGAATTTGTTTACCTGGGACAACCCATACCTCCCATCAAACAGGGAACTTAAAAAAGCGCATAACCCATCGGCTAGAATCCCGGATTTTATTAAAATGGGAGGAAATTTAGAGCAGTTAAAACCAAATTTGGAAAGCGAATCTGTTTTTACAACTAGCATGGAATTAGATGGTAGTGATCCCAATGCTCAATTGCAAATAGATTGTTTTGGTGTAGAATATGGAGGTTTTCCCAGAAAATTTGAGGCACGTTTTGGAGATGGAAAACTCAATGTTTTGTGGATTCTGACCGGTAAGGGGGAAGAAGACCGCATCAGGCAGAAACTTATTTCCGAATATGGTCCGGTTATCTTTAAAGATGATACTTGGGAGGTCTTTAATAACTGGCAGGTAATACTGCGCAAGGATAAACCAGAGGTCCTTGTATTAACAGAAGAACTTGCAGCTTTTTATAAGAAAGATTTCTTTAAACAATAGCACTGCCTATAAGCCCTGGTGTTTTGACCGACAAAAGGTGCAGGGGAAACCATTGATTTATTGATTAAATAGTACATTTGATTAATGAGAAAAATTTTCCCAATTCTACATAGGCTGCGTAGTTATAAACGGAAAGATCTTCCTAAAGACATTATTGGGGGCTTAACAGTTGGAATTGTGCTTATTCCTCAGGCAATGGCCTATGCCATGATCGCCGGTTTGCCACCTGTTTACGGCTTGTATGCGTCCTTAATGCCTCTGTTGGTTTATGCGTTTATGGGCACTTCAAGATCGCTTGCAATTGGACCGGTAGCAATGGACTCTTTACTAGTTGCAATAGGTTTGGGAACCCTGGCCATAGTAGGTCTGGAGAATTACATTGCCCTGGCAATCCTGCTTGCTTTTATGGTTGGAGCCATACAATTCGTTTTAGGTATTTTTCGGATGGGTTACCTGGTTACTTTTTTAGCCAAACCGGTTATCAGCGGATTTACTTCTGCCGCGGCAATGATTATTATTTTTAGTCAGTTAAAACATTTGCTGGGCGTGGACATGGAAGGAAGTAACCAGTTTCACAGAATTTTTTTAAATGCTATTGAGACAATTCCCGAAACCAATTTCTATGATTTCATTATAGGGCTTGCTGGTATTTTTCTGCTCATTGGTTTTAAAAAATGGAATAGACATATCCCTGCTATTCTTATTATTGTTGTTTTGGGAATACTGGCAGTTTATTTTTTCAAAATGGAAGCGCTCGGAATTAAGATCGTGGGAACAATTCCAAAAGGATTGCCGGGCTTTGTTTTACCGGCATTTAGCATGGATACTATGATGCAGTTATGGCCAATTGCACTAACACTTGCTCTGATAGGATATCTCGAAGCTATTTCAATAGGCAAGGGTATTGAAGAGAAAAACGAAGAAGATCAGATTAATGCCAATCAGGAATTAGTTGCTTTAGGCTCAGCAAATATGCTGGGTTCCTTTTTTCAGTCCTATCCTGTTACTGCAAGTTTTTCGAGATCCGCCATCGATGATGAATCCGGATCAAAAAGCACGCTTTCCGGGATATTCACCGTTATTTTGGTTATAGTAACGCTTATATTTTTAACTCCGCTTTTTTATTATTTGCCAAAAGCAATCCTGGCCAGTATTATCATGGTATCGGTTTTTGGTTTAATTGATCTGGCATATGCAAAGCGTTTGTGGACCTATAGAAAAGATGAATTTATTGTGCTGTTATTTACGTTTTTGTTAACCCTGTTTATAGGTATCACTCAAGGTATCCTAACCGGGGTCTTGCTCTCTCTTTTATTGATGGTTTACAGAACTTCTAAACCTCATTTTGCGGTGTTAGCCAAAATAAAAGATTCAGAATATTATAAAAATATTTCGCGTTTCGGAGATGAGGTCATTTTGCGGGATGATCTGCTCATTGTACGTTTTGATTCACAATTGTACTTTGGAAATTCTGATTATTTCAAAAATCAGCTTTACAAGTATATGAGCCAGAAAGGGGATAATTTAAAAGGAGTAATATTGAATGCTGAGGCAATTAATTATATAGATTCCACAGCTACCAGAATGCTTACTAAAGTCATTAAAAAAATAAGGCAGGATGGAGTTCAGTTCTATATTGCAGGCGCAATAGGTCCCACAAGGGATATAATTTTCAGGAGTGGAATAAGTGACGTATTACCCAGGGAATTCCTGTTTGTAAAAATAAAGGAAGCAGTGGCTCACTTTGATAATCCGGAAAATGCATCTGCCACCCATAAAAAAGTGGCCTATCAGCGGAATAAGAAGAGTAACTAATGTTGCTCTCTTTAAATGGAGAAGCATTATTTTTGAAAAAAAATTAGAAATATAGAAATGATAATTGAACAAATTTATACCGGTTGTCTTGCGCAGGGAGCTTATTATATTGAAAGCAAGGGCGAAGTTGCAATAATTGACCCATTGCGCGAAGTTTTTCCCTATATAGAAAGAGCGAAAAAGAATAAGGCTGAAATAAAATATATTTTTGAAACCCATTTTCATGCCGACTTTGTGAGCGGGCATGTTACCCTGGCTAAAGAAACCGGAGCACCTATTGTTTATGGTCCAAATGCCAACCCATCTTTTGAGGCAATAATAGCTAAAGATGGTCAGATATTTCAACTTGGGAATATTACAATTCAAGCACTGCACACCCCGGGACACACTATGGAAAGCACTACCTATTTATTAAAGGACGAAACAGGCAAAGACCATGCGATTTTTTCCGGTGACACCTTGTTTTTGGGTGATGTGGGAAGACCAGATCTGGCCCAGAAAGCGGCAGACATGACCAAAGAGGATCTGGCCGGACTTCTTTATGATAGTTTGCGAAATAAAATTATGCCTTTGTCAGATGAGGTAATTGTCTATCCTGCACATGGTGCCGGCTCGGCTTGTGGCAAGAACATGATGAAAGAAACCGTGGATACTTTGGGGAACCAAAAACAAATGAATTACGCTTTGAGGGCAAATATGACCCGGGAGGAATTCATAAATGAAGTTACCGATGGCCTGCTTCCACCACCTAAATACTTTCCTCTGAATGTAAAAATGAATAAGGAGGGATACGAAGATATAGATGAGGTATTAAAACGCGGTATGGCATCCCTTTCACCTGATGCCTTTGAAGCAGCGGCCAATGAAACGGGTGCACTTGTGCTGGATGTGCGTCATCAGGATGAATTTGTAAAAGGGCATATCCCAAGATCTATTTTTATTGGACTGAATGGTGATTTTGCTCCCTGGGTGGGGGCTTTAATTGCCGATGTTAAGCAACCCATTTTGCTGGTAACTCCTGCCGGAAAGGAAAAAGAGACTGTTACCAGGTTGTCAAGGGTAGGCTTTGATAATACTTTAGGTGTTTTAAAAGGGGGTTTTGAAGCATGGGTAAATGCCGGAAAAGATATTGACACAATTAAAGCCTTAACCGCTAAGGAAGCAAAAGATACGCTGGAAGGCAAGCATTTGCCAATTTTTGATGTTCGCAAGGCAAGTGAATATAATGCGGAACATTTTATTGATGCGAATAACGCCCCACTGGATACCCTTAACGATCATTTGGCTGAATTTCCTAAGAACGAAACTTTTTATCTGCATTGTGAGGGAGGCTACCGATCCGTTATTGCGGCCTCAATCCTTAAAAGCAGAGGTATTCATAATCTGGTAGATATAGCAGGCGGATTTGCCGAGATGAAAAAGTCAGGAATGGAAGTGACTGATTATATCTGTCCCACTACCCAATAATATGACCAATATCATGGTTTGTGCGGGGAGCCCGTCTTATTTTTAACGACAGAATTTATAAAGGGCAGGAACTTTCTCATCCTTTAAAATTAGGAAATCATGAAACGAAACATGGGTAAAATCGATAAGATTGTCCGTTTTTCAATTGCCGTCATAATTGCTTTATTGGTATACTATAACGTAGTTGAAGGCGCATTGTCTTATATTCTATTGACAGTAGCGGCTGTATTTGTTTTAACCAGTTTAACCGGTTTCTGTCCGCTCTATGGTATTTTTGGCTGGAATACTTGTAAAGTGCGAAAAGCGCATAACAAGTAGTTCCCGGGTAAAATAATTTACTTTAACATATAATCAATAAGTATTCTGCGATATGGAATTAACAGGTATCCCTTTGGTAGATTGGAGTAATGGAATCATAATGATTGCCGTCTTTGCTTTTGTTGTGATTGCAATGATTGCCATTCTGGTAAGTCTTATGAATAGCGGTAAAAGGAGATAGAATTATTGGCTTTGTAAATAATTCCGCCCAGATTTTTGGTGTTGTTCATCGGATCCTATTTTTTGATAGGAAAGAAGGCCTTTTATCTCCATTTCAGTACTATTTCCCTTCTATTTTTTTCATTTTCCTAAAAAGTTGATAGATTTAACACTTTAATAAGCAACTCATGATATTTTCAATATCTTATTGTTACTTTTAGCTACCTGTGATGTTAAAAAATTTTGTTGAAAGGATTGGAGCCATTAATGTTTTATTGCTATTGGTGGTTCTATCCATTATCGTAGTTTCCGAATATATGTTTCTATCAGGAAACAAACTAGAAGCCATTTTCGTTGCCTTTTGGGCACCAACAATTTTAGGCTTTATGAATTACTTAAAGTATAAAAAATGACGGATTTTATCTTCATATATTCCGTTGTTGTTGCCATCATCTTTGTGATCTGGATGGTTTTTGTGGTCCGAATGTATAATGAAATGGATAAACATAAATAGAGGTCTTACCAATAGTGCAACTTTCCACTGACCTTAAATTCCATACTAAAACTAAACAGCTTTAATCATCCCAGTTGAAAAATCAACAATTGATTTCGGGTATTTAACCTTGTGCGTTTGAATAAGCCGGGTAGTTTCCAGGTTATCTTTTTGTGGTGTGATATATGCTAATATATCTTCAATGGAGTTAATTGAAACACTTTTGGGTACAAAACCATAACCGGTATAAATAGCTTCCTGTACCATTACAACAGCATCTTCATCATTAGTTCTTCCTTTTTCTTTTATGATATAAGTATTTTTTTCAGATGCCAGACTTTCGATAGCCTCCCGAACCCTTTTATTATAGGCAATGGCAGATTCTTTACCCCGGCAAATACCTTTGCAGTCAGCCACCCGGAAATGTGAGCAGGCGGCTACATTTTCCTGTAAATGGCAGTATTTAGGGCATAAATTATAGGCAATACATAACTGTTCTATAAAAAGACGGCAATCTGTGGTATTGTAAAATGTAATTAATGATTTAGGGACTAACCTTAGTTTGTTAAATGCCAGATGCATTATGCCTTGCCTGTCTTCATAGGCAAAAATACCATAAGGCACCACATTTCTTTTTTGTGCTCTGTTGAACAAGGGGTAATGATGTTTAATAGCAGCAGATTCCATTAACAGTGCAAGCAGTTCATTGCCTGAAAGCTCAAAATCTATATCTGAAGTATCTCTGCACATCTGAACCTCCTTCGTAGATTTATCATAAAAATGACTAAGAACCCTTTTCTTAATATTTTTGGCTTTGCCTACATAAATGATCTCCCCTTTGTTATTTTTAAAATAGTAAATACCTGGTTTTGAAGGTAACTTTTCATATACTTCCCTATTCAGTGAAGGCGGAAGGGTTGCTTCCTGAGAACGTGCATTTAAGAACGAGGTAAAAACAGTCCCGGAGTTTTCTGTTTGCAGTAGTTTTCTGAACAAATGTACCGTTGCATGTGCATCACCCCTTGCCCTGTGCCTGTCTGTAATAGGGATATTCAGAGAAGAACATAGTTTTCCCAGGCTATAGGAAGAATACCCCGGAATAAGTCTTCTTGACAACCGCACTGTACAGAGTTTTTTTCTAATGAAGGAAATTCCAATTGCCTTGAATTCTTCTTTAATGACGTTGTAATCGAAATTAACGCTATGGGCAACAAATATGGTGTCTTGCGTAATTTCCAATATTTTAGGAGCAATCTCCCGTATGGTGGGAGCATCTCGCACCATATGACTGTCAATGCCTGTTAATCCGGTAATAAAATAGGGTATTTCACATTCGGGATTTACCAGTGAGGTAAATTCATCCACCACTTGCTTTCCATCAAATTTAAAGATAGCTATCTCGGTAATTTTATTGCCCTTAATGCCGTTTCCGGTTGTTTCTATATCTACAATGGAATACAAATCTTCTATTTAATGGAATTTGAATAGCCAAGTTAATAAGAAAAATCAAGCAGCTCAAAATCCTTTTCCTATATTCAGTTTCAACTGGTATGACATTCTGTTGAAGAAATGGAAAAATATGACTAGCTTTAAGAACCCTTCCGGTTAAGGTATCTGGTATGACACAGGCTTTGTTTATTAAGCTCCTTTATAGAAGTATCTTTAGTCTTCTTATCTTTAGTTTTTTTTCATGTAAAGAAAACCAGGTGACAGAAAATAGTAAAGAGTCAAAGGTCTTAACTGAAATAAGAGCTTCACTGGATAGTTTGGTTAATCTGTGGTATCCTGCTTCAATTGATTCTGTAAGCGGAGGGTTTTATCCTGATTTCAATTATAAATGGGAGAAAGAAGGCGAGCAAAACAAGATGCTCGTAACCCAGGCTCGGCATATTTGGACAGCTTCCAAACTCGCCACCTTTTACGACGACAGCAATTATAAAAATATCGCGGCTCATGGCTTTCAGTTCTTAAAGGAAAGGATGTGGGATTCGAAATACGGTGGCTTCCATACACTTCTAGTATATGATGCGGATTCCCTTAAACCTGTGGCAAAAACAAAAAGCGCTTACGGCAATGCCTTTGCCATTTACGGACTGGCAGCATACTTTGAAATTTCTAAAGATTCATCTGCCCTTAATCTCGCAAAGAAAACATTCTACTGGTTAGAAGAACATGCCCACGATTCAGAATACAAAGGCTATTTTGATGTTTTGAATTTAGATGGATCCTGGATGCTGGATGTCATTGAAAACGACAGGGATTACGATAATTTTATCCGTAAAGACTGGAAAGATCAGAATTCGTCCATTCATCTCCTGGAAGCTTTTACAGCACTCTATGAAGTATGGCCAAACCCATTGTTAAAAGAACGTCTCGAAGAACTTTTAATTCTGATAAGAGATACAATCACCACGCATAAGGGATTTCTCACCCTCCATTTAGAAAGGAATTGGACGCCCGTTTCTTTTAAGGATTCGACAGAAGCGTTCAGGTCTGAAAATTTTTGGCTGGATCATGTTTCATTCGGCCACGATGTGGAAACAGGATTTCTTCTTCTGGAAGCTTCTGAAGCAATTTACCACACTAAAGATTCTACAACTTTGGCAATTGCCAAAAGAATGATGGACCATGGAATTGATCATGGATGGGACGCTGAAAAAGGTGGTTTTTTTGATGGAGGTTATTATTTGGAGGACTCGGATGTCTGCACTATCTTAAATCCGGCAAAAATCTGGTGGTCCCAGGCCGAAGGGCTTAATTCATTATTGCTTATGTCGCAATTGTATCCCGAGCAAAAGGAGTACTATGAATTGTTTGAAAAGCAATGGAATTATATCAATGAATACCTTATAGACCATGCTTATGGCGGATGGTACGATGAAGGACTCGATTCAGACCCCGAAGCTGCTCAACGTGCCAAGGCGCACGTCTGGAAGGTAAATTATCATAATATCCGATCATTGATTAATGTAATACAAATGCTCGAAGGAAGATTTAAATTAACAAATAGCGGGCATTAGTTAACTTTTAAAAGAAACGAGGTGAAATTTGATTTAACAGATAAAAGGGCACTGGTCACAGGAGGTGGTAGTGGTATTGGCAAGGCAATTTCAATAGCTCTTGCAGAACAAGGCGCTGAAGTACATATCCTGGAAGTAAATAAGATTCCGGCAAAGGAAACAGCTGCTGAAATAAAAGCAAAAGGGGGTATGGCACAGGCACATGCCTGTGATGTAGCCAACCAAAAGGATGTCATTAAAACCATTAACGCAATTGCGGCGGAGGGTGCAATAGACATCCTTGTCAATAACGCGGGGATAGCCCATATTGGAAATGTTGAACTGACTTCCGAAGCAGATATCGACAGGGTTTACCAGGTAAATATAAAAGGGGTCTATAATTGTATACATGCCTGTATAAAAAACATGAAGGAGAAAGGAGGGGTTATCCTAAATATGGCATCTGTAGCTGCTACCGTGGGCATATCGGACAGGTTTGCCTATTCCATGACCAAAGGAGCAGTACTTACCATGACGTATTCTGTTGCCAAAGATTACCTAACCTATGGGATACGATGCAACAGTATTTCACCGGCACGGGTACATACTCCCTTTGTTGATGGCTACCTCAAACAAAATTATCCCGGTATGGAAAAAGAAATGTTTGAAAGGCTTTCACAGACACAGCCGATTGGCCGGATGGGCAGACCTGAAGAAATAGCCAACCTGGCAGTATATCTGAGTTCTGATGAGGCCTCCTTTATTACAGGTACGGATTTTCCTATTGATGGAGGTTTTATAAGATTAAACGGTTAGAATTTAGAGGAAATAACAATGGTAATTGACAGCCATCAGCATTTTTGGAAATATGACCCTGTAAGATATAGCTGGATTGACGATTCCATGAAAATCCTTCGGCAGGATTTTCTTCCTTCAGATCTGGGACCAATACTTAAAAATAATGGGGTAGACGGCTGTGTTGCCGTTCAGGCAGATCAATCCGAAAGAGAAACAGAATTCCTGCTTGAATTGGCAGGCGAAAATGAATTTATAAAAGGCGTAGTAGGCTGGGTAGATCTTAAAACGGAGGGAGTAAGTAAAAGGTTAGCCCACTATTCGCAAAACGAAAAACTCAAGGGGGTGAGGCATATTGTGCAGGAAGAACCCGATCCTGAATTTATGCTGAGGAAAGATTTTCAAAATGGCATAAGGCATTTGGCAGAATTTGGACTTACCTATGATATTCTTGTTTATCCCAATCAGCTGGCCGCCGCAGTATTGTTGTCAAGGGCATTCCCCGAGCAGAAATTTGTGCTGGACCATATCGCCAAACCCCTGATTTCTGAAGGCCTGGATGATCAGTGGGTTAATAACATAAAGGAACTCGCCTTAAACCCTAATGTAAGTTGCAAGGTTTCAGGGATGGTTACCGAAACAACCAATTTTCAATGGCGGCAGGAGGATTTTTACCCTTTTATAGATGTTGTGCTGGATGCTTTTGGATGGCGGCGGATTATGTATGGTTCGGACTGGCCGGTATGCTTACTGGGAGGAAATTATAAGGAGGTAATCACTATAGTGACGGATTATATCAGCAAATTACCCGACAATGAAAGAGCGGGAATCATGGGATTAAATGCAATAAATTTCTACTCCCTATAACTTGAGTAGTGAATAAAATATAGATGAGAAATAAAAAAGCGATAAAATTTAATTCTAAATATCCTTCTATGGAGGATTTGCGGGAGAGGGCCAAACGGCGCATCCCCGGATTTGCCTTTGATTATCTGGATGGGGGTTGCAATGAAGAGGTGAACCTGCGAAAAAATACTTCTGAGATACGGGAAGTGGAGTTAAAGCCCGATTATTTAACGGACTATAAAGGGCTCAGTATGGAAACAGAACTTTTCGGACATACCTACAATGCCCCTTTTGGAATAGCACCTGTAGGCCTTCAGGGCCTTATGTGGCCTAATGCTTCGGAAATCCTGGCAAAAGCCTCACTTGACTATAATATTCCCTTTATTCTTAGTACGGTTACCACTATGAATATTGAACGTGCCAGCGAGCTCACGGAGGGCAGGGCATGGTTTCAACTATATCATCCCAGTGATAATGAAGTACGCGATAATATCCTTGCAAGGGCAGAAGCTGCCGCTTGTCCGGTGCTTGTCCTCCTTTGCGATGTGCCAACCTTTGGCTTCAGGCCAAAAGAGATTCGCAACGGCCTTTCCATGCCACCTAAGATGACCCTGAATAATATACTTCAAATACTGGGTAAACCAAACTGGGCCCTTCAAACCTTAAAACACGGGCAACCCAATTTTGAAACTTTAAAACCCTATATGCCAAAAAACCTTAACCTGAAACATCTGGGGTTGTTTATGGATCAGATGTTTTCCAAGAGGATGAACGAGGAGAAGATTGCGCCAATACGCGATAAATGGAAGGGTAAAATAGTTTTAAAGGGTGTTGCTACAGAAGCAGATACGGAAAAGGCCATTAAACTTGGGATGGATGGCATTATTGTGTCAAACCACGGTGGCAGGCAATTAGATGCAGGGGAATCTACCATAAAACCCATGACCCGTATTGCTAAAAAGTACGGGGACCAGATTACGGTGATGATGGATAGCGGCATTCGTTCCGGTCCGGATGTGGCCAGGGCACTTGCCAGCGGTGCTGCTTTTACCTTCATGGGCCGTTCCTTTATGTATGGGGTTGCTGCACTGGGTGCAGAAGGAGGAGCTCATACCATTTCATTGCTGCAAACCCAATTGCAACAGGTGATGGAGCAATTGGGCTGTACCAAGGTCAGCGATTTTCCACGGCATTTAGTTTAGACAATGTTTCCGGCTTAGTTTACAAAATAAGCACATCTTACATCTCTGGGTAAGCAATCAGAGGCTTACATGAATAATAATTTTGTTATTTAAAAGGATTGCAAAAAAGTAAAATCTTTCTCTTTTCAAGAAATGAACCAATTGAAAAGATATTTGTAGTACTGGAATTTGTGATAACTGTAAAGTCCACGATTTGGTCAATACGTACTTCTTAGAGTATTGTTAAACTCACAATTTCACTGCTTATAATTTATCATTTTAATAGTAATAATTTGGGAAAATGACCTTTTGATAAATTGTGTATAAAAGATAGAAATAGCATCGATTTAAATTGATTTATTTGGTATTTTTCAAACAAATAAAAGGCAAAGCCTGGTGCATTTTATGCAAACAATTGTAATGCTCCATGTATCAGTTGATGTAACAATGAAATAGATTTTAGAAGGGTAAGGGTTTTTGCAGGTACTTAATCGGAAATTTAGATGCGTTTGTCGGAAAATAGGTAGTTTAGCATATTAATAAAATACCTTTTAAAATTATTATCCTCCCCCATTAAGAAAATATCAAAATCGTCGAAGAATTAAATCAGGATTTAATAGTACAATACTGCTATTTATATAACATTCAACTCAAATAAAAGTTTTTAAATTTGATCCATAAGACCGTGGTGAATTAAATGAACCGAGTTTCTTAAATTATAACAGAAATTACCTTATACCCCACTATGACGTATTTCTACGATTTTATGCGGAACCCATACATACTTGCCTTTTTGGGAGGGTTGCTGGCCTTTGCTCTGGCGAATAGAATTATCCCTGTAATTATTTATACGGTTCGTACAAAGAATCTTATGGATGAACCCGGGGATCGCAGTGTGCATTCAACTAAAACTCCAACTCTTGGTGGCGTTGGAATGTTTGCTGCATTTGCGGTATCAATAATTCTATTTGGAATACTGGCGCGTTTGGAACGGCCGGATTTGGTTAAACTTTTGTCGGTGGTACTCGCTA
Source organism: Eudoraea adriatica DSM 19308 (assembly GCF_000382125.1). Lineage (GTDB taxonomy): Bacteria > Bacteroidota > Bacteroidia > Flavobacteriales > Flavobacteriaceae > Eudoraea > Eudoraea adriatica. The sequence continues at coordinate 208,105 of NZ_KB907546.1, forward strand.
CGATAATCCTAATTTTTCTAGGGATCAAAGATGACCTTATTGCATTGGCTGCCAGGAAAAAGTTTCTTGGCCAACTAATTTCAGTGTGTATAGTTATTATTCTGACCGATGTGAGAATTACAAGTTTTGAAGGACTTTTAGGCATTGGGGAGTTACCTTATTTGGTTTCAGTATTATTTACGGTTTTTGTTTTTATTCTGGTGATCAATGCGTTTAACCTTATTGATGGAATAGATGGTTTAGCGGGAGCCATAGGAATAATTGCGAGCTTTTCATTCGGCTTGTTCTTTCTCTTAAATAAGGATACTTTGATGGTGTTGGTTTCATTTAGTTTAATTGGCGCCATTGGTGCATTTTTACGGTATAACCTGTCCGGTACCAGAAAATTATTTATGGGAGATTCGGGCTCTATGGTTATTGGTTATTTATTGGCGTATCAGGGAATTCGGTTTCTGGAGGTAAATTTAAGCGAAGCTTCCGCTTTTACTATTGAAAATGGACCGGTACTGCTGTTGGCTGTTTTGTCCTTTCCCTTATTGGATACGCTTAGGATTTTTATTATCCGGGCCAGGGAAAGGCGCAGCCCTTTTGATGCGGACCGCAATCATATTCACCACCGTTTACTGGAGAGGGGATTAAGTCATAAACAAGCTACAATATTGCTGACTATTGTAAATATTCTGGTAATAGAGTTGGCTGTTCTGCTTAAAGATTTTGAAATAAACATACAATTAGTAGCTATTACGCTACTGGGATCCTTACTTTATACTTTGCTTTTTAGTTTTAACAGGTTACGCGAAAAGGCTATAAAATTTGATGATCTCAGAAGTGTAAAAAAACAAGGAAGAGTTATAAGGATGGGAATTCAGGACAGTTTTGTTTCTCAAAGGATAGTTTCATCTCCTGTTAATAATGGGGTAAGCGAAAAAACCGGAGTAAACAGTTCAGATGCCACTATTAAAGAAAAAGAATGGCCTTTAGGTGAAAAGCGGATTCAAGAATTGGAAAAATCCAAAAAACAAAATCTAAGCACAAAAAAGAGGAGGGAAAAGTTTAAATCGGCTAAAGCAAAATAGCCGGAGATGCCTGCTGATGTTCCCGAATTAATTACCTTTTATTATGAGCTTAAAACAGGAAAATATTCCATAAATATTGTATGAAGTAATTAGGTTAAAAAAACTTTGAAAAAAATTTGTTTTGAAAAATAAAGTTGCATTTATTACGGGCGTAACAGGACAGGATGGCGCATACCTGAGTGAATTGTTATTGGAGAAGGGGTACATTGTTCATGGATTAAAACGGCGATCATCACTATTTAATACAGAGAGAGTAGATCATTTATATCAGGACCCCCATATAGAAGAACGGAATTTTATATTACATTACGGGGATATGACCGATAGTACGAATCTGATTCGTTTGATACAGGAAATTCAACCGGATGAGATTTATAATTTGGCAGCCATGAGCCACGTCCAGGTTTCTTTTGAAATGCCCGAATATACAGCCAATGCAGATGGAATAGGGATATTGAGAATTTTAGAAGCAGTGCGCTTTCTTGGTTTGGAGAAGAAAACCCGTATCTATCAGGCTGCCACTTCTGAAATGTATGGCAAGGTACAGGAGGTGCCACAATCAGAAACCACACCTTTTTACCCGCGAAGTCCCTATGGTGTTGCAAAGCTATATGCCTATTGGATAACGGTTAACTACAGGGAAGCGTATGGTATGTTTGCTTGTAACGGGATACTTTTTAACCACGAATCACCCATTAGAGGTGAAACTTTTGTGACACGTAAAATCACCAGAGCCGTATCAAAAATTGCACTAGGGTTACAGGAAGAATTCTATCTGGGCAATCTCGATGCACAAAGAGATTGGGGTCATGCCAAGGATTATGTAAAAATGATGTGGATGATCCTTCAGGCTGAAGAAGCAGAAGATTGGGTGGTTGCCACAGGAAAGACCACCTCGGTCAGAGATATGGTGCGTTTAGCTTTTGGAGAGGTAGGGATACAACTGGAGTTTAAAGGAGATGGAATACACGAAAAAGCATATATACAATCTTGCACATTGCCAGAATATCAATTAGCTGTTGGTAAAGTGGTATTACATATAGATCCCAAATACTTCAGGCCAACGGAAGTAGATCTGCTTATTGGGGATCCTACCAAGGCAAAAACAAAACTGGGTTGGGAACCCACTTATGACCTTCATGCACTGGTAAAGGAAATGATGGCCAGTGATTTACAGTTGATGGCAAAAGAACGTCATTTAAATCATGGTGGATTTATTACGCCTAACTATTTCGAATGAGTACAGTTCGGAAAGATTCAAAAATATACATAGCCGGCCATAGAGGGATGGTAGGGTCTGCTGTGTGGCGTGCTTTAACAAAAGGCGGATATTCAAAGCTTATAGGGCAGACTCGGGAAGAACTGGATTTACGAAACAATGATGCTGTAGAGGATTTTCTTAAGAAGGAAAAGCCTGTGGCTATTATTGATGCAGCGGCCAAAGTGGGAGGTATCCTTGCCAATAGCCGGTATCCTTATGAGTTTTTGTTAGAAAATCTTGAGATACAGAATAATCTAATCTCAGGGGCTCACCGACATGATGTAGAAAAATTTATTTTCCTGGGAAGTTCCTGTATATATCCAAAAATGGCCCCGCAGCCACTTAAGGAGGAATATTTACTTACCGGACCACTTGAACCCACAAACGAAGGTTATGCAATAGCCAAGATAACAGGGGTAAAGTTGTGTGAGGCCATCCGCAATCAATACCAAAAAGACTTTGTAAGTCTAATGCCCACCAATTTATATGGCCCTTTTGATAATTTTGATCTAAAAACATCCCATGTTTTACCGGCGATGATCCGCAAGTTTCATGAGGCCAAACTAAACAATAATGCCACTGTGACTTTATGGGGAAGTGGAACCCCTATGCGGGAGTTCCTGCATGTAGACGATATGGCCCAGGCGGTGGTTTTTGCAATAAAAAACAAATTGCCCGAGCATTTATACAATGTAGGTACTGGGACAGATATCACCATTAAAGAATTGGCAGAGACCATACAAAAAGTAGTGGGTCATAAAGGGAGCATACACTGGGACAGCCGTAAACCCGATGGTACCCCTAGAAAACTAATGGACAGTTCTAAAATGAATGCCTTGGGGTGGAATGTTCAAATAGAACTATACCAAGGTATTGTAAAGGTATATGGTTGGTTTTTGGAAAATTATAAGCTTATTAAAGACGAGTAAATTTAGTGGATAAATCTACCAATTTACAATAGCTACTAGCGGATTTATAAATTTTAAAATTATTTAAGTTAATATAAAGGCAATTCTTTTAATGTAATAGGCTTTTTGAAAGGCATATTGATGTATGGGCAGTTAAAACAAGTTTAATCCAAAACTATTTTTAAATAAATCCAATATTTTCCTTTATAATAATAATTGTAATAAACCCGAACTTTTTTTATGTGTGGAATAAATGGCATAATCTCTCTTAATGACTCTTTCAATAGCATTTCAAAGGAATTTTTAAAATCACAAGTAGATACCATGAACGAATCTTTGGTTCATAGAGGTCCTGATGCCAAAGGTATACATATTCAAAATCCAATAGCATTTGGATTTAGAAGGCTAAGTATTATAGATTTAAATAGCTCTGCCAATCAACCGATGTTTAGTAAAGATGGGAATTTAGCATTAGTATTTAACGGAGAAATATATAATTATTTAGAACTTAAAAAAGAACTCAAATCGAAAGGCTATCATTTTGAAACCAGTTCAGACACCGAGGTTATTCTTAAAAGTTATGAGGAGTATGGTGATCAGTGTGTTGAACAATTTAATGGAATGTGGGCATTTGCTATTTATGACTTTCAAAAAAAACGCTTATTTTGCTCTAGGGACCGTCTCGGTGTTAAACCATTTTACTACACTCATATAGGAACGAAACTTTATTTTTCGAGTGAGCTTAAGGCACTCCATAAAATAACTGAAAATAAATCCGCGAACCGAAAAAGAGTTTATGAGTATCTAGCTTATGGATATCGTATAAACAACGGGGAAACATTTTTTGATAATTGTTCAGAACTTTTGCCTGGTACCAATCTAATAATTAAGGACGACGAGCTTGTTTTAAAAAAATACTGGACTCTAAAAAGAGACCTCTATACTCATAGCAATAAGAAAGATTATAAAGAAGAGTTTTTTGAATTATTCAAAAGCGCGGTAAAATTGAGGTATAGAAGTGATGTTCCTGTAGCACTTCTTTTAAGTGGAGGTTTGGATTCTTCATCAATTGCGAGAGTAACCGATGATTTAATTGAAAATGGAGAGTTAGACGCCAATGAGATTCATGCATTTATCGCTTCATTTCCTGGTTTTGTAAATGATGAAACAGCAATTGCAAGGGAGTTTATAAAAACTTGCAAACATATAAAGCTTCATGAAATAAACGTTGACTCCAAAAGTGTAATTAATGATTTTGAGAAATTAATTTATGAATTCGATAACCCAGTGGGTAGTTTTAACTGTGTAGTTCATAACAATATCATGAAGGAATGCAATAAAAATGGAATTAAAGTGGTAATAAATGGACAAGGAAGCGATGAGGCCTATGCAGGATATGATCGATATTTTTCTGGCGTTTATTTGATGGATCAATTAATTTCCGGAAAAGGGAATTTTATTAAAGAATTTAGAGCATTGAACAAAGATAATGGCTATTCCAAGAAATTTCTATTCATGCAAATGTTCAAGTCATTGTTAAGTCCTACAATGTCGGCCAACCTAAGAGCTAGGTTTCTAGAAAAAACAATTCCTGTTCTAGATAAACAATTTGTGAAACAAAATAACCAAAATATAAAGACGGATTATAAGTTTTCAATTAATGGAAATAATCTTAGTAATTACCATTTAGATGGTATTAACAATCAAGGATTGAATACGATATTGCACTATGAGGATATTTCATCTATGAATCAGTCAATAGAAATCAGATCTCCTTTTGTTGACTATCGATTGATGGAATTTGCATTTTCCATACCTACTGAATTGAAATTCAAGGAAGGTGTCACGAAAGTTATTATAAGGGATACGATTGGAAAATTATTACCAAAAAACATTACCGAAAACCGAAATAAGATTGGTTTTAATACTCCTTTTAACAGTTATCTTGTTTCAGATCCAATTTTCAAAAAATTTGTAGAAGATATGTTATTGAGTGAAAGTTTTAGAATAAAAAAAATATGGGATGCTGATAAATTGTCTGAAATTTTTAGAAATCCTGAAAAATTCCCCAATTTTCCCTTTTGGCGTATCATTAACTTGGAAGTATGGTCAAAAGTATACAATATTTCCAATCTGTAAATCTTTATTTAAAAGTTGTCTGACATTATAATGATTTTACACTTTACTTGTAGAAAATAATGAATAGTACGCTATGTATATTTTGCGAAAACAAATAAATGAAGAATATAATTAAACTCATTAGGAGTGGTAAATATCTAGAATTATCTAAATTATTTAGCATATTACTGGATCAGTTTTTTATGAGTATCTCAACATTGCTTACGACAATAGTATTGGCTAGGACTTATGACAAAGTTGTCTACGCAGAATTCGTACTTCTTATTTCAGTTACACTTTTTATATTAGGGTTACAAAATTCAATTATTTCAAAACCTTATGCTATTAATCTAATTGATTTTAAAGATGAACAGCAATCTAGATATTTTCACTTTAATGCATATGCTAAGCTAATATTTTCACTTTTGATTATTCTTATTTTTCCATTTGTTTATTTCTTGATATTTGGAGATTTTAGCGTTAGCAGATTACTCCCATATTTGACCTACATTGTAGCCTACACCTTTTATTTCTATGTTAGAGAAATGTTCTTAAGTGAAAGAAAGACTATTCAAAACCTAATATATGGCTTGTTCTGTTCTTTAAGTCTTATAGCTCTTTTGGTTTACATATTGTATTCAAAAAACGTTAACATCAATTTTTTCTTAATAATTGCTTCCTCTATTTACTTTATTGTGACAATTGTTTTTTTTATTAATAATTTCAGGAGCACTAAATTAATAAGAGAGGAAGTAATTCAATATATATCAGCAAATTGGAAAGTAGGAAAATGGTTATTGGGCACAAGCATTTTGTTTCAGATGAGCTCAGGAATATTTCCATGGTTGTTATTGTATCTTACAACAAAAAATGATATTGCAATTTTTGGTGTTCTTACGAGTATTTCAAGTATTATTAATCCAATTTTACAAGCATTAAGTTCCTATTTATTACCACTGTTTGTGAAGTTTAATTTAAACTATGAAAAAATTAAAGCCCTGGTCAATAAATGGACATTAGTTTTCGGTTTCATGGCACTTAGCCTGATAATACTAGGGTATTTTTTTGGACAAAACCTGATAATTCTATTTTTTGGAGATAAGTATTCAAAATTAGGTTATGTTGTAGTGATGCCGTTTATTGCACAAGCCATAAATATCTTTTTTCAGCCATTTAATATTTCCTTAAAGGCCATTAAAAGAACAGATGTAGAATTCTGGTTATATATTCCAACTACAGTGCTTACTATTATAATTGGTTATTTTTCAGTTTTACAGTACGGTTTGGTAGGAGTTTTTTATACAATTTTCTTCCAAAACTTATTTTATAACATTCTTCAGTACTTAGTCTATTTTCGATTGTTTCGGACAAAAGAAGTATTGTAATCTAAATAGCAAATTGCATTTTCTAAATAAATGAGTTTAAAATATAGTCATAAAATCTTACTTATGCTTTTCGTTACATTTCTTGTAATGAACCCAATATCATTTAATATGAATATTGCCTTAGTTGGAAAAAACGGGAAATTATTTGTTGCTTTATTGGGTATAATCATATTCCGGAAATCATTAGCACATATAAACAAATTTTTAATTAAAAATATTTGGTTGATTCTTTTTTGGGTACTTTGTTTGGTGTTTTCCATTTTTAGAATATGGAAAAAAGGATTTGATGTTGATTTGATACAAATAAATATATTGTTTATCGTTTTTATTTATTTCTTTTACCTTTTAGCCTCGGAGTATAGGATCAGGTATCGCAGGTCCAATTTATATTTCTTTAAACATTTAGCTCAGGCTATTAATATTAATTTGATTTTTTGGACTGCCATTGCTTTTCTTTTTTCTGTTAGTTTTTGGAGTTCTGTTGAAGACAGAACAGGATTAAGCCTTTTCTATGATAGTTATATACAGTTGGGAATGTTTGCTTGTATAGGAGCTATTTCCAATTTTTATATGATTCGATATAAAAAAGTAAAGCATCGAATTGTTTACTTTATAATGTTTGTTTTGTACGCGGTTTGTATTTATTTGTCTAACTCAAGGAACGCACAGCTAATCATATTTGTATTTCTTTTATTTAATATACTGCCATTCTTAAAAAGAATAACGTTGAAGTACATTTTCATTTTAACAATCAGTTTGTCTATTGTATCAATATTCTATTTTTCCGCAGACATATTGGAAAATGAAAGTCTTATTGAGTTCAGCTCTGGTAGGAGTTCAATATGGTATTATATTTATGAGTATTATACCGATAATTCTATATTTCTAGGAGAAGGAATCTTTGGATTGAACAGTACTATCCTAGAAAACAATATGGATTTTAACTATTATTTTCAGGGAATTGATTTTCTTTATTTTCATTCGTCCTATATTGAAGTTTTTTGTGCTAGTGGTATCTTAGGCTTTATCTTTTTTATGATATTTATTGTTAAATCACTTAAGAGCAAAGCAAAGTTTTATACGGCTATTATAATAATCAGTCTTCTAGTGGGTGGACTTTCCGAAAGCTTTTTAGTGCAACCCTCCATGCTAATGTCATTTTTATTTTGGTATTTGACTGTTCAAGAAATAAATTTAAAAATTAGTAAAAGATTTGTAAATGAATAAATTAGCACCTATAGTACTTTTTACATACAATCGTTTATTTGAGACAAGACAGACGATTGAAGCACTTCAAAAGAATTATCTTGCTGCAGAAAGCGAATTATTTATTTTTTCAGATGGGGCAAAGGATTCTGTTGGAGAAGAAAAAGTAACACAAGTTCGTGATTATTTGAAAACCATTGATGGTTTTAAAAAAATAACCATAAAAGAAGCTAAAAAAAATTACGGTTTGGCTAATTCCATTATAAATGGAGTGACCGAGGCTATAGATAATAATTACGGCAGGGTTATTGTATTAGAGGATGATTTGATAACTTCTCCCAATTTCTTGGATTTTATGAACCAAGCTTTAGAGTTCTATGCTGGATTTTCAAATGTAATTTCTATTTCTGGATACACCCTGAATTTACCTAGTCTTAAAACTTATAATGCTGATTATTATGTTGGTTTTAGGGCATCTTCTTTGGGTTGGGGTACATGGAAAAATAAATGGGAAAATATAGATTGGGAAATCTCTGATTATAAGGAATTCAAAAATGATTACATACAACAATACAAGTTTTTTAAAATAGGCAGTGACTTGCCAGGTATGCTTAAAAAGCAAATAGAAGGTAAAATTGATTCTTGGGCAATTCGTTGGGTCTATCACCAATTTAAATTTGATTTATTGACTGTTTTTTCAGCAAAGTCTAAAGTAAACCATATTGGCATTACGGAAGATGCTACAAATGCTGTTGGAGCTACAAAATTTAACACTCCATTAGACACTACGGGTAAAAGAAGTTTTGAATTCGACAAATCGTTAATTATTGATAAAAAAATAATGAGAGAGTTTAGAGGGCGATTCTCTATTAGAAGGCGTTCAACAGACAAGTTCTGGCGAATTATTAAAAACTTTAAAAATTAAAAATGATAGTACCGCTATCTAATAGTTATTATATCCCATTTGGGATTTTAAGATCAACTAAAATAAAATAATGCGCCTGAAAATATTAGTTTTTCATCCAGCCTTGGCAACATACCGTGTAGATTTTTTTAACTCGGTAGATGAAAACTTTGACGCTAAGTTTTTTTTTGAATATAAAGAACAAGCATCTCATAAATTCAGTAAGAATTATTTACAATCTAAATGTACATTTAAAAGCAATTATTTATCCAAAGGTTTTGAGTTGTTTGGTCGATCTATAAGATTTGGAATAAATTCAATTATTAGAAAAGAAAGACCCAATGTAATCATATGCAGTGAATTTGGCCCTGTAACTATTTTGGTTTTTCTACATTATATTCTAACAAGAAATAGATTTAAACTCTATACGATATGTGATGATAGTCTAGCAAATTGTATAGATAGGAAAGGAATACGTTCTATTGTACGAAATTTAGTTTCAAAGAACATTGACGGAATTATATTTCCGAGCCATGAAGTATGTGAATGGTATCAAAATAACATTTCCGTAAAGCCAAAGACATTGATTTTACCTATCATTCATAATGATAAGGTATTTAGGGCCGAATTGCTCAAAAGTTTAAATATTGCCAATAGAAATATTGAATTATGTAAGCTTATTAACAAAAAGGTAATCTTGTATTTAGGTCGTTTAGTAGAAGTGAAAAACTTGTTTTTTTTGATAAAGGTTATCTCTAAGTTAAAAGAATTGGATTGGATTCTGGTTATTGTTGGAAAAGGTGAAATGATGAATAATTTGAAAAATCAAGTGGTAAAATCTAATATCACAGACAAAGTTCATTTTACGGGTTTCAAAGAAGGACCTGAACTTCTTGCTTGGTATAATATTGCGCAATTATTTGTTTTGCCGAGCACTTTTGAACGTTTTGGAGCTGTAGTTAATGAGGCACTATTAGCTGGTTGTCCTGTATTATGTTCAGAAATAGCTGGTGCCTCAACATTAATAACAAATGAAAATGGTAAGTTGTTCAGTCCATATGAAGAAATCCAATTGGCAGCTATGTTAGAACTGATGCTACAGGATATATCACCTATTAAGGGTCAATTGTCGAATATTCGAAAAAGTAAAATGCCATTTACTTTTGATGAAAAAATAAAGGAATTATTTGAAAAAATATAATTCCCTTTTGACCACAAGAATAATGTAAAGTGACAGAAAATGAAGGCTTTAAATTTCTATTAAATTCACCGTATGAGTAAAAATAGCTATAAAACTAAGAAACGGGGTATTTCATATGCTTTGAAAAGATGATGTTTGCTGTTTATGAGAAAGTTATTTGCGATGAAACCTATATCAGAATTCGATTTTTGTCAAGTATAAAAGATTCTTGAATTTAAATAACCTGATTTGGGATTTATGCGCTTATCATGCTTTAAAAAAGATTTAAAAAAATTGTAATTGGTTTTCTTGATATAAAGGCATGCCCACCCATTCACATTTAATTAAAAATGTATAAATTAATATTTTCAGTAAATCAACATTGAATAAATCAATAAAAGAGGTTCCGTTAAAAGAAACGATATCTTCGCAACCCCTGCATGAAATTTCGCGGCCTTTACAAAGTTTTGTACGACCGCTTTTGATGCTTTTGCGAAAGTTGACCAATGATGAAACCTATATTCGAATTCGATTTTTTGTCAAGTATAAAAGGTTCTTGAACTTAAAGAATCCGGATACTTTTTTTGCCAAGATCAATTGGCTTAAATTAAACCAAAAAGACCCACTGTTTACCAAGATTGTAGACAAGTATGAAGTACGTAAACACATTAAAGAAAAAATTGGCCAGGAATATTTGATTGAATTGCTTGGTGTATACAATAGTGCCGAAGCTATTGATTTTGATGATTTGCCAAGCTCATTCGTATTGAAGCCTACCCATGGCTCTGATTGGGTGCTGCTTTGTAAGGATAAGTCAGAATTTGATATTGTGTTGGCAAAAAAAACCCTACGTAAATGGTTAAAAAGCAACTATTATAAAATGTGGGGGGAATATATTTATAAAGATGTTCCGCCAAGGATAATCTGTGAGAAAATGTTGACTAACCTGGATGGTTCTACGATTGTAGATTATAAGATCTATTGTTTTAATGGAGAACCGAAATTTATACATACTGATAAGGATAAATACAAAAACCATACCCTTGATTTCTATGATTTGAAATGGAACCGCCTCCCTTTTGGTCTGTTGTTTCCAAGGTCTGAAGAGGGGTTGCCCAAGCCCAAATCCTTACAAAAAATGATAGAAATTGCGACCATTTTGTCTAAAGATTTTAAATTTGTGCGTGTAGATCTTTACGAAGAAAATGGAAGGATATATTTTGGGGAGTTGACTTTTTACCCATGCAATGGCTTTGGTAACTTTTATCCTCCATCCATGGATTATGAAATGGGTAAATTAATAAATTTATAAATTACTTTTTTTTTAATCAATGTATCAAAGAATGCCAACTCGTTTAAAGCATATTATTTTGGTTATTTTAAGAAAAATAACCAATGATGTATTATATATAAAAGTCAGATTTTTTATTACCTATAAACGCTTTATCAATTTACAAAAACCCAAAACCTTTTTTGCCAAGATAAATTGGCTGAAATTATATGATAGAAATCCAAGATATACCAGGTTGGTAGATAAATATGAAGTAAGAAAGTACATTGAGGAAAAAATAGGCAGTGAATATTTGATTGAAAACATTGGTATTTATAAAGACCCGGAAGAAATTGATTTTAATTCCTTGCCCAATGCGCTTGTTTTTAAAGCTACCCATGGCGCTGCATGGCAAATTATATGTCATGATAAATCTGAATTAGACATTAATAAATCTAAAAAAACCATGAACAAATGGTTAAAAAGTAATTTTTATATGATGTGGGGGGAGCATGTTTATAAAGATGTGGTCCCAAGGATTATTTGTGAAGAATTGCTTTTAAATGAAAATGAACCTTGTTTAATAGATTATAAATTCCACTGTTTTCATGGAAAACCTACCTATATTCAAATTGATAGAAATAGGTTTCAAAGGCATACCCTGGATTTTTATGATCTGGAATGGAACCGTTTACCTTTTGGATTGTGGTTTCCTCCCTCGAAAAATACTATTCCAAAACCTGGACCATTGGCTAAGATGATAGAATTAGCTAAAGTTTTATCTAAGGAATTTAAATATGTACGCGTCGATTTTTATGTGGTAAAAGATAAAATATATTTTGGGGAATTAACCTTTTTTCCATGTAATGGGTTCGGGGTCTTTGATCCTTCTACAATGGATTATGAATTTGGTAAGTTATTAGAATTATAAATTCCGATATAAGAATACTAATATTGAATAAAGAGTTTAAATACCGTTTATCATCTTATGAAATGAGCTATAGGGTCGATCGTAAAGAAAATGTCTTTAAGTCATTTTTAGAGAGGGAGCCAATTGGCGCGCTCCAATACAAAGCGAAATGTTCAATGGCGAATTACATCTGACCAACAAAAAACAAATAAATTTGAACAGATGAAAATACTGTTTATTCATAATAATTATGCCAGCAATACCAGTGGGGAGGAATTTGCAGCCGAGGCCATGGAGCGTTTACTTATCACCAATGGTTATGAGGTAGCATGGTATAGACGATTTTCGGATGTAATAAACAACTCATTTTCAAAAAAGGTCTCGGCTTTTTTTTTAGGAATTTATAACCCTAGGGCAATAAGTGAAATCAAGGATTTACTTTCCAGTTTTGAGCCGGATGTAGTACAAATTCAGAATCTTTATCCCTTTATATCCCCTGCAATTATAAAAACGATAAGAAAAAAAGGCATTCCTATTGTGATGCGCTGCCCCAATTATCGATTGTTTTGCCCTACAGGACTTCATATGGATGGCAAAGGGAAAGTTTGTGAAAAATGTTTGTCAGTAGGTCGAGAGCTTAATTGTATTGTCAAAAACTGTGAAAAAGATTATGCCAAAAGTATAGGGTATGCACTCAGGAATTTTTTAGCACGAACCCTTTGGGGACTTACCAGGAACATGGATGCCTATATGGTACAGACTGCGTTTCAAAGGGAAAAATTTATTAATAATGGTATACCCCCTAAAAAACTGTTTATTGTTCCGGGGATAACCCCATCCATCCCTACCGGCAATGAATCCTTTGAATCTAAATACGTGTCCTTTGTGGGCAGGATAAGCGAGGAAAAAGGAATTAAGGAGTTTCTGGAGGCTGCGAGCTTATTGCCAACGCTTCCGTTTGTGGTTGCTGGTGGAGTTAAGAAATCCCAATCCGATCTTAAGGCAAGTTCACCCGCCAATGTAATATGGAAGGGATTTCTATCTGGTAAGGACCTGGATTTGATTTTTAAGCAATCAAAAATAGTGGTGGTTCCCAGTAAATGGTACGAAGGTTTCCCAAATGTTATTACCAAGGCAATGAAACATGGGAAACCCGTAATTACGAGCAATTTGGGAGCCATGGCCGCCATCATTGATCACAGGGAAAATGGTGTATTGGTAGGACCGGGCGATACCATAGGTTTGGCCAAGGCCATACAGGAGTTATATAGGGATACCGAAAAATGCAACTTATATGGGGGCAATGCCAAAAAGAAAGCTGACACCCTTTTTTCTCCCACCAAGGTTTATGATGATTTAATGGGGCTATACAATGGATTACTTAAGGAAAAAGAAAAGAGCACTAGGAAGATTTTGTTTATCCTTCATTATCCCCCTCCGGTTCATGGGGCTGCAATGGTAGGACAGTACATTATGGAAAGTAATTCTTTAAACTCCAACTTTGATTGCCAATATATAAATTTGGGCACATCAGTTAGTATTGATGAAATTGGTAAAGGAAGCTTAATTAAAGGTATTCGTTATTTTAAACTTTTAGGTCTTACAATTAAGAAATTGTATCGCTTTAAGCCAAATCTGGTATATTTAACCCTAACCGCATCCGGTGCTGGCTTTTATAAAGATAGTATTATTGTCATGATGGCTAAGGCATTCGGAAAAAAAGTAGTGGTCCATTTCCATAACAAAGGCGTTGGCAAACGCCAGGATAAATGGTTCGATAATCTGTTGTACAAAATGGTGTTTAAAAAAACAGAGGTCATATTACTTTCAGAACATCTGTATCCAGATATTGGGAAGTACTTCCCAAAAAAACGCGTACATTATTGTGCTAATGGCATCCCCGAAAACAAGGTTTTAAAATTAATAACCAAAAGCAATAAGTCAAAAGTTGAGATTTTATTCCTATCCAATTTAATCACTTCTAAAGGAGTATATATACTCTTAGAGGCATGTCAAATTCTGCAAGCAAAAAAACTACCGTTTCATTGTACTTTTATCGGCGGGGGCGGTGATGTTACAGTAGAACAGTTTCAGGAAAAAGTAAATGCGTTGGGTTTAAGCAACAATGTTCATTATGCAGGTCGAAAATATGGAGTGGAAAAGGAAGAGGCGTATTCCCAAGCCGATATTTTTACGCTACCCACATTCAATGAATGTTTTCCTTTGGTTTTATTGGAAGCCATGCAGTTCTCTTTGCCGATTGTTTCGACCTATGAGGGTGGCATCCGAGAAATTGTCAAAGATGGGAAGACTGGTTTTTTAGTCCAGCAGCAGGATGCTAATGCCTTGGCTGAAAAATTGGAAATATTGATATTGAATCCGGAATTACGATTAAGAATGGGCGAAGCAGGGAGAAAGCACTATGAAAAACACTTTACTTTAGAGTTATTTGAGACACGATTTTCCAACATAATTAAAGAATTAGTTTAAATGAAACTTTTAGGGTATACCATCAAAACAAACTATCCGCAACTGCCGGTTGAAAAAAAAACGGTTATAAACACCATAAATCCACATTCTTATTGTGTGGCAAAACAGGATACCGCTTTTGAAGCCGCCTTAAAGGCATCGGATGTTTTATTGCCCGACGGTGTAGGAATAGTACTTGCAGCTAAAATACTAAATGGACAAAAAATCCAAAAAATTGCGGGTTATGATATATTTATATACCTGATGCATCACCTTAATGCTACCAAAGGATCGTGCTTTTTTCTAGGGGCCTCAGAACAAACCCTGACCCTTATTAAAATACGGGCAGCAAAAGAATTTCCCAACATTACCATTAATGCCTATTCACCACCTTATAAACCTGCGTTTAGTAAGGTAGATAGTGAAGAAATGTGTCGTAGGGTGAATGCATGTGGACCTGAAGTATTGTTTGTGGGGATGACCGCTCCCAAACAGGAAAAATGGGTGAAGCGGCATAAAGAGGCACTTAACGCACATATAATATGCTCAATTGGCGCTGTATTTGATTTTTTTGCGGGAACTTCAAAAAGAGCACCAGAGTGGATCATAAATATTGGACTGGAATGGTTCCATAGAAGTCTTGTGAGTCCAAGTCGCTTAGGTACTCGGAATCTAAAATCTAATCCTAAATTTATTTGGGATATATTTAAATATAAATTTAAACTAATTGAAAAGTGAGAATTGTTATTATAACCCAAGACGAACCTTTTTACTTAACCGATAGTTTAAGATATCTCATAGAAATATTGCCTGGTCACTCTAGTATTGTAGGATGTATCGTAAATGACGTATCTCCCTTTGGTAAAAAGGAATCTTTTATTCAAAAAGCCAAAAAAACAAATGACGTTTTTGGACTTCCGTTTTTTTTGCATTATGGATTTAAATTTCTTAAGAGCAAACTCAGTAAAAAGAATAATATAAAATATTTTTTGGAATATCAAAACATACCGGAAATTGTACTTGATAAACCAATTAACCACGAGGATTCTGTCAAAAAAATTAAGCAATTTACACCTGATTTATTGATTTCTATTCTTGGAAACCAAATTTTTAAAGAACCAATAATCAATTTGGCCCCCCAAGGGTGTATCAATTTACATACTGCCTTACTACCAAAATATAGGGGTTTAATGCCAACTTTTTGGGTGATGAAAAATAGGGAAAAGTATACTGGGGTTTCTGTTTTCTTTGTGGATAAGGGAATAGATAGTGGTCCGATCATTGTTCAAAAAAAGGTAGAAATTGGTAATAGAACGCAGAAAGAATTGATAACATATACCAAAAAACTGGGCATGGAAGCCATAGCTGAATCAATAGATAAAATTGAAAAAGACGATGTAGTTCTCATTGAAAATGATGCTTCTCAAAAAACTTATTTTAGTTTCCCAACTAAAGATGATGTTAAACAGTTTTTAGCCGCTGGAAACAAATTTTATTGATGAATATTTTAACATTTGATATTGAAGAGTGGTTTCATATTTTAGATAATGATTCTACGAAGACCGAAAAGCAGTGGTCAAATTATGAGTCGCGAATTCATCGGAATATGGAGCGCATTTTTTCAGTTTTGGATAATGTTAATGTCAGGGCTTCCTTTTTTGTATTAGGCTGGATTGCTGAAAAGCACCCTGAAGTTGTACGGGAAATCAGTAAAAGGGGGTATGAGATTGGCAGTCATACCCATATGCATCAATTGGTTTATGAACAAAATAGGGAGGAGTTTTCCCAGGATGTAGATCGTTCCATAAAAACCTTGGAAGATATTTCAGGAAAAAAGACTCGAATGTTTCGAGCCCCAGGTTTTTCGATTACGGAACAAAATAAATGGGCATTTGAGGTGCTTTACGAATTGGGTATTGAAATTGACTCCTCTGTTTTCCCCACGGGGAGGGCACATGGCGGAATGCCTTCATATGGTATTGCGGAACCCTCGCTTTTGGAATACAATGGTATCCAATTAAAGGAATTTCCTATAAATACACATTCCATTATGGGTAAATCCATTATTTATTCTGGAGGGGGGTATTTTCGATTAATACCATATTCCCAATTAGAAAAATGGACAGCCAAAGATGACTATGTAATGTCTTATTTGCATCCAAGGGATTTGGATCCGGATCAACCCATGATTAAAGAATTATCTTTGCAAAGAAAATTCAAATCCTATGTTGGATTAAAATCGGCCCAGTACAAATTGGAAAATTGGTTGACAGATTTTGATTTTGTTGATATTGCAACGGCAAATCAGGAAATTGATTGGAATAGCGTAAAGAAAGTTAGACTTTAAGTACTGCTTATTTTATGCATTTACCTTTAAAGTTTAGTAGCTATCCCAATGGTAAGTATATATAAATTTTACTTATAACTGTTTGCTAGATGCTTTCTGTAAAAAGAATTGGAAATAAGAAGTTATAACAAATACATTATTTAAAATCATAATTATTTATTTATAGTTCAAATAATATTAAGTAATTTAGGTCTCTTCTACGGCCCTACTTAGTGTTAATTACCAAAAAAAGAAATGAAAGAAGCACCCTTTAGTCTCGATTTTGATGATGATAATGATGATTCGTTGGCCTTAAAGGATACCATAGTAAAATACCTACGGTACTGGCCCTGGTTTATTTCTAGTCTTTTGCTATGTCTTATTCTTGGTTTCCTCTATTTAATATATGCTCCCATCAGCTACGAATCCGTTGCTAAAATAAAGATTATAGACGAGTCCAAGGAAATGAACGTAGCCGTGGATGCGCTCTCCATGCTCAATGGCGGGGCATCCAATATTA
Source organism: Eudoraea adriatica DSM 19308 (assembly GCF_000382125.1). Classification (GTDB taxonomy): domain Bacteria; phylum Bacteroidota; class Bacteroidia; order Flavobacteriales; family Flavobacteriaceae; genus Eudoraea; species Eudoraea adriatica. The sequence continues at coordinate 225,638 of NZ_KB907546.1, forward strand.
ATATGGACAACGAGATCGAGGTATTGCAATCTTACCGCTTGTTGAATCAAGTGGCAGCGGAACTCAACTTGGATGTTTCTTTTTTTGAACAAGGCAATTTTAAGAATACTCAGATTTGGAATGCGCCTGTGGTGCTCACTAAAACTATTTTGGAGGACAGCCTTATGGATCCATTGACTTATGAACTGGTTTTGGATCGTGATCAATTGGTAGTGAAGGACGATTTATCGCGTTCCTTGACCCTAAAGTTCAATGAACTGGATTCTACCGCCACAACTTTACCTTTTACCATTTCCCTCTCGCCTACCTTTGATATTAACACACACTTGGGGAAGACCTATGAAGTGGTCCTCAAATCCAGAAAAGTGACCATTGAAGATTTGCTCGAGACCATAAAGATTCAGCCCACCAGTAAGAACAGTGATATTGTTTCTTTACAGCTGATAGGCGAAAGCTATGAACGGTCAGAGGCCATTTTAAATGCCTTGGTACGGATATTTAACAATGACGGGGTGCTAGACCGTCAACAGGTTTCTAAAAGAACCCTGGATTTTATAGATGAACGCTTTGTGTACCTCTCTACGGAACTAGATTCAATTGAAGGGGGCAAGGAAACATTTAAACGGATCAACAATCTCTCCTACATTGAGGCCGATGCAGGTATTTCCTTAGAACGAAAATCGGAAACCGAAGATGAAGTGTCCGATCTGGAGACCCAGATTTCCATAGCGGGGCTATTGAAGCAAACGGTCGTCAACCAATCGGCTTACAGCTTATTGCCTGTGAACATAGGTTTGGAGAACATGGGACTAAATACCATGGTCTCCAATTACAACGAGATGGTCCTGGAACGCGATAAATTGATAATGACCATAGGGGATGGGCATCCCACCTTGGTGGCGCTCTCCGAGCAATTGGAACGTGCGAAGGTAAATATCCTTAAAACGGTAAATGTGTACCAAGGGCAAATGAGAACCTCCTTAAGTCGTTTGAATACGGAACGTTCTAAAGCCAGTTCCGCTTTTGCCAGACTGCCGGAAAAAGAAAAGATGTTGCGTTCCATTGAGCGCCAACAGAGTATTAAAGAAAACCTCTTTCTATTGTTGTTACAGAAAAGGGAAGAAGCAGCTATCAACCTAGCGGTAACAGCACCTTCAGTAAAAGTGGTAGATTTTGCTGAGACCAAGAACAAACCGGTTGCTCCAAAAAAATTGTTGGTTCTTGGTTTTTCGGGGCTGTTGGGGCTTTTTCTGCCCTTTGCCTTTTTATATGTTAGAAATACCTTAGACACCCAAATAAACACTAGGGGTGACTTAGAGAAATTGTTGCCCACTATCCCCATAGTTGCAGAAATTCCGCATATTAAGATCAAGAGGGCCTTTAAGGACATCAATGACCGCTCGCAAATGGCGGAATCTTTTAGGATTTTAGCCAGTAACCTAAAGCACCTGCTACCCAAAACCAATGGGGACAAGGGTAAGGTGGTGTATGTTTCTTCCTCGGTAGAGGGCGAGGGCAAAAGTTTGCTGGCTTATAACCTTTCCGTAGCCCTGGCCAGTCTGAACAAAAAAGTACTGTTGGTGGGCGCCGATTTGCGAAATCCAAAATTGCACGACTTTTTTGGTATGAGTGTTTCCACAAAAGGCCTGTCCGATTTTCTTAGGGATACACAGCGGAACGCCACCGATTTTATTTATCCGGGCTTGGATGCTACTCCCAATCACAAGGTGTGCCTCAGTGGCTCCATACCACCAAACGTACCCCTATTATTGAGTAGCGAAGGTTTTGAAAAGTTCATAGATGAGGTACAGGGCGCTTTTGAGTATATTATTGTGGACACGGCCCCCATTATGCTAGTAACCGATACCTCCTTGATTTCGGAACATGCGGATATTACGCTCTTAGTGGCCCGCGCCGGATGGACTGATCGGACAATTTTGGAAAAATTGGGCAATAGCAAGCAATCGGAAAACTTTAAAAACCTTTTACTGGTATTGAATGATACCAAAAACACTATTAATTCTTCATACGTCTATAGCGCTACCTAAGATTGGTTTTTGGGCAGCTATTTAGGTCATCCGGAAGTAGTGCAATTAGATGAAATAGCAGCTAGTGCTTTTTTTCATCCTTAAAATTAAAAACAGAAAATTCAATAATGATAGTGTCTGTAAAACAAAGAAATACTGTTTAAAATTTGTATTTTTCATTGAGAACAATTGCAGCGATTTAGCATATCTCAATTTCATATTCTTACTTGGTCGTAATAAATTCTTCGGGCTGATAAAACAAATTGATGTAGTGTACGCTTCTTAGCCTTGAAATATTGGGTACTATTTTAGCAACATCGTAACCTAATATTTTTCGTTCAACGGAAACTATGGAACTTTTTTTTCGATTCTATTGGTTTCAAAATTTAAACGAAAAAAAGCATTTTTATTTATCTAAAAGTAGCAATGGTAATAACCATTAAAGACAAGGAGCCTATAATAACGCCCAGCCATTGTGGTGTAGTAGAGGTTGATCTCATCTTTCGTTTATTTGGCTGGACATACACAATATCATTTGATTTCAAATAGTAATTGGGTGATGTAAAAAGTTCGTCGGTGTTGAGATTAATTCTCTTCGTTGTTTTTATCCCGTTTTGTTCGCTGATTAAAACTACATTGTCGCGTTTAGCGTATATGGTCATATCACCTGCTAACCCCAATGCTTCCAATAAAGTAACTTGCTCATTTGGTATGACATATACAGAGGGATTTTTTACCTCTCCTAATACCGATACCTTAAAATTCAGATATCGTATATCAACAATGGGTTCTAAAAGAAGTTTTCGAATTATCAACTCCTTGGTTATATACTGGCGTAAATCTTTTTTCGTAAGTCCAGCCGCCATGATTGCTCCTATAAATGGAAACTGAATATACCCATCTTGATCAATCAAATATCCAGAAGCCGGTAAAGGTTTTCCGGAAAAAGAAACTCCCTGGGAGGAAGTTTTATTGACAACATCGAACATTTCCGCTGCTTCGACATTTAAGCTACTTACTGTAATGCTCAGAATATCATTTTTTTGAAGAACCGGCTCTAATGTCTCAACAGTTTCTGTGAATTGAGCATCTCCCAAATCGTTGAAATAAGTAGCTTTTTTAACATTGCCACAAGAAAGAAATTGTAAGGCTATCAAAAAAATAGTGGTGTACTTGATAATATAGTTTAAAACTAAAAATCTAGGAATAAGTACCTGTCTATTTTTGTTTCTCATAAAAGTCCTATTTTTTAAATCAATAGAAAAATAAAAATTCAAAGGTATATTTTTAAATTCAAAACAAATATAAGTATGTCATTATCGTCTTCAAAGTATAATGTGAATATAAATCAACTAGTTGTTTTAGCTTCATATAGTTCGATTTTGAAAATTCTTGATTCTGAAAATAGGAATGATAATGTAACTATAAATAGTGAATTAGTTTTAATAGGGCTTCCTTTCTAATACGCAAAACGAATGGGAACAAGGGCAAAGTGGTGTATGTTTTCTCCTACATACAGGGCGAGGTAAAAGCCTATTGGCCTATAATCTTTCTGTGGTCTATGCCAGTTTAAACAAAAAGGTAATGCTGGTTGGTGCCGATCTTAGAAACCCCCAGCTTCATACCTATTTGGATATTCTTAAAAAGGCGAAAGGACTTTCTGAGTATCTTTCGAACCCTTCTATGAACTGGCAGGATGTTATTAATGAAGGATTTAGCAATGAGTTGAATATTAAGGTCTGTTATAATCGCCAAATGCCCCCCAATGCACCCGAGCTGCTCTCCGGGAAGGGCTTTGAAAAGTTTATCAATACAGTTAAAGAGGAATTTGACTATATCATCGTGGATACGGCTCCCACCTTGTTGGTGACGGATACGCTGCTGATCTCCAAAGCTGCAGACCTTACCCTATTTGTTACCCGTGCCGGGTTTACAGACAAGAAACTACTGGAGTATTCCAAAAACCTTGACAAAACTAAGAAGTTAAAAAATATGGCTTATGCCTTGAATGATGTAGGCTTTGGGAAAGCCAGGCATTATAATTACGGGCATGGCTATGGTTACGGATCGACAAGTACCTGATAATAAAGGTATTACAGGATATTTTAAAATCGTGTATAGACCTGACTTTTAATAAATTTAGACTTTTTAAGAAAATTAACTTAAGTATTATAGATAAATTTCACAACTTAAATAATTGTGAATTCCCAATATTTAAATGGGATATAAAATAATCCCAGCTTTCAGATAGTTCTTTTCTTGTTGTATTTTCTATTTAAAAACTAAGGTTGCTATAGCAGTTATAATTTTGATAAAGTCGCATTTTTGTGTCTACTTAAAGGATAACGTTCCCAATTTAGAGAATAGGGTATTGTCTGATACGGTTATCTATTGTCTATTAATACTCCGTTGCTGAAAACAAACGAAAAGGTATATGAGCCTAATCCTATAAACCCATTACCCGAACCTACGCTGTCGTACTCAAAGTTTTTTATTATACCAGTTGAACCACTGTCCACCTGTATATAACCATCGGTGAATTTCCCGTAGGAGATACTTAAAGAACTTCCAGTATCACAGAAAATCATCATGCCATCGTCTGTCCTAGTAGCAGTGACATTGTTCAATTCTATTTCACTTGTGTTAGCCTGAAAACGAGAAATTCCTGATTTAAAAAAAACCATAGTATTGTTAATAACCAATTTACCTCCATCTAAGGACTGTATGACGTTACCGGTGTTTATTGTGGAATTATTAATCACCGCATTAACCGCGTCTATCTTTACATCGCCATTTATTTGGAGATTGTTAACTATAATCGGGTTCGAGTCACTTTTAAAATTGATTTTTCCGTTTCCTCTTATATCTCCGTTCATGAAAACTGTATTTTCGTTACTAGTATAAAATTGATTTTGTTGTGTTGCCACAAATATATCTGATGCCAATTTCGGATTTTTGACTTCAAAATTTGTGCATAAAAATATTTTCCCCCCTGCATTTTCTATTCCTATATCTTTAAAATCATCCACAATTATTCCATTGATAACTGTTTTTCTAACCCCGCCCGATATACTAATTCCCATTCCATAGGTGCTTATTGTCCCGGTATTCTTAGTTTTAAGATTAGTTATGGTTACATTGTTAACATGATTTAGGTCATCGTCCATGCCGCCTGTGTGTGAAATTATTTCAATACCCATTATCCCCGTGTTCTCAATTACTACGTTATCGATAGTAATATCATTTATAATCGAATTATTTACTGTACAATCTATTTTTATACCGTCTATTTCTGAATTGCTACCGCCATCAATGAACAAATCTTGTAATTTTAAAAAATCTAGGGATGTGTTCATTGATTCAATTATACCAAATAAGGATTGTGAAGAACTGGCATAGGTTGTTGTGATATTGCCGTTTGTAAGTGTTGTATTTTTGTTTACAGCAATTAATCGCATAATAGTAGAGGAGGTGATGGTAGCACCATTCAAATCAATACTACATGGTTGGTTTATACTTAATTGAGTCCCTATGTTATAGGTTGCCTTATCAAAAATTATGAAACCTCCAACATCTAAAGCAGCTTGTAGAGCTATGCTATCATCCTTAATTCCATCTCCTTTCGCACCAAACCATTTTATATTTATAAGGTTATTGTCGTATTGTCGAACCCACCCATCTATGACAGTACCACCATTATTAATGCCTGTTTGTGCTTCATGATATTGAAAAATACCACCACCACCATCATTATCTATGGCAAAAGCATTTACTTTTATAATCATGCCATCATCTGGTATCAATGACAACATTTCTGATATATTTGCTACTGTAATAAATTTATCCGCACTATTCTCAATATCAGTACTATCAGTGACAGTAAATCCCGGAAATTCTTGTGAAACAAATTCTACATCCATTCCGTCCTCTGCGGAACAGGATGCTGATGCTAAAGTAACAACGATTAATCCAATTGTTAAAAATTTTATTGTCATTCTGCTAATCATATGGGTTTTTAATTAAAAGTACTGACGCCATTAAAATACGTTGTTATTTCTAAAAATTAGTCAATTACTACTATATACGACACATATGTTTTTAAAGTTTATAAGGTTTTAATCTAGATATTAACAATTTGCTAATAAGTTCTATTTATTGTTCTGAATACTTAGTTTTCTAAGATAATCCTATTACGGATATTTGATTTTAGAATCAACATGGGGTACGTTTACAGAAAAAGATAAAAGACAATGGAGTTCTCAAAAGGTTTGAACAGCATCAAGAAATTATATAATATGGACTATGTGCTAAATGAAGTAGGTCAGAGCAAAACAAAGGATTATAATTACGCGCATGGCTATGGCTCGGATAAAAAATAATCTAAGCAGGATTAGCTAAGGCGATTACAGATCAATATTTCGTGCTGCTTTCCACTCCTAAAACTCAGACTAATTTGGTTAATTGCAGTCTCCGGCTTTCATATCAAATGCATTTAGAATCGGGTTCTAAAGCTGTAATTAAAAAGTTTACTTTTATTCCCCCTTTATAGCAAGATTTGTTTCCTCAGTTATAACCTGTTTACGGTTTATTAATGCTATCATTAGCCATAGCACCATTTTCATCCAACATGGAATATTCTAATTGAAATACAGGCATGGACCCCTTGTTTAAGGGTTCTTTAGAATCAGCTGTTCTTATAATTATCTGAGTAGAGTCATTAGCTGTTTTAAGGTATTCCGTTGCGCTATTCATCCGGGCCCTGTTAAAGCGATTCGATAATGAATCCATTTCTATGGGATTCGCCAACTGCATTATCGCCTGATTTAAGTCCAGGGAATCTCCGTCAATTTGGGCTTGTACAAAACTCTTAAAACCTTCTTCATCCTTTAGATAGTCTTTCTGCGTTTTTTCAAAATACAATGCTCCTATTTTTGCTTCAGCAAGAGCCTCTTTTTGCAAATCAGGATCTACATAATACACCATGTCTATCTCCAGACCTTCTTTTTTTTCTTCTAACTTTAATAAGAGATCAAACTGTCTAATTTGTTTTTCTGTAGGGATAGAATCTAAATAGGTATACTCAATAGCTTCTAATTCTTTAGGGTCTCCACCAACCAACCCTGCCAGAAAATTAACCGGTTTTGCCACTGCATTTGTAATCATATTTTTGAAAGTGGTCCAGACAATTTTCCCAATATCTACCTCCGGGTCATTAAGATCGCCCCTAACCGGAACTTCCAGATTGATATCACCATTTTTATCTTTTAAAAGAAAAATAGCAAATTTTAAGGGCAGGCTATACAAACCACTGTCATTATTATCGACAGTGACATTTTTTACCAACAAACGATTTTCACTAACAATGTTTCCATTTGTAATTTTAGAATTGCTATAGTAAAACATATCACCCTGTAAAATGCTATGCCCGGTATAATGGTTAGAATAAATATTTAAATCAGATAACAAGAAACGTTCTACCGTTATATCTACCCCCATGGTTAGTAGATTGGAGGGGTCATATCCCAATTTTGCATCGAGTGTACCACGGTCATTTAATAACATTTTTGCATAAATATCAATCCAATCAGCTGTGCTGGAAATACTGTCAGCTTCTATTTCTATTTCACTTAAACTGTAATTAAAAGGTTGTCCGGTAAGATTATCTGTATAATCCATTTCAGAAGTGTTTAGACTTAAGTGATTTACCTGGTAGTGCATTGTGCTTGCACTGGAATCTTCTTCTACGACAACCGTATTTTCTTCTTCTGTCTCTGTTGTTGCTTCTTCCCTTACAGAATCGAGCTTGAAAATTCGGAAAATATTGTTGGAAACAGAATCCAATTCAAATTTCACATAGGAACTGGTAATATCCAGGGTGTCTATAATGTATGATTCCTTGTCATAGTTGATCTCAGCCAGGGAAGTATGAACCTTCTCAGCGGCCATAAATTTCTCACCATTCTGATCGCTCATTGAAAAATCCAAAATATCTGCTGTGCCCGAAAGGAGGGCTTTTTCTGGTTCATTTATATTACCCGTAATATCTAAGGTTGAGTTTACCCTGCCATCAAAAGAATTAATGAGGGCGTACTCTGCCACATATTTATAAAATGGATCCAGATAGAGATCTTTTACGATAATTCGGGCATCAAACTCTCCCTCTATCGGATTAATATTCAGAATAGATTCGAAATAACCACCTCGCTTGAATTTAAATTTAAAATCAGCATTACTTTTCACACTCTGATCCCATTCAACGAAGGGTATAAAAAAAGAGAAGTCATCAATATGGGTTAAATTATCCACATCTTTATCATCAAAAGTAAAATAGGATTCTTTCAATTCAAGATTAGAAAGGCTGTATTTAATAGGCTCTTCATTTAAAGTATCCTCCGGAATACTGTCCGATGCCATGTGAAAAGCTACAAGGTCATCAAAATTAAAAATGGAATCTTTTTTGGTGATATTCACGTTTAATCCCTTGAGGTAAAACTGTTCCATTACAAAATGATCTGAAAAATAACCATAGGGTTCCATGTCTACAACTAAGGTGTCAAACGAAGCAAAAACGTCTTTGTCATTTGCCTCATACATTTGAAAATTGTAGAGTTTAAGCGTTCCGGTAAAGTAGTTGAGTCGGAGTTTTTCCAGATCTATCTTTCTTCCTAAAAGCTCCTTACTGTGTTTTATTACATAACGTTTGCCAAGGGGTGGAGCAAGAAGCAGGACCAGGACAATCAAACTTCCAAGTCCAATACCTATCCAAAGCAAAATTTTCTTTTTACCCATTATAAAAACTTATTTAAATAATAGCATATATAAAGAGTTTTAGGACCATTTAAAATAAAAAATCACCTTTAGTTTTAAATAAAAGCTAAGGTAAATTATTCCATTTCTTCCATTAGAATTTCCGGAGGTTCTATGCAATAAAAGCTATTCTTCTTCCTTTACTTCCACAATCTCGTACATATCCACGCCATCTAATTGAATAGGCTGGTAGTAGGTCTCTCCAAATTTTACATAGGTCTGATCCCCGATCTTCACCTCTTCACCACCTTCCGGCAAATGGGGGACAATAGTGCCTGCAGTAGCTGGTACTACCGTATAACCTTCGTCAGATTTTTCATAATACGCCCCGCCATAGTAGTAATTATTAGTAGTTTCATTCACTTCCACTACTTCTGCCTCTTTGGGGATAGTCTTTACAGTAGCACCAACAGGGGCTTGAACAACGGTGTAACCGCCATCAGATGCAACGTAATAAACACCCTGGTCATAATGGTATTGCTGGCTCTCTATGCTTATTATTATCGCTGTGGTTGCCAGGGTAGCTACAAAAAAGCCCCATGGATGCCAGACAGGACCCCAGTAAAACGGACGATAAGGATGATAAAAATAAGGTCTGTGGCAATAATACCCAAAACCGCCATATCTGTAAGGGGGTCTGACATATGCACGACCGCCTGCCCGAACATAGGTGTTGCCCCTGTTAATATTTACGTTTCTGCTATTATCTATGTTTATGTTTCTATTGCTGTTGTCAATATTAGTTCTGTTTCGGGTATTGTTTTTAACATCAGATGTTCTTTTTCTTTCATTGGAAGTATTAGGCCTTGCAGCATCGCGATTACCAGATCTGTCTGATGTCTTTTGCCTTTGCGCAACATCCCTTTGCCCGGTACTTGGTGTCCTGCTATAACTGCGATCATTAGATCTTGTGTGCCCTCCATTAATTGATCTGGAAGGTGAGTTATAAGAAGTGGAAGGCCTGGATGCAGAGCGCTGCGTACTTTGGCGTTGTGTGCTTGCCCTGGAGGGAGCCGAACGTTGCGGGCTTGGGCGAGAAGCCATGCTCCTGCTGCCTCCTCTGGACGCTCTATGGCCCATTCTTTGGGCGTTTATTGCCTCTAATGGCAATAGAAGCAAGAGTAATAATAGTAGTATTCCGGAAAGTCTGGTTAATATTTTTTTGTCTTTGAACATAATTTGTTGTTATTAATGAAACTGCTTTATGACTTCTCCATAATGTCAATAAGCTTCGACTTGGGAGGGGGTAAAAATTCAAACATGGTGCTTGGTAGCTTCGGATTTAAATCCCAACTTTTAAACACTGATTCGAACCTTAAATTTTGGTTGCCTTTTTGAATTAAAACAAGGCGTTTTGGCAAATTTTGGTTGCTGCTGGAGATCCATAACTGGAACTGCATATTTTCATTGGTGGCTCTTAAATAAAAACACTCTTCTCCCTCTACCACTGTCTTACCTAAAAATTCCAGTGTATTGAACTCTTCCAGAATATCATCGGTAAATGAAGGATAGAAAAAATCTGCCGCGGGAAACTCGAAATCAAACCTTGTGTGCAGGTTGTCTATCATCTCGATTATATTTCCGGGGCTTTCAAGAACAACGTAATTATTTTCTTTGAAAGAATAAAAGGAGGCATATGTTCCGTTAAACCAAAAACCATATTTTCCATTAGTACCAATTCTTTGGTAGACCATCTTATCGGGACCTTCCATGCTCACATGGCTGGTACTATAATGTGTTTCTATTTTTTGATTATCATCCAGCTTGTCCGCGGCAGTTTCTATGCTAAAACTCACTGCTTCAAGTTCACCAATAATATCTGCCATCCTGTCCAGGATATAAACGGCTGCTGAATCTATCTCCCGAACAGCCTGACTTTGGCCATAAAAGGGGAGTACTAATAATGCAAGTATTATAATTTGTTTTTTCATAGCCCCAAGATACTTATTTCAGGTATTTAGCTCCAAGAAAATGGAAGTGTAAAATTAAATTATTGAATATCGAATTAGTTAGGAATCTTTGATTCTCTGTTTTAACTACAAATACAAATGAATAAACCATACGATAACAATGATTATTATAAAGATAAAGCTCAGTGCAAAGTATTTGATGGCATTTTCTACATGTTGGAATTTCTTATCAATAATCATGCTTTCTATATAAATTTGCTGACCTAACTGGGAGTAAAAGTCCTCTTCTTCGCCAAATATTTCAATTAACCTCTTGGTGTATTTCTCTATGCTTCCGAATGAGTATACGGCATCTCTGAAGAAAAGCACATTTTTTTCATATTTCTTGGTTATCTGAGGTTTAAAACACTTAAAACAGAAGTATATAGAAATTAAGGAACTGATCATCCAGAAAGAAGCCAATACAATAAAGAGCGCACCTTCCTGGAAAAGTGGTTGAAGTTCTTCTAACCTGTCAAAAAAAACGCCTAAAATTAATCCATGAAAAGAAAATATAACACCGGCTTTGAGCTCGGATGCCCGTATTAGTTTTTCCAATCGCTCCAATTGCTCCCAATAATTATTGGGATCTTGTCTGGTAATTGAATTCTCTTTATCTGCCATTCCTTAATAAGTGTATTTAGAATTAATCAACGATTTAAATATACGATAAATCCGATTATAGTTTTTAACTAAAGGCAGCACGGATTAGATAATCTATTATCTTTATCGCAAGACCAACCCAAGTTAAATATGAAATTGAATATAACCAGCCAGCGCCTTTATTCGTTGGACGCACTTCGTGGATTTGATATGTTCTGGATTATTGGTGCAGAGGAGATCTTTCATAAAATGGCTGAGATTACCCATTTGCCATTTTGGAATTCCTTATCCAATCAGTTTATTCATCCTGCATGGCACGGCTTTGCGTTTTACGATTTGATTTTTCCCTTGTTCCTTTTTCTTGCGGGCGTGGCCACGCCTTATTCTGTAGGAAAACAGCTTGAAAAAGGAATAAATCGAAAATCCCTGTTATATCGCGTCATTAAAAGGGGGTTAATTTTGTTTCTTCTGGGGGTTATCTATAATAATGGTCTCGAAATTCGCCCTTTGGAAGAGATACGTTTTGGAAGTGTTCTGGGGCGTATTGGTTTGGCCTATATGTTCGCCAACATCATATACCTTTACACCAAACAGCGCGGTCAGATTATTTGGTTCTCTGCACTGCTTCTTGGCTACTGGTTCCTTTTAATGTTCAACTCTGCACCCGGTTATCCCATGGGTGATATGACCATGGAAGGTAATTTTGTTTCTTACCTGGATACACTCATCATGCCGGGTAAATTGTATCTGGGCATACATGATCCGGAAGGGTTTGTATCAACAATTCCCGCCATCCCAACCTGTCTCCTGGGCATATTCGCGGGAAATTTATTAAAACACGGGGCTGTCGATAAGCAAAAAGAAACTGCTGTCAGGCTCGTAGTCATTGGTGTTATACTAATTATCCTTGCACAATTATGGAACCTTGTTTTTCCAATCAACAAAAACTTATGGACGAGTTCATTTACATTGCAATGCGGCGGTATAAGTATGCTGCTGATGGCTGCCTTTTATTACATCATTGATATCCTCGGGCATAGAAAATGGGCATTTTTCTTTAAAGTAATTGGTATGAATTCTATTTTGATATATATGGCCGGTGGTTTTATAGATTGGGCTTATACAACATCTGCCTTATTCCAATGGCTGGGCCAGCTTGTTGGGGATCCTTACAACGCTGTGGTTATGGTTTTATGTTATATTGGGGTACAATGGGCATTTTTATACGTTCTTTATAGAAAGAAGGTTTTTCTGCGTGTTTAGAACCTAAGTGTGTTATTTTTGAATCCAAATAGAGTCTTTTAAAAATTATTGGTTATTAATATAGAATCATGGGTATGATGGACAAATCGAAATGCGACGCAATCTATACTTTGCTAAATGAAGCAAAAGTAGACTGGCAACAGCTCCTGGAGAAAATTATTTCCTGTTTTGACTGTACCACGGGAACGGTTCATTTTTTGGATGAGGGCACGTCAATTTTAAAGTTGAAGGCCCACCAGGGTATTCCAGGTTTCTTGCTGCCAAAAATATCGGAAATACCCATTGGCAAGGGCATGGCAGGAATAGCTGCGGAACGCCGGGAGCCGGTAGAGATTTGTAACCTGCAAACAGATGAATCCGGAGTGGCCAGACCGGCGGCAAGGGAAACCAAAGTTGAAGGATCCATAGCTGTGCCTATGATTCTTGATGGGGTTTTATATGGGACATTTGGTATAGCAAAGCCTGTTCCTTACGACTTTACCAAAGAAGAGATTGGCGAACTAAGCGCAATTGGTACCGAAATGAGCCGAATTTTAAAAAGTTCTAACCCTTAGGATTTGTGGCTTTAGGTTAAAGTTTAAAGCCAGACGGAATTACCGCTCCTTTTTTTATCACTACAATACCATCTTTAATGACATAGGAATCTGTTTCCAGGTCTTCCAGGTGCGGGCCACCATCAATGGTGACATCGTCTCCAATCCGGCAATTTTTATCAATGATTGCATTTTTAATATGGCAGCGCTCTCCGACACCCATTAGTATTTTGATCTTGTTGTTTTCTATTTCTTCGAGGGTTTCATAGTAATCGCAACCCATCATATACGTATTTATTACGGTGGATTCTTTTCCTATTCGTGAGCGTATCCCAATAACGGATCGCCTTATCTCAGTTGCATGTATAATACATCCTTCGGCAATTACGGCCTTGTCCATTTGAGTTCCCGAAATCTTAGACGTAGGCAAAACTCTGGCTCTGGTATGTATGACCCGCTGGGTGTCATAGAGGTTAAACTTCGGAATAGCGTCTGTTAATCCCAGGTTAGCTTCAAAGAAAGAATCAATATTACCTATATCCGTCCAATAGCCTTCAAACTGATAACTGAGCACTTTGTGTTTTCCAATGGATTGCGGGAGGATCTCTTTTCCAAAATCCATAGTTTCGGGATCATTCATGAGATCTATAAGCAGGTCGCGGTTAAAGATATAAATACCCATGGATGCAAGGTATAGACGCCCTTCCTGCTTCATTTCGTCACTAACTTCCGATTGCCAGTCCGGCAACAAATCGGATGATGGTTTTTCAATGAAAGAAGTTATATTATCTTCATTATCATTTTTTAATATGCCAAAGGCAGGAGCATCATTGGCATGAACCGGAATTGTTCCTATTGTTATATCGGCTTTGCTCTCAATATGTTTATTTATCATTATATTAAAATCCATCTGATATAACTGATCTCCGGACAGGATTAAGGCATAATCAAATTCGTGCTGCAAAAAATGATGCATGCTTTGTCTTACCGCATCAGCTGTTCCCTGAAACCAATCTCCACTGGTCATGGTAAGTTCGGCCGCTAAAACATCTACAAAAGCTTTGCTGAAAAAGCTAAAATGATAGGTGTTTTTAATATGCCTGTTTAAGGATGCAGAATTAAATTGGGTTAAGACATACATTCTTTTAATATCTGAATTAATGCAATTGGAAATAGGAATATCCACTAATCTATATTTCCCTGCAATAGGTACAGCTGGTTTCGACCTTTTTTCAGTCAACGGAAACAGGCGTGATCCCTGACCTCCTCCTAATATAATTGCTAGAACGCTTTGAGTGAACATGTTTTTAATGCTTTAAAGATTTGTATAAGGTTTCAATTTGTTGTGCAATTGCAGACCAGTCGAATGTTTCTTCTACTCGTTTTCTGCCTTTATGCGCCATAGATTTCTGTAACTCTTTATTGTTAATTATAGTATTTATACCTTTAGCAAGGTCCCGTGCAAATTTATCCGGATCTACGGGTTCAAAGGGAGCCTCATTTTGTTGCTCCAATGGCACGAGTATACCCGTTTCACCATCCACAACCACTTCTTTTATCCCCCCCACGGCACTGGCTACAACGGCTGTATTGCAGGCCATGGCTTCAATATTGATTATTCCAAAGGGTTCATAAATGGATGGACAACAAAATACGTCTGCATGGGAATAAAGCTGTATAACCGATTTTTTATCGAGCATTTCAGCGATCCAGATTACATTATCCCTGCTTTTTCTTACTTCATTAACACAGTCTTCCATTTCTTTTGCAATTTCAGGCGTGTCCGGGGCTCCTGCACATAATACTACCTGGGTGTCCGGGTCTATATATTTAATGGCATTCACTAAGTGTATGATCCCCTTCTGCCTTGTGATTCTACCGACAAACAGGACATAGGGTTTTGATTTATTTATATGATACTTATCCAGGGCTGTAGTTTCACTGGTAGCTATATATTCTTTAAGGTTAATTCCATTGTATATTACTTTTATTTTTTCCTCATCTACATCAAAATATTTCAGGACATCATCTCTTGTCTCATAGGATACTGCGATAACTGCATCTGCCATTTCTATGGCTGTTTTTTCAATCCATAATGATGCGTCGTATCCTCTACCCAGCTGCTCTCGTTTCCAGGGCCTCAATGGCTCCAGGGAATGTGTTGTTACCACCAGGGGAATTCCATAAAGCAGTTTTGCTGTTATGCCAGCAAAGTGTGAATACCAGGTATGGCAATGCACTATATCGGCATTAATGTCATCGGCATTCATATGGATGCAGGTACTTAGTGTTTGTAATACGGCTTTAAGTTTATCATTGGAGTTATTGAAAATGGGATTGTCATAAGGAAATCCCTTCACGGACAAATTACCTGATTCTTCATCCTGATCACCGAAGCATCGCACTTCCAGCTCCATAAGTTTGGCCAATTCGGCAGCCAAATACTCAACATGGACCCCTGCGCCTCCGTAAACATAAGGAGGAAATTCTCTGGTAAAGAAAAGTGCTTTCATATAATATTTCCGGGTATTGGTTTTAGAATTTTATTTTGAACTTCACCTATAATTTAGGCTATTTTTTAATAGTTAACTGGCATCTGCCGAATTTTTATAAAGGTATTTATAAATTTCCTTTTTGGTCTATAGATGGGCGTAAAAACAAGGTAAATTTTTATATCGAAACTGTTAATTTTAGATTATCAACTTGCACTTAAAATGATGTCTCAATTAACTCTATTTTTGTATAGTCAGCGATGAATTGATAGGAAAAAATGATTTCATTGGTTAGTTATTTTAGTTTTGCTTACTCTAAAAAGTTTTCAGCCTCCCTTCTATTATTTTGACCGGTGAGTTCAGGGCCTGAGAAATATTATTCTAGTTCCGAATGCCTAGTAAGGTAAGGAAAAAAGGCAAAAAAATAAGACCTTTCTATTTGAAATTAGAGGATTTAAGATTCGTGCTTAGATGAGCGTAATAGATTAACAAGGAGTTACCTTGTTGACCTTCTTATATGACTTATGCTCATAAGCACGTTTACTAGTAAACCTGATTTCACTTCTTTCTAATTCTTATTATCTTTGGGATATAGCGCTAAAAAATCATTTTACTCAATTGTTGTAAATAGATTTATGCCAATCATGAATTCACGTCTTAAACAGCTGATTTTAATAACCTTATTTACGACAATAGGAAGTGCATCTTATGGGCAAGAATTAACTAATGAAATTGCCTGGAGTATAAAGTATGAACGCATTGAAAATTTGAAAGATTTAATTACAGCAGATCGCATCAATGAATGTGTGGGAGTAGGAGATAGTAAAAGGTATAATTATTTGGCCATAAGTATCAAGTTAAAATCGATGAAATCCTTGCGATATTTTGTTGAAAATGGCGCCGATATAGAGGGTGTTTGCGCGGATAAGACTCCCTTGATGTATGCAGCAAAATACGGTCGATTGGAAATGGCGCGATACCTTTTGCAAAAGGGCGCTGATCTTAATGCAACCTACAAAGGCCAAAACGCACTTAATTTGGCAAGACAATTTCATCAGCGCGACATCACAAAGTACTTATTAGAACAAAAAAGGAAATTAAAATCGATGCAGGACGACGGCCGCTACAAGAAGCCTAAGTCTAGTTCTTGATGTCCCTAAGGAGATTTGAATAATAGCATCAACCAACCAAAATAATTGGAAAAACACCATTTAATGCAAATTGATTTTGTCTTTGTTAGGCGTAGCTTTGAAAATATAAACTCCAATTAGCACCGCTACGAATTGGAAATACCGTTGTTTGCATTCGTCCTGTTTCGTCATTTTAATATTGTTGCTTTTCAAGCAGCTTAACACCTTATAGATCTGCTGCTAAAAGTTATTTGAGGTCCAATATTACCAACGACTCCATTATCACAGGGCATTCGCTTGGAGGATTCATTGCAATATCTATGGGCTTTTACTTTAAAAATAAGAGAATTACATCTTTTAACGCACCTCATGTTGTGACTTGGTTGGGCAACGCAATAGACTTATCCAAATATATCCTCGAAGATAACTTCGCAACCAATAAAATCATTTGTTATAATTCAACAAAAGATGCTGCATCAATTTTGACATTAGCTCATGGACCAAGCCTAATGATAATGATTATGAATTTAATAATGAATAATATTGAGTACGTAAATATTCCCAATGCCGATTTTCACAATATGGAGCCTATGTTGAGAGAATTAAAAAAGAGAAATGGACATATTAATTGGAATATAAGATAATCAAGTCCTTTGAGGAATTCATATTCAAGAATTGGTATCTAAAAAAATCACGCATTATTACGTATAAACCTTCCCATTTCTAATAATTTGGACTCTTTAATAGTATTATTAATTAGGTTTTTATAACTTATTTATTAAGCATATTTACTATGTTGAAACCGCTAGTTAAATTATATTAGGAATAACTTGGGGTGCTAATAGGAGCTATAACCATAGCACTTGTAGATTTCACTTTTTCACAAGGTTTTTTTTTGGATGAGCTTCCTGAATTTAAAAATGTCTGCTGTAATAGAAACTGAAATCGAACTAAAACTTAAGCTCCGAAGTCCTGCTCTAAATTTTGGTAATAAACTGTTGTAGGCAGACTGGCCTCTAAAAATTCTACTTTGGTAGTTAGATTATATTGTAGTCGATTAAAAAGTTTATAATATCGTCAACGCTATCATAGATATTAACGGCACCCGCTGGCACAATAATATCTATATCACTTAAACTCAAATCATTGATATAAACCTGTCCGTTTCCTCCTTTGAAAAAAACAGGCTTGGTAAATCGCTTCTTATAATTATTAAAATCTTGAGGGTTCATATATTTGGAAGCTTCATTTTGGGGGGAAATTATTCCTCGGAAGGCATACACTGGCAGATTGAGTCTTGCAACTACCAAATTATACATATCTGCATCCCATTGGCGTAATACTGCAGAAGTAGTCCGGACATATTGATGTAAGTTTTTACCATTTGCTTTCGCTGATAACAATAAATCTGGTAGTTGAGTAGTTTCACTCCACCAAGAGGAAATATTAGAGTGTCCTGAAAATCTGAATAATGAAGTGCCGGGCGGTAACAGAACTTTTGTTGCACCACAACCTAAAAAGGCAGCCCTGACATTACTTGAAAGCTGATCAAAGTCAAGATTTTGGTTAAGTATTGGCATGAATAGTCTTATGTGTTAAATCTACTATTACTGTTTCTTAACTAAATTTATAAAAAAAATCCTACGTAATTCGGACATATTAAATTAAAGTGTTTTAGTTCATCAATAACGCGGTTTTTAGTAAAGGATTGAAAATGTGCCTAATTATAAAGTAAATTATTCTTTAAATTAGCACTAAGGATATTAGAGAGTGGTACCATATTAATTAGTTCTAAATACTAATGCTTTATAAGCTTATAAATGGCGGTATTGATATCAATATTTAGGCCGTTACCTGTCAAATGCTTGCATAGATTGGTTCAATATTTAGAGTTACTGTTCATATCCTGCTAAATACTATGATTTTAACATATTATTTATTATGTTTATTAGGATAAAACATTCCTTAAAACATTTTTCCTTCATATGATAGATTATGCACTAACCGATACCTTAAAACAAGCAGTACATATTGCCCAGGCCCTTGCAAAGGAATATGCGCATGAGGAGTATTCTTCTTCCCATTTACTGAAGGCTTTGCTACATAAAGACATAGGCTTTATGAAGTTCATCGAAAACATGGGGCAAGATGCCTATTATGTGGAAGAATGGGCCGAGGTGCGTTTGGAAACTTTTCCGAAAACTACAAAAATACCTGAGAGTCCATCTGGGGATTCCTCAATTGAAGCTGTTTTTTATGAAGCCGATAATATTAAATTGAAATTGGGTGTCGATGATGTCGATGAACATTGTTTACTTATTGCTTTATGTACTCCAGGGGTGGGTTTTTCCTATGATCAATTAAAAACTTTTCCACTCACACCTAATGAAATTATTGATTTTTTAGATACCGGGGGCGGTGCGTCACCATTAGTGGTAAAAGAAAATGGTAAATCTGCAGTGAAAGGCAAAACAGGAATCGGGGGATCAACTCTAATGAAATACTGTGTCGATAAAACTTCCGAAGCGCAAAATGAAACCATTGAAAATATTTCGGGAAGGGATTCGGAAATTAAAATGATTACTGAGATACTTGGAAGACGCTCCAAGCCTAACGTACTGATCCTAGGTGACCCCGGCGTTGGAAAAACCGTGATGATGAACGGACTTTCCTATGCAACAATCAATGAAAATATACCAGAGCATTTAAGAGATGCGAGAGTATTTGAACTGGATTTCATCAATTTAGTTTCGGGTGCGGGATATAAAGGGGAGATTGAAGATCGGTTTCAGAAAGTATTTAATGAAATTAAACAATTCGACAAGCCCATTTTATTAATAGATGAATTGAAAAATTTAACCGATAAAAATTCCGGTAACCAGGGCTTGGTGAATATTTTGAAATCTGAAATGGTAAAGGGTGATCTAACCATTATTGCAACTGCCACCAATGATGCCTATAGAAAACATATTGAAGTAGATGAAGGTCTTTCCCGGCAATTTGAGATTGTTCGTCTTCTTGAACCGAGTGAGGAACAGGCCCATAGAATGATCAAGAATTCAGTTTCTTATTATGCAGATCATCACAAATTGGACATTGATTCCGATACTATCTCGGAGGCCATTCGCTTAGCAAAGCGCTATAATAAGGAACGTAGCCTCCCCGATTCCGCTATTGATTTAATAGATAGAACAATGTCTGCGGCAAAATTTATGGTTGAGACTTCTGTACCCGAAATTACAAGACTAAAAGAACGCCTTGAAGCACTTAAACAAGAAAATCTGGAAACACATATAATTTTGGCAGAACAAAATTGGATGTATACCCAAATGCAAGATAAGTTGAGTTATCTTTTATTCACAGAATTAGGAGAAGAAGATCATTTTGAGCATATAACCACACCTAAGGAAGGGTTTAAATCCCTACACAATGTTCTTGACAATTTAAAGACGATTGCAGAAAAGGAAAAGAAAAGTATTAATAAAAATGACATTGCTTCCACAATTGCTAATAAAACCGGAATTCCAACTGGTAAACTCCAGGCCGATGAAAAAGAGAGATTACTAAATATGGAAGAGCAGCTTATAAAGAGGGTAATTGGACAGGATCATGCTGTTAAAACGATTACAGAAGCCGTTTTGGAATCACGATCTGGTTTGAGCAAACCAGGATTGCCAATCGGCTCTTTTTTCTTTTCAGGACCTACCGGGACTGGTAAGACGGAATTGGCGAAGGCTTTGGCTGAATTTCTTTTTCAAGATGAAACCTCGATTATTAGATTCGATATGTCCGAATTTAAAGAAGAACATTCGGCGGCATTATTATATGGGGCACCTCCAGGATATGTAGGTTATGAAGAGGGAGGCTTGCTTGTAAATAAAATTCGACAGAAACCTTATTCCATTGTTCTTTTTGATGAGATTGAAAAGGCCCATCCTTCAGTGTTTGATATTTTTTTGCAAATCTTGGATGAAGGCAAATTACACGATAGATTAGGGAAGGAAGGTGATTTTTCAAATGCGGTGATACTTTTTACGTCCAATATTGGGAGTCAACATATTGTGGAATCCTTTGGACAAGGTGAAATTCCAAAATCGAGTGATTTACTCGAGATGATGGGAAATCATTTTAGACCGGAGTTTTTAGGGAGACTTACCGAAATTATCCCCTTTTCACCTATTACGGAAGAGAATATTGGCAAAATCTTTAAAATACAGCTAAAGGACCTTTATAGGGCATTGGACAAGCAGGAAATTTCTTTGGAACTAACAAATAATGCAATTACTATGCTCGCCAAAAAAGGTTTTACACCTAAGTATGGCGCGCGACCCTTGAGAGGTGTTATTCGCAGTGACCTAAGATCACCATTGTCAAAAATGATTATTTCAGGAAAAATTACAAAAGGCACAAGTATTAAATTAGACGTTGATAAGAAAAATGAATTAAAATGGGATATTACTTAAAAAATTAACATTTTAAACGAATAAATCAATATATTTAACTTAAATAATTAGAATTATGGCGAACACATATGGAATTGGAGGAACGGAAGTAAAAACAGATGCCAATGAGGCCTTTGCAGAAATTCCTCAGAATAGAACGCTTATGGTTGAAAAACTAACTAGCGATCCGCCTATTAAACCTGTGGTTCAAACAGGCCTAAAAACGGTAGAAGAGGTATTTGATCACTTTAAACCTGAAGTAGAGGTCGAATTTGAGGATGAAGAAGGCGTCGGCACAAAAGAGACATTAAAGTTTGGTAATTTAGGTGATTTTGGAGCCAAAGGTATTACTCGACAAAGTGGTTTTTTAAAGGATTTGGATACTGAAAAGGATCAATATGTCAAAATTGTGAAACAATTAAAGACCAATAAGATTTTGAAAACGGCAATCACCGATCCTGAGGCTAAACAGGCCCTACTGGATTCTATTCGAGCGCTATTAACTGAAATTGAAAAAAAATAAAAAAGAAATATGGCCACTAAGCAACAACAATTTTCTCCGGTAGAGAATCCCGCTGAATTCTTAAGGGAAAGTAGTGATAAACTCGTAAAATTTGGAGGATTCGAGCTATTAGAGTCTTGTATAGAAGGCGTTCAGAATTTAAATCCTGAGCGGAAGGCAAGAAAGAGGATCTTCTTATCGGAAATGAACAAAAAAGAAGAGCGGGAAACCTTAAAAAAAAGATTGGAGATATGGACTGATATTTTATCGAGTTCTGATAATATTTCCGAGATGGTTGAAGCCTCCGAAACTAATGCAAAATCTGCAGCAGAATCTTTAACTAAAAATTTGGGCAAAAGTATTGAAGCTACAAGAGAATTAGAGCGTTCGTATAGGTCCGTGGCCTTGTTTTATAAGAATACAGAATCTGATAAACTAAAAAACATCTCAATAGTAAACGCAGAATTGGATCAATTAAAAGATTTGGACAATACACGTTTTATAGATGCAATTTCCGAAGAATTGAATGCTGCTTATGATCGCTTGGATTTGCGTGATAATTATGGTTTGCTGGTTTTACCGGGTTATTTGGGGTCGAATAAAGTGGTGGAGAAATGGGCAAAGATTGCACATGAAAACAAGGTAATGCTCGTAACGGATTTTGAACATTTGGATGAGCCGGATGATGTCATGGAAATGTTTGAATCTGCCAATCTCACTGGAGGAGACAAATATCGTTCCAACGTGATGATGTCTTGCAATTGGTTGGTCGGAAGAGGTAAGCATGATGAAGTTGGGGAGGAAGAAGATTTATTTGTTCCACCATCTGGTGCACTAGCAGGCAAAATATATAACACACTGATGTCGCAGGTAACCGCAGGGAAAAAGTTTGGCGGTATTAATGAAGTAGATGGTGTGCGTTTTGATCTTAAAAAGAGTGATATTGCCCAATTGGAAAAATTGGGTCTGGTACCTATGGTTAACGAGTATGGCAAAGTAATGGCATTCTCTGCGAAAACCTTGTTTAATGGGGATAATTTGGGATTGCAAACATATTCTGTGGTGCGTGTTTTTGATTATGTGACTAAAGTTTTGATGGATTTTTTAAACCGTAGAGCATTTGAGAATTTCAATGTAAAAACACGTAAGGAACTGATGAGTCAGATAGTAAAATTCTTGGACAGCATTACGGGTCCTGGTAAGTTGATCGAAGATTTTTCTATAAAACGATTTGAACAAGATCCTGACCAAAAAGACCGGGTTCATTTAGATATCCATATGAAACCTTATTTCCCGGCAAAAAACTTTATGATAAAAATGGATGGTCAAAAAGGAGATGATGGAACAGAATGGGATTCGGAATATGAGCAACAATAGTATTGCTATGTGGTTTGGCTTGCATTTGACATATAATTAGAAAGCAACAACCATGATTATTACCGATTCTGAGATTATAAGTAAGCTCTCGAATAAAGTTCGTCCTTTGAGCAGTGGAAGTCCTGAAATTAATTTTATTAAAGCTATTGCTAAGAGGTTTGACGACAAACACCAACTCAATCTTTTTAGTCATATTAAAACTATTACAAAAGTTGGATACGTAATTGCACAGGGGTTTCATTTTGTGCCAATAAGTAGTGTCAAGCTAGTGGATGCTCTTCTGGCCACTAAAAAATTTCATCCAGATGATAAGAACTCTCTTGTAGGATGCCTTGCTTCCTATGCAACAAAGGGTACAGGGTATCGAGAACAGGGGCAAGGCAAAGATCAGAGTCTTCATTGTGATATCGCTAGCAATGAATGCAGTGTACATTTAGATGAAACAGCTTTTAAATCTATTGGTCCATATGGAAACTTCTATAACCCAGATGCCGGGCAGCATGTTGTTTTTGATTTATATTGGGATGATAAATTAGTTAAACCCCTCTATGAATGGAAGCCTGGTGTTGGCCGTTTTTTTGATAGGGTTACGCCAAATTTTTTGCATTCCAGTACAAAATATTCGAAATACGGTGCTAGTTTTGATTTTTATAAGAGTGATGAATTAACCATTCAAATGGAATACGCCAGAACTTTTAATATGAACAAATTTTTGAGAAACCCTAAAGGATTTTATAAAACGAAAGAACAAACATTTATGTTCACCATAAGTGGAACTCATACAATTGGGAATTAAAATAGGGGGAATACAGCATTGTGATGAGCAACAATTATAAGTGATTACGGCTTCTTAGAATATTTTTTAGATTCTTCTTTTAATTTGTCCTGTTGGGCCTGTGCTTCTTTGAAGGACTTTCCGCTTAAACTCGCAATCATCTTATCCAGCTGTGTAATTTTTGGAAATGGAATATCCTGTATTGGCATCACAGCAGAAGGAACTACCATAGACGTACCTATTAATACGGTTGGATCTCCTACTGTTATGGATCCCCCATGAGCAGTCATAGATCCCATCGTGGCAGCAGGTTTACCTCCAATCAATACAGTGGGGACTCCCATGACAATAGTATCCGGTGGTCCTACACATGTACACATATCTCCCATTACAGCGGCCGGTTTTCCTCCTATGAGTACCGTAGGAACTCCAGGTCCTGTTACCGGCCCTCCAACATGGGGTATGGGTGGTAACCCGGGTGTGAGCATTGGGCACACATGCATACTGGTTAATGTGGCGGCTGGTCCTGGCATCTTTTTCGTAATTAATTTTGTACCTAATTTAATTTTAAGAGGCCTCCTGAAACCTCGGTCATTCCACTACCGCTTACCTTGGTTTTAGCTGCACTTAATTCTGCTTCTGTATCTCCCTTTACAACAGTTTTTAACCCCTTCAGTGTTGCATTTGCAGTTGCCTCTAATTGTAGATTCTTACCACTTTTTATGGTAGTATCAGCTTGTGACTGCATTGCCAACTCGCCTTTTGCAATTGCCTCGATTTTATTTTCAGCGGCAATCGTAATATTCTCTCCAGCCTTAATACTAATTTTACTTGCAGAAATATCAATAGACTCCATAGCGCTGATGGATAAGGTTTTTTCCTTTGTGTCCAGTTCAATTTTACACTCGTCATTTTTAGTATAAATACTTATTTTTTCTGCTCCCTGCGTATCATCGAGTTCTATGGTATGCCCACTACGCGTGCGTATAGCTTTAATATTGTTGCTGTCAGAAATCCAATCATCATCTGGTTTATGGCTTGTATGGTATAAGGCACCAATTACATATGGGCTTTCGGCATCACCACCCTCGAAATCAACAATCACCTGATCTTCAATTTCGGGAATAAATTGAATTCCTTGATTTTCACCCGCGTGGGCACTTAGGACTCGAATCCATGGTGTGGTTTGCCCAATAAGTTCTTGCCAGGCAAATGCCACCTTTATTCTGCCAAGCTTATCCGGATCATTATTCTCTTTTACAATAGCAATTTGACTTTGACTTACCGGGAATGAATTTATGTTGGTATACGGATAGCCCTCAATATTAGCATTTACGGCCTCAAAACTATTTTCATAGTCCTCCACTCCGTTAAGCGAATGAACTACTTCGATGATTCTATACTTCTGATCATTAATTTCTATAATGTTGCCTAAAGCAACCGCTGAGTTCCAGCTCTTTCCTGATATCCTAACCTGATTCACGGCAAAACTACTCTGCTGCACTTTGGCTTGTGCTTTTAAGACTTTTTCCGTATTGGTTTCATTATTTCCATTAACCCATACATTGGTTTCATTTTTGAATATTGTATTCGATTTATCGAATACCTTTGAATTATCGCCTGAAACCCCCTTTGGTTTTCCAGTTTCACTATAATGGAAAGATTTAGCAGATTTTTTTAGATAATTTTGAGTGAAGTAATTAAATTTTTGAGGTTGCGGAATATAACTGAGTTTAAATTCGCTCAAATCATAATTATATTTGAGCGGTGTTGTCTTGAATTCTGGTTTGCCAAAAATTACCTTTTTACCATTGTAATAAAACCATTCGCCGTATTTTTCTGCTAATCTCTTTACAAATTCATAGGCGCTTTCATGATGCTGGACCGTGTAATCGATTATTGATTTATAATAGGAATCGACGGTTAAATCAAAATCATATCCGTGTAATGCTTTTTTTACAATGTCATCCAGACTATTCTCATGGAAACAGTTATAATGAGGGCCTTCGTTAGATACGATATCTTTACTTGAGGCAATGATTACAAGTTCATTTCCCAATATACTAGAACCTTTTAGCATATTTATCGCAGTAACAATACCTTTAAATTCTAGTCTACCGACAGTTTCATTCAGTGTATTATTTGTTAAAATTTCAACAGAAAATGCCTTTCCCAAAAATTGGTGGCTATCAGAATCTTTAAATACGCTTAAAGGCACTCTTGCTTCCAGGGTATGATGTGCATGAACCTTCTGATAAAGATGCAATTCTTTAATAATCGGAATCTCTTTACTATCTAGGAGTATTGTAGTTTTAAAGCTTAAGGTCATGATTTGTCAATTAGTAGTTATCCTTAGCCTCCCCATGTATCCGTTTCTTCCCAACTAACTTCATAGGTAGAATTACCTACTTCAATTTTTTGACACCAAATAGAAAAATGGCACAGCATTGCGTTTCCAGTCATGGCTTCAAATGTTTCCCTATAATCGACACATTTTGCCTTATAAAATGTAAGTTTTTTACTATTCTCAGTCCCTTTACCAGTAGCAGCCTTAAATTGAATAAAGCCATCTTTCTTTTCCCGTTTTATCATCCAATCCAATAACGATGTTGTTTTTTCAGATTCCACAACAATCTGTATCAGGCCAGCTTGTACATTAGACAAAGTGTGACCGGTTTGAATGTCTATTTTTTGGGTAAACTCAAATGTGCAATGATATACTTTAACATCATAATAAGACTCTCCAAGATCTTCAATGGTTAACAAAGCGGAATATGCCATTATAAAAATAGTTTTAAACAATAACCAGTATCAGGGTAGAAAAAACACCTCCTGATGCTTAATTTTATAGATGTCCAAAAAATGATGGTTTATCCTGCCGCCCATTCATTAGAGTGTGGTGTACCTGCAACATCAAGCTCTTCCGCAGTAATTACCACACTTGCATACATAGCTGCACCGCCATCTGCTTGAAAAGTTTCTGAATAGTCTATGACATAAGCATTCTTGAATTTCAACGTTTTTGCTGCCGCATCCTCATCATGCTTGTAGAAAATTAAATCGCCATCTTTACCCTTGTGGATATCCAACATCCATTCAGTGAAGAAGGTATTTGTTGTGGATTCAATCATAAAACTAAAAGTGCCTCCTGTTACGTCGGATTGTGGTCTGCCGGATGGACCAACGTTTCTATGAAGAGCGTATGAACAACTGAGTAGTTTGAATGTGTCGCTACCTAATTTCAATTCTGCTTTAAAAGCCATGATAATAATTTTTAGTTAGTTAATATAAAGTTTAGTTAGTTAATATAAGATTCTTGATTCTAATAGTGGGAGAAATTAAAGTTAATAAACAATAACTATAGTACCAAGTAATTTGATGGTTTTGTTACCCTAAACCATAAAATATTTTATTAGGAATAGAGAATGAGTATTTCCTAAAATTTAAATTAACAAATTAATCGAATATATGTTTGGCCTTATACGGTTTATTGTTAATTATCCTGGACTTTTTAGAAAATCGTATAATGTAATCCTCAATGTTCTTTATTTTTTTAATCTTCTAAATTATTGGATTTTCTCTATTAGCAGTAACCTTTTCTATTGAGTCTGCATGTCTTAGACTATAGAAATTAATGAATGCTGAAAATTGTATAGATTAATTTTAGAATTACAGTAAGACGTTTTTAGTAAAATGTGATTTAACCGAGAAACTGATGATGGGAAAGCTATTAGGATATATCAACCCTTCTGCAGACAATGACCGTATTTTCTTTTATATTATTCTCAGCAATTGTCTTTTTAAAATTGATGTGTTTTATTCGACTCCAACGATTTGGCTTAAAATAAAAAACCCAACTATATGGTTTCTTTTTAGTATGTTTTAAAAATTCAATTTTGTTTTCTGGGTGCCTTTCGTTATAGTCCGTAATAAAAAAATAAAACAGTTTTCCAAACTCCATGCCCTTAGGGGCTTTAACCCTAAAACTAGTAACTTCAGGGTCACCTTCTTTTTTTCTAAACTCAAAACTAATAATTCTTGGATTGGTCAATTCTTTTTGGGTTGGATCCTTGATATCTTTATTTAATGGAAATAACCAACTTTCAAAAATAGGCATCGGAATAATCATAGCAAATTCGTACATTTTGTAAACCATGGTGGGTAATACGAACAATAATGCAGCGGATGTGAACATATAATTAAAGGGCGATCTGAACCTATTTACAACTTGAAGAAAGGCTATAAGACCAAGACATACATAAATAAGAGTAAAAAGAAACTCTAAAAAAAAATCGGATTTATCTTCTGACAAATCTGGAAAGTACTTTCTAAGGGCAAATAAATGCAGAATTCCTAAACCAAGAAAGAAAAATTCAATGGCCAAGAAACTGCTTAATGGCGTATCATTTAAAACCTTACTTGAGCTTAACAAGCCAATTAGGGCGAAGGTTACTAAAATAAGAAGGGCATAAAGAACTGCCCTTAACTTGTTCTTTGTAAACAGCTGGCGCAATTTAGTGACCAGCATCATCATTACGGTGCTAATGATGGCCAGTCCTATACTGACTTTAAAAATATCCGCGCCTACTAAATTAACCATAGCAGCTTATAGTTTACAATTATAATTGTGTTGAAATGCCCAATATAGTATTATTAGTATCACCCAACAAGAATTTACTATTTTTATTGACTATTAATTTTGTGATCACTTCCATTTCCAAAGGAATAAAATAGTCGTAAAACGCGTAAATAAAATTTAAGACCTCGGTCTCATTTAAGAATGTATTAATACCATTCATTGAAATGGGCCCGATGGTAACCTCTAAAGCTGGCATCATAACTTCATTGGTATCGCTTTCCAATACGGTGTCTACACCCAACTGAGTTCCAATACCATGATCAATACCTTCATTCTTGAGAATTATATTTTTTTTTATAAATGTGACTTTTTCGTTTAAAACTTTTTCTAAACTCAATCTTGTTAATTCAAAATCACCAACAATCTTATGGCTATGAGGTAATAGTTTTATAAGTTGTAAAGTATAATCTTCTGGAATACCTTGATCTATCTTCCAGAAGTTTAGCAAGAAATTGTCATTTAGGTTGAAAAAATCATCCAGTAATGTTCTTTCATTGCGTTCAATATTCAATTTTTGGTAGAAAAATTCATTTTCTAAAGGAGCAAAAAGTAATCTGGCGTCTTGCTCCTCCTGTTTAACGGTTTTCCTACGAGCTACATATGAATTGGTGTCCTTGCTTATCGCTTGAGTATGGAATAATCCCTCAGGTAAAATGTCATAAAGCCCATTTCTCGACAGATTTAAAGTCAGTTTATTTTTATTGATGTGGCCATCCGTATCAATAATATCTCTACTATATCCTCTTGAAAAAGTGCTTTGATTGGCTATTAAAAAATCCTCATCGGGCAATTCGAAGTTGCCTTGTATTTCTGCAATAAACACTTCGGCCCTCAAATCTCCATGGACCTTTAATAACTGATTAAAAAATTCTTCTAGATTTTCAGATTTCATGCAGGAATTATTCGGCTTTATTATTCGACGACTCTTCCTCCGGCACGAAAACGTTTCATCCAATACGCGTCATTTAAATCACTTATTTTCACCCCTGAAACACCGGTCTTGCCATTTCTGGAAGTAGCATTAATGAATTTGTTTTCGGTCAAATACACGCCTACATGTTCAATTCTATCTTTGTTCCGTTCACCTCCTGCATTAAAAAACATTAAATCCCCTTCCTTTAAATAATAAGGGTCTTCGAACAGAGAAATATTGGTTGATTCAGGTACATTGTCATCAAGCATTTGTTGTGCTGTTCTCCCTGGAAATGTATCATATACCTGATTGTACAATCTCAGAGCGAAGGCAGAACAATCTATGCCCCTTTCGGTGTTTCCTCCCATTACATATGGTGTTCCCATCCATTCATCGATAAACTCATAAAGGGTTAAATTAGCGATCTCTTCCGGCGGCACATCCATTAATTTGGAATATTTAAGTTGTAAGGGAGAATAGGATGGCTCTTCCATTACTGGCTCTTCCACAACTATTTCCTTTGGGATATCCTCATAAGTAAATGTTACTTCATCCAATGATTTCTTTTTTTTGAACGCGCCCTTAATGATAGGGATTTCTCCTCCAATACCGCCGACTACTGGAATTTTACCTAAAATTGAAGCTGGCTCTTGTACTTCTTTCTTCTTGATTTTCTCCTGCCCAAGTTGTTTTGCTTCTTTATTCCTTTCCCTTCTTTCTTTGCTGGTTATTAATAGGCTAATCCGGTCCATGACTAATTTTTTCCCCTGAACAATGTAAATTTCAATTTCTCTTGGCTCATAGCCCGGTTTTGAAATACTAAGAACTTGTTCCCCAATTGGGATATTTTTTTCGAACACATATGCTCCATTTTGGTCTGTTCTCTGTTCCAGCTGGGTTCCTTTAATAAAAATCCTTGCATCAGCTACTCCGGTGCTATCTACTAATTCTCCAATTGTTCCAACGACCATTGCGTTTTGTGAAAAAGAAATAGCGTAAATATTCATAAATAAAAAGAAGTACAAAACTTTGCCCATTATAATTACTTTGATTAAACTATTGTTACAAAAATTGAAAAGTAGTTTAAATATATTAAAAATTACCAAAAATAAGGTGAATGATCTATAAATTAGTTTTTTGGAATCATTAAATTAGGGATTAATATTAATGGCTTATGATAATATATTTGCTATATTCAATATATTTGAAAAATCTTCGTCTAATAAAGCCCAGTTGTTGTTCTTTTGATATAGGATAAAAAATATGAGCATTAAATACTACACCCTACCTCTAAATACAAGGATGCTGATAAATAGAGGAGTACATGAATCATGTAGTTTAGAGCAGTCCATATCGCATCATATTCATTTGATTAACACTTCTAATTTTGGCGAATGTGCATTTGACGAAACTTTTGGTTGTGCTATTTGGGTCATTGATTTTGATAATTTAAAGACCACCAATAGCCTTAAAAGTCTTATTCAGCAATCGTTGTACGAGTCCTTGTCCAGACATGAGAAAAGGCTTCATTCGATAGAGGTAAGCGTCAGAATGAAACAAGAACAGATATCCGGCGTAATGAATTCGGTCAGAATTAAGAGAAAATTGGATATACGTGTTAAAGCACAAGTAATAAAAACAAATGAGGCATTTTCATATGTGGAGTATTTCTATATTGGGCCTTTATCATATTCGTAGCAGATGGGAAAAAGCACCAAGGAGCAAATTAAAAATAGAATGATAAAAAATGCGGCCGACATTTGGGGTGTTGAGGCCAATGAAATAGAAATGTCATTTGATCCTATCGTTTCACTACTCCTTTCTGCTTGTTCTGCTGAAATTGAAAAAATTTCGGTGGAAATGGATGAATCCCAGACAAGAATAACAGAGAAGCTTATTCAGCTTATGACCCCGGAAAAGATTATTGGCCCAAGACCTGCACATGCTATTTTGTATGCCGAGCCCGTTGATAATATTACAACTATCAATCCGGAGTACCACTTCAGCTACAGAAAAAAAATCCCCTACAAAAAAACATCGGTTAAATTTAAGGATTTATATTTCACTCCAGTTCAGGACTTCAATTTGGTCGATGCCAAAGTTAAGTTCATAGCCACTGGAACGAACTATATTCAATTAGAAGAAAAAAAGAATCGTCAGATTCTGGGAAAGAACTATAAGAACCTAATATTACCTCCTTCGACGGTTTATCTAGGAATTTCAAGTAATCTCAAGACGATTCTTATAGAGGACGTTTCTTTCTATTTCGAACTTCAAGGGAATGAAGATAAGGAGTTGTTCTATCATCATCTTAGAAATGCCGAATGGTTTGTTAACGAAACCAAGCTAGATGTTATTAGTGGTTTTTACAATAACAATGAAGATCACAAGACCGATTTAAAAAACATATTTGAAGATGTCTCCAATAAATCCAATTCTACATGCCAGCAAATAAATAATAATTATAGGAGACATTATATTACAATAAAGGCCATGGCTAATGAAAATGGCATTAAAAAATCGAACTTCAGTGAACTGAATGATTTTTTGGAAGGCAATAAGATTAAAACGGACGGGGAAATTCGATGGATCAAGATTGTGTTCCCAAGAATTATCAGCAATAAGATTCTAGGAAATTTGTATTGCTCATTAAATACTTTTCCTGTTCTAAATAGAGAGCTACTGAGTTTTTCATACCATCTAAGGAATTATACGCATATTATACCTCTTAAAACAGAGGATTTGTTTTTTGACCTGAAATCGATTGTTAATACCGATGGAAAGATGTACAAAGCCAGAAGTAAAAACAATACGAACACGGATAAGGGGACTTTCATTATGAGAAGTGATAATGTGGGTAAATTAGATCGGCGAAAAGCAAAAGAGTACATTGTCTATTTAGTGGAGTTATTAAAAGATGAAAGTGCGTCATTTTCATTTTTAAACAACGAATTTTTATTAAAGAACTTGAAATCATTAAATCAGCTTATAGCAGTTTTAGAGAAAAAGGTTGCCGAAAATATCAACGAGGAAACGCAAACCAATTATGTGGTTTTAAAACCTCACAAGACTGATGAACATCTTTTGGTCGATTTTTGGACATGTAATGGTGTTTTGGCCAATAACATAAAATCAGGAAGTGAATTAAATATTTACAAAGGGATAGGCGTGAAGCAAACCAATAGTTATCTAATCAGCACGAGTCACGGTGGTAAAGATGATTTGACTATGGTTGATCGGCTTAATTCTTACAGGCGATCGTTACTCTCCAGGGATAGAATTGTAACTAAAGAAGATGTAAGGGCCTTATGCTATGAAATATATGGCGAGAAGATAGAAAAAGTTGAAATTAAAAGAGCATATACAAAAGACCTGAATTTGAACAAGGGTTGGATACCCTGCATTGAAATTGTTTTAACGGCAAACAATCATTACAACACAGAAACAGAAGATTGGAATTCAACGAATAATAACCTCTTGTACCAACTAGAAAAAAAATCAATAAATGTCTTCCCTTATAAAATAAAAATATTAAATTGAACCTCTAGTTTCATTCAACTAAACTTTGTTCAAAATCTCAATAGAATAATCTAAAAACTGTAAAAGTATGCGCTCAGGGAAAAATATGTCGTCCCACCTGGATAGAAACGTTTTTATCTTTTTTATAGTTGTTTTTCTTCTTGCTGCCGGTTCTTTTTCTTTTAGATATGCCAATTACGAACCTTGTGATGAGATTATGTTTTCATATGACATAAATGATCTGAGGGCTGGAAAGGTTATACAATTTGAAGATAAGTCCGAAGGTGCCAAAAAATGGGAATGGGATTTTGGCGATGGGACTGGTATAAAAAGTCAAAGAGAGCAATTACATGTTTTTGATAAGGCCGGGGATTATAATGTTAGGCTAGTCGTTAATAATAAGTGCGAAAGAA
The DNA here is from genome assembly GCF_000382125.1 of Eudoraea adriatica DSM 19308. Lineage (GTDB taxonomy): Bacteria > Bacteroidota > Bacteroidia > Flavobacteriales > Flavobacteriaceae > Eudoraea > Eudoraea adriatica. The sequence goes on from NZ_KB907546.1 coordinate 259,022, forward strand.
TCGAAACGGTCCATGTAAAGCCTGAAATTATTTTACTTGATTCTACAAAGTTTCCAGTGTTTAATTTGGCAAAAAGTATTAGGGTAGGCCAAAAATTAATAGTAACTGATGAAACAGAAAACGCCAGTTCTTGGGAATGGCGATTTGGAGAATCGGCAAATATAGACGCCTCCACAAAAACAGCTGAATATATTTATGAAGAACCAGGTCTGAAAACAGTATCCTTAATTGTGAATGAGGATTTAGATTATATCAGTAAAAAGAAAATTAATGTAATACCTTCAAAAGATAGCCAAAAGCGCCCAATAGAAATCAGTACAGAACCAAGAAGAAAAGGATTGGATTTGCCCAGAGCTCCGAAAAGTACAAAATTCAATTTACCTAAGGCTCCTAAAGGTTCTGGGTCCCAGGAAGGAACCGAGAAAGATAAGGTAACAACCAATCCTTCGCTAAGTGATCAAAATTTAAAAACGAAGTTACAGATGATTTCTAAAGGCCAAATGGCGCCTGAGGCCTTTGCTGAGTTTTTTTGTAGCGATCCCAATCCGTTGGTTGTTGCGAATGGCAGGAACTATACATTCAGGTCTTTGTGCGATGATGTAAAAGGTAAAAATATAGCAATAGAAACTATAAAAGTTTACAGGGCTATTGATATGAATTGTATTAAATCATTTAATATAGACTATAAAGAAGCAAAGGATAATTAAACCTAAAGATAGAAGAGATGAGTGCTAAGGAACAAGGGTTTTATAAAGTCAATTGGATAGATGGGATGAAGATCAACAAAGATCATTTTATCGCCATGGAAAATTCTATTTTGGAAGTAATAAAACATTCTGAGCAAACTAGTATTACACCTACTAATTTTGGCCTTTTACCAGAGCTCTCTGATCAAGAGGCTTCATTAGACGTCAACATATCTGTTGATGGACAATCTACGATTGAAGTCGTTCTTCATACATGTCGAGCTATTACATTAGGTGGTTACCTTATAAACATTTCGAAGGAGACAACCAAACTAATGGAGCAATCTGGTTATATCCTGAAACAGCAATACAGTATTAAAAAAAAGGATAAGGAATGGTATGTTGTACTCACTGTAAATCCTTTAAAAAGAATAGCCGTTGGAAATGCGGATCCGGAGGAGAATCCACCACGTCATCCTTATGTTTTCCCGGAATACAAGCTGGATATAATACCGAGTAGTGAAACGACTAAACAGGAATTGGGATTATATCACCTGACAATTGCCAAAATTATCGTTGAAGATGGCAAACCAAGTATTGATTCAAATTTTATTCCACCCTGCAGATCTATACAAAGTTATCCGGACTTAAAGTTTACTTATAATGAAGTTGGTTCTTTCCTAAATCAGATGGAGGCTTTTTCCGTTTATATTATACAAAAAATTCATCAGAAGAAGCAAACTAACGACTTAGCGAACATTGCCTTATACCTTTCGGAGCAAGTAGTGCATTATCTCAATGCCTATATAACCGAATATCGAATAATTGACAGGTATGAACCACCTATTAAAATGTTCTCTAAATTAGGTGGTTTGGCAAGGGTTATAAAAAGTAGCCTGGACATTTTTGTAGGCACTGGGAAGGAAGATTTTCTAAACTACCTGACCAATTGGTGTGATTTGAATCAAGGTGCATTAGAGGGTGTATTAATTGAAACCATTGAAATGGAATATGTTCATACAGATATAAACGCTTCACTTGAAAAAATCTCATCATTTACGAAACTTATGTTGACATTATTTAAGAAATTAAATGAATTGGAGTACATTGGCAAGAAATCCGAAACCGGAATTTTTGTTAAAGAAGAAGTTGTAGATAATACTGAAGTTAAAAGCAGAAGAAGTTTTCTTTTAGATTAAAGTAAACCTAAGTTTTAATTACTGAAGTATCTAAGCCAATTTAAATCTTAATTGACAAAAGTAGCATTCCATAAAAGTAACTAGAACATGAAAGCCAAGAATAGTAAAGAAAGGTCCGGTAGTTTTTTAAAGTTTTTTGTTCTTTTTGTGATAACCGTAGCTATGATTCTTGTAGCGGTGTATTTCAACTTCGAAATTCCTGAAAAGGAAAACAAATTATTACGGGAGCAGGTAAAAGTAATCAAGGAAGATATGGAATATCAGAGTGATTTCTTTGCTGAGATGCAGATTTTAAAAGGAATGATTGACTCTTTGAAAGTGCCTGGCCAGAATACCTCCTATCAAAATACGCTGATTAGCACCAAGATCGTAGATCTTGAGAAAAATGTTCCGCCAAAAAGTTCTTCTCATGTATATGACATGCATATGGCTATAATCCAGCTTTATATTGAATTGCAAACCGCAACAGATAAACTGCAATCGCTTCGGGATGCTGAAGGCACTATAGCTGAATATAAGGAATTCTATGAAAATTGTAGAGATGATCTAATAGAGGCAGAGCGGGAGCTATATATAGCAAGGAGATCACGTTAGTTATTTCATTTTCTGTAAATTATTGATAGTCTCATTTGCATCAACAACACCTTCCTCATGTACTGTTTTTAAGTGGTTATCCAAATTCCATTTTCTTATTGCAATAAAATTTCTATTTTGTTTATTGATATACAGATTTATATTATCCACATAAGTTTGTTGACTTTCCAATGGTATCCAGTCATAATTTTCGATTCTCCATTCACTCTATTATATAAATAAATGCTTGTTGGTTTGCTCTTCTACAAGATAATCATCTTGACAATGGAAGCTTATAATTCTAACTTATAGTAAACATTTATGCAGAAAAAAAAATAAAAAAAACCGAAGACTTATGTCTTCGGTTTTTAATACCATTTAATGCTAATAAGCAATATCATAAAAATCGCAAACTGCATAGTAGTCGTTAACATTAACTCCAGCTTCTCTCAATCGGTCATAAACTTGTTGTTGACTTGTTTTTCCAGATGTCGTCGTGGTCGATTCTATAATTATGACTCTGCCAGAATCTAGGTCACCAGCCGCGATGCTCGCATTATTACCCGATCCATCAACATAATCAAAAATAATTAATTGCACCGCTAAGTTTACATCTACACCAAAAGGAAAACCAAAAGAATCTGCAGGACAAGGCACAGGAAACCATCTAATACCGTCATTTAGGTATACCAAAATACCATCATTATCCAATACATCTTGCGTTAATTGAGTAATTGTAACCTGGTCAAAGGTCCCTTCAAAAGTAGAGGCATCAAATGTAATGTTTTGAACATTGGCATTACCATCTACACCATCTACACCATCTACACCATCTGCACCAGCTGCACCATCTGCACCATCTGCACCTGCTGGACCTGTTGGACCTGCTGCACCTGCCGGACCTGCCGGACCTGCCGGACCAGTATCACCATCACTACAAGAAACTATTACTAATGCAAATGACATTAACGCGATCATTAAAATGTTTTTAAATTTTTTCATAATTCATGTATTTTAAATTTGTTTTTGGTTAAACGAACAGAGAATTAATGTCCACCCTAATATTATCAGGAATTAACTTTCCGTTAATTAATATTCAATGTAAGGGAACTCAGTATAAAAATAAATACTGCAAAATGCGTATTTTATATTATTCCGTCTCTTATGCAGTAACTAACAGCCTGAGTGAGCGTTTTAAATTTAGTTTTCTTAAGGATATTATTTCGGTGTGTACGTACTGTATCGTATGAGATGTATAGCTGGTCTGCAATTTCTTTTGAACTCAGACCCTCTGATAACAAGTTTAGGATTTCCAGTTCTCTTGTAGAGATTACCATTGATGTTGATGTGTATTTTTCGAAATCCATTTATAAAGGTGTAAAATTCCTATCTATATTAATTTAGTATGAATCTTCGCTATATTTCTATTATAAAATATTCTAAGACAAAAATTAGAACTCAACGTTCTATGCATTTAGATAAGGGGGAGTAAATCAAAGGGGATTATCAATTTAATGAATTTTTAACACTTTTAACAAATAAATCCAATAGATTTTTTAAAAAGCTGATTAGATCATTTAAAATGAGGTTATTACTGTATTAAGAATAGTAGGGGGTAACTACTTAATTCGCCTAATCTTGATTTCGAATGAGGTTTAAGGGCATGTTATGGATGCTTTGTGATGATCAACTCTTTGACTTAATCTGATCATTTCGGTCGTTACATCTGGGGATGTTTAATGGTGCATAATACATCAAATAGAACATATCACACGTAATCTTAATCATTTATATAATTATATTTTACATTAAACAGCATATCGTATTTTGATTAGGCAACTGTAAAATATTTTGTATATTACTACTAAGCCTCTTTTGGCGGCAGAATATATGATAGTAATATTAGGCTGGAATGATTATTCAACTAATAAATAACATTACTAAAATTTATAAGTAATCATAGGCTTAAAAGGATTAATATTATTGATATTAACTACGTTGCACCAGGAATAATTGCTCCGATTCGACAAAGAAACTCAATGAATTGTTAGACTATTTGGCCATGTGGGTTATGTGACAAAATTGCATTTTAATCCTGTGTTAAGTTCGTGTAAGATTTTGTTATGTAACTAATTAAAAAAAAAGATTAATATGTCTGGTTTCGATGATTTTAAAAAACAAATATCTAAGCTTACTGCTAATTTTCCTGTTATACCAATTTTACCTTCTAGAGTGGAAAAAAAACTTGATGATTCGGTTATGAGGGGTCTTATGGTATCTGAACGCAATCGATACCTATTACTCAATCAAATAAAAACAGGTGGTTATAGTTGGGGTTCTGCAGATTATGGTTTTATATTAGAAGACCCCAGTTTGAAAACTAACAGCACCAGACGTAGATTAATGGTTATCGATAAAACAAGGGAGGGTTTTCGTGCTAGTTTAAATAAAAGTTTGTCGGGAGGCGGAGGGGGAAACCCTGTATTAGATACCTTACTGGGATTAGCTATGGGCTTTGTTAGTGGACCAGCTGGAGTTGTTTGGACTGGAATTACCACTGTATTAGCATTTTCAAATAGAGACCAACAACCTGTTCGAGTCAGAAATGGTGATGAAATCCACCATATTGAAGTAATTGGCATGAATGGTAGTAAATTAGAACACATGGAATTAATTATTCTTGTCGATCCATATAGGGTTAAAGCTAAACGAGATATTCAACAATGGATTATTCATGATAAACGTACAAAAATTATATTTCCTTAAAAATTTTGTTAGTGTGGAGAGAATCGCAATAGACTTGTTAATATTGAGTATTTTCCAATCATACTATAGGCCTTATTATATTCAATCAATAGTTAATCTAGCATAATATTTGGATGAGAGCGTTATCGGATGGTATGCCTTACAGAGGAGCACTTGTAACACTTTGAAACATTCGGAGTGACCCAGGAATGTTAAAAATAAGCTCTGGGGGTTAGTCCATACACTTTATGATGGCCCATCAGTAAACAGATATTGATGGGGAATTTGTACTTCCATTTTTTTGGGAAGGGCATCAATTCTGTGCCCAATTTAATTCCTCAGTTTTTCTGGTATCTGCTATTAGCCCTCATGGAGCGCCGGGGCCAGTGCATCTGCATCTGGCCGACTCTCATTGGCCTCCTATGGGTCCTAGTTGCTATCAATGAGCCCAAGCGGTGTTATGTCCGCGTGTAAATCAAAGCTTAATAACAGAGCACCAGTAAGAAAATTTAATAATAAGGCTGTTAAATACAAGGGCCTCGCATCGTTAGAAAGTCTTTATGAAACACAAAATTCTAAATACGCACCAATACTTATATTTTCCAGTTTATTGTTTGATGCGTTTCATAAATTTACTATTAGGCCGTTCACTACAAATTCTGTAGTGGGCAAAGGGGGTGATACATTTAAGGTCAAGGGCATTGCCAACTCCACCTTCGCAATAACTTTCTTATTGAAACGACATACCTGGAAATTGAATTCTTGAGTTACTCCATGACTTTAGATTGCCCCCCGGACAAGAAGTTGCGGTACGCCCTTCAAATCGAAGTGTCTCACTCAACGTACTGCCATACTGATCATTCACCGCAGCTGTAACCGGGACATTAAGTGTACTGCTGATTTTCCGTAAAAAAGTTCTTCCGGTCGCACCTCTACCGGTTTGACAATGCATGAATTGAACACAACCATATTTTCCAAACAGTGGTTTTAAACGACGCATGGCAGCCATCGTCTCCGGGTTGTTTTCAAATGTAGATCGACTGGAAATGTCGCCATGTCCATCGGATACACCAGCGGCTCCTGGAGCTCCGTGTCCATGAAATCGAACTAAAAAGACATTCGAGCTTGATAAAAGCAGATCAGTCACTGCCTGTTCAATTCCGTTGCTCATTCCGCCAATGGTAATCGGAGAAGTACCAGCCACTTGTAGAAACCGACGTTCACTCGAATATAGGTCAGGATCGAAAACATCGATAAAGTCGATAATGGGTAGCGTTTCGGTATGTTTAAGCCTAGTCCAGGTGTACTTTCCGATAATACCATCAACGCCCAAACCTGAATGCGATCGCTGGAAGTCCTTAACAGCTGCCAAAGTTTTCTGTCCAAATATCCCATCAGCAGAAATAGTTGCACCAGTACGTTTTAGTAGTAGTTGCGCGACACTAACTGCAGGTAGGACATCTCCATATTTTAACATCACAAAATTATTTGACATCTTTGGGCTCCATTAATTATTTTTTGTTTCCTTTTGTTATTGTCTATTTGTAACCAGTAACTCAATAGAATGTTTTGCTGCCTAATCTTTTGAGAAGTTTAAATATACAAAAATCCATATAAATTCTGTCAATAAATTCACAGAAACTACATCTAGCATTACAAAACAGGGTATATATAAAATACTGATAATAAACGTATTATCCAAAGTATATACATCTACGTACTTTAACCTTGGTTCTGTCACATCTGTTCATAATAAGTATAAAAGTTTGATTTGAATCTTGTTTTTATGATGCTAATGAGATAAAGGATTGGTACATTGAATTTTTAGGGTTCAACAGTTGATCTTTCTTTAACATTCTTATTATTTCTATTCCGGCAATTGTCCTTTTTACTGATTCAAATTCCTTAAATCCCATACCTTGTATTATTCGCCACTTGATCATACGATAATCTTGTTCTACCATATTATTGAGGTATTTGCATTGTCTTATCTTGAACCGAGAATAATTTCTCCTGTTATATAGTTTTATTGCTGAACTATTGGCACCCCTCTTATCACTATCTAATGATTCTCCGCCTTCCCATGCGTTGTAGGTCACATCTAGCTCTACTGCGTCGATATTGATAATATAGTCAGTATCTGTTGGTGTCGAGTCGGTGTAGGTGAACCAGAATCAGCTTCATCATCGCCATTTGAACGTGAGACATAGAGCGTTAGAGATACAAATAGAACAATCCCCGAAAAGAGTAATTTAAGAGTATTGAATATACTCCTCTTAAAGACACTGCTTTTTTGACGATAGCTTATAATTTATGGCGTTATATTCTTTATCAAATGTTGTATCATGTGTAACTATTTTATGCAAATAGTTTTATTTTAAGCTTAAATATTAAATATGTAGCTTTGAGATTAAGCCAATTATGGCTAGGTGATAAGGGACATTAGCACTGATTAATCTAAAAATGAAAATTATGAATGACATCCAGTTTAACAAAATATTAGATGCTGTATATGCAGAAACAGCGAATCGAAGTAAAGGTAGTTTTAAGAGGGCACTTTGGTATGGAAATGACAATATGTTCATAGGTCAAAACAAAGGATTACGCAAAGGTATTCAGAATGCACCGAGACAAATATTTATGTCTAGTTTAGGGGCAATACCATTGCCTCCATTCATTTCCGATATTTTTTCGAAGGCCGTGGAAATAGGTATAGATCTGGGCCAGGGAGTTTATAAAACTAAAATTAAAGAAAATTGGACAGGAGCAGCCAAAGTTTCAATAGATAACGAAATAAAAAACTCAGTCAAGGATATGAAGGCAAATGCTTTTCAGGTCATTGATCGTAATTTGGTAAAACTTAAAGACGCAAAGAATAAGATTGATCCGGCTGTGCAAGCAATGATGAGAACACAAGCCACTTCGCAAGGTGTAGGAGGGTTTGGTAAAAATGCGGTTTCTAGCCAAGCAGAAGGGCAAAGTGCTCATAATGCACTAAGGGCTATTGCGGAGACCCAATACTATACCGTTAAACTTCTCCTTCTAACTCGTTTAACTAGAAATAATTGTGATAAGATGGTGAAAGACTTGGAGCAATTAGAGCTTGGCTTAAAGAAGAGTCAAGATGACGTGAGTAATTACATAAAAATAAACATGTAATAATTATAACTAGTTGTTAAGCAATATAGATTAGTTTCTATGAGAAATATAACCTGCAGTTCGCATTTTACATGAATTCTATTAAAGATGAGAATAATATGCTCTTAATGTTCACTTGATAATAAAAACAAGGTGTTTTCTTCAATATTCTATCTATGGCCATGTAGTTCGATACGATTCTTGCTTATTCAAAAACGAAAATTTCAAAAATAGATTGGGCTTTGTTTAAAATATATAAAATTCCAGATAAGTTCTTCTATTACGCCAGAATGGAGAACGTAGGACACTCAAGGTGTCAGATAAGCGGGTTGAAAATGAGCAAAAACCGTATGTACCATGTGGTAATGTGCTGCCAAATGGTGGTATTTGGTGGCTTAAATAAAGATGGCAAGCATCTATATGAAAATATGAGACATTAAGCCACAGAGGAATGCTGAGAGTCTCCTGTATTATTACGAAATTATAGCCTGTTTTACTTTTTTACGATTTTTTTTCTGGATAATTTTTCCTATTTTTAGTTTAATGCCGCTATTGGCAGAAGATAAGAATCGCTCATTTGATGCTACAATAGAAATACTACTATTAAAAAATGGTGTTTTTGTCGCGCAGGACTTAACGACAAAAGCTTTAATCGATAAACATGAACCAAGGAAACCAATATGGCACCTATTAGAATAACTACCGATGACATTGAAAAATATACAGGCGTCAGCGGCATTTCCACAGCAGAGTTCCTGCGAAATGCTATTGGCGTTTCCATAGCTGTGCAACGCTCATTTGCGATGTGGGGGGTTGGGACTGCATCAGTGGCGGGTGGTGAAATGGCTATTGCTGGAATCGGCACTTTGCTGCCAGGCGGCTCACAGGTAGCTGTGGTCGGTAGCGCGAAAACCACCGCCCTCGGAGCCAGGCTGATGTTTGCAACCGGGCTTCTCGCGACCGTCGGTGCCTTGGTCAATATTGGTATTTCGATGGGCTTACCCGTGGCCCAGGCAAAACAGATTGTCCGCGAACGCCAATTCAAGTCAGGCTTTGCTTATGGCTGTGTTATAGGGTTGTTTGAATATGGTAAGCCCATGTTGTCACAGTATCGCGTCAGATCACCCAATGCCGGATTCGGCCCTAGTTATATGGTCGGCATCTCTCAAAAGGCGTTCAATCGCGGACTAATCATCGGTTTTGCCGCTGCGATCAACTTTTCTGCCCAACAACGCGCAGCGTACCGAGACGCGTTAACGCAAGTCCTCATAGAGCAGAGCAAAGCCGGGGGATATGAACTCTATATGCCTAATTGGACCGACCGAATGTGGGTGGAAAATTACACCGTACCTTTTACAAAAATGCTCTAAGTCATTGTCGCGGATAGACAATAGAAAAGGAGCCGGTATCAAACCTTTATATGTTATTCATTTAAAAGAAATACGTAAATTGTAGGCAACAAATGGCAATGTAATTCTAATCTACCAGAGTGATGGAGTTGTATGCTCAATGCTATTTCAAATAGAGCCGTATAAAGAGATAAAAGAGGCATTATAGGAAACGAAAACATAACCATCCCATCAACATGAAAAAATAAAGGAAATCATGTCATGGCAATAATAAATCAATTTGTTCTATATTCATATAATGGCAAACATATAAGTGATATTTGCCTTAATAAATTTGATGGAGACACCCACAATCACTGTGCGCATTTTGTTAGTCATGTACTTCAGATAGGACACGGTAAAACTTGCCATAGAATGGTTCATAAAAGTCACCAGGTAATGGCTGGTGGAAGTATCTTGGTTAGTGACTTATTCGATATTACTCCAAACATCCGTGAGCTAATATCCTCCCAAAAAATAGGGCAGGGCTTAATTTATGTTAGTGCACCGGGAAGCTTTTCACAAATTGGAAGTAACTCATATAGGATTAAAACCGTGAGAAAACGCCATGTGGGGATATTCCTAAATGGTAAGGTTTGGCATTACAAGAACTCTAAAAACAAAGTTATCTCAGAACCAATTTTTGAATTTATCCGTCACTACAAAAAACAGGTCAATGCTTTATGGATAGGAGACTTACCTATTCAATCCCAACCTGTTCAATTTGGTATGTGCAACAAATAATATTATTGGGTTCTAGGGTTTAAGCAGGTCGGATTGCGATTATCTAAAAAGTTGCTTTACTCTGTTTTCTACTATTCTAAAAATTAAATAATACAGTACGACGTAGTGCTTATTACTCAATTTGGTTTTATACGATTTTATATTTTGGATAATTCTCTCTATTTTTACTATAGTATCTCTATTGGCGGTATTATATATATTAGTCTAATATGCATGGAACAAGATCAGCTGTTGGGAACACACATATTAACGCTTAAATAATAAATTACTTATGCCACTTTTTAATTGGGAAAAAGTCGATCGAAATAATCCCCACTACAAAACTTGCGTTAAGGCAACAACGGCAGCAGGTGCAGTTGCAGGCATGGCTACTGGGTCAGTTATTCCAGTTGCAGGTACTGCGGCAGGTTTTTTAGGTGGCGCCTTTTGGGGGTTTGTAGGGGGCTATCTTGCCTGCCCATATCTTGTCCCGGCAATTAAGAAAAAAATTGAACAAGACATACCCTTAACTAATTACGAAATAAAATCTGCTACGGAAGCTATGGGCAGCTATGCAGGATTATCTAGTGCTCCCGATGCAATCAAACTATTGGCATTAGTTAAATCCTCAAAAAAATCTGGTACGATATCATCAATGTGTTCCAATCCAAATTACATTGCAAAACAGATTCTTAAACAAGCCTAACCAAAAAATCCAAGAGAAAATGTCAACCGCAAGATTTGAAGTAATTGGTATGAGACTACTGCACCAGATTCTGGATATGGCGTGCTGATATGCTTCTGCCAGAATGTTGCTGAACCGGCATAAAGTTAATTTCAGACAACAAAGCTTGATGAATCCTTCAGATTTTTTTTCAATTTTTATATTCTGATCATTGCTTCTTTCTTTAAAATAACTTTGATTAGCTTTTTGAATTCCTGTACAAATTTCACGTTCTACAGAGGCTATAACTTCTTTCGCAAACTCTGACATAGCTGGGAAAGTTTTAAATTAATTAGAATTCCACCAAATTATTCTTTATTGTTGTCTTTGAAAAGAATTTTATAGTCTTCGTAAAGATAAACTAGGCTAATCATTTCAATTTAAAATTTCTGAAAAGCGTGGTTTTATTTTAAAAAATCTATTCATTCATTAAATTCAATTAGAAATATTCAGTTTGCTTTTGGACTTTGCTTAAAAACTAATTCTATTATGAAAAAATTATTACTGGTTATTACAATTATAGCCATGGGATTTACTGCAAGTGCACAAGAAAAAGATAAATTTAGATTCGGTATGGATGCAGGTTATGCCTTCACTGATGGTGGAGATGGACTGTTCGGGTATTTGGAACCTAAATATAATTTAACAGACAATTCAAATGTTGGATTGCGAATCGGAGGTGCAGTAAGAGGGGGCAATGCTGAAAGCCTTAATATAAAGGGTATAGGCAGTTTCTTAGGAACTTATGACTATTATTTCAGTAATAATACTTCATCTTCACCATTTGTGGGAGGTGGATTGGGTGTTTATTGGTTAGGTAGTATTGATGATTTGGATTTTGATTTAGGAACTCAATTCGGAGGTATGATTAGAGGTGGTATTGAGTTAAGTAAATTCAGAATTACTCTTGAATACAACATCATTCCTAAATCAGATTTACCAATTGGTCAGTCTATAAAAAATAGTTATTTTGGAGCAAGTCTTGGTTTTTACCTTGGTGGAGGTAAATGGAAAAAGTGATTTATAAATAACTAAAATAAATACGAGAGCATCAAGAGTACTTTTATAGTTTGCTTGACCTAAGGCAATTAATATTTGAGAAATAAAACTATTGCCAATTACGCATTTAAAAAGTAGTAAAATTAGCATAAGCCTTTTGGTTTATGCTTTTTTATTATCTTTTACCCTCTGGAAAGATTGTCTGCGCCATAGTTGTGCAATTTGGAGAATTGAAGTTAATAGGAAGGGAGAATATCTTTTCCGTCACTATTATTTTGAAATAAGAAAAAGACTTTTACAAATTTGCCGGCTTCCTGAAAATAATTTGCTTTCTCATCCCGATAGTTTTAATGAAAAAACATGGTTTCTCCGATCGATTATACTAATTATATATTGTTTGGTCTTTTGACCTTTGGAAAGGTTATAGAGCTGAAGTATTTCTATAGTTATATTTCTTGTGTCGAGTAAATATGAATTAATTGGATAAATTACTATTTTAAGTAACTAAATTATTTGGTTCGGAAACAGGAAAGCGATAATATGACTTATAATTTCAATAGCATTCTTTAATTAAAATGAAAAATAACAGATGTTGAGGGCTATTATTCTTAGTTTGATCTTATTACTTGGCTATAAATTGTGTTTTAATTTTTGGATTTATGATGCCTTAAATAAGACTCTAATTTATAATGAAAATTCGATCATTTCGAATTCAAATTTGGATGTATTGGAGATCAACAAAAAAGTCATTGAAACCATAAAGAACCATTACCTCAAGAATTATGGTCAAAGTGCTAGGATGAAAGAGATTGAAAATGACTCTGAATTAGAAATATCATTTTACAATATACCCGAGTGTGAATTCGAAACTGACTATTTATTGATGTCCATATCAATACCTAAAAAAAATAATCGAGGGGAAGATAGAAAGATGCTTAGGGGGCATCTTAATAGTGATCAAAAAGAGGATTTAATTATTACAGTATACACGCTAGGAGGAGGATTCGGAGCTCTCTCTCGAGTAGAGAATGAATATTTTGTTTTTTTAAGGAATAAAAATAATTATGCACTGGCAACAATAATCTCCGATTCAGAGTTAGTAAATTGCCAAAATGGTGGAAGGTTTTCGGCATTTGAAATACAAAATGGAAATATAATAGGGACTACCTATTGCTACGATGTAAACGACCCTAGCTGCTGTCCAACTTTAGCTTTCTCAACTGAGCTGGAATTTACAAATGAAAAACTAGTAATAGTAAAACAGGATGAAATAATTAAATAGAAATTATGCACACTGAATTAAGCCGATATACTAATGCTTATTTAGGAGGAGTAGATATCAGATTATCTGCTATTTATTTTAAACATGCTGCTAGTGTTTGTCCAAACGCCTTTCCATTCTTTAATATCGATTATTTGATAAGCAAAAGTATGCTTTCAGGCTAGCTTAAGACTAATTAATAGATAAAAACTAAATGAATGATTGACACTTCAGAAATTTGTTTTCGTTGTAACAAGCCATTGTATTTAACTGAAAAGTTGGAAGACATTAGTTTTTATAATTGTGCCAGTTGTAAAAGAAATTACGCTAAGGAACCAGGTAAAGACTTAACCGATCGTTGGATGAGTCCATTGAGTATTGTACTTTATGATATAATTTACAACAAGGAACGAATTTCTGATGAAACCATTGAAATTGTGGCTGATAGAATTAATACTTATGAAACTAAGCAGATAGAAGCAATTATAGATGATATAAATGAAGAATTGGTTAACCCTAAACAGAAGTTAATAGCTATCCTCGATCTTCATGGAACGGAAGAAAACGCAAGAGATTATCTAAAAAGATTAGTTAAGAGACTAAAGGTTTAGGATAACCTTTTTTGTGTGGAAAAATATTTAAAATGGATTTTGCAATCTTGAAGAGTATTTTTTCTTTAAATTAAAAGAAAAAGGAACTCTGTTATATTGTATTTTAGCAAAAGTGTTGTATATGTGATAAACAATTAGAACACAAAATATGTCGAATATTCTAATGGCTTTCATCCAGTACTCTAATTGCATCCTAAAAAAGACTTTTTAAAAGGAAATATCATTAGGATGAAATATATGATAAAGGCACTTACAAAGCAGGAGATAACCCGGATAAGTATAGTAATGTTCCTAAGGTGATTTGGTTAAGCCTTTTAAAATGTAATTTTGTAACTTTATTGAAGGTTAAAAGCACAAAAACATCAACTAAAAATAAGCACCCCAGTAAATATTAATATTACAAGGGTTTATTGTGGAGTGGGTTAGATTACCTTGCCCTGTTCCCATGCTCTCGAAGTGTTGTATTTAGATTAACCTTTTATTTCTGAAAGCAACCCCGGAACCTGTCTTCAAATAGCGTTCAAAGTCATACGCTTTTTGTTTATAAGAAAATAGTGATATATGGACAACTTCAAATGGCAGATTATCTTTGGTGAAACGGACTTCTCCATTCGCGTGGTTTTTTAGACGTCTTTTTAAATTTCTCGTAAAACCGGTATAGTATTGTCCGTTAGAACATTTTAGGATATAAACAGCGTATGGAAGTTCCATAAAAATTCTTAAAAGGCGGTAAAACTAACATCGGAAACTGCAAAAACAATGCACTTTCCTTCGCACAAGAATGCGGAGAAATAATGAGTGTAATAAAAATAGGATCGGCATATACCGCCCGCGTGCCGATAAAGCCTTAGGCCAGGGGCAAGCTCTGCGTATGAATATTTATAGCCTTATTGAATGAGTAGTTAATATAATAAAGCCCTCCTGCGCTTTCGCTGTGCAAAAGCTACGGAGGGCGAATGTGGAGCCGGGGAGAATCGAACTCCCGTCCAAACAAGCAATTACAATGCTTTCTACATGCTTAGTTCTTGTTCAATTTTCGATGTGCAACTGACCAAAAACCGCCTATTACACACTTAGCTTTTTAAGATTTTGGTGATACCAGCAAAGCAGTAGTATCCTTATGTTGACTTTTCTGGTGCCCCAAAGTGGATCGCCGTCAACAAGGGCTATCCTGGGACATCTCGCTTCTCTACCTGGTAGAGACGAGGCTAAATCCTACTATAATTCAGATTAAGCGGCAAGAGCGTAATTATTATCGCCAATTAAAAGTTTGAAATATGAGATTAACGAGCTATATCCCAGCGCTCGACATGCTTACATCGCCATTGGTCTCGCTGTCAAAACCAGTCGGCCCCTTCAATGAGATAGGTACGTTTAAGCGTACCATAATCGAATTGAATCCCGTCTTTGGCGCGATTTAATTCCCTCATCTTTTTTATCAATGAACGTTTCCTTCATAAAGGATTGCGAAGTTAACAAAAAATAGAGCTCCTTATCAATATTCATGCCTAAGGAATTTGTCTTCCACTTCAAATCCATGTATTTTCACACAAAATTTGTACCAAATTATAACTATGCATTTTGGAATTATAAGAGAGCGCAAAAATCCACCGGACAGGCGGGTTGTGCTATCACCGAAGGCCTGCCAAAAAGTCGTTGAAAACCATGAAGATGCACAAATTACAGTTGAGCCGTCTATTATCCGGGTGTTTACGGATAAGGAATACAAGACTGCGGGTATTACCGTAGATACCAAAATGGAGGAATGTGATGTGCTTTTAGGCGTGAAAGAAGTGCCAATTGATGCTCTCATTCCCAATAAAAAATATTTCTTCTTTTCCCATACAATTAAAAAACAGCCCTATAACCGTAAATTGTTACAAGCAGTTCTTGAAAAAAATATAGAACTCTATGATCATGAAGTTATAACTAATAAAAATGGTATTCGCCTCGTCGCATTTGGGCGGTATGCCGGAATAGTTGGAGCCTATAACGGATTTCGGGCTTACGGGCTAAAAACAAATTCATATGAGCTTCCTAAGGCATCTGAGCTGGACGATCAGCAGGCTTTGATCACAGAATTAAAAAAACTGAAACTTCCTAACATTAAAATCCTGCTTACAGGGAAGGGCAGGGTAGGAAATGGAGCACGCGAAATGCTCGTAGGAATGGGCTTAAAGGAAACTAAGGTAGAGCAATATCTCAATGAGGATTTTCAAGCTCCTGTATTCTGCCAGATTGATGTGCTGGATTACAACAGAAGAAAGGACGGATTAATTAAAGAGGAAACAGACTTTTTTAAGAACCCGGGTGATTATGAATCAACATTTATGCGATTTACTTCTGTTACGGACCTTTACATTGCCGGACATTTTTACGGCTCCGGGGCACCCTATCTCTTTACCAGGGAAGATGCAAAGCAACCTCAGTTTAAGATAAAAGTCGTAGCTGACATCAGTTGTGATGTTGACGGGCCGGTGGCATCCACATTGCGTGCTTCCACTATTGCAGATCCTGTATATGGCTATGACCCCCGCTCCGAAAGTGAAGTAGATTATACGCTGCCTGAAGCCATTGCAGTTATGGCCGTGGATAACCTGCCTGCAGAATTGCCACGGGATTCCAGCGAAGGATTTGGACAGGCTTTTGTGGAAAGCGTTATCCCCGCATTTTTTAATAATGATGAACACGGGATTTTAGAAAGGGCACTGATGACCAAAAACGGAAAACTTAGGCCACGATTTAGTTATTTGCAGGACTACGTTGACGGGAAGGAATAATCGCTACTCTGCCATAATTTCCCAACGTATTACAGGCTGTTCTTTCGGTGCTGTATAGGCGCCCAGCGCTTTAAGATCCAGAGAAATTGACTCTTTTTTTTCCAGTGTTTTGATCTGAAGTGTAACTACCGCTCCCGCAGGAATCTCAAAAACCGGAGGTTTGCTGTAAAGGGTATAAGGCATTTGGTTTTCAAACATCAGGTCGCTACTCGATATATTTTCCAGGCTCAGCTGCAAAATCTGAGTTTCAGGAATATATGTGACTTCCTTTATCATGATACTGGCTTTGATTAAAGGAACCAGATATTCTGCTTTACCCACCAATAGGGAGTTATAAACGGCTACCGTACGTCCGGCAAATAACGCTTCCCGCATGCTCTCCATGCTTCTCTCTTTTGCAAAAACCAGTGTTATGGGCCTGTGCATCCCATTTTCAATATAATCCCAGTCAATTAAGCCGTGAATATCACTGGTACCCATTATCGTAAGATTGTATTTTAAAGCCAGGGCCAAAGACTCTTCCGCGTAATCAAATGTATTAATGACTTCAATGCCATGCAGCTCACCATTTTTTATCCGTTCTTCCTGGAATTCACTAAGAATTGGATTCCCGGTGGGGCTTTGCGCATACCAGGCAGGGTGGTTCCAGAATACAAAGGCATTTTGTTTTTTCGCTTCCTCAAAAGGCACCGCCGGATCGTTAGCCATTAGCTTATTGGCATCGGTAATAAAAACGGCATTGCTGTGTCCAACTGGTTCTGAACGGGTAATTTCTGATCCATGTATAATTAGAAGTCCATGTTCCCTGGCTTCTTCCAATGCCAAATGATACGATCTGTTACGATCGGGATGTGGAATATCGTCTATATGCGGCTGGTATTCCAAATGTTCGGTTAATGAAATGGCATCCAGATTTTCCCTGAGTGCTTCCTGCACCCGGATAGTGGGCCAGACATTGCCATCTGAAAAGACCGTATGCTGGTGCAGGTCGGTTTTTAGGGTAAGGAACCCATCTATATCCGGATAGGTCAAAGCCAATTTCCCACTATGGGAATGCGATTGTGAAATTATTGTTTGTACAGCGCAGAAAATTGATAGTAGCAGGACGATTCTTTTCATTTTGGATTGTTTCAAATTGTGTTATTTAGTGATTGGTTTTTTCCGAAATTTTAAAATTTAAGATAGGCTTATCTTCTAAAAACACAGTTAACAAATCATGTTTTTTATGTAACTTTTTATTGAGTCGGATTTTAGATATATAGGATTTATCCTTTCCTTTTTTAAATCCCATTCTCCTGAATTCACCTTCGCCATGTACCAAATAATACATTCCATGTTCTCTGGGTAATTGATCAAAATATATATAATTGGCGTCTTTAGATGAAATACTTAAAATTCCCTTTGTTTTAGGGGATAACTCTATTCCCTTACCAAAAAATTCGGTTAGATAGATAGGGGCACTAAAAAATTGTTCTATATCCACCGGATCATCCAATAGCTGCCATTCCGGGTTTGTGGGATAATGATGTTTGATGAATTCCTCAGGTTTTGTGAAATAATAATGGTCTATTTGTTTCCTTATAAATCTTTTGCTGGCCAAATCTAAATGACCGGATGCCCATGTGGGATCCATAAGTTTCCAAATACCGTCTAATTGTACTGCATTCCATGTATGATTTTTAAACGATTGTTCCCCTTTAATAAATCGTATATCCGTTTTGGCAACACCCACAATTACTTTGGATGGCAAACCAAACTGGAGGCAGAGCTCGTTGAGGATCAGAGAGTATTCTAAACAGACTCCTTTGCGCATAAGAAAGGCCTTTTCTGCCCATTCCAGTGCCACTCTTCTAATCTGACTTTTCCTTCCGCTTTCGGAACGGTAAGTGATTCTTTGACCGGTTCTGAAAATATCATCATAGGTTTTTTCATATATCATATTTTGGGTAAGCCAGACAAAAGCCGCACGGACTCGTTCTTGATCCGAACTAAAATCATTTTGAATTCGGTATCCCAGGTCGTGAATTTTTTTAAAAGCCGGGTATTCCCTCACTTTCTGATCAACCCTGGCATATTCATTACAAAAAGCAGCGCAGCTAGCAAGGAATAAAAGAGAAAATAATAACTTAGGCATATCAACTTTTTCCTTAAAGATATGAATCCTGCAGAAAATTACATACTGAGTCAGGAAGAACCCTTCAGAAGTATTCTCTTGCACTTGCAATCTGTTATTGAACAAACAGTGCCTGAAGTGGATTTGAAGTATAAATATAAAATTCCATTTTACTACTTGCAGGGGAAACCTTTTTGCTATCTGAACAAGAGCAAAAACTTTGTGGACCTGGGATTTTGGAAAGCCGCTCATCTCTCAGTTCATTCAGAACACATGACCGCAGCCGGCCGAAAAATAATGCGTTCCCTAAGGTACACCTCACTCGAAGATGTTGATCATACCATTCTGCAGGAAGTATTAAAGGATGCCTGCAGGATAAAGGATAAAAAGTTTTGGAAGAAATAACTTACTCAGTCTATCCAGCCTTTCTCTTTATATAACTTAATGTATTGATTACTTAGCGAATCGTTGTCTTTGTATTTTAACCTAAGCTCTTCTAGTTTCTGTTTCATTTCATTGACAACATCGGCGTATTTTGGATCCTCATATACATTGTTCATCTCCTGTTTATCTTTTTTTCGGTCGTACAATTCCCATTCATCCACATCATAATAGAAATGCATGAGTTTATGGTCTTTAGTGGCTATACCGTAATGCCTTTTTACAGCATGTTCTGCAGGGTATTCGTAGTAATGATAGTATACCGCATCCCGATCCCATTTTTCTTTTTGTCCTTTGAGTAAAGGGACTAAACTTTCACCCTGCATATCGGAAGGCGTTAAAGCGCCTGCCACCTCCAAAAATGTCTGGGCAAAATCCAGATTCTGAACCATTTCATCTTCAGTGATTCCAGCTTTTATTACATTGGGCCATTTAATTAATAATGGGGTTTTAAATGATTCATCGTACATAAATCGCTTATCGAACCAACCGTGTTCACCCAGATAAAAGCCCTGATCTGAGGTATAGACAACCATAGTATTTTTACTCAGGCCTTCCCGATCCAGATAATTTAAGAGTCTCCCAACATTCTCATCAACTGCTGCTATAGTTCCCAGATAATCCTGCATGTATCGCTGGAATTTCCATACCATGAGTGTGGAATCATTCATACCCGGGTATCGTTTTCTGAAATCTTCATTTATAGGTGCATAGACCGAATTCCATGCAGTTTTTTGGTCGGGGGTCATTTTTTCGAGTGGATCAAAAAGTTTTCTGTCCTTAATCTGCAATTCTTCGATGACCTCCGGGAATACTTTATTATCATAATTGAGTATCATATGTTCAAGGATATTCATCTCTGCCGTCCTCGCCGCTTCACCTCTTGTGGCATAGGTGTCAAAAAGGGTTTCTGGCAACGGAAAGGTTTTTTTAGTAAATTCCCTGTAATGTCTTTCGGCAGGAAGCCATGATCTATGCGGAGCTTTGTGAAGGTACATTAGCAGAAATGGACGTTTTGAATCCCTGCGTTTCTCCAGCCAGTCCAGGGTGAGGTCCGTAATTATGTCGGTAACATAACCCACAATCGTAGTGTCTCCTTTCTCCGTATTGAAAGTAGGGTTGTAATAATCTCCCTGTCCCGGAAGAATTTTGAATTCATCAAATCCTTTGGGATTGTTTCCAAAATGGAGTTTACCAAACATGGCGGTTTGGTAACCCGCGTTTTGCAAAAGCTGAGGAAAAGTAATATTTGTAGTGTCAAAAGGGGAGAGGTTATCAATCTTCCCGTTAATATGACTGTGCTTTCCAGTAAGAATTACTGCTCTTGAGGGTGCGCAAATAGAATTAGTGACGCTGGCGTTCGTAAAAAGTATCCCCTCATTGGCGATCCGGTCAATATTGGGAGTTTTAATTAATTTATCGTTGTAAGCGCTGATAGCCTGATAGGCATGATCATCAGACATAATGAAAACAATATTGGGTCTTATTGTTGCAATATCTTCTTTGGTCTCAGATCTGCATGAAAAAAAGAATAAAAATATAGCGCCTGAAATTGGCAATAAACACCGGCTTGCTCTCATAGGTACCTAATGGAATTAATTAATTCCAATGTACTGATTTTTAAGAAACTTAAGTAAATTACTGAAGACTATTCACCGTTTTACGAAGAGTCGTTAAATTAGTCAGAAGCTTTTCCAGCTGATCCAGATGCAGCATGTTGGCTCCATCGCTTTTGGCATTGGAAGGATCAAAATGGGTTTCGATAAATATTCCATCAACCCCAGTGGCTATGCCTGCCCGGGCTATAGTGCTGATTAATTCGGGTCTCCCCCCGGTCACTCCTGAAGACTGATTGGGTTGCTGCAGGGAATGGGTAACATCTAATACCACAGGCGCATATTGCTTCATGACAGGTATCCCCCTAAAATCCACGATCATATCCTGGTAGCCAAACATTGTACCTCTATCGGTAATCATCACCTGGTCATTATTAGAGTCAATTACTTTATTTACAGCATGCTTCATGCTTTCCGGACTCATGAATTGTCCTTTTTTAAGGTTAACTGTCTTCCCCGTCTTTGCGGCCGCAACCAACAAATCGGTTTGACGCACCAGAAAAGCGGGTATTTGAAGGACATCCACGTATTCAGATGCAAGTTGTGCATCTGATATTTCATGGATATCCGTAACTGTTGGAACCTGAAATGATTCGGAGACTTTTTTCAATATTTTCAGAGCTTTTTCATCCCCAATGCCTGTAAAAGAGTCTACCCGGCTTCGATTTGCTTTCTTAAAACTCCCTTTAAAAATGAGGGGAATTTCCAATCTATCAGTGATCTGAACAATTCTTTCAGCAATCCTTAAAGCCATATCCTCACCTTCAATGGCACATGGTCCGGCGAGCAGAAAAAAATTGTTGCCATTGGCGTATTTTAGTTGTGGTATTGTGGCGAGTTTCATATTTAAAAGTTAGGTTACAAAGATAATTGTTTTTTAAAGCTATTATCCATATTGTTAATCCCTCAAAATCAATACAATAAAAATAACAGAACTTTATAACAGTAAGCAAAAATTAGGAGTATCTTTGCGGCCTTAAAACAAGAAGATGTCAAGTACTAAAAATATAGCGATAATTGCTCACGTTGACCACGGAAAAACTACACTGGTAGATAAGATTTTACATTTTTGTCAGTTATTCCGGGAAAATGAGAAAACTGGAGAACTTATTTTGGATAATAATGACCTTGAGCGTGAAAGGGGAATTACTATTACTTCAAAGAATGTATCTGTACTTTATAAAGATACCAAGATCAATATTATTGATACTCCCGGTCACGCCGATTTTGGAGGTGAGGTTGAACGTGTTTTGAATATGGCTGATGGGGTTTTGCTGCTGGTTGATGCCTTTGAAGGACCTATGCCACAAACGCGTTTTGTTTTACAAAAAGCAATTGACATGGGTTTAAAGCCATGTGTTGTGATCAACAAGGTAGACAAAGAAAATTGTACCCCTGAAGAAGTACATGAAAAGGTATTTGACCTTATGTATGAGCTAGGTGCCGAAGAATGGCAATTAGACTTTCCTACAGTCTATGGTTCTGCCAAAAATAACTGGATGAGTGATGACTGGCAAAATGAAACAACAACTATAGAGCCTCTTTTGGAAATGGTTGTTGAGCATATCCCAAGTTTTGAATCCCAGGAAGGAACTACACAAATGTTGATCACTTCTTTAGACTACTCTTCATTTACGGGCAGAATTGCGATCGGGCGTCTGCAGCGCGGTTCTTTAAAAGAGGGACAGCAAATCTCACTGGTAAAGCGTGATAGCAGTATAGTTAAATCCAGGGTAAAAGAATTATTTACTTTTGAGGGTTTGGGCCGAATAAAAGTTAGCGAAGTGGCTACAGGTGATATTTGTGCAATTGTTGGGCTGGAAGGATTTGAAATTGGCGATACTATTGCAGACCTTGAAAATCCCGAAGGTCTTAAGACCATTGCTATCGATGAACCTACAATGAGTATGCTTTTCACAATTAACGATAGTCCATTTTTTGGTAAAGATGGAAAATTCGTTACTTCAAGGCATATCAAAGAAAGACTGGAAAAAGAACTTGAAAAGAATCTGGCTCTGCGTGTTGAAGAGACAGATAGTGCTGAAAAATTTATGGTTTTTGGAAGAGGTGTTTTGCACTTATCAGTTCTTATAGAGACTATGCGAAGGGAAGGTTATGAACTTCAAATAGGCCAGCCTCAGGTCATTATTCGCACTATTGATGGAGTAAGATGCGAACCTATAGAGCAGTTGACCATAGATTTGCCGGAAGAAGTATCCGGGAAAGCTGTAGAGATGGTTTCAATCCGTAAGGGCGAAATGACGAGTATGGAGGCAAAGGGAGACAGAATGGTATGTGAATTCCTTATTCCTTCCCGTGGTATTATTGGACTTCGGAATCAGCTTTTAACGGCTACAGCCGGGGAGGCCATAATGGCGCATCGCTTTTTGGAATACCAACCTATGAAAGGAGAAGTTCCTCAAAGGCAAAACGGTTCCCTGGTCTCCATGGAAAACGGGAAGGCAATTCCTTATTCTATAGATAAGTTACAGGAGAGAGGCAGGTTTTTTGTGGATCCGGGTGAGGATATCTATGAAGGTCAGGTTATTGGTGAAAATACAAGGGGAGATGATATGGTAATCAATATTACCAAAACCAAGAAGCTTTCAAATGTGCGTTCTTCAGGTGCAGATGATAAGGCAAAAATAGTGCCTGCCATCAAATTTTCTCTGGAGGAAGCCCTGGAGTATATTCAAAAAGATGAATATGTTGAGGTTACACCTAAACACTTACGTCTTCGCAAAATATTTCTAAAGGAAGTTGACCGAAAAAGGAATAAGATTTCTTAAAAGTTTGAATCTATTTCCGGCTTAATCTCTTGGTGCCTCATGCAATGATGCGGCGGCAGCGCCAACTATTCCCGCTTGGTTTCTTAATTCTGCAGGGGCTACAGGTGTTTCAATAGTTATATATTCTTTGTATTCATCGAACTGCTTAGAGGTTCCACCTCCTAAGATGATATAATCCGGTGATATTATAAGGTCTACATATTTTAGGAATACATTAAAACGTTTGCCCCATTGTTTATAACTTAGGCCTTCCTTTTCCTTCGCTGATGCTGCTGCCCAATTTTCAATTTTATCATATTTTTTATAAGGTATCTGACCTAATTCAAAATTTGGGATTAGTTCTCCATTAAAAAATGCACCGCTACCTAAACCAGTACCTATCGTAATCATTACTACCAGACCTTCTTTCCCTTTCCCAATACCGTAATTCATGGTTGCATACCCTGCAGCATCCGCATCATTAATAACTGTTACCGGAAGTCCGGTTGCATCGGAAAATAGTTCACGGACATTAACATTTACCCATTTTTTATGAAGATTCCCTTTGGATTTACATACACCGTGTCTAATAATTGTCGGGAATCCAACTCCTACAGGGCCTTTGTGATTAAAGTGCTCAACGATCTTTTTGACCACTTCTGCCATTTCTTTAGGTTTTCTGGACTTCGGCGTAGGTATGCGGTAACGTTCTGTCAGCATTTCACCAGTTTCAGAATTCACTAAGGCACCTTTCATTCCGGAGCCACCAATATCAATGCCCAATACTACCATTTGTAGTTTTTAAATTAGTTTACAGATTTTTCAATTTGGCACTAAATGTAGCAAAAAAGTTGATGGGCTTCCACTGTTATTTATTTTAGATATCCTTTCTTATTAAGAAAATCAAAAATAAGCTTGTCTACTTCAGAGACCATACTCCTATCTGAATAACTGAGCCATACCATTTCGGAAATTTCGGAATCAGGGCACAATTCTCCATCATAGTCTCCTGTATAACATCTCATCCTAACCATCATGCCAGGCTGAAAACCATGAGCCGGGGCCTCAAAAATGCCTATAAATTTTAATGAAGAAGTATCTAAGAGCACCTGTAGTTCTTCTTTTATTTCTCTATATAGTGCTTGTACATCAGATTCCCCGGGTTCCCTTTTTCCTCCCGGGATGTAATAGACATCTTTGTCAGCGCTCTTTGTGCATAAGATCCTATTGTCTGCGATATGAATCCATGCCAGCACATCCAGAAACCCCCCGGATGGCTCAATATAATAGTCGATAGAGTTGAGCGAGTGGTTGGGGTCTAATTTATCCAGTATTTTGTCAATTAATTTACCGAAGCGGGTTAGTGTACCCTGTTTTTTGTTTCTTCCCAAAGCACTGGAAATAGTCTCATCCCTGTTCCCAAACCTGTAGCCTCCTTTTTTGATCCATAATGCATTGAGTAAATGTTGCATTAAAACATTGCCGAGCTGGTCTATGGAGACTGCAATTTTTAATAAATATTCCCCTATACCCCTGAAACCTTTCGTAAACAGTGAATATAAAAGACCGTATAAAAAACCAAAAGGCCCGGTCAGGATTAGTAAAATCAGCGATACCAGGAAGAGCAGCGCCCCTAAAAATGGGTTGGATTTGCTATTTGGCTGATTGTCCTGCTTTTTAAAAATCACATCGGAATTAGTTGCTTAACTAAAAAGTTGACGGCTATTTATAATGCTTTTGTAAGATCCCTTGTTCCATTCACCTATTTAATATCCTTATTTTTCAGGATTTCAGTTTTGATTTTTTATTTAGAATTCCAAATACGAAAAACCCTAAACTCAAAGCTATTATAATAAAGGTTAATATTGAAAATAGCTGGGAATGTGTCATTAGATTAAGAAAAGGGAGTAAAATTATTGGAGACAAAAACTGACCCATAAACCAGAAAGTTGTTAACCTTCCAATTTCCTGCCCCCTTATTTTTTCAGGCGCTAATTGCATTACCCAAACGTTTGCATTTGGGATCATAAGGCCCATACCTAATCCGGCTAGTAACATTCCTATCATAACCATGCCATATGAACCCCCATAGGAAATGCTGGCAAATGCCAAAGCCATCAGAAAATAACCAATACCAAAAATCTGCTGGAAGGTAAATCTATCCTTTATCCTGGAAAAAGAAAGAGAAGAAAATACTGAGAATAGCGTGCTGGAAGCTATAGCTATGCCAATCAACGAATTCTTTTCAATACCAATTGATTTTAAATAGAAGGGAATTTGGACAGGGATTATAAAAAACAGAATCCACATAATCATAACGTTTATAAAAACAAGCCAGATTATTTTGGGTGATTTTATGGCTGTATCTATGCTTTTTGCTACATGCAATGCTTTTGGTTCTTTTAGGAACATGCTCGCCATGGGTAAAATTATCACTGGAAACAAATAAAGAAGAAAAGGAATCCGCCATGAAATATCTGCCAATACCCCACCCAAACTAACAAACAGGATACCTCCAAATGACATAACAGCTATTTGAATACCAGCAAATTTTTGCCTGGATTTACCCTGATAATAATCCGCAATAAGTGTTGTAGCCACTGTCATTGTAATTCCAACGCAGATACCCAGTAAAGCCCTTCCGGCGAGGATAAGGTAAATATTATCCAGCCAATAACCAGAACTGCCACCCAGGGCGTAGAGTATAAGTGCGGTATTTAAAAGTCTTAATCTTCCAAATTTATCAATGAACTTTCCTGCGATTATGGCCGTTAGAGCAATAAAAAGACCGGGAAATGATAAGGTTAATTTGACTAGATTTTCCGCATTTGATAGACTTGAAAATGCCTTCGTCATATCAGGCAAAGATGCCGATATTGTAATCATAGACATTATGGTAAGGCTACTTACCAGTAAAAGGGTGACTTTTACCTGCCAGCTTTCAGTATTCATGGTCGTTGTTATTTATAATTAACCCCCGATGGTAGAAGCCACCGGGGGCATATAAGATATTTGATTTCTATGGATAGCCGTTTTTAGACCATTTCCCCTTTCATAAGCTTGGGAAGCATTGCCTTAAAGTTCTCCTTTTTGTTTAAATGTGGAAGCGGTTCAGCAGGTTCTTCAACGCCTAAAAATTTGCAAAGTGGTCCCCAACCTTCGCGTACATCATAAACCAGCAATTTGTCTTTAGGGACACTTGCCTTAACATCGGCCAGATGCTCTTCCCAGAATTTTTTGGCAAATTCCTTATCCCCGAAATTTCCCTGCAGTCTTTCGGCAAAAAAGACTTTTTTGAACCATTTAATAACCTTAACAACCTTTCGGGCTCTGGCATTGAATAATAACTTACTTAACATTTTTATCTTTTCACCAGGCGTTTGTGGTCCTGCCCTGAATACGGTGCTGTCGACACTCTTATACCATGCATCAAAATCTCGCACTGTGAGGATAACCTTTGCATCGGGGTATTGTTTCATATGTTCTTTATACCATGGGTAACCGGGAAAATCTACTGTGCCATCATATCCTTCGTAAAGGGCATCCCAGTCAGTATCTCCTGTTTCATCCAGTGTTTTCCATAAATGGAGTTTATCAGGGTTTACCAGCAATTCCTTCATATGATAAACATGTTTATGACCTAATTGTTCCAAGCTTTGTTTTAAAGTATTTGTGCCGGTCCTTGGCAATCCTGCACCTATAATTTTAATAGACATTTGTTTATAGTTTTATGTTAGTTATTTACAATTTAATGCACGCTATCCTGCTCAGCAGGGGGCGGGGGCATTTTAAAGATAAAAGGTTCTGGTTGTGGAACAATTGGTTTCAATTCTTTCCCCTTAAATGCTTCATAATCAGCATCGTAGTGCAAGCTTCTATTTAATCCATATTGTGTTATTGATCCACCCGGTTGAGGAACGCTTCCATCGGGAAGCTTATAGTCATATTTATATTGATTGCGATATTCCCAGACAGTTTTTCCTACTGGAGTTACTTCAAGAATACGACCATCTATGCCTGATGTAATCAAGGTATTACCATTTTTTAATCGTTGTGCACTGGACATTATTGGAGAAAAAAGTGAATATTTATCAGGCGCTGTATACTGCCATGATGGAGCATTTGGCCCAATTTTATCAGATTCAGGAATCATATATACACCTTCTTTACTAGTTGGCATAGTTATCTCATAAACGGCACTATAATTGCCTATATCTGCTATGCTGATTTCCGGATCGGCTGAACCTGATTCCATCATAGCACCTAAAACAGAAGGCATTTTATTATTGGGATTTATGATGTCATTATTAAACATTGTTAAATTGCCGGCACCTTCATAGCCTTGTGGTACCCATCTAACCTCATGTTGATTAAATAATGTTCGATCCGCTTTTGTTCCCCTTCCATAATTTTCAGGATTGCCCCAACGGTACAAGAGATCCCCTCCATGACCCCATTTGCCACCGGTACTTCCTTTGGCTTCTTCTGTGGTTGTACTATGATCTATGATGAAAAGTTCACCAAAATGCTTTATGCTAATCGCTATCTGATCAAGTTCCGGATTGTAAGAAACTGCATTACTATGACTTATATCTGAAGTTATATTATCTTCTGTGAAATTTGAAGTTAATATCTCATGCTTTTTCATCATATCAATTTGCTCTTGCGAAAAAGGGGGAAAATCAAAATCATTATTCAGATTAACGTCTATTCTTCGCGGATTTTCAGCTATGACTCCATAATTTGGCTTATTTGGATCTAAATCTTGAATGAGGTGATCCCACATATGCCATTCCCATACTATCTCACCTCCAACCGGTTTTATAGGTTTTATTTCTATAATTTTATCGGGCCAAATACCCGCTTTTGCAATTTTACCAGGGTCTTTCCCTGCTGATATAGCTTGCTCCGGGGTTATTAGTTCATAAGAAATAGCAAGAATATTTCCATTGGGTAAAACTTCTATATCATGATGTATTAATTCTTTCTCATTAGCATATTCAAAGTCCCAGACAAGATTTCCTTCCCAGTCATATTCCCTTATGCGGCCAGCAGCACCGCCGGCAGCAAAGGTTGGAAAATCAACATCACGTTCTACCCTAATTAGGTGTCCGTTTTCTAGAAGATAACCATTTAAAGCCGCACTCAATTCACCTTTCCAGGAATGTACAATGTTACCGTCTTTATCAATTAAATAACTTACTGTACCTGTATAAGGAGAAAATAATGTATATCCGGGGGTGGCCTGATCGGTTTTTTTAATCAAACCTCTTTCTAAACGGTTCCCCGCTATGGCTCTTAAGTCTTCAGGGTTCCATTGGCGGATTTCTATTTCTTCTGCTACTTGCTGTTTTGGTTTTTCCTGCTTACACGAAAACGTTAGGAGCAATGCACAGGCAAATAATAGATTGGTTAGCTTCATTATTAATTTGTTTTGGTTGATAGAATTGTAATAAAAACGATAAATATTCTCGATCAAAAACTGCTAATCAGGCCATTATAGGTCAGGAATATTATCCTCTTATAATAGTCCTAAAGAGTATTTTGATAAATATAGCATATTTATTTTGTAAAATCACAATTAATTAATGACCTGGAAATGGCTTTGCTACGGTTTTGCGGGGTTTATTTTTAAACGGCTTTCTGAACTACTTCGAATACTTTGGCTCCATCGCATTTCAGAGTTTTGGAGGGATATTTTAGCAGCAAGGCATAATCATGGGTAGCCATAAGTATAGTCCTCCCCGCTTTATTTATTTCCTGCAGTACTTTCATCACTTCTACACTTGTTTGGGGATCCAGGTTCCCGGTAGGTTCATCTGCCAGAATAATTTCCGGATCATTTAGTAAGGCCCTTGCAATTGCAATCCGCTGCTGTTCCCCGCCCGATAATTCATGTGGAAATTTAAAGCCTTTGGTCTTCATTCCCACTTTATCCAATACTTCCTCAATTTTAGCATCCATTTTATCCGGATCTTTCCAACCGGTAGCTTTTAGAACAAACAACAGATTTTTATTGATATTCCTGTCCGGCAGCAATTTAAAGTCCTGGAAAACTATTCCAAGTTTACGCCTTAAATAAGGGATATCTTTTTCTTCAAGTGTCTTTAAGTTGAATCCTACTATGCGGCCGTGTCCTTCCAATAGCGGGATATCTGCATAAAGGGTTTTCATAAGACTGCTTTTACCACTACCGGTTTTACCGATCAGATATACAAATTCACCTTTCTTTACCTCAAGGGAAATATCATTGAGTACCATATTATCCTTTTGGTAAACGGCTACATCTTTAAGATTCAGAATGCTCTCACCCATAATTTAAATGTTGATATAAAAGTAATAAGTTCCTGCTTAATTAAGGCTTACAAGAAGTAAAATTCTATTATTTAGTTGTCTGATATACTTCAATACAATATTTGACGTTATTATGGAAAATTCCGGTACTTCTTAACAGCTAGAGAACATTATGCGAAAGAAAAAAACCGCTGTACTGCTATATTTAATTGTTTTTGTAATTTCTGGATATACCCAGGAATCAAAAATTTATACCCATCATCAAAAGCAATATCAGGATGCCCTTGCTTTGTATAATAATAAGCAATATCAGGCTGCACAGACCATTTTTGAAAAAGTACAAACGAGTACCAAGGATTATGAAACAGAAGCCAATAGTGCCTATTATGTCGCCAACGCGGCTGTAAGATTGAACCAGCTTGGTGCAGACAGACTAATGGAAAACTTTGTAGCCAACTACCCGACTTCCACGAAAAGAAATTCTGCTTTTATGGATGTGGCTGACTACTATTTTGAAAATGGAAAATATCCTTATGCCCTGAAGTGGTATAAAAAGGTAGACCAAACTTCTATGTCCTCTCAGGAAAAAGAGCGCTTCAATTTTAATATGGGGTATTCCCTTTTCAGTTCCAATGAGTCAAAAGAAGCAGAAAGATATTTAAGCAAGGTATCCACATCACCCACCTATGGTTCTCAGGCCAAATATTATCTGGGGTATATCGCATATCAGCAAGATGATTATGAAGGGGCTAGCGAACGTTTCGATCAGATAGCTGATCAGGAATTGTTAAGCGATAAGCTCTCTTATTACCAGGCCGATATGAATTTCAAGCTCGGTAATTTTGAAGAAGCTATTGCACTGGCCAAGTCGCAGTTGACAAAATCTGACAGACAGGAAATTTCTGAGCTAAACAAAATTATTGGTGAGAGTTATTTCAATTTAGGGCAGTATGCAAATGCAATCCCTTATTTGGAAGCTTATAAGGGGAAACGCGGTAAATGGAGTAATACAGATCACTATTTATTAGGCTATTGTTACTATAAACAGGAAGACTACGCAAACGCCATTAACCAATTCAATAAAATTATTGATGGAGACAATGGAGTAGCCCAAAATGCCTATTACCATTTAGCTGAGTGCTATTTAAACCTGGATAAAAAGCAGGAAGCCCTGAATGCCTTCAGGAATGCTTCCCAAATGGAATTTAATGAGGAGATACAAAAGGATGCTTATCTTAATTATGCCCGCCTGAGTTATGAAATAGGGAATCCATATGAAGCAGTTCCAAAGGTGCTGTCTGACTATCTGGAGACTTATCCTAATGACTCCCATTCCAAGGAAATCCAGGAATTATTGGTTGACTCTTATATTACCTCTAAAAATTTTGAAGGGGCATTAGTTCTCCTGGAGGAAAACAGCAGTTTTGCCAGCAAAGCAACCTATCAGAAAGTAGCCTTCTACAGGGGAGTTGAATTGTTTATTGAGACAGATTACGCATCTGCCCATGCCTTGTTCGCTAAATCTTTGAATAATGCACCTGACGAACAGTTTAAAGCGCGCGCCCGATACTGGAAAGCGGAATCTCAATATATGCTAAATGCCTTTGAGGAGGCACTTGCGGACTATCTTCAATTTAAAACTTATCCCGCGGCATCGCGCACAGAGGAAGCTAATGCCCTGGATTATAGCCTGGGGTATACCTATTTTAAGCTAAAAGATTACAACAATGCAATTTCTTATTTCCAGGCTTATGCCAATGGGGGAACGGATCTTGATAAAAAAAATGATGCCAATGTACGCCTTGGCGATTGTTATTTTGTTACCAGCAAATACTGGCCTGCGATTGAATCCTACAATAAAGTCTTACAATCGGCCAGTCCTGAGAAAGACTACGCAGCATTCCAAAAAGCTTTGAGTTATGGTTTTATTGATAGGAGCGCCACAAAAATTGAGGAACTCAATGGTTTTATTTCAAGGTATTCCAAATCAAGTTTAAAGGATGATGCCTTATTTGAACTGGGCAACTCTTATATTAAAGAAAACCAGGAGGCTATTGGATTGGAAACATATGACCGGCTAATTAATGATTATCCGGGAAGTACATTAGTGCCCGGGGCATTGCTAAGACAAGGACTTGTTTTTTATAATTCCAACAAAAATGAACTGGCTTTAAGCAAGTTTAAAACAGTAGTGCGCGACTACCCGAACTCACAGGAGGCAATTCAGGCGGTAGCTACTGCCAAACTAATTTATGTAGATACTGGTCAGGTTAGTGAGTTTGCCAGATGGGTTGAGGGCTTAGATTTTGTTGAGGTAACCGATTCCGAATTGGACAATGCCAGTTTTGAATCCGCAGAGAAGCAGAACCTGCAGGGCAGGAATGAGGCTGCAATAAAAGGATATGAAAACTATATCCGGGATTTCCCAAACGGATTACATGCTATAAATGCCAATTTTAGGCTTGCACAATTATATTTTCAACAAGGAGAGAAGGATAAAGCCCTTCCGGGGTACAAGTATGTTGCAGACAGTGGTGCGAGTGAATATTCAGAACAGGCCCTTGCCAGGGTATGCGAGATATATATCGGAAATAAAAACTATACCGCTGCACTTCCATTCCTTCAGCGTTTGGAATCAATTGCAGATATTCCCCAGAACAGAACATTTGCGCAATCCAACCTGATGAAGGGGTATTACGAGCAAAAGAATTATGACCAGACCATAGCTTACGCCGAAAAAGTGCTGGAAACAGATAATATTGATGATAGAATTAAAAGTGATGCACAAATCATGATCGCAAGATCTGCAATAGCAACTGCCGATGAAGAAAGAGCAGAGAGGGCTTATGCAGAAGTTTTGAAAATTGCAAGTGGAGCATTAGCGGCAGAAGCTTTATTCTATGACGCATATTTTAAGCAAAAGTCCGGTTCTTTTGAGGCATCCAATAATTCCGTACAAAAGTTGGCAAGAGATTATGCCGCTTATAAAGAATGGGGGGGGAAAGGCTTGATTATTATGGCGAAGAATTATTATGCACTGGATGACGCTTATCAGGCTACCTACATACTGGAAAGTGTAATTGCAAATTTTGGTGACTATACCCAAATTGTTGCAGATGCAGAAGGAGAATTGGCTATTATAAAATCGAAAGAAGCCGAACGAAATTCAGATATCATTCCGGAAGGAAATTAATAAGATAAGAACACATTATGCATAAGGAATTAAAAGTTACAATAATTGCTTTAATAGGTTTAGTGCAATTCTTATCGGCCCAGGAAGAAAAGGACCTTGGGACGGAGACGGTTACAGTGGTGAAGCCATATTCCCCGACAGTATCGGATGCCTTCAAGGTTAAATCAATTCCAAACCTCAATGATTCCATAGTTCTTCAAAAAAAGAAGATAGAATACGCTATTTTCTCTGTACCTGTAGCATCAACTTTTACTCCTTCAAAGGGCAAGGCATCCGCTGTACAAAAAGCAAAACCCGAAAAACTATATAATTCCTATGCTTCTGTGAGCCTGGGAAATTTTAGCAATGCCCTGGCAGACTTTTATACAAGCAGAGATATAGACAGAGGCAATAAAAGGGTGGATTTTGGACTTAATCATCGCTCCTCGAGGGCAGATCTGGAAGATGTTCTGCTCGATACTGATTTTTACAATACAGAATTGAATGCCTCTTATAATGAAAAAGGGAGGGATTTGAATTGGCGAGCCGATATTGGATTTCAACATCAGAAATATAATTGGTATGGGCTTCCTGAAGGGATATTTGATGCTCCAACAATCAGTACAATTGATGAAGGGCAAAACTATTTTGGCCTTGAAGCTGGTGCTCAGCTCCAGATGGAAGAATCTTTTTTTTCAGGTGGGGAAATATTATACCGAAGGTTTTGGGACGCTGTTGATTCAGGCGAGAACAGATTCCTGATCCAGCCCAAATTTTTGTTTCCTGTCTCCACGGAAACCGTTACTTTAAAAGTTTTTTTTGACTATGTAGGGGGAAGTTTTAAGAACGCAAGTATCAATAGCCCGACAAACACATTGGGCATTGATTACGGACAGATGCAATTTGGTGCAAATCCGAATTTGGTCTTATCCGGGGAGAAATATACCCTGAATTTTGGGGTGTCACTGATCTATGGTTTGGATACAGAGCTAAGCGACAGCAATTTTTATATATATCCCCAAATCACGGCCTCCTACAAATTGTTAGATGATACGGTAATTGCCTATGGAGGTGTGGAAGGAGGCTTAGATCAGAATTCTTATTATAGCTTTGTGGACGAAAATCCTTATGTGTCACCAACCCTGACAATACTTCCTACAGACAGGCAGTATGATGGATTTCTGGGAATAAAAGGGCAATTACTGCCCAGCCTGAGTTACAATCTAAAAGGATTCTATAGAGCCGAAAACAGAAAACCCCTTTATAAACTAAATCCCCAAAATGATTTCAGGGATGATGAAAAAGGCTATTATTATGGAAATTCATTTGAAGTCTTTTATGATGATATTAAAACCCTTGGATTATTTGCTGAGTTAAATTTGGATATAAACCGTGATTTCACGCTCGGATTAAACCTGGAACTTTTTGATTATAATACGGAGACAAATAATCCTGCCTGGAATCTTCCGGATGTTAAAGGGTCCTTACTATTGGATTACCAGATTAATGATAAATGGTTTCTGGGTGCAAATTTATTTTATGTGGGGGAGCGTCAGGATTTAAGTGCCCAGGTGGTAGAGAATGTTTTACCTGTAGATTTTCCTTCTGCTGTGATAACGTTAGATAGTTTTTTTGATGTAAATGCCCATATAGGATATCATTTCAACGAGCATCTTTCCATTTTTGCGAAAGCAAATAATATTGCAAACAATGCATACCAACGCTGGGCTAACTATAGGGTACAGAGTTTGCAGATATTGGCCGGGGTGTCTTACAAGTTTGATTTTTAAACGACTTTGAAAAGAATTAAGTTAAATTCAGATCAGTCATCTTCTAAAAACACTGTTAAACGTAATAAACGCTATAGTTGAGGATTATTTCTTAC
The DNA here is from genome assembly GCF_000382125.1 of Eudoraea adriatica DSM 19308. Taxonomy (GTDB): domain Bacteria; phylum Bacteroidota; class Bacteroidia; order Flavobacteriales; family Flavobacteriaceae; genus Eudoraea; species Eudoraea adriatica. The sequence continues at coordinate 294,138 of NZ_KB907546.1, forward strand.
TTTAGGATAAAGTAATAGCCCCATACTATTTTGGTTGTAAAGAATACATACTTCGTGTTACTCGCCTTCTTTTGGTGTAATATGACTCTGCTCTCTCAAAACCTTATACAGAATCCCAGTTTTGAGCAATATGAAGCATGCCCGGCACGTCTGGGTACTTTTGAATCCGATGTTGCCCATTGGAGTACACCAACAAAAGGTTCTACAGACTATTTTAACAGTTGCAGCACAGTAATGGGGACGCCGGAAAATTTCAATGGCACACAACCTTCAGATTTTGGCAATGGATACGCCGGTCTATATCTATATGCCCCGGATGATTACAGGGAATATGTACAGGTGCCTCTAACGCATACACTGGAGAAAGGCAAAACCTATCAGGTTTCTTTTTATGTCAGTCTTGCAGAACGTTCGGATTTTGCCGTAAAGGATTTTGGGGTACTTTTTTCAAAGGATAGCCTGTCCCTTGATATTAAAAAAGAAATCTCCAAAATGCATAGGTATAAAATTGTGGGTAACGCCTATAATTATATGGAAATTGGATATACTAATTTTTATAAAGACACCAGAGACTGGGTATTGGTTAGCACCAGATTTGAAGCTAAAGGATGGGAAAATTATATGACAATCGGCAATTTTAAAAATAATGCAGGTACCAGGAAGTTTAAGACAAAGAAAGGCGCTAAACAGGGCGCCTATTATTACCTGGATATGGTATCCTTAAATCAGCTGCATTTATCGGAGGCTAATGCGCTTTCAGTGACCGATATAGATCTTGAAACGGAAAATTATGAACTCGATAAAATCCATATTTTTGAAAGCGTATTATTCAATTTTGATGAATTTAAACTATTAGAAGCCGCCAAAAAGGATATTCAAAAAATCTATAGCTATCTGTACGCAAATGAATCGCTTCATATTAATATTGACGGGCATACAGATAATATAGGTACAAGTGCTTACAATCAGTATTTGTCGGATAAACGTTGTTCTGCTGTTGCTCAGTATTTTATAGAACTCGGACTTTCAGAAGACAGGATTAGCTGGAAAGGTCATGGTGGAACGGTCCCTATAGCCGATAATGACACAGAAGAGGGCAGGCAGAAGAATAGGCGTGTAGCATTTGTTATTTCCGGAAAGGACTAATTATTACTTCAAAAAATTACAGTACATTTAGGCATAAACTTAATAACTTTTAAAATGAAATCAATCTTTAAGAATTTCGGTATTGTACTAATATTCTTTATGTTTTCTAATGGATACGGAATGGAAATGACTGACGCTTCTAAGGTTGAAGTGGTTTCTACTTTTCTTATTAAAAAAAAGAGATGGACCGGGAGTTGGGACTATTTAGTTCAGGATGTGCCACTGGAATATAGTTCCGGCATATTACATGTATCTAAAAAAAAGAAAGTATATACCGTGGAACTGGAGATGCCGGGAGGTAAACTGCCTGCGGACAATGTTAAAGTGTCGAAAAACAAACTTACTTTTTCTGTGGATATAGAAGGCAGTATGGTAGAGGTGGCTCTAATCATGGACGGAGATTCATTTGAGGGAGAAAGCTATACCCCGGACGGTACTTTCATTCTTGTAGGAAATCGGCGAATTTAAAGTGCTACGGAATAAATCCTCTCATATTTTAAACAAAAAAAGCCGAAGTTAAATACTTCGGCTTCTCTTTATACTATAATTCTATTACATACTTAAACTAAAAGGAACAGCAGCTCTTGTAGTACCCCATCCCATAACCATATGAACTCCTCCATCAACTTCTTTAAAAGCAATTGAAAATGCTTCAAGTGAATCTTCTCCCATACTTACAGAAGCTTTTGCACGTGCAACATCTGCAGACTCATCATAGGAATAAGCACCCCACTGATTTAATTTGCTATTTAAAATAACAGTCCATTCAGATCCTCCCGGTATAGTAAAAAGCGAGTAAGTACCGGCTTTCACGGCAGTATCACCAAACGTCATGTCTTTGTAGAGCGTAATTTCAGCTGCTTCGTTAGCACCTGTTCTCCAGACTTTATTTTCTGGAGCGAGTTGGGAAAGTGCCCTCCCTTTTAACTGAGGCCTGCTGTATACCACCTTTATCAACTTATCGGCAACTTTGTAACTTGAAGGATATGAAGCAATATCTGCCGGGCTCTTATCCATCCCGCTAAAATCCTGTGCGTTAATTTCACTTGTAAAAATTATGGCCAAGGCCATGATAGTTAATGTCAATACTTTTTTCATAATTGTGTTTGTTTTTATATTCTCCAAATCTAATTAGTAATCCTTTTAAGGTCTTATAAAGAGTCGTTAAAATTTGTACTGCTTACAAACTGTTTGTTTAAACCTATTATAATTAATGTTTTGATTAATAATTATATCAATTATGATTATAATAATTACAATATGAAATAAATATACTTGTTTGTGTTTCAATTTAACTATTTAATAGACATCTTTGCCTAATAATTAATATAAAATTAAAGATAATGTGTGGAATTGTATGTGCATTTGATGTAAAGGAAAGTACAGAAAACCTGAGACCCCAATTATTGGAAATGTCCAGGAAAGTACGGCATCGGGGTCCGGATTGGAGTGGGATTTATGCAAATGAGAAGGCTATATTGGCTCATGAGCGTCTCGCAATTGTGGATCCTGCATCAGGGAAACAACCCTTATTTAGTGAAGACAAGAAGCTGATTTTAGCCGCAAATGGCGAAATTTATAACCACAAAGAGTTAAGAAAACAATTTGAGGGGTCCTATAATTTCAGTACACAATCTGACTGTGAGGTGATTCTTGCTTTATACCAGAAAAAAGGTGCGGACTTTCTGGATGATATGAATGGAATATTTGGATTTGCCATTTATGATTCAGAGAAAGATGAATATTTTATTGCCAGAGATCATATGGGTATAATTCCATTATATATGGGCTGGGATAAAAATGGCACCTTTTACGTTGCATCAGAGCTAAAGGCATTGGAAGGCACATGTACTAAAATAGAGCTTTTTCCGCCCGGACATTATTTGCACAGCAGTGATGGAGAACCAAAAAGATGGTATAGCAGGGATTGGATGGATTATGAAGCAGTAAAGGAAAACCAAACAAGTATTGATGAAATACGGGTTGCTCTGGAAGCGGCTGTACACAGGCAGCTTATGTCTGATGTGCCTTATGGGGTTTTACTTTCAGGTGGTCTTGACTCTTCGGTTACTTCTGCTATAGCCAAAAAGTATTCTCAAAAACGAATAGAATCTGATGACACCAAGGATGCCTGGTGGCCGCAATTGCATTCATTTTCTGTAGGATTAGAAGGATCCCCGGATCTCGCAGCCGCGCAAATAGTTGCAGATCATATCGGTACTATCCACCACGAAATTAAGTTTACCATACAGGAAGGCCTTGATGCTATTAAGGATGTAATTTACAACCTGGAAACCTACGATATTACTACTATCAGGGCATCAACACCTATGTATCTTATGGCGCGTGTAATAAAATCTATGGGTATTAAAATGGTGCTCTCAGGTGAAGGTGCAGATGAATTGTTTGGGGGGTACTTATATTTTCACAAAGCACCGAGTTCCAAGGACTTCCATGAAGAGACTGTCAGGAAACTAACCAAGTTACATATGTATGATTGCTTAAGGGCCAATAAATCTCTGGCTGCCTGGGGAATTGAAGGCAGAGTGCCGTTTCTGGACAAAGAATTTATGGATGTAGCCATGCGAATTAATCCAAAAGACAAGATGATAAATGGAGAACGTATGGAAAAATGGGTAGTGCGTAAGGCATTTGAATCATTATTACCCGAAAGTGTGGCCTGGAGGCAAAAAGAACAATTTTCTGATGGTGTAGGATATAGTTGGATAGATACTTTGAAGGAAGTTGTGGATAAGGAAGTATCTGATGAGCAATTGGCAAATGCCAAATTCAGATACCCCATTCAAACCCCTACTACAAAGGAAGAATTTTATTACAGGTCTATATTTGAGGGTCACTTTCCCAGCGATGCAGCTGCATGGTCTGTCCCGCAGGAGCCATCTGTGGCTTGCAGCACTAAAATTGCACTGGAATGGGATGAGGCCTTTAAAAATATGAATGACCCGTCAGGACGCGCCGTGGCGCATGTTCATGATGATGCTTATGAAAAGTAAACGTTTTATTGCTGTGAAATAAGGAAATTCTGTTTGCAAAATCTTCTTCTATAAGAAGTAGCTATTGAATTTTTAATTAGTCAAAAGGAGGCACCAATTAATTGGTGCTTTTTTGATGAATTAATCCTGTGCAGATTTGGGCAGTGCAAACCGATGGTAGTTATTCGAAGATTAGTACACCTTATAAAGAATCATAAATATTAGCATCACAATTGCGGTTATGATTAATGGTCCAATCATACCTATAAATATTCCACCGAATCTAAAGTCTTTTTGTTCCAATTTGTCCGTGCTGTAAGCAATGGCATTTGGAGGAGTAGATATTGGGAGAAACAACGCGGTGGATGCACTTAAACCGATTACCAGAGGCAATACTACCGGATCATTGAATGTCAGGATAATACTTATTGGGATCAATATTGTTGCCGTTGCCGTATTACTCATAATATTGGACATTACAACCGTTAAAAACCCAAAGGCTATTACAAGGGCAAAGAAATTAAGATCGTATTGCTGTATTTTTTCTACGTAAAAGCTTGCAAGGCCGGTCTCTTTTATGGCGAGACCAAGTGCCAGCCCGCCGGCTACCAACATCAGCGTATCCCAGGGGAGTTTGCGAACATCATCTCCGTTGATGATACCGGTCATGGTGAGCAATATAATAGGAAGCAAAGAGACCACAGAAGCAGGTATCCCATGAACTTTTTCAGTGAGCCATAGGAGCAGTGTAATGGAAAGAACTGCAAGAACTATTCGCTTTTTAATTCTGTTAAACTTGTAATTGGTATCATTTTTATCATCAGGTACTTCTTCAAGCTCAATAACGATTCTTTTTTTTCCGGGGATGTATTTTTTGGTCAGGATCAGCCAAAATAACAAAGTAAGGATTATGGCAATAGGAAAGCCCACAATCATCCATTCTAAAAACCCGATGTCAATTCCGTTGTTATTTAAAGCTTCAACGGCAATAGCATTAGGAGGGGAGCCAATTAGGGTACCCATACCCCCAAGAGAAGCTGAACCCGCAATACCGATTAAAATAGCTTTGGAAAAAGGGGCATCCTTGTCCAGAGTGTTGATAAATGGTAATACAGAAGCGATCATCATGGCAGTAGTAGCGGTATTGGACATGATCATTGAGAAAAGTGCAGTTGTAAGCATTAAGCCAAGCAATACAAATTTTGGCAATGTTCCGAATCTTGAAATAGAAATTCTGAAAACCTCCCTGTCCAATTTTGTTTTACTCATCGCTTCTGCCATAAAAAATCCACCAAGCATAAGCCAGATAACGCTACTGGACCAGGAATTTATATAACCTATATAATGAGATTGAACATTTGAAGGATCTATTTGGGAATAGTAGCTATTCATGGCAAAAATCAGGAATCCAAATACCAGTAAACCAACTGCAAAGGGAGGGATAGCCTCTGTTACCCAAAGGCCAATCGACAGGAATAAAAGAAAAAGCACATAGATCTGTGCCTGATCCATGGCCGGTTCATAAAGAGTGTAAGTAATAGCGAAAGATAAAATAACACTCAATAGAAAGTAGATAACCCTGCTTTGCACATCTACTACTTTCTGTATATGAGACATTAGTTTTAACGAAGCCGTTCTGGAATCTGCCATGCTTTTTCATTTTAGTAAAGATGGCACAAAAATACACAGTATAGTCTCAAAATAACCTAACAAATGTCAGGATAATTACCAAAAACGCGTCATTGGTTAAACGCATCACAAATTGTTGTTAAATTGTTGATAACTTACCTATTGCATATATCCACCAACACTATATTTTATGGGGTATTCCCTATATTTGTAAGATTGCAAAAAATTAAATAAAATACTTAAATTATTGTATGAGCGAAGAAGCTAAAAACAAAGAATATTCTGCTGACAGTATTCAGGCATTAGAGGGTATTGAACATGTGCGCATGAGGCCGTCCATGTATATTGGAGATATAGGGGTCAGAGGATTACATCATTTGGTATATGAAGTAGTGGATAACTCAATTGATGAAGCTATGGGAGGCCATTGTGATACCATTGACGTTATCATTAACGAGGATAATTCAATTACCACCAAGGATAATGGAAGGGGAATCCCGGTGGATCTTCATAAGAAGGAAGGAATGTCTGCACTGGAAGTAGTGATGACCAAAATTGGTGCAGGGGGTAAATTTGATAAAGATTCATATAAGGTTTCAGGTGGTTTACATGGAGTAGGTGTTTCTGTGGTAAACGCACTTTCAGATCATTTAAAGGCTTCTGTTCATAGAGGCGGAAAAATATGGGAACAGGAATACGAAAGGGGAAAATCACTTTACCCCGTTAAAAGTGTTGGGGAATCAAACGAAACGGGCACAATAGTGACTTTTCACCCGGATACTGAGATATTTACACAAACTATAGAATACAGTTACGAAACCCTTTCTAACAGAATGAGGGAACTTTCCTATTTAAATAAGGGAGTTACTATAAGTATTACAGACAGACGCCAGAAAGACGATGAAGGTAATTATGTATCTGAAACATTTTATTCGGATCAGGGGTTAAAAGAATTTGTTCTTTTTTTAGATAGCAACAGAGAACCTTTGATAAAGGATGTCATAGCCATGGAAGGCGAGAAAAATGGAATTCCTGTTGAAGTGGCCATGATCTATAATAATAGCTATACTGAAAATTTGCATTCCTATGTAAACAATATTAATACCCATGAAGGGGGAACACATCTTTCGGGATTCAGGAGAGGACTTACCACAACGCTGAAGAAATATGCCGATGGTTCCGGAATGTTGGACAAAGTGAAATTTGAAGTTTCAGGCGACGATTTCAGAGAGGGCCTCACAGCGATTATTTCCGTAAAGGTTGGTGAGCCTCAGTTTGAAGGACAAACAAAGACAAAGCTCGGTAACAGGGAAGTTTCATCAGCGGTTAGCCAGGCAGTTTCTGAAATGCTTACCAATTACCTGGAGGAACACCCGGATGATGCCAAAATAATAGTTCAAAAAGTGATCCTTGCTGCGCAGGCAAGGCATGCTGCCGCAAAAGCCAGGGAAATGGTGCAGCGAAAAACGGTTATGAGCATTGGAGGTTTACCGGGGAAATTATCTGACTGTTCCGAGCAGGATCCGAGCTTGTGTGAAGTTTTTCTTGTGGAAGGAGATTCCGCGGGAGGAACTGCAAAACAAGGTCGGGACCGAAATTTTCAGGCTATATTGCCGTTACGTGGTAAAATCCTGAATGTAGAAAAGGCCATGCAGCATAAGGTATTTGAAAATGAAGAGATAAGGAATATATACACCGCTCTTGGCGTAACTATAGGTACTGAAGATGATAGTAAAGCCCTGAATCTTGAGAAATTGCGCTACCACAAAGTGGTGATTATGTGTGATGCGGATGTAGATGGAAGTCATATAGAAACATTAATACTTACCTTTTTCTTTCGATATATGCGTGAATTAATAGAAGGCGGCCATGTTTATATTGCTACACCACCCCTGTATCTGGTAAAAAAGGGCAATAAAAAAAGTTATGCATGGAATGATAAGGAACGGGATGAAATCGTTGAAAGTTTTGGAGGCAGTGCATCTATACAGCGTTATAAAGGTTTGGGAGAAATGAATGCTGAACAACTTTGGGATACTACTATGAATCCTGAGTTCAGAACATTGAGACAGGTTACAATTGATAACGCTACGGAATCAGACAGGATATTCTCCATGTTAATGGGAGACGAAGTTCCGCCAAGAAGGGAGTTTATTGAGAAAAATGCCGTTTACGCGAATATTGACGTATAACAACCAGAATTAAAAAGCAAAGATCCCGAAGTTAAAGCCACGGGATTTTTTTATTAGGAATGAAATATCTTTCCATACATACCCTTTAGTTATTGAATTCAAAATAAAAAGCAGCCCATTTTCAAAGGCTGCTTTTCGTAACTATATGGAAAAAATTGGGGAATTACTCTCGTTTAGCCAGGATTTCTCCTTTTACATTCTCCAGTAACATTCCTTCCGGAGATTCTTTCATGCTAACAACATCTTTGATCATTTCTGTTCCCGGATAAGAAATGGTGTAAATCTCATTATCCGCTACCCAGCTAAAATCAGTTTTAAAATCGAGAACAGATCCATTGTATTTTTGGTACCTTCCTAAATAGGCATCATTGAAGATCCATTCTTGTCGGATAGTTTGCTTGTTAGTTTCACCCGAGTTGATAACATCAACCTTGTACCAAATTCCTATTACGGGATCATTGTTTTCCGGGATTCTGGAACAGTTGCTGACTAATACGATAGCAACTATGGCCATAAATGAAAAAAGCTTTTTCAATTTTAGTAGGTTTTAGATTTGGGATCTATATAGAATTTCTAACGCCTGAACCAAAAAATGTATTGTCAAAATTCGATGTAATACACTTGAATTTGACTTTCTTCGATGAATTGCGTTTTATTTTAACATTATTATAGATTCCTTTAAAGTAAAACCACTATTCCCCCGAAAAATATATGTTGGAAATGGGTTCTTAAATCTGTTAAATTTCTGTAATTTTGGCAGTCTTATCAATCACCTAAAAAATAACATATTATGAAAGTTACAGTAGTTGGAGCGGGTGCTGTTGGTGCTAGTTGTGCCGAGTATATCGCAATTAAAAATTTTGCTTCGGAAGTCGTTTTGCTTGATATTAAGGAAGGTTATGCTGAAGGAAAGGCCATGGACCTTATGCAAACAGCTTCTCTGAATGGTTTTGATACAACGATAACTGGCACTACAGGAGATTATTCAAAAACCGCTGATAGCGATATTGCAGTGATTACATCCGGTATTCCCCGAAAGCCCGGAATGACTCGTGAGGAGTTGATTGGTATTAATGCCGGGATAGTGAAAACTGTTGCTTCAAATCTTATAGAACATTCCCCTAATGTAATTCTGATTGTAGTTAGCAATCCAATGGATACTATGACCTATTTGGTGCATAAGACTACAAACCTTCCTAAAAATAAAATTATCGGTATGGGAGGAGCACTGGATAGCGCAAGATTTAAATATCGTTTGGCGGAGGCGCTGGATGCACCTATTTCTGATATTGACGGAATGGTAATTGGCGGACATAGCGATACCGGAATGGTACCTCTTGCCAGTCAGGCGGCAAGGAATAGCGTAAAAGTTTCTGAATTTTTAACTGAAGACCGCCTCAAGCAGGTAGTGGAAGACACAAAAGTAGGTGGTGCAACCCTAACTAAACTTCTTGGAACAAGTGCCTGGTATGCACCTGGTGCTGCCGTTTCAGCATTGGTTCAGGCCATTGCCTGCGATCAAAAAAAGATGTTCCCTTGTTCTGCTTTGCTGGACGGTGAATATGGGTTAAGTGATATTTGCATAGGTGTTCCTGTTTTGCTGGGAAAAAATGGTATAGAAAGTATAGTGGAGATTTCCCTGAGTGATACTGAAAAAACTAAAATGCAGGAGAGCTCTGTAGGTGTTAGAAATACAAATGGACTACTGGATGTGTAGTTAGGGCCTTAAATTAGGGTATTAAAAAGCATCACTTTTGTGATGCTTTTTTTATGATGCGTTTAGCTCAAAGAATTATTACAGTATCGCAATGCCGTTGAAATTTGATAAGACATTTAAAATAAAGCTATAAATATGAAGACTACAACAGTTTCATATCCATACAAATACTATAAATAAATTGTCAGTTCTTAAGGGAAATGATATATTTGCACGCTGTTTACAAATTCCATCAAAAAATCAATTAAACCATGCAGAATAAAGGACTTATAAAGCTATTTGCTTTCTTGTTCGGACTGGTAAGTATCTATCAACTTTCCTATACATTTATTACCGCCAAGGTAGAAAAAGATGCAACCTTGTTTGCGACATCTGCTGTATCACCCTCGGAGGAGGATTATGTAGCCAAAAGAGAAGCCGTAGAAGCCACTTACTTAGATTCAATCGGGGGAAATCCTATTTTGGGCTATACCAGTTACGACGATGCAAAGAAAAAGGAACTGAACAAAGGTCTGGATCTCAAAGGAGGTATTAATGTTACGCTTCAGATATCGGTTAAGGATATTCTAAAAGGCCTCGCTGACAATACCAAAAATCCGATCTTTAACAAGGCATTGGCCGATGCTGATGCAGCTTCTAAAGACAGCGATGAAACCTATATAGAATTATTTTTCGAAGCTTTTGATAATATTAAGGGAGATGCAAAATTGGCTTCTCCGGATATATTTGCCAACAAAGGTTTAAGTGATGAGATCAATTTTCAAATGACCGACGATGAGGTAAAACCTATAATTCGTCGTAAAATTGATGAATCTGTTGTCTCTGCTTTCGAAGTTTTACGTGAACGAATTGATGGTTTTGGTGTTACGCAACCCAACATACAGCGCGAAGGTAAATCAGGAAGAATATTGGTGGAATTACCTGGGGCAAGAGATATAGCAAGGGCACAGGACCTGCTGTCCAGCACTGCGCAATTGGAGTTCTGGGAAACCTATGAACCGGGTAATCAAAGTCTTATAAATTTCTTTATCCAGGCAAACGAACGTTTAAAAACATTAGTAGAGGATACCGAAGAAGAAACTGTTGATAAGGAAGAATCTGAAATTGATTCTTTACTTTCAGACTTAACCCAGGATTCTCTGGATCTTGCTACAGAGAGAAATCCATTATTTGATAAGTTACAGCTAAATGCGCCCGGTTTTGCTGTGGGTATAGCTGCCATAAAGGATACAGCCGAAATAGGTGCATACCTTCGTATGCCGGAGGTGCGACGTTTATTGCCTGCAGATGTGCAATTCACAAAATTTTTATGGGAACGACCTACGAAAGAATCTGAAGTAGCATCTCTGTATGCTCTGAAATCTAACCGCGACAATACCCCCAGAATTAGTGGTGATGTAGTGAGTGATGCCAGGGACCAATTCGACCAGTTTAACAGGCCGGCTGTAGGCATGGATATGAATGTAAAAGGTGCCAAGCTTTGGGAAAAACTAACCAGCGAGGCTAACCTCAATAATACGGGAATAGCAATAGTTCTGGACAATAAAGTATACACAGCACCAGGGGTTTCTCAGGTGGGTGGAATATCGGGAGGTAGCTCTGAAATTACCGGTACTTTTACCGTAAATGAAACAAAAGATATAGCCAACGTGTTAAGGGCAGGTAAATTACCGGCTTCTGCAGAGATAATAGATTCATTTGTTGTTGGACCTTCTTTAGGACAGGAAGCAATAGACAGTGGGTTTATGTCCTTTCTGATTGCAATGGTTTTTGTTTTACTATGGATGGTCTTCTATTATGGTAAAGCGGGTATTTTTGCAGATATCGCTTTGGTCTTTAATATCGTTCTCATCTTTGGTGTATTAGCCAGTTTGGGCGCAGTACTTACCTTACCAGGTATTGCAGGTATTGTATTGACCATTGGTATGTCTGTGGATGCGAATGTTCTGATATTTGAAAGGATAAAGGAAGAATTGGCTAAAGGAAAAGGTAAAGGACAGGCTATCTCAGATGGTTTTTCAAATGCATTATCGTCTATTTTGGACGCAAACGTTACAACAGGCCTGACCGCGATAATATTATTGATTTTTGGTAGTGGCCCTATTAAAGGATTTGCAACAACCTTGATTATTGGTATTCTAACCTCCTTGTTTACAGCTATCTTTATTACGAGGTTATTAGTGGATTGGTACATTTCCGGAAAAGGAAGAACCCTTGACTTTTCTACAGCTATCACCAAGAACCTGTTCAAGAATTTAAATATTAAGTTCCTGAGCAAACGTAAAATATCCTATGTCCTTTCGTTTATATTAGTAGCCGTTGGTCTATTTTCTTTAATAACTCAGGGATTGGATGAAGGTGTCGATTTTGTAGGAGGGCGTAATTACCAGATACGATTTGTAAACCCAGTTAATCCTTCTGAAATAACGAACGAGTTATCAGCGTCCTTAGGAAGTGCCAGCGCCAAGACTTTTGGTGATGCTAACCAGATAATGGTAACGACTAAGTATAAGGTAGATGTTCAGGGTACAGAAGTCGATGATGAGATATTGGGAATATTATATACTTCGCTACAAAAATATTTACCGGATGGAGCCACTTATGAAGATTTCATTCCCGGCGGAACAAATGGTGATATCGGAGTCCTTAAGTACCGAAAAGTAGGACCAACCATCGCAGATGATATCAAGAAAAATGCACTTTGGGCTATTTTCGGGTCTTTGGCTATAGTCTTTCTATATATTTTACTGCGCTTCCGCAAATGGCAGTATTCCTTAGGTGCTGTTGTAGCCGTATTCCACGATGTATTGATAGTTTTGGGTATCTTTTCACTAACCAGTAAAATAATGCCTTTTAGTATGGAAGTAGACCAGGCATTTATTGCGGCAATTTTAACAGTAATCGGTTATTCGCTGAATGATACCGTGGTAGTTTTCGACCGTATCAGGGAAATGGTAGGCGATCATGGCTGGAAAGGCGGAGATAATATCGACAATGCTTTGAACAGTACATTAAGCAGAACCCTGAATACGTCACTTACAACTCTTGTAGTACTGCTGTCCATTTTTGTATTTGGTGGGGAATCTCTGAGAGGATTCATGTTTGCAATGATCATTGGGGTAATAATAGGTACATACTCTTCATTGTTTATTGCAACCCCGGTAATGTTTGATACATTGCGAAAAAAAATATTGGCAGAGAAAAAGGTATAAGTTTTATTAAGAAATAGTAAAAACCGCAAAACTTCATAAAAAAGCTTTGCGGTTTTTTTCTTGCTGTAAACAAAAAAAGCCCGTCTTATAAGACAGGCTTTAAAATAAAATTCGTTAAATATTAAGGATTAAACTACCTCAACATTTACTGCGTTTAAACCTTTAGGGCTTTCTTCTAAATCGTAGCTAACTTTATCTCCCTCTGATATCTCTTCGGTTAATCCACTAGCATGGACAAATACGTCTTTGTCTCCTTCATCCGGAGTGATAAATCCAAATCCTTTGGCGTTGTTGAAAAATTTTACTGTACCGTTACTCATGATTATATATTAAATTAGCCGCAAAGGTAGGTTAATATCCTTCAAATTAAGTATATAAGTTATTTATTTTACTTTTAACATCGTTTTTTCACATTTCCTTAAGAGAAACAATGGCTTAGGCACCCTTACCATTGACATTTTTTAACCATTTCACTTAGAAGTTGGAGGAATAAATCTCTAATTCTCCACCACCTTACCTACAGATCCTTCAGATGTGCATACCAATTCATAGGTAAAAGGCGCTTTTAATTCCGGTTCTTTTCTGTGCGATACAAAAACTATTGTTGTATGGCTTTCAGCGGCCATTTTATTAACAAGATCAACCACAAGGGCGGCACTTGCATCATCCAAACCTGCCGTTGGTTCATCCAATATTAAAAGTAAGGGATGTTTGATCATTGCCCTGGCACACATTATAAGTCGTTGTTGACCAAGACTCAGATTGTGAAAATAATTATCTTTTTTGTCCTCCATATTTAGTAAAGCCAGCCATTCTCTGGCTACCCTTAACTGAGCCTCTCCAGGTTTAATATATAATCCAATAGAGTCCAAAAGCCCTGAAATAAGCATATTTTCCAGACTGTGGTATCCCCTGAAACGGTCTACCATGGCTGGTGTAAAGTAGCCAATATTTTTTTTGATATCCCAAACACTTTCCCCACTCCCTTTTCGTGTGCCAAACAAGAATATATCCTGTCCGTAGGCTTTTGGATTATCACCGGTGACCATTGACAGGAGTGTTGTTTTGCCACTACCATTTTTACCGGCCAGTTCCCAAAATTCTCCCTTCTTTATTTTCCAGTTAATATTTTTAAGAATAGGTTTCTCCTCATAGCTTACAGAGACATTTTTAAACGTAATTAGATTTTGATGACTATAATTAAAATGATTCAACGCTTTTGGAACATCTCTATTTAAGACCTGTCTTTTTTGGGGTTCTATATTAGTTACGTCTTTGATAACCAAAAATTCGCTGAAATCTAAACGAGAAAAATTTGTGACAAAAGGCAGCAGATCGGCAGACCTGCTTATAAGTTGAATGATCGTAATGTAACCTGAAATCTTTGCCAAAACCTTTTTAAGCTGTTTTTGCGAATCCTGATCCAGATTATCAAAAGGGTTGTCCAGGATAATGAAGTCGGGTTTTGTTTCTAAAAGATAATTCAAAAGGGCTTTTTTGCGTTCCCCGCTGCTCATCGATAGAAGACTTTGGGAAGTTGAGGCTGTAAGCAGCTTATAATCATGCCTTACTTCTTCTTCAATAAAATTGTCCAGGGCCAGTTTAGAAAATAACGCACCCTTTTGTCCTTTTAAGGCCTCTAAAGGCTGCGGTGGTCTGCCGTCTGTGAGCAATTGCCGGATGAGACCTTGTTTATTGGATTGATTATCCATAAAGACAGCCCAGTGTTGTGTTTGGGTCATAATAGCCTGAATACGGGTTTTAAGCAAATATAGCAGATAGGTGCCAAAAGTTTGATCACTTAATTTATTAATTAAATTGGTTAAGGAATTTATACTTTATATATTTAGAATCCCCCTGGAAGAAAATTTATGTTATGAGTAAAAAGGTAATAAAGCTAATACAGGTTTGCACCATCTGTTTAGGTTTAATAACAGGGCTGGTTTTTTGCCTGGACTTTATATTTAACTAAAATTCAATACTATGAAAAAGAACATGGGTTCAACAGATAGGATTATTCGATTTATTTTGGCTGCGATTTTCATCGTTCTCTATTTTACAAATACAATAACCGGGATTTGGGGCATTGTTCTGTTAATACTGGGAGCCGTATTTATTCTGACCAGCTTTATTAGCTTTTGTCCGCTATATGCTCCTTTCGGATTAAGTACCTGCGCAAAAAAGGATTAATTATTTGATTGGTTATTCAGGGAAATACATCCAAAAAATTAGGATTATCCTGAGGATACCCTAAAAATATGAACCGGGATACCTTTGTAAGTGGTGGTTTTATCCAGGTGCATCCCATTATTTATGGCTACTCTTTGAGATCCTATATTATCTATATGTATGATTGAAATTATGGATTCAGCCAGTTTGTGTTCAAAGGCGTAAGCCTTGCATTTTTTGGCAGCCTCTGTAGCATATCCCTTTCTCCAGTATTCGGGTAAGATAGAATAGCCAATTTCCAGTTCCCGGATATCATCTACAGTTTGAATCAGCAGACCGCACATGCCTACAAGTTTGTCATCCTGTTTGTTTATAAGGGCGTTGAGGCCTCCCAGATTATTTTCATATCGGGTAAATACCTTAGTGAACCAATTCCGGCATGCAACTTCCGGCTCAAAAATCTCGCCGGCAAAATATTTTAAACTTAAAGGTTCTTCATGAAAGGGTAACCAGGCATTGAAATCTGCCATGGAAACTTTTCGGAAAATAAGCCGTTTACTTTCCTCCCCTTCAAGTAGTAAGTTCATATTACCTCTATTTCATTCTTATAAACTCAATGCGATCACCAATTTCCAGAAAATATTTTTCGCGTTGGCCGGCATTTACTTCCAGGACATATTGAACAGGGACCTCGGAAGACAAACCGGTCTCATTCAGAGGTTGGGCATTTTCCTTATAACTGGCAATTCTCAGTTCCTCATCTATAAAAATCAGGTCCAGGGGGAATTTGGTGTTTTTCATGTAAAAGGAATGATATAGAACGTCCGGAAAGATAAATAACATCCCCTGATCTGGTTCCATGGATTCACGATACATGAGCCCTGTTTGAGTTTCATAGTCAGATTCCGCAATTTCAATATCGTATCTGACAATTAATGAGTCTGACTGTGCTTTATAGATGCTTAATTCTCCTTCTTTAGTAAAAGTGACAGGCTCTGTTTTAACCGGACTTTTAGGCGTTTCCCTGCAACTACCTAATAGAAAGGCCGCAGCTATAAGAACAAAACCATATAATTTTAGTGTTTTCATACTATAATTTGCAAGCATAGCGTGTTCTAGGTAGTCGCACCTTTTTTCCTGAACATGAAATAAAGCCCGACAAGGATAAAGGGAATGCTCAACCATTGACCGGTTGACAATAACCCCAATGTTTCTTCAAAGCCTCCCTGGCTTTTCTTTACAAATTCTACAAAGAACCGGATGGTCCAGAGTAATACCAGGAACAATCCGAATAAAAATCCGGATTGATTTTTTTTGTCGGTCTTCCAGTAGAAATAGTATAGAATCAGAAAAACAAAAATATAAGCAACACCTTCGTACAATTGTGCAGGATGCCTGAAAGGAATAGCATTGAAATACTCGGCAAATTTTGGGTTATTTTCTAAAGCTGCATATGCTGCATTAACCGTTTGTTCTTTGGTAATCTGCAATGCGGATGCAGCCGGCATATCATCTGAATCCCGTACAAATTTAGTGGCCAGAATAAAGCTTTCATCTGTGATCTTACCATTAATCTCCGAGTTAAAGAAATTGCCCAATCTTACGAAAAATGCACCAATAGCCACAGTAATAACTACCCTGTCTAAAACCCAAAGCATTTTCAGGTCTTTATATTTCCTGCTTAAAAGGTACATACCTATAATTATACCTATTGCGGCTCCATGGCTTGCGAGACCGGTAAAACCTGTAAATTCATAACCATTGATAATTCCAAACAACGTACTTCCGGCGCGCTCTTTTATAGGGAGCAGAATTTCCACAAGATGATTTTTGTAATAAGGCCAGTCATAAAAAAAGACGTGACCCAGTCTTGCTCCAAGCATAGTGGAAAGAACAGTATAAATAAAAAGGGAATCTAACTGCTCAAGGGATTTCTTTTCGTTTAAAAAAATCTTTTTCATAATATACCACCCCAGGGCAAAGGCTACTATCCAGGAAAGATTGTAGTATTTAATTTGCAATACGCCAATTTTGAAAAGGGTATCATCAGGATTCCATATAATTCCTAAAAAGTACATAGTGAAAATTTTAAGCGACTAAGATAAGAAAATTGAGCAGAGACGGAGGGCAAATAACAGCTTAACTTTTTTGTATAAAAGCTTTACAGAGCAGATACAGGTTTTAAATTTTAAAGGTCAGGGTACAGGGTCATAACCTTTCCCACCCCAGGGGTTACAACTAACAATTCGTTTTATGGCCAGCCAGCCTCCCTTAAAAAGCCCATGTTTTTGCAAAGCTTCAAGGGTATACTGTGAGCATGTTGGCGAATACCTGCAGCTGGCCGGGGTGAGTGGTGAAATTACCAACTGGTAAAACCTTACCAAAAGAACAAAGGGTGCAATTAAAATCTTTTTCACCTTAAAGAATATTTTTTAGCTCTTGATTTTTAATACGGTTAATATTAGAATTTCCATAAAAAGAAGCCTCCAATACACCGTCATTTACGATACTGAAATTCATCAGGAGACACTGAAGGTTGTGCCCTCCTTGCTGTCTTTGAGCTGAATGCCAAGGGCGGCCAGTTGATCTCTTATTTTATCAGAAGTCTCAAAATTTTTGTTAGCACGAGCGTCATTGCGCAATTGAATTAATAACTCCACGACACCAGATAACTTCTCTGAGTCTTTTCCTGCATCATTTTTATTTTCCAAACCAAGAACGTCAAACACAAAACTATTCATAGTCTCGATAAGTATTTTTTTGTCCTCCTCAGAGAGCTGTTCTTTCCCCTCCTTTATTAGGTTGATATGTTTAACGCCTTCAAAAAGGTTTGCAATAAGAATCGGGGTATTAAAATCATCATTCATTGCATCATAGCACTTTTGTCTCCATGCCTTTATATCAAAACCTGAAGTGCCACTGGTGGTTTTTAAGCCATCCAGATTAGCAATTGCCTCCATAAGTCTTTGATACCCTTTTTCAGACGCCAGCAAGGCATCGTTGCTCAAATCGAGAATACTTGTATAATGTGCCTGCATCATAAAAAATCGAACCACAGAAGGAGAAAATGCTTTACTGAGAATGTTGTTATTACCGGTAAAAATCTCATAAGGGAGAATATTATTACCCGTAGATTTTGCCATTTTTTTGCCATTCAGGGTAAGCATATTGGCGTGCAACCAATATTTCACAGGAGATTGACCATTACTTGCCTCTGCCTGAGCTATTTCACATTCATGATGAGGAAATTTAAGGTCCATTCCACCGCCGTGAATATCAAAATTCTCACCGAGATATTTTGTGCTCATGGCCGTACATTCAAGATGCCATCCGGGAAAGCCATCTCCCCACGGAGAAGGCCAACGCATTATATGTTGTGGTTCAGCTTTTTTCCACAGGGCAAAATCCTGAGGGTTTTTCTTTTCGTTCTGAGCGGCAAGTTCCCGGGTATTGGAGATCATATCCTCCAGCTTTCTGCCACTCAGTTTACCGTATTCGTAATCTTCATTAAACTTATTCACGTCGAAGTATACAGAACCATTTATTTCATAGGCATAACCTTTATCAAGGATTTCCTTAATAATCTCAATTTGTTCTATTATATGGCCCGTTGCTGTTGGCTCAATACTGGGAGGTAAAAAGTTAAATTTTTGAAGGATATTATGAAAATCTACCGTGTAACGTTGCACCACCTCCATGGGCTCTATTTGCTCCAATCTCGCCTTTTTGGAAATTTTATCTTCCCCTTCATCCGAATCGTCTTCCAAATGCCCGGCATCAGTAATATTTCTGACATAGCGAACTTTGTACCCCAAATGCCTCAGGTACCGGAAGATCATATCAAACGACATAAAAGTCCGGCAGTTTCCCAGGTGCACATTGCTATAAACCGTGGGACCACATACATACATGCCTACGTGCCCTTCGTTTATAGGCTCAAATAGTTCTTTGGTACTTGTAAGGGAATTGTAAACTTTAAGGCGTTGGGTTTTATACAATTGCATTGTTGCTGGATACAATTAGAAATTCGTCTCAAGGTTGATATAGTCCAGAAACTCGCGTCTTGTGGCTTCTTCTTTAAATTTGCCTCCGTATTCCGCAGTTACCGTGCTGCTATCCACATCGCGTATTCCACGTGAATTTACGCATAGATGCTTGGCGTCTATTACACAGGCAACATCTTTGGTACCTAAGACTTCCTGAAGTTCTTTTACGATTTGAATGTTCAACCGCTCCTGTACCTGAGGTCTTTTGGCAAAATAGTCAACTATTCTGTTCATTTTCGAAAGACCAACTACTGTGCCGTTTGAAATGTAAGCTATATGGGCTTTTCCAACTATTGGAAGAAGATGGTGTTCACAGGTAGAATAAACGGTTATATTTTTTTCTACCAACATTTCCCCATATTTGTACTTATTCTCAAAAGTTGAGGAATTCGGTTTTTTCTTTGGCGCCAAACCACCAAAGACTTCTTTTACATACATTTTTGCTACCCTGTCCGGGGTACCCCTTAAACTATCATCCTCGAGGTCGAGGCCCAGCGTAAGCATAATTTCCCTGACATTTCCGCGAATCCGTTCAATTTTTTCTTCCTCACTTAAAACAAATGCATCTTTTCTCATTGGCGTTTGTTCAGACGAGGATACATGATCGTTTCCTAAATCTTCAAAATGTTCTTCCAATGTTCTGTCTAATTTCATCCGGATACCTCTTTTTCGAAAGGCAAAGATATACATAAAATGGCACTTTATGGCCTGTTTAGGGCGATACACAACATAAATTAGTGTTAAGTATACAAGCTGGGTATTTTTATATATTCCAAATCGTATACCTATTCATGAAGGTTAAAAGCTTAATATTCTGTTTTTTAATAGCTCTTGCAACCAATTCACTGATGGCCCAGGTAGCATCTGATTGTATCAATGCTGTACCCATTTGTAATAATACCCCTGTTAATGGAGGTACTCAGGGATATGGTGTAGATGACTACAATGGAGCCAGTGCCAGTGGTTGCCTTGAATCACCTTTTAACCATCCCTTTATAGAAACCAATTCGGCCTGGTATCGTTTCCGAACCGGGGCATCAGGACAATTAGGGTTCAATATAGGTTTTGATGCTTCCGAAGACTGGGATTTTGCACTATATAGAGCGGCAGACTGTGGTAGTTTGGGAGACCCTGTCCGCTGTAACTTCTTTGACAATAGTGATGAAGAATCATTTATGGGAGTAGGGGAAGACCCAAACGGAAATCCAACTACGGTTCTTTATGAAGACTGGATAAACGTAATGCCGGGTGAGGATTACTACCTTATGATAAATAATTTTAGTAACACTAATTCTGGTTTTTCTATTCAATTTACGGGAGATATTTTTGTTACTAACCCCTATGATGCTCTGGATTGTTCTATTATCAACAACCTCCTTGGACCTCCTTTGGCAGCATGTGATAATGAGAGCATAATTCTGGATGCAACCACAAGCAATGCGTTGAGCTATACCTGGTATAGCGATACCGGAGCTGGCTTTCAAATAATTGCAGGGGAAACCGGTCCAACATATCAGCCCTTGGTTTCAGCCATGTACAGGGTGGAGGTGGTTACGACTACAATGACCAATATAATCAGCGATGTTCAGGTTGCTTTTAGCATATCACCCACTACATACTCTGTTCCGGATGAAACAGTATGTTCAGATACTATGGAATTTGATTTAACCCAAAAGGATAGTCAGGCCTTAGGTTCGCAGGATCCGGCTTCTTTCAGGGTTAGCTATCACAGTACGCAGAATGATGCTATTCTCGGTATTAACCCATTAATGTCGCCACATATACTGGGCTTTGGAACAGAAACTATTTTTGTTCGGAATACCTCACTGGAAAATCCCGGATGTTACGACGCTTCCGAACAGTTTCAGCTAATTGTTGTGGAAACACCGGTAATAAATTTTTCTACAGAGGTGTTTGTATGTGAAGATTCGGCGGGTGTACTTATTGGCGAAACTACACCGGAGCCCGACTATACTTATTTGTGGGATACAGGAGAAGCAACACCGGTTATTACAGTCACACAAGGCGGAAATTATACCTTAACAATTACTAATAACCAATCAGGAATATCCTGTTCAACTTCGGCCTTAATCACAGTAGTTCTTTCTGAAACTCCTGTAATAACGGATGTTATCATTGATGACCTCCAGAACAATAACACCGTGGAGGTTATTACGGATGTGGCAGG
Organism: Eudoraea adriatica DSM 19308; assembly: GCF_000382125.1. Lineage (GTDB taxonomy): Bacteria > Bacteroidota > Bacteroidia > Flavobacteriales > Flavobacteriaceae > Eudoraea > Eudoraea adriatica. The sequence continues at coordinate 315,430 of NZ_KB907546.1, forward strand.
TAGTTTCGAGTACCAAATAGACAATCAGGCATTTCAGAATAGTAATATCTTCACCAATGTCCCGCCAGGTATTCATACGGTTACCATTAATGATCTTAACGGTTGTGGTTCTGTTAGCGAAACCATTACCGTAGTCGGATTTCCCAGTTTTTTTACACCAAATGGCGACGGCACCAATGACTATTGGCATATTTTAGGAGTTTCTAACCTGGAAGACCCTATGGTTTATGTATATGACAGATACGGTAAACTTTTAAAACAATTAGATGAATCCACCCTTGGTTGGGACGGTACTTTTAATGGTAAGGAAATGCCATCCACAGATTATTGGTTTAAACTCACCTATACGGATTTAGAAGGCCAGCGAATTGAGGCCAAATATATCAATAACCACTTTGCATTAAAAAGATAACGGTTCAGCTTTTTAACGACTGGTACTTTATCGATAAAGTGCCGAAAAACTCCGGCAGTACATACTAAATTTTAGCCCCGGGAGTTATAGTATTGATTAATAATATAATGTTAGCCCTTTAATCTATGCGAACACTCGTTAGCGCCCTTTGCTGTACGCTCTTCTTCTGTATTGGAGTTATTGCCCAGAACTCAGCTGATTGCCGCAGTGCAATCCCTGTTTGTGCCGATGCGCCAATACTCTCATTTACCGATGGACTTGGTGATGTAGATGACTTTGATCCAGATGTCATAAGGCAAACCGGTTGTTTGGAAAAGGGGAGTGTAGGCTCTGCAAATATTGAGAATAATACATCCTGGTATGTTTTCCGGGCCGGAACAGACGGTCAGATTGGTTTTGATATAGAGGCTTTACCCGCTGTTGGTACGACCATTACCGCAGAATATGATTTTGCCTTATACGGGCCAGACACCGATTGTGCGGATATTAGCAATGGAACGGCACAACCCATCAGATGCAATTACGAAGTAAATAGTACAAATTTTACCGGCATAGGGGTTAATCCCGAGAACGGTCAGGAAGGTGCTCCACCTTTGACGGCAAACCAAAATACCTATGATGAATGGATAGATGTTATCGAAGGAGAAATCTACTACCTTCTGATCAACAATTTTAATACAAACTTTGATGGAAACCCTGAACCTTTTTCATTGACTTTTACGGGTAGTTCGGTGGACGCAGATCAGAATACAGCTCTTGACTGCACACTCAGGGATGAATTTTTAGGTTTGGATATTATTGCCTGCGAAGGTGATCCGGATATTACTTTAACGGCTTTAAATTCACCAGCCGGACCAGATATTGCCACCGTAACCTGGACGGTAGATTATGATGATGACGGAACCATAGATGCAACCCTTCCGGGATCAGGGCCACTAGGGGCGGAGTTGGTGATAAGCAGTCCGAATTCAGGGAGGTATTTTGTTTCAATAGTAACCACACTTGGCACAACAATTACGGATGACATATTAATTACCTATTACGGAATACCTGTTTTGCTGCCGGACCCTGATGGAATTGTTATTTTGGATGACTTATCCGATAGTAATAATGTAGAATTTTTTGTTGATGGTGATGGGGATTACGAATATGCCATAAATGGAGGTGAATTTCAGGATGAATCTGTATTTCTGGATATTCCGCCCGGATTGAATTCTGTTATTATAAATGATAAAAACGGATGTGGAACTTCGGAACCCATAGAATTCTTGGTCGTGGGGTATCCTAAGTTTTTTACGCCCAACGGTGATGGAATTCACGATGCATGGAATATTATAGGAATAGAAACCCTAACAGACCCGGTAGTGTTTATTTTTGATCGTTACGGGAAATTGTTAAAACAACTTGATGAAACAACTATAGGATGGGACGGGACTTTTAACGGAAGGCCCATGCCTTCATCTGATTATTGGTTTCGCCTGGAATATGCCCGTGATGAAGACGGCATACAGGTTGCTAATACAATCAGGACCCATTTTTCCCTGGTGAGATAAAAAAAAGCCCTGAATTAGTTCAGGGCTTTTTTTATTATTCGAGTTTAGAAATTAATGGTGTATCCGAAGCTATAATTATTCATAACGCCATTTACGCCTGCCGGTGTGTTTATGCCAACATCCACAAGTTGAACATTAGTATCTCTTTCAGACCTGCTATAAGTAAAGTCTAACCTGCTTCCACCAAAATTATAACCTATACCAGCAGAAAATCCATTCAAATCTCCTATTGTAATTCTATTTACATAAGGACTTTGTTCATAGCGATAGCCACCACGCAGACTTAATTGTTTAATACGGTACTCACCACCAACTCTGAAAGTAGATACACTTCTCAGTTCTCTGCTGATCTCTGAATTTACTGTAGAAAAACTTGAATCTGATGTAGGTCTTAGTTCAGCATTTGACATATCCTGATAACCATAATCGAAACTCAAAAGTCCATTGGGGCCAAAAACTATAGCCATACTTCCATTAAACTTGCCGGGAGACTTGACTTTATATCTTGGAAAAAGATTGACAATATTGAAATCTATAAAAGTTATATCCGGATTTTTGACAGGCGAATCAGAATTTATTCTTTGCGCAAGATCATCTGTTAGTTCATACCATGTTGGGGATTGATAACTTCCGCCCAATCTGACGTATTTATTTAACCGTGCTATTAGCCCTAAGCCGAATGAAAATGCCTGACCTCTTGAAATCAGAAGGTTGTCAAAATTAATAAATTGTATTTCTGATGCCGAATCATAACCCCGTTCACTCAATTGGGTGTATTTCTCATAATAAATACTATGAAAATTTAAGGAAGCACCCATATATAGAAAATCCTTGTATTGCGTTCCCATATTCATGGTAAACTTGCTGTTATACCCCCTTGTAGAATGCAAAAATTCCTGATTCACGGTATTATAGTCAGCATTGGAAACATAATCGGTATTGTTATCATCATTAATATCTACCGGGTCAATTACCCCGGCCTGAAATCCTAAAAATGCCTGCTGAGGCCCAAAACCCAGACTACTTCCTATATCCAGATAGGCTTCTTCAATTAATTCCCCGTCCTGCACAAATAAAGGGCCCAGGGGCTGACCTTGTGCATAGGCAAGAAAGTAGTTGTCGATACCTTCATTGCTGTTTCCTCTGGCGAAAAATTCATTGCTAAAATTATTTACCAGATCATAGTTAAAAGCTAAAGAGTACTTTTTCCAATCAGCATTTTTATCGTAATTCTTAAAAACCATTACTCCCCCTGCCTGATTAATTTTAAAGGAATTAAACCGGGTTCCTGATGTACTTCCAAAATAAGTTGCTGTGTTATCCCGGTTGTAGTTAGTACCGGTCATGGTAAACTGACTATTATTGAAAACGGCTGAACCTGCAGGATTGTTATTCAAGGCCGAAAGATCTCCACCGAGAGCGCCAAATGCCCCGCTTAAACCCTGGTATCGAGTTGTGCCATGAGTGTTTTCAATACTGAATCTGAGTACATCCTCAATGTTTTGAGCACTTACAGTAGCACATATCAATAACAGGATGAAAAATGTAGTTCTTTTCATTTTAAAAGATTTTAATACTAATGATTATTGGAATTATTGTCTGCCGCCCCTGCTTCCACCGGACCTTGAAGATCCTCCGGAACTTCTCATGCCGCCGCCAGAGCTTCGCATACCACCACCTGAACTCCTCATACTTCCTCCGGAACTTCTCATGCCACCACCAGAACTTCTATAACCCGAACTACTACCTGAACTTCTTGATCCCGAACTTCTATAGCCCGAACTTCTTCCGGAGCTACTTCCTGAACTTCTGTAACCTGAACTTCTTGATCCCGAACTTCTTCCGGAACTATAACCCGATGTTCTTGGCATAGAGGATGAAGACCTGGAATATCCCGAACTCCGCTGTGTGGTGCCTCCATAAGCCCTGCTTGCTGTGCTTGATCTGTTTGTTGTAGCGCCCCTGCTATATGTGCTGTTTCCGGGAGAATATCTCCTGTATGTATTGCTGCTGCGCGTACTGCGTGAATACCCCGGAACTGATCTTGTACTTTTACTAGTTCTGTATGCTCTGTTTCTCGCAATTGCATCAGCGCTAACGGATCTTCTGGCTGTCGTTCCAGACCTGTATGCACCAGAACTTCGCCCTGCCGAAGCAGTTCTTGCTGTTCCCGATCTTGAAGCATTAGACCTGGAACTCGTAGCTGATCTCCCACTTCGCGCTGTTGCGCTAGATCTTCCTCTGCCCGAGGTAAGATTAGACCTTCCCCTAAGTGAATTTGAAGTTAACGGATTTGTATAATTATTGCCATAATAACCTCTTCTACTGCTGTTATATGCATATCTTCCATAGCCATAGTAAGGATAGCCCCAGCCATAACCCGGATAACCCCAGCCCCAGCCCGGATAGCCCCAGCCATAACCCGGATAGCCCCAATAGCCACCCCAGCCCCAGCCATAACCTGGATAGCCCCAGCCCCAGCCATAACCCGGATAGCCCCAGCCCCAGCCCGGATAGCCCCAATAGCCACCCCAGCCCCAGCCAAGGCCTATACCAATACCAACGCCACCCCAACCCCAACCATTGTTGTAGTTGTTGATGGTTACATTAGATTGATTGTCACCCCATCCGGCATATCCGGCATAGTCATTGTAGCCTTCATAGTAATTTGCTTCGGGTGCTATAGCAAGACTATCGTTCACCACATCTCCTCCATAATAATCATCTACATCCGTGAAGACTTCACCTTGCATGAATTCATCTATTTGTTCTGCTTTCTGACCAAAATAATCATCATAAATACCATCACTTTCCTGCTGTTTTGGCTTTTGTTTTTTCTTTGTATAAACCGTTTGGGTTCCTTCAGCGTAGATACCATCATTATCATAATAGGAAGCTTCCTGATAGGAACCACAGGAAACCACCAACAGGCCTGCAACTAAGAGTTTTGCAGATATTATTAATCTGGGTAGGGGTAGAGATTGTATCATCGCCTTAAATTTATATTGTTGAACATTTTAAAAATAGTTAGTTTTACCGAACTAATTTGATAATAGGGACACAAGATTTGTGCCAAAGTATATTTAATGGGAAAAAAGTTAACTAAAAGAAGCGAGGATTATTCCAAATGGTATAATGAGCTCGTCATCAAGGCTGATTTGGCAGAAAACTCCGGAGTTAGGGGCTGTATGGTAATAAAGCCCTATGGTTTCGCAATCTGGGAAAAAATACAGGCAGGCCTGGATAAGATGTTCAAGGACACGGGGCACCAGAATGCTTATTTCCCCTTGTTTATTCCAAAATCATACCTCAGTAAAGAAGCCAGCCATGTTGAAGGATTTGCCAAGGAATGCGCCGTCGTCACGCATTACAGGCTTAAAAATGCGGAAGATGGTAGTGGTATTGTTGTGGATGAAGATGCTAAACTGGAAGAAGAGCTTATTGTAAGGCCAACCTCTGAGACCATTATCTGGGATACCTATAGAAAGTGGATTCAGTCGTACAGAGACCTGCCCCTATTGATTAATCAATGGGCGAATGTGGTTCGATGGGAAATGAGGACACGATTGTTCCTTCGCACAACTGAATTCCTCTGGCAGGAAGGCCATACAGCACATGAGACCGAGAAGGAGGCAATAGAAGAATCGGAATTGATTCTGAATGTTTATGCAGATTTTGCTGAAAATCATATGGCTGTCCCTGTGATAAAGGGTACAAAAACAGAAAGCGAGCGCTTTGCCGGAGCAGTAGAAACCTATTGCATAGAGGCATTGATGCAGGATGGTAAAGCCTTACAGGCAGGGACATCACATTTCTTAGGTCAGAATTTTGCACGGGCTTTTGATGTAAAATATGCAAGCAGGGAAGGAAAGCAGGAATATGTATGGGCTACATCATGGGGAGTATCTACGCGCCTTGTGGGAGCCCTTATTATGAGCCATAGTGATGATAATGGCTTGGTATTACCTCCCAAACTGGCGCCTATTCAGGTGGTTATAGTGCCAATTTACAAAGGTTTAGAACAATTGGATACAATCTCCGAAAGAGTTAACCCTTTGGTAAAGGAATTGCAAAACAAGGGGATTTCCGTTAAGTATGATAAAAGGGATACCCATAAACCCGGATTTAAATTTAATGAATACGAATTAAAAGGAGTGCCGGTAAGAATTGCCATCGGGCAGCGCGATATGGAGAATGGAACGTATGAATTGGCGCGTAGGGATACCCTGGAAAAACAAATTGTTGAAGCCAATGAGGTAGTTTCAAAAATTGAGTTTATGCTCGAAGACATACAACGAAATATATTTGAGAAAGCAATAAATTACAGGGAAGAGCATATTACGGAAGTTGATGATTATGAAGAATTCAAAAAGGTTTTGGATACGAAAGGCGGATTTATTTCAGCACATTGGGATGGTACTTTGGCCACAGAAGATAAGATTAAAGAAGAAACAAAGGCAACAATTAGATGTATTCCATTAGATTCCCCCAAGGAGGCAGGTAGCTGCATGCTTACAGGAAAACCATCTATACAAAGGGTACTCTTTGCCAAGGCATATTAAGTGTATTTAAAAAAAAATATAATGGAGTTGGTATAGTAAAAAATAATTGTATTTTTGCATCCGCATTTATGCGATCTAATGGCCCGTTCGTCTAGGGGTTAGGACGCCAGGTTTTCATCCTGGTAACAGGGGTTCGATTCCCCTACGGGCTACAAAGAATACTGAAATATTGAAATGTGGTTAATGAGAACAGTTTAAAACACAACTCATTGGTTGCAGAAGAATTTAAAAAATTAATGGCCCGTTCGTCTAGGGGTTAGGACGCCAGGTTTTCATCCTGGTAACAGGGGTTCGATTCCCCTACGGGCTACAAAAAAACATAAGGCCCGAATAAATAAAATATAAAAAAATGGCAAATCACAAGTCGGCATTAAAGAGAATCAGAAGAAATGAAGTTGTGCGATTACGTAACAGATATCAGCATAAAACAACAAGAAATGCAATTAAAAAATTAAGGAGTGAAACCGACCAAAAGAAGGCACAAACCCTATTGCCTACTGTTGTGAGCATGATAGACAAACTTGCAAAGCGCAATATAATACACGCTAATAAAGCAGCTAATTTAAAAGGTAAGCTTACCAGGCACATAGCCACACTTTAAGCTTTTACAAAATATTTTACCAAAGCTCTGACATAACTGTCAGGGCTTTTTTTATGGTTGGAATAATGCTGATAATATGGAAATTGGCCGGCGAAGGATACTGTCTTATTTTTCTTGTAATAAGGCGGATAAAAAAATCCCAATGATCAGGAACCATTGGGATTAATAAATTTAAGAGAATCTTCCTACTGACTCATGGTCATCAAAAACTCTTCGTTATTTTTAGTTTGTTTTATACGCTGTTCCATAAATTCCATGGCCTCAATCGGATTCATGTCAGCCAGATACTTACGCAAGATCCACATACGCTGAATTGTATTTTCATCCAATAAAAGATCATCTCTTCTTGTAGAGGAAGTTACAAGGTCAATCGCAGGGTATATTCTTCTGTTACTGATTCGTCTGTCTAATTGTAATTCCATATTACCGGTACCTTTGAATTCCTCAAATATAACTTCATCCATTTTAGACCCGGTTTCTGTAAGGGCAGTAGCAATAATAGATAAAGATCCGCCATTCTCAATATTACGCGCTGCTCCAAAAAATCGTTTGGGTTTGTGAAGGGCATTCGCATCTACCCCACCACTAAGAACTTTACCGGAAGCAGGTTGAACAGTATTGTAGGCTCTTGCAAGGCGTGTGATAGAATCTAATAGTATTACCACATCATGCCCGCATTCTACCAGTCTTTTAGCCTTTTCCAGTACAATATTGGCCACCCTGACATGTTCAGTAGCTTCCTTGTCAAATGTAGAAGCAACAACTTCACCGCTCACATTTCGCTGCATATCAGTAACTTCCTCAGGACGTTCATCTATAAGAAGGATAATTTGATAGACCTCAGGGTGATTGGCCGCGATGGCATTTGCAATATCCTTTAAAAGCATTGTTTTCCCTGTTTTTGGCTGGGAAACGATCATTCCTCTCTGCCCTTTACCTATAGGTGAAAACAGGTCAATGATTCTTGTAGATATTGTGCTTTGGCGTTCTGCCAATTTAAATTTTTCCTGAGGGAATAAGGGTGTCAGGTGTTCAAAAGAAACCCTGTCCCGCACTACCTGGGGGTCCAATCCGTTAATTTTATTCACCTTTATTAAGGGAAAATATTTTTCACCTTCCTTCGGCGGACGTACATTCCCTAAAACTGTATCTCCTGTCTTGAGCCCAAAAAGCCTTATTTGCGATTGAGAAACATAAATATCATCGGGAGAAGAGAGGTAGTTGTAATCCGAAGATCTAAGAAATCCATACCCGTCCTGCATAATGTCAAGGACGCCTTCACTTTCAATAATACTGTCAAACTCGTATTCCGGCTGCTTGTATTTATTTTTCAGGTCCTTATCAAAATTACTGGTCTTACTATCCTGCCCGTTCTTATGATGCTGAACCTTTTTAGTATGTTGGCCTTTGCTATGCTGAGGCTTACTTTTTTGCTGTTCTTTATTGCCCTGACTTAAAGGGCTTTTTTGATGTGAACCTTCTTTTTGGGATTCATGTTTAGCTTCCTTTTCCACGGAAGTGTGGGTTTTTGGAGGAGCTTTTTTAAAACTTTCCTTGGGAACGTTTGGTCTGTGTTGTTTAACAGGCGGTTTTTCTGTGGCTACCACCGTTGTTGCCTGTACTGCTTTGGGATTACTGGCCTGAAGGTCAAGGATTTGATAAACCAAATCCAGTTTTTTTAAGGTCTTGTATTTAGGGACACTTAGGTCTTTAGCAATATCCTGAAGCTCAGGCAGCTTTTTTGCTTTTAAATCTGAAATCTCAAACATTGAGTATAAAATAAATTATCGTATATGAAAATTGAAGTATATAGTTTATTGTTGGGTATTACATGGGATTGAGACCCCAATAGGTAAGTGTTATAACTAATAACGACACAATATTACAAATTATTTTAAACAAATCATCTGTTATTGCTCAAATAATTTATCTCTGCCCATTTTTATAGGCGTATAGGATTGGGGTAAATAGACTGTATTTAAGACGCTTAAGAATAGATGCTGCCAACACCTTAATTGACAGAAAGCTATTTTTATTTTAAATAGTATGGAAATGTTTTAAAAGACATGTATTTTTGCACTTCTATTTTTTAATGAATTTATGATCCAACGCATTCAAACCGTTTATTTAATTTTGGTAGCTCTGCTTGCCGGTGCTTTACCATTTTATTTAAGCCTTTGGATAGGGACGGAAGGAACCACGGTTTTTGCAAAGGATATTAGTTGGATTGCAGTTGTATTTGGGGCTTCTTCCGCCTTGGCATTGGTCACTGTTTTTTTATTTAAAAACCGGAAAAATCAATTTGTTTTTAACAGGTTAAATATAATATTGAATCTTTTTTTACTGGGATTTTTCGTTTACCGATCACTAAACTTATCCGGAGAGACCTCGGTTTCTGAGAAGGGTATTGGGATGCTGATTCCTGTATTTTCTATCGTTTTTCTGGTCCTGGCCAACAGGGCCATTAAGAAGGATGAAGATCTTGTAAAATCTGTAGATCGCTTACGTTAAACCTAACATCTTAGTAGTATTAGTGCGTAACCCTGAAGTAAGATTATCTATGCTTCAGGGTTTTACGTTTTATAGGGTGTTTTTTGGCGCTTCCTCCTTCGCCCTAACTGCATTCGGGCTACGGAGAACCGGGCATTCGGTAGTCGCTTTGCACCTAATGGGCAAGAGCTCCTGCAATACCTCATTCCCTAGCGCTTTCCTAATTCTATAACCTCCAGGTTCTTTATTTCTTCCCCGTCTATATCAAACCTGATCATAGTTCTGATTTGATGAAAACCGTTCTTTCCGCAAGATCCGGGATTCATGTGCAGCAGATTTAGTTTTTTGTCCCACATTACCTTTAGAATATGAGAATGGCCGGAGATAAATAATTTAGGAGGATTCTGTTTGATTTGCTCCCTGATTCTCCTGTCGTACCTATTGGGATAACCACCTATATGCGTCATCCAAACTTCTACATCCTCACATTTAAACCGGTTGTCTAATGGAAACTCTTTTTGTATCCGATGATCATCAATATTGCCATAAACGGCACGAACAGGTTTTAAGGCCCCAAGGGCATCGGTAACATCAAAGGAACCGATATCCCCTGCATGCCATACTTCATCGGCTTGTCTGGCATATTTAAGGATAGTGTCATCTATATAACCATGGGTATCCGAAAGAAGTAAGATGCGGGTCATATGTTAAGCAATTAATTAAAACGGAAGTCGGATGTCCAATAACTCCGTTGCACGCTTGTACAGAATTTTTTCAGGTTTGGGCAAATCAGAAGGTCCTTAATTCTAAAAGCTATCTTCGCTATCTTTACCGCTCACAAAAATAGAATAATAGCTTGAGATATTTTGTCGCTTTTTCTTACTTCGGGCAGGCCTATCACGGATGGCAGCGACAGCCAAACGCGTTATCTGTTCAACAATTAATGGAAGAAGCAATTAACACATTGCTAAAATCTGACATTAGCCTTGTTGCTGCCGGCAGAACAGACGCCGGAGTGCATGCAAAAAATATGTATGCGCATTTTGATTTTTCGGAAAACTTAGATTTAACAGACCTCACTTATCGGTTGAATGCCTTTCTTCCAGGGGATATCGCTATTCAAAAGATTCATGTGGTTCCTGCGGATGCCCATGCCCGTTTTGATGCCCTGGAACGAACCTACGAATATTGGATCGTACAGGAAAAGAATCCCTTTTATAAGGACAGGGCACATTACATAAAACACCCTTTGGATATTTCTTCCATGAATAAAGCAGCAGCCATTTTATTGGAGTATGAGGACTTCGAATGTTTTTCCAAATCAAATACGGATGTTAAGACGTATTTGTGTAATATTAAATCTGCGGTCTGGGAAATACAAGAAGATAAGCTGGTTTTTACAATTACGGCAGACCGCTTCCTGAGAAATATGGTGCGCGCCATTGTGGGAACTCTGCTCGATGTAGGAATCGGAAAAATGACTCCGGAAGATGTTAAGACTATTATAAAAAGCAGGGATCGGCGGACTGCCGGTGCTTCCGTCCCGGCAAAAGGATTATATTTGACAAAAGTTTTATACCCTTCAACCATTCTGGAATTTAATGGATAAAGACACCGGAAAAGCATTTGATTTTAGACTATTCAAAAGAGTATTGGCCTATACCAAACCCTATAGGCTAACATTTTATGGCGTGGCCCTGGCTGCCATTTTAATTTCCGGATTTGCGGTTTTAACTCCGCTTATAGTAGGCGAAATTATTGACGGTGCTGTGAAGCAGGCTGATTCTGAAGAGCTGTTATTTCTTATCCTAATGATGGCTGGCGTACTTTTCGGACAAGTAATCAGCCAGCTTTGTTTTAACTATTATGCCAATTGGCTCGGAGAATCTGTTATCCGGGATATCCGGATTTACCTTTTCAAAAAGATGATTGGTTTTAAAATGAAATATTTCGATAATTCATCTATTGGTTTGCTTGTAACCCGTGCCGTGGCAGATTTACAGCGCATAGGAGAGATTTTTAGTCAGGGTTTTTTTGTTATAGTATCCGACCTGCTAAAAATGATAGTAGTTGGTGTGGTTATGCTGGTAATCAATTGGAAACTGGCATTAATTGTGTTTGCCGTTTTGCCTGTAATTCTTTATGCTACACGTTTGTTTCAGCGTGCAATGAAGAAGGCCTTCATAGATGTTAGGGCCCAGGTTTCCAACCTCAATTCATTTGTTCAGGAACGTATTACAGGAATGAAGATTGTACAGCTTTTTAATAGAGAAAAAATTGAAAGTGAGAAGTTTCGGGAGATTAACAGGAATCATATGAATGCCTGGCTTAAAACGGTTTGGTACAATTCTTTTTTCTTCCCAATCGCAGACATAGTTTCCTCTATTACGGTAGGACTAATTGTTTGGTACGGCGGTCTTCAAAATGTTACCAATATTGAATTAGATGAATACGGTGTAATTTTTGCCTTTATCCTTTTATCCAGCATGTTATTTCAACCTCTCAGACAGATTGCAGATAAATTCAATACGTTGCAAATGGGCATGGTAGCGGCAAACAGGGTTTTTAAAATTCTGGATACGGATAGCAATATCGAGGATTTAGGGACTGTTGAGAAAGATCATGTGCTCGGAAATATTAGATTTTCAAATGTTCATTTCGGTTACCTTGAAGATGAGGAAATATTGCATGGTATCTCCTTCGATGTAAAAGTTGGTCAGACTGTCGCTATAGTTGGCGCTACCGGAGCTGGCAAATCAACCATTATAAATCTCTTAAATCGTTTTTACGAAATCAATTCCGGGGAAATCCTGGTAGATGATGTAAATATTACGAATTATAAGTTGGCTTCCCTGCGGCGGAATATAGCGGTCGTATTGCAGGATGTCTTCCTTTTTGCAGATACCATAGCCAACAATATTTCCCTCAGGGACGAATCTGTTTCATTAGAAAGTATTGAGGAAGCCGCAAAGCAAATAGGTGTGCATGAGTTTATCAGCAGCCTGCCTGGTGGATATCAGTACAATGTAAAAGAAAGGGGAACCATGCTTTCCAGCGGTCAGCGGCAATTAATCGCCTTCTTGCGCGCTTACGTAAGCAATCCGAGTATTTTGGTCCTGGATGAAGCCACGTCCTCAGTAGACACTTATTCTGAACAGTTGATCCAAAAAGCTACGGAAAAGATCACTTCGGGCAGAACGTCCATTATTATAGCACACCGGCTGGCTACTGTTAAAAAGGCAGATAAGATCCTGGTTATGGATGCCGGTAGAATTCTTGAGAGCGGCACGCACAGGGAATTACTTAAAAGGGGAGGGTATTACAACAAGCTTTACGAAGCTCAGTTTTTGGCAGAAGAGGTTGCCTAACACCTTCTTTAGGGTTGTTTTTTCACAGTTTTAAGATCTTCCATGGTTATTGTACCAGTTGCGAAAAGTATAGCATAGAAAGCTATAATTATCCCCAGATAGCCAATAAATGCCAATATCAGAAAAAGACACATTCTTAAAATAAATTTTCCTGCCGAAAATTTATTTATCCTTTGCATTACATATATTGAGTAGGCTACCATCAGCGGGAGCATAATGGTAGATAGCTCCATATATTCATCAGGCGCAAAAAGTATCATAATAAGGCTTACAGGGAAAGAAACAATGCTCCAATGGGCTAAAGTATAGAGGAAAACAATTAGGTATTCAGAGAATACGTATCCTTTCTTATTAAAAGTTAGCCAACCGGCAATCCCAAAAATTGGGATAAACAAAACAAATACTAAAGACGAAAAGTCCATAATGACAGGCATTATCTTTTGATATAGTTCTGGATTTACTCCTTGATTGAAGACATCAAGGTCCATCTTTACGTCAAAAACCTTTTGAATCAAATAAATTGTAAGACCCGAGAGAGTTAGCGCAATTCCAAAATAACTTATCGGATTCAGGTGCTTTTTTCGAATGCCTGAGATATAACCATCAATAACCTCTGCCGGTTTTGTGAATAAATGAATAAAAGTCCTGAAAAAGGTATTATCAAGATCAAAAAACCCCTCAATAACTTCGTGCCAGAGGTTTTTAAATGTAAGTCTGTAACTTATTACTTTGGCACCACAGTCAGGACAGAAATTAAAATCTGTTGGTAATGGGTTTTTGCAATTTTTACACTCCATAGCTAGAGTAAGTCCGATTTAATCTTATTAGCCAGATCGGATAAATCTTTGTACGAAACAAATTCCCCATTGTTTATATAAGAGATCAATCCGGTTTCCTCACTAAGAACCAGTGCTACAGCATCTGTTCGTTCTGTAATTCCAATAGCAGCCCTGTGCCTTAACCCAAAACGCAAAGGAATATTACGCTCAGTAGATAATGGCAATATGACTCTCGTGGCTGTAATTTGATTATTTTCAATGATTGCTGCTCCATCATGCAATGGGCTATTTTTATAAAAGATACTTTCAATGATAGGCTGGTTTACTTCCACATTCATAGCATCCCCGGTAGATTTTACAAAATCCAGGGAATTGCTTCGCTTTATCACCAAAATAGCACCTGTCCGGCTTCTGCTCATCTTATCGCAGGCCTTGAGAACGGCATCAATATCCAGTTTTGAAGCAACACCTTCTTGTTTTAAAAATTTAAATCGTTTAACAAAATTCCGGTTTCTGGCAAAATTAGTTGAACCAATCATTAGCAGGAATTTTCGAATTTCCTGTTGAAAAACAACAATTAACGCAATCAAACCCACAGACATGAATCCACCAACCACGCTGCTTATCATCTTCATATCCAGCAACTGGGTTAGTTTCCAAAAACCCCAAACTATGACAATTCCAATAAAAATATTAATAGCAACCGTTCCCCGCACCAGTTTGTAGACGTAATAAAGAAGGATAGCCACAAGGAGGATGTCTATAATGTCGGTGATTTTAAAATCCAGAAAGTTAAAAAATTCCAATCCTTGTCGTTTTTGTAAAATTAGAAAAAATAGATAAACAAAAAATTAATCTTCAGTTTGGTTTAGTGCTTCTAATAATTCAATGCATTCCATTGCTTCTTTAACGTCATGAACTCTTAAAATATTGGCGCCTTTGGTCAAGGCATACGTATTTAGGACAGTAGTTCCATTTAATGCCTCACTTGGTTTATTGCCTAATGTTTTGCAGATCATAGACTTTCTGCTTAGACCCACCAGTACTGGCAGTCCAAAAGTCTTGAAGAGATGTAGGTTTCGTAAAAGAGAAAAATTTTGAAATGTATTCTTGGAAAACCCAAAACCAGGGTCCAGGATTATATCATTGATTCCAAAAGATTTGGCCAGAGCTACTTTTTCGGACAAATAATGGAGGATTTCTTCCAAAAGCTTATCGTAAGTTGCCTTCTGCACCATGTTTTGCGGATTACCCTTAATATGCATCATTATATAGGGTACTTTAAATTCAGAAATGGTTGCCATCATGCCGGAATCCAAATTTCCCGCTGAAATATCATTGATCATGGCCGCACCATTTTCAAGACAGCTTCGGGCTACCTTGCTTCTAAAGGTGTCTATGGACAAATAGATGTCCGGAAAATTATTTAGTAAGAGGTCTACAACAGGCAAAATTCTTCTCAATTCTTCTTCTTCAGAAATGTCCGCAGCATTTGGCCTGGAACTATAGGCACCCAAATCTATAAAAGCAGCTCCTTCGCCGAGCAATTTTTCTGTTTGCCTTAAAATAGAAACCTCATCCTTGTATCTGCCTCCATCATAAAAGGAATCCGGGGTAACATTTAAAACCCCCATAACTTTCGGCTTTTTTAAATCAATCAGGGTGCCTTTACAATTTATTGTCATAGGAATTTTTTAAACTATTTGGATCGCAAATTATTTTGAAGACCAAGATTAAACTCCGAACTTTGAGATTTCCATTATTTTGGTTGAAATTTACGCAAAATAGAACAATCTACATGCAGCATACCTCCGAGCAATACGATGACATTATAAATTCTTGCAGGGACTTGTTTTCAAAGAAAATGAAAGATTATGGAAGTGCCTGGCGAATATTGAGACTCCCTTCTTTAACAGATCAAATATATATTAAGGCTCAGCGCATAAGAAGTTTACAGGAAAATGAAGTCCGAAAAGTAGATGAAGGGGAAAAATCTGAATTCATCGGAATTATAAATTATGCAATTATGGCCCTTATTCAATTGGAAAAAGGAGTCGCGCAGGAACCAGATCTGTCTTCGGAAGAGGCCATTAATTTGTACGACAAACACATTGGTATTACAAAATCTCTGATGGAAAAGAAGAATCATGATTATGGGGAGGCCTGGCGAGATATGCGTATTAGTTCATTAACAGATTTGATAATTCAAAAATTGCTGAGAGTAAAGCAGATAGAAGATAATAAAGGAAAAACCTTGGTGAGCGAAGGAATTGAAGCCAACTATCAGGATATAATAAATTATTCTGTTTTTGCCCTGATTCAAATGAACGAATCTGATGATTAAAAAATTCTATAAAATTACATGAAACATTTGGTAGGCTTTTCTAGAGTATTTGTTGGGGTTTTATTTATTATCAGTGGATTTATAAAGCTAAACGACCCGGTTGGCTTTTCATTTAAATTGGAAGAGTACTTTAGTCAGGGTGTTCTCGATTTGCCCTTTTTAATGCCTTATGCATTAGCTATATCAATTTTTGTAGTGATTTTTGAAGTAGTGCTTGGTGTGTTTCTGCTGATAGGGTATCTAAAGAATTTTACAATATGGAGCCTTTTGCTCATGATCTTGTTTTTTACTTTTCTAACTTTTTATTCTGCTTATTTCAATAAGGTCACAGATTGTGGTTGTTTTGGAGATGCAATAAAACTTACCCCTTGGGAATCTTTTACTAAAGATGTAGTTCTACTGGTGCTAATTCTTGTTTTATACTTCGGAAGAAGATATATCAAGGCACTTTTTGATCCACGGATCAGACAAATTATAGCAATAGCTGCTGTGGTTGTATGTGTACTTTACGGGAATTACGTTTTAAACCACTTACCAGTGGTAGATTTCAGGCCTTATAAGGTTGGCGCCAATATAGAGGAAGGGATGCAGGTACCCGAAAACGCTCCCAAAGCCGTGTTTGAATACGCCTGGAAATTTGATGTGAACGGAGAAGAAAAAGTACTGGTAACCAATGGTGATTATCCGGATATAGACGGAGATTTTATAGGCGTGGAGACGAAAGAGATACAGAAGGGGTACGAACCACCAATACATGATTTTACAATAGAGCAGCAAGGTGAGGATTTTACCGCTGCGTTAATGATGGAGGAAAAATTATTAATTGTAGTAGCCTATGATTTAGCTAAAAGCGACTATGAGGCATTTGCAGAAGTTAAAAAAGTTACTGACAAAGCCGGTAAACAAGGATATAAAATTATAGGTATGTCTGCATCCAATGAGGAATGGACGAATAGGATTATTGAGAAATACAAGTTGGGATTTGAATTTTATTTTACAGATGAGACTACTTTAAAGACTATAGTCAGGTCTAATCCGGGAATACTAACTCTTGAATATGGTGTTATAACTCAAAAGGCACACTATAAGGATATGAAGGATTTAGAGTTTAATTAGATTTAC
Source organism: Eudoraea adriatica DSM 19308 (assembly GCF_000382125.1). Taxonomy (GTDB): domain Bacteria; phylum Bacteroidota; class Bacteroidia; order Flavobacteriales; family Flavobacteriaceae; genus Eudoraea; species Eudoraea adriatica. Next base: position 332,661 of record NZ_KB907546.1, read on the forward strand.
CCGGGATTAATATAAAACCTACTTTCCTGAATAACCATAAGTAAAAACATATATTTTAATCATAAAAGAACATAAGATGAGAAGTAAAATAGTTGCAGGAAACTGGAAAATGAATAAGAACCTGAGTGAGACAAAAGATTTATTGAGTGAGATATTAGATAAATTGCCGGATACTGAAGCAGAGGTTATTGTAGCTCCTACATTTGTAAACCTGTCTGAAGCAGCCCATATTCTGCAAACATCAGAGATTAAAGTTGCAGCCCAAAATATGCACTATGCCAGAAACGGTGCTTTTACTGGTGAAATTTCAGCTGATATGCTTCTAAATATCAATGTAGATACCGTAATTATAGGGCATTCAGAACGCAGGGCTTACTTTGGAGAAACAGATGAACTTTTAGCAAAAAAAGTAAAGGCAGCTCTGGAAAATAAAATGCGGGTAATATTTTGCTTTGGTGAGGAATTGGATGAGCGAAAGGCCGGCAACCATTTTAATGTAGTGGAATCCCAACTAAAAAACGGCCTTTTTGAACTACCCGCCGAGGCTTGGCAGCACATTGTTCTTGCCTACGAACCGGTCTGGGCCATTGGAACGGGAGAGACTGCTTCTCCGGAACAAGCACAGGAAATGCATGCCTTTATTCGAAAGACCATAACGGAAGCTTATGACGCTTCGATTGCTGATGAAGTATCCATTTTATATGGAGGAAGCGTAAAACCTTCGAATGCCGGAGAGATTTTTTCCAAATCCGATGTAGACGGTGGGCTAATAGGTGGAGCTGCTCTAGTGGCAGATGACTTTATAGCTATTGTAAAGGCCATCTGAAAATTAATGCAAGAACTCTTTCTGGAATATCGGTTTTCTATAAGTCCCTTACAACCGGCTACGGATATCTTAATTGCTGAACTAGGCGAACTGGGTTTCGACAGTTTTGTGGAAACTAACAATGGATTGTTGGCGTATGTTAAGAAGGAAAACTGGAACCCCTCAGCATTGCAAAATGTCCAAATACTTTCGAAAGAAAGTTTTAGTATTAGCTATGAAGTATCGGATATAGAACAGGAAAACTGGAATGAACAGTGGGAAAAGAATTTTGACCCCATAAATGTAGACAACCAATGCGTTGTGAGAGCTCCTTTCCACAATAAACCTGATGTGGCATTTGATATAGTCATAATGCCCAAGATGAGTTTTGGAACCGGGCATCATGAAACTACGTATATGATGCTTAAATTGGTCCTGGCACTGGATTTCACAGGTAAAACTGTATTGGATATGGGCTGTGGCACCGGTGTTTTAGCAATCCTGGCCGCTATGAAAGGAGCCAGTTCTGTAGATGCAATAGATATCGATAACTGGAGTTACCTGAATGCTAAGGAAAATGTTGCCGCAAACAGCTGTGAACAGATTAATGTGTTTGAAGGTGATGTCAGTATATTGACAAATCACAAATACGATATCATCCTGGCCAATATTAATCGCAATATTTTGCTATCAGATATCCCTGTTTACGTTAAGCACCTGAGAAAAGGGGGAGTATTGCTTTTAAGTGGTTTTTATAAAGAGGATATGTCGCTTATTTCAAAGGTGTGCACTGCAAATGGACTTTCATTTCAAGAAAATTTGGAAAAAAATAACTGGGTTGCATCAAAATATGTATTTTAGTTCATACAAAAACCTATCTGTATGAGTACTAAGGAAAAAGTCTCCGAAGAACTACTTTTGGATGAGGAGACGGTGAAACAAAATGAAATAGTGCTGTTCAATGATGAAGTAAATACCTTTGAACATGTAATTCACACATTAATTGATGCTTGTGAACATACCCCGGAACAGGCGGAACAATGTTCATTAATAGTTCACTACAAAGGTAAATGTACTGTCAAAACAGGCGAGTATAAGGAATTAGAGCCTCGTTGCAGCAAATTGTTGCAGGCAGGATTAAGTGCCGAGATCGTCTGAGTTCTAATGTGTTTCCTGATCAATAAGTGACATAATATTCTTTTTTAACGCCAAAAGAATAGATCCTTTCTATGCATTTAATTTGACAATAAGCTATTATCTTCGGTTAACTGGTTTAGGAGAACAAAGGTTAGATAGTTTCACTAACCTTTTTTTGATTAAATTGTGCGGGATATTGATGTTAGAATACTTCAGATAGGAATTAGGACTCAAGGATTACTATAAAAATTAGCAATGCATTAGTTCCTTGGCTTGGATCTGTAGTTAGGCATCAGTTATCCCGATAATTTTTATTTAAATCTAAATGTCTCTTAAAATGGAACTAACAAATAGGAAACAGATGACTAGAAGAATAGCAGCATTGCTGTCGCTGGCACTGTTATTCGTTAATTGCACAACCAAGGAAAAGGAATCACCGGAAAAAATAGCTACAGAACCCGAAATTAAGATTACAGCTACATCCAGCATGAATGCCAGCATCTATACTACCGCCCATAAGACAGATCTGAAACTGTCTGAGACGGGGTCATTGACATTTAATGATTTTAAACAACCTTTGGAAACTGAAATTGACGTACTTGTTGATCCATCCAAACAATTTCAGACTTTTATGGGAATCGGTGCTGCCTTAACGGACGCCGCCGCCGAAACTTTTTACAAACTTACCGAAGAAAACCAGGATAAATTTTTAGAAGCTTACTTTAGTCAGGAAAAGGGTATTGGATATTCTTTGGGCAGAACCATTATTCACAGCTGCGACTTTTCAAGTGGTAGTTATACCTATATCGAAGAAGGGGATAAGGAATTAAAAACATTTAATATTGATCATGACAGGCAATACCGACTTCCCTTTACAAAAAAGGCAATAGAGGCCGCTGGAGGTGAATTAACCATGTATGCAAGTCCCTGGAGTCCCCCGGCTTTTATGAAAACCAATAACAATATGTTACAGGGCGGGAAGCTAAAGCCCGAGTTTTATCAACCCTGGGCTAACTATTATGTCAAATTTATTGAGGCTTATGAAGCAGAAGGAATTCCTATTTGGGGTCTAACCATACAAAATGAACCCATGGCCGTTCAACGTTGGGAATCCTGTATTTATACTGCCGAGGAAGAACGCGATTTCCTGAAGAATTATCTTGGACCTACCCTGGAAAAAGCAGGCATGGGAGATAAAAATATCATTGTGTGGGATCATAACCGCGATCTCTTATTTCAAAGGGCAAGTGTTATTTTAAATGACCCGGAGGCGGCTAAATATGTCTGGGGAACAGGTTTTCACTGGTATGAAGACTGGAAAGATGGCATTCCAATGTTTGATAATGTCCAAAATGTCAATGAGGTATTTCCGGATAAGAATTTAATTTTCACAGAAGGCTGTAACGAAGGTTATGATATTTCCAAAATAGAGGAAGAAAGACTTGCCGAGCGATACGGTAGGTCTATGATCAATGACTTTAACAATGGTACTGTGGCATGGACAGACTGGAATATACTTCTGGATGAAACCGGGGGTCCCAACCATGTTGGTAATTTGTGTTTTGCACCGGCACATGGGGACACAAAAACCGGAGAGCTTACATTAACCTATTCTTATTATTACATAGGGCATTTTTCAAAATTTATACGACCCGGTGCTAAAAGAATTAGTAGCGTTTCAAGTGCAAATTCATTGCTGTCAACTGCATTTGTAAATGCAGATGGCAGTGTAGTGATCGTAGCTATGAATCAAAGTGATACACCTTTAGAATACAGCATTACAATGAATTCGAAAACAGCCAAAGTTGATATTCCCGGACACGGTATTCAAAGCATTGTGATGTCTGATTAGGAATCGTTCATTTTTACCAATAAACCAAATTAAATAACCAACCAAATAATACTGAAAATCATGTCAGAATCCAGTCCAGAAGTTAAAATGAATAAATCCTATACCATACTCATAAGCCTCATTGTGGCTCTGGGAGGATTTTTGTTGGGTTTCGATAGTGCTGTTATTTCCGGAGCGGTCAAAGGCATTACTGTTTATTTTGAAATGACCGAATGGATGCTCGGATTTTCAGTGGGCTGCGTAGTTTTTGGTGCTATGGCCGGAAATTTATTGGCAGGACCAATGAGTGATATGTTCGGCAGAAAGAGGGTATTAATAATTGTGGCAGCACTTTTTACTATCTCCGCGACGTGGTCCGCTTTGGCAACAGGTTATACAGAGTTTATTATTGCCCGGATTATAGGGGGTATCGGAATTGGAGGAGCCATCCTTATTGCACCAATTTACATAGCGGAAATAGCGCCTCCAAAACTAAGGGGTAGCCTTGTCTCCTTCAACCAATTGAATATAGTAATTGGTATTTCCGTAGCGTATTTTTCTAATTACTTCCTTGTTGATATAGAAGGTGAAAGCTGGCGCTGGATGCTGGGTGTTGAAGCCATACCAGCAGCCATTTATTTCTTGGCACTCTTTACAGTACCAAGAAGCCCGAGATGGCTGATCAGCAAATTGAATGAAGTTAAACTGGCTAGAAAGATTCTCGCTAAGATTGGTGGTGAAGAGTATGCTGAAGTTACCATTGCTGAGATTCAACGTGGAATATCTGCTAAAGAAGAAAAAGGAACCCTTGCCGACCTGTTTAAAAACAGAAATCGCACTATTATGATTATTGCTATCGGGATAGCATTTTTTCAGCAGATTACAGGGATAAATGCGGTCTTTTACTATGCCCCTACAATTTTTGAACAAGCCGGCGGGAGCACAGATTCCTCATTTTTACAGGCTATTGTTGTAGGGCTTACAAACCTTGTATTTACTTTGGTGGCTATATGGTTAATTGATAAATTGGGTCGTAAACCACTCCTGCTGATAGGGACTACTTTTATGACTATTGCACTCATGATGGCCGCATTTGCATTTAACAGTGCAACTTATGATTTTAATGAGAAGACCCTTGCTAAAATAAGCAACCATGAAATTAGAACCGCATTGTCAGATTTCAGTGGCAGGTCTTACGAGAGCCAGACTGCACTTTTTGAAGCGGTTGAGCCTGAAATGAACCAGGACCTGTTCCTGATGTTTAAGCGCAATGAAATTACCAATTTTATACAAATCAATGCTACTTTGGTACTGATTGCAATCCTGCTGTATGTTGCGTCCTTTGCCATTTCTCTGGGACCGGTTATGTGGACATTGATTTCTGAGATATTCCCCAGCAAAATAAAAGGTATTGCAATTTCAGCGGTGGGCTTTTTCAACTCTTTGGTAAGTTTTTCTGTCACCCAGGTATTCCCCTGGGAATTATCCAATCTGGGACCAACGGTAACTTTCGCCCTTTACGCTTTATTGTCCTTCTGCGCCATTTTCTTTGTTTATAAATTCGTTATTGAGACCAAAGGACGAACCCTTGAAGAAGTTCAGGAAATATTAATCAGGAAATAAATCAATAAATGAGACAAATTATATTTTTAGTTTGTTTTTGTGTTTTTTTCGCATGCAAAGAAAATCCCGCCAATAAGCATATTGCAGGGGATCCTGAGTTAAACCCGGGCCCGGCCAAGGTGGAAATTAGGTTCAAGGATGGTAAATATGTATTATTAGTAAATAAAGAACCTTTTTATATTAAAGGGGCGGGTTTGGAATTTGGGGATGTTAGTTCTCTTGCCAATCATAATGGCAACTCTTTCAGGACCTGGCAAACCGAAAATGGTCAAAAAACGGCAGTAGAGGTTTTAGACGAAGCACAGGAAAATGGCTTAATGGTAACCATGGGTATTGATGTTGGCAGAGAACGCCATGGTTTTGATTATAATGATGAAAGCGCCGTAAATGCGCAATTGGAAAGAATTAGAAAAGAGGTGTTGAAACTAAAGGATCATCCTGCCTTATTGATATGGGGTATAGGAAACGAATTAAATCTCAATTATAAGAATCCTAAAGTATGGGATGCTGTCAATGAAATATCGCGAATGATCCATAACCTAGATCCAAATCACCTTACTACAACAAGCCTTTCCGGCATCTCGCAAAAAGAAATTAATTACATCATAGATCGATGTCCGGATATCGATATTTTATCTATCCAGATGTATGGAGAATTGCCTGCCGTACCTGACCTGATAAGGGAGTATGGCTGGAATGGACCTTATATGATCACGGAATGGGGAGCAACAGGGCATTGGGAAGTGCCAAAGACAGAATGGGGAGCTCCAATTGAAGAACACAGTTCGCTTAAAGCAGCAAATTATTTAAAGCGATATAAAAAGGGTATCGAAGCAGACACACTTCAATGCATTGGTTCCTACGTTTTTCTCTGGGGAAATAAACAAGAGCGCACACCTACCTGGTATGGGATTTTTTTGGAAAATGGTCAGGAAACAGAATCTGTAGACGTAATGCACTACATATGGAATGGAGAATGGCCGGATAATAGAACCCCTCAGATCGTATCATTTACTTTAGACGGAAAGACCGCCTATGACAATGTTATTTTACAAGCAGATAACTCCTACAATGCTGAAATTAAAATAGTTGATTTTGAAGATGATGCCATAAGCTATACCTGGGAAGTATTACGCGAAAGCACAGAGACCAAAGAAGGGGGTGATTATGAAGAACGTCCGGCCGAGGTAGAAGGTGCAATAATTTCATCAAAAGATGGGACTGTCAAAATCCAGGTACAGGAAAAAGGGATATACAGGTTATTTGTTTATGCTGATGACGGAAATAATCATTCTGCAACAGCGAATATTCCATTTATGGTCAACTAAATAAATAGAGAAGATCAGTATATCTATTCAGAAGAAAAAATATTAATTGAAAAGGTTTTTAAGTTTAGAACAATCAAATTAGCAGTAAATGAATCAACGCGAAATATATTTAGGTGATATTAAAGCTCATTTTGAAAAACCCGAAATAATAGGAGAGGCGGTACTCCTGCAAAATGAAAGCTTTTATAAAATTTCAAACAGCAATGCCATGAGACCATTTTTCATGAGTATTGTCAGCGATTCAGACCATTGGATGTTTATTTCCAGTAACGGAGGTCTCACAGCCGGAAGAAAAAACAGTGATAGCGCAATTTTTCCTTATTATACGGATGATAAAATAACAGAATCTCATGAGATTACCGGTAGTAAGACCATACTCAAGATCCATAAAGATGGCAAGTCCCAACTTTGGGAGCCTTTCTCTGAGCGATACGAAGGGGTTTATGCAATTACCAGGAATTTATATAAGAACAGTTATGGCAACAAAATAATCTTTGAAGAAATTAATGAGGATCTGGGTTTAACATTCCGTTATCAGTGGAATTCATCTGACCAGTATGGATTTGTTAAAAAGTCCACGCTGGTGAATCATTCAAAAAATAGCGTTCAGCTGACCATCATAGACGGCATTCAAAACATATTACCCTTCGGTATCCATGAGGAATTGCAAAACAGCAGAAGCAATCTGGCCGATGCTTATAAGAAAAGTGAGCTGGAAGCGGAAATAGGGCTGGGCATTTACGCCTTGAGCGCTGTAATTGTAGATAAGGCAGAACCAAGTGAAGCTTTAAAGTCAACCATTGCATGGTCTCTTGGGATGGATAAGCCTACCCACTTAATTTCTTCACTGCAGCTAAATGCTTTTAGAAAAGGATTGCCAATAAAGGAAGAAATTGATGTAAAAGCGGAAAAGAGCGCATATTTCATCAGTTGCAAAATGGAACTTAGCCCCAATTCGGATAAAGACTGGATAATAGTCGCTAATTTAAATCAGGGACCATCCGATGTACAGGCAATATCTTCATTATTGAGGTCCGAAAAAGGCTTGTATAACAATGTTTTGGAGGATATAGAATTGGGTACGCGCAACCTCAAAGAATTGACCTATTCAGCAGATGGTTTGCAAGTCACTGCAGATAAACTTCAAAATACAAGACATTTTGCAAACGTACTTTTTAATATAATGCGGGGTGGAATTTTTGATGATGGTTACAACATAGAGAAGGGCGATTTTGTCAAGTATCTGGAAAAGGCAAATACCAAAGTCTATAAGGATAACAAAAATTTATTGGAGAAAATCCCTGTTGGGTTTTCATTAAAGGAATTACGACAAATCGCAGATCAAAATCCCGATAGAAATTTTAAACGTTTATGTTTTGAGTACATGCCTTTGAAATTTAGCCGAAGACACGGTGATCCCAGCAGGCCATGGAATAAATTTTCAATAAATACGCGCAGCGAAATTGATGGTTCTAAAGTCCTGGATTATGAGGGTAACTGGAGGGATATATTCCAGAACTGGGAGGCTTTGGCACACTCTTACCCGGAATTCATTGACAGTATGATCCACAAGTTTTTAAATGCAACCACATTTGAAGGCTATAACCCATATCGTGTTACCAAAGATGGTTTTGACTGGGAAATAATAGAGCCGGATGATCCATGGTCGTATATTGGTTACTGGGGTGATCACCAAATAATTTATCTTTTGAAATTTTTGGAATTCATTCAAAATTATTATCCCTCCAAATTAGAGGCATATTTTGACCAGGAACTATTCGTTTATGCAAATGTTCCTTATAAAATTAAAAGTTATCAGGACACCTTAAAAAACCCCAAGGATACTATAGATTATGATCATGATCTTAATGATCAGATAGACAAAAGGAAAAATGAACTGGGTGCAGATGGTGCTCTGATGACAGTGGAGGATTCTGATATATATAGCGTAAATCTCCTGGAGAAATTACTGGCCACTGTAATGTCAAAGTGTTCAAACTTCATTCCGGAAGGAGGAATATGGCTTAATACCCAAAGACCGGAATGGAACGATGCCAACAATGCTTTGGTTGGAAATGGTGTTTCCATGGTTACCCTTTATTATCTAAGAAGATTTTTGAGTTTCTTCCAGGGCATGCTCTCCAAAGCAAAATTTACCGATGCTGCGGTCTCCGAAGAATTGGTGACCTTTTTTAAAGGTCTGAACGCTACTTTGGAGCAGTATTCTTATACGCTTAAGGGCAAATTATCCGATGCTGAAAGAAAACTTATTCTAGATGGCCTGGGTGAGGCTGGTAGTGCCTATAGAGCCAATGTATATGCAAATGGATTTAGCGGGACTAAAAAAGATATTTCCAAAACCGATATACTAAATTTTGTTGAGCTTGCTTTGGAATATCTTGACCATTCCATTGATGCCAATAAAAGAGGGGATAATATGTACCATGCATATAACCTCATGTCTGTTGAAAATGAAAATGAAATCTCTATTTCCTATTTAAGTGAAATGCTTGAAGGGCAAGTTGCCGTTTTAAGCGCTGGCTATCTCAATTCAGAATCATGCCTTGCAGTTCTTGATGGCCTCAAGGCAAGCAGCCTTTTCAGAGAAGATCAATATAGCTATATTCTTTATCCCAACAAGGATTTACCAAGATTTGTAGATAAGAATAATATAGCTTCAGACAAAGTAGAGAAGTCTCGTTTGCTCAAGCAGTTGATTAAAGATGGAAATAAGCAAATCATTGAAAAGGATGTTTTAGGTAATTACCACTTTAATGGTTCATTCAATAATGCCAATAGCCTTAAACAGGCGCTCTCTGAACTACCTAATGGGGAATACGATAAACTTATTGATCTTGACAGGGAATACGTATTAACTATTTTTGAAGACGTTTTTGATCACAAATCATTTACGGGAAGATCAGGTACATTCTTTGGTTACGAAGGCCTGGGCTCCATATATTGGCATATGGTATCCAAACTGCTGTTGGCTGTTCAGGAATGTTGCCTTAAAGCAATAGAAAATAATGAAAATGATGAAATCGTTGGCAGGTTATTAGACCATTATTATGAAATTAACGAAGGCATAGGCGTGCATAAATCCCCTGAACTTTATGGGGCATTCCCAACAGATCCTTATTCACATACTCCGGCAGGTAAAGGGGCACAGCAACCCGGTATGACAGGTCAGGTTAAAGAGGATATATTGAGCAGAATTGGCGAATTGGGAGTAATTGTAAATAAAGGAAAGCTTCAATTTAAACCTGTTCTTTTAAGAAAAGAAGAATTTTTGCAAAAGGCCGGTTCACTTATATATACAGACCTTAATAATCAGCAAAAGGAGTTGAACCTGGAAGAAAACTCACTTGGTTTTACCTACTGTCAAATACCGGTAATTTATAAATTATCTGAAAAGGAAAATTTGAAGGTTGTCTTTAACGACGATTCGATTCTTGAATATGATGAATTGCTTCTTGATGAGGCGACAAGCAAAAAAGTTTTTGAACGAACCGGAGAAATCAATCGAATACTTGTTTCTATAAAAAAATAAACAAGGACATGAAAAAATATATGAAAACAACTATTTACCTGCTATTAGTAATAATAGCTTTTTCTTGCAAAAACAATACTAAAAAAGAGATTAAAACTAATGTGGTTAAGGGAGTAAAAAGTTTAAGTGCAAAGGATATTCTGGGCAATCCGGATTTTTTGGCAATGTCCTATGGAGGATACAGGAATGTTGATCATGATGTTGAACCGGCAATTGATGAACTTAAGGAAGACATGAAACTATTGGCAGCAATGGGCGTTAAAATTGTGCGTACCTATAAAGTTCACTTACCACAAGCTACTAATTTATTGAAGGCTATCAGCGAATTAAAAGATGAAGATCCTGATTTTGAAATGTATGTTATGCTGGGTGCATGGATAGATTGTAAAAATGCTTGGACAGCTATGCCTCCGGATCACGAACAGGAAAGTGAAGCCAATGCAAATCAAATTTTAGTAGCGTCTTATTTGGCAAATCAATATCCGGATATTGTAAAAATAATTGCTGTGGGTAACGAGGCTATGGTAAAATGGGCAGAAACCTATTATGTGCAACCAAGAGTGATATTGAATTGGGTAACCCACCTCCAGGATTTAAAAAAAGAGGGTAAACTTCCTGAAGATTTATGGATAACAAGCTCTGATGACTTTTCATCATGGGGTGGAGGCGGCACCGAATATCATACCGAAGATCTTGAAAAATTATATAATGCCGTAGATTACGTCTCTATGCACACCTACCCCTATCATAACACGCATTATAATCCTGAATTTTGGGGAGTTCCCGAAGAAGAAGAGGATTTGTCCGATCTTGAAAAGATAGATGCGGCAATGCTTCGTGCAAAAGAGTTTGCAATGTCTCAATACGATAGTGTTTCAGGCTATATGAAAAGTATAGGGGTAGACAAACCAATCCATATTGGTGAAACCGGCTGGGCAACAACCTCTGATGGATTCTATGGAGCCTCAGGTTCCAGGGCCACTGATGAATATAAGCAAGCACTATATTACAGGCACATGCGGGACTGGACCAATGCTGCGGGGATTTCATGTTTTTATTTTGAAGGCTTTGATGAGCCATGGAAAGACTCTAATAACCCAAAAGGTTCAGAGAACCATTTCGGAATGATAAATATAAAGAGCCAGGCCAAATATCCAATTTGGAGTTTAGTAGACGAAGGTGTCTTTGAAGGATTAACCAGAAACGGGAAACCCATTACAAAGACCTATGACGGAGATAGTGATGCTTTGATGCAGGATGTTATGGTGCCGCCACTTGCCAGTGAAACCAAAGCTCCTGAATAATTCTAATCTACCCCGACAGGATAATGATTAATAAAATACACTGATTTATCTTTTCCTAATTTGTAGTTATTACAGGATGAGATTAAAATCTGAAATAAACCTAAATAACCAATACTAATCTTAAACTCAAAAAACATGTCAAATCACAGTGCAGTAGCAAAAAATAAAGTCCCATACGGGCAGAAAGTAGCTTTCGGGATCGGTATGCTTGCCAATCAAATGTTCCCTGCAGCGCTCGGTATATTTATGGTGGTTTTAGTACAGGATTTGGGTTTTCCGGGTTGGATGTGGGGAGTGTTGTTCTTTCTGCCCAGGGTGTTTGACTCCATCACCGACCCAATTATGGGTTTCATTTCGGACAATACCAAATCTAAATGGGGAAGAAGGAGGCATTATGTCTTTTTGGGAGCTGTAATCATGGGTATTTCTTTTGTCATTATGTGGCAATTGTATCGTGTAAATGGACTTGATTACAATTTCACCTATTTTTTGTTATGGTCGTTTGTATTTTATTTGGGATTGACCATTTTCAGTGTACCCTATGTGGCCATGGGTTATGAAATGAGTAATGATTTTCATGAACGTACGGATATTATGGCTATAGCCCAATGGATAGGGCAATGGGCATGGGTGATAGCCCCGTGGTTTTGGGTAATTATGTATGATCAGGGATTGTTTGAATCAGCGGATGTAGCCACAAGGACCCTTGCTGTATGGGTAGGTATTATTTGTATGGTTTTTGCTATGGTGCCTGCAATTTTTATAAAAAGTGAATCCACGCTAAATGCAAATTATGCCCCTTTGAGTTTAAAAGGTATTGGAGGAAGTTTAAAAAGGATCTTGGTAGGTTTTAAGGAAGCATTTAAATCACTGCCTTTCAGACAATTGTGCATTGCTACATTTTTGATTTATAATACCTTTTATACTATTGCGAGTTTTTCGTTTTTCATCGTTGTTTATTATTTGTTCGGTGGTGACGCCGGAGCCGCCGGGGTATGGCCAACCTTATTTGGCAGTGTTGGAGCTTTGGCAACTACATTTATTGTTATTCCTATTATCACGTATATGTCCAAAAAAATTGGAAAGAAGAAAGCCTTTATTGTCTCGCAAGCCATTTCTGTTTTAGGATATATAATGCTTTGGTTTCTCTTTATTCCGGGAAAACCCTATATGTTTATTATCGCACTACCCTTTTTCGCATTTGGTATTGGAAGTTTATTTACGCTGATGATGTCGATGACCGCCGATGTGATCGATCTGGATGAACTTAATTCAGGAGAACGAAGAGAAGGTATTTTTGGTGCCATATATTGGTGGATGGTAAAGTTTGGATTTGCCATTGCGGGTTTATTAACCGGCACTATAATGTCTCTTGTGGGTTTCAATCCGGATGCCGCTGTTCAGCCCGAAGGAGCGATACTGGGTTTAAGATTATTTTATTCCGGTTTCCCAATTCTGGGAACGCTCGTTGCCATCTATGTAATGCGCAACTATGACCTAACAGAAGAACGAGCCAATGAAATTAGTGCAGAATTGGCAAACCGTAAGAACGCACAAAACTAAAATAGAATTCCTGTTGTTAAACAAAAAAATTACTTTCCCTCTTTTCAGTTGCTATGAGAGAGGGTTGGTGGTTATGAGCGACTTGTATTCCATTGAACAACCAAATAGAGATTTTGGGAGTATCGATGTTTTCAAATTTCAGGCTTATACGTATATCTCAAGGTATTTTCTCAATTCGCAGGCAAGGATATTAAACCCGGATAACAACTTATACTTACCGCGAAAAATCATTTTAAATTCCGGATCTTTAATAAAGGAACATTTTTTACTTTTAGGTTTTGCAATCAGACAATCAACAATCTAAATAAACTTCTGAAAAAATGAAATACGGATACTTTGATGATGAAAACAGAGAATACGTAATTACAAATCCCAAAACTCCTTATCCATGGATTAATTATCTGGGAAATGAAGATTTTTTCTCTTTAACCTCAAACACCGGCGGTGGGTACACTTTTTATAAAGACGCAAAGTTTCGAAGGTTAACCCGTTACAGATATAATAACATTCCTGCGGATAACGGCGGTAAGTATTTTTATATTAAGGATGGTGATACTATTTGGTCTCCCGGCTGGAAACCGGTAAAAACCGAATTGGACTATTATGAATGCCGACATGGCATGAGCTATACAAAGTTCAAAGGATCCAAAAACGGGATAGAGGCAGAAGTACTTCAATTTATACCTCTGGGCTTCTGGGGAGAAATTCAAAAGGTTTCCTTAAAGAATTCTTCATCAAAAAGTAAGCAAATAAAGCTGTTTTCCTTTATTGAATGGTGCCTGTGGAATGCGGAAGATGATATGACCAATTTTCAGAGAAACTTCTCTACAGGGGAAGTTGAAGTTAAAGACGCTGTAATTTACCACAAGACAGAATTTAAGGAAAGACGTAACCACTATGCATTTTATTCCGTTAATAGCCCAATAACAGGTTATGACACAGACAGGGAGACTTTTGTTGGTCTTTACAATGGTTTGGATGCTCCGGATGCAGTTTGTGAAGGACAATCCAAGAACTCCATTGCTCACGGCTGGTCGCCAATTGCATCACATTACCTTGAAATAGAACTAAAGCCCGGAGAGGATAAAGAATTTATATTCATGCTGGGTTATGTTGAGGTTGAGAAAGACAAGAAATGGGAAAGCAAATCGATCATTAACAAGCAACCGGCGCATGATATGATTTCATCCTATGAAACTGCAGATAAAGTGAACAGGGCTTTCGAAGATTTAAGGGCTTATTGGGATAATTTATTAGGTAAAATCTCAATTGAAACTGCGGATCCAAGGCTCGATAGAATGGTTAACATCTGGAATCAATACCAATGTATGGTAACGTTTAATATGTCGCGTTCAGCCTCATTCTTTGAATCTGGCATAGGCCGTGGCATGGGCTTTCGCGATTCTAATCAGGATCTGATTGGATTTGTCCATCAAATTCCCGAAAGAGCACGGGAACGCATTTACGATATTGCATCTACACAATTTGAAGATGGTTCCTGTTACCATCAATATCAACCCCTGACAAAAAAAGGTAATGCCGCAATAGGTGGAAACTTTAATGATGACCCACTCTGGCTGATCCTCTCTACTACTGCGTACATAAAGGAAACCGGAGACTTTTCCCTGTTGGATGAAATGGTACCCTTTGATAATGATTCTTCAAGGGCAAAATCGCATTTTGAACACTTAAAAGCTTCTTTTTACCATGTTGTACATAATTTGGGACCACATAAATTACCCTTAATAGGCAGAGCAGATTGGAATGATTGCCTTAATTTGAATTGCTTCTCCGAGGATCCTAATGAGTCTTTTCAAACTACGGAGAATCAAAAAGGTGGTTCTGCAGAATCGTTAATGATTGCGGGCCTTTTTGTGGTATATGGTAAAGAATATGTGAAGCTTTGTATGCGGATTGGGAAAGAGGAAGAAGCTATTGAGGCTCAGGTGCATGTAGATGCTATGATTGAAGCAGTTAAGCAACATGGCTGGGATGGGAATTGGTACCTGAGGGCATACGATTATTTTGGAAACAAAGTAGGATCCTCAGAGAATGAAGAAGGAAAGATATTTATTGAATCCCAGGGTTGGTGCACTATGGCCGAAATTGGAAAAGAAGATGGAATGGTTGAAAAATCATTAAATGCAGTTAAAGAGCATTTGGATTGCGAATATGGAATTGTCCTGAATTATCCGGCTTTTACTAAATATTATATAGAATATGGTGAGATTTCAACTTATCCCGCTGGTTATAAAGAAAATGGGGGGATATTTTGTCATAACAATCCCTGGATTATGATTGGTGAAACAATTCATGGGCGTGGCGATCAGGCCTATGACTATTACACTAAAATTGCACCCAGCTTTCTCGAGGAATTGTCAGAATTGCACAAAGTTGAGCCCTATGTTTATTGTCAGATGATTGCAGGTAAGGAGGCACATAAGCCAGGTGAAGCAAAAAACTCCTGGCTCTCCGGTACCGCTTCATGGAATTTCTACGCAATTACCCAGTATATTTTGGGAATCAGGGCGGAATACGATGGATTGGCAATTAATCCATGTATCCCTGCTGCCTGGGACGGGTTTAAGATGAAAAGGGTGTTTAGGGATGTTACCTACAATATCAATGTTAAAAACCCGGAGCATATAAGCAAAGGGATAAAACAAATCCTGGTTAATGGGCAGCCAATCAATTCTAATATTGTTCCAATTCTGGAAAAGGGAAAGGAATATTCTGTGGAAGTACTGATGGGATAAAGAGTCTAAAAATTCCGCATTATTAATGAGGGAGCTTACTTTTTATTACACCGTAGACGAATGTCCCAAATACGGCAGCAGCAATAACAATTAACATACTTATTACGCCAGTCCCAAATAATACATATAAAGGCCCCGGGCAGGCACCTGCAAGTGCCCATCCCAAACCGAAAATTGTACCCCCCGCAAGATAGCGAACAAAGCCGCTGTCTTTTGGCATCAGAGATATTCTGTTTCCCTCAATGTTTTTAACACCAAATACTTTAAATAACCATATAAACAGAATACCTAGTAAAACAGCGGAACCAATGATACCATACATATGAAAGGACTGAAACTTGAACATTTCATAAATCCTGTACCAGGAAACGGCCTCAGATTTTACCAGGACTATTCCAAAGAAAATACCTACTAATAAGAATTTTAAAATCTTCATGGGCTGAATATTAAGGGTAAGAGAAAATGGGTCATAATTAATCCTCCAATAAAAAAACCAATTACTGCAATTAGTGAAGGCCATTGAAGATTACTTAATCCAGTTATGGCATGGCCGGATGTACAACCGCCCGCATAACGTGTTCCAAAGCCAACCAGGAAACCCGCAATAATAAGAATTGCCATTCCCTTAACTGTTAAAACATTACCCCAGGCGTAAATTTCAGAAGGTAAAAGCGATTCACCTGCACTATAAAATCCCAGCTCACTAAGATCCGAAACAGTTTGCGGGTTTAGAGCTATTGTAGAACCATCAGACAAAAAAGCAACTGCTATATAGCCACCAATAATGGCACCCAGGACTACTACCAGGTTCCAGCGGTATGCTTTCCAGTCGAAACGGAAGAAATCAGAATATTTTCCGGCACCGCCTATACTGCATAGGGTCCTGAGTGTAGTAGACATCCCAAAGGTTTTGCCAAAATAAATCAGCAACAGCATTACCAGAGTAATCAAAGGGCCAGAAACATACCAGGGCCAGGGTTTAAGCAGATATTCCATTTCTTTTATTTAAATAATATAACACAATGATTGTCGGATTCATGGAACATATATTACATACCTGAACTTTTTCAAAGATGATTTTGTCAACTTTAATAGCTTTGAAAGTTAATTGATTTATTATTGTTTTTCGTAGACTTCACTCATAAATCCTGGCAGATCCTCATTGGTAGTGTTGGTTAATCTATCACCACTCAGGTTATACAAGAACAAAGTGGTATTAAAAAATAAGGATAATTGCGAATTTTGAAATTGCCAGACTCCGGAGGCTGTACTGCTCGTATTTGTGCATCGAATATCAAAAAGCCCTCCGGTTATAGGGGTAATATCTAAATTAACAACCGTAGAATTCCAGCTTCCATCACTGTTGATGACAAGTGTGCCGGCAGCGCAGGGCAGTTCGGTCAAAATATTAGAAGTAGTGCTCCCATCATTATTAATATCCTGGGGAGGATTGATATTTAGTTCAGCTAAACTCCACGTTCCCACAACAGCATCATTATTATCCTCAACAGGGGCATTATCGTCTGATGAACAAGCCAGAAAAATAAATATGAATGCAATTAACGGCATTAAAACCTTAATCTTTTTCATTGCTCTTTTATTTTTTGTTATTCTTCAAATGTAAATGTTTTTGATGATAATAGATCAGTTTTTGTAATTGGGATTGGTATTACACATAAGAACAGTAGTTCTGAATTATTGGTGCTGCAGCATATTATACGAACGGAATAATAGAAAAACAGTTAGCTTTGGATATATGTATTTTAAAATGATGCATCTAATTTTAACTTTTTACTAAATACACTTCAATTATGAATAAAAGTAACTATCCCAGGTCATTTTCACATATTGGTATTACGGTACCGGACATTAATAAGGCCGTCGAATTCTATCAGGAAGTGATGGGTTGGTATGTAATTATGCCACCTTCAAAAGTCATAAAAGAAAAAGATACGGCTATTGGCCAAATGTGTATTGATGTTTTTGGGGAGAATTGGGAAACTTTTGAAATTGCGCACATGTCTACTTCAGATGGTATAGGAATTGAGTTGTTTTCATTTCCGGATATGGATAAAAAGAAACCGGAATTTACCCCTTTTAACACAGGACTATTTCATTTTTGTGTCCAGGATCCGGACATAGAAGCCTTGACTAATAAAATTGTTGAATACGGTGGTAAACAACGTATGCCAATCAGAGCTTATTACCCAAATGAAAAACCATACAAAATGGTTTATGTGGAAGATCCTTTTGGGGTAGTGTTTGAGATATATACACATAGTTATGAATTGACGTATTCTTCCGGAGCGTATCAGGATTAAACAACATATGTAGCCTAATCCGGAGTCGTAAATTAACCGAAGATGAAAAAAATAAAAGCAATATTGTTTATTCCGGCCATTTTAAGTGCCATATCCTGCGGGGTAATAAATACTTCAAAGGACGCTAATGCCGCAGGAGATTGGCGCTACCTTTTTAATGGAGAGAACCTGGAAGGCTGGGTAGTTAAAGTTCATCGGCATGAATTAGGGGATAACTATGCAAATACTTTTCGGGTAAGTGACGGGAAAATTCAAGTTAACTATGATGATTATGATGCATTTAATGAACGATTTGCCCATCTATTCTATGATGAATCATTTACATCGTATCATTTGAAGTTTGAGTATCGATTTACGGATCAATGGTTAAAGGATGCTCCTGTTTATACGTATAGGAATAGTGGGGTTATGTTTCATTCCCAGGACCCCAAAACCATTTTAAAAGACCAGAACTGGCCTATTTCTGTGGAATACCAAATATTGGCCGATGAAGGTAATGGAGAACCCAGACCAACGGGTAATATGTGTTCCCCCGGGACCGATGTTGTTTATAATACTAAAATTGATCCACGCCATTGTATAAATTCTTCATCGAAAACATATAAATGGGACCAGTGGATAAGGGGAGAATTAATTGTTTACCGCGATTCTCTTGTAACCCATATAGTCAATGGTGAAGAAGTATTACAGTATAGCAAGCCTCAAATAGGAGGAGGGGTGGCAGACGGATTTGACCCTGCAATCAAAATTGATGGTAAACTGCTAAAAGAAGGCTATATTGGTCTGCAATCGGAAGGTCAGGGAATTGAATTCAGGGAAATTAAAATTAAAATATTATAATAAACATCCTCCACATTCTTTTTTCGCTTTAACAGCAAAGCAAATTAATTAAATGAAAATGAGAACTTATTTATTGTTTTTTATCATATTGACCTGGTTAATAATGAGTTGCAGGACTAATGAAAAGTCTTCTCCAAAATTTCTGCATGATATTAAAGAGGGCCCTACACCCTGGACAAGTGAATCGTTTGAAATAGAGGAGGAAGATTTTACTTTTGCGATCATCTCAGATTTAAACGGAGGGGAACGAGAAGGGGTCTATAGCACTGCAGTATCTCAATTAAACAGGCTCGACCCCACTTTTGTCCTTAGTGTTGGGGACTTAATTGATGGCGGAACCGAAGATTCTTTAAAACTTGCCAGGGAATGGGATTCCTTTGATGCCAGAACTGCAAAATTTAATATGCCTTTCTTTTATTTAGGAGGGAATCACGATCTGACCAATCCAAAAATGAGGGAATTCTGGAAAAATAGATTTGGTCCCCGTTATTATCATTTTGTTTACGAGGATGTTTTATTCTTAATGATGGATTCAGAGGACTATACTGAAACGAGGATGTTAGAGATTTATAATGCGCGAGCTAAGGCTATTAAAATTATAGATGGTGAAATTGACGGGGTCTATGAAGAGTCTGAATATTTCAGTATGCCGGAACGCCGGCTTGGTGGTATGAGTGAGAATCAATTTACCTATTTTGAGAGTGTCTTGAAGAAATATCCAAAAGTAAAATGGACTTTCGTCCTTATGCACAAACCACTATGGATGCGAGAGGATGATAAAGGGCTGGGACAATTAGAAACATTATTATCCCTGCGGAATTATACCGTTATTAATGGCCACTTCCATTCCTTTTCACACAGGCTAAGAAACAATATGGATTATATGATCCTTGGTACTACAGGCGGAAGTCAGGCTTTGGGCGATTCTCTGGCGTTTGATCATGTAACCCTTGTGAGAATGGCTGAAAAACCGGTAATCACACATTTAAAAATGAATGGAATTTTAAATGAAATGGGTGAAATTCCAGATTAGGCTTTAGTCGAATGCATTTTGTGGGACCTAAAGAAATAACCTCTTTTACTTGATGATAATTTCAGACTGAATGTCATTCTAATTGACTATATTCAAGGAAATTATTACTGCCAAATTCTATCAAATACAACACCGCCATCAGGCATTAAAAGTAATCGTGGCTTTATACAGCTAAATTTATAAGCCTGTATTTGGATTCTGGCTCTCAATAATTGTCCTTTTAAGAATTAAAATTGAATTTCGTATGGCAAATCAATATATTGATTTAGACACTCTTAAATATTTACTTTACGATGTACACGACCTTCAAAATGTTTTAGATCAAAGTCGCCATAATAGTTATGACAGGGAATCTATAGAACTTTTTTTAAATTCTGTTAAAGAGTTTTCAGATAGGGAAATGTTCCCGTTTTTTCGGGAAATGGACGAGCAGCCTGCACATTTCGAAGATGGAGAAATAATTGTCCATCCACAAGTAAATAATTACATCAAAAAAGGCGGGGAAATGGGCCTTGTTTCTGCTTTGTTCGACTACGAAATTGGGGGGATGCAATTGCCAGGGATAGTTGTTACGGCTTCTGCTTATATTCAGGAAGCCGCCAACAACCATTTGCCGGGTTACCTTGGGTTGACCCTTGGGGCAGCCGAGTTGATCGTGCATTTTGGCAGCAAGGAGCTTAATGAAATATTCGTTCCCAAAATGCTTGCAGGTGATTGGAGTGGAACCATGTGCCTGACTGAGCCCCAGGCAGGAAGTTCTTTATCAGACATTGTAACTTCCGCTGAGCCTGCTGAGGATGGCTATAATATTTCAGGGCAGAAGATATTTATCTCCGGCGGAGATTATAAAGGAGCTGAAAATGTTGTTCACCTCTTACTGGCTAGAATTAAAGGTGCGCCTGCAGGAACAAAGGGGATTTCTTTATTTGTTGTTCCAAAATACAGGCTTTCTGCCAATGGTGACCTTATTCCTAATGATGTAACGACTTTTGCTGATTTTCAGAAAATGGGTCAAAAAGGGTATTGTACGACCCATCTTTTCTTTGGGCATAATGACAATTGCAAAGGATGGCTTGTAGGCGAACCCAATCAGGGATTAAAATATATGTTCATGATGATGAACGGAGCGCGGATAGCTGTTGGGCGAGGCGCTGCCGCCATTAGTATGGCCGCTTATCAGGCATCGTTGTCTTATGCAAGAGAAAGACCCCAGGGCCGCAGTCTTACCAATACAGGTAAGAAAGATGTAAGTCAGGAACAAACCCTTATAATAAACCATCCGGATGTAAAACGTATGCTTTTACTTCAAAAGGTAGTCGCAGAAGGTTCATTAAGCCTGATATTACTTTCCTCCAAATACCACGATTTAGCACAGACACATTCAGATCCTGAAGAAAGGGAGCGATACAAAAATTTACTTGAGGTACTAACGCCAATTGCTAAAACCTATCCTTCAGAAATGGGTTTAATTTCAGTGAGCAATGGCCTTCAGGTTCTTGGAGGTTACGGTTTTTGTTCAGACTTTATCCTGCAACAATATTACAGAGACATCCGTATTTTTTCGATTTATGAAGGAACTACAGGTATTCAATCCTTAGATCTCCTGGGAAGGAAGATTACTATGAATAATGGAAAAGGATTACAATTGTTATCCGCCGAAATAATGAATAGTATTAAAGCAGCATCTGAATTTGAAGATCTCCTGCCATATGCCGGCAAACTCAAATCAACTTTAACCCTGGCACAGGAAGTTGTGAATTTTCTGATGGATTTCGCCAAAAATGGGGATTATGAGCGCTTTTTATCAGATGCTACAGTTTTCATGGAATTTTTCGGGAATATAGTTGTAGGTTGGTTGTGGTTGGATATTGCTGTTAAAGCACAAAAGGCGATGGTTTTGAATGATTCCAAATATTCAGCTGTATTCTACGAAAGTAAGATCCATGCCATGAGATTTTATTTCAAATATGAAATTGCCAAGACAAAGTCATTAGCTGATGTTTTGATGGATAAACAGGTATTGACTACTTCCGCTGAAAAACAATTATTTACTTAATGAATAATAAGTAGAGCAAGGGTTAAGACAATTACCAAAATCAATAAAGACTAATGAAACCAAGTATAAAATCTAAATTTGATCTAAGTGGCAAAGTCGCTATAGTGACCGGTTCAAGTAAAGGAATAGGAAAGTCTGTTGCAAGAGGGCTAGCGGAAAATGGAGCCAAAGTCGTAGTAAGCAGTCGGAAACAGTCCGCGGTAGACCAGGTTGCCGGTGAATTTGAAGAAGCGGGCCTTGAGGCGGTCGGGATTCAATGCCATATTGGCGATTCTGATCAACGCGAAAGGCTAATTGCCAAAACCATAGAACATTTTGGAAGAATAGACATTCTGGTAAACAATGCGGCAATAAACCCTTATTATGGTCCTCTGGAGGGCTCAGACGAAGCAGTTTTTGATAAGATAATGAATGTTAACGTGAAGGCGCCTTGGATCCTTTCCAATCTGGTCTTGCCACATATGAAGGAAAAGGGTTGTGGCAGTATCATAAATATTTCATCTGTTGAAGGAATAACTCCCGGATTTGGTTTAGGGCTTTACAGTGCGACCAAATCGGCTTTGATTATGCTAACCAAGAATCAGGCGAAAGAATGGGGCCGTCATGGGATTCGGGCAAATGTTTTGTGTCCGGGCCTGATCAAGACCAAATTTAGTGAAGGTTTATGGACGAATGATAAATTGGTTGAAGGATTTAAAAAGGCCTTACCGCTGGGACGGATAGCCGCCCCGGAAGAAATGGCCGGCATGGTTATGTTACTGGCTTCAGAAGCCGGATCTTATATGACAGGAGGAGTCTATGTTGCAGACGGAGGCTATTTAATTTCTGGATAAAGTTTGAATACCGAATAAAATTAATGATATGAATTTTGAATACAGTGAAAAATCTATTGCTTTCCAGGCAAAACTCAGACAATTTATAGCCCGCTATATAGGACCGGTTCAGCAGGAAGTAGAATCTTTTCACAGAGACCCTGACAATATTTGGAAAAGGTGGCCCGGCCTAGATGCTTTGAAAAAAAATGCAAAAGATGAAGGGCTTTGGAATTTGTTTCTACCAAAAACTTATGGAAAATTAAGCCCGGGATTAACAAATTTGGAATATGCCCCGTTGGCAGAGATTATGGGAAGGATATTATGGTCATCGGAGGTTTTTAATTGTAGTCCGCCTGATACCGGTAATATGGAGGTTCTGGCAAAATATGGAAGTCCGGAACAGAAAGATACCTGGCTATACCCTTTGATGCAAGGCGATATCAGATCTTCATTTTTGATGACCGAACCCAATGTGGCCTCCTCAGACGCCACTAAAATAGAGACGTCCATACTGGCAGATGGTGACGACTATGTGATAAGCGGCAGGAAATGGTGGTCTTCGGGAGCAATGGACCCCAGGTGTAAGATAGCAATAGTAATGGGCAAGACCGATTTTGGTGCAGCACGCCACTTGCAACATAGTATGATTTTGGTTCCTATGGATACTCCGGGCGTAGAGGTCATAAGACCCTTAAGCGTTTTTGGATACCATGATTCTCCGGAAGGACATGCAGAAATAGTATTGAATAAAGTACGTGTGCCAAAAAAGAATCTTATTCTCGGTGAAGGAAGAGGATTTGAGATAGCACAGGGACGTTTGGGTCCGGGAAGAATACACCATTGTATGCGATTAATAGGGATGGCACAACGATCCCTGGAGTTAATGTCCGAAAGGGCCACGAAACGCAGTCCGTTTGGCCGGACTTTGGATACCTACAGCAGTATTCGACAGGAAATAGCATTTTCTCGTTGTGAAATTGAACAAACACGTCTGCTGGTGCTTTCCGCTGCAGATAAAATGGATAGGGTTGGTAACAAGGAGGCAAAAGACCTTATAGCCATGATTAAGATAGTAACTCCGAATATGGCTTTAAAAGTAATCGACAGAGCCATTCAGATAATGGGGGGCAAAGGGGTAAGTGGCGATACACCATTAGCTCATTTCTACGCTACGGCAAGAACTTTGCGACTGGCAGATGGCCCGGATGAGGTTCACTTAAGTCAATTGGGAAAAAACACTATCAAAAAATACGCGGAAATCTAACTATGCCGGAAAAGGAATTAACCCAAACTGTTCGAAAAGGAGAAGAGCTTCATGAGGGGAATTTGAAAAAGTTCCTTTTGCAAAACAATTTGATTAATACGGTAAAAAGCGAATTGATAATCAGGCAGTTTTATAATGGATATTCTAACCTTACCTATCTGCTGAAAATCGAAGAAAAGGAATACGTTTTGCGCCGCCCGCCATTTGCTGCACCAAAGCGAGGACATAATATGGGGAGGGAGTTTAATGTACTGAACAAGCTGCATAATGTATTTGACAAAACTCCGGTCACTTACGCATACTCAGAGGATGTTGAGATATTGGGAGCTCCATTTTATATAATGAATAAAGTTGAGGGAATTATTCTGACCGCCCGGGAGGCCAAAGAACGAAAGGTGTCTCCAAATGATTTTAATAAAATAGCGGATACCTGGCTAGATGCTTTTGTTGAGCTACACGAGGCGGACTATAAGGCTGCCGGATTGGAATCATTGGGAAATCCTGAAGGCTATGTAGAGCGCCAGGTTAAAAACTGGGGCAAACAGTACCTTGCCGCAGCTACCGAGGAAGTTATCTCTGCACAAAAGGTGATGTCCTGGATGGAAAATAATAAACCCCGAAATTATGATTACAGCCTTATCCATAATGACTATAAGTATGATAATGTAGTATTTGTTAATGATCAATGGGAAAAAATAGTGGCTGTACTGGATTGGGAAATGTGCACTTTGGGCGATCCATTGATGGATTTGGGCACGTCCCTTGGGTATTGGACTACGTCTTCAGATGCGGATTTTTTAAAACATGGATTGCCGTCACCAACTACAATGGCAGGTAATCCAAGCAGGACAGAAATTGTGCACAGATATGCGCTAAAAAGTGGCAGGAATATTAATAACCTCACTTTCTATTTTGCATATGGTCTCTTTAAAATTGCGGTTATAGCCCAACAGATATACTATAGGTTTAAACACGGGTATACAAAAGATCCCCGTTTCGAAGGTTTAAATGAGGTTTCGGCCCTTTGCTGCAATACCGCATGGAATGCTATACAAAAAGACAGAATTGATGAATTGTATTAGTTTTTTTAAAATTTAATTGGGTTTATTCGTGAAAAACAAGTCATATATAGAAGTAAATAAAGAACAGCTAAATGCATTGGCACGGTTGCCAGAGGATCAGGAATTAGTAATGCTTAACCTTTTGAGATATAAAGACCGGGTAGAAGAAACAGGATTGACAGGCGAGGCTTCCTACAGGCAATATATGATGGCAGCATCTCCTTTTTTTGGGAAAGTAGATGCTGAAATTGTGTTTTTCGGAAGCCCAAAACTTATGCTGATAGGACCGGAAGATCAGGAATTATGGGATGATGTTCTCCTGGTAAAATATAAAAATGCCGGGGAATTTTTTAAAATGACTCAGGCTAAAGGATATCCCTCAAAATTACGAGAACAGTCTTTACAGGATTCACGATTGGTATACTGTAAATCAAATTCCGTGTAATGTCCGGGGTTTTTATTTTGTTTAATTAAGGTCATATGAGTTTAGAAAATAAAGTTGTTATCATCACGGGTGCAGGAAGTGGAATAGGAGCCGCGTCCGCTATCTTATTGGCTAAACACGGGGCTTCTGTAATCGTAGCTGATCTCAATCTAAAAAGCGCAAAAAGTGTTGCCAATAAAATCAATATTGCAGGAGGTAGGGCTTTTGCTTTCCAGGTGGATGTGTCTGCATTTAAAGAAGTTGAATTATTAATAGCACAAGCGATTAAAAATCACGGTAAGCTGGATGTTATGATTAATAATGCGGGAATAGGTGGTGAAAATCAAAAAAAAACCGCCGAACACACGCTCGAGGATTGGGACAATGTTATTGCAGTGAATCAGACAGGAGTTTTCTATTGTATGAAAGTTGCTTTGGGGCATATGATGAAGCAGGGATACGGAAACATAATTAATATGGCATCCCTGGCTGGCTTAAAGCCTTCGGGGTACAATCTCTCGTATAGTGCCAGCAAATTTGCTGTTGTAGGTATGACCAAATCAGCCGCCCTTGAATATGGACGTAAAAATATCAGAATAAATGCCGTCTGTCCCGGCTATACCCACTCGGCACTTTTAGACAAACTTTTGGCAAGCAGGCCGGATATGTCAGACACCTTAAAACAACTGATTCCTATGGATAGGTTTGGGGATGCAGATGAAATTGCAGAAGCTGTCTTGTGGCTTGCTTCCGATAAATCAAAATATGTTACCGGTCAAACCATAACATTAGACGGTGGTATGTCACTTTTATAGCCAATTAAAAATCAAAGGCTAAACAAATTAAAAAGACTGCTAAATGAATGCATTGAAGGTTATAAAAAAAGAAGAATATACCATTGTTCAGATGAACCGAGGAAAGGTAAATGCAATTAATTACGCTATGGTTCAGGAGCTTAGGCAGGTATTCCGGGATATTGAAAATGACAGTTCAGTTAAAGGAGCAATACTTACCGGACAACCGCACTATTTCTCCGCAGGTCTGGATTTAATTGAATTATTTCAATATGACAAAAGACAGATCAAAGACTTTTTTCGTGTTTTCGGGGCGCTCTTTATAGAGCTTATGCACATTACAAAACCTGTTATTTCGGCCATTACAGGTCATGCCCCGGCGGGAGGCTGTGTTCTTGCAGTGGCAAGTGATAACAGGATAATGGCAGATGGCGGGCAATATATAATAGGGCTGAATGAGGTAGCTGTTAATATTCAAATATCTCAGAACTTAATAGAAACCTATGCCTTTTGGATAGGTGGGGGTCTGGCAAGCAGATATATTATGGAAGGGAAGCTGCTTAATGCAGAAGAAGCTTTGTCAGCCGGATTAGTAGATGAATTGGTTCCTTTGGAGCAGGTGTTGCCAATGGCTGAAGCCAGGATGCAGCATTATTTGAAGGCAGATCAGGAGATACTTGTTAACACCAAAAGGAAACTGCGAAAAAATCTACTTGCCAGGCTTGATATGGATGCCGAAAATTCCCTCAAAGAAGCTGCGACCTTATGGTGGAAACCGGAAATCAGAACCAAAATGGAAGCATATGTAAAGAGTTTCACAAACAAAAAGAAAGTATAGAATAGAAATGAAAAAAATGAATAAGCAATTAAAGTTTGTAAAGAGGCCCGTAGGAGAAGCTGATCCTTCTACCTGGTCACTGGAGATTAATCCTGTCCCCGAATTGCAGGATGGAGAAATTCTGGTGAGACAGCATTTTGTTTCCCTGGACCCGGCTATGCGGGGATGGATGAATGATTCCAAATCCTATATAGAACCGATGGCTATTGGCTCTGTCATGCGTGCCGGAGCTGTAGGGGAGGTGGTCGCGGTTAAAAACAATCCCAATTTTAAAATCGGGGACTTTGTGGCCGGATTTGGAGGTGTTCAGCAATATGCGGTTTCAGATGGTGCCAATAGCCGCATTATAGATCCTGCTTTGGCTCCACTTCCTACTTATTTAAGTACCCTGGGAATGACCGGCATGACGGCCTATTTTGGCATTCTCGAAGTAGGAAAAATAAAGGAAGGTGATATTGTGGTGGTCTCAGGAGCGGCGGGGGCTGTGGGAAGTATTGTGGGGCAAATTGCCAAAATTAAGGGATGTAGGGTTATTGGTATAGCCGGGGGACAAAAAAAATGCAATTATCTTTTGGAGGAACTGGGTTTTGATGCTGCTATTGACTACAAAAACGAAGATGTTAGGAGCAGGTTGAAGGAAGAATGTCCAAAAGGTCTGGATGTATATTTTGACAACGTAGGAGGCGAAATTCTTGATATTGCCCTTAGCAGGCTTAGAATGCATGCCCGGATAGTGATTTGTGGAGCCATTTCTCAATACAACAACAAAATGTCTGTAAAAGGACCCAGTAATTACCTTTCACTTCTGGTGAACCGCGCTACAATGCAGGGAATGGTTGTATTTGATTATGCAAAAAGGTATAGCGAAGCTGCAAGAGATATGGGAGCATGGCTGGCTGAAGGAAAACTGAAGGGCAAAGAAGATATTTATGAGGGAATTGAAAACTTTCCGCAGACCTTTCAAAGGTTGTTTTCAGGTGATAAATTAGGTAAACTGGTACTAAAAGTAATCGAAGATGAAAGCCATACGATGTAAAGAATTTGGACCGCCGTCTTCGCTGGTTCTGGAAGAAATGCCCGGATTAAAACCGGGCGCCAATGAAGTATTAGTAGCGGTAAAAGCCTGTGGAATAAATTTTCCGGACACCTTAATTATTCAGGGTTTATATCAATTTAAGCCGGAACTCCCTTTCACTCCGGGTAGCGACATAGCCGGGGTTATTAAAGAAGTCGGCGATGATGTCGGACATCTAAAAGTCGGTGATGAAGTTTTCGGTTTTGTCTTTAGCGGAGGTTTTGCGGAGGAAGTTGTTGTCCCATCCAATACTTGTTTCCTGAAATCAAAAAAAATGAACTTCCCTACTGCGGCGTCATTTATGGTGGCATATGGCACTTCATACCATGCTCTTAAGGATCGCGCAAAACTATCTGAGGGCGAAACATTGCTTGTTCTCGGGGCTTCAGGAGGCGTTGGTTTGGCAGCTGTAGAGTTAGGAAAATTAATGGGAGCAAAAGTTATCGCAGCAGCCTCTTCCGAAGACAAGTTGCAATTATGTCGCGAATATGGTGCAGATCTAACCATTAACTATTCGAAAGAAGACCTGAAGTCTGAAATAAAAAAATTGACGGGTAAAAAGGGGGTAGATGTTATCTACGATCCTGTCGGAGGTGAATATTCTGAGGCTGCATTCAGGGCAATTGCATGGGAGGGCAGATTTCTGGTTGTAGGATTCGCTTCCGGGACAATACCTAAACTGCCTATGAATTTGCCACTCCTTAAAACGGGTTCGGTCGTCGGTGTATTTTGGGGTGATTTTGCCATGAGGAATCCAAAACAAAATATGGAGAATACGGCAACGTTGATGAAATGGTTTGACAAGGGGATGCTAAAACCCCATATCCATAAGACCTATGAATTGAAGTATACATCCAGGGCATTGGAGGAAATGATGAACAGAAAGGTCAGGGGTAAATTAGTGCTGGAAGTGTAAGCCTGTTTAATACTAAAAAAAAAGTGTTTTTAAGTAAAAGTTCACTTTGCTTTAGAGAACTAAATCCTTAAGAAAAAAATTATTGAATTATACAAAATGAGATTAAAAGACAAAATAGCGATAGTCACGGGAGGAGCCCGTGGTATAGGCAAGGCCATTTCAGAACTCTTTGCGAGGGAAGGCGCAACGGTAATTATATTAGATCTATTGCCGCAAGGGCAAAAAGTAGCAGATAGTATAAATGATACCGGTAAAAGAGCAGAATACCATCAGGTATCGGTAACGGATAGAGCAGCTGTGGAAGGCGTTTTCAAAAATGTAAATAATAAATACGGCAGAATAGATATCCTGATAAACAACGCCGGAATTACCAGGGATAGAACACTTGAAAAAATGAGTGAGGAAGAATGGGATGCAGTTATAGAGGTAAATCTTAAGGGAGTCTTTATTTGCACGCAGGCTGTGGTTCCTTATATGAAGGCAAATAAATGGGGCAGGATAGTAAGCGCTGCTTCTAACGTTGGTTTAAGGGGTAATTTTGGGCAGACAAATTATGCAGCGACTAAAGCGGGTGTTATTGCGATGTCTAAAACATGGACCATGGAATTGGGCAGGTATGGTATCACTGCCAACGCCATCGCGCCGGGATTTACAATGACCGATATGGTAGAAAAGATTCCGGATGAGCATTTTGCTAAAATTAAAGAAAGTATTCCCTTGCGGACCGTAGCACAACCCATAGATATAGCCTATGGTTATTTATACCTTGCTTCTGATGAAGCTCGCTTTGTTTCGGGGACATGCCTTACAATAGATGGTGGAACTTCAAGATAACTATATAAAATGGCTCAACTGGAATTAGAGAATATCGAATCTTTTCGCGAATTAGAAGGAAAAACTTTACCGGCCGGAGATTGGCTTACTGTTACCCAGGAAATGATCAACGACTTTGCTAAAGCCACCATGGATTTCCAATGGATACATATAGATGTTGAAAAAGCGACAAAATATTCCCCATTTAAAAAACCTGTGGCTCATGGCTTCATGTCTTTGTCACTATTGGCCAAGCTTTTAAAAGATGTTTTGCTGATTAAATCTGTGAAAATGGGAGTAAATTATGGTCTTAACAAAGTGCGTTTTCCAAGCCCTGTCTTAGTGGACAGCAGGCTTAGGCTAATTGGAGCTATTCAAAAAATTGAAAATTACGGAGATAATGGCGTTAAAATTACCTGGAATTGTGTCGTGGAGACCGATGAATCTGACAAACCTGCTTGTGTTGCTGAGTTTATTAGTTTAATGTTCGAGTAATTTCTTAAATTTAACGATAACCTTCCATGTAAAATTAGATAACTAAGGCCTAACCTAAAATATTCAAACCAATGACCAGAGTTTTTGACCTCCTATACCATCAACTGAATAATAACCCACTTGAAGCTTCATTAAATATTCGCGATGCGAATGGCGATTGGAAATCGTTTAGCACAGAGGATGTAAAAAATTATGCGGAACAAGCAGCCTCCGGATTATTGAAATTGGGACTGAAGCCCGGGGATAAGGTAGCTATGGTAATCTATAAAAACAGACCGGAATGGGTTATAATGGACTTTGCCCTGCAAATGTCTGGCTTGATAAGTATTCCATTATACCCAACAATAAGTATTTCGGAATTTGAATATATTTTAAATGAGGCAGAAGTAAAGGCAGCTTTTTGCGGAGGACTCGACCTTTATGATAAACTTACCCTTACCAGTAAAAAAGTTCCTAGTTTAGAAAGTATATACACTTTTGACAAAACTGATGGAAGACCCTATTGGAAAGAAATTTTAGATACCGATGGGCTAGCTCAAATTGAGGAAATAAAAAACCGATCAACCGGGGAAGATCTTATTACAATTATTTATACGTCTGGTACAACCGGAAACCCTAAAGGGGTTATGTTAACAAATAAGAATATCTTGCATGCCATACTGGAGACTACTCCATTTATTACACTGCATCCCGGGGAAAGAGTATTGAGTTTTTTGCCGTTGTGCCATATCTATGAAAGAGCGGTTTCTTTAGCATGGTTTAATAAAGCAGCCAGTATATATTTTTGTGGCACCGATAATCTTAGCGGGCCGAATGGCGATTTGGCATCTGTGAAACCAGTAGTTTTTACAACGGTTCCAAGGTTGCTGGAAAAAGTCTATGAAGCTATTTACAATAAGGGACTGGCTTTAACAGGTGCAAAAAAGGCTCTTTTCTTTTGGGCACTTCGCTTAACCGATAATTATGACCTGGATCAAAAATTATCCCCAATTAATAAATTGAAATGGGGGATCGCAGATAAATTGATTTTTAGTAAATGGCGTGAAGCCCTGGGGGGGAATATCCGTTTGATATTCACTGGTTCTGCCCCTTGTCCTTTGAAAATAATCCGTGTTTTTTGTGCTGCCGGGATTAATATACGGGAGGCATATGGACTTACAGAAACTTCTCCTACTTTAACCGTTAACGGCACAGAACCAGGTGGAGCCATTATTGGGACAGTTGGCTATGCTATTAATGGTGTAGAATTATATATAGACAGGTCTTCGGGGGATTATAATGATGACGAAGGTGAAATATTGGCCATTGGACCGAATGTTATGTCGGGCTATTATAAAAAACCTGAGATAAATGCTCAGGTATTTAAAGAAATTGATGGCAGAAAGTGGTTTTGCACCGGTGATATTGGTAAGCTGATTAAAGGTCCGAATGGAAAGGAATTTTTAAAAATTACAGACAGAAAGAAGGAATTGCTAAAAACATCCGGGGGTAAGTATGTAGCCCCTGCGCCTATTGAAAACAGGATTAAGGAAAATTTTATTATTGACCAGATAATGGTTGTAGGGGATAAACAAAAATTTGTTTCGGCACTTATTGTTCCTTCAGAGGATGGATTAAAGAACTGGTGCAAGCATAAGAATATTAAGTGGACCAACCTGGAGGATATGGTGA
Organism: Eudoraea adriatica DSM 19308; assembly: GCF_000382125.1. Taxonomy (GTDB): domain Bacteria; phylum Bacteroidota; class Bacteroidia; order Flavobacteriales; family Flavobacteriaceae; genus Eudoraea; species Eudoraea adriatica. The sequence goes on from NZ_KB907546.1 coordinate 364,974, forward strand.
AGCAGGATAAAATAATTGCGAAATATCAAAAAGTGATTAATAGTTATAATCCGGAATTCAGTCATATAGAGCAAATAAAGAAATTCCGCCTGGTCCCCGCGGTATGGCTGCCTATACACGAAGATGATTCTGTAGCTGAGCTAACGCCAACTTTGAAGCTTAAAAGACGTGTGATTAGGGAGAAGTACAAGAAGGAAATTCAGGAAATATATGCCTGATACTACTCCTTTTTTGCTTAAGAATTTACGAGATCAGTTTGGGTTTTGATTCTTCAGGGCATTCAGGCTGTCCATTTCCTTTCTGAACCTAAGGATTACCAATGAGTCTAATTGCCGTGAAATGCTGTCTTTCATTATTGCCCAGTTGGCTGTATTCATATTGGAATTATACTTCAGTATCTTATGGAATTTCGCAACGTTAAACCGGTTGGCTTCCCACGCCGCTGCGGTACTCTCCTGATGCTTTAGGTCCTGGAGGTATATCCCAATACCAAAGCCCATAACGACTACGACCAATAAAATGACTAAAATTTTTGTGGTTTTGTGCATCTTTCAGGTTTTAGGTTCATAATATTAAATTATGATGGATTTGGGGTGAAATGGTATATCAAAGATACAAATCAGATTAATCTGACTAAAGTTGAGGCTAAATAATCTTGAAAACTACCATAAATGCCATAAAAAGCAAAAAAGCACTACCCAAGGTCAATACCGTTTTGATAATTTTAGAATTTTTTCTCATAATAATAAAGTTAGGCCTGTCCGGACCAACTCCAAAAATTTTCCGTTGAATGCTAATAAATTTGGATAAAGTGCTTTAAGTTTCTCTTTTTTTCAGAAGATACGAAGCTTCCGGCAGGTTTGGGTGCTTACCTCTATAAGCTCGCAAAATATTAAATGGGTGTTCGCTAATCTATATTCTATTTTTTTAATTTATTTACTAATTTTCTCGCTACAGTGGTGTCATAAATAATTTTAAGCTTATGAATAGTATTTAACGAATCAAATTCTATTATATCGACGACATCAAATTCTACTTCTTCCTTATTTCTCAGTGTCCATCTATAGCCAAAATAGAGTGCCAATTTATTGGAATCATTTTCTTCAAAAATTCCTTTCAGCTCCAATTCGGAGTTGTTTGTATCATTAGTAAGCTGATGATAAAACTCATCGGCTTTCATAATACCGTAAATGGGCGAGTCTACAATGCCATTTTCATTAAAAAGTTTTATTATTTCCTCGCTATCACCTTTGGCCAGGTAATCCATATATTTAAGGGCGATCTGTTTTTTTGTAGTCATTGCAATATCAATTTAATTTTATGGTGAACCGGAGGGTTATATGTAATAAATTTTAAGCGTTTCCTGAATTTTTTTGACCTAAAATGCTGAATTTGAAATTGAGCTAAAAAGGCAATTCCCGGGACCGTGAAATTTGGTTTTCAAAAAGCCTTAAACTCCCTGTGATTCTTTTTAAATAAACCACAATGTAATCATTAAATTATATATAAAAGTTTAGAATGGTTCATAATTATTTTCTATTGGAAAGCAATTTAAATGAGCAAACATTTTGGTACTTTTACTGTTGCAATAGAAGATAACAAAAAATCGATCATATTATGGATGAAAACAAAAGTCAATCTGGTACTAAAGGAACAAGTTATGATGTTAACGGTGAAGGGAAATGCCCGTTTTTGAGTGGTGAATTACATCAGGCTGCAGGTGGCGGAACAACAAACCGCGACTGGTGGCCGAATATGCTGAACCTGAATATCCTACGTCAGCATTCGTCTTTATCTGACCCCATGGGAGATGATTTTAATTATGCAGAAGAGTTCAAATCACTGGATTTGGAAGCTGTTAAAAAAGACCTATACGAATTAATGACTGATAGCCAGGATTGGTGGCCGGCAGATTATGGCCACTATGGACCGTTCTTTATCCGGATGGCATGGCATGCTGCAGGTACCTACCGCATAGCGGATGGACGTGGTGGTGGTGGTACGGGAGCCCAGCGGTTTGCTCCTTTGAACAGCTGGCCCGATAATGCCAATTTAGATAAAGCACGTCTGCTTCTCTGGCCTGTTAAACAGAAATATGGTAAGAAGCTTTCCTGGGCAGATTTGTTGATCCTGGCCGGAAACTGTGCCCACGAAAGTATGGGCTTAAAAATGTTTGGTTTTGGCGGCGGCCGAGAAGATATCTGGCAACCGGAAGAAGATATTTATTGGGGTTCGGAAGCAGAATGGCTGGGAAACAAGAAAAGGTATGATGAAAAAGGAGAATTGGAAAACCCCCTTGGTGCCGCGCACATGGGATTGATCTATGTAAACCCGGAAGGGCCTAATGCTAATCCAGACCCTGTGGCTGCAGCACATGACATTCGTGAGACCTTCGGGCGTATGGCGATGAATGATTATGAGACTGTTGCTCTTATTGCAGGCGGGCATACCTTTGGTAAAACCCATGGTGCGGCAAGTGATACAGAGTATGTTGAAGCAGAACCAGCAGGTGCTGGTATTGAAATGCAGAGTCTTGGGTGGAAGAACAACTTTGGTTCAGGTAAAGGTTCTGATACAATAACAAGTGGTTTAGAAGGAGCCTGGACAGATACGCCTACCAAATGGAGTAACAAGTATTTCGAAAACCTATTTGGCTATGAATGGGAGTTAACCAAAAGCCCTGCGGGTGCCCATCAATGGAAGCCTAAAAACAATGAGGGTGCAGGTACAGTTCCTGATGCACATGATCCGGAAAAAAAGCATGCTCCGTTTATGTTGACTACTGACCTTGCCCTACGTATGGATCCGGATTACGAGAAAATCTCAAGGCATTTTTATGAAAATCCCGATGAATTTGCGGATGCCTATGCACGTGCCTGGTTTAAACTTACCCACCGTGATATGGGTCCGGTATCGAGATATCTGGGACCAGAAGTGCCCGGGGAAGAATTAATTTGGCAGGATCCCATTCCCGCAGCAGATTATGAATTGATCAATGATAATGATATTGCAGCCTTAAAGGCTAATATTTTGGCCTCAGGCTTATCAATTTCCGAATTGGTAGCCACGGCATGGGCATCCGCATCAACTTTCCGTGGGTCGGACAAACGCGGTGGAGCCAACGGAGCCCGTATTCGTTTAGCACCCCAGAAAGATTGGAAGGTAAATAACCCCAGGCAATTGGCAAACGTTTTGGATACCCTTGAACGTATTCAAGGAGAATTTAATGATGACCAGTCTGGCAACAAAAAGGTATCCCTGGCAGACCTGATTGTCTTAGGTGGTTGCGCTGCTGTTGAGAAAGCCGCAAAAAATGCCGGTCATGAAGTGTCTGTACCCTTTACTCCGGGTCGCACTGATGCATCTGAGGAGCAAACCGATGCTGAAGCTTTTGAAGCTCTTGAGCCATTAGCAGACGGTTTCCGTAACTACGTCAAGGATAAATTCTCAGTAGGTGCAGAAGAACTGTTGGTAGATAAGGCGCAGTTAATGACCCTGACTGCACCAGAGATGACTGTGCTGGTTGGTGGTATGCGTGTATTAAATGCTAACTTTGATCAGTCCGGGCATGGGGTGTTTACCAAACGTCCAGAGACGCTCTCAAATGACTTTTTCCTCAACTTGCTCGATATGAGAACTACCTGGAAGGCAATTGGAGATTCTGATGAGGTTTTCGAAGGTCTTGACCGCGCAACAGGGGCACGAAAGTGGACCGGTACGCGTGTAGATCTTATTTTCGGTTCTAACTCAGAACTAAGAGCCCTTGCGGAGGTTTATGGATGTGAGGACTCTCAGGAGAAGTTCATTGCAGATTTTGTTGCCGCATGGGACAAAGTGATGAACCTGGATCGTTTTGATTTGGCTTAAGTACAACTAAGGTTTGTAGAATAATAATTTAAAAGATAAAGGTGGTCTGGAAACAGGCCACCTTTTTTGAATGAAAAATAAAAATCCATTACTTATGTAATGGACTTTCTGCTTTAAGTGACCTCGACAGGATTTGCTGATGCATATCCCTTGTGCTTCCAAGTGAAAATAGAAAGTCCATGGCTATGCCATATTTTTTATTTTACTCGAAGTTTAAAAAGCAACGCTTTCCAACTTCTCCTATGAACAAAAAATCCATTACTTACGTAATGGACTTTCTGCTTTAAGTGACCTCGACAGGATTCAAACCTGTAATCTCTTGAGCCGTAATCAAGTGCATTATTCAATTATGCTACGAGGCCTTATAAATATGTTCCCCAATGGGGCTGCAAATATATTTCTTTTTACATTTAGGGCAAAATAACAAGCTGCATAATAAATGGATTTTAAAAATTACATCAGAGATATTCACGATTTTCCTGAGAAAGGTGTGACATTCAAGGATATTACACCCCTTTTAAAAGATTCTAAAGCACTTCAGGCAGCGGCTGAGGCTATGTTAAATATGATAGGGGATGTAAAAGTAGACAAGGTAGTGGGTATGGAAAGTCGGGGATTTTTCTTTGCCCCCATCCTTGCGGCAAAATTAAATGCTGGTTTTGTTCCTGTACGTAAGGCAGGAAAATTGCCTTCAGATAAGATCAGCAGAACCTATGCATTGGAGTACGGGAAAGATACGCTGGAAATCCATGAAGACAGTATTTATCCGGGTGAAAATGTAATTATTCATGACGATGTTTTAGCTACAGGCGGGACTGCAAAAGCCACCTGTCAACTGGTTGAAGCACTTGGCGGAAAAGTATTGCAATGCAATTTTTTACTGGAGTTAATGAACCTTAATGGAGCAGCAAAACTAGATGGGTACTCTGTAAAATCTCTTGTAAGTTATTAATCCAGGGCGTTCGTAGTAATAAAATATCGCCAGCCAATAACAGCCATCTGGAACTTAGATGCTTTAGAAAGGTCTAGTCTCTTTTTTGTAAAGGAAGGCAACACTAGTTTATTGATCCTGGCAAGAAGCTTAAAGAGTGTTTTTTTCAGGTTTAACATATTACAAATATAGTATCTTATATAAAACAAAAATGAACGCCATAAGCGCTCATTTTAGATATATTGCTCTATCTCCGTTTAGGTTATTATTAGTATCAGGGACACCAATACAAAAATTATAATTTTGGCAATTGTGATCATTTCTCAGACTTTATAAGATTAAAAAATATTTCTTCTTTTAAATTATGATTCGAAGATATGGGAATCCTTGCCCTCCGACCAAAATAATCTCCAGGAAATAATGTAATTGCATACACTATTGTAAGTAAAAAGACGGTTTATATAATAAATTAAAAATACTTTCCTTGGCAGTAATTCGGATTCAATATTATATATACCCATAATTATTACAAATTGTAACAATTGTAGGGGCTATTTTGAGATTATTTGGAATTGCAAGGAGATATTTTAGTTAAAAAGCACCTTTTTTGCCTAAACCATGCCATAATAAAAAATACCGGTGCTGTTTATGACCGGTATTTTAATTCTATAAAAATTAAGTTTAGCTTCCTTTTAATATTAGTTCCCCTTTTTGGTTTTAACTTCTACTACTCCGCCTTTTGCTTTTTCACCATACTTTTCAGCAGCCTTATCACCTTTGTATACATTTATGGTTTCAATCTCATCCGGGGATAGAGATTTAACCTCTTCTTTGCTGCTTTCTTTGCCATCAATCATAAAAAGTTGGTCTTCAGAATCATCGGTATCAATAAAGAAAAAGCTACTACTATCTTCGCCAATAACTTCTATATCATCTATATCATCTGTATCCTTTATAACAAAAACACGGGTATTTCTGCCGGTTGCGCTCTTTTTTTCTATACGTACATGTTTCCCATGCGCCTTGTCTTCTTCCTCCATTTCTTCAAAATCTTTGCGCGAAACCTTTTTGCCATTAACGATTATAATTTCCTTACCATCATCTACTTTTATTTCTACACGCTTATGCTCGTCATCATCGCTGTAAACCCAGGTATTACTATCCGTTTCTTTATGTATAACCTTATGCTTTGACGTTTTATTACCCATAAAAAAGGAGTTGTTGTCTTCATCATAGACGATGGTTAACGGATCTATAGGTTTTCCGTCATTGCCGAAGGAAGAGGAACCTCTGAATTTTTTCCCGTCTTTGCTTTTAGATCGCATGTCTATTTCCAGTTCTATTATCTTTTTATTCGCATTGCGCACGGCTGTGTAGGAGAAATCTATTCCCTTGTCGGATAGATCTTTTTTAAGTTCCTCCAATTCTTCATTTGTAGTATCTTTATTTATAAGGATCTCAAAGGTTTTCTGATCCTCTGCCGCTGTATGAGCAGCATCGGCGTCTGTTTCCGACTTAGGTACGTAGATTGTCTTTGTGTTAAAACTCAACAGGAAAATTGACAAGGCTGGCAGGATTAGTGCCATTTTGAGCAGGTTTCTTTTGTGTGATTTTGATTTGTGTAACATGACTATTCGTTTTTTGATTAATGAGCTGTAAAAATTATTGGTGATTGGTGTAAAAAATTGATTTCCGGATACTTTTAATAATGCGTATTTATAAGCCCTGTCTGATGCAACACTCTGAATAGCAGTGTGGTCTGCCAAATATTCGAGATTTTGTTCAATATTTTTTTTGTAGAGCCAGCTAAACGGATTTGCCCACAGCACAATGGTAACCAGATGGGCTACTAACAGGTCTATAGAATGTTTTTGAGTACTATGTGCATGTTCGTGTTTCAAAATTGCTTCGAGCTCAAGAGGATTGAACTTATGCGGGTTATAAAAAATATAACTGAAAAATGAAAAAGGGGCAATATCTCTCTCAGTCTCCACATAAACGTAGCCATCCATTTTAATGGTTTTGTTGGTGCGAATCACCTTTCGGATTGCCATAAGTTGAAATATAAACTTAAGTCCAAGGGTACTTATCCCAATACCATAAACTATATAAATTAAATCAAGCCAATTAAATGAAGACTTATTTATTTCAATGGAATAATTCGCAGGAAAGGAATTGGATGCGGTTATGGGTATGGCAGCGATTTCTACATAGGTATTAATTACAATAAAAGGGCATACAAAGGCCGCAATCACCCCCATGAGCAAAAAATGGCGGTTTACCCTGAAAAAGGTTTCCTTTTTTAGGAACGCCTGGTAAACCAAATAAAAAAGTACGAGTATTCCCGAAGCTTTTAAAAGGTATATCATCAATGCATCCATCTATTTTTCTTTTTCTATTAGTTGTATAATTTCCCTGAGTTCTTCAATGGATATCTTTTGCTCCTTTGCAAAAAAAGACACCATGCTTTTATAGGAATTATCGTAATAATCTGCAATGGTGTTAGATATAAAGCGTTTTCTGTAGTCTTCCTTGGTAACCAAAGGGTAATAGCGGTGTGTGTTTCCAAATGCCTCATGCGAGACATACTTCTTTTCCTCCAGATTCCGAACTATTGTTGACAAAGTATTGTAATGAGGCTTATCGCCTTTTAATTCGGCCATGATCTCCTTTACAAATGCCTTTTCTAATCTCCAGAGGATCTTCATGATTTCCTCTTCCTTATTCGTCAGTTTTTGCATCCTGTTCATAGTTTAGATCAAACATATTACTAATAATTTAGTTAAACAACTATAAATCTAGTTATTTAACTATAATTTAAGTTTATTGGGTTTCATTCCTTTTGGAAGTAGAAATATGCAAATGCATAAAATGGAACTCGATTTACCAAATATGGGGTTATTTTAAATGAAATGCAGGGGCTGTTCCGCAGCTATTCTACTATATTTGCCAAAAGTTTTCAGATGCTCAATTTGTTGTTTATCACAATTGGTTTGACTTTATTAATACTCGGAGGCAACTGGTTGTTAAGGTCGGCTGTGGCCTTCTCCCTAAGACTGAATATATCCAGGATCATTATTGGCATGACCATAGTGTCCTTTGCAACTTCTGCACCTGAACTTATCGTAAGCGTAAACGCAGCATTAGATGGTTTTCCGGATCTGGCGCTTAGTAATGTTGTAGGATCCAATATTGCCAATCTTGGCCTGGTGCTGGCAATTATTGTTCTTTTAGGAAGAATTGATGTCCGCAAGGCTTTTTATATAACAGACTGGCCGGTAATGATGGCTGCATCGCTTTTGTTTTTTGGATTTATATATTTTGATGGAATTCTTCATCCTTATGAAGGGGCAATAATGGTATTATTTCTATTTCTGTTTCTGATATTTTTACTACGCTTTCAGAAAACAGCTGTGGTTGAGGAAGTCCATGAGGACGACAGGCCACTACCCCTGTATAAGGCTGTTCTTTTTTTGGGGTTGGGTGGTATTGCACTATGGGGAGGGGCAGAATTGCTTGTGAAAGGTTCAGTAGGTTTGGCTACTTTTTATGAAGTAAGTGAACGGGTGATCGGGATAACAGTGGTTTCGGTAGGTACGAGTATCCCTGAACTGGCCGCCTCCGTTATTGCAATAATTAAAAAAGAAAAAGCAATTTCCTTAGGTAACTTAATTGGATCCAATATTTTTAATTTGCTGGCTGTTTTGGGTGTGACCTCAATGATAGCCCCAATTTATGTAATAGATCAGGGTCTTCTGAATAGCGACATATGGTGGATGCTAGGCATTTCGTTTGTTATTCTTCCCTTGGTATTCTTTCCAAAAGGATTGCGCCTTGGTTGGCGTGATGGAATTATATTGTTATCTCTGTATTCGGTCTTTTTGTACTTTACATTGTTTTAGATTTAAGTCTAGACTATTTTTTGGCAAAAAAAAAACCGCCTTTAATTGCTTAAAGACGGCTTATTAAATATGATTTTGGAAATTAGTTGGCTACAGCTTCAATATTTGCTGATTTTACAGTTTGGATAATTCTACCTGCAATTTTATAAGGATCACCATTAGAAGCCGGTCTCCTGTCTTCCAGCCATCCTTTCCAGCCTTTTTCAACTGTTATGATCGGAATTCTGATAGAAGCACCCCGGTCTGATACACCATAACTGAAATCTTTAATAGATGCTGTTTCGTGCAAGCCCGTAAGTCGTTCTTCATTAAAAGCACCATAAACTTCAATATGGTCAAGAGCCACTGGTCTGAAGGCCTCACAAATTCTTTCATAAATTTCTTTAGAACCACATGTTCTTAAAGTGGTATTCGAGAAGTTTGCGTGCATTCCACTACCATTCCAATCTCCTTTAACTGGTTTCGGGTGCAATTCAATATAATAGCCATATTTTTCAGTAAGACGATTCAATAGGTAACGAGCAACCCAAATTTCATCGCCAGCTTTTTTTGCGCCTTTGGCGAAACACTGAAATTCCCATTGTCCGGGTGCAACTTCCTGATTAATACCCTCAAAATTAATGCCTGCCGCAATACATAAATCCATATGCTCCTCTACAAATTCTCGTCCCCATGTATACCTTCCTCCTACAGAGCAGTAATATTTACCCTGTGGTCCGGGAAATCCACCGCGTGGAAATCCAAGAGGTAAGTCTGTTTCGGTATCCATTAAAAAGTATTCCTGTTCAAATCCAAACCAGAAATCATTATCATCGTCATCAATTTGAGCTCTATGATTTGATGCGTGTGGTGTTCCATCGGCGTTTAATACTTCAGACATTACCAAAAACCCATTAGCTCTTTCAGGGTCCGGATAAATTGCCACTGGTTTCAACAGGCAATCTGAGGAGCCTCCCTCGGCCTGTTCGGTTGAAGACCCGTCAAAAGACCATATAGGGCAATCTTCCAATTTACCACTGAAGTCTTCTTCAATTTTGGTTTTGCTTCTCAATTCTTGTGTTGGTTCATGACCATCTAACCAAATGTATTCTAATTTTGTTTTGCTCATAATCTTCAATGTTAATTTTTCATTTTTACGATTTCCAAAAATAAATTATTTTATAGATATCTATTAAAAATCAGGGGGTATTTATCAAAAAAAACGACATAATTATTAACACCCCTATTTTTTTGAGGGGATTTTGCAATATTTATATAAAATGACGATTATTCTATGAAATGTTTAATTTTGTTTTAACTAAAGTCTAAAATATAGTATATGTCCATAATAAGATTCAGTGCAGTAAAAGAAAGTTTTCAGCATAAACCACTTGTAATAACAGAAAACGGGCGGCGATCTGAGTTGTTCGGAACACATGTTTTCAATGAAGAAAAAATGCTGCAGTATCTCACGAAGGATGCTTATCTAAGTGTAAAAGAGGCCATTTTCTCAGGCTCAAAAATTGACAGAAAAATAGCCGATCAGGTCGCAGAAGCTATGAAAGCCTGGGCTATTTCTATGGGTGCAACGCATTACACCCATTGGTTTCAGCCCTTAACGGGTGCAACGGCGGAGAAGCACGATGCTTTTTTTGATCTGCTGGCAGACGGAAGAGCTGTTGAAAAATTTGGTGGTGCCCAGCTTGTGCAGCAAGAACCGGATGCTTCCAGTTTTCCCAGCGGGGGTATACGCAATACTTTCGAAGCCAGAGGATATACCGCATGGGATCCTACTTCCCCTGCATTCATATATGGAACTACCCTCTGTATTCCAACTATTTTTGTCTCATATACCGGAGAGGCACTTGATAATAAGGCACCCCTGTTGAGAGCCCTGCATGCTGTTGATCTAGCGGCTACAGCAGTAGCAAAATATTTTGATAAAAATGTTGCCAAAGTTCAGGCAACACTGGGATGGGAACAAGAATATTTTCTTATAGACAAAGCACTTGCTGGTTCGCGCCCCGATCTGGTTCTTACAGGTCGCACTCTGGTTGGGCACCTGGCGGCTAAGGGCCAACAGCTGGATGATCATTATTTTGGTGTTATCCCCATGCGGGCTATTAATTTTATGCGGGATCTTGAAAAGGAATGTACCCGGCTCGGAATTCCTGTCAAAACCCGGCATAATGAAGTAGCTCCAAATCAGTTTGAGCTGGCCCCGGTTTTTGAAGAAGCGAATTTGGCGGTTGATCATAATTTGCTATTGATGGATATTATGGAAAAAGTGGCCGACAGGCATAATTTTAAAGTACTTTTTCATGAAAAGCCCTTCTCAGGAATAAACGGATCCGGAAAACACAATAATTGGTCCCTTGCAACAGATACGGGGGTAAATCTGCTAAGCCCGGGTTCTACCCCCATGAAAAATCTGCAGTTCCTGACATTTTTTGTCAATACTATCAAAGCTGTTGACACTTATGAGGAGCTTCTAAGATCATCAATTGCTTCAGCCAGTAATGATTACAGGTTGGGCGCCAATGAGGCTCCGCCGGCCATTTTTTCAATCTTTGTGGGAACACAATTAAGCAATGTCCTGGATGAATTGGAAGGGGTGTCCCAGGGCAAGTTGTCACCGGAAGAGAAAACAGAGTTAAAACTCAATGTAGTTGGGAAGATACCTGAGATATTGCTGGATAATACAGATAGAAATAGAACCTCGCCATTTGCTTTTACCGGGAATAAATTTGAGATGAGAGGAGTTGGTTCTAAAACCAATTGTGCAAAACCCATGACCATTCTTAATACTATTGTGGCGAAACAATTGAGGGAATTTAAAAAGGAAGTAGACGCTTTAATTGACAAAAAGAAATTAAAAAAGGACGAAGCAGTTTTCAATGTTTTGCGGGAATATATCAAATCATCTAAAAGAATTCGTTTTGACGGTGATGGTTATAGCACAGATTGGGAGAAAGAAGCGAAAAAAAGGAAATTGAGTAATAACAAATCCACGCCTTCAGCAATTCAGGTAATGACGTCTAAAGAAAGTCTGGAACTTTTTAATGGCCTTGAGGTAATGAGTACCATAGAAGTTGAAGCGCGGCAGGAAGTTGAATTAGAGACCTATATTTTCCAGACCCAAATTGAAGGCAGGGTCTTTAATGATTTGGTATATAGTCATATTATTCCTTCAGCTATTGATTACCAAAACAAATTAATTAAAAATGTTTTGGGTTTAAAAGAGATTTATGGCGCTGCTCATAAGAAATTATCCGAAGGACATCTCACACTGATTGAACAGATTGCGGAGCATATGGTGGAATTAAAAAAGAATACGGATGATATGACCAACGCAAGAAGGGTGGCCAACAAATTAACGGATCTAAACAAAAAAGCTTTCGCTTATTGTGATAATGTTCGTCCTTATTTTGATAAAATCAGATATCATTGCGATAAGTTAGAGCAACTTATTGATGATCAGTCCTGGCCATTGACCAAATACAGGGAACTATTGTTTATTAAATAAGTAAATAATTAAAGCTCACTTTATGTGGGCTTTTTTATGGTTTATGCTATTTTTGCGGAAACCAAAACCCATGGATCCGTCTGCCAGCAAACGTTATGACCAAAGAGGAGTTTCAGCTTCTAAGGAAGACGTGCATAATGCCATAAAAAATATTGACAAAGGCTTGTTTCCAAATGCTTTTTGCAAGATTGTGGAGGATTATCTTACCAGGGATGAAGAATACTGTTTGGTAATGCACGCGGATGGCGCGGGCACCAAATCTTCACTCGCTTATATGTATTGGAAAGAAACAGGCGATATGTCTGTTTGGAAAGGTATTGCCCAGGATGCATTGATCATGAACCTGGATGATCTTTTATGTGTTGGTGTAACAGATAATATCCTGCTATCCTCCACTATCGGGAGAAATAAAAACCTGATTCCCGGAGAGGTCATTTCTGCAATAATTAATGGTACCGAGGAATTAATAGAAGATTTGGCTAATCACGGAATCACAGTTTATTCAACAGGCGGTGAAACAGCCGATGTTGGGGATCTGGTGCGCACTATAATAGTTGATTCTACCGTTACAGCAAGGTTAAAAAGGGCTAATGTTATAGATAATGCCAATATTACCGCAGGGGATGTAATTGTTGGCCTGGCATCCTACGGACAGGCTACCTATGAGTCTGAATATAATGGCGGGATGGGCAGTAATGGCCTTACTTCTGCAAGGCATGATGTTTTTTCAAAATATTTGAGCACGAAATACCCGGAGAGCTATGACTCCCAGGTGCCTTCGGAACTGGTGTATTCAGGAAATGTTAAACTTACGGATGCTGTCCAGGATTCCCCTCTTGATGCAGGTAAACTTGTTTTGTCTCCAACCAGAACCTACGCACCCATAATTAAAAAAATTCTTCAGAAATACAATTCCAAAGACATTCATGGCATGGTGCATTGCAGTGGTGGGGCTCAGACCAAAGTCCTTCACTTCATCAAAGACCTGCATATTGTTAAAGATAACATGTTTGCGGTACCGCCATTATTTAAATTAATTCAGGAACAATCGGGAACAGATTGGAAAGAAATGTATCAGGTTTTTAATTGTGGTCATCGTATGGAACTTTATGTAAATGAAAGCATTGCGAAAGACCTGATAGAAATATCTCATGAGTTTAATGTAGATGCCCGGATTATAGGCCATGCAGAGGCAAATACCACGAAAAAACTAACGATTAGCAGCGAATACGGTACGTTTATCTATTAAGGTATACGATTCACTCTTTTACAGCGTTCTTTTTATAACAGTTTATAACCCGAATTCCGGGTGGAAATTACAAGTACAGTTAAAAAAATTTATGTTATGGAGAGAAAGGAATTTTTACGAAGTCTTGGCGCAGGTGCAGCCTTTGCCTTAACTTTCCCTTGTATTCAAGGTTGTTCCAATGATGACGGAGATGTGGATATGAAGCCGGTTCCTACCGGAGTAGACTTCACCATCGACCTGAATTCACAGGAAGGCGCAGGTTTGCAGAATAATGGCGACTTTATTTTAAAGAATAACGTAGTCGTAGTTAAAAATCTTGAAGGTAATTTTATAGCCGCAAGTCAGATATGCAGCCATCAGCAAACAGACCAGGTACGATTTTTTGATGATAATGGAGGAATTTTTCGTTGTTCTACCCATGGTTCGGTGTTTGATCAAAACGGGACCCCTTTAAATACAATTACGAGCAACCCGCTTAAAATTTTTAACACAGAACTAAACGGCAATATACTTCGTGTTTTTGAGTAATTACGGATTAGCCATATAATGATATTTACATGAAAAGTTTGGCCCTGAATCTTTTCGTTTTTGCTTGTGTATTATGTTCTATTGCCAAGTACTCTAAATCCGTACGTCCAATATTTGCTCAACTAAAAAAAATACAGTAGGTGAAAGGTTTGGTAGTACTATTTCTTGGTATTCTAACCATGACTTCTTTTTGTGGTCAGGCGCAAAAGTATGTATCAGTAAAGAGGTCTCTGAAATTAATGGGCAGTACTTTTGAATTAACAGTAGTGGCTAATAATGAGGATATTGGATATATCAATTTACAAGAGGCTATTGCAGAGATCAAACGTATTGAAAACCTGATTTCTTCCTGGGATCCGGATTCAGAAACTTCAGAAATTAATCGAAATGCAGGCGTTAAACCGGTAAAAGTAAGTCTTGAGCTGTACAAATTAATAGAACGTTCTATTCAGATTTCTGAAATTACAAATGGAGCCTTTGATATTACAATAGCCGCCATGGAAGAGGTCTGGAAATTTGATGGATCCATGACTACCTTACCAACACCGGAACAGATCCGCAGCGCAGTTTCCAAAGTAGGTTATAAAAAAATCGCCCTTAATAAAGCTGAAAATACGGTGTTTTTAACGGAGAAGGGGATGAAGATTGGATTTGGGGCAATTGGCAAAGGCTATGCTGCAGATAAAGTCAGAGAATTATTGGTTTCCAAACAGGTTCCTGCCGGTATGATCAACGCCTCCGGAGATATAACAACCTGGGGTACAAAGGCAACCGGAGAGAAATGGCTGATAGGCGTAGATCACCCGAGAAGAAATGGTAAAATATTTACCTGGCTTCCGTTAATAGAATCATCGGTATCCATTGCTGGTAATCCGGACAGATATGTGTCATTTAATGGAAAGAAATATGCGCATTACATCGATCCGGAATCGGGGTATCCAACTACTGGCATTAGCAAGGTAACTGTACTTGCAAAAAGGGCCGAACTATGTGATGCACTGGCAACTGCCGTGTATATTTTAGGTAAGGAAAAAGGGATTTCTTTAATAAATCAGCTTGGGGATACTGAAGTAATAATTGTAGACAGGTTTAATCAGATGTTTAACAGCAACGGCATAATTCTGGATACCTTAGAATAATTATTCTTGTCTGAATTTTACAAAATCTCCTTTATCTTACTATTTATGAGGTTCATATACCTTTAAAAATTTGTAAATTCGCATTCCTAAGAGGAGATTCAATGTTAGATAAATTAAATATTGTAAAGCAGCGATTCGATGAGGTATCAGACCTCATAATTCAGCCTGATGTTATTGCGGATCAAAAGCGCTATATTCAGTTAAATAAAGAATATAAGGATTTGCGGTTGCTCATTGAAAAAAGAGACTATTATATTGAGCTTACCAATAATATCAGGGAAGCGGAAGAAATTATTGCTGATGGTAGTGATTTAGAGATGGTTGAGATGGCTAAAATGCAACTGGAAGAGGCCAAAGAAGCCTTGCCACACCTGGAGGAGGAAATAAAGTTATTGTTAATTCCAAAAGATCCCGAGGATACGAAAAATGTGGTTATGGAAATACGTGCAGGTACAGGTGGAGATGAGGCCAGTATTTTTGCCGGAGATCTTTACCGAATGTATTCCAAGTATTGCGAGTCCAAAGGCTGGAAAACAAATATCATTGATTTGAGTGAAGGTACCAGCGGTGGATATAAAGAAATTCAATTTGAAGTTACCGGAGAAGATGTATACGGGACATTGAAGTTTGAGGCAGGTGTTCATCGGGTGCAACGGGTACCTCAGACCGAAACGCAAGGCCGGGTTCACACCAGTGCAGCAACCGTGATGGTCTTGCCGGAAGCAGAAGATTTTGATGTGCATGTTGATCCCAAGGATGTACGTATTGACTATTTTTGTTCCTCAGGTCCGGGTGGTCAGTCCGTGAATACAACATACTCTGCAGTGCGGTTGACCCATATTCCTACAGGATTAGTTGCCCAGTGCCAGGATGAAAAATCGCAGCACAAGAATAAGGATAAGGCCTTCAAAGTTTTACGTTCCCGACTTTACGATATGGAATTGGCAAAAAAACAGGAAGAGGACGCAGCAAAAAGAAATTCACAGGTAAGCAGTGGAGATCGTTCCGCCAAGATTCGAACATATAACTATCCGCAGGGCAGGGTTACCGATCATAGGATAGGGCTTACACTCTACGATTTACAAAATATAATCAATGGGGATATTCAAAAGATTATTGATGAGTTGATGTTTGTTGAAAATACTGAAAAGTTAAAAGAAGCTTCGGAGATTTTTTAGAAATCAGTATGAAAATTGAACACTTAGTTGAGCAAATCCATAAAAAAGAATCCTTTCTCTGTATAGGACTGGATACGGACCTGGAT
Organism: Eudoraea adriatica DSM 19308; assembly: GCF_000382125.1. Classification (GTDB taxonomy): domain Bacteria; phylum Bacteroidota; class Bacteroidia; order Flavobacteriales; family Flavobacteriaceae; genus Eudoraea; species Eudoraea adriatica. The sequence goes on from NZ_KB907546.1 coordinate 381,359, forward strand.
AGAGTACCTGCACATCTCCTTAAAGAGGAGTCTCCCATTTTTTCATTTAACAAAGCAATAATTGATGCTACACACCATCTTTGTGTTGCCTATAAACCAAATGTTGCTTTTTATGAGGCTTATGGTGCAATGGGTTGGGAAGCCCTGCGAAAAACGATTGAATATCTTAATGACAATTACCCGGAACTTTTTACCATTGCCGATGCAAAACGAGGAGATATCGGGAATACTTCCTACAGATACGCCAAAGCATTTTTTGAAGATTTGGATTTTGACTCCATTACCGTAGCACCCTATATGGGAAGAGATTCGGTTGAACCTTTTTTATCTTTCGACAATAAACATACCATACTCCTGGCCCTGACTTCAAATGAGGGCGCTTATGATTTTCAAACAAAATTAGTTGGGGAAAAGACTTTGTATGAAGAAGTACTGAAGACCTCAAGATCTTACAAAAACTCTCAAAATCTAATGTACGTGGTTGGTGCAACCAAGGCGAGTTATTTAGCCGATATACGAAAGATAATCCCGGATAGTTTTCTATTGGTACCGGGGGTAGGCGCACAGGGTGGAAGTCTGGAAGAAGTTTGTAAATATGGAATGAACAGAGATGTTGGGATATTGGTGAACTCTTCCAGGGGTATTATCTATGCCTCATCCGGCAACAATTTCGAAACTATTGCGGCAGAAAAAGCTTCTGAATTACGTGATAAAATGGCGCTTGAACTCAAAAAAAGGGCTTAATTAGGTAACAATATTTTCCAATACTTTTTTAAGCTTGCGTGCCTTTAATTCAAAAAACGCTGCAAGTTTATCATCCGAAGTTTTAAAATCCGATGCCTTGTTTAAAAAGTTCTGATACTGGTACTCAATTTGGGCCAAAGCCTGATGTCCACTCGTTATTGGAGTAATCGCTCCAACTTTACAATATTGATTATCCATAGTCACATTCTTTGTTCTTACAAATATACGGCTTAAATGAAGGTTTGGATGTTGGTATATGCATGTATTCATCTAAAAATCAGGCGATATGTCTAATTTTTAACTAAATTGATGAATATAAGGCTCATAAATTTAGAAAAATTTAAAATCCCTGAAGTCTGACGATTAGAGATGGTTTCATAAGAACCAGGTTTAAAGCACACAATAATTAGCTTATTTACAACTGTCCTAAAATACCTAAGCATGAAATATTTTATAATAATTTTCTTTTTCCTGGCCACAGGGATTGGTGCATGGGCACAATCTTCAAATTGTAATTGTTGTTCAGAAAATCATGACGATTTCGATTTTTGGGAAGGCAATTGGGAAGTGACCAATAAAGATGGAACAGATGCAGGTAAGAATACTATTATAAAAATACAAGACGGCTGCATTCTTATGGAAAATTGGATTAGCGCCAAAGGTCAATACACCGGCACCAGTTTAAACTTTTATAATGATAAAACGAAACAATGGGAACAACTTTGGATAGATAATGCAGGAAGTCATTTAAAACTCACCGGGAAAAGAACAGGGAATCAAATGATTATGAAATCTTTACCTTTTGAACATCAGGATGGAAAAAACTACGTTAATAAAATTACATGGACTCTGAACAAGGATGGAACTGTAAGACAACTCTGGGAAATCCTGCACAATGATACTGTGTCAAATGTCGCTTTTGATGGTCTGTACCGGAAAGTGCAATGATATAATAAAAAAGTTGCGGGAATAAAAAAACCGGCGCTCCCACCGGTTTTAAACTAACTAACTCAAAAAATACTAACTCAAATAATTCGTTTAAGGATATCTGCCGGATACTTCAGCAGAACTACAGGTTTTGAACATTGTAGTGACTTACCTTCAAATTTTTAACGTTAAAATTTTCTGTTTATTGCAAGGATTTTAAGAATTTTTTAATTAATCTTCTGAATTACATACCATTTATTGCAGAGTGCTGTCAAGAAAAAGCAAACCATTTTTAAACTGAGAATACCTGAAATATATTTAATAGTGGTTGGAAATTAACTTTTCGGTTTCTTTTCTGTTTTTAAATACTTCAAAAGTCTTCCCCTGCGTACGTAATGCACCAAGCGTGTTTGCATATTGTGCGGCTTTAATGGGGTCTTTGAATAAAGAAAATCCATAGGCAAGTCCACCGGCAAAAGAATCCCCGCATCCTGTCGTGTCTATTACATCTTTCATGAAAACAGATTTTATAAATTTTTTCACTGTAGTAGTATCTTCCTTGTAATAGACAACACAGCCTCTAGAATCCAAGGTCACATAAAAATAGGATACCCCTTTCGAGAGGACGTGTTCAGCCATTGCATCGATATGGTCCGTCTTATCTTCTTCATAGCTGGTCATTTCTTCATATTCGTATTCGTTTTTAAACCAACACGCCTGGGACTCTTCGAGATTCATTTTTAAAACGTCTATAAAGGGTAGCCATTCATCCATGTCCACCCAGAATTTTCGATATCGATCTCCGGTCATGCTCATTGTGGTAGTAGGCCCATGGGCATCAAAAATTATTAAGCCTTTTTTATGTTCCTTAATATGCCTGAGCGTACTAAGTGAAACTTCAAAGTCTGTTATGGGAACAAAAACATAGGCATCAATATCATCGGAATCCGGAAGGTCCTCAGGCAAAATGGGTTTCATGCAAGCCGTCTGCTTTTCTAATCTATTATTTTGATCTATAAACCTGAGTTCTATAATCGTCCCTCTGTCGTCCTTATAGCCAATATGAGTAGTATCAATATTTGAATAAGGCTTAAATACTTCCAGAATAGCCTCATAATCCTTTTGATGTACGTGGGATATTGGTATTACCCTGCCATCATCCCCCAATAGTTTGGATAAAGCAATTACCGGGTGCGTCACACAGCCGTATTTGTGTATAACCTCTTCCTGATGCGTGTAAATAGTATCTCTGGGAATTGGCCCTAAAACTGCAATTTTAATCATAAGCCTATGCCTTTGCACATTAATATTTCGTTAATATACTAAATAATTAGCGGTGTAAAAAGGCCTTATTCCGGATGGATTTATGAAAAGATCACCGTTTTATTATTATAAACCATGGTTTTTCTTTCTACATGAAGTTGTACCGCCCTTGACAGCACAATTTTTTCCAGATCGCGTCCTTTGGTAATAAAGTCTTTTACTCTGTGGGAGTGAGATACCGTTGTAACATCTTGCTCAATTATTGGGCCGGCATCGAGGGCTTCCGTCACATAGTGGCTGGTTGCACCGATAATTTTTACACCACGCGCAAATGCAGCATGATAAGGTTTGGCTCCGGCAAAAGCCGGAAGGAAGGAATGGTGAATGTTGATGATTTTATTTGGAAAATGATCTATGATTTTGCTGCTTAATATCTGCATATATCTGGCCAATACTATGAAATCTACATTATGAGATTTTAAGAGTTCTAATTGTTGCTTCTCTGCCGCTTCTTTGGTTTCTTTGGATACAGGTATTAGGTAGTAGGGAATTTCAAACTGATCGGCGATATGTCTGGCATCGTCATGATTGCTTAAGATGAAAGGGATTTCCAGTGTCAATTCACCAGATTTATAGCGACTCAGGAGGTCATACAAACAATGGTTGTATTTGGATACAAAAATTGCCATTCGCGGTTTTAAATTTCCGGGATGAATGTTCCACTCCATGGCATAGGGGATAGCTAATTTTGAATCGAACTCTTGCTTGAACTTGGAAAATTCAAATTCGCTGTCCGTAAATTCACTTTCCAGGCGCATAAAGAAAACATTGAGCTCTTCATCAACATGCTGGTCCAGGTATACTATATTACCCCCATTGTTATGAATAAACCCGGTTATTGCGCTTATTATTCCCGATTGATCCGGGCAGTGAATAAGAATTGTGTATCTCAAAATAATGTATTTTAGCCCGTAAAATTATAATATTAGGAACCAAGGCTTATAAAATCCGATAATTTTTATAAAATTCTGATTATAAGATGATATTTTTTGCATTTTCCTTAAATTGCTAACCTAAAATAGACCAAAAATTATCAATGAAACAAGAAATCGTCTATAAACCAAAGAATAAAATAAGAGTGGTTACTGCGGCTTCTCTGTTTGATGGTCATGATGCCGCCATCAATATCATGCGACGCATTATTCAGGCTACCGGTGTAGAGGTCATTCATTTGGGCCATGACAGAAGTGTAGATGAGGTCGTGAATTGCGCTATACAGGAAGATGTGAATGCCATTGCAATGACTTCATATCAGGGAGGTCATAATGAATATTTTAGATATATGTTTGACCTTTTAAAAGAGCGTGGTGCTGGTCATATCAAGATATTTGGCGGTGGGGGAGGTGTAATTCTGCCTGAAGAAATAGAATCCCTCATGAAATATGGAATAACCAGGATATATTCGCCAGACGATGGGCGCACAATGGGGTTGCAAGGAATGATAAACGATCTTGTAAAGAAAAGTGATACTCCTGTTCCGCCTCTAAAATTGGATAAAGGAACTACCCTGATCAAGGCGCTAAAGAACAAACAGGCGGGGACAATAGCACGGCTGATAAGTCTTGCTGAAAACAGGCCTTCCGAATTTGAAGAACTCTTTTCCAAAATTCGCGGTGAGAAAAATCAGGTCCCGGTGTTGGGCATAACAGGTACGGGTGGTTCCGGTAAATCTAGTTTGGTTGACGAGCTTGTGCGGCGTTTTTTAAGGGATTTTCCTAAGAAATCCATTGGGTTGGTATCTGTGGACCCTTCCAAAAGGAAAACCGGCGGTGCTCTTCTGGGAGACCGGATAAGAATGAATGCAATAAATGATGACAGGGTGTATATGCGCTCCCTGGCCACAAGACAATCCAATTTGGCTTTATCCAAATATGTGAATGAGGCAGTTGAGGTATTGAAAACAGCCGGATTTGATCTTATTATTCTTGAAACTTCGGGCATTGGCCAGTCAGATACGGAAATAATTGAACATAGCGACGTATCCCTCTATGTTATGACTCCGGAATTTGGAGCTGCAACGCAACTCGAGAAAATTGATATGCTGGATTTTGCTGATCTGGTTGCGATAAATAAATTTGACAAAAGAGGGGCACTGGATGCTTTAAGAGATGTAAAGAAACAATATGTACGCAATCAGGGTTTATGGGAAGCAGATGATGATACATTGCCAATTTTTGGCACAATAGCCTCGCAATTTAATGATCCCGGCATGAACCGTTTATACAAAGCGGTAATGAGGCAATTAACTGAAAAGGCAAATGCTGATCTGGTTTCAACTTTAGTGGTCAGCAAGGAAATGGATGAGAAGGTATTTGTGGTTCCGCCTTCGAGGGTGCGATATCTTTCAGAGATTACCGAAAGTATTAATTCTTATGACACAAAAGTGTCTTGTCAGGTTGAAGTAGCCCAGCAATTATATGGAATTTATAAAACTATAGCAGGTCTTTGCAAGACTAAACCCGGTTTAAACAGTGCGGGAATAAAAGTTTCCGATTCAGATATGCCCGGGGAAGATGAAAAAGATAATTTAATTCAACTTCTATTGGTTGAATTTGACCGTGTAAAACTCAATTTGGACCCTTATAACTGGCAAATAATCCTTAATTGGAATAGTGTGGTCAAAAGATACAAAGACCCCTCCTATGTGTTTAAAGTAAGAGATAAGGAGATAAAAATAGACACGCACATTGAGTCATTATCCGGTCTTGCTATTCCCAAAGTAATTTTACCAAGATATAAAGCATGGGGAGATCTGCTTCAGTGGCGGCTGCAAGAGAATGTACCAGGGGAATTTCCCTATACTTCCGGACTTTACCCTTTTAAGAGGACCGGGGAAGACCCTACACGAATGTTCGCCGGCGAAGGTGGACCAGAAAGAACCAACAGAAGGTTTCATTATGTAAGTCTCGATATGCCTGCGAAGAGACTGTCTACGGCATTCGATTCTGTGACACTTTATGGTAATGACCCGGATCACAGACCCGATATTTATGGGAAGATTGGTAATGCAGGAGTGTCTGTTTGCTGCCTGGATGATGCCAAAAAATTATATTCCGGTTTTGATCTTAGTGATCCCATGACTTCAGTGAGCATGACCATAAACGGGCCTGCCCCAATGTTGCTCGGATACTTTATCAATGCCGCAATTGACCAAAACTGTGAGAAGTATATACATAAAAATGGACTCGAAAAAGAGGTGGAATCAAAAATTAAAACCTACTATGGCGGAAATTTAGAAAACAGACCAAAGTATGTGGGCAACCTGCCAGAAGGAAATAACGGTCTTGGACTTTTTTTGCTAGGCATAACCGGAGATGAAGTACTTGCACCTGAGGTTTACAACAGCATTAAAAAAGAAACTTTAAAAACAATTCGCGGAACGGTCCAGGCAGATATCCTAAAAGAAGATCAGGCTCAGAATACCTGCATTTTTTCAACGGAATTTGCATTAAGACTGATGGGTGATGTTCAGGAATATTTTATTCAGAATGAGGTAAGAAATTTTTATTCTGTTTCTATTTCGGGTTACCATATAGCAGAAGCCGGGGCGAATCCAATCACACAATTGGCGTTTACGCTTTCGAATGGTTTTACCTACGTTGAATATTACCTTAGCCGCGGCATGGATATTAATAAATTCGGGCCCAACTTGTCGTTTTTCTTTTCCAATGGAATAGATCCGGAGTATGCAGTAATAGGAAGGGTTGCCAGGCGTATTTGGGCAAAAGCCATGAAAGAAAAATACGGCGCAGATTCCAGGGCTCAAATGTTAAAATATCATATTCAGACCTCAGGTCGGAGTTTGCATGCTCAGGAAATAGATTTTAATGATATAAGAACCACTTTGCAGGCACTTTATGCCATTTATGACAATTGTAATTCATTGCATACTAATGCATACGATGAGGCTATTACCACGCCAACAGAAGAATCTGTTCGAAGGGCAATGGCAATACAATTGATTATCAACAAGGAACTTGGCCTTGCTAAAAATGAAAACCCGCTACAAGGGTCCTTCATTATTGAAGAACTGACAGATCTTGTGGAGGAGGCCGTTTTACTCGAATTTGACAGAATTACCGAGCGCGGAGGTGTTTTAGGTGCAATGGAAACCATGTATCAGCGCTCTAAAATACAGGAGGAAAGCATGTATTACGAGACTTTGAAACACACCGGGGAATATCCAATAATTGGGGTAAACACTTTTTTGAGCTCTTCGGGATCTCCTACCATTCTTCCTGCCGAAGTTATTCGTGCTACTGACAAGGAAAAAGAGCAACAAATTGATACCTTAAATGGTTTACAATTAAGAAATAAGCAAATTGCCCAAAAACAATTAAAAGAACTTCAGGAAACGGCTATTGAGAATGAAAATATATTTGAAAAACTTATGGAGGTCACTAAATATTGTTCATTAGGAGAAATAACACATGCCTTGTTTGAAGTAGGAGGTCAATACAGAAGGAATATGTAATGTAATTGAGGTTGTCGGGGTATAATTTAATAAAGAAATCACTGAATTATGCCCGTTGCGACTGGTTTAATAACCCATATAATCATTGAAACCCCAGTTTGAGCTACCACCGTTTTTGCCAATAGACTTCCTCCATTTTTTAAATGATCTTCTGAAGCTATGAATCTCTTTTCGAAGTAAATCCAGGTACTCTCTTTCTTTTAATCCATCATTTTCCAGCCCGTTACAATAAGAGATTATATTTCTTATCATAATGTTTATGAATGTAGCACTTTTCATCCGAACAGCATATGATTCGGTAGATTCTGCCTGTGCTATCTGTTGAGGGATCAAAATGGCGTCTGTGAGCAAAGAATCGGCAATATTGTCCCTTAAACTGTTAGATTGGTACAATTTTAGCAAGTCCTTGTTTTGAGAAACAAACGAGGCTATTTCCCTGCTCATAGAGCAGAGTTCCATTGCTTTTCTGTAAACCGGCAAGGTTCTTAAATTATTGTAGGGCATTTTCTCTTTTAGCAAAAATTCTAGAATAAAGTTACGTCCAATTTCCAGATAATATCTTTAAAATATAAAGCAAATTCGTATTTTAGCTATGAAAAAAGGGTTTTTAAATACATTTTACTTTGAATAACAAAATTGATGACTTAAACTGGCACATACTCAGACTCTTGCAGAAGAATTCAAGGTTGTCTTTGTCAAATATAGGAAGGGAAGTTGGCCTTACGCCACCAGCTGTGGCAGAGCGTGTCAAAAAAATGGAAGACCTTGGAATACTCGAAGGTTTTAATGCAAAAGTATCTTATACCCTCGCAGGTTATCAGCTTAAGGCTATAATTACTTTAAGGGCATTTATGGGTAAACTTAAGCCTTTCCTTGAAATGGTTAAGACATTCGAAGAAGTAATTAATTGCTACCGGATTACGGGTGATGAGAATATTATTATGGAAGTGGTCCTGAAGGATCAGGCTCACCTGGAAAGGTTTATCGATGAACTTATCAGGTATGGGGAAACCAGGACACATATTATTCTGTCTGATATAGTTTCTGATGCACCGATAAAACGACTTAAATAACATTTGGCAGTATTGGAAAGTTGTAGAAAAAGACAACTCAATTCTAAGTGGTAATTGATTTATAATAAATAGTTTTGATTATTTGTTGATGCGGGATATAATTACTTAAATTTAACTGTAGGTTGCAATGAGGTGGTATTTTCCATTGGTATTTATCGCTCAATCTTAAAAAGTTTTCAGTATCAGCTTTGAGGATTTCTTTTATTCTTAGTTATTTTGGCCGGGTTTTTGATTATTTCAGAAATATGAAGCGAGTTTTATTTCTTCTCTTATTTACAGTGCTGGCCTATACCGTCAGTTCACAATCCAGACAGGCTGTGTTTAAGAAGGGAAGGATCATAGATTCTGTTCGAGTCAATGATTCAATCTCCGAAACATATAAATTATATCTTCCAACAAACTTTGATGGCAAAGGTACATGGCCCATCGTATTTGTTTTTGACATGGATGGCAAAAACAACCAGGCTTTGAACGTATTTAAAACGGCCGCGGAAGAGCAAGGATATCTTCTTGCTTCCTCTAATGATATCAGGGATACAATTTCAATTTCTAAAAATATCCTGATAACCAGCAGGATGTTTCGTGAGGTTGCAGCGCTTTTTCCTATTAATACCAATAGGATTTATACTGCAGGTTTCACATCCGGCGCTAAGTTCGCAGCTGTTGTACCTTCTTTTATAAAAGAAGTTAGCGGGGTAATTTCTTGCGGCTCTTTTGTGCCAAGTGTTGAATTGTTAGATGAGAAAAATCCTTTTTACTTTATTGGAATTGTTGGTAATGAGGATTTTAATTATCCTCAAATGTTGCAAGGCCGGGAATTACTCAATAAAATGAAATTCCCCAATGACCTAATGGTATTTAATGGAGGTGATAGATGGTCAGATTATACCCTTATAGACAAGGCATTAAAAAGCCTGACACTTTCTGCCATGGCCAAAGGAAATGTTGCGAAAGACAATGAGTTTGTCCTGGATAATTATCTCAAAAATATGCAGGAATATACTGGATTAAAAAGTTCAGGACAAAGTTTAATGGCATATAACCTCTTAAACGAAATTATTTCTATTTACAGGCCGCATTTGCAGGTTGATTCATTGCAGAACGAAATTAAAATCCTTAAAAAATCTGGTACCTACAAGGCTCAAAAGCGAAATTTAAATAATGTACTTCTGCGGGAATCATTTATAATAGAGGATTATAATTATAATTTAATTGAAGATTTGTCCACCCTTAATTACAACAATCTGGGATGGTGGAATTACCAGATGGAGGAACTTAAGAAATATGATAAAAAGCCGGATCCTTTTGAAAGACAAATGGGCAAAAGGCTCCTGGGCTATCTCAATGCACTTATAGAGGATAATATAGATATTGAATTGGAATATCCTGTGGTTAATGACGAGGCGTTAAGCTTTCTTTGGATGTTGAAGACCATTACGGAGCCGAAGGCCTTTTCTTATTATTTAAAAATTATATCTGATAGTTCTAAATACGAAGACTTTGGTACGGCTTTATTTTACCTTGAAGAATTGTTGAAAAATGGATACAGGGACATAACGCAACTTTATTCACTGAAGCATACAGCACTATTGAGAATTATGCCGGAGTTTAATGCCATTGTAAATAAGTACTTTAAAGAATCTCGTTATGATGCCATTATTGAGGAATAAATTTCGGGAGTAAATCAAGGTCCCAATCAATAACTAATCCTCTGGCAAGAGATTTGGTCACTTCTTTCCCATAGAGGTATTCACAAAGATATAGAGAAGCCTCGAAGCTTTTAGCCCCGCCTGCAGAGGTAATGTATTTGCCGTCATGAACAAATAATACGCTATCCTTAACGTTGAGATGGGGAAACATCTGCTTGTACTTTTCAATATCACTTGGGAAAGTGGTTGAGGCAACTTTATTAAGCAGGCCTGCTTTTGCAAGAACAAAAGCACCGTCACAATGAGAGGTCATAAAGATCGCATTCTGGTCTACCATTTTTACAAAATTCAGCATGGCTGTATCTTTGAGATCCTTGCCCAGATGGTGCTCCGCACTGGGAATTACAAGGATATCTATAAGGGGAAGTGTGTCCTTGAGGTAATCAAAATCTGGTAATATTCGCAGACCCTCAAAAGTAGTAATCGGCTCTAATGTATTAGCCACTGTAAACGTGTTCATGGCCTTTATCCCTTTACGATATTTTGTATGTTGAAAAATATCATAGGGTGCTGTAAATTCTGTATTATATGTGCCTTCCATAATTAGGAAAGCAACATTGTAATTATCCGGATTTAGTCTGGTATTTCTTTTAAGCTCCGTTACAGAAGGTTCCAAAGGATTCTTTTTTTTATTGCATCCGGAAGTCAAACCAAAAAAAATCAATAGGATGGTGAAATATTTCATAGATTTTAATTTCGGGTACTCTTTAGCAGCACTTTCTTTAACCATAAAAGTAATAAAATGCCGAGCAAACCTATAAAAGCTGCCAAATACCATGTAGTTTCATAACCAAGCCTTGCTATGGAAATCATTCCAGAATTATGCGCAAAAATATGAGCAATTGAAAAGGAAATACTATATAGAGCCATGTACTGGCCAGGTCTTCCCCTCCGGGCTCTATCCATGGCAAATGCATATGAAAATGGAAATGCGATCATTTCTCCCAGAGTCATTAATAGCATTCCTATTACAACTATACCCATCCATGTGCTAAAATTTAAGATTAGCAGACTTAAGGTGACAAGCATTAAGCCAATCATTACATGAGCTACTTTGGATAAAGACCTTGTTTCTAAAAACTTAATCAGGGGCATTTCAAAGATTACTATTAAAAAGCCGTTCATGGCCAAAAGCAGCCCTATCTGAGTTTCATTTAGCCCACGAACATCGCTATAATAAAGTGGAATTGTGGAAAAGTACTGAACAAATACGAATCCGAACAAAACCATCGAAACAATAAATATCCAATAAGGCACATCTTTGTATGCAGACAGTGGCATTTCATTTGGAATACTTTCCTGAACTTTTGCTTTTTTAGGGTTAAGGAGCAGTAACAGTAGGATTCCGGCAGCTAGACAACTAAGGCCATCCACCCAAAACAATCCACTATAGCTTAAAGTAGCTATTATAAGCCCGCCAATAGCAGGGCCGGCAGAAAAACCAAGATTAATCGCTAGTCGAATGAGTGTTACCGATCTTGTTTTATTTTCAGGTTTGCTATAGGAGTTAAGCGCAACAAATGTTGCTGGTCTGAAAGCATCGGCGATAATCATCAATATAAAGATACCCCCACATATAGACCAAAAAGAAACAAGATATTGAAGAATAATAAAAAGTATCCCGGTTAACATCAGACTTACCAGCATAACGCGATATGGACCAAAGAGATCTGTTAATTTACCACCCAGCCAGGCACCAATCAGGGACCCTAATCCAAAACAACTCATTATAATTCCTACATTTTCCAGTGTGAAGCCAAGATCCTGTGTAAGGTATAGCGACAAAAATGGGATAACCATAGTCCCGGCCCTGTTTATAAGGGTAATTAAAGAGAGCCACCAAACTTCTTTGGATAAACCTTTAAATGAATTTATATAATTATTATAAATTGACTGCATTAAGAGAAAATCATAAAAAAGCCCGACATACCAGCCAGGCTATGACTTATTAAGTAGAATTGATTCTAAGCATGGCAAAGTCATTACCCCGGGAATGGTAATCCTTTTACAGTCCTTAATATCAATAAACTTTTCATAGTCATTTCTTGAAAAGTAAAAGTATGATAAAAAAGGAGATATTGTATTTTTGAACGAAATATGCAGTTATGAAAAAAAATATATTATTTGGACTGATTTGTTTATTTGTTTGCACTTTGGGCTGTGCAGATAAACGTAAATATCACGATGCAAAAAGCTCAGATATAAAAACAGATAATTCAGAGCTGGTTAATGAGATTTTAATGTTTCAAGAAAAGCTCAATGAAGAATTTGAAAACCCTGAGACTTCTCCCTTACCCGACAGATATCGTAAGGATTTTGAAGGTCTGGATTTCTTTCAGCCCGATACTTCATTTAGGGTAATGGCTACCTTGCAAAGAACAATGGATGCCATACCTTTTATGATGCCTACCACTACGGAGCGCCTTTCTGAAGAAGTGGTATTCGGGATCGTTCATTTTACTTTAAATGGAATTAAATATAGTCTTGAAGTGTATCAAAACCTTGAATTGAAAGAAACTGAAGGGTACGAAGATTACCTCTTTCTACCTTTTTTAGATAACACAAACGGTGAAGAGACCTATGCCGGAGGCCGGTATCTTGATTTGGAAATCCCTGAAGGAAATTCAATTGTTATTGATTTCAACAGGGCTTATAATCCATATTGCGTTTATAATAAGAAGTATTCTTGTCCTATAGTTCCAAAAAGAAATTTCCTGAATACCAAAATTACCGCAGGGGTTAAAAGTTTTAAAACGCAATAAAATAAATTGGCCCTGATGTATTACCACCAGGGCCGGCATTTATTTAACTAAACAAAACCAAACTAATTTTTTGCTAGAAGGCAAATACAGCAGCTAGCAGGAATGAAGACAAGTTTTTAGATGTTTCTAAATCTTTATTTACAAATAAAAATGAATCATCTGAAGCGTTGTCAAATCTTATTTCCGGAATCAACCTAAGATATTTGCCAATTGTAACATTTCCTGAAAGGGTGACAGCGAATACGCTGGAATCTTCAACTCCGGTGCCAATGGCGCCAAAATCACCAATTTCTTCAAAATATTCACCTCTTAAACCAAGGGCAAAGGTCTCAGAAAAAGTATATTGTGGATATAATGCAACACCGTAGAACCCAAGATCCTCTGGCGTATCTTCATCAAATCCAACATCCCCGGTATCCTGATAGGTGGCATTAATTCCCAAATAAAAGTCTTCTCCAATATTAAATCCACCTGTATAATCTATCTGAAAAAGTGCCTGAATGTCCGGTTCTACAATGACTCCATCATTGAGAATTTTGTCGGCCCCCTGTTTTCCGTACAAAAAGTTAAGATATTGACCTGCATAACCAAGCTGGGCTCCAAAACTTAAATCGCTTTGCCTGGCCGAAGATGTAAAATCAGTCTGATTCAAAATGGCTACCATAGCCGACCAGTCGTTTCCTAAATCAAAATCTGCTTTCAGACCACTGTGGGAAAACGGGCCGTAGGAGAACATATAAGAAGTGCTATAGTTAAAGTTTGCTACAGGTGAAATAACTTCATACCCCAAAAATGTGTTAAAGTTTCCTAAGGTAAGAGTCACTTTATCACTAACATTCCAGTACACATACAACTGGTTCACAATGCTGGTAGGTCCTGAATCATTAAATACGGCATCCTCGCCTCTTGGTCCAAATACGAGGTCAGCGACAAAACCTACTTTTTTGCCTTCGTATCCTGCTATTAGATTAACCATACCTATTGAAAAACCGTTATCATTAGCAAATGATGTGCCGGGTGCACTTGGAGATATTTCGCCTATTTCCGTCCCACCTTCTACAATTGGCACTACACTGTTTAATCCGTTGAAATTAGTACGATAATACGCATCTACAGAACCACTAAAAGAGATTTTCTTTTTTTCTTCTTCCTCTTCTTCCTGAGCAAAAGTGGCCGTTCCCAGCGCTAGCAATGCTAAAAGTAAAAGATTTTTTATGTAACTTGTATTTTTAAATGTTTTCATAATTCAATGTTTTAGTTTCCTGTAAGGGAGAACGTTAAATGATGTATAAATTGATTTATTTGAAAATGTTTTATAACGGAGCGTTCTGCCAAACGCTCCGTTAACCTTTATAGCTTAAATATTAATGTTGATTCATTCTAAAGTCGGCATAAGCGTCCATTCCGTGTTCCGCCAGGTCCAGCCCATCTATTTCTTCTTCTTTTGGAACTCTTATTCCTATTGTTTTCTTAAGAGCAAAAATGACTATGAAGGCCGAGATACAACAAAATGCGCCAACTGCGGCTACGCCGGTTAATTGATAGATAAACTGCTGGCCTCCGGCAAGATCTCCGAATATTCCAACAGCCAGTGTTCCCCAGATTCCACATATAAGGTGAACGGTAACTGCTCCTACAGGATCATCCAACCGAATCCTGTCAATAAAGGCTACACCCAGTACTATTATTACACCGGCAATAAGACCTATAATTACGGCCTCTGTAGGTGACATTAGATCCGCCCCTGCTGTAATCCCTACCAGACCCCCCAAAATTCCGTTGAGGAACATGGTTAGGTCCATATTCTTATACATAATGGTAGATAACGCTGCGGCTCCAACACCACCGGCAGCAGCAGCCAGACAAGTAGTTACAAGTACCAGTGATGTAGTAGCTGGGTCTGCAGATAATACAGAACCACCATTAAAGCCAAACCAGCCTAACCATAGGATTAAGACCCCCGCTGTTGCCATTGGGATACTATGGCCTGGGATAGCCTTAGGTTCGCCATCTTTACCAAATTTGCCTATTCTGGCTCCCAAAAGGTAAATTGCTATTAATGCTCCCCATCCTCCGACGGAATGTACCAAAGTAGATCCTGCAAAATCATAAAAACCTCCATCATCTCCTCCTAGTGTAGAAAGGAATCCGCCTCCCCATTGCCAGGAACCGGCTATAGGATATATTAGACCTACATAAATGATTGTAAAAATCATAAACGGACCTATTTTAATACGCTCTGCAACAGCACCTGAAACTATAGTAGCTGCTGTGGCTGCAAACATTCCCTGGAACAGAAAATCTGTCCACCAGGTATAACCTCCATCTGCATATTCGGGAGTCATCCCGTTATCCGGGGCGTCAATACCAAATCCTGCAAATTCGAAAATACCCATGGATCCTTCTTCAAATCCGGGATACATCAAATTAAAACCACCTATATAATACAAGAGTAGTCCTACGGTGATTATAAAGATATTTTTAAAAAGAATATTGATTGTGTTTTTTTGTCTGGTGAGGCCAATTTCTAAAAAGGCGAACCCCGTATGCATGAAAAATACAAGGGCGGTACATACCATCATCCAAACATTATTAGCTGTAAATAATCCTGCTTCCATTTCTTTTAAGTATTAGTTAGTTACTTTTTAGTTAATTCCGGCGTGGCCGTTTTCTTTGGTTCGAATTCTGTAGGCCTGCAGCACATCGGAAACAAAGATTTTGCCGTCCCCTACATTTCCTGTATAAGCGGCTTCCAATACTGTGTTCACGGTTCTTTCCAGAAATTCGTCGGATACTACTATTTCGAGATACCTTCTCTGGATGTCTGTAGTACTGTATGAAATACCACGATAGACATGACCTTGTTTTTCATTTCCAACTCCAGTTACATCCCAGTAACTAAAGAAATTTACCTCAATTTCATGAAGTGCGTTTTTCACGTCATCAAATTTGGATTTCCTGATAATTGCTTCAACTTTTTTCATTTGTTAAGTTTATTGTTGATCGGCGCAAATATATATTAAATAAATTAAGACCCTAAAAAAAGAGGGGGTGGTTTGGTAATTTTTATACTTATTATAATTTGACCCTATTATTTTTAAGGGTATGATATTAAAAACATAAATAATTATGTATATGATGATTTTGTGAGGAAGTATTAACTTTAGTTGTAGGAAAGTGTTAAACCGATCCATTTTTTTGAAACAGACCAGGGGTGGAATATCTGACTAATAAGGATAAAACAGTGTGTTGAAAACAGGAATTTCTATAATAATCTGGAAAGCCAAAGGCCCACTACCACTGCGAGAATACCAACCGCAATACTACTAAGGGTGTAAAAAGAAAACTGTAGTATTTGACCGGATTGAAGTAGACCATGGTTCTCGAGTGTAAATGCAGAAAAAGTAGTAAATCCTCCGCAGAACCCTGTCGAAAGGATCAGGATTTGATCTTTTGAAAGAAGATTCCCTTTCATTGATGCGCCCAGAATAAAACCAATTAATAGACAGCCAATAATATTGACTATAAAGGTGCCGAGGAAAAAATTATGAAAATAATCGTTGAAAGTTTTACCAATAATAAAACGAAGAAAGCTACCAAACCCACCTCCAATAAAAACAAGTAAAAATTGTTTCATACCCTAAAGGTAAAAAACTAAATTGCTTTTTTGTACTTGGCTGAATCTAAATCCAGAGGATAAATTTTAGTTAAGGATTCCTTCGAAATACTTTTCCTCAACTTGCTTACTCCCTGTCTGCTATTTGCTACACTAAAGAATAAGAGAGCAGCATTAAATAAGACTAGAACAATAAAAATGGTTAAAAAAGTGGTCATTTTAAAATTGTGATATAATAGGTTAACGCAAAATTACGTCTTTTCTTGTATTATACGAATCAAATGCCAAGTTTGTTGTCAATCACCATATTTTTGTTGTGTTGGCAGTAATTACGTCAATTTTTGAGAATATACTTAATAGCGAACAGGAATATTATGAATATAACAAACACTATGCCCACCCATTTTACACCTCTGTAATTTTTAGCATGAAGATCCTTGTCTTTGCGATAAGAAAATATCAGGATCAATGTGAATAACAAAATAAAAACTATGGCAAATATTACTTGTCCGGTGCTAAACATATTCATTATTTTTATGCAAAACTAAAACAAAATACTCATGAAAAAGAAAATTGCTTCTGTTGAACTTTTTCATAGATCTTTTGGCCTTGGAGTATCGCACTCCATGAAAGCAGATCTTGGTACAGCTAAAAATAAACTTCGGTTTAACCTTATGGATGAGGAGAATAAAGAGTATTTGGAGGCGGCACAAAATAATGATCTGGCTGAGGTAGCAGATGCTTTGGGAGATATGCTTTATATTCTTTGCGGTACAATTCTAGAACACGGTATGCAGCATAAAATAGAAGAGGTGTTTGAAGAAATACAGCGCAGCAATATGAGCAAACTGGGAAAAGATGGCAAACCTATATACAGGGATGACGGCAAAGTATTAAAAGGACCTGAATATTTTAAGCCAAATATTCAGGCCATTCTTGATAAATAATACAGACCTTAATATACTGTCTGTATTTTTAATTTTTTTAAGGGATTACTGAACCCTATACCTCCAGCCAAATTTATCTTCAGCCTTGTTATATTGTATATCCAGTAAGTGTTGCTTCAGGATGGTTGCATAGGATTTTTCAACTTTAGGCAACTCAAAACGGTCTCCTTTATAACCGAAGCCCAAAATCGGATTAATCACCGCGGCCGTTCCACTGCCAAACATTTCCTTAAGAGTCTTGTTCTTAATTCCCTCAACCAGCTCAGAAACTTTTATAGGTCGTATTTCAACTTCAATGCCCAAGTCTTTGGCCAGTTCAATGATGCTTTTTCTGGTTATACCATCCAATATTCTATCCCCGGTGGGGCAGGTAATTAATTTGTTGTCGAGTCGTATGAAGATATTCATGGTACCTGCTTCTTCAATATACTCATGTGTATTTGCATCTGTCCAAACCACTTGTTGAAATCCTTCTTCCTTTGCCAGGTTTGTTGGATAAAATTGCCCTGCATAATTACCTGCTGCTTTGGTGAATCCAAATCCACCATCTGCAGCCCGGCTAAATTTTTCAGCAATTTTTACTCTCACCTCACCTCCGTAATAGGATTGCGCAGGAGAACAAATGATAATAAATTTAAATTCTTCAGAGGGGGAAGCAATAATTCCCGCCTGGGTTGCAATAACGAAAGGGCGGATGTACAAAGAATTGCCCAAGCCCGGTTTAATCCACTTTTCATCTAACTGTAAAAGCTTCTTAAGACCTTCAAAAAAGTACTCCTCGGGAAACTCTGGCATTGCAAGTCGTACACTCGACTTATTTATTCGTTTGAAATTCTCTTCTGGCCTGAATAACCATACACCTCCCTGATCATCCCTGTACGCTTTCATTCCCTCAAAAACCGCCTGGCCATAATGAAACACTCTGGAAGAAGGCTCCATTTGCAAAGGTTGATAAGGAATTATTTTAGGAGTTTCCCATGCGCCATTTTTGTAATCACAGACAAACATGTGATCTGTGAAATATGCACCAAAAGGAAGATGATCAAAATCAACCTGACTAATCCTGGAAGTTTTTACCTTCTCAACTATCAGGTTTTTTACTTCTGTATCCATTGAAATCGCTTTTTCTAGGATTAAAATTAAACAATTATCACCTTTAATGACTTCTTTTTTCGAGGAAAAATCACCAGTTTTGCCCATGAATCATAAATATTATTAATAATGAAAAGTTTTAACATTATACTTGTATTATTAGTACTGTTAACGGGTTGCAAGAATCAACAAAAGCCATCCGGTGAAAAAGAAAATGTTCCGGGCGCGGTAAATTATGCTTCCTATGGGAGGACTATTAAGCACGAGGGTGCTATCGACAGCAAAGAAATGTCAGTTAAATTTGAGTCGCTTTCAGATGCAGATACTCTGCAGGCCAAGTTTTCAGCAACCGTTGTGGATGTTTGTAAAGCTAAAGGTTGCTGGATGAAGTTGAATTTAAATAATGGAGAGGAAGCAATGGTGAAGTTTAAAGATTATGGTTTTTTTGTACCTAAGGATATTGAGGGAAGGGAGGTAATTGTAAATGGAATTGCTTTTGTTGCCAGCATGAGCGTTGCTGACCAAAAGCACTATGCCAAAGATGCCGGCCAATCACAGGAAGCTATTGCACAGATTAAGGAGCCCAAAGTAACTTTTGAATTTGTGGCAGATGGGGTACTAATAGAACAATAAGTTGAAAAGAAATATAATTACCACGGGGGATGGTTCTAAAACCATTCAAATACAGGATTGGGAGGAACAATATCACTCGGTTCATGGGGCTGTAAATGAGGCTTATCATGTATTTATTGATAAAGGTTTGGAATACCATACCAATAAGGCCATACGCATTTTGGAAATTGGTTTTGGATCTGGTCTTAACGCCCTGATAACCCTGATAGAGTCCGGAAAGAATGGCAGAGTTGTAGATTATACCGGTATTGAGGCTTATCCGGTATCTATTGAAGAAGTATTACAGTTGGAGTATATTGAAACTTTAAATGCGGAGGCTTATAGAAAGCAATTTTTTGAAATGCACAAGTGCGCCTGGGGAATCAAAACAAAACTTACATCTCATTTTACATTTCTAAAGCAAAAAAAGGACTTTCAGGAAATTTCTGATACCAGTCTTTACGACCTGATATATTTTGATGCGTTTGGCGCCAGGGTACAACCGGAACTTTGGACAGAAATAGTTTTTGATAAAATGTATAAAGCTCTTTCTGCAAATGGTGTTTTGGTAACCTATGCAGCTAAAGGAAGTGTCAGAAGAGCGATGCAATCCGTTGGTTTTGTTGTTGAACGCCTGCCCGGTCCACCGGGTAAGAGGGAAATGCTCAGGGCACTCAAAGTATAAGGAGAATCTAATTTCAACTATAATTTGTAGCGGATATTGTTAAATCGAAATTAAACCTGATTGCTACGGGATTAAAAACCAATATCTTTAGCCCAAAATTATGCGATGAAAGTTTTAATTACCGGGGCAACCGGGTTAATTGGCCAAGCCATAACCGACTTATGTAGTGAGAAAGGAATTTCAGTAAATTATCTTACAACTGATAGAACCAAAATAAAAAACGAAGTCAATTACCGGGGGTTTTATTGGCAGCCAAAAAATAATGAAATAGATGTAAAATGCTTTGAAGGGGTTACTGCTATTATAAATTTGGCAGGGACTAACATTGCCAGAAGATGGACGAAACCTAATAAAGAGATAATTCTATCGAGCAGGACAGACAGTTTAAAGACACTGTATAATGCACTCAAAAATCTAAATTACCAAGAACGAATATCCTTCATTTCAGCATCTGCCATAGGAATCTATCCCAATTCCTTGTCTGATTTTTATACCGAAGAAGAAACAAATGTAGATGCAAGTTTTTTAGGAGATGTTTCTGCGATTTGGGAGAGCGAAACTGATAAATTTCAGGAACTCAATTGTAACGTTGCCAAAATTCGCATAGGTCTTGTTCTCTCTGCAGAAGGAGGAGCCCTGCCAAATATGGCGAATGCCGTAAAAAAGTTTATGGGGGCTTCATTTGGTTCAGGAGAACAATGGCAATCCTGGATACATGTAAATGATATTGCCCGTATGTTCCTGTTTGCCCTTGAAAACAATTTGTCTGGTGTTTACAACGGTGTAGCGCCAAATCCTGTTACGAATAAGAAAATGGTCAAAGAATTGGCCAAGGTCCTTAAGAAACCTTTGTTTTTGCCTGATATTCCACAATTTGCATTGAGACTTATCCTGGGTGAAATGTCTTACCTTTTATTAGCCAGTCAACGTGTGAGCAGTAAAAAAATAGAGAAAGAAGGCTTTATTTTTCAATTTAATAATATTTGCAGCGCATTGGAAAATATATATTCTGAGGAAGTTAAAAAGGATAATACAGACGATGTTTTGTCCGGGGAATATGTATAGATTTTAAAATGGCGATAAGTAGCTTCTCTTTTAGCATCCTGCGTTAAGGGTGTTTTTTTTTGTGACATTTTGACATTTTTAAAGAATTGGCAGTACTTTTGCCATCCTAATTTGAGGTTTATAAAAATCAAGACTAAATGAATAAAAAAGATAAGTCAGACGAGATAAATGAAATGATCCCGGAAGAGCAGGTAATTGAGGAAATGAAGGACGAGCAGGATTTGGAGTCAGATCCGAATGGGCAACAAGAGGAGATGAAATCTAAAGAGGAGCAGTTACAGGAAGATCTGGAGAAAGAAAAAGACAAGTTTTTGAGGCTATTTGCGGAGTTTGAAAATTACAAAAAACGTACTACCAAGGAGCGTATGGACCTTTTTAAAACTGCCGGACAGGAGGTAATAGTAGCGCTGTTGCCAATCATGGATGATTTTGACAGAGCTCTTAAAGAGATCTCCAAGTCGTCTGATAAGGAATTATTTAAAGGTGTCGATCTTATCAGCGGCAAATTAAGAGAAACACTTAAGGCCAAAGGTTTACAAGAAATAACCATTAAGAAAGGCGATGCTTTTGATGCTGAAGTCCACGATGCAATTACCCAGATTCCTGCCCCAGATAAAAAATTAAAAGGTAAAATCATAGATGTTGTGGAGAAGGGGTTTAAGCTTGGAGATAAAATTATACGACATCCAAAAGTGGTTGTTGGAAATTAAACATAAAAAAGACTTATGAAGCAGGATTTCTATGAAATATTGGGTATTTCCAAAAATGCCACAGCAACCGAAATCAAAAAAGCATATCGGAAGAAAGCGATAGAATTTCACCCGGATAAAAACCCGGGAGACGCGGAGGCAGAAGAAATGTTTAAAAAGGCGGCTGAGGCGTATGAAGTTTTGAGTGATCCTGATAAGAAAGCCAGATACGATCAATATGGGCATGCTGCGTTTGAAGGCGGTGGCTTTGGTGGTGGAGGTATGAATATGGAGGATATCTTTAGCCAATTTGGGGATATTTTCGGCAGTGCATTCGGTGGTGGCGGCTTTGGAGGTTTTGGTGGCTTCAGTGGTGGTCAGCGCAGGATGAAAGGCAGTAATTTAAGAATCAGGGTAAGCTTAACCCTTGAGGAAATTGCTCATGGTGTTGAGAAAAAGGTTAAGGTGAAACGTAAAAAGCAGGCAGCCGGTGTTACCTACAAGACATGTGCAACCTGTAACGGTGCAGGGCAGGTGACCAAAATTACCAACACAATTCTGGGTAGGATGCAAACGGCGGCCACCTGCAATAGTTGCGGTGGAAGTGGTCAGATAATAGATAAAAGACCAAATGATGCGGATGCGCAGGGCCTAAAGATAGTTGAAGAGACAGTATCTATAAAAATACCACCGGGCGTGGAGCAGGGCATGCAGCTAAAAGTATCCGGTAAGGGTAATGAAGCCCCGGGTAATGGAATTGCAGGGGATTTACTGGTTGCAATAGAAACCAAAGAGCATCCTACTTTAAAGCGGGAAGGAGATAATCTCCATTATGATTTATACATAAGTATTTCGGATGCCATTTTAGGCACCTCAAAAGAGATTGATACGGTAACAGGGCAAGTTCGCATTAAATTAGAGGCGGGAATTCAATCCGGGAAGATTCTGAGATTGAGAGGAAAAGGGATTACCAGCATTAACGGCTATGGAACAGGAGATCTTTTGGTCCATGTGAATGTATGGACACCAAAGGAACTTAATAAGGAGCAACGCGATTTTTTTGAAAAGATGCGAAATAACGAGAACTTTGAACCCAGGCCTGAAAAATCGGATAAATCCTTTTTCGAAAAAGTAAAAGATATGTTCTCTTAGCGAATTAAACTTTGCCTTTTAAATAAAAAACGTATATTTGATTTAATATTGGGAAACCGATATTAATTTTCTTTTTCATAGCAATTTTTTTCCCATCCTTAATCTTTTTAAGGGTGGGTTTTGTTTTTTATACCATCTTTACACCCTAAATCATTAAGGCTGAAAACAAAATAGCCTGGTTTACAGAACCATTTTAATGCATTTCTATATCTTTGAATCCTATAAAAAGTGATGATTACAGACTCCGAATTCTGAATTAAACACTATTGGAAAAGTTTTAATTGGAATTTGCCTTATTTGATCTGTCTTAATTCAATACATCGTTTGAAAATTTCACAGATGCATTCAAATTATAAAAAAATATAGCCTGCATGAAAAATATCCTAGTTGCCAGAAATGTTACTAAAAAATTTGGCAACCAAATTGCGCTTAATAATGTTTCACTGGAAATACCGCGGAATTGTATTTATGGGTTATTAGGTCCTAATGGTGCCGGCAAAACAACCTTGATCAGGATTATAAATCAAATTACCTATCCTGATTCCGGCGAAGTGTTGTTTAATGGAGAGTTACTGCAGCCCCATCATATCGCTCAGATTGGTTACCTTCCTGAAGAGAGGGGTCTTTACAAAAGCATGAAAGTAGGCGAGCAGGCCTTGTATCTTGCACAGCTTAAAGGATTGAGCAAATCTGATGCAAATCAAAGGCTTAGGTATTGGTTTGATAAGCTGGATATAGGCGATTGGTGGAACAGAAAAATTCAGGAGCTCTCAAAAGGGATGGCGCAAAAAATTCAGTTTATTGTTACAGTTTTGCATGAACCTAAACTCTTGATTTTTGATGAGCCGTTTAGTGGTTTTGACCCTATTAATGCCAATATAATAAAAGATGAGATTATAAAACTTAAGGAAAAAGGGACTTCGATAATATTTTCAACGCACAGAATGGAATCTGTTGAAGAATTATGCGAATATATTGCTCTGCTGCACAATGCGGAAAAGATTTTGGACGGTAAGCTTGAAGATATCAAAAAAAGGTACAAGAACAATATTTTTAGAGTTGGTCTGGAATTAGAAAATGGAGAAAATTTTTTAAACCTGATTTCAGATAAATTCGATATAACCGAATCAACATATGATATTCGGAAAAAGCAACTGGACTTTACAGTTCAATTACCATCGGATGACACCAGGAATTTTTTATCAATATTATCAGCAGAAGCGAGCATAAATAATTTTGTGGAAACTATCCCTACAGCGAATGAGATATTTATTCAAACCGTACAAAACAAAAATGCCCATGAATAAATTGTCTTTAATCATAAAGCGGGAATACCTGGCCAAAGTCCGTAATAAATCATTTGTGATTATGACTTTTCTAAGTCCTATTCTGATGGTTGCCATGATTGTACTTATCGCTTATCTGACCAAGGTTAATGATAGTCAGAAAAGAATAATTGCTGTATTTAATGAAAGCGATTATTTCTCTACTGATTTCAATACCACTGAAAGAACCTCCTTTGTTTTTTTTAAAAGGATATCATTGCAGGCGGCAAAAGATTCTACACTTAGTCTCGGTTTTTCGGGCCTCTTGCATATTCCTATTGGGAGCGACCTTGAAGAAGTAACCCAAAATTCCTTCTTCTATTCGAAGGAACCGCCGAATTCTACTCTTCTCGACCCTTTGGAAAATATTTTCGAGGAACGTTTAAGACAAAGAAGACTAATAGATATTGGGGTTTCAACAGAGGAATTTACCACAATAAATAATAGCTTCGAAATTAATATAGCCACTTTTGAAGGAGAGCAAAATTTAAAGGGCATAAACGAAATGAAAGCCTTTGTAGGGGGTGGATTTGGTTATTTGATAATGATGTTTATCATAATTTATGGTGGTTTTGTGATGCGCAGTGTTATTGAGGAGAAAACGAGTCGTATTATTGAAGTAATTATCTCATCCGTAAAACCATTTCAATTAATGTTGGGTAAAATTATTGGAACATCCTTAGCAGGAATAACACAATTTTCAATCTGGATAGTATCTGCTTCCTTACTCTTATTCGTAATATTTTTGGTTTCCGGAATAGATCTTACCGGAATTAGCGATCAATCTGCTATGGTGTCCAATCCGATGAGCACTATTTCTCCGATGCCGCAAACAACAGACGCCATGCAATTGTATGCACTCGAATTTTTGCAAATTCCATGGTTTTTACTTATTTCTTTGTTTTTGGTATATTTTGTGCTCGGCTACTTAATATACAGTTCAATTTATGCAGCCATTGGCGCAGCAGTGGATAATGAGACAGATACTCAGCAATTTATTTTTCCAATAATATTGCCGTTAATGCTGGCCATTTATGTTGGATTCTTCTCTGTATTTAGCAATCCGCATGGTCCTATTGCCGTTGCCTTTTCCCTTTTCCCATTTACTTCTCCCATTGTAATGCTTATGCGGTTGCCAGGTGGAATAGGAGAAGGAGGTGTTCCGCTCTGGCAAATTATTATATCTATTG
Source organism: Eudoraea adriatica DSM 19308 (assembly GCF_000382125.1). Classification (GTDB taxonomy): domain Bacteria; phylum Bacteroidota; class Bacteroidia; order Flavobacteriales; family Flavobacteriaceae; genus Eudoraea; species Eudoraea adriatica. Next base: position 406,744 of record NZ_KB907546.1, read on the forward strand.
TACTTTTAATTGTAACTTTTGTTGGAATTGTATGGCTCGCCGCAAAAATATACCGTGTGGGTATTTTAATGTATGGGAAAAAACCAACCTATAGGGAATTATATAAATGGCTCAAATACTGAACATGCTGGCACAAGAAGAAGACAACGTAAAGAAGTTCCTTAAGGAAGATGTATGGGATTCCATTAATGAGTTTTTAAATTGGGGACTTCATCTGGGAGAAGAAGGTGAGAATTCCATTCATATAACCATTGGGCTGCTAATACTTCTGATTATAGCTTTCATTGCAACCGATTTTGTTTTAAAAACGATAAGGAGATTATATACAAATAAAATGGAAGGTGATGATAAGCTAAAGTTTATTAGCATCTTTAAGTTTATCAAGTATTTTGTTTATCTGTTGGTAATCCTCCTTACTCTGAGAGCCGGTGGTGTAGATATAACACTTCTTATTACTGCATCAGCAGCGTTATTTGTTGGACTTGGACTTGCGCTTCAGGATCTGTTCCAGGATATTATAGGTGGTATTTTCATTATAACAGATAAATCCGTTCAGGTTGGAGATATTGTAGAGACTGAGGGTAAGGTGGGCAAGATAGTTGAAATTAAATTGAGAACTACCAGGGCTATTACCCGGGATGACAGGGTCATAATTATCCCAAATCACAAATTTATGAAGGATATTGTTTATAACTATACCCAAAATAATGAAACTACAAGAGAAGAAATACGAGTTCAGGTGGCTTATGGCAGCAATGTGGATTTGGTTACAGAAATATTGATTTCAAGCCTGAATTCCAATATTAGAGTTTTGAAAGATCCGTTGCCATTTGTGCTTTTTGATGATTTTGGGGAATCTGGTCTTTCATTTTCGCTGCATTTTTATATCAATGAAACTTTTCTTGCGTTAAAGGTAAAAAGTGAAATTCGATATGTTATAGATGCGGAGTTTCGCAAAAACAATATCACTATCCCGTTTCCACAACGAGATGTGCATTTATTTAAAAAGTAATTATTAATTCCTTGATTAAAATGATTTTATGGGAGAAGCGTTCTCGGTGATATGATCAGGTATGTATTACTTTTTGCTTTTATACTTTTGGTAAACGAAATTTGTTTTGCTCAAAGTACTGATATATTAAGGGTTGAATATACTTCTATTCCTAAGAGGGATTCGGGTACCAACGCATCACGTTACCGAATTCTGCTAAATGTTCCGGTTAAAGTAGGTTTTGATAAATATCTTGTGCTCGGAGGTGAGTTTAGTCATATAGATTTTGAAATCACCAAAGAATATCCATTTGATTCCAGTGAGTTAAATACACTTTATGTAATTGATTTTAATGTTGGTTATATCTTTAAATTTAATGAAGATTGGCGATTTGTTGGTATTGTGACTCCAAGAATCGCTTCTAATTTGGTAAATGGCCTGCAGGGAGATGATTTCTTATTAAACCTTACTGCAACTATGTGGAAGGAGAAAAAGAATATTGATAAGCCATTTAGATTGTTATTGGGACTTACCTATAACAGTACGACAGGTCTTCCTTTTCCTCTGCCGCTTATTAACTATCACAAACGGTTTCACAGGTCGTGGTCATATTCTCTTGGTATTCCCAGAACAGATTTTAGATATCACATCAGAGATAAACATACATTACAAATGGCATTATTTTTGGATGGTTACTTTGTAAATGTCCAAAATGATATTCTTTTGCCGGATGGTGAGTTCGGATCCTCCATTTCACTCTCAGCTATTATTATGGCTGTAGGCTACCAGTATAATATAAGCAAACGAATGTCTTTTTATGGAATTGGGGGAGTTACTTTGAACCAGCGGGGATTGCTTAGAAATGATGAGAGGGAAAAAGTCTATACCTTAAATGAAAAAAATGCCGGGGGCATATACTGGAAAGCAGGATTTAAAATTTCAATTTTTTAATATAAAATTAAAAGCATGTCAAAAATACTGGTTATTGAAGATGAAGCAGCCATCCGCAGGGTTTTGGTTAAAATTCTGTCCGAAGAAAGTGAAACGTATGAAGTAGATGAAGCAGAGGATGGTTCGCAGGGTTTGGAGATGATAAAAAAAACAGACTATGACCTGGCACTTTGTGATATAAAAATGCCAAAAATGGATGGTGTTGAAGTCCTGCAGAATGCTAAAAAAATCAGGCCGGAAATACCCTTTATAATGATTTCAGGACATGGAGATTTGGATACAGCCGTAAATACAATGAGGTTAGGAGCATTTGACTACATCTCCAAGCCACCCGATCTAAACAGGCTTCTTACAACAGTAAGGAATGCCCTCGATAAAAAAGAACTTGTCAAAGAAAACAAGATCTTAAAGAAGAAGGTAAGTAAGGGTTATAAAATGATCGGGCAAAGTAAGGAAATAATTGCAATCAAGGACATGATAGATAAGGTAGCGCCAACGGACGCAAGGGTTTTAATTACGGGTTCAAATGGCACCGGTAAGGAACTTGTGGCTCATTGGCTTCATGAAAAGAGTGATCGCAGTGACGGTCCTTTTATTGAAGTAAATTGTGCGGCAATACCTTCGGAATTAATAGAAAGTGAATTGTTTGGTCACGTAAAAGGTGCTTTCACATCTGCAGTAAGAGATAGGGCAGGTAAATTTGAAGCAGCCAACAAGGGTACTATCTTTTTGGATGAAATAGGAGATATGAGTCTTTCGGCTCAGGCTAAAGTCCTTAGAGCATTGCAGGAAAGTAAAATTTCAAGAGTAGGTACGGATAAAGATATTAAAGTTGATGTTCGTGTAATTGCTGCAACTAACAAAGATCTTCAACGGGAAATAGCCGATGGAAAATTTAGAGAAGACCTGTATCATCGGTTAGCTGTAATCCTCATAAATGTACCTTCACTAAATGATCGAAGGGAAGATATTCCACTCCTGATAGATCATTTTGCCTCCATAATCACCTCCGAACAAGGTGTGGTAACTAAAAAGTTTACCAAAAAAGCACTGGATCTATTAAAAAGTTATGATTGGACAGGAAATATTCGCGAATTAAGAAATGTTGTGGAACGCCTTATTATACTTGGTGGTAACGAAATTACTGAAGAAGATGTAAACCTTTTTGCAAGTAAATAATGGGTTTGGCTTTTGCAGGCAAAAGCTCTGAAATTCTTTTTATGTTATTTGTTACAATCCTTTAGTTTGTCCAGCGCGATTGCAGTAATTTGTTTGGTTCTTAAATTGTAATACTTTTTTGCTTCTGTAAGTTGTGGTTTTAGAAGTTCCTGTTCACAATGTTCATAAATTTTACTTGCAAATTCATAGGCCTCTTTGCATTCTACGCTGTTTACTACTTCGTTAAGAGAATTTTGATAATTTACTAGCGAGAGATCAATTTTTCTTTCTAAATCTTTTCCCACAGGCATTACCATGCTTAATTTTTCTTTTTCAGCCGTTTTTGTATTCATTGCCAACATATCATTGGCATACATACTTCCTGCGTGTTCATCATGATCTCTGATTGCCTCAAGGCTTCCCATAGAATTATCCAATGCCCGTGTTAAGAGAATTTTCACACCGTTTAATGAGGCAACCCTGGTAGCCTTCTTGAGATTATCCAGTCCCTCATAAATGCTCTCTTTAGCGTAGTCACATCCGCAGGCTTCTATTTGTGCTCTGGATTTTTCAATAGCATTAAGTGCCTTGTATGCAAAGTAGCGCGAAGTATTTATGTCTTCCGCGGCTAGTGCCTGTTCTGTCTGGGATTTGATGTATCCTATATTCGATCCTGCGTAATCACAAGCCTTACTCAAATCAAAGGAAGACATTGAGAATAGCATAAGGAATAATAGCATGGCTGGTAAGACCTTCATAGCTTAAAGTATTGATTATGTAAAATTTAGGCATGGTAAAGATATAGAGCAACTCTCCCGTGACCTTATTTATTCGTTTAATTGCCAAGTCTTTACCGATTAAAGGGCGAATGGTACATTATTAAGGATAAAAGGTTTTTTTAAATTAGAGCCTTTCGCAGGACAACAAAATATTATATATTCAGCATATGAAGAATATAGATATTGGCGAATACAAGATTGTGTCTGATTTAAAATTAGCAAATCAGAATACTTCAGAAAATCTTGACAGTACGGATAAAGAACTCAAAAAGAAACTGGAAAAATTACGTGAGGATTTAGGTGATTTTCAAAATAAGCTATACGCGCACGGTAAATATGCCGTGCTTATTTGCTTTCAGGGCATGGATACCTCTGGCAAGGATAGCCTTATACGTGAAGTGTTTAAAGACTGCAATGTAAGAGGCGTAGTTGTCCATAGTTTTAAAGTGCCTACCGAACTTGAACTTGACCATGATTATATCTGGAGACACTATATTGCACTCCCACCCAAAGGAAAGTTTGGCGTATTTAACAGAACGCATTATGAGAATGTATTGGTGACCAAGGTTCACCCCGAATATATTTTAAACGAGAACATCCCAAATATAAATTCAGTTGCGGATATTGATGAATTATTCTGGGAAAAACGTTACGAACAAATTAATAACTTCGAGCGTCATATTACAGAAAATGGAACCCTGATTTTTAAATTCTTTTTAAATATTTCTAAAGAGGAGCAAAGACAGAGACTATTGAGGAGACTGCGTTTGCAGGAAAAAAATTGGAAATTTTCCCCCGGTGATTTAAAAGAACGTAATCTTTGGGATAATTATCAGCAATGTTATGAGGAAGCTATCAATAAGACATCTAAACCAAATGCTCCATGGTTTGTTATTCCTGCAGATAACAAGAGGGCTTCAAGGTTGATAGTTGCTACTATTCTACTGGAATCGTTAAAAAAATACAAAGATATTGAGGAACCAGAACTTGATGATAAAATAAAGGTTAATATTGAACTCTATAAATCCCAATTGGAAAAAGAAAAATGAAATATATAGGCTTACTTCTTATACTATTGGCTGGACCAATATGGTCGCAAACAGACGATAAAGAGCAGTTAAAAGCAATTTATAACGCTTCGCTTGCACAAGGGAAGGCTTATAATTGGTTAAATTACTTGTCCAATCAGATTGGAGGCCGGCTCACAGGTTCTGTACAGGCGGAACAGGCCGTGGAGTATACCAAACAAAAATTGGATTCGCTTGGACTGGACCGCGTGTGGTTGCAACCCGTAGTTGTTCCCAAATGGGTCAGAGGAGTACCTGAATTTGCCTATATTGAAAGTAAACCTGGAATTACGAATAATGTACCTATTTGTGCATTGGGAGGATCTGTTGCAACGCCTTCAGCAGGTATCAAAGCGAATGTCATTGAAGTAAATGGAATTGAGGAATTAGAGAAACTGGGCCGCAATAAGATTGAAGGTAAAATTGTCTTTTACAACAAACCCATGGATCCGCGGCATATTAATACACATGAAGCTTATTCCGCTTCTGTCAATCAAAGGTCTTCTGGAGCAAAAGAAGCATCAAATTACGGCGCTGTGGGGATTATTGTGCGTTCCATGAACCTTCGGCTTGACGATTACCCTCATGCGGGAGGGATGAGCTATGGGGATACACCCTTAAATGAAAGAATACCGGCTGCGGCAATTAGTACCAATGGGGCAGAATTACTAAGCACGACCTTAAAACTTAATCCTGAAATAAAATTTTATTTTAAACAAAACTGCAGGCAACTTCAGGATGTTAAATCGCACAATGTCATCGGAGAGATAAAAGGGAGTGTATATCCCGATGAAATAATTTTGGTTGGAGGCCACCTGGATTCCTGGGATCTTGGTGATGGCTCACATGATGATGGCGCCGGATGCGTTCAAAGTATGGAAGTTCTTCGTTTACTGAAGTTAACTGGATATGTTCCGCAACGAACAATCCGTGTGGTGCTTTTTATGAATGAAGAGAACGGATTGAAGGGTGCAAAGACTTATGCTGAGATTGCTACAAATAAAAAAGAAAATCATGTATTTGCTCTGGAAAGCGATTCAGGAGGCTTTACACCCAGAGGTTTTTCTTTTGACTGTCCTGAAACTGATTTTGCTAAAATTTTACTTTGGAAACCCCTTTTTGAACCGTATTACATTCATTTGTTTGAGCAAGGAGAAAGTGGAGCCGATATTGAACCTTTAAAAAATGACCAGATAGTTCTTGCCGGATTGCTGCCGGACTCTCAGCGGTATTTTGACCATCATCATTCGGAGATTGATACATTTGAACATATTAATAAACGCGAACTGGAACTTGGTGCTGCTACTATGGCCAGTTTGGTATATCTAATTGACAAATATGGCACAGCTTCTGAAAATACAGGAGCAGATAAATAATACCTTCCTGCTATTCAATAATACTGTAACAAAGGCTATAGATAATATAAAATAAAAGCCTGTCCGTATAAATTTATTACCTTTGCAGCTTATTAAAAAAAAGAGATATGCAAGACGGAATTTACGCCAAATTCAATACTTCTAAAGGAGAAATAACAGTAAAATTAACGCACGATAAGACCCCCGGTACGGTAGGTAATTTTGTGGCACTGGCAGAAGGAACCATGGAAAATTCGGCCAAACCAAAAAACACCCCCTATTATGATGGATTAAGCTTTCACAGGGTAATCCCGGATTTTATGATCCAGGGTGGTTGTCCACAAGGAACCGGGACAGGGGATCCAGGATATAAATTTGATGATGAGTTTCACCCTGACCTTAAACATTCGGGCCCCGGAGTACTCTCTATGGCAAATGCTGGTCCTGGCACCAATGGAAGTCAGTTCTTTATTACGCATGTTGCTACACCATGGTTGGATAACAAGCATACTGTTTTTGGTAAAGTTGTTGAAGGACAAAATGTTGTTGATGAAATTGATCAGGGAGATTTAATAAACGATCTTGAGATTCTGAGAATAGGAAACGATGCAGAATCCTGGAATGCGGTTGAAGCGTTTACGACTTTTGAAAGCTCCCGTGAATTAAGATTACAAGAAGAAAAAAATAAAGCTGAGGCAGAATTGGATAAAGTGGCAGCCGGATTTGATAAAACAAATACGGGGCTTCGTTATAAAATTCTAAAAAAGGGAAGCGGTAATCAGGCCCAAAAGGGAAATACTGTATCTGTTCATTACGAAGGTTCGTTGACTAACGGACAAATATTTGATTCTTCCTATCAACGTAACCAACCCATAGACTTTCAATTAGGCATCGGACAGGTAATACCGGGCTGGGATGAAGGTATTAGTCTATTAAAAGTTGGTGATAAGGCCCGTTTTGTAATTCCATCTGAACTTGGTTACGGCAGTGCGGGTGCCGGCGGTGTAATCCCTCCAAACGCCACCCTGATTTTTGATGTGGAATTAATGGGGGTTAAATAAGGTTCTTAGTTCAATAAAAATAAAAGAAGGGGAGACCCGGAATAATAGTAATTACAGAAAACTTCTTTCATAATTTTGGAAGAAGTTTTTTATTTGGCCTTATTGGCACTAAAAACAATAAGAATTAAATTGATAGCCAATAATAGGAACAGGATTATAAAAAAAACAGACATAACAATTAATTAGGTTATTTTGCGGGGATACTTTCTTAGTTATATAACACCTTGGCGGCTATAAACCCTACTTATCAGTTACTTAAAAAAGTAATTCCAGAAGTTGTCTATAAAAGGGGGGAATATTGGTTTGTGCTATATATCGGTAAAATTAAGGAAGGTTTGATAAAAGACCAAGCTTAGGCCCTATTAAATTTAAAATTTTGTTAGCCAAAATATTTGGCATTTCTATTGAAGTTATCTAAAACTATTTGGTGACCATTTAAACTCATATTCTTATTTTGTAAACAAAGAACTTTTCTTAGATCAAAAAGGCTTTGATTAATGTCTTACAGGAAATCGAATTCATTATTTTTGACAATATGGAGAATATAAGACTTGAAGAATTACGTTACCCCATCGGTAAGTTTGAACTGCCTTCTTCAATTTCGGAAGATCAAATTGCAGAATGGATTGGTGTTTTGGAACATTTCCCAGCCAGATTGGAGGCGCTGGTAAAGGAGCTGTCCGCTACTCAGCTGGAGACCCGGTACAGGCCGGGTGGTTGGACTGTACGTCAACTTATTCATCATGTTGCAGATAGTCACCATAATAGTTATATCCGTTTTAAGTGGGCATTAACCGAAGAAACTCCTATTATTAAACCTTATCTTGAGAAGAAATGGGCAGAACTTTTTGATGCCAGGACTGCTCCGGTAGAATTATCACTAAATCATCTCAGTGCAGTTCATGCCAAATTGGTGTATTTGCTGAAAGGACTTAATTCTGAAGATTTAAAACTAACTTTTATACATCCCGAGAGTAATGAGCCTACATCAATTGAAGAAAATATAGGCCGATATGTATGGCATGGAAACCATCATTATGCTCATATCAAAAATCTTACAATAAGAGAGGGCTGGAATTCATAATGCAGGGGCAAAAAAATCAATTGAAAACTACCTGAGAATTCTGGGGCTTTACTTTTTTATAAAGTATGTACATTGGTTTTTGTTTTTCTAAAACCTGATCAAATTTCAATTTCTTTTCCCGAATTATATGATATCCGTTTTTAAGATAGAAATTCAATGCTGCTCCTTTTTGCATTGTTTCCAACCATATTAGCTGCCTGTTAGCTTTCAGACAGTATGTTTCAACCCAGCGTAATGCAAAACTTCCAATCCCTTTGCCGGAGAATTTATGTAAGATATATATTTTTTCAAGTAAGACGACTTCCTTCGAAGCATGAGATGCTATTGGGGCATCTTTTATCAGTTTAAGAATGCCAACTGCGGTATTTTCATGATAAATCAGCCAAAGGGATACTGAATTATCCTTCAATTCATCTTTAACGACATCTATGGTAAAACTTTTTTCAATGTACGGAGCCGGATCATTATTTTGCCATAAATGCAAATAGTGCTCTTTGTATGCCTTTGTTCCCAGCTTGCAGTAAAGCCGGCAGGTTTTGTTTGATACCTCTTCTATTTTTATTTCCATTTTATGTTGCAACCTATGCTGGGTTTTTGAACCGGATTTATGGGTTCATTGTTTACCAATGACTCTATAGCATTTCTTAGATCCAATCCGGTCAAAGGGATATCATTTCCTGGTCTGGAGTCGTCTAATTGTCCTCTGTAAACTAGTTTTAGGTTGCTATCAAAAAGATAAAAATCCGGTGTGCAAGCGGCCTCATATGCCCTCGCCACCTCTTGTGTTTCATCAAATAAATACGGAAAACTGTATTTTTCCTGCAATGCAGTTTGTTTCATCAGGTCTGGGGAATCCTGAGGGTAATTTACTATGTCATTACTTGAAATTGCTATAAAGGCTATTCCCTGAGACTGATAAGCAGCTGCCAGTTCTGTTATTTTAGAATTTACATGTTTAACAAACGGACAATGATTGCAGATGAACATGATCAGTGTTCCTTTTTTACCTTTTATTTTCTGAAGACTGACACTTTTGCCGCTTATGGTATCCGGTAAATTAAAATTAGGGGCAATTGTGCCCAAGGGCAGCATGTTGCTTGGTGTTCTTGCCATCTTATGAAGGATTTCTATTAAACAGCATTAAAGTTAGCAGTTAATATTTAAATAAAAAATAAGTTCACAAACCCTTTTTGTTCTAATTATTAACTGCCAGACAGCCTCATGGATGGAGCCCCGGAGAATTTAGGAATTAAACTTTCTATAATATTGTTCCAAAGTAAATTGTGTTCATCAAGAATTTATTTGTACCGCACCAAAAGGCCCTGAAATTAGTATTTTCCGTAAATAATAACCCAGATCCATTGATTGTTGTGCAAAACCTAAATAGGAGAAGATAAAAAGGAGGGTGTAGGTGGTTATTCTTATATTTTGAGCTGAGTTGAATGTGTTAGGGGATAAAAAAAAACGACCTTTGAAAACAAAGATCGTTTATAAGATTGTGTGATTTTTAAATCAGATATCCTCAAAATCCAAATCTGTGAAACTATCAGTAGAAGAAATTTCTCCGTTCTCACTGGGCTCTACCTTTTTAAAGTCCTTTTGATGTCTTTCCGAGATAACTTCATGTCCTTTTTCATCAATTATATAATCCATCATTTCTTCCATGATTTCCCTAAAGGATTGAAAATCTTCTTTGTAGAGATATATTTTGTGCTTCTTGTAATGGAAGGAGCCATCATCATGTGTAAATTTTTTACTCTCCGTAATCGTCAGATAATAATCCCCTGCCTTCGTACTTCTTACATCAAAAAAATAAGTCCTTCTCCCAGCTCTTAAAACTTTTGAGAAAATTTCTTCCTGATCCATTAAATCTTTACTACTCATTTGTCCTATATCTAGTTAGTTACTATGCCTAAAATATCTTCAAAAATGTAAAAAAAAAGCTTATCCAGCAACATTTTACTAGATTTCTTTCGCTGAAAGTTGATTGAGATATAGTTCCTTGTAGTAACCGTCTATTTCTATCAATTGATTGTGTGTGCCTTCCTGGAGGACCTTTCCGTCTTCCAGCACTATTATCTTATCTGCATTTTTAGCCGAAGAAACACGATGACTTACGATTAGTGTGGTTCGCAAATGTGAAGCAAGTTTCAGGTTGTGTAATATTTCTTCTTCAGTCTCGGTGTCCACGGCAGAAAGGCAATCATCGAATAAATATACCCTGGGGTCTTTTAGTAAGGCTCTGGCAATTGAAATACGCTGTTTTTGACCTCCACTAAGGGTAATTCCCCTTTCGCCAAGAATGGTTTCATACTTTTTAGAAAAGCCCATGATGTTTTCATGTACTGCAGCTTTTCTGGCAACTTCCAAAATTTCATTATCCGCAGCATCCTCCTTGCCAAATTTGATGTTATTTTTAATAGTGTCAGAAAACAGAAATGCGTCTTGAGGAACAGCACCTATTGCTGCCCTAAGACTATTCAAGTTCAATCTCCGAATCGGGACATTGTCAATTAATATTTCCCCTGATGTTACGTCATACAATCTGGCAATAAGATCCAGAATAGTAGATTTCCCTGAACCCGTTTTTCCTATTATTGCAACCGTTTCCCCTTCCTTAATAGTGAAAGATATATTTTTAAGCGCGGTAATATTTGTGTCTTCATATGTAAATGTAACATCCTTAAACTCAATGGAGCCCTTGATAGGGGTTTCTTCAATTACCTCATTACTTATCGCTGGCTGTTCTTTTAAAAACTCATTTATCCTTTTTTGCGAAGCCTCCGCACGTTGTACAATAGAAGTTAACCATCCTACAACAGCTACCGGCCATGTCAGCATATTTACATATAGTATGAATTCGGCGATGGTGCCAATAGATGAGATTTCCCCATTAATATATTGTTTCCCTCCTACATAGATTACAAAAATATTACTGATTCCAATTAACAGGATCATCAATGGAAAAAACCAGGCGTTAACTTTCGCCAAATCCATGCTTTTCTCTTTTCCTTCATTTGCAAGAGCGATAACTTCATTATTTATCTGGGGTTCCAGGTTATACGCTTTTATTACGGATACCCCCGAAAATGATTCCTGGGCAAAGGTTGATAGGGTAGAAAGATATTCCTGAACTTTGGTACTTCGTTTATGAATAATTTTACTTATTTGATAGATTAGGACAGAGAGAATTGGCAAGGGTAATAAAGAATAAAATGCAATTGTCGGAGCCTTGATAAACATCAGGGGTATAAGACAAACGAATAAGGTAAGTGTCTGAATACCATACATAATTGCAGGGCCGGTATAAAGCCTCACCTGCCCAACATCCTCACTTATTCTGTTCATAAGATCCCCGGTACGGTTCTTTTTATAAAAATTCAGACTTAAAAGTTGGTAATGATCAAAGACTTCATTTTTTAAATCGAATTCAATATATCTTGAGACATTTATTATGGTTTGCCGCATTAAAAAAGTAAAGAATCCTGACAGTAAGGCCGCACCAACAATGATCAGGATGTATTCCAAAAGCAAATCCCTGGCCTGCGGCTCTGCAATTTCTGAAGCCACGAAATTTTCAACAACCTCAATTGATTTTTTAACATAGGAAGGCATCACCAATTGAAAAATCCTGGCTATTATGGTGATAATGATGCCTATGAATAATTTAAGCCAATATTTTTTGAAGTATTTATCTAAGTGCCTGAGTTCTTTCATTAAAATGGCTGGTAATGCAAATTGTTTTTAAGAGATGGACAAATATAGCGGATTGGCCACAAAACAAATGTTATAAAACTGATAAGATAAATTGAGAATTAGGTTTGGATTTAAAATAGATTAGTATTTTTGCGACGTTTCGTATTTCTAATTTAACACAAGGTTCTTTAAAATGCTTACACGAAGGCAAATCAGGGTAAAAGTGATGCAATGCATTTATGCCTTAACTTTATCCCACGATGAATCTTTAGAAAAACAGAAAAAATTTCTCCGGGTAAGTATCGATAATACTTATATTCTCTATCTCCTTGTTTTAAGTCTTTTAATAGAACTTCACAAAATGGAGGAAAATTTCATTAGATTATCTTCTAAAAAATATTTGAATGAAAATGACGAAAAATATCCGGATAAAAGAAAGTTCCTAAACAATGCGGTTCTTAGTCAAATTGTGAATAATTCAATGCTGCAAAATGAATTGGTAAAAAGGAAATTGAATAACTGGGATCTGCACCAGGACTATGTAAAAATAGTATTTAATGAAATAAAAAATAGCGAACTATTCAACCTATATATGCTTAAGAATGAAAGCAGCTATGAAGAAGATAAAAATTTTATCGCAAACCTTTTTAAGGAGGTTATTGCTCCCAATGAAAGGATATACGAATATTTTGAGGATGATAAATTAACCTGGGTAGATGACATACCCCTTGTGAATACCTTTGTTTTAAAGCAATTGAGGAAGGTAAATAAGGAATTTAGTCATTCCTACTTTTTGCCTAAACTTTTAAAGGACGCGGATGATATGATCTTCGCAGATCAATTGTTGACAAAAACACTCCTAAATGATAAAAAATTTGAAGGAGAGATTCAATTAAAAACACCCAACTGGGATAAAGATAGAATTGCAGATATAGATGCTATTCTTTTAAAGATGGCCATTTGTGAACTGACGGGTTTCGCATCCATACCCGAGCGGGTAACCATAAATGAGTATCTGGAAATCGCCAAAGAGTATTCTACACCAAAGAGCAGCATCTTTATTAATGGTATATTGGATAAATTAGTAAAAGAATACAGGATTAGCGGAAAATTGAAAAAAACAGGTAGAGGATTATTATAAACAAATATTCCTTAATTTTGCATGCGAATATTAAACTAAAATTATAATGAAAAGACTATTTATTGCTCTCGGTTTAACCACGGCCTTATTGTTTGGCTCATGCAAGGAGAATGCCTCCAGCAAAGTAAATACTGCTAATGTTGAAGTGGCAGCAGAAAGAGATTTGCAGGCAAAAAAACTGCCTGTAATGAAATTTGATAAATCGGAACATGATTTCGGTACAATTGCACAGGGTACTCCTCAGGAGACTATCTTCTCTTTTACAAATACAGGTAACGCGCCTTTAATTATTACAAATGCAACCAGTAGTTGCGGCTGTACAGTGCCGAACCCTCCTAAAGATCCTATTGCTCCTGGCGAAAAAGGTGAACTTATGGTGAAGTTTAATGGCTCTGGTCAAAATCAGGTTACCAAGACTATTACCGTATTGGCTAATACGGAAAAAGGACAGGAAATTTTAAGAATTAAAGCATTTGTTAATCCAAAAGGCAGTGGACCTTCAGCAGCGCTGGGCCCTGTTAATTAAGTAGCACAAAACTCAGCACAAAATTATGGGTGATATAGGACAATTTCTTCCAATGATACTCATCTTTGCCGTGGCATATTTTTTTATGATACGTCCACAGATGAAGCGACAAAAGGATGAAAAAAAGTTTGCAGCAGCATTGAAGAAAGGGGATAAAATAGTAACTAAAAGTGGCTTGCATGGAAAAGTCGTGGATTTAAATGATAAGGATTTTTCCTGTATTATCGAGACCATGGCCGGAAGACTAAAATTTGACAGATCCGCCATTTCTATGGAAATGAGTTCCAAATTGAATGCACCCCCCAAGGAAAAGTAGAATTAAATGAGTATGCATTATAAAGCACCGGTCCACACCGGTGTTTTTTTTGGTCTGATAATTAGCTGAAAATCTGTATATTCAGCTTTTCAATAATTCATTACTATGAACACTAACAGAAGAAAATTTATCAAAAACAGTTCTTTGTTTCTTTTAGGATCAAGTTCCTCTTTCCTGTTTCCAGCTGAATTACTTGCGTCTATCCGAAAAAGAGTAGGGGCTAACGATCAGATTAATGTAGGATTGATTGGATGTAACGGTATGGGCTTCAGCAACCTCCTTTCTCTTTTGAAAATTAGCGAAGTTAATGTAATTGCACTGTGTGATGTGGATGAAAATGTACTTGCCCGCCGAACTTCTGAACTTGATAAGGCAGGTATTAATAAACCTAAGTGGTATAAGGATTACAGAGAGTTACTAAACGATAAAGATATTGATTTTGTGGTTATAGGAACCCCGGATCACTGGCATTGTCTTCAATTAACCGATGCATTGGCTGCGGGAAAAGATGTGTATTGTGAAAAGCCCATAGCTAATTCCATGCAGGAATGTGAAATTATGCTAAACACTGTTGAAAAAAGTAATCGTATAGTGCAGATAGGGCAATGGCAGCGCAGTCAGCCTCATTTTGTGGATGCGATTAATTTTGTGCATTCCGGCAAACTTGGCGAAATACGTTTGGCAAAAGCCTGGGCCTATCAGGGATGGATGAAACCGGTTCCCATTCTTGCGGACGAGAATATCCCGGCAGGAGTAGATTACGATATGTGGTTGGGACCAGCACCAAAGCGCCCTTTTAATGCTAACAGGTTTCATTTTAATTTCAGGTGGTTTTGGGATTATGCTGGTGGTCTTATGACAGATTGGGGGGTCCATTTAATTGATTATGCCCTTTACGGAATGAAAGCAGGAACACCAAAATCTGTAATGGCCCTTGGCGGAAAATTCGCATATCCCGATGATGCTTCAGAAACGCCGGATTCCTTGCAAGCGGTTTTTGAATATGATGATTTTTCCATTCTCTGGGAACATGCCACGGGTATCGATGGAGGAAATTATGGAAGAAATCACGGAATAGCTTTTATAGGGAATAATGGCACTTTGGTTCTGGATAGGGGCGGATGGGAAGTAATCCCTGAAAAGGAATTTCAGGGGTGGGGCAAGGAAGGCATTCCGCGAATGGAAGCACTGCCCTTACAACAAAACCAGGGAAGCGGATTGGATTTGCATACTAAAAACTTTATAGAAGCTGTTAAAAGCAGGGATCCCGGCAACCTCAATGCGCCTATTAAAGTAGGTTATGACGCCGCGATGGTATCACATATGGGAAATGTTGCCTACAAATCCGGGAACAGGGTTTATTGGGATGCCAATAGTGCAAGATTTACGGATAAGACGGCTAATGAAATTATGATGGCATCCTATAACAATGGCTGGAAATTACCAAAATAAGAACTAAGGGTAGAATTAAAATAGATTTTACACAAGATTTGAGCCAAAGAGTTAAAGGAATAAGGGATAAATTTATTTGTATTTATCATACAACCCTATCCCTTTAGAAATCATTGGAATGATTTTCTGAAGTCTGGATTCCTTTGTCTTTTGTTGTTTTGCTTCGGCAATATGCTCGCAATAAACCCTTTGCTTATATGGCGCCAGCATGTTGAATTGCTCATTCAGTCTGTTGTCTTCTGCTAAAACATCTTTTAATAATTTAGGAATAATGACTTCTTTGCTGACGGATGGCCTTAGTTTTAAACCTTTTTTTTCATTTTCTATGGCTTCCTCAATATAATTAAGAATTCCTGCTTCATCTATATCACTTAGCGCCCTTAATTTCCAATGTCTCATGGATTTTGTTTTGCCTTCCTGTGCATTTTTCAATACGCCTTTGGGATCGCTGAGAAAAACTCCGTTGAAGAACCAAATACCGAAATGGCTTTTAAAAGCCATTATTCCCAAAACATTTTTATTGTCAATTGTATAGACCGGAGCGCCCCATTTAAGAGTTTCAACCAATTCTGTTTTTAATACTATTTGCCTTAATTGCCCTATTCCTTCTTTGAATTTTTGATTTTTGGAATAATACGCATCTATTTTATCTTCTAGTTCCATACTTCTGATTATCTGCTGGCTACAAGCTCGCAAATTTTCACAATAACAGCAACAGCCTTTTGCATGCTTTCAACCGGTACGTATTCATACTTTCCATGAAAATTATGTCCGCCGGCAAAAATGTTGGGACAGGGGAGCCCCATATAACTTAATTGTGATCCATCGGTACCACCCCGGATTGGTTTTATAATTGGTTCTATACCCAGTTTTTCCATGGCTTCTTTGGCAATATCAACGACATGAAAAACAGGTTCTATCTTCTGTCTCATATTAAAATACTGATCTTTTATCTCCACAGATAAATAATCTCCATGCCGTTCGTTGAGATCATGCACAATATTCTTTAGCATCTTTTTTCTGCTTTCGAATAAAGATTTATCATGATCCCTGATTATGAGTTCCAGTTCTGCTTTTTCTATTTCCCCCTTCAGGTGGTTTATATGAAAAAATCCTTCCCGGCCATCTGTGTGTTCCGGTACTTCTTTTTCAGGTAATAAACTCATGAATTCGTTGATAAGACTAATCGCATTTACCATTTTTCCCTTAGCGTATCCGGGATGAACACTTTTTCCTGTAGCCGTAACTTTTGCCTCGGCTGCATTAAAATTCTCATACTCCAATTCTCCTACCTGGCTTCCGTCTATGGTATAAGCCCATTCCGCATTAAATCTTTTGACATCAAATTTATGAGCTCCCCGACCTATCTCTTCATCCGGCGTAAAACCAATACGGATAGGGCCATGTTTAATTTCGGGGTGCTGGATAAGGTACTCCATCGCCGTCATGATTTCAGTTATTCCGGCTTTGTCATCTGCTCCAAGTAGGGTTGTGCCATCTGTTACAATAAGGGTTTGACCTTTGTAAAGAAGTAAATCATCAAAATAATCAGGGGAAAGCACAATGTTTTTTTCTTTATTCAGGAGGATGTCTTTTCCATCATAATTGTAAATCAAACGCGGGTTTACATTAGTTCCCGTAAAATCCGGACTTGTATCAAAATGCGAAATAAAGCCAATAACAGGAACCTCTTTGCCAATATTTGATGGTAGGGTTGCCATAATATAGCTGTTCGCATCAATAGAAACATCCTCGAGACCAATTTGTTTTAATTCTTCTACAAGTTTATTGGCAAGAACCCATTGTTTTTCCGTACTCGGCGTACTATCTGAATTGGGATCACTCTGGGTATCTATGGTAACATAGCTGATAAAACGGTCGATCATTTTTTGCATACTAATAAGTTTATATCAAAATTACAATATTACTTCAAAGCCTGAAACAGCATATGGATTGTTTGTGCAGATGGTTTATATAATTGAATCAACGCCGTTTTTAATTGGTCTGGGAGACCAAATCAATTCGGTATTGGCGGTAGATTATTAATTGTAAGAGTAAACTTCAACTTAAATTGAAGAAATAAAGTATATTATTGAAAAGCGACCATTTTTGGTAGCTTTTTGATTAATTCTGATAAAATTGAAAGAAGTATAATTTTTGTTAAAAAATATAGTTTATATAGAAGTTTATTTTGTAACCCACTAATGGAATAAAATTATGAAATTGAATTACTGTGTTCCTTTACTGATTTTTTTTGTCTTCTTCACAGGTTTTGGCCAAACCGCAGACTGCACTTTGGGTATTGGCGGCAAGGATACGGAAACGATAATTAAAGTGTTTCAGCTTAGTGCCGAGCAGTTAGTGCAAATGGAAGGCTGGATTCTGGAATTAAAAAAATCCAATGAAAAAATCGAGGAGCAAATAAATCATCTTTTAGATGATCATCCACAGAGCAATGAAGAAGAATTACAAACCTTAGCTGAAAAGTTTAAAGTTTTGCGAACAGAAATTATAACTAATTCTAAAATATGCGATCAAAAATTAGTGGGTATATTTAATGAAAATCAGTACAAGAGGTACATTGCCTTATGCGAGGAGGCCGTGCGAATACCATTAACCGGTTTAAGTTCCAAAGATGAAACTTCACCGGAGTAATTTTAACATTTGAGATAATACGAAATAGTTTTTTAGAGCATGTTAACCTGATTGAAGTTTGTATTTTTGAACAAACTTATTCCAGATAATGTACAAGTTCCTTATCAGACCACTTCTTTTCCTTTTGGACCCGGAAAAAGTGCATCACCTGTCATTTACACTTATAAAATTAACATCAAAAATTGGATTTGCAGCTGTCTTCAGATCGCTTTATCAGGTAAATGATAAACGATTGGAAAGAGAGTTATTCGGGATAAAATTTAAAAATCCGGTTGGTCTTGCAGCTGGTTTTGACAAGGATGCCAGGCTATATAATGAACTCTCAAATTTTGGGTTTGGTTTTATTGAAATAGGTACTGTTACGCCAAAACCCCAGTCGGGTAATCCAAAAAAAAGGCTTTTCAGATTAAAAGCAGATAAGGCAATTATAAACAGGATGGGCTTCAATAATCTCGGTGTTTTTGAAGCTGTTGAAAATTTAAAGAAAAAGCACAATGTCATTATAGGCGGTAATATTGGTAAGAACAAAATCACGCCAAATCATCTGGCGACCAAAGATTATTTAATATGTTTTGAAGCCCTTTTTGATTATGTCGACTATTTTGTGGTAAATGTAAGTTCTCCAAATACTCCCGGCTTGCGGGAATTACAGGATAAGGAGCCTCTTACTGCCCTTTTGACGGATTTAAAACGTGAGAATAATAGGAAGGCGCAAAAGATGGCCGTTAGTGAGAAACCAATCCTTCTAAAAATCGCCCCTGATCTTACGAATGATCAATTATTGGATATAATTGAAATTGTTAAGGAAACCGGGATTTCAGGTATTATTGCCACCAATACAACCATTGCCCGCGACAATCTGATGTCTGATAGTGTACTCGCGGAAGAAAAAGGCGGATTAAGCGGTAAACCTCTTGCAAATAAAAGTACGGAGGTTATTAGATTTCTTTCTGAAAAAAGTAATAAGGCGTTTCCAATAATTGGGGTGGGTGGTATTCATTCTGCTGAGGATGCTCTGGAAAAACTGGATGCAGGTGCAGATTTAATACAGTTGTGGACAGGTTTTGTCTATGAAGGGCCCGCTTTGGTAAAAAGGATAAATAAGGCCATTCTGAATCAATCCTAAGTGTCAGTAAATTTCAATAAAATACTAAAGGGTTACCTTAACCTAAAAAAGAATGTCCCAACTATTTGGTCCAGTAATCAACTACCAATACATCATCTACAGAGGGCCCGATAAGACTCACAAACGCCTGGTGATCCGGATGTGGTAAATATATAGCACGATCTTCTTCACTTTTGAAACTTACAAAAAAGCAATGGGTAAAACCTTTATCCAGTCCTTCCGGACTATTGTTCAACCCCCATTCAAAATCCAGGATTTCAGGTATTTTTTCCGCTAAATCACCAAAAGCCTTTTCGAAAGATTTTAATTGTTCAGCAGATGCTTCTTCCTTAAACTTAAAAAGGACCACATGTCTTAAAACGCTGTCCTTGGCATTAAGCAGTTCCGTTTTGGTCTGATTTGGTTTTTTCTCCATTTTTAATGCTGCAAAGCTAATTGATGCCAGGCCTAGTACTACTAACATCAAAAGTAATTTGGTTTTCATAAATAAAATTTTTGTAAGATAAAGAAAAGCAGGAAACTTTTGTATTTTAAACCATGATTCTCTTAAATTGTTAATTTGAACTACGAAATACTTTCTGCCTTTATCCTGGCAACATCCGCCCTTGCCATTTCACCCGGACCCGATAATATTTTTGTTTTAACACAAAGTATAGCCAATGGCACAAAATATGGTCTTTCAACCACTGCCGGATTAATAAGCGGCTGTATAGTCCATACTACATTGCTTGCATTCGGTGTCTCAGCGTTGATTAAGGAAAATGACCGGGTTTTTTTTATTATTAAGTTATTTGGCGCCATCTATTTGTTGTTCCTGGCTTATAAAGTATACCGTAGCAAGGCTCATATTACAATAGCTGATACAGAGATTCCAAAAAAGTCTTTAGGCCAATTATACAGACAGGGTTTTACTATGAATGTGCTAAATCCGAAGGTCACTGTTTTCTTCCTTGCTTTTTTTCCCGGATTTCTGTTCAGTGAAGATTTGAACACGGTAATTCAATTTTATGTTCTCGGTTTGCTATTTATGATTGTAACATTCTTTATTTTTTCTTCAATTGCATTGCTATCAGGGGCAATTGCTGCACAAATTAAAAGGCATTCGGGGATAGAAGTATTTCTCAAATGGTTACAAATTGTTGTCTTTATTGGTATTGCCCTGTTCCTGTTATTTTCGGATAATTAGTGCTAATTTTGGTAAATACGAGATTAGCCATATGCCCGAGAAAGTGAAGATTATTGAATGCCCCAGAGATGCTATGCAAGGCATTAAAAGCTTTATACCCACAGAGAGGAAAATAGCTTACATACAATCATTGCTGGGTTGTGGCTTTGATACAATAGATTTTGGCAGTTTTGTATCTCCAAGGGCCATACCGCAAATGGCAGATACAGCTGAAGTACTTTCCAACCTGGATCTTACCAATTCAAAGAGCAAGTTATTGGCTATTGTTGCTAATGTTCGCGGCGCAAATGAAGCAAGTTTGCACCATAACATTGATTATTTGGGATATCCTTTTTCGATCTCCGAAAATTTTCAAATGCGGAATACCCACAAAACAATTGCACAGTCAATAAATATATTGTCCGACATTCTGGAAATAGCACAGGCAACCAATAAAGAGGTAGTTACCTATGTTTCTATGGGATTTGGAAATCCATACGGTGATCCATGGAGTGTGGAAGTTGTCGGAGAATGGACGGAAAAATTAGCTGAGATGGGAGCCAGGATACTGTCCTTATCGGATACCGTTGGATCTTCCACACCTGAAGATATCAGTTACCTATTTACCCATTTGATTCCTAAATACCCTCAGGTAGAATTTGGGGCCCATTTGCATACTACCCCGGGCAAATGGCACGAAAAAATAGATGCGGCGTATAAAGCAGGCTGTCGCAGGTTTGATGGTGCTATTAAAGGTTTTGGAGGCTGTCCAATGGCCAGAGATGAATTAACAGGAAATATGCCTACAGAAAAAATGTTGTCCTATTTTACTGAAAATAAAGTAGATACCGGAGTTCAGTGGATGGTCTTCGAAGCAGCATATAATAAGGCCTCTGAACTGTTTTCAAGTTATTAGCAGAGCTAATCTAATGCAATTCCTAAAGCAAAATATAAAACGCTTTTATCCTTTCTAATATCTTAAAAGGACACCAATAGAGGCCCCGAAAGGATGTCCGGGGCGCAAACCGGCCGGCACACGGGATACTGCATATGTCTCATCCAACAAATTAATGATTCTTCCATTGATACTTAAATGATCATTCAGATGGTACTTTGCTGAAAAATCTATTATAAAACTCGAGGGTACTGATTCATTAGCGGGTATACTTCCTATTCCGGCTTTGGTTCTAAAGGCGCCATTAAATCTTCCGCTGAGATTGAGCTCATAAGAAGGATGTTCTAAAGAAATCAGGGTATTAAACTGATGTTCGGGGATATAAGGCATTTCATCACCCTTGGTAACTTCTCCCCATATATCATTCGGGCTATCAAAACTACTTTGGAATTCTGCATGGGTATACGTATAGGCAAAAGTTATGGGAAGTCTTAGTTTCTTGTGATTGTTCAGGGCATTATAATTTAATAATACCTCTAATCCTGTTACATCTACTTCACCCGCGTTAAACTGTTCCAAACTTCCGGTACCTCCGGTAGCAGCCAGATCACTACCTAAAAGATTGCTATAGTCATTATAGAATCCTATCAACTCTCCGGAAAAGTTTCCCATTGCAAACCGGGAACCCAGCTCATAGTTTATACTTTCTTCGGGCTTTTCACCTTCTTTACTGGTTGGTGGTGAAAATCCTTTGTGAACACCGCCAAAAATCGAGATCTGGTTGAAATTATAATTCAAACCCATCCCGGGAATCCAGACGTTTACCTGGTTTTCGCGGGTGGAGAGCTCAATTTCCTGTCGAGAGACGTCATTCTTGCCATAGTCTTTTCGCCCCAGAGAAATAGACTCATATCTTAATCCGGGTGTAATGGTGAGGTTTCTGTATTTAAGCTTATATAACATATAAGCCGAGAATGCACTGGCATCGCTAATCCGATTCGCATCAGTACCTGGTGTGCCTGCGGTAGTCAGGTTCATAATACCATTATTAATTCCGTAACCATCAACCCATTGAAATCTGTCTTCTTCATCTACATGAAAACGAGCGCCCAACTCCAGATCATGAAAAGTGTTATCCCCACTCCAATGGTAATCAAATTTGGTTTGAATACCTTGTGAAACATATTTTCTATTATTGGCTTTTACTAACAGGGCATCGGCTCCTTCATCCTGGTTGCCGGCAATAACATTATAATATTCTTCATTGGTTAAAGGGTCTTCAAGAATATTTGCAATGCTTCTGCGGTCTCCATTTAATGTTACTGCATCCAGTTTGTACCAGTTTCTGCTAAATCCATTGTAATAAGCTGTAGTGGTGATATTAAAATAATCGCTGAAATCTATGACATAGGTGGCCTGCATCTGGATATGATCATTAGTCATCTGATCTTGCTGAGAACCGGCATATCTCCTGAATGGGGATATTTCAAAATCGTTATCCGTAAGCCCAACATAAGTTTCATTGGACTCCTCATCGGAATATTGAAATTTCATATCCAGTATATGTTTTAGTTTGGCTGTTGGAGATGAATTAAATCTGAATTTAGCCAAAATATCGTTCTTGTCAAATCCTGTATTACCACCATTATCTAACTTTTTAAAGCCATCAGAATTGAAGTTCAAATATTCAATAATATATCCAAAACGCTCTTTACTGTCTCCTAATTTTAACTGTAGCTCTCCGCTATTGTAATTGCCATAATTTGCCAAAAGAGATGCATGAAAAGTATCAGGGATGGCCGAGGAAATCATATTTATTGCTCCACCGGTAGTAAAGGGCCCATATTGTACCTGGCTGCTTCCTTTTAGAATTTCTACTGCCTGCATACGGGCTATTGAAGGAAAATAATAAGCAGCCGGAGCACTGTAGGGAGCAGGTGCTATTAGTACTGCATCTTCCATCAAAGTAATCTTGGCGCTCCTTTCGGGAGAGGTACCCCTCAAACTAATATTTGGGCGTAGTCCAAAGCCGTCTTCTTCAACAAGAGTTACTCCTGGTACAGATCGTAAAACACGATTAATATCCGTATAATTATACTTTAGTAATTCTGGTTGTGATACATAGGAGGCAGCTCCGGTTCGGTTCCTCGCCTGAAATTTGCTGCCCAGTATTACATTGGCAGCTAATACTACTTCATCTAGTTTTATCAGGTTAGAATCCTTGGCCTGAGTAATAAGGCGTGTTGATTGCCCATAGGATAGATTCAAAAAAACACCAAGGAATAAAAGGGAAATATAGCTCTTCATTTTATTTAGACTAATTATAAATAGCGTTATAACAGAGCTTTCAAAAGTAAGAACAAAATCTATAAAATAAAAGATTATTTAGATTAAATAAAAATAAAAAGAAGTATGTTTTTCATATTGAGAGAGTTGTGAAAACAGACAAATTACGTCATTGAATAAATTGACACGCTACAAAAAATTCTTCCGGTAAAAAAGTGTATATTTGCACGCAATTAATCCTTAATTGCCATGGAAGCTCATCTTAATAAAATTCTTGGAGAAGGCCTCACCTACGATGACGTACTCCTTGTTCCTGCCTTTTCTGAAATTTTGCCCAGAGAAGTAAATATTCAAACAAAGTTTACGAAAAATATTACTATTAATATTCCGATTGTTTCGGCCGCGATGGATACTGTGACTGAATCCAGAATGGCTATTGCCATTGCGCGCGAGGGTGGCATTGGCGTCTTACACAAGAACATGACCATTGAACAGCAGGCAATTAAAGTTCGAAAAGTCAAAAGGGCGGAAAGCGGAATGATTTTAGATCCGGTAACACTGCATCTCGACGCTTTGGTAGGAGATGCTAAAGCCAGTATGCGCGAGCATAGTATAGGCGGTATACCCATTGTTGATAAAAATCAAAAGCTAATTGGCATAGTAACCAACAGGGATCTTAGGTTTGAAAAGGATAATAGCCGGCCAATTGCTGAGGTGATGACAAAATCGAATCTTGTTACCGTAGCTGAGGGTACTTCCCTGGAACAGGCAGAAGGCATTCTTCAGACCAATAAAATTGAAAAACTACCGGTCGTGGATAGTTCGAATAAACTTGTTGGCCTTATTACGTTTCGCGATATTACCAAGCTAACTCAAAAGCCGGTTGCAAACAAAGACCAATATGGCAGGTTAAGAGTAGCTGCTGCTATAGGGGTTACCCCGGATGCTCTGGAAAGGACAGATGCTTTGGTAACAGCAGGAGTTGATGCTGTAGTCATCGATACTGCCCATGGCCATACAAAGGGCGTAGTTAATATACTTAAAGATGTAAAGAAAAGATTCCCTCAACTCGATGTCATTGTCGGTAATATTGCCACGGCGGATGCTGCCAGGTATTTAGTTGAGGCGGGAGCTGACGCCGTAAAAGTAGGAATAGGGCCCGGTTCAATTTGTACAACCAGAGTGGTGGCAGGTGTCGGATTTCCGCAATTCTCAGCGGTACTGGAAGTTGCCGCAGCCATTAAGGGTAGCGGTGTTCCGGTAATAGCGGATGGTGGGATACGCTATACGGGCGATATTCCAAAAGCCATTGCGGCTGGTGCAGACTGCGTAATGCTGGGGTCTTTATTGGCAGGCACCAAAGAATCACCGGGAGAGACAATAATTTACGAAGGCCGAAAATTTAAATCCTATAGAGGTATGGGATCCGTGGAGGCTATGAAGGAGGGAAGTAAGGACCGGTATTTTCAGGATGTGGAAGATGATATTAACAAACTTGTCCCCGAAGGTATTGTTGGTCGAGTTCCCTATAAAGGAGAACTATTTGAAAGTATACACCAGTTTGTTGGAGGACTAAGGGCCGGTATGGGTTATTGTGGCGCCAGGGATATAGACACTTTAAAAGAAACGGGAAAATTTGTCAAGATTACTTCCAGCGGCATTAATGAGGGCCATCCTCATGATGTAACCATTACAAAAGAATCTCCGAACTACAGCAGGTAAACTATTTTACGTTCCCACTATAGGTTTTCCAGTCTTTTTCCAGGTAGATATTATCTCCGAAGTATCGGGCAATATTTAAAAAGGGATCCGGTTTTTGATATCCGGGTACAGGAGACAGCATATTAAGTTGTTCATCCATGAATACTACTGTCGGATAGCTCAAGCGACCTTGCAGCAAAGCTGCAGCTAACTCGTGATAACCTCTTTTGCCGGAAGGAACATATTTATAGGTCTTACCTTTAAAATCTATAGGTTCTTTACCTTCCCCATCCAGCTTAACCATATAAAAGTTATTGGTCATGTATTCTGCCACTTCAGCATTCTGAAAGGTGTCTTTGTCCATTTTCTTACACCAGCCGCACCAATCGGTATAGACATCGATAAATATTTTCTTTGGATTCTTGTCGGTTGCAGCCAGGTTTGTAGCTTCATCCCAGCTAAGCCAATTAACTTCCTGGGCATTTGATGCAAAAGTTAATAAACCAACAATAGCTAAAAGGATGGGCTTAGAAAATGAAGGGGACTTAAATTTCATAAGTTTCGATTTGAGTTATTAGTCCAATTATTGTACCAAAACTAACGAAATTTCTGCGGGTTTATTTCACCGCCACTTTCTGATTTTTGGTTTCAAACAAATCTTTAACATCAATTTGGTTCCTAATAAGATCATCAAAAGATTCTCTTTCCCGTATTAACAGAGATTTGCCTTGATACCAAAGGACTTCAGCTGGTCTGTATCTGGAATTGTAATTACTGGCCATGGTAAAGCAATATGCTCCGGCGTTTTTAAAACAAAGGATGTCCCCTTCTGTAATTTCATTTATTCTCCTGTTATTAGCAAAAGTATCCGTTTCGCAAATATAACCTACCACGGAATAATAGCGTTCCCTTCCCTTAGGATTGGAGATGTTAATTATCTGATGATTTGCACCATATAGCATGGGCCGTATCAGATGGTTAAAACCCGAATCCACACTGGCAAAAACAGTAGAAGTAGTCTGTTTTACAACGTTTACCTTAGCCAAAAAGTAACCGGCTTCACTTACAAGAAATTTTCCGGGTTCAAATGCCAGAGTCAGTTCTTTTCCATACCCTTCACAAAATTCATTGAATCTTTTACTTAATTTTTCCCCCAGTTCCTCAATATTGGTCTCTATATCTCCATTTTTATAGGGAACTTTAAAGCCGCTGCCAAAATCTATAAAATCCAACTCTTTAAAATTTTTGGCCGTTTCAAATAGAATTTCCGATGCATACAAAAACACATCGATATCCAGGATATCACTTCCCGTATGCATGTGTATGCCATTTATTTTCATTTTGGTTAATTCTACTATCCGCAACAAATGGGGAATTTGATGGATGCTGACACCAAATTTCGAATCAATGTGCCCCACGGATATATTAGAATTACCTCCGGCCATTACATGGGGGTTTATCCTGATACACACGGGTATATCGGGATGGGTGCTTCCGAATTGCTCGAGAATAGAAAGATTATCAATATTTATTCGCACCCCTAAAGCTGCTGCCGCTTCTATTTCTTCTAAGGAAACTCCGTTGGGCGTATAAATGATTGATTCAGGCTTGAAACCAGCAAGCAGGCCTAGTTTTACCTCTTGAATGGACACGGTGTCCAAACCACTCCCAAGCTTGTTCATTAATTTCAGAATAGCGAGATTGGAAAGTGCCTTAGCTGCGTAATTTAGTTTTAAGTTTTTAACCGTACTAAAGGCATTAGTCAGCCTGTTGAATTGAGATATTATCTTTTCAGCATCGTAAACATATACAGGATTGCCATGTTCTTGTGTAATGTTCAGGAGATCGGAATACTTCATCTTTAACCTGGGTTTTGAGCAAAACTAAAATACTTCGGTAGAATGTACAAAATAAAGTACAGATTAATTATAAATAAAACAATTAGTTATAAATATAACAATATTAACTCATAGGCTATTTGTGACTATGGCGTGCCCTTTGTATTTTTAGAAAAAAGTTTTGCTATGAAGTTACCTTTTTTCCCCTTGCAATCCGTATTTTTTCCGGGCGAAAAAGTACCGCTGCACATCTTTGAGGAACGGTATAAACAACTTATCAATGATTGTCGCAGGGAGGCCATCACTTTTGGAATACCGGTGTATATTAACGATAACATTGCCTATGGCACCGAGGTTCAGCTGATGGAAGTTGTTAACACTTATGAAAGTGGGGCTATGGATGTGGTATGCGTTGCCAGACAGATTTTCAAGGTCATTTCCTTTGATAATACAATGAATGACAGATTATATTCGGGCGGCGAAGTAGAATTTATCGATATTATTAATGACGGTGAAGTATCTGCCAAACGAGAAGTGCTTAATAAACTCAAGGAGTTATATCAATTAATGGAAGTGCCTTTTGCGCCTATTGAAATAGAAATGTTCAATAGTTATACGCTTGCGCACAAAATGGGTCTTTCCTTTGAACAGGAATACGAACTATTGCAGTTGGCAAGTGAAAAAGAACGTTTGCAGTTTATCATGAATCATTTAATGGTAACTATTCAGGTACTCAATGAAGTTAATAGAACTAAATTACTTATTGAATTAAATGGTCATTTCAAGAATTTTGATCCGTTAGATTTTAAAGCCTTTAAAATTTGAGGTTTAATGCCTGCTAAATGCCAGTTTCTGTCCGGCTACAAATACTGCTATTCAAATATTTCCGGATTGTTAAAAAGATTAAGTCCAATTTGTTGTTTTATTAGGGTAAATGCGGTCGGTTTCCTATTTTTGCCTCTTAACGAACATAAATTATAATATGAATCTTCACGAATACCAGGGAAAAGAAATTTTAGCAAGTTTTGGAGTTCGAATTCAACGGGGTCTCGTAGCCCATAATCCAAAGGAAGCGGTAGATGTTGCAAAGCAGCTTACACAAGAAACCGGTACGGAATGGTTTGTGATAAAGGCGCAGGTTCATGCCGGTGGAAGAGGTAAAGGCGGAGGTGTAAAGCTGGCAAAAAATTTAAAAGAGGTAGAGGAGATTTCAGGTAATATCATAGGAATGAATTTGATTACTCCTCAAACTTCAGCGGAGGGTAAAAAAGTTCATCAGGTACTTATTGCGGAAGATGTCTATTATCCGGGAGAAAGTGAAACCAGTGAGTTTTATATGTCGGTTTTATTGAATAGAGCCAGTGGAAAAAATATGATAATGTACTCTACAGAAGGAGGCATGGATATTGAAGAAGTAGCGGATAAAACACCACATCTGATTTTTACTGAGGAAATTGAACCTGCAGTAGGATTATTGCCATTCCAGGCCAGGAAGATTGCTTTTAACCTGGGTTTATCCGGAATTGCGTTTAAAGAAATGACCAAATTCGTGACGGCATTATACAAGGCCTATGAACAAAGTGATTCTAATTTGTTTGAAATAAATCCCGTACTTAAAACTTCGGACAATTTGATATTGGCCGTTGATGCTAAGGTCTCTATCGATGATAACTCCCTATACAGGAGGAAGCAATATGCCGAAATGAGGGATTTGCGTGAAGAAAGCCCTATTGAAGTTGAAGCACGCGCTGTAGGATTGAATTACGTAGATCTTGATGGAAACGTAGGCTGCATGGTAAATGGTGCCGGATTGGCAATGGCTACAATGGATCTGATCAAAATGGCAGGAGGTGAACCGGCTAACTTTCTGGATGTTGGAGGAACTGCAGATGCGAAAAGAGTGGAAGAGGCATTTCGAATTATTTTAAAGGATTCTGCGGTAAAGGCTATTCTGATCAATATTTTTGGTGGTATTGTAAGATGCGACCGGGTAGCTCAGGGGGTGGTAGATGCATATAAAAACATGGGAGATGCTATAAAAGTTCCTATTATTGTTCGATTACAGGGCACTAATGCTGAATTGGCAAAGGAGATAATTGATAATTCAGGGCTGGCTGTACATTCGGCTGTTCAATTTCAGGAAGCTGCAGATAAAGTCAAAGAAGTTTTAGCTTAAATATAAGTTACCTAGAATAATAATAAGGGTGGTGTTACGGACATTACCCTTTTTTTATGGGCAAAACTGCCGTTATTGGAATGTTTACTCTATTAAAATATTGTTAAAAACAGCCAATTCTTGTAACATCTTTAAACTAAGTGCGTCTATTATTACATATTCATCAATTATTAAACAAACAATCATGAGAAAATTCAGTTTAGTTTTAGTCGCTGCGGCACTATTTATTTCAGGAAATTTATTTGCAAATGATTCAGACAACACCGATCCCGAAAGAAGTCTGAAAACACAAATTCAACAACTATTAAAGGTGAACAAATTAGTTGTTGAAGATTCTGAGGAATTAACTGCTAATGTCCTGTTTACAGTTAACGGTGAAGAGGAAATTGTAGTCATTTCTGTAGAAACGGATGATTCAGATTTGGAGTCATTTGTAAAAAGTAAACTCAACTACAAGAAAGTTGAATTAAATGAATTTGTAGAAGGAAGAATGTATAAGATGCCTTTGCGAGTTAAGGCTTAACAGAATGCTGTAAAAGAAAAAAGTCCTTAAGAAATTCAGGACTTTTTTTTGTTTTTGTATTTGACATAACTAAGGTCAGGCTTTTTTTTTGGCTTCTCATACTTCTTTGCAGGAAGGCTATCCACTATTTTACTTTGTTTTAATACTTCTTTTGGGATTTTTGGATTTTCTTTTGTACCTCTTAAATGAATCACAAGGCCATTAAGGAAATTGCGCAATACCTGATCTCCGCATTCTCTGTATTTAGGGTGCCCTTCTTTTCGGCAAAAGGCGCCAATTTCGCTCTTGGAAATTCTGAAATCTACTAATTCAAGAATTTTTACTATTTCATCATCCCGAAGCATTAATGCAACCCGTAGTTTTTTTAATATATCATTATTGGTCATATCTGATATTTTGTGCAAGGTATTACAAATAAACAAGCAATAGCCCATTTTAGGTCTGTCCGGGAGTTTTTTTATACGATTTTCCCCTTTTTGCTGTTATATATATGACTAAATTAATGCAGAGACAACAAATAAGGAAATGAGTACCTATAAAGAAAAATTGAGCATACTATCCGAAATGATTGCTTTCGCTAAGGCCGATCAGGATTTAAAAGATACCGAATATAATTTTCTTTTTGGTGTTGCTGTCAGTTTGGGTATTGAAAAGGAAATATTTGATTCTCTCCTTAAGAAGCAGATAAAAGTAGTTATCCCCAAAACTCAGGCAGATCGTATTCTGCAATTTCACAGGCTAGTTCTCCTTATGAATGTTGATCAGGAACAAAATCAAATAGAAATTAGTAAACTACACAATATTGGATTAGGCATGGGTTTACCACCCTCGGCCATAGAACAGGTTCTTATGGTCATGCACGATTATCCAGATAAAATAATCCCACCGGAAGTGCTTATCAATATTTTTAAAGCCCATTACAATTAAATTTAGGCATTACTATTCCTTTAAGTTCCTTTATACCAGCCTTTCTATTAAACTTTAAGCATTAATCAGGCATTCTATATTAGAATATATGCGCCATAATGGCACTAAAAGAACCTGTTAATGAGTCAAAACGGCAGTTAATTAAGCTTGGTATATGATTTGACTTGGTATATGCAGTTACTAAGAACAATTTAAAAGACATCACCATGAGTATAGTTAAAAGAAATAATTTGGTTTTTCCTTCTTTAATGGACGAGATTCTTAAACCTGATTGGTTTGGGGGATTAGAAAATTACAAAGGCACATTGCCTCCTGTAAACATTCAGGAGACTGAAACCGGTTTTGAACTCGAATTATCGGTTCCGGGAAGAAAAAAGGAAGACTTCAATGTTGAAATTGATGAACATATTTTGACAATTTCAAGCGAAACTAAAAAAGCGGAAGAAGTTAAAGAAGAAAATTACACTCGTAAGGAATTTTCTTATTCGTCATTTAAAAGGGCATTTACATTGCCGGAAACAGTTAATGAAGAAGGAATAAAGGCTTCTTATGAAAATGGTATATTAAGCTTTGCGATACCTAAGAAAGAAGAAGCACTGCCTAAACCCAAAAGATTCATTGAGATTGGGAAATAGGTATAAAAAATACTATGAGAGGCCCTCTTTAGGGTTTTCATAATAGTTGGTTTGTTTAGTTGGTTAGGAAGAGCGTCTTGATAATTCAGGGCGCTCTTTTTTTAACTTTGGTGTTGCAGCATTTTAATTTCATCTCTGAGTTTAGCTGCATTCATGAAATCCAGTTCTTTTGCAGCCTTTTCCATCGCCTTTCTTTTCTCACGGATTAACTTTTCCCTTTCCTCCCTGGTAATATATTGTAAATCAGGTTCGGCAGCTCTGATCTCTTCTTTTATGAAGTGATATGTGGAAACAGAGTTCTTGGCCAGGGCATTATCCAGATTTTTATTAAGCGCCGTTGGAATAATATTATTGGAAATATTATACGCTGTTTGTTTATCCCTGCGGTAATTCGTCTCATCAATTGTTTTTTGCATGCTTGCCGTAATTTTGTCTGCATACATTATGGCCTTTCCGTTCAAATGCCGGGCTGCTCTGCCCACAGTTTGCGTTAATGAGCGGTTACTTCTCAGAAACCCTTCTTTGTCAGCGTCCAATATGGCCACAAGCGATACTTCCGGCAGGTCTAATCCTTCTCTGAGTAAATTAACCCCAATAAGGACATCAAAGATCCCTTTTCTTAGGTCCTGCATTATTTCAACTCTTTCCAAAGTGTCCACATCACTATGTATGTATCTGCATCGCACATTAATCCGCGCAAGATATTTGGCGAGTTCCTCAGCCATTCTTTTGGTAAGCGTGGTAACCAGGGTACGCTCGTCTAATTCTACCCGTTTTTGAATTTCCTCTACCAAATCATCAATTTGATTTAGGCTTGGACGGATATCTATTTCAGGATCTAAAAGCCCCGTAGGACGAATTACCTGTTCCACAAAAACCCCCTGACTTTTTTCAAGCTCATAATCTGCCGGCGTGGCACTAACATAGATTACCTGATTTTGAAGCGCCTCAAATTCTTCAAATTTCAATGGTCGGTTGTCCATTGCTGCAGGTAACCGAAAACCATATTCTACCAGATTTTCTTTACGAGACCTGTCACCTCCATACATGGCATGAACCTGAGGAATTGTAACATGACTTTCGTCGACAATCATTAAATAGTCATCCGGGAAATAGTCCAGCAGGCAGAATGGTCTTGTCCCGGGTTCACGACCATCCAGATAGCGCGAATAATTTTCAATACCTGAGCAATAACCCAATTCCCGGATCATTTCCAAATCAAAATTTGTGCGTTCCTCCAATCGTTTTGCTTCGAGAGGTTTAGCAATACTTTTAAAGTAGTCTACCTGATTTACAAGATCTGCCTGTATCTGATGTATTGCCCCCTGAAGAACATCGGGTGAGGTCACAAACATGTTTGCAGGATATATATTCAGGTTTTCATAGCGCTCCAGGGCCTTATTTTTATAAGGATCAAATGCTTCAATTTCTTCTATTTCATCCCCAAAGAAATGGATTCTGAACGCATGATCAGCATAGCTTGGAAATACATCTACAACATCTCCTTTTACTCTGAAGTTGCCATTGCGAAAGTCGGCTGTAGTTCTTGAATAAAGACTCTGTACCAGCCGGTGAAGGAATTTGGTGCGGGAAATAACCTGATCCTTCTCAATGGAAATTACATTTTTTTGAAATTCCACGGGGTTTCCGATACCATATAAACATGATACGGATGCTACTACAATAACGTCTCTTCTGCCTGACAATAGGGAGGAGGTGGCACTTAGCCTTAATTTCTCTATATCCTCATTAATCGAGAGATCTTTTTCAATATATAATCCGGAGGTAGGAATATAAGCTTCAGGCTGATAATAATCGTAGTAAGAGACAAAGTATTCAACGGCATTTTCAGGAAAAAACTGTTTGAATTCAGAATATAGTTGTGCCGCCAGTGTTTTATTGTGAGCCAAAACCAGAGTTGGCCGTTGGACTGTTTCAATTACATTAGCCACTGTGAAGGTTTTACCAGATCCGGTAACACCTAATAGTGTCTGGTACCGTTCACCGCTTTCTATGCCTTCTGAAAGCTGTTTAATTGCTTCAGGTTGGTCCCCTGTTGGATCAAATTCCGATACTACCTTAAATTTCATTTAGCAAAGTTACAAAAGGACTAATATTATTCTTAAAATCATTTTAGGTATAAAAGACTTACCTTTTTAGGGCAAAGAATCCCTGGATTTCATTATTAAGGTTATCCCTTGCCTTAAACCAATAACTCGAGGCAGGTAACGGTTGGCCATTAAATGTACCATCCCATCCCCTGGAATTGGGCATAATCTGTGCCAATAGCACTCCATATCTATCAAAAACCTGAATAAAAGTTAGTTGGATTTCATTTTGTTCGCGGGGGGCAATGTATTGCCAAAAATCGTTTATACCATCCCCGTTGGGAGTGAAAAATTTTGGAAAATCATCAGGGCTCAGCTCCCTTTCAATAATCCGCTCTGCAATTCCGCATCCATTTCTGTCATTGACATAAATAGTATGGATACCTTCGGAAACCCCGGTAAATATGGAGCTATTCTGGTAGGGGCCATCTATATTGTCCAATGCGTATTCATAATCTCCTAGTCCGTTTACTTCAACCTCAATTTGTCTGCCACTCACTTCCTGGGAGGTACTAACTGATGTAATCTGCGCTAATTCAGATAATACAACAGTAAAATCCTGGGATATACCGCACTCAAACGTTTCTCCACCCTGATCAATAAAATTATAAGCCTCATACCGGTATGGACCTACTTCAGACAATAAAACTTCTGAAGTGGATGAAAGCAAAGATTCTGAGCCGTCTTCATTGATTTTATACCATCTAAAACCGTCCGCTGTATCCTTAGTAGCAATGCGTGTAGGGATTTCATTCCTGCATAATCCAATCTGAGGCGGAAAATCCGATTCTGGTTTTCTTGGGACGATTTCACCAATTACCGGATCGAAATATGCATTACAATCCACAATAGCATTCCCCGTTGTAAAACTCTCCTCAGTGCAAGACCCGGCATCTCCTATTTCATTATAAGGTGTAATTGTCACAAATATATCACTGTCCTGTGGAAAATCACCCGTGGGATTATAGGTCAATACATTACCCACATCAAAATTGTCAAGTAAATCCGATGCTCCTGCAGCAGTACCAATTGATAATCTGTAGCCGGTCGCCCTTGGGGCGTAGGCCCATGCGATTTCAGTCTTAACGGATACATTTCCCTGGTTGTCAGCTGGTTCCGCTAGTGTTGTGCAGGGGGGAGGTGTGGTCACTTCCTCAGTTGTAAATGATTCACTCGGACATCTTATAAGTTCTCCGTTAGATAACTCTAATTCTATGGTTACATAAATTGTTGTGTTTTCCGGAAGGCCAACTTCGGGAGTATAGCTATTGGTTATACCAGCTGAGCGCCTTCCCAGAATTTCTTCTCCGCCCAAAGTGAGTCCAAGTGACACTTTATATCCAATAATACCAGGCACTTGTGGCCAGGATATCGTTGTATTTACAGGTACATCCACAAATCCATTGCGAGGATTGGATAATTGTGGACAGGCCTGTCCTGTGACCAATGCCACATGTGCTATAAATAGAATACTTAGTAGTAACTTTTTCATTTGTTAAAAACAATCAATATGAACATTTTGCCCATGATTTATCTTTTTAAGGTAAAATGTCCCTGAATTTGACCACTGCTGTCCGATATTGCCCGGAACCAATAGTCATTTGAGGGAAGGGGTAAACCATTGAAATTTCCATCCCAACCATTGGAAGTAGGTTCTATTTGAGCCAGAAGCCTTCCATATCTATCAAAAATATGTATAATGTTTATATTTATTTCATCTGTCAATACAGTTGGAATATACTGCCAGAAATCATTTACGCCGTCGCCGTTCGGTGTAAAGAATTTTGGGAAACCTTCAAGTGTTAAATCCTGTTCTACACGTTCTTCTGCAATTCCACAACCTTTTTTATCCCTTACAAATACCATATATGACCCTGAAGGAACATTGTCAAAAACATTACTGTCCTGATATGGTCCGTTTATATTGTCCAATGCATATTCGTAATCACCTATACCACTTACATCTACGGTTATTCTTATGTTGTTGCCCTGTTCCGCAATATTTACAGCATTAATAGTCGCGATTTCGGAAGACACCACCTTAAAAAGCTGGGATTTGGGGCATTCGGTAATACCACTTGCCTGTACTATAGTATTATAGGCTTCATACCGGTAGTCCCCTGTCTCCTCCAGAGCTACTTCTGATGTATCAGAGATCAGGGTTTCATTTCCAAACTGATCTATCTGAAACCACCTGAATCCTTCAGCTGTGTCTGTTGAGGATA
Organism: Eudoraea adriatica DSM 19308; assembly: GCF_000382125.1. Taxonomy (GTDB): domain Bacteria; phylum Bacteroidota; class Bacteroidia; order Flavobacteriales; family Flavobacteriaceae; genus Eudoraea; species Eudoraea adriatica. The sequence continues at coordinate 442,581 of NZ_KB907546.1, forward strand.
CTATAAAAGGAAGTTCACCCTCACAAAATGAAATAGTTTCGGGAAAGGAAATTTCCGGATTTATGATGACAAGTTCTCCCGTAACAGAATCAAAATAAGGTCCGCACCCAACAATTGTGGAGAATGATTCTTGCGTGCAACCTATAGCATCACCTGCGGCATTAAAAGGTACAATTGTAATGAAAAATGTACGATTGGGCTCAAAGTCTATTACAAAGGTCGAATTTGTAAAGAAAGCAACATTGTCCAGTATTTCTGCCGTAAAAGGAGAATTTCCAATTGTGACTTTGTATCCATCAGCCCCTGCAACTTCAGACCATTCTATTAAAGGTGTAAGTGGCACATTTATTTCACCATCCGATGGATTGACAAGGGCTGTACACCCGGGAAGTGTTGCCGCAGCCCCTGTAGTAAAACTTTGCTCCGGACACGGTGATAAATCACCATTCTCATTGTAGGGGGTAATTTCAACAAATATTTCTGTACTCGGTGGCAAGTCCAAAATAGGATTATAGCTAAGGACATTACCAACATTCTCATTATTTACAATATCGCCTATTCCGGGAACAGATCCAATGGAGATACGATAGCCAGTGGCTGTAGGAGCATAATCCCATGAGATATTGGTGGCAATGTTCACATTTATGGACCCCTCAATTGGGCTTGCCATACTTGTACAAGGAGGAGGGGTAGTAACGTTTTCAGTAGTAAACGTTGAGCTTGGACATATCAAATCCGGGATCGCCGGGTCAAAAAAGAAAAGTCTTAAGGTAACATATATCTGAGTGTTCTCCGGTAAACCTAAGGGAGGTGTATAGGAATCTGCGTTTCCAACATTTGTTTCGCCCAAAATATCCACTCCACCGGGCGTTGTTCCTAAAGAAATAATATAACCGGGAACACCGATTATCGGATCCCAGGTAATGGTAGAATTGACAGGTATATTATCTGAATTGTTGGCAGGAAACGTCAATACCGGAGAATTACAGTCCTGTGCTGAAACATATACTATACAGCATAGGAAAATAAGAAAGGCAATGGCTTTTTTAAAGTGTAAACCGGACGCTTCGCCCTGGGCTTCAGTAGAATAGGGGCAAAGAATCAGAAAGAGCAATAATGTCCCTATCTTTTTCATAGTGTTTCTCCAAACACCACAAGATACTACAAATCCCTCATTTTTAGTAATGTGTACGACAAATAGACAAAAATTGCAGTCCAACCAATAACAATAAGAATCTCATAAAATTGAACATGGTAGTCAAGAGCGAGCTCTTCACCAATCTGATCGGCCACTGTCTGTACCGCACCCAATCTTGAAAAAGGCTCCTTAATAAGGTTAAACATTGCATTTAATGGAAAAATACTCATAACAGCATCTGTGGTTTCCCCATCAAATAACTTCCATCTTATCATACCCCTTACAAACCCCTCGAAAACCTGCCATAGAAATAGAAAACCCAGGGCAAAGGCAGAGCGTTTAACAAGAATTCCAAGGAAAAGACAGAAAGAGAAAAATCCGACAAGCTTTACAAAAAATGCCAGGAGGAATTCCATATCAGAAAAAATGATGGATAGCTCGTTGTAGTCCGAATAAATAAGTCCAAGTATCATGGATACCACGAATACAAATATTGTAGAAATTAATGCAAATGAAATAACCGTAAGGAATTTGGACAGAATGAATTCCTTTTTGGATAGCCCATCTATTAAGTTCTGCTTAATAGTTTTATTACTGTATTCATTTGCCATCATTGAGACAATGACTATGGCCAGGAATAGTTTGAAAAAAGCAGTTATGAAGGTGTTGAAATGCCAGATATAAGGAAAATTAAAAATCCCCTGCTCCGCCAAATGAAACTTCACAGGTCCTATATCAAACTTAACAGCGGCTACCAGGGCTATCGAAGTAAGAAGTAAAAAATAGGCCAGGATAAGGACTCTGCTACTTTTATTATTCCAAAGCTTTATGAATTCTATCTGCAACAACCTTTTCATTAGTATCTGGTTTGGAAATTTTAAATTGATTGATTTTCAGTAAGTGTCAGAAATTGTTCTTCCAGGCTTTCTTTTCTTTTGACCAAATGGGAAAGTACAATACCTTTCTTAAAAAGGATACTGTTCAATTCGTCTGATTTCATTTCATTTTTAAGAAAGGCAGTAATAAGTCCATTCTCAGTTTTTATTTCACCGAAATTTGGATGTCGCTCTAAAAAATTTATCAGCGCCTCGTTATTTTCTGTTTTTAATTCAAAGAATCCAAAACTCGCCAGCATACCATCGACCCTGCCGGAATAAAGTTTTTTACCTTTTCTTAGAATTACTACATGACTACAAACTTTTTCAACCTCGTCCAGTAAATGAGAGGCTAAAAGAATAGTCGTACCCTGTGCAGCAATTTTTTTTATGATTTGCCTAATTTGATGGATTCCCTGGGGATCCAATCCGTTTGTCGGTTCATCCAATATTAGTATTTCAGGATCATTTAACAAAGCTGAGGCAATGGCTAAGCGCTGCTTCATTCCAAGTGAGTACGTCCTGAACTTGCTGTCCTTCCTTTCCCATAATCCCACGAGTTCCAATTTGTCTTTTATTTTTTCTTCCGGAACTTCCTTGATTTTACAGACCAGTTTTAAATTTTGAAGAGCGGTCATATATGGGTAGAAATTGGGCCGCTCTATTATTGCACCGACTTTTTTTAAGGCATCGTGGGTTGAGGTATTTCCATCAAACCAGGAAAAACTGCCGTTTGTGCTATTTACTACATTCAAAACAATTCCTAGGGTCGTAGATTTTCCACTACCGTTCGGACCCAGGATTCCATATACGTTGCCTTTTTGAATGGAAAAGGACAAATCCTGAACTGCCGTAAGGTATCCAAACTTCTTAGTGAGATTGTTAACCGAAAGAATCGTTTCCAATTTTGATGGAGTTTTTTGGTTGTGTCTAGTATACTTGACGAAGAAATCGTTATTTTGTTACAGAAGTAAAAAAAAATAATAGTTATTTATGTCCGGAGAGCGATTAATGTCGAAGAAGAAGCCTGCCTATCCTGTAAGTCCCAAGTTGGATGCCTATTTGGACCGTTATAACCGTAAGATTGAAATACCAATCTTTTACGAGGACTTGTTGCGGTTTGCCGGTTCAGTAGTAGTTTTTGATGATGAAGGCAATGATACTTTATGGGTTAGGGTTTATTATTCTGATTCCGAGCGATCAGAAATTGATCAAAGCCTCAAACAGGTATACTCCATTTTGCATTCTGATGGCAGCGATAGAATATTTCAATATTTAAATATAGATGCCGTAGATTATTGCACTTTTGGTAATTCCAAACCCTTTCGTATCAAAGTAAGGAATATACTCAATGATAATTTTTTGTACTTCTATATTAAAAAAACAGATGCATCTCGCATCTATGGCCTGGAATTGGAGCATATGTTATCACCTTATCACTTAAATTTTCTAGTGCATAAAGATACGCTGATTGAGGAGCATATTGCGGGTATTCCCGGGGATGTATTTATCAAAGACATGCTCCCCAACTGTTCGGAATCTGAAAAAGCTCAGCTTGCCAAAGAGTTTGTAAAATTTAATGAACGATGTATGATCAGGCTTCTGGGGGATATGCGATCTTATAATTATGTAATTGTTCCCATGCACGATTTTGATCATGTAGTTTACAAAATAAGGGCCATTGATTTTGATCAACAGAGCTTCGAAGGCAAATTAAAAGTATACCGACCTCAGTTTTTCAAGGAGAATTATATAATGGTTCAAATGGTTCAGAACAAACTGCAGCGAGACTCTGTGGACCAATATAAAATTGAGGAACGTTCTATTGTGGCTAAAAGGATTATCAGTTCAGGAGATCGAATTAACAGATTGGTAAATATTTGTAAATCAGATAACATATCTCTGCCTGAAAACATTGAATCCTTAAAAAAGCAGATCTATGACCTTACCTTAGACGTTAACTTTAAGAAATGTAAAACTATGGGTCATTTATTGGACCTCGCTCTCGATTTTGTAAAGCGTAATTATGAGGATGTGAGTATGAAGCAAATTATCGAGAAGAAAATCAAACTTCCATAGGTATTAAGATTTCTGTTCCTTATTAAAGTAAACAAGATAGTAATACATCTGTCTTTCTTCATCCCAACCTTTTTCTACAAACTTTTCTGCTGATTCGGGGTTTATAAAATCCATTTTGATCTGAATATTTGTGTCCAGATGAATAACGTTTTTTATTTTTTTGCGAGTGTCGGACACCGCCTTATTTGCAATATCAAAGCTGGAAACATCTTCTATGCTGTATTTAGGCCCTTTCTCTGTTTTATAGTGCTTAAATTCGGGGATTAAGTCGGGGTTCTCCATGACTTCATTAAGGAAGTTAGTTTCTTCAAAAGCGTCATTTTTTGCAAAATGGTTCACAGCCCTGTTCATGAACATAACTTCTTGCTTTTTGTCTTCTGCAGGCAGGACAACATCTTTTGCAAAATTTTGACAAAATTTGAGGTAATTTTTGGTGTAGAAGTTATCATCTGCCAGTGCATCTACCCCAAGGAAATGCTCCAGCCAATACTTGGCATCATACCTGTTGCTATCAACGGACAATGCCTTGTAGCCATCAGACTTGTTTACATTAAATATCAGACAACCTTTATCCAGTTTATTGATATTGATTCCTTTTTGAACATGCATATCCAGATTACGGCCATTTTCAGCGAACTGTAAAAAATCCTGTTTTATTTCACTTTTAAAGATCCCTATGGCATCCGTTTTTTCATTATCAAGTAGTATATCTGTCAGATAAGCAATGTAAATCTCACCACTTTTTATGTGGGGATGGTTGGATTGATCATATAAATGCTTGGTCAGACTTAAAGATAGTTCATGAGTCCGCTCGGGATTTTCAAACATTTCAGATACAAGTTTATAAACCTCGTTAAACTCTATATCAATTTCATGGGTTAAACGATAATAGTATTCCTCTTTTTCCCGAAAAGGTTTAAAGAAGAACTCCTTTAATAAGCCATTGGTTTCGTCGTCCTGGATAAAAGGTTCTTTGGAAAGAAATAGTGGTTCTGCTTTACTTTTATTTCCTATATGGTGTAGTGATATGCTTTGAATTTGGGCAGCATAGAGATTGATCATAGTACTTGTCAGGGATTAGTATTAAAGTTTGTTAAGTGTTTGTGTAGAGTATGAATCAGGTAGGGCTTAAAAAGCTTAATTCCAATTTTCATCAAAATCCAAATCATCATAGTTATCCAAAGGTTCATCAAAATCAAAGGATGGATCAGATTCAAATTTCTTTTCTGGCGGGGAGTCCGGTAATTCACCAAAACTGAATAAAACATTCGGATATTGACGGCCATCTTCTTTTTCCACTATGTCTGCCAATTCAATAAAGAATGTCCACATACTTAAAAAATCATATACGTATATAAGCTTGGGTGTTTCCTCAGTCAGGATATCCTCCAATGTAATTTCGTTCATTAGACGAACACCGGAACCATTTTCACTGGTGTCAAAAAGAGGAATTTCTTCATCCTGGTTCCATAGTTCATCGCAGGTATAAAAAGAGGCCATCTCATTACCTAAAAAACCAAAGGCCTGCGTAATGGTATTATGAAAATCTTCAAGTGTAGAATTTTGTTCTATTTCTATATCCCTAAAGATATCTTCTTGTGTATCCAGGATTATCCTGATTTTATAAATCATTAACTCCAATTTATTGGTAGGGGCAAAGTTACAAAGTTTTCTGACTAATCAATCCTTTTGAAGCCTCCAAAACTAAATAGAATTGAATGCCAAATAGCAATGCAGCCAATATCAAATGCAGTGGCTGACTTGCAAATGGAAAATGGAAATAATACATAACTACCCCTGTAATTACCTCAATAAAAAGAAGACCCAGAACCCAATTTATCTTCGAATACCCCAGCTTTTTTTGATAAATGGAATATGCTATGTAAAGATTGACCAGTACAACCAAAATTGAAAAAGATCGATGGATATAAAATTGTATAGAAGGATTTGCAAGCCAAAGGTTTTTGGAATTTTCCCCGAGTATGTCTATTTGATGATCTATGAACTGCCTTACTTGTGTGCCTAAAATAATTTGTATCAGGGTTAGGCCTAATGCCATCCAGATAGCAAACATTACTTTTTTGTCATATTTTCCATTCTCAGAAATGGAATCCGATCTATAAATTAAATAGACGAGTAAAGCAACAATAAAAAGGGCCATAACCATATGTAATGTTATTTTGACCGGTTCAAGAACAGAGTAAACTACTGTTGCCCCCAACCATGCTTGAAAACCCATTCCAAATACAATAAGCCAGGATATCAAGGTTATTTTTTTATCATCTCGCCAAAATGAAATTGATGCAATGGCCAAAAAAAGAGTGGCTATTCCAGCCACAGCTCCAAATAGTCTGTTAATAAATTCAATCCATGTATGAAGCGCATTGAAAACTGCGTAGTCATGTTTTTTATACGGCTCCCAATTAACTTGATTGTAATTATTCTCCGTAGTGAAATCTGTTTTAGCAACCCATAGCGATTCTTCACGAATTATCACCTGCCCGGCATTATAAGTAAATTCCGGTTGCCATTGTAATTGGGATACATCCGTTGGTGGGATATAATATCCAAAACACTTTGGCCAATCCGGACAACCCATTCCACTGCCTGTCATCCGAACCACAGCTCCTGCTATGATTACTAAATAAACCATTACAAGGGTAATTTTGGCGGCGCTTCTAAAATTCCTTTTCATTGCAGCTTTAATATTATAGCAAAATTACTATTCTTATTTTCAAAAACCGTTGTTTTGCTTTTGGGCGTAATAATTAGTTTAAGGAATAAAAAACCCAGGTCCTCTATGCTGGCTTTAGTAACTTTTCCGGAAATTTAACTTTTTTACTTTTGCTCCAGACCCAATTCCCGGCCTTTTTTGATCATAAAGTCATATGCCGGCTTATATTCATTTAGAATCTCACCCTCCAGAATAGCTTCTTTTATAGCATCTTTTATAATTCCTATTTCCTTAGAGGGTTTAAGATTAAAAGTTTTCATTATTACCTCACCACTTATTGGAGGTTGAAAATTTCTTAAATGATCTCGTTCTTCTACTTCAATGATTTTTTGTCTGACAATCTGAAAATTGTTTTTGTACTTTTTCTGTTTTTTAGCATTTTTTGTAGTAATATCTGCCTCACAAAGTGTCATAAGGTCATCGACATGTTCTCCCGCATCAAATACCAACCTCCTGACAGCTGAATCTGTTACATTATCCTGAGAAAGAATTATAGGTCTTGAACTCATGCGCACCATTTTCTGGACAAATTTCATTTTGTCGTTTAATGGCATATGCAACCTTTTAAATAATTTATAGACCATTTTAGAACCTATAAACTCATGTGCGTGAAAAGTCCAGCCTATCTTTTTGTCAAATTTTTTGGTAGGGGCCTTGCCTATATCATGCAATAAGGCGGCCCATCGCAGCCATAAATTGTCTGACATCCCGGCAATATTGTCCACAACTTCAAGAGTATGCCAGAAATTGTCTTTGTGGCGCTGTCCTTCAATTTCTTCAATACCTTCCAAAGCAGTTAATTCGGGTAGCAAAAGGGGTAGTAACTCTGTAGTATGTAAAAGTTTCAGACCAATAGATGGCTGATCGCATTCCAAAATTTTGTGTAGTTCATCAACGATACGTTCCTGAGATATTATTTTAATTCGATCTTTATTTTCTATAATAGCCTGAAGCGATTTTAATTCGATGTTAAAACCAAGTTGTGCAGCAAACCTAATGGCTCTCATCATCCTTAAAGGATCATCAGAATAAGTTATTGAGGGATCCAATGGGGTTCGAATTATTTTATTTTTCAGATCCCTGACCCCATCAAAAGGATCAATTAGCTGGCCAAAATCAGTTTCATTAAGTGATATAGCCATAGTATTAATAGTAAAATCGCGTCTTTTCTGGTCATCCAGAAGTGTTCCATTTTCCACAACAGGTTTTCTGCTATCCCTTGTATAGCTTTCAGTTCTGGCACCTACAAATTCTATTTCCCAAGCATGATGCTTGATCATTGCGGTCCCAAAATTCTTAAAGACAGATACCCTGGGATTTCCTTTAAGTTTTCCGGCTACTTTTTTGGCAAGTTCTATTCCACTGCCTACAGCAACTATGTCTATATCTTTCGATTTACCTCTTTGCAATAAAAGATCCCTGACATAACCCCCTATTACAAAACTGTCTATTGAGAGTTCCTCAGCGGAGTCTGCAATAGTCTTAAAAATAGAATCCCGTAAGCTTTTTTTGAAATTAGTCAGTGTCATAATTCAGATCACTTCTGAGTTGATTTGCCTGGATGGGAGGTAATCCGGAATAATAAGTTAAGATTTCCCCCTGTTTTACTTTCGGATAATTTTTACAATTCCATCATTACCCAATTTAATAATCGAAGAAGGTGAATTGTTAATTTTTTTCTGTTCCAAATTTACCACATAGTCCACACCTTTTAAAATCAATTCACTTATTTCTGAAAAACTTCCGGGTGTCGGTTCACCTGCAATATTTGCAGAAGTTGAAACAATGGGTCTATTGAATTTTTTAATTAATTGCTGACAAAAATTATCAGATGCTACTCTAATTGCCAGCGTATTGTCCTCAGCAATAAGATTATCGGCAACGCCTCTGGGGTTGTCATAAATAATAGTAACCGGTCGTTCGGAGAGATCCATGATGTCATAAGCAGGTTCAGGGACTTTCTCTACATATTGTTCGAGCATGAACTGATTGGCAACCAGACAGATCATTGTCTTTTTATCTGACCTTTTTTTTAATTTGAATATTTTCTCTATTGCTTCTTTGTTGGTTGCATCACAACCAATACCCCAAACTGTATCTGTTGGATAAAGAATAAGGCCGCCCTCATTCAGAATTGTAATTGAGTTATCAATTTCTTTTTTAAACATTGAATGGTTTTCTGTCAGATAATACGCTGCTCATGCTTCAATGACTTACCTAAGGGGAGTCCTATTAATATACGATGGAATAATCTGAAATATTTAGGTTTTATAATAGATACAACCCCGTAGCGAAAAATAAAAAATATTCGCAATATTTGATAGTGCAAATACCCGTAATTCTTTCTTATAACGTAGAACATAGAGGTTTTAAGTTCAATTTTAGTTTTAATATTCCAGGAAGTATTTCCAATGCTCTTTCCCTGATAATGTAGGTAAGATGCAGAGGGGATAAAATAGGTTTTTTTGCTTTTCTTCTTTAACCTGTAACATATATCACTTTCTTCGAAGTAAAGGAAAATATTTGTATCAAACCCTCCTACAGAATCAAAATCCTTAGCCCTAAAAAACATGAAACTGCCATTTACATAATCTACAGATAATGGCTTGGTATAGAGCTTTCGTCTGTTGGGCTTGGTCCCCGGAAAAATAAATTCCAACATTTTTTTGCCAAAAATTTCCCTTCCAAGAGAAGTGAAATGATCGAAACTAACCTCTTTTATCTGATGCTCATTAAAGATTTGTGGTCCGCATAAAGCCGCATCCTTCGTCTTTTCCATAAAATCAAAACATATTTTTATGGGATCGTTTATTAGCAAAGTGTCGTTGTTTAAAAAGAGGTAATACTTCGAATTGGCAAACTGAACAGCATACATGTTGCCGCCGCCAAAACCAGTATTTATCCTGCTCCTGTAAAGCCGCACATTAGAATACTTCAGCCCAGAAATATAATTCTTCAACTCTGCATAATCTTCCTTTTTGGACGCATTATCAACAATAATAATTTCGTAGGATACAGTACTAGTCGTGTTTTTCAAAACACTTTTAACGCACTCCCGCGTAAACTCATAGGAATTGTAATTAATGATGATTACCGATAAATCGAATTTAGTACTTCTCATTTAATGAATTATCTAGAATGGCATTCCTGCAGTACTTTTTCAGAAAAAGTAATAACTGGTCTTCAAATAGAGTGGGTTTATAATAATCGTACAGCGAATCAATAACTTTTTTGATTTTCTTTTTGTTCATGTTGACAAATAATTCAGGGTGATAATCATTAAGATGAATAGCTGTGTTCAATAACGATGTGCTATCATGCCAGGCCGCTTTAACAATGTAGGGACTAAAAAGACAAAATGTAGGTATTCCAAGCGCCTTAGCCATGTTGGCGGCCCCTCCTTCGTTTCCAATCAGGGCATTACACTGGGAGAGAATCAGAATAAATTCTCTTAAAGAAGTTGCGTAAAAATCAAAATATATTTTTGATTTGGATACTTCGTTGCACTGGTCATAAATAGCCCTGGCCTCATCTTTTTGATTTGGTAAATAGTTAAAAAGGATGATGCCATCAGTATTTGAACAAATTAAATCAACAACTTTGGACATATAGTGAGCGGGATAAGTTTTTAAGGCACTACTACCTAATATACTTATCATGATTAATTTCTGCTTAGAATTTGTTTTTAATGCACTAACTTTTTGTTTGGCCAGAACAATTTCCTCCTTACTGAGGTATAATTTAGGTGAGATGGAGTAGTCATTGAACTCAGGAGCGATTGGATTAAGTAATTCCAATCTGATTTTGTTGGCAAGTGAATTCTCTTTGTCGGCTTGTTTGCTTTCATTTACCGTATCGGTGTACACCCAGGATTTATACCACCTGTAATGAGCTATTTTACGCTCAGCCCGGGCAAAAAGTGAAATTAGGTTGCTTTCTAATTTACCGTATGCATCTATTACTACATCATAGGATTGTTTTCTAATCGATCTTAAAAATAAATAAAAGGCTTTTTTATTTTCGCTAAACTCCTTTTTAAATACAATGATTTGGTCTATATGCGGATTGTTTTCCAAAACAGCCAGAGTATTTTCATTTGCAACGTAATGAACGGTACATTCGGGGTACAATTGTTTTAGAGTACGACAGATAATGGTACTTGCCAGTACATCCCCTATCATTTTTTGCTGAAGAACAAGAAATTTCATGTTTTCCTTATTCTTTTTAAGAACAACTGCGTTTTCAGGAGTGCTTCTTTGATCTATATGCACACAGGCTGCGCTGTATCTGAGTTGCTTGGACCTTATTCCATGATTTTGTAAATGTTCTGTAGTGAGATTGCCTATACCTTCATTATTCTCTTTAATACCAAAAACCTTAACTAAATCTTTTTTCCATCCTGAAGAATTGTGTTCGTTCCAGCTGTACTTTACAGGAGTTAGGGCGTCATGAAATTTTGATATAAATCTTCTTGCCCTACTCCTGGTTCCTTTGGATAATTTTGTTATTCCTTTTCTCTTAAGCCAGTCTATTTTGAAGCAATTTTGTTCTTCTATGTCCTTTTGCGTTAAAGTCTCGGATATATGCAAAGGCAACAAATAAGAGACTCCGGAAATTATTGTATTGGGTTCCTTATTTATGTAGTGAACCTGAACCAGATCCTCTCTGGGAATACAATTGCCTTCGGTTAATAGGATATAATCTGTATTAGATGATAATATGGCCTCATTCAATATTTTCCCTTTCTGAAGCCCATTACCTTCGCGCCAAATATGACTTATCTCAAAGCGCATACTGGTTTTTATTTTTTCAACCAATTCTTTAGTTGGTTTCGGTGACCCTTCATCGGCAATAATCAATTCAAAATCCTTGTAAGTCTGGCAATTGAAGCCCCAAAGAACCTTTTCCAACAATGCGGGTTGGTCGGAGGTCCTTACTATAACACTTACAGTATTCATTAAAAATTATTTGCTTTTACTGGTAATACAAATGTAGTTTTTTGCCTAGCATATCCTAATATGCTTTCCAAAATAATGAGGAGATTAAACAAAGGATACTGTGTTAGACCCAATAAAAAGATATTCACCGGGCACTCATTATACCTAAAAAATGCTTTGACTTCAGCGGGATGTTTAAAGTAAAATTTCGCTTATAGAAATACTTAAAATACCTGAAAATAGTAAAAACTTAAAAAATATAAGAGGTTAGTAATGCCAGCTTTATGGATGTACTCAATGATGTAATGGAAAATATGAGTGACACAACTTATTCTGTGATAGCTAAATAATAAGCCAGTTGATTTTTTGTCTCCAATCGTTTTAATTCTCTGTAGCGCTCCAGAACGCCGAGTGAATCAAGGTAACAGATTATAATCCCTTTTTTGCCATCTAGTATACCTAAGCGAAAGATATAGCGATGCAAAAATTTCCAACTTGGCTTAAGGATCATATAGGCATAATTAAATTTCTTCTCTTTGAAAAATGATTCTTTGGCCTTTAATCTGCCATAGCTTATTATTTTATCTTTATATTCCCGAAAATTTTTATAGCAATAATGGATGAGCTTTTCACTTAGAATTCCTGAAGAACCATCAACATCCAGAGTCTCATGCACTAATTTTTCTTCAGAAAATTTAACTTTACTTTTTCTAAACAAGCGATAATTCTTATCTGTTTGCCATCCGCTAAATCGCAAGGATTTATTCTGGAACATAAACTTCCTGTAAAACCAGTAAGCAGCGTGTTCAGGAGTAGAGTTCAGGGTTTCAATAATCTCATTTTTAAGATTTTCGGGAACAACCTCATCGGCATCCAAAAATAGAACCCAATCATTGGCGGCCTGTTTTAGAGCAAACGATTTTTGTAACGTAAAGTTGTCAAAAGGATGTTGAATTACCTTTACATTTTCTAAATTGAGCAGATATTCATACGTTCCATCTGTGCTAAAGGAATCAACTACAATTATTTCATCTGCAAAATCTATTGATTGGATACACTTTTCTATGTATCCAATTTCATTATATGTAATAATTACAGCTGATATTTTCTCTTCGGAACTATTCATTTTTTCAATGATATATGCAGTTTTCCTGAACAATTAACAAAGTTATAACTATAAATAAGAGAAAATATTATTGAAAACAATATTTTTTGAAAAAATTAAACTGCTACATTATATTCCCTTAGGGCTTCATTAAGTGAAGTTTTTTTGTTTGTACTTGCTTTACGTACACCAATAATCAGAGCACAGGGCACCTGATATTCCCCTGCAGGAAATTTTTTGGTATAGCTTCCGGGGATTACCACGGATCTCGCTGGCACCAGACCTTTCCGCTCTATAGGTTTATCTCCGGTAACATCAATTATTTTTGTGGAAGCAGTTAATACCACATTTGCTCCCAATACGGCTTCCTGTTCAACCCTAACACCCTCAACAACAATACATCTACTGCCAATAAAGGCATTGTCTTCAATTATTACAGGGGCCGCCTGGAGGGGTTCTAAAACTCCCCCAATACCAACGCCGCCACTTAAATGAACATTTTTTCCAATTTGAGCGCAGCTCCCAACAGTGGCCCAGGTGTCAACCATAGTGCCTTCATCTACATAGGCGCCAATATTAACATAACTAGGCATCAGGATCGTACCTTTAGAAATGTATGAACCGTGTCTGGCAACGGCATGAGGAACAACACGTATCCCTTTGCGCTTGTAACCTCTCTTTAGCGGAATCTTATCGTGGTATTCAAAAATACCTGCTTCAAGAGTCTCCATTTTTTGAATTGGAAAGTAAAGTACAACTGCCTTTTTAACCCATTCATTTATTTGCCAACCACCTTTTACAGGTTCTGCACATCGTAATTTTCCATCATCAATTAACTGAATGACCTCTCGTATGGCTTCTTGTGTTTTAGCTTCTTTAAGCAGTTCTCTGTCTTCCCAGGCTTTTTCAATAGTATTTCGGAGTGTAGTCATAATGTCAGAATAATTTGCGCAAATATAGGGGGTAACTATTAATAAATCTTTAATTTTTATAGGCGTAACAATTTATCCCGTATTTTTGCAAAAAAATTGATTTGGCGAGAATTATTGCACTGGACTATGGTAAACAACGCACTGGGATAGCCGTTACGGATGAGTTACAGCTTATTGCTTCCGGCTTAACTACGGTGAACACCAAAGAACTTTTGCAGTTTCTTAAGGATTATGCAGCCCGGGAAAAAATTGCCCGCATAGTTGTTGGTGAACCTAAACAACGAGATAATTCACCATCTGAATCGGAAGAAGCTATTCAGGTATTTTTGAAAAGGTTAAAAGAATCTTTCCCATTAATTCCTGTTGATCGGCAGGATGAACGGTTTACATCAAAACTTGCTTTTCAAACCATGGTCAATTCCGGGCTTAAGAAGAAAAAACGTCAGAATAAGGGATTAATAGATGAGATTAGTGCGACCCTTATTTTACAATCGTATTTAAACAGAATATAGTAGAATGACTTTATCTATTTTAGCATATGGAGACCCTGTTTTAAGAAAAACAGGCAAAACAATAACCAAAGATTACCCCCAACTAAAGGAATTAATTGCCAATATGTGGGAAACCATGTATAATGCAAATGGCGTTGGGCTGGCTGCTCCGCAAATTGGACTTCCAATTCGATTATTCCTGGTGGATACCGGACCTTTTGCTGAGGATGATGAATTAACTCCGGAAGAACAAGAGGCTCTTAGAAATTTTAAAAAAGTATTTATTAATGCAAAGATTGAGCAGCAATCCGGCACTAATTGGACTTTTAACGAAGGCTGTCTTAGTATTCCTGATATTCGTGAGGATGTAAGTCGCCTGGATACTATTGAAATTAGCTATATGGACGAAAATTTCAAGCCGCATAAAGAGACCTATAATGGCCTTTTAGCCAGAGTAATACAACACGAATATGATCATATTGAGGGGATCCTTTTTACAGATAAACTATCCAGTCTTAAAAAAAGGCTGCTTAAAGGTAAACTTACCAATATCTCAAAAGGTAAAATAAATGTGGATTATAAAATGCGTTTCCCTGATTTAAAAAAGGTGCGCTAAATACATGGGATTAACTTCATAGAGCGCAAAGCTTTATGTTATATACTATATATGAGTTTAGATAAAATACTTTCCATAGGGGGGAGACCCGGGCTTTACAAATTACTGACCCAAACCAGAACCAGACTTGTTGCCGAGTCTCTTCTCGACAATAGAAAAGTTACTGTGGGTATGAGCAGCAATGTGAGCGTACTTTCCGAAATTGCTATTTATACCTTAGAGGAAGAACTTCCGCTAAGAGCTGTGTTCGAAAAAATTCAACTCAAGGAAAAAGGAGGTAAAACCTCCGTAAAGCACAAAGATGACAAATTAAGTCTTGAGGAATATTTTTTTGAGGTATTGCCAAATTATGATGAAGACAAGGTCTATGTTAGTGATATAAAGAAAGTTATTCAATGGTATAATATTTTACACGATCATGGAATAACAGATTTTACCGAACCTGAAGAAGAATCCGGCACAGCAGATGTAAAGGATTAAATTTCCAAATAACTAGTCTTTTTCGATCTCCTTATACGAAAATTTACTTTTTTTCCAATCGATTAATTCGGATGGGTAATATTTTACATTCATGCGGTCTAAATAGGGTGCCTGGTTGGCAAGCCGGACCTTAAAGTCATCCCAGTTTCGGTTTTCTTCAGTACTCCAACTCAATTCAGAATATCCGATGACCCTTGGAAATGCAAGATATTCCAATTCATCAATATTGCTAATAGTTTCGGACCAAAGTGGAGCTTCAACACCTAAAATACTTTCCTTTGGAATACCTGCATAACTATCCGGAGACCAAACATAAGCCGTATCTACAGGGATATAGGCCGCCCAATGTAATCCATATTTAGAAAGGGTGTCATATTGCATATCCAAATATGCTTTCGTGGCAGGAGAAAGAATGACTTTCATTCCTTTTTGAACCGCTTCTTCAACATTTTCCCGGCTGGCCCAAAACTGGGCAATGGATGTACTATCAAGATCCGCGGTAGCTACTTCATCCCAGCCTATCATTTGTTTCCCGTATTTCTGTACAATCTTTTCAACTTTATTTACAAAGTAGATGTAATCATTTTTTTTGGTAACATGGCTTTCATCCCCGCCAATATGGATGTATGGCCCAGGGGTTATAGCAGAAATCTCGCGAATTACATCATCCACAAACGAATAAATAGTATCCTTTCTGGTGTCAAAGGTGCTAAAACCAACAGAAGTACCCTCATATAATTCAGGTGTTTTTCCATTGCCATTTAGAATAGGGTAGGAGACCGAAGCTGCATTAGTATGCCCGGGCATATCAATTTCAGGAATTATCATCATATATCGTTGCTGTGCATAGGCCACAAGTTCTTTATAATCTTCCTGTGTAAAGAAACCGCCCGCTTCTCCGCCAACTTCCGTGCTGCCGCCCACCTCGGTTAGCTTCGGCCAGGATTTAATTTCTATACGCCACCCCTGGTCATCTGTCAGATGGAGGTGCAATACATTGATCTTATAGTATGCCAGAATATCAATATATTTTTTAACATCATCAACACTGAAGAAATGACGAGCAACATCCAACATAGAACCACGGAATTCAAAATTAGGCTCATCCAATATCTTTCCTGTGGGAATAGGCCATAAAGGCATCTCAGCAAGTGTGTCATTACTGGTTTCAGGGATTAGCTGCCTAAGGGTCTGTATTCCTCGAAATGCACCTTCAGATGTTTTTGCATTAACTATAATTGAATCTTTGGAAATATATAACTGGTATGCTTCCGGGCCTTCAAGTTCCTCACTATCAGATTGGTTTATAAAGATCATTCGGCTAACTTTACCTGCATCTGCCGCGTTTACAGGCAATCTTAAATTTGTTTTTGATTTTATTTTATCTGCAAGATAGGAGCCTACTCCCTCAAAACTTTTGTCGGATTGTGATGTATAGATCGCCGTTGTATGATCCAATCCAAAGGCATTGTGAGTAGGTATAATTTTAAGCGGTTTTGGGATCAAATTTTCTGAACCCAGATCTGTTGGTGGAAAATTTATTTCTTTCACCTTATTCTCCTGGCATGCCAAGAAGGTGACCAATGCAATTAGCAGGACAAACGATTTAATTAGAGTTGATTTTATCATTATTTTATTTTTATTGAATATAATTACTGATTATTTGATTCCATAATTCATACCCTTTTGAATTCAGGTGCAGACCATCCTCGATGAATATGTCCTGCCTTAATTTCTTTCCGTCAAGCATGATATTCCAGATATTGGCGTAATCAATTTTCTGCTCTTTTTTGCCTAATCGACAAAACTTTCGATTTAGTCTTTTGTATTTTCCTTTTAGATGCCAGCGAGCCAGACTGGGTTTGGCAGAAATAATTACGATCCAGGTGTCTGGATTACTATTTTTAATTTTTAATATAATTTCTTTGAATACTGTAATTATGTCCTTGGGTTTTTTATTGGCATTTATATCGTTATCTCCCTCATATATAAATACTTTTTTTGGATTGAATTGTAATATCAATTCATCTGTATATGTCAATAAATCAGAAGACTCAGAGCCACCAAAACCTGTATTTACAATTTGGTATTGAGGATAAATTCCCTGAAGATCTTTCCATAATCTAATGCTTGAACTACCTGTAAAAACTATGGTCTCCCTGGTATTGTCCCATAGGGTGTCGTACTTTCCCTGAATTTCCTGAATTTCTTCCTCAAAGCGGGAAGCGTCCTGGGCAAGAACAGAAATACTTATAAGCGCAAAGAAAATAACCGGAAAAAGTTTCATGTCTTAAAAAAAAAGCAAGATACTTTTAATTAGGGGAAAGTTCAACAATTTTGGAATAATAGAAAGTAGTTCTTCCTTTGGAAAAATGGTCCAACACCAATAAGGGTAGATACGAAGCAACATTTTCCATAATCTTTTATACAATTTGAAAACCCTACTGAACCAGGGCCTCAACAGTAGGCACCAGCCTATATTTTAAGACAAAAGCGATTGTTCCTTTTTCATATACCTGGTATTTTAGTTCTAAAAATTTGCCTAGTTTTCCTCTACCAGTGCCTGATAAACAAATTGCGAAAATTTTTTGCCATAGTAGTTACTATATGGCTGAACCTGAGTCATTAAGATGGCTATTAAATCTTCTTTTGGATCTATGAAAAAGTAGGTGCTGTATGCTCCGCTCCAATAAAATGCTCCTTTGGAACCAAGAGCTTTACTATTAGCAACATCTGTGGTTATTCCAAAACCAAGACCAAATCCTTGTCCATCATATAAGTCACCTACCTGGTTCATTGTCATTAATTCCACTGTTTTGGGGCTCAATAATTGTTTGCTGTTGGCTTTACCACCGTTGAGCATCATCCGACAAAATTTCATATAGTCATCTGCCGTGGAAAAAAGTCCGTGAGTACCTCCATAGACCATATTACCTTCTATGGGCAACTGTTGTTTAGAGTTTATTAATTTTCCTTCCTCACTAATATTATGAACAGGAACCCATCTGCCCTTGTCGTTAACAGGTATATTATATCCGGTATCCTTCATGTCTAAAGGATCAAAAATTCTAATTTGAAGGAATTCCGCTGTAGTCATTCCGGAAAAATGTTCAATTAGCAGAGACAATACATCAGGGGAAGCGCTATAATGCCACTGCTCTCCGGGATTACCTATAAGGGGTAAGTCTATAAGTGTGTTAACCCTGCTTTCGATGGAGGTTTGGGGCTCAACGTAAATGGCCTGGGCAATTTCATTGTCCAGGGTTGTGCCGCCAATGCCATGGGTAAACCCGGCCGTGTGTGTCAGCAGTTGATGAATAGTAATTTCAGATTTTGCAGGTACTGTGGCACCATTTATTCCTTTATTTACGTCAATAGATACTTTGAAGTCTTTAAACTGGGGGAGATATTTTGAAACAGGATCTGTGAGAAAAAAATACCCTTCCTCATACAGCATTAAAAAGGCGGCCGAGATTATTGGCTTGGTCATAGACATAATATGAAAAATATTGTCTTGTTGCATCGGTTCCTTTGCTTCCCAACTGCTGTATCCATAAGCCTCTTTTTGTACTATCCGGCCATTACGGTATATATAGGAAACTGCCCCGGGTATTCTCCCTTCCGCTATTTCAGTATTTAAAAATTTTGAATACCTGTCAAGACGTATTTCTGAGAATCCTGAGATCGTTTCATCGGATACAGTTGAAGACTGCCCAAAAGTAAATACAAATGAAAATAGAAGAAATAGAAACTGGAAATCGGAATAAGTTGGTTTTTTCATAGTTAGATATTTATAGTCTTTAAATATAAAAATTTAAGTTGGTTTAATCTGGTAATCCATTGTTTTGTCTTCCTTATCAGAAATATCGCAGGAACAAATAATTCTTTGATAAAGCTCCCTTGTAATTTCGAAAATATTGGTACTTTTAAATAACCAGACTAACCACCATCTCATGCGGGTTACGTATTTTTTATTCTTCTTCATTTATATTTTTTATGGTACGTCATATCTCCATTGCCAGGTTGCAGCTTCCACCTATGATACTAAAGATCGGCCTGTAGCCAGAGCGATTCCAATTAATATAAAACCCGTGATAGACGGGGAAGTAATGGATGATGAAATATGGAAACAAATAACCCCCTTTGGGGATATGTATCAGGTTCAGCCTAATTTTGGAAATCCTGCATCAGAGAAAACAGAGATTCGAATTGCATATACCCAGGAGACGTTCTTTCTTTCTGTAATTTGTTTTGATTCTCAACCAAAAAAGCTGGTAGTTTCTGATCCCAGAAGAGACGCCAATTTAGATAACACGGATGCCTTTATTTTTGTCCTGGACACGTATAAAGATGGACAGAATGGATTTGTGTTTGGAACAAACTCACTGGGAATTGAATATGATGGCCAGGTAGATAACGAAGGACAGGGCAATAGAAATGTAAACCGGCAACAATCTGGTACTATTGGTGGTTTTAACCTTAATTGGGATGCCTCATATACGGTAAAGGCACAAGTTAAGGAATATGGATGGAGCGCAGAATTTGCCATTCCGTTACGGACAATTCGTTTTCAGGCCGGGAAAGACTGGGGAATAAACTTTCGAAGAAATATTCGCAAGACGAATGAAATTGTCTATTGGGCGCAGATGCCCATCGGTTTTACATTATACAGACTGTCACTCGCCGGGACATTAACCGGATTGGAATTACGGAGCCCCGGCAATCTTAAAGTAATACCATATGTTTTGGGCAGGTTAGACAAGGACTATAGTTCTGGCGAACGCAAAACGGAAACTACACCTGAAATTGGCGGAGATATAAAATACAGCATTACACCAAGTCTCACTCTTGATCTTACTTATAATACTGATTTTGCTCAGGTAGAGGTAGATGATCAGCAGGTAAACCTCGATAGGTTTAATTTATTCTTTCCGGAAAAACGACCTTTTTTTTTAGAAAATGCCGGGTTATTTACAGTTGGAAGCCCAGGAGAGGTGGACCTTTTTTTTAGTAGGCGTATAGGGATAGGTGACAACGGAAGTATTGTTCCAATTATTGGTGGGGCAAGACTTTCCGGTAAATTAAACAGAACCAATGTGGGTTTGCTTACTATGTTTACGGATGATGTGAACGAAGCAGGGATAGAAAAAAATAATTTTACCGTAGCCCGGGTTAACCATGAATTCAAAGGAAGGACTGCTTTAGGAGGCGTTTTTGTTAATCGCTCCGGTCTGGAATCAAGCGATGATTATAACCGGACTTATTCTATAGATGGAAAACTTGGACTGGGCAGAAAGGCAAGATTATCAGGTTTTTACGCACAGACTTCAGGATCTTATGACACTATCAATGAACATGCTTTTAAATTTCAGGCTGACTATAATTGGGACAATTTGGAAATGCGTGCCGCTTACACAGAAGTAGGTCAGGGGTTTAATCCCGAAGTAGGGTTTCTTTTGCGCTCAGCATTCCGAAAACCGGAGGCCCTGGTGCTTTATCACCTCAGGCCCAGGAACGAAAATTCAAAAATATTAGAATACAGACCGCATGTATCATACCGGGGATACTGGAATTTTGATGGATTTCAGGAAACGGGTTTTTTACATATTGACAACCACTGGGAGTTTAAAAATGGCACAGAAATACATACCGGTATAAATTTGACTACAGAAGGCCTTCTCGAACCATTTGAGATTTATGAAGGCGTAATTGTAGAACCCGGAACCTATAAACATGCTGAGGGGCAGCTAGTCTTTTTCACAAATGGTTCCAAACCGGTATCTGTAAATATAAGGTCTGTATTTGGAGGTTCTTTTGGTGGTATGAGATACCTTAATACGGCAACCTTACAATTAAGATCTGGCGAAAAATTTAATGCGGGCCTTACTTATCAGTATAATAAATTTGAACTTCCGGGAGGGGATTTTACGGCAAATGTTTTTCAAACCAGATTAACTTATGCTTTTAAACCAAACGTCCTGCTGCAAGGACTTGTCCAAAATAATACAGTAAACAGACTTTGGGCATTTAATTTCAGATTTGGCTGGTTACAAAGGGCAAACACAGGACTATTTGTGGTATATAATCATAATTTACAGGACAATGACCCATTGAACAACAGTATAATTATAAAATATACCAGGATTTTTGATTTGGTAAAATAGATTTTGAATATGCCGTGTGCAGGAGAATTAAATTAGTGGTTCTGTTTTCTAAATTAAAATCAAACTTCCATAATATGGAAGAATAATTATAAATATTTATAATTTTACCAATTATAACAGTATTGATTATGATTAAAAAGTTGAGAAGTTTAGGTTTGTTTTGTGCATTACTAATGTTTAATTCCTGCGGCTTGGGTGAGAATTCCGAAAAGGTAATTTTTACGAAGGATTCAAATGATTGGTTTCAGGATGGAAGGGCAGGCTGGAATTTTGAAGAGGATCTGCTGGTTGGTTCATCTGTAGGTGGCACTGGATTTATAATGTCAAATAATAAATATCAAAATTTTACGCTATCCCTCGAGTTTTATCCTGATGCAGGTATTAATTCTGGCATATTTGTGCGATGTAAAAATAAAGAGATCTCAAACACGGACTGTTATGAGATGAATATTTGGGATTACCATCCTGATCAGGAATCAAGAACCGGATCTATTGTTACCAGGACAAAACCATTGGTAGATGTTCAGACAATTGGTAAGTGGAATAGCTATAAAATTACTTGTGATAATAACCACATCCGCACCTGGATCAATGGTAAACTAACAGCCGATATTTATGATGATGATTTAGCTGAAGGCTATATTGCCCTTCAGGCGGCCGAACCAGGAAGAATTAAATTTAGAAATGTAAAAATAGAGATACTTCAATAATTGTTTGAAATAACCAAAAGGATATTTTATGTAATAATTCTAGTTGTCTTCCGAACTGTCCGTCTCTTCTTCTGATTCAATTTCTTCTTTGTTCAGATTATGCTGCAATATGTTCAGATTTTTCAACTTTGCTTTCCATGTAACCAGAGTTTCCTTCTGACGATCTATGTTCTTCACGACATCTTTAACCAGTGGATTGTCTCCGGAAGTATTTGAAAAGAATTGTAAATTGTTTTCTAATTGGCGAATTTCGCTTAAGCTTTCATCTATTTTTCTTCGTATGAAAGTACGCTCATTGAGCAGGGCTCTTTCATTATCGGCATTCGCAAGTTTTTTGAGCTTGTCCCCGTATTTGATTAGTTCCGATTCTTGCTTGCTTACATCCAGCTTTTTGAATATGGCATCCAGAATAGTGTTGAACTTCACGTTTATATTCTTTTTATTGAAAGGAACCCGTCCATAGGTCTTCCATTCATCAATAAAAGACTTCAGTATAGCAAGGTCTTTGTCTTTATCACCGCTTAGCTGGAACGCTTTTAGTTTTTCCAGGCAAGCAAATTTTTTATCAAAGTTTGCCGTCTCCTCATTATGGGCTTTATTTTTTATTGTATGTAACCTGTCAAAATAATGATTACACGCATTTTTGAAATCATTCCATATCTTATCAGAATACTTTCGTGGCACATGCCCAATTGTTTTCCATTCTTTCTGTATTCTTTTCAATTCAGGAGTTGCAGTGTCCCAGTCTTCACTATCTTTTAAAGATTCTGCCAATTGAAGAAGCTCTCTTTTCCTTTCGAGATTTTCCTGTTGATCTTTTTTAAGTTTTTTATAATAGGCATTTTTATTTCTGTTAAACACTCTAACAGCTTCTTTAAACTCTGCCCAGGTTTGTTCATTTACATTTTGAGGTACTTTGCCGGCCTTAAAGAAAGCATCGCGCTGTGCTTCTATATCTCTTATTTGTTTTTGAAGGTCCTTGTGATTACCGGCAACATGAGATCCTATTTCAACGATTTTTTCAATAATGCTTTTTTTCTTTTCTAAGTTTTGCTCATATACCTTGTCAAGATCCTTAAAATAATCCTGTCTCCTTTGATGCATTGCTTTTGTAGCATCGCTAAAGCGTTTCCAGATTTCTTCTCTATGTTCCCTGTCAACAGGTCCTATATCCTCCTTCCAAACCTTGTGGAGAGTTTGTAATTCCCTGAATGCCTTATTGAGATCCTCTTCTTCCAGCAAAGCTTCAGCACATTCAACCAGTTTTAATTTTTCTTCTAAATTATGTTTAAAATCCAGGTCCCTCAATTCCCGGTTAAGGTGTAAGAAATCGTAAAAAATTTCAATATGATGATGGTACGTCCTCCATACGTCATTGTATTTGTTCCTTGGAATTGGTCCTGCATTTCGCCATCTTTCCAGAATATCTTTGAAATTTTTATAAGTGGTATTTATGTCTTCCTCAACATTGACGAGTCCCTTAAGCTCTTCAATAATCTCTAGTCTTTTTGCGAGATTTTCGTGTAGATTTTGCTCGAGATTCTTGTAGTATACATTTCTTTTTTCTCTGTATTCCGAATAGACCTCATTAAATTGCCTTTTTGTAACAGAATTATATCTGAAGTCAATTTCGTTACCACCTTTACTTATGAAATCTTCCTTTTTAAGTTCTAAAAAATCCTGGAATTTTAAGTCAAATTCGTGTTTTATGCCATCAACATGTTTTTTTATGGCCTGTACTTTCTCATTTCGAACCAACCTTTGCAATTCCCCAACGAGATTTTCCATGGACATGGAATGATAGTCAAGGATTGGTATGTGATGCCTCCGGGTATTGTCCTTATCTTCCGCATCTTCGGCATTAGATTCATTTATCTCATCATGAATATCTTCTTCAACCTTTTCTGACCCATCAGCGGCCACAGATTCCTTAGATTTATTATCCGGTTCAGTGCTTTTCTCTGATTCCTGATTAGATTCAGTAGTTTCTGAAATATTTTCTCCCCCTACAGTATCCTGTAGTTTATTGTCATTATTTTCCAACATTTTATTTAATGTTTCTGTGGATTTTTGCGAATCTACATTGTGAGATTCTAGCAGTATGTATAACTACAAAGGTAATCAAACTAGTTGTATGCATCAATAATTACCTTGACGTGAGGATCAGCTTTTTTTAATAATCAGCTTAGGTATATTAAGAATTCCAAATTTTCCAGGCTTTGTCGGCCTGCAGCTCCAACATTTTTGCGCCATTGCATATGGTTGCACCCCTTTGTTCTCCCGATAAGAGAAATGCGGTTTTTTCCGGGTTATAGATAAGATCAAAAAGTAAATGGTTTGAAGTCAGAAATTCATAGGGAACATCCGGCTTGGCCTCAGTATTCGGGAAAGTGCCCAGGGGTGTACAATTTATCAGTATTGTATGAGTAACAATTATTTCCTTATTTAGTTCCGAATAGCCAATCTGATCTCCAATTGGATTGCGCGAAACATACTGATATGAAATTCCTAATTCTTCTAGGACAAATGCAATAGCTTTTGAGGCCCCGCCTGTACCAAGTATCAAAGCTTTTTTATGCGACTCTGTTAAAAAGGGTTGTATAGATTTTTTAAAACCGTAAACATCTGTATTATAACCTATAAGGCCATCCTTTGTGAATTTAATTGTATTGACAGCTCCGATGCGCCTGGCGTTTTTATCTAAACTATCCAAATAAGGAATTATCTCTTCTTTGTAGGGAATAGTAACATTTAAACCCCTCAGCGTATTATTCTTTTTTATTAAAGAATGAAATTCTTCTAAACCAGGGAGATCAAAATTTTCATAGCTATAGTCTGGCAGGTTCAGAGCTTTGAACTTATTAGTAAAATAAGTTTTAGAGAAAGAGTAAGAAATATTCCTTCCAATTAGCCCAAATACTGATTTATCTTTTTTTGTTTTTGCCATACCTTTCTAATCCTATTAACAGTGCAATACCGAGTAAAACAAAAATTATTGCCCACCAGGTTTCACTATCCGTAAAAACCGGTAAATACCGTTCATAATTTTTGATAACCTTATTACCATTGGAATCAACGGCAATGTTTCCGGTTTCATCCATTATATATATTGGATTTTTCCAGGGCCATACTACACCAAGAGAACCGGTAATAAATCCTATTATAACGGCAGAGGTTATATATTTAAAGTGTTTTAACACATATCCAAGAAGATGAGACAGGGTAACGAGCCCCGTGGCAGATCCTGCGGTAAATACAGCCAGAATCTTTAAGGTTTTTAGGCGAACCTCGTTTTTTAAGAAGCTGAAATCTCCTTTTATTACCTCAGCTATAGTATCGTACAGCGAATTTACAGAATCTACCAACAGCAAAACGTAATTACCCAAAAGGATAAGAATAAATGATCCTGATAAGCCCGGAAGGGTCATCCCTGAAACACTAATAATTCCACAAAGAAAAATAAAATATAAATTATCATTCTCCTTGGCCGGACTTAAAAAACTAATTGAAACTCCAACTATAAGGCCGATAATACCAGATGTAATGGTCCCTTTATTCCAATGTTTAAAATCGCTGGCGATGTAATAGATGGAGCCTATAATCATGCCAAAAAAGGTAGACCAAACAAATAATTCTTCACGTTCGAGGAAATAGTCCAGCAATTTAGAAACACTAAAATAGCTCACTAACATTCCAAAAATGAGCAACGATAAAAATTGGCCGTTTACATACTGATAAAAACTTTTAAATCTTCCGTTAAAAAGTAATTTAAAGGCTTTTATATTGATCTTTTGAAGCGAATAAATAAACTCAACATAGAAGCCGGCGACAAATGCAACAATGCCACCAGAGACGCCGGGTACCTTATTGGCAGCACCCATTCCCAACCCTTTTATTATCAGAAATAATTTATCCAGAATGGTTCTTGGCTTCTTAGGCATTCTAATTATTTTTTACTTGTTGTTGCTTGTTGCCAGTCTTTCAAGTATAAAAATTACGCAAAATCCAAGTAACGCTATAAGAATGGCGTAGAGTAATTGATTATCACCCTCAAAATTGAAAGGAGATATATTTACTTCATTAACAGAAATAACTTTCTTGCCAAATATTTTAGTTTCCAAAACTCTTTTCCAGGGCCATATTTTATTTAGGGAACCTAAAATAAATCCTGTTAGAAGCGCCAGGGTACTGTTTTTATAATTTTCAAACATCCATTTTAGAAGCCTGGCAAAGCTTAAAAGACCGAAAACAGCGCCTAGAGCTACCGTTGCAATAATATATAATTCTCTCTGGTGTACAGCATCCAAAATAGTTTTATAAGAGCCCAGCAGCACGAGTATGAATGCTCCGGAAATCCCCGGAAGAATCATTGCACACACCGCAAGAGCTCCGGAAAAGAATAAGTAAAGTAAACTCTGGGAATTTTCCGTAGGTGGCAGTGTAGTAATATAATATGCTATGGCCGCTCCCAGAAAAAAAGCTGTAATGATACCTAAATTCCAGTTTTCAATAGCCTTCGCAATAAAAAAAATACTGGCAAAGACCAATCCAAAAAAGAAGGACCATAGTAAAATGGGTTGGTTAACCAATAACCAACTAATCATTTTGGCTAATGAAAAAACGCTGATTAATATTCCTGAAAAAAGTGCAAGTAAAAAGTTTCCATTAATCGCTCTCCAAAAACTTTTAAACCCCTCATTTCTGAAAATCTTAAATTTGGAAAAATTCAGACCATTTATGGAGGTTATTAGTTCCTCGTAAATCCCGGAAATAAATGCTATAGTGCCACCTGAAACTCCCGGGACTACATCTGCAGCGCCCATTGCAATTCCCTTAAGAGAAATTATAATGTAACTTAATAAATTGCGATTGTTCATTAAAAAAATAAAAAAACAAAAATAGTTTTTTTATTCGGAAGCCTTTTTAATATTACTAATTATGTTTTGAGTCCAGATGGAGTTGTAATATTCAGGAAACGCGTTCTCAAAAATGGAAAGTTTAGAGATATCTAATTTCAATGCATTTATAAATCTGAATTTTGCCTGTTCAGAATCACTTAATATAAGGTATAAGCCAGCCATTCTATATTCTATTTCAGCCTCTTCAGGATAAAACTGCAGACCCTGAATCAAAATTTGTATGGCAGAATCAACATCACTGTTTTTTTTAACGACTTCTGCCCAGTTCAACCAGGTATCTAACTCATAATTCCCCAGATCTACTGCTTGTTTATAAGAAAAATCAGCTTCGTCCAGGTTTTGAAGGACAAAATGAATTTTCGCACATTTTTTCCAATATAAGGCATTTTCACCATCAATATTAATAGCCTTATTTATATAATATAAAGCTCTTTCGTAATTTTTTTTACGAATATAAAAATCAGTTATTGCCAACCAGCCTTTGTCCAGCAGTGGATCCTCATGCACAGTTTGGTAGAAATAGAATTTTGCCAGTTCATCGTTATCCAGCTTTTCATGACATTTGCCAATTCTTAAGTACGCATGTGAGGTCGGATCTTCTATTTTTATTGTTGTTTCATAATTTTCAATTGCCTCGTTGTGCTTACCCATTTTTTCAAGCACCTTACCTTTCTCAAAATAGGCGCCGATAAAAGAATCATCGGCAATTATCGCAAAGTCGAATGCCGCTAATGCCTCGGAAAACATTTCCTTAGTATAATACTGCTTGCCCAATTGATGCCAGGCAACCTGGCAATATGGGTTTCTCTCCAGAAAATCATTTAAAAAAGTTATAGCACCTTCATAATCCTCCATGAATTCAAAACAGTAAACCACATTATAGAGAGAAGAATAATCCTGTTCGTCAAAGGAAACACATTTAATAAAATTATTTTTGGCCTTTTCAAAATTATCCATAAACAGGTACTCCATACCCAATAATGAATAAATGTCAAAACTATCATCAGATATTTCCAAAGCCTTTTCCAACATATCCACAGCAGCCTCGTGATTGTCTTTTTTTGAGTAGATATTTGCGCGCTGAATATATATTTCCTCGTTTGTACTATCCATCAATTGAAGTTCATCTAAAAGCTTTTCAGCAACTTCCAAATTGTTTTCAAATACTAGGACTTCTATATCCAGGAGCCTTAGATTCATTGCTCCGGGATGCTGTTTAAGCCCAATTTTAATGGCCTTTTTGGCAAGGGAAATTTTGCCGTTATTTAAATAGTGGTGAATAATGTCTTCAAAATCTTCCGCATCAAAGAAATATACGTCATCCGTCTTTAACATGGATTCAAACTTTGCGACTGGTTGATTTGGACTTTCGTTATGTTCTAACGCCATAGGAGGGTGCTTGGTTATTCTATGGACTTAAAAATAGTCTTTTTGGAACTATCCTTAATTCCGCTTCAGGGCTATATTATTAACAAAATAGTTAACAAATTATTGCTCTAACTCATTTAAAGTCTGCATTATTATGTTGCAGCCTTGATCAATTTCCTCAATGTTTATGGTTAGTGGTGGGGTAATGCGAACGGCTCTTGATTCGAAAAGCAGCCAAAAAAGAATCAGATTCTTTTTTGCACAAGAAAGTATTAGCTTATTGGCAATTGCTGCGTCTTTCATAATAAGAGACAGCATCAGACCCTTGCCTCTAATCTCTTCTATATATGGGTGTTTTAACCTGGATCTTAGATGTTTTTCCTTTTCGAGTGTTTCCGGTATTATACTACCATTCGTTAATTCTTTAAGTGTGGCCAGTGCTGCCGCTGCTATCACGGGATTACCACCAAAGGTTGTTATATGACCTAATTTGGGAGAATTACTCAATGATTTCATCATTTCATGCGAAGCCGTAAATCCGCCTATTGGTAGTCCTGAAGCCATACCTTTACCCATTACCAGAATATCGGGCACGCATTGGTAGTGCTCGAAGGCAAATAATTTACCTGTACGTCCGAACCCGGGTTGTATCTCATCCAGGATCAATAAGGCGCCAACTTCCCTGCAACGGTCCTTTACCTTTTTCAGATATCCTTCTTTTGGCATTATAAAGCCTGCACCACCCTGAATAGTTTCGAGAATAACTGCAGCTGTATCACTTGAGATTTTATAAAGATCTTTCTCGGAATTAAATTCCAAAAAAGAAATATCTGGAATTAATGGTCTGAAAGGAGCTTTTCTCTCCTCAAAACTCATAAGGCTCAGACTACCCAGCGTATTTCCATGATACGCATTTTTAGCGGCGATCAGTTTAGAACGCCCTGTAAATCGTCTGGCCAGTTTTATAGCACCTTCTATTGCCTCGGTCCCTGAATTTACGAGGTAAGTTGTTTCGAGCTCTTCTGGTAATAGTGAGGCCAGATATTTGGTGAGTTCCACGGATGGTTCCTGTATGAATTCACCATATACCATTACATGCATATATCTGCCGGATTGCCGCACCACGGCTTCTACCACTTTTGGATGACAATGGCCAAGACTGCAAACCGAAACCCCTGCCACAAAATCTAAATGGCTATTTCCCTGTTTATCATAAATATAGCTGCCCTTGGCGTGGGATACTTCCACGGCCAGAGGGTGTGGAGTCGTTTGAGTCTGATATCTGAAAAAATCGTCCTTCATGGCAACTATTCCTTTTTTGGATAGGCGGATTCTTTTGTAGGAATAAGACCTTTTATTGAACTGGGTTTTGTTACTGGGTCCTCTTTATTTTCCTCATCATCTTGCCCCTTCTCTTCAAGATCGAGACGGTTATCCACTCCTTTTATCTTCACCAGTTGAATATTATTATCATCCTCATCAAAAATATCATCTTTGCTCATTATTCGTTCGTCTCCACGCCATATAAAGCCTTTTAGTTTTCTGCTACTCTCAGGAAGATCCTTTTCGGGAAAAATATCTCCATCCGGATTAGTAAAAAAAGTAATATCCTCAATTTCATTTTTGGCTAATAATAACCTGATTTCGCTGCAAATGGTTTTATTTATACCTATAAGTTCATTGTCGTCATTGTACATATAATAAATAACTTCGGTATTCTTAACCAGGTCTACAATTTTTAGTGAATTATCTATAAACTTTCCGAAGAGATCTTTGCCCTTAGCCTGGTTGTAACCTTTCATGCTTATGCTGTCAAGCGAGATTATAAATGCATTGTTTATTACTTTTAGGGAATCCAATTTTTCAGTTTCCATATCCGAAATAATATAGATGCTGTCACCGGTCATCTGGTTGTCTACATTCCATAGAACCGGCTCTTTTATCAATTGGGTTATTCCCGAAGATTGATCAAAGTGTATTGAGTCGCATTTACCACTTAAATCCGTCTTATAGAATTTTGCATTTCTGAAAGCCCTTAAAATTCGATGATCGGGTTTACCTGTAAGAAGTAAGGTATCTCCATGCATATAAAGTGAATCCTGCTCAACCAGGCTAATAGACACAGCCCGCTTTGTAGCAAACACAGAGTCTTTGGCTTTATACACCTCGGCATAGTGTGCCCTGATTACGCCATTATTTACGGTATCAGTAACAACAATATTATTTGTGGCCGAAGCAAATTCTGTTGCTTTGTCAAAATAAACACTATCCCCTTCAATGATACGGTTGTTATAATCTATTCTTGTATTTTTTATGCCGTAACCACTTTCTATTTTGGTATCATAATAGCCTCGTTCACAATATATCTTATAAGTCTTTCCTGTTATAGTTGAAGGCCCGTACATATAGGCATTCTTAGAATTTTGATAATAGTCTAATTGTTTGGAATCTATTGTGTATTCAGGGTTCTGGATGTGTACGTTGTCTACAAACTGAAATTTTTCCGGTACCATAAAGTACCTTCCTATTTCACTGGTAAGTGTATTGGCAGAATCAATAATAGTACCAGAACTTGTATAATATGATTCCTGTTTTTCACGGTCAAAGTAGAGTGTGTCTGTCATGAGGGTCATGCCCTTGCCGGTTCCTGTGCCACTACCTGTATTTTTTAAAACTACTTTCTCCCAGGCCTTTGCCAGTCGCGTATTGCCATCATAATTAATTTTTCCGCTGTTCATATGAATGGAATCACCCTGCTTCATACGGATGTTGCCAATTGCCCTTAATTTATTTTCTTTTTGATAAAAGATAGCTATATCACACCAAAGATCGGCACCCTGGTGTTCAAACTGAACCTGTCTTTCATCTTTGCTGAAAATAGATGCCCCGGGAAATTGAGCTTCGTCTTTCGTGAAATTTGCACCATATACGATATTAATTTGTTTAACTTCTTCCTCGGGCACTTCCTGGGCTGACCCCAGGCAAATGAAGGACAAAAATACATTTAGGAGGAAAAATCTGATCAAGACCCAAAATTTTGTTCAAAAATAGGATAAATTAAAAGAGAAGCATAAGTATTAGCATGGTTTTAGGATTTCATTCAGAGGAAACTCCAATTTCCACTTCCAGGTCTGTTCTTTCATTCTGCAAGGCTTTTGCATTTTTGTATGTTACCCCGGTACCCCATAAGTAAACTCTTCTTAATTGCGTCATATTTTTGATGAATGACAGGCAAGAATCCGTAACATTAGTCCCATACAGATTTAAAGACTCAAGATGTTCCAACGCTCCAAGAAGCTCTACAGAATCATCGGATACCCTTGTTTTTTGCAGTTCTAATCTGGTAAGGTTAGGAAATTTCGATATTATTGAAACCCATTCATCCTTTATGTCCGTTCCTGCAAGGGACAACCAGGTAATGTTTTCCCCTGAATCAGCAAGCTCAGTCAGTTTTGCCATGGTAAGTTTCCCTCCGGAGAATTTGATATCTAACAAGGGGTTTCCATAGCCCAAAGGTTTAACCGAGAAGCCCTCATCCACCAAAGATTTTAGCCGCAAGCTATCTGCTGCCGGTATTTTTACAGATTCATACCAGGGTTTTGGTTGCGTATCCAAACCGAACAATCTTTGAATAACCTTTTGCATGGATATAGGAATTTCGTGCCCGGCGAGTTCCTTCTCAAAATCTGCTCCATTGTTTATCCACCATTCCAGTAGTTTTATTTCATCATAGGAAAGTGGTTCACCATTGGGCGGCATAAATTTCTCATTCTCCTGCCGCAGTGTTACTCTTCGGAAAATTTCACTTTCCGGAGTATTCCCAGGAGCTATTACGGGGCCGTTTTCACCACCTTCCATAAATAAGTCTGCCAGGTACATATTAAGTCCACCTCTTTGTTCCTCGTTGTTATGACAACCTATACATTTGGTGGCCAGCATAGGATAGATCATATCCCTGTAAACTACTACGGAATCAATATTTTCCAGTTGTGGCAATGAATTTTCCTTTTTCTCTTCTCCAAAAAGCTTTTGCAGGGATTCTGGTGCATAGGCCAGCAGGTAATCTTCTCCATGGGTAAGGGTTCCTCCTAAATGGCCTTCAACCAATATTAGTCCAATAACCAGATAGGTAATGCTGTTATTGACCAGTTTCGGAAAGTGTTTCGAACTTTGCTTTATCCACCACCCAAAGCTGGCAAGGGCTGCCAGGCCAATGCCGAGCCATCTGTGCCAAAAAATACTAGCTTCTGCATACTCGCCATTTTCAGCCAAAAGCCAACCGCAAAGGGCCGCTAAATTTGCGCTAATTGCTCCCAGCAACCAGGCATAGGTAATAAGCTTACTGTTTTCTTTTCCTTCTTTCTTACCCTGATACCATTCGATAAGGATAGCCAGGAGTAAAAATCCGATTGGCAGGTGCACAAGGAGCGGATGAAATCTGCCAAAAAATGTAACAATATCCAGTGCAAGCATATGTATGGCTGATTCTTATAAAGGTTTAAATTCTGTTGAGTTTAATTGGATATGTCTTTCCTGAAGCCCATTGCGGAACGTATAAATTACTGTCACTGTCTACCAGCACATCGTGCGGATTGCGAAATGTTTGCCCATCGTATTGTGGTGGAGTCAATACGCCATCATTATATTCCGGGGCGCCGCCACCGGGTAGGGAAACAATTTTATTGTTCTCATCCAAAACCGCCAGCATGCCATCATAGCTGTCCCATGTTTTTGTAACGATGACTGCAAAATAAATATTACTACCGTGTATAACAGGTCTGCAAATAGAACAACCGGGTAGGGGTATGGTTTCCAGATGATCGCCATCCAAAGAAAAACGCTTAAATTCATTTGCCGCTCGGGAGGTAATCAATAGGGTAGGATTTTTCGAATCTCTGTAATCTACGGTTATACCGTGACAACAATTAAATGAATCTGCTGTTTCCCCTTTACCGCCAAAATGTCTGATATATTCGCCATTGGCACTATATTGCAATATGTAATTCTCACCGTATCCATCAGCAATATATAAATCTCCATTGGGCCCTACAGCGGTCTCTGTGGGTTTAAATTGCTCATCCCTGGAATAGCCTGGAACTTCTTTTGGTCTTTCAAGGGTCATTAAGATCCTTCCATCCAGAGTTGTTTTAAATACTTTGTTGATATCGGGATCGGTAATAAAAAGAAACTGCTCATTTCCCTCCCCTGTAATTGTTAGGCCGTGGGCCCCGGGAAAATCTCTTCCCCAGGAATCCAACACTTTTCCAGACCTGTCGTAGATCAGAATATTATTGTTGTTTTCGCCTGTAGTGGTCATAAAGATCCTGCCTTTATTATCCAGAACCATTTCATGGCAGTCGTTCACAGGAACCCTGGATGGGTCTTGTACCCCCCATTCTTTGTCAACCTCATACTGAAAGTTGCCATGACCTACAATACCTGACTTTGAGCCTTTATCAAATGCTTTGGCTCCGTAAATCAGCTCTGGTGCCATAGCACTTGCTGCAACTGCCAACGCAGATTTTTTAATAAAACTTCTTCTCTGGTTTTTTGGCGTTCCCATGATTACATATTTTAGTGTTTAAGCCAGTATTTCTTTAACTACCTCGCCGTGTACATCTGTTAATCTGAAGCGTCTTCCCTGAAATTTGAATGTCAGTCGTTCATGATCCACCCCCAGTAAATGCATGAGTGTTGCCTGAAAATCGTGTACATGCACCGGGCGTTGCACCACGTTATAGCCGAAATCATCTGTGGCACCAAGAGTGATTCCTTTTTTGATTCCTGCTCCGGCCATAAAAATTGTAAAACATTTAGGGTGATGGTCTCTTCCAAAATTATCCGGAGTGAGTTGCCCCTGGGAATAATTGGTGCGCCCGAATTCTCCACCCCATATTACGAGCGTGTCCTCTAACATACCTCTTTGTTTAAGGTCTGTGATAAGTGCTGCTGTAGCCTGGTCAGTATCTTTGCATTGAACTTTAATGGCACCGGGCAGGTTTCCATGTTGGTCCCAACCCTGGTGATAAAGCTGAATAAACTTTACATCCTTTTCGGCCATTCTTCTAGCCAAAAGACAGTTGGCAGCAAAGGTCCCGGGCTTTTTGCTGTCTTCACCGTACATATCATAGATATAGTCCGGTTCATCTGAAGTATCCATAATCTTTGGTACTGAGGTTTGCATTCTATAGGCCATTTCATATTGAGCCATACGGGCAATTATTTCGGGATCTCCAATATCCTGATGATTCAATTTTTCAAGTTGTTGTAAATGATCTAATTGATCTCTTCTGTTAATTCCATCAATACCAGGAGGATTGGTTAAATACAGAACAGGATCCTTACCAGATCTAAATTGTACACCCTGATGTTGAGAAGGTAGAAACCCATTACCCCATAATCTGGAATATAAGGGCTGTCCGCCAGTTTTACCCTTGGTAACCAGGACCACAAATTCTGGCAAATTCTTGTTGTCCGTTCCCAGGCCATAACTTACCCAGGAACCAATAGAGGGTCTTCCGGGAATTTGTGAACCGGTTTGTAAAAAAGTAATGGCAGGGTCGTGATTAATGGCTTCCGTGTGCATGGACTTAATGAAACACAATTCATCAACAATTTTAGAGGTATGGGGCATTAGGTCGCTCATCCATGCCCCACTTTGACCATGCTGCTTAAAGTTAAAAAGTGTTCCTGCCAATGGAAAGGAAGCCTGTCCGGATGTCATACCCGTAAGACGTTGCCCCCCACGTACACTTTCAGGTAAATCCTGACCATTCATTTTATTCAATAGGGGTTTGTAATCAAATAGATCTAACTGAGATGGTGCACCACTCTGAAAAAGATAAATTACGCGTTTGACCCTTGGCGGGAAATGAGGGATTCCGTTTAATCCCCCACCAGCAACCTGTGACGGTTGCAAGATATCATTTTGTGCAAACAGCCCCATTGGGTCCAGCATTGACGCCATGGAAAGAGCTCCCATGCCCAATGACGTTTTGGTTAGAAAGTCGCGCCGTGAATAGTTTTTATTATGATGATGTGTGCACATGGTTAAATCTTATCTCTTTGTATACGTTTCGTCATGGTTTAATAATGTGTTTGCGACCATAGCCAGGGCTGCAGTTTTGCTATTAAGGTATTCCGATCCCACATCTTTATTTCCGACTTTTAAAAATTTCAAGGCTTCACTTTTGTTAGAAGTAAACCACTTGGATTGAGAATTATACAAATCTTTTAAAACTTTGGCTTCTTCTTCTTTTGGATATCTGCTTGTTGTTAACCTAAAACCATATTTAATTTGTTGATCCAGGGAATCCCCACCTTCTTTTTGCATCCTTACTGCAAGCATTTTCGAAGCTTCAACAAATTGCACATCATTCATTAAAACAAGTGCCTGCAAGGGCGTATTTGTATTTTCTCGCTTAACTATGCACACTTCTCTGTTAGGAGCGTCGAAAGCCGTCATAGCGGGGTGTGGTGAAGTTCGTCTAATAAAAGTGTATAATCCTCGTCTATACAGACTGTCGCCGCCAGATTCTTTGTAATTCATTAATTTATAGGAAAAGCTCGATTTTTCTATCCACAGGCCCTCCGGCTGATAGGGTTTTACGCTTTGACCACCAACATCCCTAACCAAGAGACCACTGGTTTCTAATGCATTATCACGAATCATTTCTGCAGGTAGCCTGTAACTATTACTTCTTGCCAGGTAATAATTATAAGGATCTTTCTCAAGCATTTCCGGAGTAAACCGGGAAGACTGTTTGTATGTATGGGAAAGAACGATCGTCTTAATTAATTTCTTTATATTCCATCCACTTTCCATAAAGCTTGTTGCGAGCCAATCCAATAGCTGTGGGTGGGAGGGAAGTGTTCCTTGAACACCGAAATCCTGGGGCGTATCCACCAGGCCTTTACCCAAGAGCATTTGCCATACTCGGTTAACTGTAACCCTCGCAGTTAACGGATTTTCAGGAGAGAAAATCCATTTAGCCAGACCTAAACGGTTTTTTGGATATTTTTCGGAAAACGCTGGCAGTATATCGGGTGTGTTAGCTTCCACCGTGTAGATAGGTTGCTCATAGTCACCTCTGTTATAAGCATATGCCTGTCGTGCTTCAGGCATTTCCTCCATTACCATTACTTCCATTACAGGAATCATCTTTTTAAGCCATTCATTTCTCAGTTTACCCAACTCTTTTTCTAATGATTTTACTTCTGATGCCTGTGAAACCCAATATTCAGGTGCTATAGCAGCTGCCTTATTTTTATCGTAAAGATTTGCTATTTCTTTTGTGGTTAAAACCCTGGAAAACAAATGAATATCATCTATTTTTCCTAAAAACAAACCATTTTCTCCGGTAAAAGCCCTGTAGCTTTTTGCTACCATAACCGGCCTGTTTATAATTTTCTGTTCCCCTCCGGTAATGGTTTTAATAGATTTGTACAGATTATCAAATAATATATCTTGTTCCGTTTTATTTCCGTTGATAAAAAGTTTTAGATCTTTGGCTTTTCCGGAACCGCCGTAGCTAAAGGCTACGTTATACCATGAATTGGTTTTAAGCGAATCTTTAGAACGGACGTGAATGTAATTATGTGGCAGAGAATGTATCAATCTTGCATTTAAATAATTAAGACTGTCCAGATAAAATTCCCATCCCCGCCAATAATTATTTTTGTCACCTGCAGTTCCTAATAATGTTTGCGTTCTTCCTGCTTCCCTCTTTGTTGTATTCATCCATAGGCTTGCAGAAAATGCATTTGTCCATTCGAAGTTTGGTATATTCTTGAGATAGACCTCATCATATTCTCCTGTAAACTCCAGGGCATTTCCCTTCACACCTTTATTAATGATTGGTGCCTCGGTTGAGGTAGCCATCGTATTCCCATCAATTATATGCTCTCTTTTATTCTTAATTTTTTGAACCGTATTCATTGGATAATACCCCAACAGACCTATTTTGTTGAAATCGCCCGGTAATTGGCGCATATATGTTTCCAAAGCCATTAATTCTTCTTTGGTTAGTTCCAACAGCTTTTCTTTTTCCTGAATTTTGCTATCGAGTGACTTCAACTCATCTTCAGTTTCCTTTTGGGGGAGTGCCAGCATCGGACCGTAATTGCCATCATCACCGGTCATCCCCAATTCCTTGACATTATTAAAGAAGGCTGTTAATTCATAATAGTCTTTCTGGGTAACCGGATCGAATTTATGGTCATGACAGCGGGCGCAGTTAATAGTGAGGCCCAATAAAGCAGTTCCAACTGTTTCAGTTCTATCCCAGACATAATTTAGCCTGAATTCTTCTTCAATGGCACCACCCTCTGCAGTCATGGGATGATTACGATTAAAAGCAGTGGCTAGTTTTTGGTCTTTAGTGGCATTGGGTAAAAGGTCACCTGCTAATTGCCAGGTAATAAACTGATCATAAGGCATATTTTCCTTGAATGCGTTTATTACCCAATCGCGCCATGGCCACATCAAACGCCATCCATCTGCATGCAGGCCATGAGAATCTGCATATCTCGAAATATCCATCCAATCTACCGCCATACGTTCTGCATAGGCATTGGTATTCAATAATCTGTCCACTACTTTTTCATAAGCAGTATCAGAAGTATCTGAAAGAAAGGCATCAATTTCAGGAATTGTCGGTGGGAGTCCCGTAAGATCCATAGTTACTCTTCTTATGAGCCTTTCTTTTCTGGCTTCCTGGGAAGGTTCAAAACCTTCTAATTCCAATTGTTTTTGTACAAATTTATCTATCGCATTATTGGTAGGCCAGAATTGGTAATTTAAAGAAGGGATGTCTGGTTTTTCAGGAGCGATAAATGCCCAATGATCCTTCCATCTGGCTCCCTGCTCTATCCATTTGATTATAATTGCTTTTTCTTCTGCATTTAATGATAAATGAGAATCAGGCGGAGGCATTTGAATTTCAGGGTCTGCATTTAATATCCGGTAGACACTTTCACTTTGACGGGCATTACCTGCCACAAAAGCATAATTACCACTGCTTAGCCTGCCGAATGCATTCTCCTCAATATCCAATCGCAGGCCTGCTTTTCTTGTATTTTCATCAGGACCATGGCAGGAGTAACATCTGTCCGACAGAATTGGTTTCACATGAAAATTAAAATCAATTGATTCCGGAAGAGATTTGTATGCCATTTCTACCTCTTCCGGCATATCCAGCGTACAAGAGGTTAAAAATGTTGTTAAAAGAACAAAACAGTAAGAATATCTAAGCATTTTAAGCAAATAATATTCTTAAAGATAGGATTTTTTACTTTAGCCTCCAGCTGTCAAAACGAATTGACAAAATCATACCCATCTTTGATAATATGTAGTATTTATTTGTAATTGATGACAAAATAGTACTAACACGAATTACTGTTTTGGCTTCACTTTGCTTTATGAAGAGTCAAAAAGCAGTTAAACTAATTTATTTTGGAAAGTCTTTATCTGTGAATGGTTTGTTTTCGATCCGGGCCTACCGATACAATTTTAATTGGAATCTCTAACTCCTTTTCAAGGTAATCAATGTAATCATTTAACGTTTCAGGGAGCTGTTCGGCGCTTGTCATTTTGGTAAGATCCTTTTCCCATCCCTTCATTTCTGTGTAAATAGGGGTAACATTATCGGCTTCAATATTATAGGGAAGATGGCTTACCTTTTCACCTTTGTATTTGTATGCTGTACAAATTTTTATTGTTTTAAATCCGCTAAGTACGTCTGCTTTCATCATCATTAATTGTGAAACGCCATTAATCCTTACGGCATATTTTAAAGCTACAAGATCTAACCATCCACAGCGTCTTGGTCTGCCAGTGGTGGCTCCGAATTCGTTGCCAACCCTTCCCATAGTCTCACCAACTTCATCCTCGAGTTCTGTTGGGAACGGGCCACTTCCTACCCTGGTCGTATACGCTTTAAATATACCAAAAACCCCGCCTATATTCCCCGGGGGTACGCCAAGGCCGGTGCAGGCACCTGCGGCGGTAGTATTGGAAGAAGTTACATAAGGATAAGTTCCGAAGTCTATATCCAGCAAAGAGCCTTGTGCTCCTTCAGCCAGGATTTTTTTCCCTTTTTTTTGTGCCTGGTAAAGGTATTCTTCGCTATCGATAAATGTCAGTTGTTTTAATTCCTTTATTGCATTAAAGAATTCTGTTTCCAATTCCTTAAGATCATATTGTATATCTACATTATGAAAGTCTATCATGGTTTCATGCTTATCAGCCAAAGCACGA
Source organism: Eudoraea adriatica DSM 19308 (assembly GCF_000382125.1). Classification (GTDB taxonomy): domain Bacteria; phylum Bacteroidota; class Bacteroidia; order Flavobacteriales; family Flavobacteriaceae; genus Eudoraea; species Eudoraea adriatica. Next base: position 482,386 of record NZ_KB907546.1, read on the forward strand.
TATTTATCCTTCCAGTTGTCCAGTTCAAGATCTCCAATCCTCATTCCGTTCCTGCCAGTCTTATCCATATAAGTAGGTCCTATACCCTTGAGGGTTGAACCTATTTTTGCCTTGCCTTTTGAAGCTTCCGAGGCTGCATCCAGCAGCCTATGGGTCGGTAAGATCAGATGTGCTTTCCTTGAGATCAGGAGTTTTGATTTTATATCCAGATCAAACTTTTTAAGGTTATCAAGTTCTTTCCTGAATATAACCGGATCTATTACTACTCCGTTACCAACAACATTAATTGCATTGTCGTGAAAAATACCGGAAGGAATAGTATGTAATACGTGTTTTATACCATCAAATTCCAAGGTATGTCCGGCGTTTGGGCCACCCTGAAATCTGGCAATAATATCATAGTTTTTAGTAAGTACATCAACTATTTTTCCTTTTCCTTCGTCTCCCCATTGAAGACCTAGTAGCAAATCTACGGCCATGCAGTATGTTATTGGTTAGTTATTAGTTTTTTCTTTAGGGTTTCTTGTACCGTAGAAGTACAGTGAATGATTGTTAATTTTAATGTCGAATATTTCTTCAATAGTTTGTTTTATTGATTGTATTCTAGGGTCGCAAAATTCAACTACTTCTCCCGTGTCCGTCAAAATTACATGATCGTGCTGTCTATCAAAATAGGACTTCTCGTACTGTGCCTGATTCTTTCCGAATTGATGTTTACGTACTAATTTACATTCCAGCAAAAGTTCTATGGTATTGTAAAGCGTTGCTCTGCTTACGCGATAGTTCTTGTTCTTCATATTGATATATAGCGACTCTATATCAAAATGTTCATCGCTTTCGTAGATCTCCTGCAAAATTGCATAACGCTCAGGAGTCTTTCTATGACCATTTTCCTCCAAAAAGGCGGTAAATACTTTTTTAACGATTTCCTGGTCTTTATTAGTCCCCATAATTACGACATCATCTTAAAGACAAATGTACATCTAAAAATAAGAATATTAATATTTTGAGACGGCAAGATTATGTGATAAGGGTAAAAGGAATTTTCTATACCCGGCTAACCTTTTCAATGCCGCTTATCCGCTTCAAATTATCGATAAGTTTTTTGAGGATGGCATTATTTTTAACCACAACTGTAATTTTACCGGTAAACGTGCCCCCATCCGTGCTAAAATTCAGATTTCGCATATTGACGTGCATATTATCTGATATAATTTCTGTAATCTCGTTCATCAGGCCCAAATTGTCAATACCGGTCAGTTTAATTTCAGATGTGAATTCTTCCTGGCTTGAATCAATCCATTTGGCAGCAATTATCCGGTAAGCATAGTTGGATTGCAGTGAAATTGCATTCGGGCAGTTTTTTTTATGCACTTTTATGCCTTCCGCCACACTTACAAAACCAAAGACTTCATCCCCCGGAATTGGATTGCAACATTTGGAAAGCGTATAATTTAATTTTTCCTCTTCCTTCCCAAATACGAGCATATCATATTTGGAAGTTATTTCCGCTTTATCAATATCTTCAGGTACTGGTTTACGCCGAATTTTATTCTTGAAGAAACTGATAAATGCATTGTTATATGATGATGCAAAGTCCTTGATCATCTGGTTATCTATTGCCCCAGTACCGATTCGATAGAACAGATCTAAACTTGTCTTGAGCTTAAAATGAACTACCATTTTATTGATAGAATCCTCGTTGAGATTAATTTTTTGAGACTTAAGTTTACGCCTTAACGTTTCCTTACCTTCAACAGCAATTTGCTTCTGTTCTTCCCGCAAAGACGAGCGAATTTTTGACCTGGCACGAGCAGTAGTGGCATAGTCCAGCCAATTCTGATTGGGTTTTGCTTTTTCTGATGTAATTATTTCAACCTGGTCACCACTTTTTAAAGTAGTGTTCAGAGGCACCAGCTTGCCATTTACTTTAGCCCCCCGTGTTCTCATCCCTACTTCTGTATGGATATTAAAAGCGAAATCCAAAGGCGTAGCGTCTTTTGGCAACGATTTTAATTCGCCTTGAGGAGTAAAAACAAATATCTCTTTGGAGTAAAGATTTAACTTAAACTCCTCCACGAAATCAACTGCATTTCCATTTGAGGATTCAAGGGCTTCCTGTAAGCGATTGAGCCACATCTCTATGCCCTGTTCTTTTTGTTCCCCGTGTTTATATTTAAAGTGAGCAGCATATCCTTTTTCTGCTATTTCATGCATTCGTTCACTGCGTATCTGAACTTCGACCCATTTTCCTTCCGGTCCCATTACCGTAATATGAAGGGCCTCATAACCAGTAGATTTTGGGGAAGATATCCAGTCGCGAAGGCGTATGGGATTGGGCGTAAAATGATCCGTAACTACGGAGTAAATTTTCCAGGCAATAAATTTCTCATTCTGTTTGTCAGACCTATAAATGATACGGATTGCAAACTTGTCATATATTTCATCAAAGGTGATATTCTGCGATACCATTTTCTTTCTGATGGAATAGATAGACTTCATCCTTCCTTTGATATAATAATCAAGGCCTTCTTGGTCTAAAGAATCTCGAATAACCTTGGAGAATTCATCAATATAGTGCTGTTGTTCTTCTTTAGTCTGTTCAATTTTTTCCTGAATGTCCCGGTAAACTTCCGGTTCGGTATATTTCAGACTTAGGTTCTCCAATTCCGTTTTTATGTTATAGAGTCCAATCCTGTGTGCCAGGGGGGCATATATATAAAGAGTTTCGGATGCCATTTGTACCTGCTTGTGTTCCGGCATGGCATCCATGGTTAGCATATTGTGATACCTGTCTGCTATTTTAATGATAATTACCCGAACATCATCGTGAAGGGTAAGCAACATTTTCCTGAAATTCTCAGCCTGTTGGGATATATTCATATCCTTTTTAAGGTGGGCAATTTTCGTAAGGCCATCCACAATGCGCGCAATGGTCTCTCCAAACATACGTTCAATATCGTCTAAGGTATATTCGGTGTCTTCAACAACATCATGCAGCAATGCTGCCGCAATAGATACGGCATCGAGACCAATTTCTGAAGCTACGATCTTGGCTACAGCTATTGGATGAAAAATATAGGCCTCTCCTGATTTTCGTCGTTGATTTTTATGGGCATCAACGGCGATATCAAAAGCAGAGCGTACAAGCTTCTTATCTTCCTTAGTTAAAGCCTGATAACTAATGCGAAGTAATTCCTTGTATTCATTTGCAATTTTCTTATTTTCCTGCTCTATGGCTGTTTCCACACTCATATTTTAAATTTACCACAATCTTTTAGAGTAAACAACAAAAATCATGCCTTAAGATTATGGATTCGTTGAATTAATGGTGGATGCGAATAGTGTAAAAATACATAGGCTGAATGGGGGGTTAAATTACTAAGGCTATTTTTTGACAGCTTTTTTAACGAGTTAATCAATGGTAAGGCTGCATAGGTGTCCTTAGCATAATCATCCGCTTCAAATTCAAATTTTCTGGACAGCATGTTCATAACCACCCCTGTTATTTCCGAGATTGGTGTATATAGAATCCCAAAACATATTAAAGCGGCGTGAAAACTGGGTTCTGTAACACCTATAGCATATGAAAATTCGGGGTTATTAATAAAAAGCGATAGTATGAAAAGGGTCACACCAGTAAGAAGTATTGAAATAACTATATTTATTATTATGTGGTGGCGTTTATAGTGACCAATCTCGTGCGCAAGAACGGCTACAATTTCTTCCTCCTCCAACTCCTGAATTAATGTATCGTAAAGGGTTACTCTTTTTTCTTTACCAAAACCTGCAAAATAAGCGTTAGCCTTGGTACTTCTCCTGGAACCGTCTATCACAAAGATATTTTGAAGTTTAAACCCCACCTCACGGGCATAATTTTCAATTTTACTCTTAAGGGGGCCATCTTCCAGGGGAGTTTGTTTGTTAAATAGCGGCACGATTAACCTGCTGTAAAAAAGGTTCATAAATACTGTAAAAACTGCTATTAGCCCAAGGGCATAAATCCAGAAATTACTGCCGGCTACTTCAAAAAACCAAATAATCATCGAAAGTATACCTCCTCCTAAAATTACCATCATTAGCCAACCTTTAAGCTTATCCATGAAAAACAACTTTCTGGTAGACTTATTAAATCCATATTTTTCCTCTATTACAAATGTCTGATAGTAAGAAAAGGGCGTTGTAATTATGTCGCTTCCAATTATGATAATCCCAAAAAAAATAAGGGCCATTAATATTGGGTTATCCGTTTGTTCCCTTGCAATTTTGTCTGCCCAGTCAAACCCTCCAAATATCAGGAAACCCAAGGTTAGAACAATTGAAAAGGAAGAAGACAGTATACCAAATTTGTAATTATCTTTCTTGTATGCCTGAGATTTTAAGTATTCTTTATTATCATAGACATCCTGTAATTCTTCAGGTACAGGATCCTGAAACTTTCTTGAATTGAGATAATCCACTGCGGTATCCAAAAGGAACTGAAAGACTATGATAAATAGTATTGTATAAAAAAGAAATTCACTACTCATAAGCAACTTTTATCTTTTAATTATCAGGGAAGTAAATTTTGTAAAATTAGACTTAATTAGGGTTGAATTTTTTTTGTTAACCTAAAAATTTCGGTTTAATCTTAAAGAAATTTTCTTTGTCGTTTAGCTTCAAAGATAAGAATTGCAGCCGATACCGAAACATTCATGGAATCAATCTCGCCTTGCATAGGTATTATAATATTCTGATCAGAATTCTCCAACCACTCCCGGGTGAGCCCGGTTGATTCTGTGCCTACCACTATGGCACAACCTTTTTTATAATCTACTTCTGTATAGACGCATGAGGCTGATAAGGCAGCGGAATAGATAGCTATGTTGTTTTCTTTTAAAAACCGGATCACTTCCATTGTGGTCCCTGTTGCGATATTTACAGTGAAAAGGCAGCCAACACTGGATCTGATAATATTTGGATTGTATAGATCTCCTTTGTTATTTACTATGATCACCGCATCTAGATTTGCTGCATCCGCTGTTCTCAGCAAGGCTCCAATATTCCCCGGTTTTTCCGGCGCTTCGGCGATTAACACCAATGGATTTTTATTCCTGAATGAAATGTCATTTACAGCGTGTTTTTTGGAAGAAGCAATAGCAACAATACCTTCTGTACTTTCTCTATAAGCCATTTTTTGGTAAATCTCATGTGAAACCTCTATTATTTCCGGAAATTTCTCAAAAGATTCTAATTTTTGCCTCAAATTTTCTTCGGAAATAATTTTCGGGCAAAAAAAGACATACTGAATGTTATAACCGCCTTTGCAGGCTAAGTCAAATTCTCGCTGTCCTTCCAGTACAAATGAGCCGGAACTTTTACGTTCACGCGATTTTTCTTTTAATAAGGTTACCTTTTTAACCAAGTGGTTTTGTAAACTGCTGATCTGCTTAACCTCCCTCATAGGACAAAAATAGATGAATTGATAAACTTTCTACTTGCTGTTTTTAAAAGATCACAATTTACAGCAGTACTAATACCTGATGTCCCTTAAACCCAAAAAATCATTTTTTGGATTTACTCAAGCGGATATTTCATATCATATGTTACTAAAAGTGCGACTATATGACTATAACTTTTTATTCCCTCCTCCTGGTTATTTGCCTTTAGAAATGAATTAAAAATTGATTTAAAAACTGGCTCAAGCGGGTTTTCATAGGCCAGCCAGAATCTATTTAACTCTTCGTAGTTTTTTTGTACACCGCTATTTAATCCGGAATATAATTCGTGAAATTTCTTTTCATCCTTTAATTTAATTTCACTTAAGGAATAGCTCAGGGCATAAGCTGCTGCTGCATATTTAAAGTATGAATCCTTGTTAGTGGCTGTAACCAGATAACCAATAAAATTTACTTCGTTTTCTGCAGAATAACCGATTTGATGTCCAATTTCATGTCCTGTAATCACCGGGAATCTGAAATTAGGTATTTTAGCATTAACCTGAGCTTCGTTTGTAAACGGATTAAGATACCCGCCATACCCCATATAAGTCAGGCCGGTACTAAAGGTAGATTTCTTTAAACTAGGATTTTTGTAGCTAAAAAGGGGAAATCTGGTTTTGAGATCCAGATACCCATTCAGGGTCTTTTGAAAGATCTCCTTCTGACTATAGGGAATCTCCACTATTTGAGCAGTATCTGAAGTAACTTCATAATGCAACTTATTTGTCCTTTCAATCAGTTTTTCTGTGTACGCAAGCAAGTCATTGGTTGTATAGCTGTCTTTTAGTTCCAGTGTTTGAGCCAGGGGTATACGGTAATAGTTAAGGCCCCACATAATATGAAATGTGAAGTAGGCCACTGAAAGAATCACAACCACATCTCTTAAGAAAAGGTTTAAATTTTTTCTTATTCGATTTCTGTTTCTAATAATATGCCAGATTGCATAAATTATCAGAACTCCATAAATTAAATCGCCTAAGGAAAATGAGAGCCATCCCAGCGCCAGGCGATAAAAGCTTGATATAAAGGGATATAGGCCATTGCTGTAGTAATTTTCAATGAGCTCCGGGTAATTTCCAAGCCACTTCACAATTATTATTTGAGGGATGATCGATAATGCTATCCCATTCTTCAACCTGTTATTCATTAATTCAAAAATACCAATTATCTCGCTAGGTTAATTTTCAATATGTACTTTTGAATTTTTAAAATAACATATGAACAAGGAAATAATACAATTAGAACCACAGAGCATCTGGAAAAATTTCTCAAAACTTAATGCCGTACCGCGACCATCCAAGAAAGAGGAACGGGTAATTAATTTCATGATGGATTTCGGCAGATCTTTGCAATTAGAGACGTTTAAAGATGAAGTGGGCAATGTAATAATCAGAAAAGAGGCATCCCCGGGAATGGAAGACCGGAAAACTGTTACGCTTCAATCTCATCTGGATATGGTACATCAAAAAAATTCTTCAACGGATTTTAATTTCGATACCCAGGGTATTGAGATGTATGTAGATGGCGATTGGGTCAGGGCAAGGGGAACGACCCTGGGTGCTGATAACGGCATGGGAGTAGCTGCGATCATGAGCTTGTTGGAAAGCAATGATATTCCACATCCCCCTCTTGAGGCTTTATTCACAATTGATGAAGAAACAGGTATGACCGGCGCAAAAGGACTAAAAGGTGATATGCTCAGGGGTCAGATATTATTGAATTTAGACACCGAGGAAGATGACGAGATAGACATTGGATGTGCCGGAGGAATAGATGTTACCGCGACCAGATCCTATTTGGAAGAAAATTTACCAGCCGGGTCTATTGCTTACGGAATAAGCGTTAAAGGATTGCATGGCGGGCATAGTGGAATGGACATACATCGTGGTTTTGGGAATGCGAATAAAATAATGAATCGCCTTTTGTTCAAAAGCACCGAGGAATTTGGTCTAAGAGTAGCACAAATTGACGGAGGAAGTCTCAGGAATGCCATTCCTCGTGAAAGTTTTGCAACAATTGTTTTGGAAAAAGTCCGAAAAAAGGATTTTGAGGATAAAATATCGGCGTGGATACAGGAAATTAAAAGCGAGAATTCTTTTATTGAAACCAAGCTTGAAATTAACCTGAATGAAGTTGAAATTCCTGAAAAAATAATGGAGAAATCTGCTCAGGTGAAAATTTTGAAAGCCGTATATGCAGCTCATAATGGTGTTTATGCTATGAGTGCGGCAATTCCCGATTTGGTGGAAACTTCTAATAATATTGCCAGGGTTGAAGTGAAATCCGGAAAAATAAATATTGGCTGTCTTACAAGATCGTCCGTGGATACAGCTAAAATAGATTTAGTAAATTCTCTCAGAGGTGCTTTTGAACTTGCAGATTGTGAAGTTACTTTAAGTGGTGAATACCCGGGTTGGAGTCCAAATCCGAATTCTGAGATTTTGGAGGTGCTAAAAGATCAGTATGAATTCCTTTTTAATGAAGAACCGAAGGTAGTTGCCTGTCACGCCGGACTGGAATGTGGTATTCTTGGAAATAATTACCCGGAGATGGATATGATTAGTTTTGGCCCAACTATTAAAGGTGCTCATTCACCGGATGAGAGAGTTAGTGTCTCATCGGTGTTGAAGTTTTGGACTTTTCTATTGCAGATATTAAAAAATACACCTTAAATAAAAAGGCCCGAAAATATTCGGGCCTTTTTTTACTCAGCTATACTCAGTATCTCAAGGTCAAAAATGAGATCTGCATTAGGAGGGATCGGTCCGCCACCTTGTTCTCCATATCCCAGATGGGGCGGAATAAATATCCTGATTTTATCCCCAATTTTCATGCCTAGCAAACCCTCTTTGAAGCCGGCCACAAGTCTTGAATCGGGACTAAAATCCATTGGGAAGGGCTCATAACCTCCCCCTTGTTTTCTTCTTTCGTCGAATTTATCGAACTTGATGGCAACATCTTCATAATTACTGTCAAATAGAGTGCCATCGGTTAACCAGCCGGCGTAGTAAACCAATACCTTATCACCAATTTTTGGTTTAGCACCTGTTCCCTCTTCAAGAGTAAGAATCTTTAAACCAGAAGGAAGTTCTTGAGCAAGATTTTGTTCCTGTTCTTTTATTTCTTCGGCAAAATCGCTTTTAACCTTTGCCATAGCCGCTATAACTGCTTCTTCTTCTGCAAAATAATCTGTCATTACTTTGATGGCATCAAAGTTTCTGGCATCCTTCCCATTTCGAACAATGGTCATCGAATTCATTACAACATCTACCACAGGTTTGTCTTTTCTATTGGGTTCAGCATAGGTTTTTACATTGGCAATAGAATCAACTACTTCCAGACCGGATACGACTTCACCAAAAACGGTGTGTTTGCCATTAAGAAATGGGGTCTCCTTATGGGTTATGAAAAACTGGCTGCCATTAGTTTTTGGCCCTGAATTGGCCATAGAAAGAATTCCAGCTTTATCATGAACCAGAGAGTCATTGAATTCATCTTTAAATCTATAACCCGGGTTTCCACGACCTGTACCGGTAGGATCACCCCCCTGAATCATAAAATCTTTTATTACTCTGTGAAATATTATTCCGTCATAATACTTTCTGTCTTTATACTCTTCACTAACAAAGGGATTATTGCCTTCTGCCAGGGAAACAAAATTGGCAACCGTTACAGGTGTTTTTTCCATTTCCAGTTTGATGATAATATCTCCCTGGCTGGTATTTATATCTGCAAACAGGCCATCTCCTAGATCTCTGTATTTACTAGATGTACAGCTTGTTAATGCTGATATGCCAATTAAAACAATTACAATTATTTTTTTCATTTTTTAGAATTTAATTATCCGTATTTTCTTCTTGTTTATCAATTTTTAAAATGCTAATGGTAGACTTGAGCGGTACATTTGGCCCAATTTTGTTATTATCTCCATGGTATCCATATGCCATTGCCGAAGGAAAAAAGAATGTTGCCGTTTCATTTTCTTTAAGAAGTTTGACACTATTGCGCAAGCCTGGAAATAATTCCTGTTTATCTACCCGATATTTTATCGTCCCGATTTCCTCCATAGTATAAATGGTATCATTTTCGAGACTAACCAAATTATATTTAAGCGTCACCAGATCATCGGTAAGGGGAGTGTAATCAGTATCCCCATTTCTTGAATTGTAAAAGTACCAGGATCCGGTGGACGAAGTCAGATAATCATGGAGCGTATCATTTCCTATGATTTGCTGAATAAATGCCTCTTCCTGTTTTAAAAGTTCTATATTCCGTTGAACGGAAGCTTTGATAAGATTTCCGGACTGCGTTTTAACAGGGCGCCTTGGTTCGGGTCCGCCACAAGCAATAAGGCATAACAATGGCAAAATATATAGAAAATTTTTCATCGGGTAAGCTGTTCTTTATAATTTTCCAACAAGGCTTCAAAATGCTTTACCGTCTCTTCCATATTGTTATCGCTTTTCCCACCTGCTGCGTTAGTGTGCCCGCCTCCGTGAAAGTGGTTTCTGGCAAACTCATTTACTGAAAATTCTCCTTCTGATCGAAAAGAAATTTTAATAATTCCTTCCTCCTTATTTTCAATAAAAATAACTGCGAAACGAATATCCTGAAGTGTCAGACCATAGTTTACAAAACCTTCAGTATCTCCTTTTTTATAATTGTGCGCATCCAATTCGGCCTGACTCAAACTCATATAGGCCGTGTTATAATTCTTGAGGATAACCATATTTTTTAATGCACAACTTAAGAGCTTTAATCTATCCGGAGTATTTGTATCAAATATTTTATTTTGAACTTCAAAGCTATTCGCACCTTTATCTATAAGATCGGCTGCAACCTGATGTGTTTTACTTGATGTTGAGGAATACTTAAAAGAACCTGTATCAGTTACAATTCCGGCATATAAGCATTCAGCAATTTCACTGGTAATCTTGTTTGCATCACCAAGAGAACTAATAAAATTATATATCATTTCGGCCGTAGAACTCATCTTTGTATCTGAATAAGTTATTTTGGCATAACTATCCGGGGCCTGATGGTGGTCTATCATGATAAATGTTGCACCTAGCCCTTCCAAGATTGGCGTCATCTGCCCAACTCTGCCCAGCTGATTAAAATCGAGGGTAAAACAAAGGTCAGAACTATTGAGGTATTCCATCGCTGCTGCATTATCTCTCTCGAAATTGAGAACTTCCGGGGTGCCGGGTAAGAATTTTAGAAACCTGGGGTAATCATTGGGGACAATTACCCTTGCTTCCTGTCCAATTAATTTTAGATAATACCATAAACCCAGCGAGGAGCCAATGGCATCACCATCGGGGTTTTTATGGGGCACAATTACTATCCTTTTCGGCTTGGAGAGCAGTGCTTTTATGACCTTTACATCCTCAGAATTCATGCGCGCAAAGATACAATTAAATTAGAGATTCCCTATAGGGCTTATTTTAAAAGTAAGGTAGAGCTTACTACTTTTCTTATGCAACTTTATTATACCTCTCAAAAGTAATTTGGTGAGGTATTAATATTCCTTTTTTAAAAGTTTATTTTAGCTAACAAAATATCGGCTTAATGAATAAATCAATCCTTGTTTTAATCGTTTTCGCTTTACTTTCAGGGTGTACTACGAAAAAAAAATCATTAAAGACAACTGTTCCTGAGTCCCAAATTACCATTGCTTTCGGCTCTTGTAACAAGCAAAACTTAGAAAATTTTTTATGGGATGATATAAAAGAGGCAGATCCGTTATTATGGATTTGGGGTGGGGATATAGTCTATGCAGATACGGATGATGTATCGAAAATAAGGGAATTATATAACGCTCAAAATAAGGTTACAGGCTACAAAAAATTAAAAAAGAATACTCAGGTAATTGGAACCTGGGACGATCACGACTATGGTTTAAATGATGGAGGCTCCGAATTTGTATCTAAAAGACAAAGCCAGCAGGCTTTTTTAGATTTTATTGACGTACCGGCAGATCATCCCAGACGAATGCAGGAGGGAGTTTATTTTGCCTATCATTATAACAGCGATCTGGGCAAAATAAAAATACTTGTTTTAGATACACGATATTTTAGATCGGCTTTAACCCGGGATAAAGAAACTGACAAACCATATAAACCTAACCCATATGGACAGGGAACACTTCTTGGAGAAACACAATGGAAATGGCTTGCCAATGAGTTGAACAATTCGGATGCGGATTTTAATCTTGTAGTTAGCAGCATTCAATTCTTGTCTAATGAACACGGTTTTGAGTGTTGGGGAAATTTCCCCCACGAAGTAGATAGATTTAAAAAGTTGCTTGTGGATTCGCAGGCTAAAGGGGTGTTGATTCTTTCCGGGGACCGCCATATTTCTGAATTTTCGAAAGTGGAAATTCCGGGACTTTCCTATCCATTGATTGATTTTACAAGTAGCGGGCTAACTCATGCATACTCTGATTTTTCCGGAGAACCTAATCCATATCGAATAGGAGGTGTTATATCTAAAGAGAGTTTTGGATTGGTAAAGTTCAATTTGATTACCAGGGAAGTTATTTTACAAATTGTAGAAAATGATGGCATTGTACCCCTGGAATTAAGACAGAATTATTAATGTTGTGGTTTGCTATAAGAAAATGTATTTTTGCCCAAAATTTTATAAATGACAGCTAACAGAACTTTTACAATGATAAAACCAGATGCGGTAGAAAATGGCCATATCGGGGCGATTTTAGAAAAAATCACATCAGCGGGATTCAAGATCATTGCAATGAAATATACTCAATTGAGCAGACGTGATGCGCAGCAGTTTTATGCAATTCACCGTGAACGACCATTTTTTGACGAGTTGGTTCAGTTTATGACAAGGGGGCCTATAGTTTCTGCTATTTTAGAAAAAGATAATGCAGTAGATGATTTCAGGGCTTTAATAGGGGCTACAAATCCTGCGGAAGCTGCTGAAGGAACCATAAGAAAATTGTTTGCAAAAGACATAGGAGAGAACGCCATACACGGTTCAGATAGTGACGAAAATGCGGCAATAGAAGGAAGTTTCCATTTTTCAGGCAGGGAAATTTACTAAGGGGAAATACCGAAAAATTTCATCTAAACCGAACAGTTTACCTCAAAACAATATTTTTTACCAAATCTTTGTTTAGTTCTTCATTGAGCATATCAATGATCCTTGATTTACCATGACTTAGTTCTTCCCGCAATACGGACGAGGAAAGTGAGACAAAAAGAGTATTGTTTCGCAACTCAACTGCAGTCGTATAATTATTCACACCATTTCCCATTATCTTTTCCCAGGCTTCCCGGGCCAGGACCTTGTCCATGCCATTCTGCAATTTATTTTCTTTAATAAATTCATTTAAGGCTTCTCCTAGCGAATGAAGATTTTTTTCTCTGGCCATTATTCTTTAATACTGATGGTTTGAAAGCGCCTGTAATTATAAGACAGACCTTCTTTATTTTTAACAACCATTCTGGTTTTATTAATCATAATTATTTGCTCTTCCCAATTGCTTAAATCATTCTTATACACCATCCAGAATGAGCCATCTTTTTCATTTATTTGGAATGACTCGGCATCACTGGAAGTGGTAAAAGTCCCATCAAATTTGGGCTGCATTTTCTTGCGAAAACCTTGCATTTTGTCATATTCAAAATAATCAATGGTCATATTGACATCATATTCCTTGGTTTTTCCATTAGGAAATTTAACCTCCTGTATCTCCCAATATCCATTGATGTAATTTAAATCAGATACAGAAATCCCTTCCGAACAAGAAAGAAAGCAAAAAATAAGCAATAAAGTGAGCCACTTTTGCATATCACAATTTAAAAATTTTATAGGATTGATGAATAGATTTCACAACATTTTCCGTCCGCTCCGGGTGTGTGTCACTTATAAATATTTGCCCAAAATTTTCATCATCCACCAAGGTTATAATATGTTTAACCCTTTTTTCATCCAATTTGTCAAAGATATCATCCAAAAGCATAATTGGCGTTGTTCCGGCATGTGCTTTAAGAAATTGAAACTGAGCAAACTTCAGGGCAATTAAAAATGATTTTTGCTGACCCTGGCTTCCAAATTTCTTTATTGGATAATTTTCTATTTCAAAACGAAGATCATCCTTATGTATGCCAACAGAGGTATATTGCAGGGCCCTGTCTTTTTCAATATTACTTTCGAGTAGTGAGAGAAGGTCCCGGGAGAACAATTTACTTTCATAATGTATGTTAACCAATTCCTCTCCGCCGGTTATTGCTAAGTATTGTTCTTTAAAAATAGGAATAAAATCTTCAACAAACGCCGCCCTTTTATTGAAAATACTGGTTCCAAAACCATTCAGCTGTTCGTTATACACCGAAATGGTAGCCTGATCAAAGGAATGGTTAATTGCAAAATATTTCAGCAGGGTATTCCGCTGCTGAAGTATTTTGTTATACTTAAGAAGTGTTTGCAGGTACTCCTTATCTGACTGTGATATAACACTGTCCATAAATTTTCTTCTAATATCACTTCCTTCTAGAATTAGATCTCTGTCGGCTGGCGAGATAATAACCAGAGGCAATAGTCCAATGTGATCAGATAAACGATCATAAACTTTATTGTTGCGTTTAATGATTTTTTTCATGCCTTTTTTGAGGCTGCAAACAATTTTTTCGTTCCTGTCTCTGAGTTTGAAGATACCTTCAATGATAAAAAAGTCTTCCCCGTGTTTTATATTCTGACCGGCCAGTGGATTGAAATAACTTTTACCAAATGCAAGGTGGTAAATAGCATCCAGGATATTGGTTTTCCCCTTTCCATTATCCCCAACAAAACAATTTGTTTTGGAATCGAATTCAAATTGCCGTTCTTCAAAATTTTTGTAGTTAACCAGCGATAAATTCTTCAGAAACATTGGGAAAGTAATTTGGTAATATACATGGAAGGTGCAAATTATCGAAAAATAACGAATAATTTGGCTTTTGGTTTTGGATAAAACCTTTATTTTTGCGCGACCAATAAATTTTAAGATGGCAACATATAAGAAAAGAGGTTACAAGCCTAAAAATAAAGCCGAGGAAAGAGAACTTGCTTCTCAGAAAAGTGCAACGGCCGAGGTTTTTAGCAGCTTAGATGAGAGTGCTTCAAAATCGGAACAATGGGTGGCCAAAAATCAAAATTACATCCTTGGACTTATAGGTGTAATTGCCATTGCGGTTTTAGGTTATCTTGCTTATAATCAGTTCATTCAGACACCAAAAGAGGCAAATGCTGCCAATGAACTTTTTTATCCGCAACAATACTTTGATCAGGCATTAAACAATACATCGGAAAAGGATTCCTTGTTTACTTTGGCATTAAATGGTGCTGAAGGGAAATATGGATTTCTGGATATAATTGACGAATATAAAGGCACAAAGGCAGCTAACCTGGCAAATTATTCTGCAGGCATGGCATATTTGAACATGCAACAATACGAAGATGCCATCAGACATTTGGAGAGCTTTTCATCCGATGACGCAATACTGGGTGCCCTGGCTAAAGGTGGAATTGGAGATGCCTTTATGCAATTAGGGCAGGCTTCAGATGCCCTTGGGTATTACGAATCGGCATTTGCGCACAATACTAATGACTACACTACTCCAAGATATCTCTTCAAAGCGGGGGTGACAGCTATGGAATTGAATCAGAATGATAAGGCACTTCAGTATTTCCAGAGAATTAAAGATGAATTTTCAAATTCGGAAGAGGCCAAAACCATAGATACCTTTATTGGAATGGCTAAAAGCAAGAAGTAAATGGCTACGTCCAACAAAAATCTGTCGGTATATGACAAGAAAACAATCCCAAATTCGAAGGCTCTTCGGTTTGGGATTGTTGTTTCAGAGTGGAATTCAGAGATTACAGAAGGCCTTTATAAAGGGGCAGAAAGTGCGCTATTGGATTGTGGTGTAAACCAGGATAATATTTTAAGATGGAATGTTCCAGGCAGCTTTGAGCTTATATTTGGCTGTAAAAAGATGATACAGAAAAATAATCCGGATGCAGTAATTGCGATAGGTAGCGTAATTCGAGGGGAAACCAAGCACTTTGATTTTGTGTGCAGTGCCGCCGCCCAGGGGATAAAAGACCTGAATGTGATTACCGACACCCCGGTGATTTTTTGTGTATTAACCGATGATAATCTTCAACAGGCAAAAGACAGGAGTGGCGGTAAATACGGAAATAAAGGAATCGAAGCTGCGATTGCTGCAATTAAAATGGCTTTACTTTAATTGGTTTCTTCGAAGGATTAATTCTGCAACATTTCACAACCAGGTACTAATGGATTCTGCTGCAAAATGCAGTTCGTGTAACAAGCGGAATGAGAACTGTTAACAATTTTTAGGAAGGATATCTCTTCATATTTTTTGATTTTGAGTAACTTTGAGCCTAAGGCCCATGGGAAAATTTTCAAAATTACGAAAGAACAGAAAATACAGTTATACACCCCGTTATTATGACGATAAGGGTGAAGGCAGCCCTTATAAAATGCAGCCAAAACTTGATAAATTCCGAACCACGATAGATGCGCCAAAAGGATTGAAAGGAAAGTTCAGCAATGCAATGGCGGATATCAAGAGGGTTGGTGATAAAAACCTAAAACTTAGAATGCTTATTATAATCGTTATCCTAATCCTTATATTCCTTTATATTATCGATTTTGATTTATCAATCTTCTTTACAAAATAATGGCAGATATTATACAACTTTTGCCAGACCATGTGGCTAATCAGATAGCCGCCGGTGAAGTAGTCCAACGCCCGGCTTCTGTGGTAAAAGAGTTATTAGAAAATGCCATTGATGCAGGAGCCACTACCATAAAATTAATTGTAAAAGATGGAGGAAAGACTTTAATCCAGATTGTGGATGACGGGTTGGGTATGAGCGTAACCGATGCCAGATTAAGCTTTGAAAGGCACGCTACTTCCAAAATTAATTGTGCTGAAGATTTATTTCATTTAAACACAAAAGGATTTCGAGGAGAAGCACTGGCCTCTATTGCTGCAATAGCACATGTTGAGATGAATACGCGTATGGAGGGAGATGAAGTTGGTACCCTTCTTAAGATTGAGGGGAGTAAGGTTTTATCTCAGGAAGTAAGTGTTACACCAAAAGGAACATCTGTATCCGTAAAGAATCTTTTCTTTAATATTCCGGCAAGGAGAAAATTCTTGAAGTCTAACCAGGTAGAATTACGCCATATAACTGATGAATTTCACAGGATAGCTCTGGCACATCCGTCCGTACATTTTTATTTTTATAACAACAACAACGAGTTATTCAACCTGCCTGCAACAAATTTAAAAAAACGAGTTGTACATATATTCGGCATGAAAACCAAAGAAAAGTTGGTGCCTGTAGCAGAAGAAACCCAGGTAGTTAAAATATCAGGTTTTATTTGCAAGCCGGAATATGCAAAAAAAAGCAGGGGTGAACAATTCTTTTTTGTAAACCATCGCTTTATTAAAAGCCCGTATCTTCATCACGCGGTTATGGCTGCGTTTGAAGGACTGTTGAGACCGGATACAAGTCCGGGCTACTTTTTATATCTCGAAGTCGATCCGACATCTATAGATATTAATATTCACCCGACTAAGACGGAAATTAAGTTTGATGACGAACATACTTTATATGCTATCCTAAAATCAACAGTAAAACACAGCCTGGGTCAGTTTAATGTAAGTCCCGTTTTAGATTTTGACAAAGATCAGAATTTGGATACACCTTATATCCAATTAAACAGACAGGCCCAACAACCCGGCATTACTATTAACCCTGGGTACAATCCATTTAGGGAAAGCGGATTCGAGAAAAGTACTAAAAGCACCTTTTCACAGCAGCGAACCGGGGATTGGGAAAGTATGTACGTGGGATTAGAGTCGAAAGTTGGGATGGGAGAGGGTTTTAGTACAGTACATTTCGAATCTGATACTATAACAGGTTCAATTTTTAAGGAGGAGGAAGAATTAGACCGAATAGGCGCAAGTACATTTCAACTAAGAAGAAAGTATATTGTAACTACAATAAAGTCTGGGATGCTTATTATTGATCAGGGACGCGCGCATCAACGAGTACTGTATGAAAAATTTCTTAAGAGTATTACGGTTAAGGAGACGTTAAGCCAGCAATTGCTTTTCCCCCTGACACTTACTTTTTCAAAATCTGAATTGGCAGTGCTTAAGGAAATCCAAGGAAGTCTTACATCTCTGGGTTTTGCTTTTGGTCCTTTTACACAAGATGAACTTCAAATCACTGGAATCCCTCAGCTTATTAATGAGAGTGAAATAGGAATTATCCTGGATCAATTAATTTCCGATTATCAAATGGAGATAAACGGAAATGGATTTACCCAGTCAGAAGTGTTGTCAAAAGCACTTTGCAAGTCTTTGGCAGTAAAAACCGGAGAAATATTGGATAATGAGTCGCAACAGGCTTTGGTTAATGCATTGTTTGCATGTAAGGAATCTAACCGGAGCCCGTTTAATAAAACAATTTACGTTACACTTACAGAACGTGATATTGATAATAAATTTATATAGATGGGAAGACTAACTGATGCCATAAAGCATCTGCTGATTGTTAATGTGTTGTTCTTTGTAGCAACAAGTCTTTATGGAGACCAGATGTATCAATGGTTTTCATTGTGGTTTCCGGAGAATGAGCATTTTGGAATTTGGCAGATACTGTCTCATATGTTTATGCACGGAGGATTTATGCATATTTTATTTAATATGTATGCGCTCTGGGCCTTTGGCACACCTTTGGAAAGGATGTGGGGAAGAAATAAGTTTTTGTTCTTTTATTTTTCTGCAGGTATTGGGGCTGCACTTATACATTCGGGTGTAAACTATTATTATTTCAATCAGGGTATTGAGGCGCTTGTGAATGCCGGAATGGCGAAAAGTCAGATAATAGAAATTATTTCCGGAGGCCAATATAGTCCGGACTGGTATAATTATGCACCTCGGAGTGTTATTGATAATTTTTTAAGTGCTTACAATACACCGGCGGTAGGTGCATCGGGGGCAGTTTATGGAATTTTGGTAGCCTTTGGGATGTCTTATCCAAATAGTGAATTATTCCTTATCTTCTTGCCAATTCCAATTAAAGCAAAATTTTTCATTCCTGTATTAATCGGCCTGGACTTATTTTCGGGGGTTACCGGATATTCTATTTTTGGCGATGGAATCGCACATTTTGCCCATGTAGGAGGAGCTCTTTTTGGATTTTTAATGATGTGGTACTGGAAAAAAAATCAATTTAATAAAAATCGATGGGATTAGAATGGATTCTGGAAATTTAAAATATCAATTCGCAAGACTTAGTATTGCGGAAAAATTAATTGCGGTAAATGTATTTGTTTTTATCATAAACGGATTATTTACATTTTTAATGGGAATGCCCTCCAATTCATTGATCCAATGGTTTGAATTACCAAAAGATTTTGTAGACTTTATTTCTCAGCCCTGGTCTCTTGTAACCTATTCCTTTTTTCATGGAGGTATTTGGCATCTATTTTGGAATATGATAATGCTTTATTTCACCGGCAGAATTTTACTCAATCTATTTAGCCCCAAAAAATTTATAAGCATTTATTTTTTAGGAGTAATATTGGGTGGTTTGGTTTTTTTGCTAAGCTACAATGTATTCCCGGCTTTTTTAAGTACAAATGCTGCATTGATAGGAGCCTCTGCAGGTGTAACAGCTGTATTAATTTTTGTCTGTGCCTATATTCCTAACCAGGAAGTAAGGCTATTCATGTTCAATATCAAACTATGGTACATTGGAGCTTTCTTTGTTATAGTTGATTTAATTCAAATTCCATCCGGTGGAAATGCCGGAGGACATCTGGCTCATTTGGGTGGTGCGTTTTTGGGATACGTTTATGCCAGACAGCTTTTAAAAGGTCAGGACATAGGCGAAGGATTTACTAAAATGATTGAAAGTATTGAGGGTTTTTTTAAGAAGAAAGAAAAAAAGGCACCTATGAAAACAGTTTACCGCCGCGCAAAGGGAAAGAATGTTTCCAACGCAAATTACGATCGGGAAAGTAAGCAGCGTAAGATAGATACTATCCTGGACAAGATTAGTAAATCCGGGTATGAAAGCCTGTCGAAATCGGAAAAGGATTTTTTATTTAAGGCAGGTAAAGAAGACTAATCTGTGAGAAAATTATCGTTTTTTGATAAGACTATTTTAATACTGAATCTTTTTTTTGGTATACTTCTTTTGTCCTCATGTCTTGGACCGTTTATTTCTGTAAGGACATTTCTGCCTTTGGCTTTTTTTGGTCTTTTTGTTCCAATTTCGTTTATCATTAACATTCCATTTATTTTTTATTGGGTATTTCGAAAAAAAATGATATTTCTAGTCTCATTTTTCGCCGTGCTTATTTCTTATTTCACTTTTGACTCCATATATAGATTTGGTTCTTCCAATGCATCGCCCCTGGATGAAGACCTGAGCATTATGGCTTATAATTGCAGGGGCTTTCAATTTACAGGTCAGATAAAAGGCCCATTAACAGGACATAAAATAATTGATTTTGTCAAAGAAAAAAATCCTGATATAGTCTGTTTGCAAGAATTTGATAGACGGGCAACAAAATTATTACCGGGCTATGACTATCGCTATATAACGCCCTATGGTTCAGATAAATCTACACAGGCTATTTTCTCAAAATACCCTATCATCTCAAATGGATCTCTAGATTTTCCTGAGACTCTAAATAATGTCCTTTATGCAGATATTGAATACAAAGGTGATACCTTAAGGGTATATAACATTCACTTTCAGTCTTTTAACGTAGCTCCATCCAGAGTAAAAAGTATAAGACGTGTGTTTAAGTCTTATGGTAAAATGAAGAATACCTTTTTAAAACACGAGGAACAGGCATCTATTTTAGATCAGCACAGGAATAACTCACCTTATAGGGTTTTAATTTGCGGGGATTTAAACAGCACTGCCTTTTCTAATGTTTATCATATTATCAAAGGGGAAATGCAGGATACGTTTGAAGTGAAAGGTTCTGGTTTTGGCAAAACCTTTGATATAAAATTCATCCCATTTCGCATCGACTATATTTTAGTAGATAAGTCTATGGATGTCCTAACACATGAAAATTTTGACCTAAAATTATCTGATCACTATCCTGTCTTGTCTTCAATTCGCCTCTGACAACAAGAAGTAACAATCTATGGAATCAGCGAATATATGAATGAGCAAAGCCAGCCCTATAATCCGGGTGTATTTATATAAAAAAAGCAAAATATAAATAACAATTGCCCAAGAGGAGTGAAGGGGATGAAAATTAATACTGCATCTGCCAGGGTCAAAGATTGGGTTTGCAATAAGATGATCAATGTCAATTAAAATGCCCGATAGGAGAATAAGGATTATCCATATTTTTTTATCCTTATAAAACAGGAGTCCAACGGCTATAGGAACCAGTATATGAATACCGTAATGCAGCAGGAATCTAAGCATTTAGAAAATCAAGATTTTGATTCATTAAATAATCAAGACTTGCAGGACCTTCGTTGAATAATAAATCCAGGACACTACAATTTTCAATAAATCCATGCCTTGAAATAAATACCTGCGTATAGTCTTTTTGCTTTATATTAATTGTTTTTTTTGCGTTCACCAAAAACCTGGCATCAAGAACCCCTTTGGGTATTGATTCGTAAAGTTCCGTATATCTTCTATTATTCTTGAATTGTAAACAACCGGCAATTATATCAATGGCAAAAAGATTAAAATCCAATAAATATGAGTGATTCTTCATGAAGACAGGGGCCAGGTCATCCTCGTAATATTCAAAAAAAGGAGATGTTCTGTATGCCGTTTGAAGCGTCCTCCAATGTTGCCGCTGCCATCTGTAATCATTATCCAGTTTTACATCTTTATACTTCTGTCTTCCCTCTTTGCCACCAACATGTTTGATTGGAATATTCAGCATAAATTCACCCTGATCTGTACAAATGAATGCCCTGTTGCGGTAGGTTTGTTTTTGATAATTATCACAGACCTCCCAGATAATACTATTTTGCACAAGAGTTGCAAATGTTGCAATATTAGGTAAGTAGGTAGGATGGAGTAACAAGGTCATCAATTACAGATTTTATTCCACCCGGAAAAATAAAAATTTACTTTTTAAGCTTCTTTCTGCGTTTCCAAAAGTAATCAAATATAAACCAGGCTGCCAGTGCAATAAGGAAATGCCTGAAATAAGACCGGGGTTCGCCATCACCACCAACTGTTGTGAAAATCCTGTCCCATCTAGGTTTCCAATTCGTAATTCCTTTGTTGAAATTATCAAAGCTGAGCCATATAAAAATAGGCTTACCAACAATATGATTGGCCGGAACATATCCCCAGCTTCGACTATCTTCTGAGTGATCTCTGTTATCCCCCATCATCCAGTAGTAATCCTGTTTAAAGGTGTAAGAATCCGTAACCTCGCCGTTTATGCTAATCTGATTGCCTGAAACTCCTATAGTATTTCCTTCATAGTCGCGAATAATCTTTTTATAAAGAGGAAGAACTTTTGGTGTCAATGCAATGGTTGCTCCTTTTTCAGGAATATAAATTGGCCCAAAATTGTCATTATTCCATGGATAGAAAGGATCGTGCGGAAAAATGTTATAACCTTTCACCCCTTTGGGTTCTATAATTTTCACAACAGAATCTATATCCGGATTATTTCTTAATTCCAGTAACATTTCATCAGTAATGGTCACTGTTCGCTGGCGACCCGTTTCTTCCCGTAATGATAAACCGGCTTGTCTGATAACTTTTGTGGGAATACCACTTGCATCAGTAATCAACTCTATTTCGCCCTTTGCATTTTGACCCCCGGCTATTAGGTATTTGCTGATTGCATCAAATTGATTTTGGTTTAATGGAGCCGACAGGTATTTTCGTGAAAATTCATTTATGCCTAAACTTAAAAGCAATCTTGATGAAACTCCTTTTTGTGAGTAAACGGTATAATCATATTGCGGTTTGGCTCTGTCTGACAGTTGCAGCCTTTTACCGTTAATATATACCAAACCATCAATTACGGATAGTGAATCGCCGGGAGTTCCAACACATCGCTTCACATAATTGGATTTTTTATCAATGGGTTTTTTAACTCCTTCTTCCTTTTTGAAAAATACGCGGACGGTATCAGCCGGCCAGCTAAAAACAACGATATCATTTTTTTTAACTTTTTCAAATCCGGGTAACCTAAAATAGGGTAGTTGGGGCTTCTTTAGATAAGACCTGATCCCCAATCCCGGTATTGTATCATGCACCATTGGAGCAGCTATAGTAGTCATTGGTGTACGAGCTCCATAGTGAAATTTACTCACAAATAACAGGTCGCCAATCCGCAGTGTTCGTTCCAATGAACCGGTCGGGATTACATATGGCTGGATGAAATAAGTATGAACCAGTGTGGCGGCTACTATAGCAAATACGATTGAGCTAACCCATTCTCCTGATCCACTTTTTGGATGCAGACTCCTGTCCTTAATATAGGTTACATCGAGGCTATAATTCACATAGAATATATAAAAACCAAGGGTTAGTATTACCAGCCATGTTTCAAGAATTCTATTTCTCCCAAAACTTCGTATGGTTTCAACCCAAATTACCGGAAACATCAGAAGATTTATAATAGGGATAAAAAGAAGAATTACCCACCATTTAGGTCTCCTGATTATTTGCATTAAAACTATGGCATTATATACAGGAATTATTGCTTCCCAAGGTTTTCTTCCTGCTTTAATATATAGTTTCCAAGTCCCCAAAAAATGAATGACTTGTATAACTAAAATGAAGATAATCCAATTTGTACCGTTCATACTCTTATTTCTCTTTTTACAGACGTTGTTTGGTCTGATTTGTTACCAAAATTAACCCAGGTTTAACACATCTTTCATTGTAAATACACCCTTTTTTCCAATTAACCATTCGGCAGCTACAATTGCACCCAAGGCAAAACCTTCTCTATTATAAGCTTTGTGCTTAATAACTATCTCATCTATTTCATTTTCATAAGAAACAACATGTGTTCCGTATTCATCTGCAATCCTTTTGGAAGTAATAGGGATATTTTGGTCTTGTGATTTTCCCAAAAGCCAGCCTTCATAGGCAGAATTGTCAATAATATCTTCAGCAAGCGAAATAGCCGTTCCGCTGGGAGCATCAAGTTTTTGCAGATGATGGGTTTCCTCAATCGAAGCTTTATATTGTGGTAAATTACGCATCATTTTTGCCAAATACCTGTTTAACTGAAAGAATAGATTTACACCCAAACTAAAATTTGAAGCATAAATAAAGGCACCGTTTTTATTTTTGCAAAAAGAAATTATTTTCTCATAATCGTTAAGCCAGCCTGTTGTCCCGGAGATAACCGGAATATTATGCTCGAGACAACCCTTAATATTGTTATATGCCGCCTCTGGACTGCTAAAATCTATTGCTATATCCATCTTGGTATAGTCAATTTCTTTTGAATCCACATCTACTTTCGCAACTATGGTATGATTTCTTTGGATAGCGATTTTTTCAATCATTTTCCCCATTTTCCCATAGCCGAACAAGCCTATATTCATATTTTAGAAATTAATGGTTATGGCCACTCCATAATTAGGATTGCCTATAATTGGGTTATATTCAAGATATGGCTTGATATCCAAACCCAGATCGTCGTCTACATTAAATTGTTTTAAATGTGCATCCACATTAGCATCAATGATATTCAAGGCATAAAGCGCCAGTGTAATAAACAAGGCTAAGTCGCGATCTCTTTGATAGCGTTCCTGGCCATCCTGCAGGGCATCGTCAGAAAAGTCGGGACTACCGGGAACAATTCCAGACCCGTTAACATCATAGAATTCATCATCCGTAAAACCAGCTCTCCTTCTTTTGAAAGCCGTTCTGAAACGGACATAGAGATCATTATTATAATTATACGCGTAGATACCTACGCCTATGGCCCCAATAACAATAGGCACTTTCCAATAACGTTTATTATAGGCCTGACCTAATCCTGGCAGAATAGCAGAATAAAATGCCGCCCTACTTGGAGCTAAAGGATTAATTCGCTTCTTTTCTACTTTACCTTCTACAATAATATCTGGATTTTCAGGAATTTGTGGGACAGAATCTTTAGGACTTTCTTGTTGACCTTCCTGGGCCAAGGGAGAAAGTACAGGGAAAAATAGCAAACATAGAAGTACAAGGGTTTTACTCACCTGTAATTAGTTTTTTCAATCGCTGAAAATCATCTTCTGAACTGAAGGGGATACTTATCTTACCCTTGCCGTCTTCTGCAGAATTGACTGTTATATTGGCAGAAAGATAGTGTTTAAGTTGTTTGGTACCTTCAACTACAAGTGCTGATGCCCCGGACGATTTTTTTATAGTCTTCTTCTGAAGAGGTCCTTCGTGATATTGTTTCACAAGTTGCTCAGTTTCCCTTACAGATAAGTTGTTTTTTACAATTTTTTCGTAGAGGCTAATCTGATCTTCTCTATTGTCTATGTTTACGAGTGTCCTGCCATGACCCATAGAAATAAAACCATCCCTCATTCCTGTTTGAATGATTGGATCTAAACGCAATAAGCGAAGATAATTAGCAATTGTCGACCTTTTTTTACCAACCCTTTCGCTTAATTTTTCCTGTGTCAAGCCTATTTCATTGATTAAACGATTATAGGAAAGCGCAATTTCGATAGGATCCAGGTCCTGGCGCTGAATATTTTCAACAAGAGCCATCTCAAGAGACTCCTGGTCATTAGCAATTCTGATATATGCCGGAATGGTCTTAAGGCCAATTAATTTAGAAGCCCTATACCTCCTTTCTCCGGAGACTAACTGAAATTTATTAAAGTCAGATTTTCTAACTGTAATTGGCTGAATAACTCCTAATTCACTTATTGAGGAAGCCAGTTCCTGAAGCGTTTCATCATTAAAATGGGAACGGGGTTGAAAAGGGTTAACATCTATCGTATCGATATCAAGTTCCACGATATTGCCAACAACCTTATCGGCATTTCTATCCGATACCGAGTTAATATCATTTTCAGGATCTTTAAGCAGAGCGGAAAGTCCTCTTCCTAAAGCCTGTTTCCTGGTTGCTTTAGCCATTATACCTTTTCTCTATTTTTTTTCAATAGCTCGTTGGCCATATTTAGGTAGTTTGTAGCACCTTTACTACTGGCATCATATTTTATAATGCTTTCGCCATAACTGGGGGCTTCCCCAAGTCGAACATTTCGTTGAATAATTGTATCAAAAACCATATCAGAGAAGTGTTTTCTGACCTCTTCAACAACCTGATTAGAAAGGCGTAATCTGGAATCGTACATAGTTAGCAACATGCCTTCAATATCTAATTCAGGATTGTGTATCCTTTGAATACTTTTTATAGTGTTTAATAGTTTTCCAAGTCCTTCCAGCGCAAAATATTCACATTGTATAGGGATAATCACGGAGTCTGCTGCTGTTAAAGCGTTTAGGGTAAGCAGACCCAAAGAAGGTGCACAGTCTATAAGTATATAGTCGTAAATCGCCCTTAAATCACCAATGGCTTTCTTCATCATATATTCCCTTTCATCCTTGTCCACCAATTCAATTTCAATAGCCACAAGGTCTATATGAGCAGGAATTAAGTCTACATTGGGAGAAGAAGTATTAATAATTGTTTCTCCGGCGGCCTTTGTATGTTCCAATAACTGGTATGTACCAATCTGAATTTCATCTACATTAATACCTAATCCGGAAGTAGCATTGGCCTGGGGATCAGCATCAATCAATAACACCTTTTTTTCAAGTACACCCAGCGAGGCAGCCAGATTAACTGTGGTAGTAGTTTTGCCAACCCCACCCTTTTGGTTTGCGATAGCAATAATCTTGCCCATAATTGAAGTAAGTTAGGGGTTAAAAATACAATTATTTACAATGCACTAAAAAGTATTTTGTTAACACAAAGTGAATAACTCTCCCAATGGTGTTAAAGTTGGTTAAAGTAAGGCTCTTCGTCTATTGCTACAGATATCTAAACCAATTAATCAATTAAAATCTCAAGTATCCGGATAGCCGTATCACTAATTTTAGTGCCGGGTCCAAATACGGCGGCTGCGCCTGCATCAAATAAATATTGGTAATCCTGTTTGGGGATTACGCCCCCCACAATTACCATAATATCTTCTCTGCCGTACTTTTTCAATTCTTCCAAAACCTGCGGCACTAGGGTTTTATGACCGGCAGCCAAAGAAGAAACCCCAAGGATATGGACATCATTTTCCACAGCCTGTTTTGCCGCTTCCTCAGGAGTTTGGAATAAAGGGCCTATATCAACGTCAAACCCAAGATCGGCATATCCGGTAGCTACAACTTTAGCACCGCGATCATGTCCATCCTGTCCCATTTTCGCAATCATTATACGAGGCCTCCGACCTTCCTGTTCTGCAAATTCATCTGCCAATTCTCTGGCTTTTTTAAAACTTTGGTCATTCTTGATTTCTTTTGCGTACACTCCTGTAAATGATTGAATTTTTGCTTTGTATCTTCCAAAAGCTTCTTCCAGAGCATCGCTTATTTCACCCAATGTTGCGTTGGCCCTGGCTGCTTCTATTGCTAAAGCTAACAAATTGTTTTCATCCTTCACAGGTTTTCCCGCTGATTTATCTTTTGCAGCCTGCGTTAATTTTTTAAGGATTCGACTTACTTCTGAATTATCCCTTTCCTGTTTTAATTTTTCTAATCGTTCTATTTGTTGCCTTCGAACCTCTGCATTGTCCACCTCCAGAATCTGTAATTCTTCTTCTTCTTCCAACTGATATTTGTTAACTCCTACAATGATGTCTTGTCCGCTGTCTATACGAGCCTGTTTTTTTGCTGCGGCCTGTTCAATTCGCATTTTGGGGATACCTGCTTCAATTGCTTTGGTCATTCCCCCATGGTCTTCTACTTCCTGGATGAGATCCCAGGCTTTTTTAGCTATTTCATCTGTTAAATATTCGACATAATAACTGCCGGCCCATGGATCGACTGTTTTGGTAATTTTTGTTTCTTCCTGGAGATAGATTTGTGTGTTTCGTGCAATCCGTGCGGAAAAATCTGTGGGTAAGGCAATGGCCTCATCCAGGGCATTCGTATGAAGGCTTTGAGTACCCCCCAGGGCCGCCGCCAAAGCTTCAATGGCCGTTCTGGTGACATTGTTGAAGGGATCCTGCTCGGTAAGGCTCCAACCACTGGTCTGACAATGAGTCCTGAGTGCCAACGATTTCTGATTTTTAGGATTGAACTGTTTTACAAGTTTGGCCCACAACATTCTTCCCGCCCTCATTTTGGCAATTTCCATAAAATGGTTCATCCCAATGGCCCAGAAAAAAGAAAGCCTGGGGGCAAACCGATCAATATCCAGACCTGCTTTTAAACCAGTTCTGATATATTCAAGTCCATCTGCAAGGGTATAAGCCAGTTCAATATCTGCAGTAGCTCCAGCTTCCTGCATATGGTATCCGGAAATACTAATACTGTTAAATCTGGGCATATTCTTACTGGTAAATTCAAATATATCCGCAATTATATGCATAGAGGGAGAAGGTGGGTAGATATACGTATTTCTCACCATAAATTCTTTTAGTATATCGTTTTGAATGGTTCCTGCGAGCTGTTCTGGAGACACTCCTTGCTCTTCCGCAGCAACGATATAAAAAGCCATAATTGGTAATACTGCACCATTCATGGTCATTGACACAGACATTTTATCTAATGGAATACCGTCGAACAAAATTTTCATATCTTCAATAGAATCAATGGCGACGCCCGCTTTACCTACATCTCCAACTACGCGTTCGTGGTCACTATCGTAACCTCTGTGCGTGGGGAGGTCAAAAGCAACAGAAAGACCTTTTTGACCAGCGGCCAGATTGCGTCTGTAAAAAGCATTGCTTTCGTGTGCCGTAGAGAAACCTGCATACTGTCTAATTGTCCACGGTCTTCGCACATACATCGTAGAATAAGGACCGCGTAAATTTGGTGCTATACCTGCGGCAAAACTGAGATGCTCCAAGTGGTCAATATTACTTTTAGACAAAAAGGATTTTACCGGAATGTCTTCAGCAGTACTAAATTCTTTTATTTCTGATTCTTTAGGTCCATTGGTGTTAACAGGATTTATAACCAGGTGTTGAAGCTTTTTTCTACTCATGATCCAACCTTATTTTTTCTGACGATTCTGACAACCGAATCTCCAATATTGGTTCAATAATCGTTTTTCTGAAATTCTTTTTCATAAATGGATTTTTTTCCAATTCCTGCTTCATTTTCTCCATTTCATTAAAATATTTATTGCTGCCTACGAGTATCTCTTCTCCGGAATCATAACGAATTTGCTGTTTAAGAGCGCTTTCCTTGATTTTTCTTTGGATGTTGTGAGCTTTTAATTGCTTTAAAAAACCACCACCTTCCTCAATTTTCTTAAATATATCCAGTGCTTTCTCTGCCAGTTGTTGTGAAAGTGCCTCTATATAATATGTTCCATCTGAAGGATTAGTTACTTTGTCTAAATAACTTTCCCCTTTTAAAATCAGCAATTGATTTCTCGCTATTCGTTCCCCAAATTCATTGCTTTTATGATATACAGCATCGTATGGCATATTAAAAACTGTATCGGCCCCACCCAGAATTGCAGACATGCACTCTGTTGTTGTTCTGAGTAGATTTACGTTGTAATCATATATAGTCTTGTTTCTTTTAGAGGGGCAAGCCAAAATATGACAATCCGCCAAAACCCCGAATTCTGCTGAGATCGTTTTCCAGAGCAGGCGTAACGCCCGTAATTTGGCAATCTCAAAAAAATAATTTCCATCTACTGCAATTTTGAAGCAAACTTTCAGATTGGAATGCAATAGTTTTTTCTCATTCAAAAAATTCAAATATTCACTTGCATGTCCCAGGGCGTAGGCCAATTGCTGTGTTCTGTTGGCTCCGGCATTTTGATATAGGGAAACATCAATACTTAATGTTGGGGTGTTTCTGGCCTCGTTTAGAATTTCTTTGAGAGCAGCATGGTCTGATTCAAAATCTGTAATCCAATTTCCAGACCGGCATAAATTGCCCAGAATATCAATGTGAAAATAAATATTCCCTTTTGCACTCTCAGTATATGAAAGAAGATCTTTGATATATGCCACGGATAGAAATTGAAATTGAAAGTGTATAGGAGTTGAATTTATATCAATACCCTTCAATAGCTCTTTGGGTTCTATATCAGCGCTGACCAGAGTGAAAATCAGACTCTCCGCTCCGTTTTCCAGAGATTTTATGGCCCTGTGATTAGCTTCTGTGTCATTGGTAACAAAAATATGTTGCCCAATTAACCAGTTCGAAGTGGAAACAGGAGAATTAACCAGGCCTTCATCCAGATCATCACTTGTGTAAAAGGGTTTCACTTTTATTCCCTCCGGGGATTCCCATACCAGAGTTTCGTTGTAATCTGCACCTTTCAGATCAGCCTGTATTTTTTGCTTCCAGGCTTTTGCAGAAACTGCTGGGAAATCGGCAAACAAATGTTCTTTATTCATCTCCTTTTTGCTTTATACTATCCTCATATTCTATTAAATAAATTTCCTCGTTCTTTTTTTTAAGATAATAGTTTTCCCGAGCAAATTTTTCTAATTCTTTTGGGTCTGAGAGCTGTTTAATAATTTCCTTATCCTTGGCTATTTCTTCTTTCAGGAATTCCTGAGTCTTTTCCAGTTTTTTGATTTCTTTCCTCAATTCCATGTGAATAAGTAAGGAGTTTGTATCAAAAAAAGCCATCCAAATGACAAATACTGTAAGTACCAGGACATAAATATTTGTTATAATTCCAAACCATTTCTTTTTTCTGATTGCTTTTAAACCCATTAGCTCAATTTTTCATTAATGATAGTGCGCACTATATCTACTGCTACCGTATTGTATTTATTATTTGGAATAATTATATCTGCGTATTCCTTGGTGGGTTCAATGAACTGATCATGCATAGGTTTCAAAGTGGTTTGATATCTGCTTAGGACTTCCGACAGATCTCTTCCCCTTTCATTTATATCTCGTTTGAGTCTCCGTATAAGGCGTTCATCAGAATCGGCATGAACATAAATCTTTATGTCGAACATTTCCCTTATAAGAGGGTTAGTCATAATCAAAATTCCCTCTATAATCATTACTTTTCTGGGGTGCGTTCTTATTGTATCTTTCGTTCTGTTGTGCTTTGGGAAAGAGTACACGGGTTGATCAATAGGTTCTCCACGTTTTAAAATATTTAGATGTTTAGCTAAAAGTTCAAAGTCAATTGCCCGGGGATGATCAAAATTAATTTTGGACCGCTCGTCAAAACTTAAGTGAGACAGATCATTGTAATATGAATCCTGAGAGATTACACCAACCTCTTCATTTGGAAGTTCGTTAATAATTTGATTAACAACGGTGGTTTTGCCACATCCGGTTCCTCCTCCAATTCCTATTATTAACATATCGATTCAATTTCTATCAAAAATACTGATTTGGAATGATATTTATCCCGTCAATGGTCTTACTTTTCCAGCCACAGAATTACCATATCCTATTTTTTTAAAATATGATAATATTCATATTCCATACAATGTTTTAGAAATAATTTTGTCCATATTAATTTTTTAGTATGATCTCCATTCAAGTGCCCGCTTAATCATAATACAGTGAGCTTTGAAATGTATTTTATAATGAAAAATCACTTAAATTAATTACTTTTTTTTGCATTCGGAATCATAAAATTTATATAACTTATTAATCTTATTCCGGAAAATAATTTTAACTGGTTCTAACTAAAATATCTATGAATAATTCGTTTAAGGTTGTTGTAGAAAATACGCATGAGTTTAAGATAAACAGCGATGAAATCTCGAAAATTGATGCAATACAAACCTCACCTAATTCATATCATATCTTAAAGGATAATAAGTCTATTAAAGCAGAAGTTATAGAAAAAGACTTTTTTCGTAAAACGTATACAATTAAGATTAATAATAGTTCTTATGAAGTTGTTATTTCTGACAGCCTGGATCTTTTGATAGGCGAGATGGGTTTTGCATTTTCTTCTTCCAGAGATATCGATTCTATATCGGCTCCAATGCCTGGTCTCATATTAGAGATACATGTTCGAATTGGACAGGCTGTGAATGAGGATGATCCATTATTAATATTGGAAGCTATGAAAATGGAGAATGTCATTACTTCACCCAGAGATGGAATCATTAAAAATATTTCGGTTAAAAAGAGTGAAGCTGTTGATAAAAACCAATTATTGATTGAATTTGAATAAACGGGCTGTTATGAAAAAAATACTAATTGCAAATAGAGGAGAGATTGCTATTCGTGTAATGCAAACAGCCCAAAAAATGGGGATTAAAACAGTGGCTGTCTATTCTGAGGCAGACCGCAATGCACCCCACGTGAAGTTTGCAGATGAGGCGGTTTGTATTGGTAAAGCTCCTTCTAATCAGTCCTATTTGCTGGGATCAAAGATTATTGAAGTAGCTAAAAAGTTACATGTAGACGGCATTCATCCCGGGTATGGGTTCTTAAGTGAAAACGCGGATTTTGCTGAAGAAGTGGAAAAAAACGACTTAATTTTTATAGGTCCTAAATCCAGGGCAATCCGCATAATGGGCAGTAAGCTTGCCGCCAAGGATGCAGTTAAGAATTACAATATTCCAATGGTCCCCGGCATTGATGAAGCCATCACGGATGTTAAGAAAGCAAAGGTAATTGCCAAGGAAATAGGATTCCCGATTTTAATTAAAGCTTCGGCAGGTGGCGGAGGTAAAGGGATGCGAGTGGTTGAGGATGAGAAGGAACTGGGATCGCAGATGGAAAGAGCTATTAGTGAAGCCACCTCTGCATTTGGTGATGGGTCTGTTTTCATTGAAAAATATGTTACTTCGCCAAGACATATTGAAATTCAGGTAATGGCAGACAGCCATGGGAATATCCTCTATTTTTTTGAACGCGAATGCAGCATACAAAGAAGGCACCAAAAAGTGGTAGAAGAGGCCCCTTCATCGATACTTACGCCAGAGTTGAGGGAGGAAATGGGTGTTGCGGCTACCAAAGTTGCCAAAGCTTGTGATTATCTGGGAGCGGGAACAGTAGAATTCCTGATGGATGCCGATCATAAATTTTATTTTCTGGAGATGAATACCCGCCTGCAGGTGGAACATCCTGTTACAGAATTAATCACAGGTGTAGATCTTGTAGAGTTGCAGATAAAGATCGCAAGAGGAGAGGCCATGTCCATAAAACAGGAGGATCTTCATATTAATGGTCATGCGCTGGAACTACGAGTATATGCCGAAGACCCCCTTAATGATTTTCTTCCCAGTGTAGGCACTTTGGAAACCTATAAGTTGCCCACAGGAAAAGGTGTTCGTGTGGACAATGGCTTTGAAGAAGGAATGGAAGTTCCCATCTATTATGACCCAATGTTGTCTAAGTTGATATCCTATGGCAAGGATAGAGATGAAGCAATTCAAATAATGCTCAAGGCCATAGAAAATTATTACATTGAAGGCGTACAGACAACCCTTCCGTTCGGAAAATTTGTTTTTGAGCATGAGGCCTTCAGATCTGGAAATTTCGACACCCATTTTGTTAAAAACTATTATTCTCCGGAAGTATTGAATAAAAAGGCGGAAGAAGAAGCGAAAATAGCTGCTGAATTAGCAGTTAAACAGTATTTGCAGGATCAAAAAATTTTAAGATTACCAACAAAATAGCATATGGACCCTAATATAGAAAAATTAAACGAGAGAATATCCCTTGCACATATGGGCGGGGGGCAAAAACGAATTGATAAACAGCATCAAAAGAAAAAATTAACAGCTCGTGAAAGGCTGGGCTATTTATTGGACGAGGGTTCATTTGAAGAGATGGGTATATTAGTCACCCACCGTACAACGGATTTTGGAATGGATAAAGAAATTTACTTTGGCGATGGTGTGGTAACCGGTTATGGAACCATCAATGGTAGATTGGTATATGTATACGCTCAGGATTTCACTGTATTTGGAGGTGCTTTGTCCGAAACCCATGCGGAGAAAATTTGCAAGGTAATGGACCTTGCAGTGAAAGTTGGAGCTCCCGTTATAGGTTTAAATGATTCAGGAGGGGCCCGCATTCAGGAAGGGGTAAAATCTTTAGGCGGATATGCAGATATTTTTTATAGAAACGTACAGGCTTCAGGTGTAATACCGCAGATTTCAGCTATAATGGGGCCTTGTGCCGGAGGCGCTGTTTATTCTCCTGCCATGACAGATTTTACCATAATGGTAGAGCATACCAGTTATATGTTCGTAACCGGTCCGAATGTGGTGAAAACAGTTACTAATGAAGAAGTTACTTCCGAGGAACTTGGTGGTGCCAGTACCCACTCCACTAAATCCGGGGTTGCCCATAAGACTTCTGCCAATGATGTGATTTGTCTGGAAGATGTTAAGAAATTACTGAGTTATTTACCCCAGAGCAACCGTGAAAAACCTGCCTCTTTACCTTATGAGTTAGGGGATGAAGTGCGTGATGAGCTTACAGATATTATTCCCGAAAATACCAATAAGCCTTATGACATGCATGATGTTATTAATGGTATTATTGACAAAGATTCCTTTTATGAGATTCATGAGAATTATGCAGAAAATATCATTGTAGGCTTTGCAAGACTGGCAGGCAGGAGTATTGGCATAATTGCCAACCAGCCAATGTTTCTAGCCGGTGTATTAGGAACGAAGACTTCAGTCAAAGCAGCCAGATTCGTGAGGTTTTGCGATAGTTTCAATATTCCGTTATTGGTATTGGAAGACGTGCCTGGATTTTTACCCGGTACAGATCAGGAATGGAACGGTATAATTGTTCATGGAGCCAAGCTATTGTTTGCCTTTAGTGAAGCAACTGTTCCCAGGATAACGGTAATTACCAGGAAAGCCTATGGAGGGGCCTATGATGTAATGAATTCAAAGCATATTGGTGCGGACTTTAACTTTGCCTGGCCTACTGCAGAGATCGCTGTGATGGGAGCCAAAGGAGCAAGTGAGATCATCTTCAGAAAGGAAATTATGAATGCAGCAGACCCTGCTAAAAAACTGACGGAGAAAGAAGCAGAGTATGCAGAAAAATTTGCCAATCCGTTCAGGGCAGCCAGAAGAGGTTTTATCGATGAAGTGATCTTGCCTAAAAATACCAGGAGAAAGCTTATTAAAGCCTTTAGTATGTTGGAGAACAAAGAGGTAGGGGTCCCAAAAAGAAAGCACGGAAATATTCCGTTGTAGTACTTAAATAAGACGCCCGTTAAAAATTAGGAAGGCAAATAAACTACGCCACTTGATGAGTCTGTTGAAGCCCCGGTAACACTTTTTAGCACATTAATTTCCTGCTCAACCCGCAGTACCCCCATTAGTGCAAAGATCAATGCCTCCTTGTATTCTATCAATTTCTTTTCCGGAATAACAAGGTTTACTACTGGTTCCAGGTATGACTGTAGTAATTCCATCATAAAAGTATTTAAAGCACCACCTCCCGTAACAAGAAGCGTACTATGATCTTTTTTTGCATTCGTTTTTATTTGCATTGCCACCTGTTCACAGATATGATGAACTGCCGTATGCAACAGGTTTTCTGTAGTATCCTCGGTTGCATTTACTATAGGTGCAACCTTTTCCACGAACCATTCATATCCGGTAGATTTTGGATAAGGCAGCTCGTAATAGGAAAGATTGTTTAGTTGTTTCAGCATATCCATATTAATGACTCCTTTCCTGGCCAGCATTCCATTATTATCATAGCTTAGGCCAATTTTTTGTGTAATATGGTTTAATAACATGTTGGCTAATCCAATATCATAGGCTATGCGTTTGCCATCATATTCAAAGGATACATTTGAAATTCCTCCCAGGTTTAAGCAAAAATCATATTTGCCAAAAAAAAGTTGATCCCCAATTGGGGCCAGAGGAGCTCCTTCTCCACCGAGCGCAATATCATTAGTTCTGAAATCACATACAGTTTTATGTCTGCTGCCATTGGCCAGATGTTGTCCTGATCCTATCTGAAAGGTCATGCCCTGTTGTGGTTTATGATGGGTCGTATGTCCATGACTTGCTATAATGTCTACATCAAGATCTTTTTCTTCAATAAATTCTCTGGATTGTTGCCCCAGCCAGCTGCCATAAGTATTGTGGAATATTAATAATTGATCTGCAGGCAATGCTATTGAATTTTTTAAGCGGTCGCGCATTTCATTGTCATAACTGATCCCCCTGGTTTCTTTGATTTCAAACTTCCATTGGTCAAATTTCTTCCAGATATGGCAGTATGCAAGATCAAGTCCATCCAGTGAGGTGCCAGACATTAACCCTAAAACCTTATGAATTTTCATGTTATTATTTCATTGAGAGTTATTGGCAAAAGACCTTCAGCAGTTACCTTTCCTAAAAAATGTTGTGCTCCGTTCTGTTGAAAAACATCGAAATGCTGATATGCTATTACTACAGCCTTTGTTTTTTTCAATTGAAAAAGGTTTAAGACATAGGGGTTTCCAAAAAGATATAACACAACGTTTTTTGTTTGGATCATCTCCCTCAGGAATATTAAATATTCTTCAGGAATTCCAAAATTGTTTTGCGGTTTCACCATTGGCGGATACAGCGCGATAAGGATATTTTGCATTTCCGATAGTTTTTTCCTAATTAATTCTGTACTGTGCTCAGATGTGGAAAAATAATCAAATTGGAGCTCTTTTTTAATATTTTTAAAAAATGAATTGTCACTCTTGTTTGCTATTTCAACACCGGTAAAACCATTCATTGAAAAAGAGTTGATATCGCTGGGAGAGCCTTTATATAGTGTTAAACTGTGTTGGGCAAGCCTTAGATTCAGATCAGTAGGATCTATTAATTCCGGACCTGAATTGTCTATTTTTTTAGTAAAAGCCTTTTCCTTTAGTTTCCAGATTCTTGCAAAACTCAATTCAATTTGTTCTTCTTTTGCATTTAGCGCTATTGTATTAATCCCTTCAGCAACATGCTCGGCAAAACATAGAATATCATTGCCGGCATCGAAGGCCGCCCATTCCAATTCACCTTTATTAGCAAACAATTTGGAAACCGCATGCATATTAAGTGCATCGGATACCACTACTCCCTGAAACCCCATTTCTTCTCGTAAAAACCCTTTGATAGTTTTTTTCGAAATAGAAGAAGACTCGGCTAAACCATCCGCGAGGGCAGGTACAGCCAGATGGCCTACCATAATTGAATCTATCCCATTTTGTATTAAGTGCCTGAACGGGTACAGCTCATTTTCCAGAAGTTCTTTTTTGGATTTGCTTATAAGAGGAAGACCCAGATGCGAATCTGTATCCGTGTCCCCATGTCCCGGAAAGTGCTTTGCGCTGGTGAGTATTCCATTACTTTGGAGGCCCTTAGCCAGGGCAACAGCTTTGTTGGCAACATTATATTTATCACTTCCAAAAGATCTATAGCCTATTACCGGATTTTCTGGATTACTATTTATGTCGGCTACGGGGGTAAAATTCCAATGTATTCCTGCCTGCTTGCAGTCATTGGCAATATTCCTGCCGACTTCTGTAATATCCTCGTCATGATTGTCTATAGCACCCAAGGTAATGGCATATGGATATTGCGGAGTATTTTCTACCCGCATAGCTAATCCCCATTCAGCATCAATACTTATTAACAATGGATATTTGGAAACTTGCTGGTACCGTTTAATCAGACTTTTCAGAACTTTATAACTATCCTTATTGTAAATTACTTCTTTCTTTCCTTCATAATTTGTAGCGGCGCTTGCCCTGGAATGAAAAAAGCAGAGCCCCCCTATGTGGTACTTACTTATTAATTCTTCCAGTTTTAGTATTTCTTCTTCACTATCATTGATAAAAGCTGCAGGCATAAAAAACTGTCCAACTTTTTCCTTTAGGGTAAGTGATTTTACAGCTTTTGGGTAATCTATAAAACTAGCCTTCTGAATTTGCTCCTTTTTTTCCATAATCTGCCGGATATTTTAAATATTTTAAAATGAATATTGCCGGAAGTGCTCCAATCACTACCCAAATAAAGAAACCATCATAGCCCAGCCATTCCTGAATATAACCACTAACCAATCCGGGAAGCATCATACCAAGAGCCATAAAGCCCGTAGCAAGGGCGTAATGGGAAGTTTTAGAGGCTCCTTCAGCGATATAAATAAGATAAACCATGAAACCAGCTATTCCAAAGCCATAACCGAACTGTTCCAAAACTACCGTAGTAATTACAGCGAACTTATTTGTAGTGTTTGTTATAGCCAGGAAGGCGTAAAACGCATTGGGAACATTTATTGAAAGCACCATGGGGAGCATCCATTTTTTTAAACCATCTTTGGAAATCAGCACACCCCCTAAAATTCCTCCAACGGTAAGCATAATAACACCAATTGTACCGTATATGTAACCAACCTCGGAAGTGCTATAGCCCAAACCACCTTCCGCTGTGGAATCCAGGAAAAAGGGAGCAGACATTTTTACTAATTGCGATTCTCCCAATCTAAAAAAAAGTACAAAAGCTAAAGCGATACCCATGCCTTTTTTCTTGAAAAATGACGAAAAGACTTCGAAAAAACCAGCAGGCTTTTGCTTTTCAATAGCTTCAGAAGATTCAAATTTTGGGGTCGCAAAAAAATTGGCAAGCGTTAGACCAAACATTAAGAGTGCAGCACCTATCATGGTCATGGACCATGCCTTGGTATTATCTCCGTAGTAGTTTTCCAAAAAACCCGCAAGGATTACTAATAATCCTTGCCCTGTAACATTTGCCAGTTTATAAAATGTACTCCGAATACCAACAAAAAAAGATTGCCTGTCCTGTGTTAAACCAATCATATAATAACCGTCCGAAGCAACATCATTGGTGGCAGAAGCAAAGGCTGCCATCCAGAAACAAGCCAAAGTTGTGACAAAAAATATGTTGGTAGGTAAAAACAAGCCTACACCGAGCAATGCCAGAGCAACCAGTAGTTGCATAAATAAAAACCAATTTCTCTTTGAACTAAAAATATCTACATAAGGACTCCATAGTGGTTTTATGACCCATGGAAGATATAGCCAACTGGTATACAGACCAATATCCGCATTGCTAATGCCTAGTTTTTTGTACATAATAACGGACACGGTGACAACCAAAACAAAGGGAAGCCCCTGGGTGAAGTAGAGTACTGGTATCCAGACCCAGGCGTTTTTATTTTTTTTTATCATGTTGGTTTATTTACTTTAAAAGTATAACAATTGGCTCAGTTTCTTTTCTGAACCTATCGGTAAAAGTCACTGCTATGTGTTTTCTTTGTTTAATTAGCCCTTTACCAATATTAAAAGAACTGCTGCTATCCATGAAAATTTGCCCAATAATATTTTCAGGCTTGCAGAGGGGCGGTTTCTTAGGATTTTTGATAGTATAAACGTTAGCGAAGCGAGTATTTGAACTATCCGGGAATTTGAATGTGATGGAAAGATAGTTGTCTTTGTCCTCAATAGTCGCCAATTCGGGTAATGGTTGTTCTTCCCGGACAATCAAGGGTGAAGCGGGTGTAAAGGAAGGATAGGAGTATAATTCTTTCTTAATATAATTTACAATGTCTTTGTTTCCTGACATTAGTGACCTTGCGCTAAAAAAAACATTACCCCGGACAGCTTCGGTTTTTCTGGCCAACCGTAATTGTTTCGGTAATTCTTTCTTCTTATTCCAGGCTTTGTCGCTATTGTTTCTTACTTTGTAAGGACCGTTGCCAACATATAAATTCGAATTCTTATAATTCTCTGCCCACCAATCAAGCAAAACCCTATGGGAGGCGACCTTTAGCTTTAAGCTCCAATATATCTGGGGAACCAGGTAGTCTATCCAACCCTTCTCCATCCATAAAAGCGGATCTGCATATAGATCTTCATAGGTGGTTTGGCCGGCTTTTGTGTCTGAGCCTTTTGGGTCGGTAGATTTGTTCTTCCAAACACCAAACGGACTGATACCAAATTGTACCCACGGTTTTTGTTGTTTTATTGCCTCATGCGTCTGCTTTACCAGAGAGTCAATGTTACTTCTTCGCCAGTTCTCAAGGGATAATCTCGACGGG
Organism: Eudoraea adriatica DSM 19308; assembly: GCF_000382125.1. Lineage (GTDB taxonomy): Bacteria > Bacteroidota > Bacteroidia > Flavobacteriales > Flavobacteriaceae > Eudoraea > Eudoraea adriatica. The sequence continues at coordinate 522,084 of NZ_KB907546.1, forward strand.
TTATTCGACAAAAAACTTGTCGAATCATTAAAAACTTCATCTTTTATGGTATAAGGATAAAAGTAATCGTCAAAATGAATGGCATCTATATCGTAATTGGCAACTACTTCTTCAATAACAGAAACCATATGATTCTGTACTCCAGGTAATCCGGGGTTATAATAATATTTTTTACCATACTTAATCATCCAATCGGGGTGCTTAAAGTAATCGTGGTTTTCCGATAGGACTTCCGTATTGAGATCGAATGTTGCCCTGTATGGGTTAAGCCAGGCATGAAATTCAAAACCGCGAATATGGGCCTCCCTGATGAGCCACTTTAATGGATCCTGATCTGTTTCCGGTGCCAGACCTTCTTCTCCAGTTAAAAAACGTGACCAGGGTGAAATGCCGGAATTGTAAAAAGCGTCACCGGCGGTGCGTATTTGCACGACAACGGCATTAAAATTAAGGGCTTTGTAAAAATTCAGGATTCGCAGGTATTCCTCTTGCTGTTTTTTCCATGGGTCACCTCCTCTTTGCGGCCAATCAATATTTACCACGGTGGCAATCCAAACTCCCCGAAATTCTGTTTTGGGTATCTTGTTTTTGGGTTTAATCAGGCTGCATGATGACAGTGAGATTAAAAAAAGGATCCCAATTTTTTTTAGCATCAATTGGATTTAATTCCCTGCCTCTCCAATATTTGGTAAGAAGAAGCAGGGTTTATTAAGCCTAAGATTATTAATTAAATTTATAGCGTACAAATCCTTCCATGGCTTCATATTCTGCCATCCCCAGAGCATTGTACTTTCTGGCGGTTTCTGTGTTACGCTGTTCTGCTCTTTGCCAGAATTCCCGTTGATCGTTTCCAGGGAACATAGCGCTGTCTTTCTGCGATTGATGTTTAAAGATAGCACTCTTTTTGCGTTCCATATCCATTGGGCCAATAGGAATGGTCATCTCCATGTCTGCAATATCCCATTCCTGCCATGCACCTCTGTATAGCCAAACATAGCAATCATTGATCCAATCAGACCCTTCTCTTACCAATCTGTCTAGTGCACTGTAAATAATCTGAAGACAAACGCGGTGAGTTCCATGTGGATCGGAGAGATCTCCTGCTGCAAATATTTGGTGAGGTTTTACCTTCTTGAGGAGGTCATAGGTGATTTGAATATCTTTTTCTGAATAGGGTTTCTTTTTAACGGTTCCTGTTTCATAAAAAGGAAGATTCTGGAAGTGAGCATTCTTTTCATCCACACCACAATATCTGCACGCAGCCAAAGCTTCTCCTTTCCTTATCAGTCCTTTAAATCTTTGGATTTCCGGACTGTCTACTTGTCCTGGTTTCTTATTTTTAAGAAACTCCCGCACTTCTTGTACCTGTTTTGAAAGGGCAACATTGTTTTGTTGTACATCCAATGCAAAGTCGAGAAAGCGAATTACTTCATCATCAAAAACTGCTATATTACCGGAAGTTTGGTAGGCTACATGGACTTCATGTCCCTGATCCACCAACCTTAAAAGTGTGCCACCCATGGAAATGACATCATCATCGGGGTGTGGGCTAAAAATAAGTGAAGTCTTGGGATACGGATCTTTTCTTTCCGGTCTTTGACTATCGTCAGCATTTGGTTTACCCCCGGGCCAGCCTGTAATAGTTCTTTGTAAATGATTGAAAACCCTTAGATTAATCTGTTCTGCAGAGCCTATCTCAGCAATCAAATTCCCCATTCCATGCTCGCTGTAGTCTTCATTGGTCAATTTTAGGATTGCCTTATTTAGTTTTTCAGAAAGCCAAATAGTTGCTCCCTTAATTAGTTTTTCATTCCAATCGCATTCGCTTACCAACCAAGGAGTGCTCACCCTTGTAAGCGAAGAAGCTGCTGCATGGTCTACTATAAAATCGCATGCGGCATGATGTTGAAGAAAAGTAGCGGGTACAGATTCTTTAATTGGTCCTTCAATTGCTTGCCTAATGACATCTGCTTTTCCTTCCCCCCAGGCCATCAAAATAATACGTTTTGCTGCCATAATTGAGCCTACACCCATGGTGATTGCTTTTACGGGAACATTTTCCAAACCAAAGAAATCGCTTGCAGCGTCTAACCGGGTAACTCTGTCGAGTCTGACTATTCTGGTTTTACTGGTAAGTGAAGAACCGGGCTCATTAAAACCTATGTGCCCTGTTCGGCCTATCCCGAGTATTTGTATGTCTATGCCCCCCGTATCAACAATTTTTTTCTCATAACTGATGCAGAAATCCCGAACGTCTTCTTTGTCCAGTGTCCCGTCAGGGATATTGATATTAGTTTTCTTAATATCTATATGGTCAAACAAATGCTCGTTCATAAAACGAACGTAACTGTGAATGGAATCGGCTTCCATCGGGAAGTATTCATCCAGGTTGAAGGTGATAACATTTTTAAAACTAAGCCCTTCTTCCTTGTGAAATTTTACAAGGAATTCATACATTTTAGTAGGAGTAGAGCCGGTCGCCAATCCCAATACTACATTTTTTCCCTGCTTTTGTCGCTGTCTAATTAATTCTGCAATCTCATTGGCAACAAAAAATGATGCCTGCTCTGAACTATCGTGTATGACGGTGTTAATTTTTTCAAATTTCCGGGACTCTTCGTCAGTTGGAAAGCTCATTGCATCTGGTTTTGTGAGTGTTTCTGCCATCTTAGCTACTTATTTTTTAGATTCTCAAGAGCAAAGATAGTTAAATAATTCTATTTATGCAGTATTATGCATTAAAAAATGCAAATAAATGCAATAAATTAGTTCTATACTAAAAAAAACAGTAAAAAACAGCAAATAAAATTATTTTAGTATCTTTGTATAATAATTAATTGCTTTCAATTTATGTTAAAAGAAGAGCGGCATCTGGCCATATTAAATGAAGTAGAGCTTCACAATCGGATATTATTAACCGATATAGCTGAAAAACTGGATGTATCTGTAGATACCGCAAGGAGGGATGTAAAAGAACTGGATGCGGTGAACAAATTGCGGAAAGTTCATGGTGGGGCAATATCTCTTGGGTTTACGGGTCTGGCAAGTAGTAATGCAAACATTTATGCAGTTGATGAAAAGATAGCTATTGCCCAAAAAGCTATTGGTCTGATTCGCGAAGGAAGCGTTATTTTTATTGATGGAGGCACGACATGTCTGGAACTTGTTCGTTTAATTCCTCCACAACTTAAGCTTACGTGTTTTACTTTAAGTCTTCCGGTGGCATGGCAATTACTTTCCAACCCCAATATCAAAGTAATTTTTATAGGAGGAGAGATTTCAAAAGATGCTCAAATATCAACCGGGGCCTACACTGTTCATCAATTAGCTGATATCAGATTTGATTATAGTTTTATAGGTACGGGTTACGTTGACTCAATACACGGCTTAACAGAATTCGATTGGGAAATAGTTCAGGTAAAGAAGGCTGTCATCCATGCATCAAAAAAAACGGTACTTTTGTGTATATCCGAAAAACTAAATTCACAACATCAATATAAAACCTGCGATATTAGCTCCATTAACACAATGATTACTGAATTAAATCCGGACAACAATCTTCTAAACCTTTATAGAAACCAGGATATTCATCTTCTCTAATATGTCAGATTATATTAAAATAACAGAAACCCCCTCGGATTATTCAGATTTGGAATTCATGAGCACCCGGTCCATTCTTGAAAATATTAATAGAGAAGACCAGAAAGTGGCGGAGGCAGTTCAAAAGGCAATTCCACAGCTCACGAGGCTGGTCGATGCGCTTGAAGAAAGATTTTATGAGGGAGGACGTTTATTTTACATAGGAGCTGGTACAAGCGGGCGGTTAGGGATTTTAGATGCCTCAGAAATCCCCCCAACCTATGGAATGCCTCATAATAGGGTAATAGGCTTAATTGCAGGTGGCGATTCTGCCATTAGAAAAGCAGTAGAATTTGCCGAAGACGATATTAAACAAGCCTGGATAGACCTTAAATCCTATACTATTACAGATAAAGATGTTCTTGTTGGTATAGCGGCGTCAGGAACAACCCCATATGTACTTGGCGGTATTTCTGATGCAAAAAAACATGGAATATTGACAGCTGGCATTACCAATAATCCGGGATCTCCCCTGGCTACTTTATCAGATATTCCCATTGAAATTAATGTAGGACCCGAATTTGTTACCGGGAGTACCCGTATGAAAAGCGGTACATCGCAGAAGCTTGCATTGAACATGATTAGTACAGCATTAATGATCAGGGTAGGCAGGGTAAAGGGCAATAAAATGGTAAATATGCAGCTCAGTAACAATAAATTGGTGGACAGGGGTACACGTTATCTTATGGAGGGACTGGGCTTGAATTATGAAGATGCTCAAAATGCTCTCAACCAGTACGGGTCGGTTATAAAAGCACTGGACGCCCTTAAAAAATAAGTTCTACTTTAGAATGGTATTTACTTCTTCAAGCGTAACCGTTTTGGCACCTGAATTCCCAAAGGAATTAAGCACGTAATTCATTACATCTACTATTTCTTCGTTTTCAAGTCCAAGTGGCATCATGGTATTGTCATAAGTAACACCATTAACAATGAGCGGTCCTCTCTGTCCATACTTCACCCCTTTGATGCTCGCTTCCCTGTTATTCATTAAATAATCAGATTTGGCCAGAGGTGGATATGTATAAGCCACACCTTCTCCGTTTGCTAAATGACAGGTAATACAGAAATCCGTATAGATTTGCTCGCCTCTTTGCATGCTTTCTTTCAACTCCTTGTCCTGTATCATAAAATAGGCCAGGCACGAAACTATAATGAAATAACTGCCTACTAAAAATTTCATGGGATAATAAATTACAGTATGGTGATTTAATTGAGGCTGCCCTCCAGGCTATTACAGCGGCACCAATTTGTAAATGCCTTTTCCTTCAACTGCAACATAAATAAAGCCATCAGGGCCCTGGCGAACATTCCTGACCCTGCCTATGTCTTCCATCAGTTTCTCCCGATAAGTAACTTCATTTCCATTTAATTCCAGGCGTTCCAGATATTGAAAAACAAGTGATCCAACCAGTAAATTTCCTTTCCAGGCCGGATATTTATCTGAAGTAACAAATGTCATCCCACTGGGCGCAATGGAAGGAAGCCAATAATGAATGGGTTGTTCCATTCCTTCATTTTCGGTTAGGTCCGTTATTGGGGTACCACTATAATTGATGCCATATGTAATTACTGGCCAGCCATAGTTGGCCCCTTTTTGTACAATATTTATTTCGTCACCTCCACGGGGGCCATGTTCATGGATCCATATGGCCCCTGTTTCCGGGTGTTTAGCCATCCCCTGAGGGTTTCTGTTTCCATAAGTATAAATAGCTTTTTTGGCGTTTGGTTCATTTATAAAAGGGTTGTCTTCAGGTATTCTACCATCATCATGAATTCTGTAGATCTTCCCGCAATCCCTGGTAATATCCTGAGGATTAATGTCGCGCTCTCCGCGTTCTCCGATGGAGAAGTATAAGTACCCCTGATTGTCAAACTCCAATCGGGATCCAAAATGCTGACCTTTTGTAGTATTAGGTGAAGCTTTATAAAGTATTTCTTTGTCTGTTAAAGAGTTACCACTTAATTTAGCACGCATTATAGCCGTGTTGCCCCCCTTCTCATCTCCTTCTTCAGAGGCTAATGAGAAGTAAACCCATCCGGTATTTTCATAATCAGGATGAAGTTCCATATCCAGTAATCCTCCTTGTCCTCTGTTATATACTTCCGGGCCATTTTCTATGGTAGATTTCTGCCCGTTTTTAAAGTGAATGATTTCACCGGATTTTTCAGAAATTAACATACTGCCATCTGGCAAAAACACCATTCCCCATGGAATTTGGAGTCCATCAACTATCAATTCTGCCGTAAAAGTCGATTCAGCGGGAGAATTTACCTCATTTTCTGCTTTCTGGGCACAAGAAAATTGAGTCATTACAACGAATAAACATAGGACTTTGATACTTTTTTTCATATCTGAGCGTTAAATTTTAAAATAAGATAGGTAATAGAAAGCCTAAAGATAAAGAGAAATTATAAGTTTAAATAATTACGCTGTAGAATATACTGACCCCAAATCATGCATATTCTTGCCATAACACGAATTAACCTATGCTCCAAAAAAACTCAAGGCAACTTGTGTATGCCGTGCTGTTGCTCGCGTTATCTATTGTGGGTACTTCGGCTATTGCAAGCACCAAAGTTTATGAGCTTATCTCGGAAATAACCACTGCGGATGATGGGGATAATTCTTTATCGGAAACTACAGATAAAACGGTTGATCATTTCCTGCAAAGCCCATCGTTGACAGAATCTTATTTGAACGCCCCAATGTTCATGACTATTATTCAGGGGGCAAATGAGGAAGTAGTATGCCCCAATGATGGCAGTACACTTGCAAAATTTTTTCTATGTGGTACCAGTGATATTCGAACAATAAACCTGAGTCAGAGCGGGAGTAGTTATGAATGGCAAAAACTTGACCCCAACAGATGTGCATTGTCTGTTATTGATGATTGTGCAAACACAAATAATAGCTGTTATGACACCGTGGGTACGGGTTCTACCTTTAATCTGAATTCTTCAGGAGAATTCCGTGTGCGGGTAGATGGTGGTCAATATTTCTATTTTAAATCTTCTTTAAATCCATTAAACCCTCAGCTAATTCACGAGGATATTGTATGTGGAAACCCGGGAAGGGTAGAAGTAACAAACGTCCCCGCGGGATATGAGTATAGCCTTAATAATTCAGCAGGGCCCTACCAGGACGACCCATTTTTTGATATAACCACTGCCGGAGATTATATAGTATGGGTACGTTTAAAGAATGTTTCAGGAAGTGCCTGTCTTTTCCCTTCTAATATGCAAACCGTACTGGATCTCGATATTACCGTAGATGTTACAGCAAATGATATTTTATGTAGTGGGGAGTTAGGAAGTATAGATGTTCAGGTAGCCGGTGTTCCCGGATTTTATACATACAGACTTATAAAAGCCGGTGTCACCGTAGATACTTTTGGACCGGACGCTGCAAGTAGTTATACCTTCGCTAACGTAAGCCCCGGAGTTTATAGCGTTAGGGTTGAAACTAATAAATGTAATGAGCTAATTACTTTAGATAGTAATAATGACCCCATAGACATAGGTAGCGGAATAAGCCCTTTGGCAGTTTCGGCAACAGCATCGGATAGTTTCGGTTGTGGCGCTGCTTCTGTTGATGTTACTATTGATACTTCAGGAGGGACTGCACCATACAGATACAGTCTGGATGGAGGAACTAATTTTAGCGCACCCTATGCAAGTACCGCAATGTTTACTGTTACCTCGGCGGGTACTTATAACATATTGGTTGAAGACGCAAATGGGTGTATAAAGACCGCAAATGTTGCTGTTGAAGATTTACCTCCCCCAGTTTTCACAATTACAACAGAGGATGCAAATTGCGGTGGAGTCAACGATGGCCGAATTACAGTAAATGTTACTAATGGTTTCGGATATAATCTTGAATTTAGTCGCGACAATGGCTCTAACTACCAGGGCAGTAATGTATTTAACAATTTAGCCCCGGGCAGTTATGACGTAATCATCCGGTATCAGCAGGGGTCTTTTACATGTACAACTTCGGCATCGAATGAAACAGTTGGCACACCATCGACAATTACAGGTACCGCTACTACCAATTCTGTTCCTACCTGTTTGAATGAGAACGGTGGACAAATAACAATTACCGGCGTTGCGGGCGGGACCCCACCATATGACTATAGCATTGGTGCCGGTTTTAGTCCTACTACAGTTTATACCAATCTTGGTGTGGGTACCTATACCCCTCAAATCAGGGATGCGAATGGTTGTGTGGAAAGTCTGCCCCCGGTAGTCTTTAATGCTTTGGATAAGCCTACGGATATGGATTTTACCATTTCCAGTATTGACTGTTTAACAAGCAGCGCTTCGGTTACAGTTACTGTTACTGACGGCACAGCACCTTATACCTATGAAATTGTTGCCCCTGCCAGCAACGCAACCAATAATGGAAACAATCCTGTTTTTACAGGTCTGGGATTAGGAACGTATACTTTCAGGGTCACTGACAATGAAGGCTGTAGCTATGATGAAGTCTTTGCAATTACGGATATCAGTTCCATTGCAGTTCAGGCCCAGTCTACAAAAGTAGTTACCTGCGTTGGTGATAGCGATGGTGAAGGTCGATTCCTTGTGGATGGTTTTGATACCACCTATAGGTACCAGATTGATGCAGGCCCGGTATTTAACGGACAATCCGGTGGAATAATAGATGTTACCGGATTAACAGCGGGTAGCTATACAATTACGGTTACCGATGAGGACACAAATTGTTCGGATACAGCAACTCTGGTTATTCAGGAACCAGCTGTAGCATTTGCAATAACCAGCCTTAATGTTACCCCAATGAGTTGTCAGAATGGCAATATAGGAAGGGTTACTATTAACACCACGGGAGGTTGGGGTGGTAACAGATATACTCTAATTCAACCAGATTCATCAACCCGCGGACCTAAAAACGGTAATACTTTTTCTAACCTGTCCCTTGATGGTTTGTACCAGGTAAGTGTAACTGATGCTAATGGTTGTACCGTAACAGATAGTTTTACGCTGACAATTTTAAATTCCCCAACACTTACATTAGATGCAGTCGCTTCGGATTTCTGTTATGACAATATAGATGCATCTACCCTTGCCGTAAACGCAGCAGGAGGTCTTCCACCATATCAGTTCAGAGTAAATGGGGGAACTTTAGGTGGAGCAAGTACTTTTAACAATTTAACACCCGGCACATACAATATTGAAGTTATAGATGCCAACGATTGCAGGGATGATGTTACTTATACAATAGAACCTGAAATTACAGCCACCGGCAGCATAATAAGGCCCTTGACCTGTGGAGGTATTTCTGCTCAGATTCAGGTAAACATCTCAGACGGATACCCTTCAGGTGGTGACTATGATATCTATGAAGTGAGTATTAATGGTGCTCCGTATACCTCTGCTTCCAACAATATCACAGGCAATTCCTTTATATATGATATACCCAATGGGTCTATTTTAGTGCCTACTACATACCAGTTTTTGGTAAGTGACAGCCAGGGATGTACTACAGAAACAAATGTAATAACCATTGATCCGCCTGAAAGTATTGTGGGATCTGCAAACCCTACAGATACTACCTGCGGTGATGATAATGGTATTATAACACTGGTTCCGGATACTAATTTTGGAGTACCGCCTTATGAATACAGCGAGGACAGCGGAACTACATTTAGTTCACAAAATATATTCTCCGGCTTTGCACCCGGAACCTACGGCACATTCGTAATCAGGGACAGCAGAGGGTGTATTACTCCTTTATTGTCTGCAACTATTAATGCCAGTACACCGGTTGACGCAACTGTTGTTGCAAATAATGCGATCTGCGCAGCTGGAACAGTTGAAGGCTCAATAGATGTGACAACGGTTGCTAATGGCACACCAAACTACACTTATATTGTACAGGATGTCAGCGGTGTAACTATGACAACTGTAGGTCCTACCGCCAGTACTGCAGTTAATTTTCCAAATTTAGCGCCAGGCACTTATACCATCATAACGCAGGATGCTTCAGGTTGTGAGGACAGAGATACCGTTACCATCACTCAAAACCAATTAGACCTTGTTCCCGTGGCAACTACGACACCACCGGATTGTACAACGGCCTTTACTTATGTCGTGGATATTGTGGGTGGAACTCCCCCTTATCAGATAGGTTTATTAGGTGGCCCGTTGGGGCCTCCAAACGTGGATGTTGACACCCATGATTTTACAGGTCAGATTGCATATGGAATAACCTATTTTGTAGAGGTAATAGATTCCTTTGGATGCAGATATATTGAACAAATTGATCCAATTTTAGGTCCATCGCCTATAGCAGTGGCTGCAACAGCTACCACAGCTTCCTGTGCACCTGGAGGCAATGGACAAATTGATTATCAGGTAGCCGGAATTGCTTCACCGGCAGATATTACAATAGAATTGCAGGACACCAATACTGGTGCCACAGTGAGTGGCCCGATAACATTAAATAATGAGCCCATTCCTTATAACGGATCTTTTACGGCACTTCCTCCGGGAAATTATCAGATACTGGTAAATGATAATAATACAAGTTGTGATGCCAGTGCTCTAATAGATATCATAACAGATATCCCAACATTGGTAGTAGACAATAATGAACCTGCAAATTGTAATGTGGGTGCTTTGGTAACGGTGCGCGGTACAGGAGGTACGCCTGGTTATAGCTTTGCTTATGTACCAGCCGGTGATCCTGCTCCTGTTGTATTTACCGCTCAGACAACCTATGAAATTGTAGGTCCTTACCCTGAAGATTATGATTTTTATGTTCAGGACAACAATGGCTGTATCAGTTTTACAACTGTCACCGTAACCGAAAATGCTGGAGTGCCTGACCCTACCGTAGATGTCATAAATCAGTGCTTCGCGGTTGCCAATTATACTATTAACGTAACTGGTCCATTGAGTACCGGGTCCGGTCTTCCGGATGAGACTTTTGAGTATGATATTGGCGGTGGCTTCCAAACAAGCCCCAATTTTACAGTGCCAAACCCCGGAGACTATACGATTATTGTTAGAGATGGCAATGGTTGTACCAATAGCATCGTGGCAAGGGTATTCGATTTCTTTGCTATCACGGCAAATGCAACAACAGAACCAACCTGTAACGCGGGAGACGGCGTGATAACAGTTAACACGACTGGTGGTAGTGGTAACTTTGAATTTCAGCTTCGTGATAATTTATTAAACCCGATCGGGCCGCCGCAGAGTTCAAATGTATTTACAAATGTATCTCCCGGAAATTATAACATTTTGGTAACCGACCTGGACTCAAACACCTTCCCGCTATGTGAAGATAATGCAATAGTTGATGTTACCACTGTCGACACTCCGGTCATATCAGCAACTCCTAAGGGAGATATTACATGTAATGGTGCAAATGATGGCTATATCTCTGTTGAATTACTACCAGGCAGTGATACCGATAGCCCGTTTACCTATGTCTTATATGATGGTGCCACCCCTACTGTGGTTAGAGCTGCACAATCAACCGCCATTTTTGACAATCTACTTCCAGGCACCTATCAGGCTGAGGTTATTTCGGACAGAGGGTGTACAGACAGATCCGGCGATATTGTGATTATTGAGCCAACACCATTGCAAATAGCCACTACGAATACCGAATTTACATGTGATCCAAGCAGCAACCGTTTCAATACGGCTACAATAACAATATATACAGATACCAATGGAGATGGCACGGGTGCCAATACCGGTACTCCGAGTTATACCTATAGTATGAATGACGGTACTCCGGCTTTTGATGGTACTAATTTTCAGACAAGCAATGTGTTTGAAGTCATTGATAATGGTACAGATCAAACCATAACTTTAACCGCCAGGGATCAAAATGGCTGCGAAATTACGGATACAGTAACAATTAATGCACCGGTAGGTCTGACTTTTACATTCAATGTAAATTCTATTAGTTGTGATGCATCAGGTACAGGTGTAAATCCAGGTTCCATAGATATAATCATAGATCAGGGGCCGGGTAACTATAATGTTGAGATATTGCCCTTAGGCTCAGAACCGGTACAGAATTCCGGTGGAAGTGATACCGTAAGCTGGTCCATTAGCACACCGGGAGACTATATATTTGCAGTTACCGATGTCGGAAATGGAGGTTGTACCTATCTTACACCTATTGTTAATGTTCCGGACTATAATACCATTGAGGCGCTTATCGCTGAGACCGAACCGGTTACTTGTTTTAATGGTACTGATGGGGAGATGAGCATTCAAATAAATAACTACAGTGGCATCTATAATTATGAAGTTTTCTCAAGAGATAATACCGGCGTTGAAACTACCACTGGTGTAACCGGTACTTTTGACACCAATATTCCGGCTCAAAACCCTGGCATTATTACAGGTCTTCCTGCCGGAAACCTTGTAGTATATGTTGAAGCATTAGACATTCCTTATTGTGATGCCGTAAGTAATATAGCCACTGTCAGACAGCCAGACAGGGCCTTAACGGTTGCACTAACACAAACCGCTGAGGTAACATGTGCAGTACCCGGACTTGGAGAGATCTTCGCTGTAGGAGATGGTGGCTGGGGAAGTTTTGAATACCAGTTAATAGCGCCGGATGGCACTACTATTCTGCAGGATTTTCCAGGTACTAACGATAGTTTTACAGGTTTATCTGATGGGGTGTATACAGTTAATGTAAGAGATCTGGAAGGATGTATATCAAGCAACACCATTAATTTGGCATTACCTGCACCTATATATGCCGATATTCAGGTAGTAAACCCATTACAATGTAACAACGATAATAATGGTGAGATAGAGGCATATAACGTGAGTGGTGGCCAGGGTCCTGGTAATTATTTATACCAGCTAAACAGACTCATTGATGGTACGAGCAGTGGGATACAGACTACTACCAATTTTGGTAATTTATCAGCGGGGGATTATACGATTACTGTTTTTGACGGCTGGGATTGCTCTTATACAACGGTTCCTATTACTATTATAGATCCTGAAGTAATAATTGCCGAACTTGTTGAATTGCAGCCGCCGGGTTGTGGTGATGTGGGAATTATGGAATTAACGGTAACAAATCCCGAAGCCGGGGTAAGTTATTTCTACAGACGTTCAGGTACTGCAGATCCGTTTATCCCTTTCGATGCAATTGATCCTACAGCGACTTCAGTGCAGATCACTGAAGATATTACCATTGATCCCGGGCCATTCCAATATGATGTCCAAAATTCTAATGGATGTCCATTTGAAAAATCCAACCAAATATCGCTGGATCCTGCAGCACCCCTTGTGATTGCATTAGATTTAGCCAACGCAACTATTAATTGTGCCGGGGAGGCAACAGGGATTATACGTTCTGAAGCCTTTGGCGGTATAGGAAACTATATATATTCCCTGTTAAATTCAGATGTACCTCCTTTCCCATCAGGTAGTAATGTAGAGAGAAGTGCCCAGTCTTCTGGAATATTCAGAAATCTTGGCCCGGGCACCTATTGGGTTTATGCCGAAAGTGGTGGTTGTACTGCCATTTCTACTCCGATAACCATTGTAGATCCTCCGCCATTGGTGCTGGACTATATAGAGGCTGTACCTGTAAGTTGTAATGGAGATATGGACGGACAACTTATAATAGAAGCCAGTGGTGGTACGGGAATAATACGCTATTCAATTGCGGACCAGTTAAGTGAATTTTTTGAAGCTGATGATCCATTATTCCCTAACAGAAAAACGTTTACCGATCTCGCACCAAGAAGTTATGAAGTTATTATTCAGGATGATTTGGGTTGTACCATAACACAGACAATAACCATTACCGAGCCCATGGAATTAGTTGCAGGTATTGTAGATTCTACTCCTGAAACCTGTCTTGGAGATCAGGATGGTACATTAAGTTTGCAGGTAACCGGTGGTACACCTCCATATGAATTTGCCTTAAATTCATCTGCTGATGTAGATTTTGCGCCTAACCCTTCCATGTTCTGGGATAATCTTGTTGGTGGAGATACTTATGTGGTCTTCGTACGCGATTCAAGAGGATGTGAAACAAATGTGATTGTACCAATAGGAATAGGGGTGGAGCTTATTGCTACGCCAATTATTCAATATGGATGTGATGGAATATTCCCAAACAGCACTGTGACATTGGAAATGCAGGATCCAAGCCAGTATTCAGAATTGCTTTTTGCGCTTAACCCTGCAGATCCCACAGACGCAATTACTGCTATGGCAACAGCGGAAAGGATCTGGGGTGATTTACCGGCAGGAGATCATACTGCATATATATATCATTCTAATGGATGTACAACCTTTGTTGATTTTACAACAGACGCCTATGAACCATTAACACTTTCTGCTGTTAAAAGCGGGCCAAATGAAATTACCGCAACTGCTATGGGTGGATATGGAGGTTACGAGTATTTCTTCCAGGGAGAGTCTTTTGGCGATGTAAATGTTTATGAGACTAATGAAGATGCCATAGTTAATATTATGGTTAGAGATCAGGGGGGATGTGAAGCAATAATAGCAATACCTTTTGATTTTACAGGGATGCTTGAAATACCTAATTTCTTCACACCGGATGGAGATAACAACAACGATGTGTGGTTTCCAAGGAACAGGGACTATTTCCCAAATATCGATGTCAAGATCTATGACCGATATGGTAGGGTAGTGGCCGTATTGGATCAGGTTTCCACCTGGGATGGTAAATACGACGGAAGTGAATTACCTACCGGTGATTACTGGTATGTTGTTAATGCCAATGATAAAGAAAGGCAGCAGTATGTAGGACATTTTACGCTGTATAGATGATACAGCTATTATTTCATAAAAAAGGTATCTATTATTAATGGATACCTTTTTTACTTATGGGTGGAATACTATTGCAAAATGACGCCATTTTCTAAAATTAAATCATAGGAATAACCAGCCCCATAATCTTTATCCAGAGCCACCATGGCCTGAATTGTGATAATATCGCCTTCCTGTACAGACATATTTGTAGTGATTATCAGATCAAAATCATCCTGGCTTCCATCTTTAAGGTGAATCCAGTTTTTATTCATGATATTGCTGTTCACCTTAACGCATTTTCCTTTTAGCTGGACAGCCTGCCCTTCAAACTTATTTGGATCATCCAGGAAGGCTGAAATTTCAGGATAAATTTTATAGTTAATGTTTTTATCACCGGTTGTAGTGATTTCAACGGGTTCTTTTTTATCCTTGCTGATTTCAGGTTTATCGGAGGCCCCGGAGGTATACCTGGCACCATGCATCTGTGTTACTAGTTTAGTAACAAACCAAATAGAGTCAAAAACCCTGTTATGAATTTTACTTTCAAATTCAGTTTTAAGCAGAGCCTCCCGATAGAAATAAGTTGAGTCAAGATCAATCTCTCTTTTTTTGGTTGCTATCCAAAACTGATCCTTATCTTCTTTAACTTTTAGATATAAGTAATTTGATGCAGGGATTACCTCAAGAATTTTTATCTCATGAATTTCGTTATCTACAATATCTGCAGATGAAGTTCCGGCAGATTTTTTTGCAATAGAAAAAGGTTCTACAGTCTCAGGGCCTCTTTTACAGCCGGTTAAGAAAATAAGAAGTACAGAAACTAGAAGAATAGATTTATAATTCATAGGGATAGTATACTTTTTGTGGTTAAAACAGGATTTATAATACGTTGTTTCTTTTTTAAACTAAATTTTTAAAAAATATGTTCGGCAATAATAATATCCAATTCATCCGATTTTAATGGTGCTTCGAAATGCTTTATGAGTTTTCTCATAACTCTGTTCGTGGATTGCGTAATTTCTGCAGAATCTTCTTCAATGCCATTGGCCTTATAATAGGCCTTTACCTTTTTATTTACTAAAATTTTATGTTCGGCTAAAAACTCTCTTAAAGGGGCTTCCCGATGCCAAACACTGAATGCCCGAAGTTCTTCCTCATTGATTTTGTCCACTTTACTTATAGATGCAATCCTTCTTTCACGGGTGTTTTCCAAACCAACAGAAATTGTATCGAGATCATAAAGCGTTACATTGCTTTGTTGTATTAATTCTTTATTTATATTGCTTGGAAGCGCCAGATCAATCAATAGTAATTTTCTATTCTCATTTACTATATTATTTATGAGTCGGTGACAGTTGCCTGCAGCACTGATTAATACATCAAAACCAAAGAATTCATTTTGAAGTACTTTTTCCCATGGATAAACTTTACAACCATATCTTTTTGCCAGGATGACAGCCTTCTCTTCTGTCCGATTGCTTATATAAATATCATCATAGTCAAACTTGGAATTATATTTAAAGAGTTGCTTTACAATATCGCCTGCCCCTATAAACAATATCTTTTTTGATTGCCTGTGGCCTTTGCCGAAGGTATCGCTTATCATTTTCAGGGATTTATAGGCCACAGAAGTGGTTCCATCCCTAAATTCGGTTTCATTGCTTATCCGTTTATGGGTTTTAAAAACGGTTTGCATTGCCCGCTCCAGGATTGATCCTTGTAAGTGATTAGCTATTGCCAATTGATGTGCTTTTTTGATCTGATGGATTATTTCCGCATCACCAACTATAGAGGATGCCAATCCTGAGGATACTTCTAAAAGGTGCCTTACCGTGTCTTCAGTTGAATTACTTAGGTTAAATAAGTTTTTATCCAGGGCAAGATTTCGTTTTTTATAGTTAACCAAAAAGTCCCGCAAATCTATAGCTGTAGTTTCTGCAGATTCTATATAAATTTCAGTTCTATTGCATGTTGTAAGAAGCAGCAAACCTGCAATATCCGGAAATGCAGTTTGGATAAGGTTTATTAAATTATTCTTCTCACAGTCTGAAATATGATATTCCTCTCGTTTAGAAACAGAAGCTGTTTTGTGTGAAATACTTATAAAACGTAATGTCTTACTCATGATAAAAAATTCATCTTTAAACTTAATATTTGCCTTATATGGGAGCCATATACCGGGCTTTAAGAGTTCAAATTATTTACTTCGGAATTGAAGTTATTCATGCGCTATTCCGCCAATGTTCTCATATAATTAACAATAAGCCATCTGTCTTCATCATCAGGCATTTTTTTGGTATATTCAGGCATATCTTCCCTTCCAAAACTGGTCTTATAAAACAATTCCCCATCGGTTTGTGCCTGGTATTCTTCAGAAGAAAAATCCCCTAAATCACCTTCTACATCTTTTGCTTTTGGCCCGTCTCCATATCCTTCTTTACCATGACAGGATTTGCAGTGCTGGCTGTACAAAGATTTTCCTATTGCTTTATCTACATCAGGATCTGTAGGATTTTTCATTGATACATATTCCGCAGGTACTACCCATTTTTCTTGTACCATTGTAGTGAAGGAGTAGCAAAGCATGCAAACGATTCCAATGGTTGCTACGATTTTAAATGTTTTCATAATTAGAATTTAGTTTTTAGAGATTTTAAACAAATTAGTAATTAAATATATAATAAAACCCCAGGTTCCAAAAATTAAGCCCCCTGTAAACAGGAGAATAAAAATTGGTGTCTTACCTCTGGGAGACCATAAGGTTCGCTGATCAAATGTTGATTCTTCTACTATGGGTTTTCCTATTGGAGCTTCAAGTATTGCCTTTACAGTTCCATAATCATCACTATCGGCTAAAACAACTTCAATATTTAAATTCCCATTGAGTCCTGGTATTCCTTCTTCAACAGGTACAAAAATGGTACCATTTTCGTCTGTGAAATTAAATTCCTCACCAATTTTTAAAGGGCTGAACAATCGTTGAACCTGTATTAATAGTATTTTTTCGACTAAGAGACTATCAGCATTTATATCCGAAAGGGTTGCCTTAATATAATTAATACTGTCTTTTCTTACCAACTCAGCTTTAATAGCAGCATTTTTGAAGCTAACACTTCTGGAGGCTCGTTTAAAATCATCATTGCCCGCAAAGGAAACACTTAGGTTGTAGGTGTATGAAGAGTCTGGTTTAAGAGTATTAAGATTGTTAATCTGGAACTTTGCCTGCCCCTTCAAATCTGTTTTTGTATTTCCCAGGAGAATTTCCTCGTCATCAACTTCATTATATATAGCCAGATCCAGGTTTGGAACATCAATATTTTGTTTGTCTATTCTGGAGGTCGCCTTTATGTTTAAATAAATTTCACCCTCCATTATTTTTATATAATCTGCTTTTAAGCGGACACTATTTTTTTTGGCATCCTGTGCATTTAGAATTTCAAAACTTCCCGATACCAAAAGTGTACTCAGGAATATTAGATATATAATAGGAAATACACCTCGACTTTTCATAGCGCAGTCTTGTTTTCAGTTTTGTTCAATTCTTGTTCATCCATAGTCCTCTGAATTGGAATTATTGGCAGGTATCGGACCAGCAGTGTTATAATTAATAAAGCCATGGCTAAAGTTGCACTTGTAATAACCCACTCATGCAGACTAGGAAAATAATTATGCCAGGATTCAGGAACACCCTGGATAGGTAAAAAAGGATGCATTAGGGTAGGCGTAACTATTATATAGCGCTTCCACCATGCACCGATAACAACTAAAATACTGACTATGAAGATCGGCAATGGTTTTCTTCCCTTTTTAAATAGCATTAGTATTGTAGGGAGCACCAATCCGCCTATTGTTACAATCCAAAAAGGAAAGGAATAAGCTCCTGTAAACAAGGTTTGCAGATGTTCAGAATCGGCTTTTTTAGAGTTAAAGAGAGGCATCGCGTATTCATTTATATTAAAATAAATGTATATCAGGCAGGCCAGGACCAACAATTTTCCCAGCTTGTCAAAGTGGAAATCAGTAATGTAATGTTCAAGTTTTTTTGCCCGCCGTACCACATAAATTACGGCAATTAAAGATCCAATACCGGAGACAAATGCACCGGAAATAAAATAAGGTGCAAAATTTGTACTATCCCAACCCACTCTGTAAGTAGTGGAGAATAACCAGGCATCAACTGTCTGTAGCAATATACCCACAGGGATTATCATTATACAGATAATAGCAATGGATTTCGCATGGACTTCCTTTTGAATTTTACTCCCCGTCCATTTTAAGGACAATTTACCATACCATTTGCTCCATTTAGGTTTTGTTTTCTCAAAATGTTTCTTAAGCAATGCAAAATCGGGGATTAAAGGAAAATACAAAAGCAACAAACTGATTGCCATATAGGTAGGTATGATAATTACATCCCAGGTAATAGGAGATTGTAATCTGGCATGTACAAACAGATTTAGGAGACGGTCTGGCCTGGCCATATCTATTATAATAGTTATACCAGCCATTACAATTGAAGCCACAGTTATGATTTCTGCAATTCTTACAAATGGTGTTCGCCATGGATTCTTGGTTAGCCTCAAAATAGCAACTGCTACAGATCCTACAAAACTTGTGGCGACAAAAAAAACAAAATTTGAAATATAGATTCCCCAAAGGACATAATCCCGCATATTGGTTACTACTTGTCCTTGTATAAGCTGGTCTATATAGGCAATGATTCCGGCAACAATAATAATAGCCAGGAAAAAAACCCAGGTTTTACCTCGTATGCTAAATTTTCTTGGTGCTATATCTTTGATAAAAACATCGTAGTTTACCATACTTATTCGGATTTATCTACAGATTTAAATTCGGTGAATTCTTCCAGACCATCTTCAAAATCCACCAACCTGTCAACCGGTGGCAGATAGTATACACTGGGTTCCGTACCTAAACCCTCCATAAGTCTATAACCTGACTTTTCTTCTAAAAGCTTACTTAATCGTACAGTTTCCTCTCCATTATTTACGGTATCCTCATATTTATCACCAAAGTAGATGACACCATTTGGACATGCTGTAACACAGTGTGGCAACTCATTGTTCTTAACCTGATGCGGACAAAAATCACATTTGTCTACAGTTCCTTTAACACTAGGCATACCACCGTGCTCAGGGGAATACTGGTGGTTAATCATATCCATGTCTAAAGTAAACTCCTGATCGGGCTCACTCCAATTAAAAACACGCGTGGAATAAGGACATGCAGCCATGCAAAAACGACAGCCTATGCATCGTTCATTATCTATTAGTACCAGGCCGTCTTGTCTTTTAAAGGTAGCATCAACAGGGCAAACCGTTACACAGGCAGGCTTATCACAATGCATGCAGGTAGTAGGCATCCAGTACGGTGCCGTATCTTTTGATTCCTGCATTTTATAAACTTTTAACCAGGCATTATCTCCGGTAATATAATGGTGTTTATTGCAGGATTGCTGGCATTTTAAAGCATTTTTACACTTTGCAAGGTCAATGACCATAACAAACTTACGATGTGGCATGCCTTCCCGCACATTGTATTTTTTGTCGTGGTCTTCAGCATGCTGTACTTCCATGACTTCTGAAGCATCTATTTCAATCAATGTGCCATCTGTGGTCATTAATTCCATTTTCTCACCAGAGAGGGAATTGCTTTTCGCATTTATTTTCGAAGTGATTTTAGAGATTGCCAAACCACCAAGAGCCGCCGCAATGCCAACTTTTAACCCCTTGTCAAGAAACTTCCTTCGTTCTTTTTTATTAGTATCGCCCATTATCAGAATAGCTTAATTAACCTTAGATTTTTTTGCCCAACCAGTTAAGGAATGAGGTATTGGAAATATTTTTCTTTAAAATCTTTGAATTCTTCAGTGCTTTTACTTTAACCTTTACAGTGGTACCATCGGGTTTTAAAAGAGTTTCATACTCTTCTTCTTCAGGAAGATCTGCGACGGCTGGATGTTCCTGATTAAATCCAAAAAACGGCAATAAGAAAGTACCTCCCAATATGGGCAGGATTCGTCTTCTTGATATTTTATGCCGGTTTTTGGATTTATCTTTCATGCTTTTCTGTTTCAGGAAGTTCTGTTTTAATGATTCATTCAGATTAAAAATTATATAGCCTTGTAATGTTAAACCCTATTAAGATATCTCCATCAAAAAAGTCATTTTCATTGAACATATAATTTTTTTGTGGCACAATACCATGATAGTTACCAATTATTAGTTGGAAAACGTGACTTGAAGTTCTAAACTCCGCACCTATACCTATGCCTGGTTTGGGGTAAAAACGTTCTGGTTCTGCATCTGGATATAAATGATGTGTAAATGGTTGACTATAGTCAACTAGTATAGCTGTTTGGGGACTTACCTTTAAGCGCCCGCTAAGGGCAATGGCAAACTTATCATTCCTTACTTTAGCAGGTACAGCATTATAATGCGAGAGGCTTGGTGCAATCTGTAAGGAAAATCCAGGGGTAATCCTCTTGGCTATTATTACCTGATGGAAAAAGGAATAGCGATCCTGGTCATTGACAAAATTTTCTTTTGACCTGGCGTCGATAGTGAAATTACCATAGTAAGAAACACTTACGGGCATTTCATTACCACGGGTTTGCCTTAGGAGTGCAACTTTCCAGTTAAAATCCTGCAACCGGTCAAATTTGGTAGTTCCAAATCCAAGCGTTACTCTGTCATGAACGGCATAGGAAACGCCTATTCGGATATTGGATGGCGCCCATATCCCAACCAAATCATTTGTCCCACCATTGATTGTTCCAAATCTGTGCGCCATTTGTATCTCCATAGTATTTTTACCGTAGAGCACATTTGTTGGGTTATCAATGATCCATGCGCCTTCAAATGCAGCTCTTTCCAGTTTAACAGGAACGGTATCTTGGACTTTTTCCTGAGCGAAGATCAAGAAGGGGCTAAATAAAAATACACAAAGGATTTTTTTAAAGTTTTTCATTTTTTATGTTTTTATTTAGTTATTCTTGGCCCCCTGGTCTATCCAGCCTTTTATTAAGGCTATTTCATCTACATCTAAAGGCGAACCAGTATCTATGGGATGATTATTACCCGGCAGTTTTTGATATAATTCAGAATTCTCAGCATCTTCGGCAATAACATATTCCGGAACAATTGCGTTATAGGAATTACCTTCCCGCAGATCGGGATTTGCTATAGTGGTGTTATGGCAGCCAATACAGTTTTCGGTAAATATGGGTTGTATGTCATCCTGAAATGAAACTATCTGATCATCCGGTATTTCTGGAATCTCTTCTACATATAGTTCATCATAATAACATGAAAAACACATTAAACTTAGACTGCTAACCAGAGCTAATCGAAATAGTTTTTTCATTTTGTTTTTATTATATGATCATTAGTGTCAATAAATTTCTTGAGGAGGTTTAATATCCATCGCTACTTCAATAAATCAGGCATATCTGCACCGCCGTATTATTAAATTCCTCATAAAATCTCCAAAAAACTATTATTGCATTGCTGCTAAGGAGTTTGCGATTATTGCTTTGGCATAGTCAGGGTTGTGAACACCATCACTTTTATCTTCATAAAAATACAGGAAGTTCCATGCCGCCTCAGCATCTTTTAAATCAAAAAGGCCTACCTGCGGATGCCATTCTCCGTCTTCGAAATGAACAATTCCTACTACAGGAACAGGTGTAACCCCATCATCTTCAAAAACTGGTATATACCCACCAACGGCTGTGGAATCTTCGATAATAGCCTGTCCGACAACAGTTTCCAGAATAGCTCCTAAAGCTTCCCAATCGGCTATTAAATCAGGCATTACTTTTAATTCTTCGAATGGAACGCCGGGATGGCATGTTGCACAATTTGTTCCGGCAGGTGTCCAGGTATGACCGTCAGAACCATCTGTAGTGCCGCCCATATGGCATTCTATACAAGATGCTCCTTGTCTGTGAGCTGCGTCCTGTACCGGAGGTATGGCTTCTACCAAAGTAAATGTAGAATATGCCCCCAACAGGCCTTCCAATAATGCGGTTTGTGGTCCATGGTGTGGTCCCCAATGCGAACTTGTTTGCAGGAACTTACCATCCATATTGGCGGTAGGCGCATCTGTTCTGGGCTGGTGGCAGTTTGCACAGGTATTACTGGCATTTCCGTAGTCTATGGTGTAGTCTATGTTTTCCAAATTTCTCAATGGAACTGCGTCAAGAGTTCTGACAGCGTAATCGTTCCCATCGGTTTCAAAATCGAATGATCTATGGCTGCCATGACAACCATTACAGTTTAGGGGATTGGAAGCCCCATAGCCGTCCGGGTTAACAGAGCCGGTTTCGATAAAATCTATAAAGCCTTCGTTGTTGTGGCATTCTGCACATCTTGCGGACTTACCTCTTGCCCATGAACCTCCAATAGCGTGTTTGGCACCTGACCAGGCCAGGATAATAGGATCTCTTTTTTCATTGGAGTGACAAGCAATACAGGAAGCTGCGGAACCATCAACCCCGTCAACCCCGTCAATTCCATTAATACCATCTTTTCCATCTGCCCCTGGAGGGCCTATAGCGTCACTGGTACATTGAACACACAGAAAAGCTGATGCAAAAACCATCAGATAACCTAATAATTTTAAATTTTTCATAAGACTGTCTATTTAACCGGTTTATTAATCTTCTGTTAAAAGTAGGACAGCAAATACTGATTTTTTATGACATATATCATATTTTTTAAAAGTTAAAATACAGAAAATCAATGTATTATAAATATTGATCAATTTTTACTATTATTTTGAACGTAACAAGGGTTACAAACTCATATTTAATTAGACAAAAAATAATGATTAGAAAGCAGAGGGCATTTAAAATAATCTTTGCTATTTTTGCGGTCTTTATTTCAGGTTGTGGTTTATTCCCTTCTGAGTTGGGGCAGTTTGGCAGCATATCCCGCCGTTGGCGGAATGGTCGCAGGCCCTGAAGAATATAGGATTTGTATTAGAAAGTAATAGTTAGAAGATAAATAGAATCGGGATGTGGCTTGTTCCCGCCGTTTGCGGGACAGGCTGGTAGCGTATTCCGCCGTTGGCGGAATGGCCGCAGAATTTAAAGGAGATAGGATATAAATTAGAAGGGAAGAGTTAGTATATAATTAGAATCGGGATGTGGCGCAGTCTGGTAGCGTACACGGCTGGGGGCCGTGTGGTCGCAGGTTCAAATCCTGTCATCCCGACCAAGCAGAAAAGTGATTTGCAATTGCAAATCACTTTTTTTATTCCCCAAAGCGATTCAAACCCAGTTCGAAAAAGTGCTGGGGAATAAAAATATAATGGCGCAAGCCATTACTTTTCTATTTTCAGTGAGGGTTCATTAGGATTATCCAAATCCTGATTTAATACTTGCTATTAAGTCACCAAAAAGAATAATACAAATGGCGCAAGCCATTACTTTTCTATTTTCAGTGAGGGTTTATCAGGATTATCCAAATCCCGATTTAATACTTGCTATTAAGTCACCAAAAAGAATAATGCAAATGGCGCAAGCCATTACTTTTCTATTTTCAGTGAGGGTTCATGATGATTATCCAAATCCTGTCATCCAGACAAAGTTCGCTGATTATCCGTGGGTATTACTTTTTACGGACATATTACGGACAAATTCGTTCTTTTTCTAATTCTCTCAGAATGTCAGGATAACACAAGAAAAGCGTAAGCGGTTTTAAACATTTTTTATTGATTGCGCTTTATTCTAATACTTAAAATCCAAAGAACAACAATTATTTATATCCCGTTCTGTAGTGTCGTTTATCATTTGTTCGGATTACTGTAAAAAGATGGAACGTAGAAATTGCGATCCACTTTTAACGTAACATCTTCTGCATCTAAACCTTTTACCTGCCATTCGGTTGTAGGATAAATCCACTCTTCCATTCCATTTAATTTTACCTTCAATGGCATGTCAAATTCCTTTATAGAATTTGTCCACCGGTATGAGAGGCTGTTATTGGCAAAATAATATTCCAGGACAGGAATTTGTGTTGTTCTTAGATATTGATTCCAGAAACTACTTAAATCAAGTTTTGTTTCCTTTGCGATAAAATTTTCAATTTGTTTTGTAGTAACTGTCTGATGATAGAATTCACTGCCAAGCCCTCTCAGAACTTCTCGCCATTTTACATCATCATTCACTATCTGGCGTAACATGTGGAGAATAACGGCCCCCTTTTGATAATTATCTCCCGAATAGTTTTTATCATTGACACCGTAGCTGCCTATCATTGGGCGATCGTTTGAAATAGCCTTTCTTATTCCTATCTGATAGTCATTTCCTGCTTCTTTTCCGTAATGGTATTCAATAAAAAGGCCTTCAGAATACGTAGTAAAAGATTCATGAATCCATATATCTGCAATGTCTTTGAAAGTGATGTTGTTTGCAAACCATTCATGCCCGGACTCATGGATGATTAAATAATCAAACTTCTCACCCCAGCCCGAATTAGAAAGATCACGCCCCAAATAACCATTTTGATATCGGTTTCCGTAAGTGATTGCGCTTTGGTGTTCCATTCCCAAATAAGGAGCCTCTATTAGCTTAAAGTCATCTTCATAAAACGGGTATGGTCCAAACCAATGCTCAAATGCTTCCAGCATTAAAGGGACTTGCTTGAACTGTATTTTTGCTTTATCAAGATTTTGCTTCAATACATAATAATTACATTTTAAAGGTCCTTTTTCACCCGTATATATTTCTGAAAAATTTACGTAATTTCCAAGATTGAAGGTTATACTATAACTATTTATCGGGTTAGATACAACCCAATGATAGGTCCTGGAATTATTTTCATGATCTTCTATACCACTAAGTTTTCCATTGGCTACAGCTACTAAATCGTTTCGGACATTGATACTGAATTTGACGCTATCCACTTCATCGTACATATGATCTTTGCAGGGCCACCATTGACTTGACCCGGCTCCCCAGCTTATGCTTGAAGCAAAAGGTTTACCAAGGTTATCTTTTTCCCAAACCATTCCTGAGTCCCAGGGCGGACGTGGTGCTATTCTGGGTTTCCCGCTATATTCGATAATGATTTCATTATGGGTTTCAGCTAGTTGTTCTTTTTTTAATTCAATAAAATAAGCGTTTCCGTCTCTTATATATTTTAATTCTTTTCCATCTTCAAAAACTTTGGAGATGTTCATTGGTGGCTGAAGATCAATCTGAATAATTTGGTTTGGCGTCAATACTTTATATCTAATAGTATTTGAACCCTGAATGGTTTGTTTTTCAATATCAACTGCTATATCCAGATGATAATAGGATAAATCCCACCATTCTCTTTCAGGCGTAATGTTTCCTCTTAACGAGTCTTGTTTAGTATATTCTTGTCCCTGGCAAACTATTCCAGCTAAAAAGAATAATATTGATCCTAAAAAAACTCTCATATTTTTTATTTTAATGGGTTGTTACGTATTTGCACTACAGTGGTCTCGGCTATGATTTTGTCCCGACTCCTCAGGATGAAACTGTCCGTCTTTGGAGAATTATAGCCATCCTAAGTTTGTTTTTCATTAACGTTAATAATTTCATTTGAAGGCTTGTTTTAACATCCAGGTAGTAATGTTAAGCAGGCAATAACATAGATTAAGTTTTTCATATTTCGGTTTACTCTGGGGATTTATTTTGCGCAAGGTGTTTGTGTATGGTTAGCTGTGTTTGCACAAACTAAATTAGCAAAAGAAAACGAAGCTGAGGAAATTCCGTAGGAATTTCCAGGTAGGCCAGAGGTGAGCAATTATTTATAGCCGTGGTTGTGTGGCCTTTTATTATTTTATTTCTAGTTCATAAATTCTGGATTCCTCGCCCCAAGGGTGATAGCCCTGTCCAATATATTTGAATCCATACTTTTCATAATATCCAATATGTTCGGTACATAGATATAAATATTCAAAACCTGCTTCTTTGGCATCTGTCCTTGCATATTCTAATAGCAATGAACCATACGCATTTCCTCTATGCTTTTCATCTATAAACAGTGCATTAATCCACGGATATAAATCTCCGCGACTAATAAAATCATTTGTAATAAGTCCGGCACAACCGATTATTTCGTTGTCTTTATCCAGTAAATACCATTGCGGTAAAGAATTCCTTGCGTTTATACTATGAGTAATGCAATCCTCATATATTATTGGCAAGACACTTTTCCAACTTTGTTGAAAATATTTTATGGCTATATCTTTGTAGTCTGGATTTTCTCTTATTGATATTATTTTCATGTTCTTTTTAAAGAAGTAAGATTTAATACAAAAGAATATAATGCTTCAAATGACGCACAACGGCCTCTTGTATGGCATGTGCCGATATTTATGTGGCCAGATTACACGAAAATTATTTTAAATGAAAGGTAATTAATTTTTGGGTAAGAAGGGAGACGTCGGCTATACGCGTTGTTGTGTGCTGTGTTAAATTTCAACTATTTGAAAATCATCAATCCAAAAGGTACCGGGCTCCAAAATATTTAGTTCCATTCTCAAATGCCAATCTTTTGGTACACTAATTTCATAATCTTGATACCTCCAATCTTCTATTTGTTGATCACTTTCAATTAATATTTTCAAATTCCCTTCCATAGGAGCAACACCTCCTGCTTTGATGCGATATTTTGATCCGTCATTTTTAATCCAAAAACTCAATTTATAGCGAGCATGCCCATTGTACTTACCAACTTCAAAGAATTCATTTGTAAAACCTGGAGAATGCCAACCACCAATATCTTCGCATTCATTGACATCAAATCTTAACGACTGCTTACCTTCTTTGAAATTTTCTTTGTCAAGACTTATTTCAAAATCAGCTTTTGGGACAGTATTAGAAGTGTACAATAACCAGTTTACAGGTAATCCATTTTTTGATGTTTCAAAACCTCCGTTTAAGCCAGCATTGTTATCTATTATTTGTTCACTCATCTGATTGCAAGCTGTCAGTAATATTGTTAATCCAATAATACAGTTTAGTTGAATTTTAGACTTTGTCTTCATATCTGCATTTTTTGATTTCTAATTATTGCATGCAATGTCCGCGTGTTTAAGTAGTAGCGGATTTCTATTCACGAATCTTTCGGTTTAGCACTGACTTTAGTTTTATATTTATACTTTGGTTTTATCACTTAAAGCACTATTAATTTTACACAATGTTGTGCAGCGTATTTTACCATTCTCTTATTTTTCCTTGATGCCAGAAATTTCCACTTTCAGGAACTCTGTTCAGGAAATTTTTAATATCATTAGCAACTTCTGTTGGTTTTCTTGTAGCATCATTTCCTCCCATATCAGTTTGAGTCCATCCCGGGTCAAAAGACGAGACAATTATATTTTGATTTTCAAGTCTTTTTGCCAGTAGTTTTGTATACATATTTAAGGCAGATTTTGACATTTTGTAATGTGGTTGAAATTCATCAAAATTCTTTTCGCTGAACGAACCCCAATCAGAAGTAACATTCACTATTTGTCCATTTTTATTAAAATTAGGAATCAGCTTTTCAGTTAACTCAATTGTCCCGAATAAATTCACATTAAACGTCTGTCTCAAATGTTCGAGGTTTATTACAGATTCATCCGAGTTTTCTAATAAAACACCGGCATTATTAAGAAGGAAATCAATCTTTGTGTTTCCAATGACATTAACAAATTCATTTATAGAATTACTTTCGGAAAGATTTAATTGAAAACAATCAAAATTTGATTTTACTATTGAACAATTTCCAGAAGTAGAAGTTCCAATAACTTTTATGTTATCATTATCTGTTAGCAGATCAACTGTTGCAAATCCAATTCCTCTGCTACATCCCGTTATTATCCCTTTTTTCATTTTCAGTTAGTTTGGGTTAAATTTCAGAATCATAACAAACAAATTCAACAATATTTGATTCAGGGTCTTTGATAAAGATTGACTTCCATTTAATCCACTCAAAAATTTCCGTTACATATTCGATATTATTCTTTTTAAAGAAATTTAATATGTTCTCATAGTCTTTTTTATCAATTTCAAGGGCAAAATGATGTAAAGTACTACTAGTTGTTTTAATATCTTTAAACTTTTCATTAAAGGCATTTAGGTTTGTTTTAGCGAATAATGCAAGAGTCTGATTATGTCCTCCATAACCAACTGCGATTTTGAAAAAAGTATAATTTTCAGATTCATTTATTAATTCAAGTCCAATAGTTTGATTGTAGAATTTTTTCATCAATTCCATATCGTTAACTCGTAGTATTATTTCTCCTAATCCTTTTACTTTATTGTTTATCATTTTGGTTTCTTATAAAGATTAAAAAGTACCATTCTTGTTGCAGTTTCGTTATTTTAGGGTTTTAATTCTGATTCTACAACATTTAGTATCTTATTTACAAAAACAAGCATTTTCTCTTGTCTTTCTAACCTATTCTTTTCCATCATAAGCCGAGAGCTTAATAAACCAAAAAATCTTTTATTATTTTTTAATGCATTTATTGAGTAATTAATTTTTCTCTCTTTTTCTACTGAATCGTTGATAACAGGTAATTCTAAATCACTACGGGTTGGATCATATAAGAAACTAAAGGTATATTCACTTTGTTCTGCGGTTAGCTCATATAATAAGTCCATACTATATTCATGGTCTTCAAATCCACTTTTCAGTTCGGCATCAAATTCGGCTAAATAGCGTCTTAATTCCTTATTTCTAATTAGTCCGATATTTCCAGTACTAACCATGGCATCATAAGTTCCGGTAACTGGTTCTGCTCGCCACCAGGACAAAGCTCCATATCCTACAAAACCAGCAATTGAATCTTTCTTCTCAAGTAATCTATTAGTCTCATACAGGAGTAATAATCGTTTACCGTAAGAAAAAGCTGTATTTTGAAGATTAATAGTTTCTTTTAATCTGGATTTGGTCTCTGTAAAGTCAATTACTAACCCTTTTAACAATTCTTTTTCTATTAAATTATCTTTGCGCTGCTCATTCCAATTGTTAATCTGAAGGGCAATTAAAATTCCAATAACAACAAGAACAATTTCGCCAAAGGCGTAAAGGATGTATTTACTGAATTTGTTTTCAGTAAGTAATCTTTGTCTAATTTTTCTAAAGACTTTTATCATTGGTTATTGGTTAGTCATAGTTTCTATTCCCGGAGCTTCAGCGCAGGATTAATGAAGCACAACGTTCCGGCTATGAAGCGTAGGAACGGTTTGGTGGGTTAGGTCTATGCTTTATGGCCATTGTTAGCAACAGTTTCTAATTTTTTTCTGCACGCAAAATTTTCTCCAGTTTGCGACCTTTGGCCAATTCATCAATCAGCTTTTCCATTCGTCTGCAATCGCGATACAAAGCAAACTCTTCAGATATTTCTTCAATTCGATAACCACATACCACGCCTTTAATCATGTGCGCATTTTGATGGATTTTGGCTCCCGCAAAAAATTCACCAAAAGTTCCATTACCGGCAATAAAGGATTCTAATTTATTCTGATCATAACCTGTTAACCACAGAATGACCTGATCGAGTTCTTCTTTGGTTCTACCATGTTTTTCTATTCTATTTAGGTAATGCGGATAGATAGATCCGAAATTCATTTTCGCGATTTGCTCATTTTTTTCTGCTGTTACTTCTGGCATGACTTGAATTTTATAGTTGTTAACGATCTTGTATATAAACCATCACTCCGAGGCGTGATGGTTTATATTCATTGTTAGCCTTACGTTATTTTTGTACATTTCAAATACCATTTATCTCGTTTTGAATTTCAAGTTTTAATCTTGCAGCATATTCTTTAGAATCATCCATTGATATTATAGTTTCTTGCTTTTGTTGAAATACTTGAGGTAATAATGAATGAAATTCTTTTTTGTACAAAAATCGTTGAGATATATCCTCCAATTGTTTTTTTGAGATGTTTAATGTCACAGATTCGGAAGTCACCTTGTTTAGCTGATCTTGATTTAAAACACCTCTTGAATACTCATAATATTTCAGTTGTATATCCTCAGCGAGAAAATTCCACTGACTTTGACTGTGTACAAAATCGTAATATTTCGCTATTGAAACCCTCAACTCTTCATTTTGGATTAATGCAAGTCTGCCACTTGATTTTAATTCGTCAAAACTATGATTTGAAATAGAAGGTCTATATGTGTAGCCTGCTATAACAATAGAGGTGACAAAATAATCAGATGATTTCTGGACTAAATCCATGTCTTCTATAGTATGTTGTAGAAATATCACCCGATCATTTCTTTGTTGGCAATTTCTTTGGTTTACTCAAATTCTAATAAATCATTCTCTAAATCCTTAGAAATTCTTATTAGATAATTATTTTCAATACGCATATTTTTAACCTTTTCATTCCAATTGTTAATAGATAATGCAATCAGAATTCCAATGACGACAAGTAAGATTTCTCCAATGGCATATTTAAAATACTTTCCAGTTTTGTTTTTTTCCATAAGGTCGTATCGTATTCTTCTAAAGAACTTAATCATGCTATTTTATTTTAATTCCCTTGCCTCAGCTGGCTCCTCACTATCAAAGGCCTGCCAGACCTTTGCTTACCGTTCGGTCCTCTAAAGAATTTTATCATTGGTTAATGGTTGGTCATAGTTTCTATTCCGAAGCTTCAGCCTAGGATTAATGAAGCACAACAGTTTGAATAAAAGCCTGTTTTAATGGTGTTTATTTTGTGTTAGTGGCCGTTTAGTTTATTGTTTATACAAATTAACTTTCTTCAAAAATGATCCTCTATCCATGATATCCATCGTCTGTATATATCCATTCTATGCACCGGATCTTGTGGAAAATGACCTGGAAGTGGATAGGCTATGAATTTTGTTTCTATGCCATTGTCCTTTAAGTTGTGAAATAATTTAAATGATTGAGTAACTGTTACTCTCTGATCCAATGTATTAGAAAGAATCAGGGTAGGGGTTTTAATTTGGTGTGCATAGGTTATAGGTGATTGCTTGCGATAATTTTCAGCATTATCATTAAGCCATGGTGAACCTCCCAACCCAGAGCCGGACCATACATTTAAATCTGCCATATTATACCAATCAAACCAATCTGTAACAGCAGCTCCAGCAACAGCTGCTTTCCATCCTTGATAATGCGAGGTCAGCCAAACAGTCATAAAGCCGCCATATGACCATCCGGACACAGCCATTTTACTTTCATCAATAAAACCCAATTTCTTAATAGCTTTAACTCCTGCCATAACATCTTTTCCTGGTCCTTCACCAGCATCGTTAATAACCGAACTTTGATATGCTTTACCTAAATTGTTGCTTCCTCTATAATTAGGCTGGAAAACAATCCATCCTTGTGCGGCTAGGGCTTGAGCAAAGAAATTAAAGCTTTCTAATGAAGAGCCCATAGGTCCTCCATGGATCTGCAACACCAACGGGTATTTTTTATCTGATGAAAATTCAGGTGGATAAATTAAAACTCCGTCTTCGTAAAAACCATCCTCACCTTTCCAATTTACTGAACTAACTTTACCTAAATTTAATTGTGAAATAGTATCATTAAATGAAGAAATCTTTTCCGGAATGCTACTATAATCTTCCATGTAATATAATTCCGATGCTTCGCTTGAGGTGGAACCGATAAACACAATTTCATCAGATTGTCCTATATCTATATTATTAAGTGAAGGAATAACTCCATTTGTGTTCAGACTCTTATAATTGCCATCTAGTTGCCCCCTCCATAAGCTTACTTTAGTTTTATCGGGAGCTCCGACAAGGAAACTCTGGTCAGAAAACCAGAGATGACTGGAAATATTACGATCAATATCCAGAATTACATTTTCATTTTTGACGCCATTCAAATTAACCGAAAATATTCCGTGAGGATTAAAAAATGGTTCTTTTCCCATGGATTTGCTATATAAAATGATAGATCCATCTCTGGAAAAAGAGGGATTTGTTGGTACTCCAGGCCCTTTGTCTAGAGTGATAACTTTCTTAGTATCTAAATTAATTAGTTGTAATGAACTGTTTAAAAACTCACCTGAATGCGGTTTGGGCTGTTCGATATAAACTAATTTCTTACTATCAAAAGACCAATTCAAGCTTCCAGAAAAATTGTTGTATCCAACTTCTCCTGACGTTAACTGATATTCATTTTTACCTTCATTGGAACAAATCCAAATGTGCGATGCTACTGCTGCCTCTTTCGCCAAATACCAATCATAGCCAACTTCGAAGGATTTG
This sequence comes from Eudoraea adriatica DSM 19308, assembly GCF_000382125.1. Taxonomy (GTDB): domain Bacteria; phylum Bacteroidota; class Bacteroidia; order Flavobacteriales; family Flavobacteriaceae; genus Eudoraea; species Eudoraea adriatica. The sequence goes on from NZ_KB907546.1 coordinate 554,783, forward strand.
TTGTGCTTTTCAATTCCTTTTTTTTCTTCTAAAGAGTCCTTTTCAACATAAGCAAAAAAATGACCATCTGGGCTCGATTTGTATGTAATGACCCCCATTTTACTATTCGTAAGCTGTTGAGCTTCCCCCCCTTGAACCGGTAGAGTAAAAATTTGTTGTTTCTTATTGTCTCCTGTAGCTAAGAACGTTATATGTTGGCCATTTGGAGACCATTCTGGCAAACTTACAGAAGGTCTATTGTAAGTAAGTGGCACGGCTTCTTTTGTACTTTTATTAACCATCCATAATGCATTGACATATTCATTTTTTTCAAAGTCAGCTTTTCTGATTATAAGTAATATTTTCTTTCCATCTGGGCTAATCTTTGGGTTACTCAAACTGACTACCAAGTCTAAATGTTCCAGTGTAAGATTAGGCGATTGGGCTAAAACTGTATTGAAGTTTGGAACGACAAAAATTATTAATACGCAAAATATTAGCAGGGGCGTAAATTTTAGGTTTTTCATTTTAAGATGATTTAGATTTTCATAATGGCCACTAACGGTTTTGGCTATGATTCTGTTTTAACTAGCAGCGAGCCCAGCGTATGGTTTCCTGTTTTGCAGGAAAAATTAACGATGGCAGGGCGAAGCTGCTGTTCTTAGAGTCTAAGCTGTTTCTTTGCCTTAAAAATAGGATAAATTTATGAAGGTAGGGGTGGCCAAAATGAATTATGGCCGTTGTTGTGTTTTCGTTTTTATTTTTTCAATTCTTTATCACAAATTTTAATTCGTTGATTCAATAATTCAATAATTTCTAAAATCCGTTTGCTTAGGACTTGAAATTTTATTTTTTAAACTTTTTAAAGAAGGAATCTTCATTCCAAGTTGGTTTTTTTTCTGAGACATTGATGAGATAACTATTCATAAATTGTAATCTCACATATGTTTTAGCAGCATCAAAATTAAACATAGCGTCATGTAATTCATCAGATGGTTGATGATAATGTAGTTTTGTAAATGTATTTATAATAGAATCTAAACCAGTTTCTGAGGTTTCAGTTTTTAAACCATATTTCATGCGTAAGGCAGGAATACCTTCTAATACGAAATTAAAATTATCGCTTCGTACAAACCTAACTTCTTCTGGCATGTGGTCTGGATTTATTTGCAAATTCAACAGGTTTGTAGATCTTTTAACCACTTCCATAATGCTACTTTGTTCAGCACCCAAAGGCTCTACAGATAACAATGGAGCAATTAATGTTGGCATATCTGTATTGACATTGGCTATTATTTTTTCTTGATCCACGGGAGGATTAACTGCTAGGTACTTTGATCCTAATAAGCCCATTTCCTCTGCTGTTACAGCAGCAAAAATAACAGAGCGCTTTGGTTTTGAAGGTAATTTGCTATAAAGTCTTGCAATTTCTAACATGGAACTTATTCCTGAGGCATTATCGTGAGCACCATTATAAATAGAATCACCATCGACTGGTCTGCCAATACCAATATGATCTAAATGTGCTGTATGTACTATATATTGGTCTTTCAGCTCTCCTCCTTCTAAAAGGCCCACAACATTAGCACTTTCAAATTCATTAAATTTCGATAGCACCTTCCCATTTATATGAATTGTATTAGATGGCTGTACTATAACGCTATCATTTTCCTTGTAGTTTTTATATTCTTCAGCAGTGATGCCAGTTAATTTAGATAAAGTTGACCAATTGATAACGCCTCCAAATTTTAAATGAGTGCCATAATCAGTTATTCCTAATGCTTTCCCACTTGGTAATAAAACACTTTCAAAGCCTTTATTCTTCATGCTATTATAAATACTATTAAAACGACTACTTATGTGAGGTTCTATAGTAAACAAAAAGCCTTCAGCACCTAAATTATCTAAGGTTACAATTTTTGTGGCTAAATCACTAAAATAAGCCCTTTCACTTGCTGGTAAAGAGCTTGGGGCGCCCAAAAATATAACTACAATTTTTCCTTTTACGTCTAGGTTTTCAAAGTCGTTAATACCATACTCTGGAGCCTGGATGCAATAACCAGCGATAACAAGTTCTCCTGAAAATTCGGTTAAAACCTCATTGGCATTCCCAAGATAAAAATAATCTTTGCCCACTTGTAAACTATCTGTGTCATTTAAAATCATAAAAGACTGCTCATTTTTAACCACAGAATTTCGCAATGTTAAAGTTTGATAGAAAGTGCTGCCCTCTTTGTCTCCAAATGGTTTAAGTCCAAATTCTTTATATTTATTTGCAACATAAGCCATTGCTTTATCATATTCGGGTGTTCCTGGAAGCCTGCCCTTGAGGCTATCATCTGCAAGTACAGAAATATGATGTCTAATATCTTCAGGATTTACAGATTCTGAAAATTGAGCTAAATTTTCATCGCTTAATACAGTTTCTCTTTTACAGGTTGTAAAAAGAATGATGCTTAAACAAAGAATGAATAATGGGTTATTTTTAAATAAACTTTTCATTGGTCAGTGGTTGGTCATAGTTTCTATTCCGAAGCTTCAGCGTAGGATTAATGAAGGCTAACGTGTTCGTGTATGGTTTCGTTGCGATTGAGAACTAAGTTAGCAAAAAAGGAAGGAAGTGTTAGGATTTCGGCAGAAATCCTTAAGAGTTCATTAAACGTTAGAGCAATGAACTATACACGCTGTTGTGCTTTCGTTTTTATTTTTTTAATTCTTTATCACAAATTTTAATTGTTTCTTCAATCTTATCAATGAGTTCTTCAAACATCAAGATGTTTGTTCTCTGCCCCATTTTTATATCTGCCAAATAACCATTTAATCCTTCCAAGGATTCTAATTTATTTACTAAGTATTGTTGTGTCGGTAAATTGGTTAAATGTCCTTCATATTGTATAGGGTCTAAATTTAAAGCAATTTGTTCTCGAATTTGAGGGTCTAAAATATCTCCCGCTAATCTGCGATAACCTAAATTATTACTATACCATTCTTCATGATTATTTAAAACAACAATCATCTGGCTATGAAATGTGGTGAGATAATCACGTAAAGAATCATTTTTAAGAAGACGGATATTTCCATTATTAATTAACTCATTCCAAACGTCATTCACATATGAAACAGAATTGAGCCAACCTACATGCTCTATTGCCACGGCAAGCGGTTCTGGGTTTGAATAAACAGTGTCTCCTGAAAGGGCACCTAGAAGTTTGTCAACGTTTCCAATTTGAAAGGAACTATAAAGTATTTGGTTGGTCGAACTTTCCAGGTTTTTGAGCATCTCACCTTTTAATCGAGCTATATATTCCTTTTCGAGTCTTCTATCCTTTCTCTCTTCGTTCCAATTGTTAATCTGCAAGGCAATCAAAATTCCAATTACAACAAGTACAATTTCCCCAATTGCGTATTTCAGATACTTCCCTGTTTTATTTTCAAAAAGCAAGTTTTGCCTAATTTTTCTAAAGAATTTTATCATCAGAGGTTAGTTTCAATAAATGTATTATTTTATATTAAGTTGGTAATTTTGAATGCGCCTTTCTTCCCTCTCTGACTATTATTTCAATAATCTCTTCAATGTCTTTTTTTGAAGTCCTGTGGTTCCTTGTAATGCTTTTTCTCTTGTACCTGGCAATTGGATAGCCTCAATGAAGCTATCCTATTTATAAAGCTAAGATATCAAATCCCGGATGTTCATGAACAATCTAAGTGCTGCATGCATAAATATTTTGGTTGTTTTAGGGAGAATTGTATCCTAAAAGGAGTTGAACATGATTTATGCCGGTTGTCTTTCCCAAAAAATTGGTTGCCTTGCTGTTTTTTACATATAGGGGTCAAATTCCCGGCAATCCTCAGTTTTTTGCCACCGGCGCAACACTATTTAATAAACTTGTATTACTAAATTTATTTTCTTTGACAGGATTATATCCGAAGAGATAATATGGGTTGAAACTTTGTTCTTTAAAAATCCAATTCCAGCGAATAACGTATAATTCTTATTTAGTAATTTCACAAAAGTTCCTGAAATAATAATACAAATAGTTTATTACAGCATTCGAAGTTCTATTTACTTAACCCCTTCTAATAATATGATATGCTGAGTATTAGAACGGTGGTAGTTATGGTTTTTTTCCATCTAAAAGGATTAATTGAAAAGGAACTTTATGCTGGCATTTGGTGTAATGCCTAGGGAGGTTTGGATTACTTGTTGTGAATTTCCTGAATTATCCAGTCTGAAAAAAGTATTAATAATATTTTCTCTGTTTAAGAGGTTCCATATGGATATCCCGGCCTGTAAATCAGTTTTGTTACTTAGCCGGGTTGTATAAATTGTTGAGACATCCAATCGCAAATAATCGTTCAATTGATCGGAATTTACTGCAGCATAATTAATATTGCCCTCAACAATTTCATCGCCGGGTATGGGTGGTGTAAATGGTTTTCCAGTACGCCAATTGACCCCGGCAGCCATTTGCAATTTATTGGTAGAAAAAGTAATGCCAGATGAAATGGCATGCGTAATGTCAAAATTACTACGAAATTCAGGTTCAGGTAGTTCTTCAAAACGGTATTGGCTATTCAAATAGCCATAACTCAACCAAATGTTCCAGTCCCGGATTTGTTTTCTGAGCAAGAAGTCCATCCCGTATGTATCATATTGTCCAGAAGTTCTTACAAACTCGTATTGATCCAGGAAACCCTGGCTTTGGGTAGTAATGCCTTTAACCTCTTTAACAAAACCAACGGTATGGACCAGCCAGTTTAATCGTTCATAGCTCAAACCCACTGAACCTTGCTTGCTTTGGATTACTGGAATGTCAGCATCATTTGAAAGCTGCCAGCGCCTTTTTTCCAGCCCTAAAAAGTCGCTTTGAAAGTTGATGACCTGTGATGTATTTTGATGCTTGAACTCTCCAAGTACCTCAACATTGAACCATTGGAGAAACTTTTGGTTAATACTCAGTCGTGGCTCCCAAAGCTGTTTTTGGAATTTATCCAGATAATTGAAGCGTATGCCCGCGTTAACAGATGTATTATTATTGGGCGTTGACCAATCAATTTCTGAAAATATTCCATGTGTTCTCAACACCTCACTTTCCAGTCTGCGAAAGATTGGATCGTCTACATCATCCAAATTGGTGATTTTAGTCTCCACAAAATGATATCCGTTGCGCCATTCGAAGTTTTCATATATTTTATTCTTTACCACAGCACGCACTCCGGTTTCCGAAACTATATTTTCCTGCAAAAAACGCTGCTCTTGTAGGACATTTGAATTAATAGCCCTTAGTTTATAATCAGTTTCATAAATGGAGAACTCGGTGGTCATATTTGGATTCCATTTCCGGCTATAATAAAGGCTTCCGGCGATACTATTTTGGTCAAGACTACTCTCACGAATCTCCTCAATTTCATTGACCAGGGCACTTTCATTAAAAACTACCTCGTTGGCCGTATATATAAAATTGAATCGCAAAAAATCTTTGTCCGTAGGTCGAACAAGTAATCTAAGTGAGGTGTCATAGAAATCGAATTTAATATCCGAATTTGTAATGGTCTCCACATTCTCGGAAATTTCAGTATCCTGGGTAATACGATCAAAATATTCAGAGTAGGTCGGTGTTTCAAAGAAATCGCTTATGGACTTTCTTGCTGCCACTTGAACCGAAGCGTTTTTACCCAATGGCATGTCTATATAGCCGTTGGCATCTATAAGATTGATACTGATACTTCCGTTGGTATCCGGATTGATATTCTTGTCTGTACTCATGGCTATAGTGCCTGAAACCCCATCGGTATAGGCGGCAGAGCTACCATTTTTTTGTAAAGTTACCTTTTGGGTGATATTAGGGTTATACATAGAAATGAGTCCGAAAAAATGTCCGGACTGATACATTTTAATATCGTCCCATAAAATCAGGTTCTGGTCATTACTTCCGCCACGAATATTGATGTTCGATACGGTTTCATCAATACTTTGTATGCCTGGAAAGGCTTGTATGGAAAGTAATACATCCTTTTCAACAAGCCCCGGTAATATTCTAAACTGGTCAAAATTCAATTGAAAGGAACCATTGTCCAACTTGTCTATTCCCTTAATGAGATAGTCAGTCAGTACAATTTCAGGCAATTGTTCCTGCTCAGATACCAGGTGTATATTACCGCATTCCTGTGTATTGAAAAAACGGAACTCACGGCGTATGGCCTTGTGTCCAATATGTCTTATGAGGACAACATCTGAAGTCGTTGCAACGGGTAATTCAAAATAACCTGTATCGTTGGTGACCGTGCCCCGACCATTACTTTGCACTGTGGTGTATGGCAATGGCTCTTGTGTGTCCTTATCACGTATGTATCCACAAAGTTTCAAGGGTCTGGACTTTACAGAAATTACCGATTCAGAAACAAAAACAAAATCCAACCCTGTCTCCTCTTTTAAATAGTCTATGGCTTCTTTCAGTCCCAGGTTTGCCCCGGGCTGTCTGAGCTGTATATCTTCAATTAGTTCTGAAGCATAGTTGAACTGCACCCCATGCTCTTCCTGCAGCTCTGTCAATATGGAAAGAAGTGGCTTGTTTACCTCCGTTTGTTGCCCAAAAATTGATGCGCCATAAAGCAAAGTAATAAAGTAAAAAAATAAAATGAGCTTATTTCTCACGTGGTTTCACCCGGACTTTATTGGTTGGTAAAATAGTATACTCCAAATCCAGAGGTTCGGTAATGGATCTCAGGGCATTATCCAAACCATCATGCACAAAACCTCCGGTGAAAAGTTGTTCAATATTCACATTTTCATATATAATGATTACCCCATATTGTCGCTCCAGTTCGGCAAATACCTGTGCTACTGCAACTCTTTGAAAATCGCTGATATTTTTGGTCCACTGGGGAACATTATACATGTTTTTTCCAATAGTCACAATTCCCTCTATAATTCGAAAACTACCTCCTTGCTCCAATATCTCCTCATGGTCCTCTGTGTTTACTTTTACCGTACCTTCAAAACATCTCACCTCAAAAAAACTTCCTCTTTGAAGGACGTTGAATTCGGTACCAAGAACGCTGACCGTACCTTTAGGGGTAACAACATCAAACTTCGCTCCTATGGCTACATCAAAAAAGGCTTCCCCCTTTAGATTAACCTCCCTTTTTTGGCCCCATCTTTTTTCATTATATGCAATTTCAGATAAGGCGTTTACTTTTACCGAAGAATTATCAGGTAGGATAACAGACACTTTTTCGCCCACCCGTGTATGTATTTTGGTCAAGTTTTCATTGAAAAAGAAATAATATAGCGCAAATCCTAAAACAAAAACACTTGCTATACGCATCAATGGTCTTATCCAGGTTATTTTTTTGACTTTTGTATCAGAACCTTTAAGCCGTACATTTAGTTTTTGGTAATCTGCGACTGTAGAGAATTGGGATGCCCTAAAGGCAGAAGCGTTATCGATCACATCTTTATAAAAAGGGGCATCTTCCAGGGCTTCAAAAGCTTTGGCTTCCTCAGGACTTAGCTCATCAGCCAGCCATTTTTTTATCAAGTAATCCTTGTCCATAAGCACACCTGTTTAATTATATAACAACTTAGTTTGGATTTTTCCTGATTATTTTAGTTTAAATCCTTCCAGTTCATTTTTTAGCACATTAAATGCGGTGTAGATCCTATATTCCACGACCTTTCTTGTAACCCCTAACATTTTGGCTATTTCATCGTGCTTTTTGCCCTCTGCTTTGTTTAACAAAAAGGCTGTTCTCTGTTCATCTGTCAAGGTTGAAAGTACCTTTTGATATTTTTTTAAATATTCTTCTTTCTCCATAAGAAATTCAGGAGATTCGTTGGTATGTTCCTTTGGCCTCACAGCCTGGTATTTTAAGACTACCTTTTGGTGTTTGATTTCATTCAGCATTAAATTATTGGCCACGGTATATAAAAAGGATTTGGCCTTACTAACCGTTACTTTTTTGCAGTTTTCCCATAGTTTAATGAATGCTTCCTGGGCCTTATCATTAGGATTAAGCTTTTCACCATACTTATAATAAAGGTAGTTATGGAGGTCGCTGGCCAATTTGCTGTACAGTCGTTCAAAAACAGAATCTTCGCAAATATCCTTATGTAGATCTTTCTTCAAGTTGCAATGGTTAATCAGCCTCAAATCTATGAAAATAATTTTCTTCAAAAATTTTCAGGAGTTTTGGAGTTAGGGTTGTTCTATATATAAACACCGGAAAATATTTTGATATGAAAACCCCTTTTATACATCTAAGCCTACTTTTTTTAGTATCTACCTTGTTACTTGCTTCCTGCCGGGAAGAAGAATCTGTTTTAATAGAAGGACCGCAGGAAGAAACCCTTAAGGCCAACTCTAACGTTGCAAACCTGTTGCAGAATACTACTTCAAAAGATGGATCTGATGATAACATCCTTGACAACGCGAGTTGCATCAGCATTGAACTACCTGTGACGGTGCAAATTGATGGGTTGGAAATTGTGGTTGATGACACGAATGATTTTCAGACCATTGAGGACATTTTTGACGAATTTGATGATGACGATGATATTCTTGATATAGTCTTCCCCATAACCATTGTCTTAAACGACTTTACCGAAGTGGTCATAACAGGTATGGATGATCTTGAAGTTTTTACCGATGATTGTAATGGTGAGAATGAGTATGATGATGACATTGAATGTGCTGATATAAAGTATCCTGTTACAGCATCTTTATTTAATTCCAACAATGAGGTCATTGACACCATTACCTTTTCCAATGATCAGGAACTATATGAGTTTATTGATGATTTGGATGAAGATGATATTGTAAATGTAAACTTTCCTATAGCAGTAATTCTATATGACGGCACAGAGGTGCAGGCTTCCAACCTTCAAATGCTTGAAACTATTTTAGAGGATGCCAAAGATGATTGTGATGAGGATGATGACAATGATTATAATGATGATGATTGCGACAATTGCACCACAGACCAGCTCTCGGATGTATTGGTAGCTTGTTCTGACTGGAGCGTTGATAAATTAGAGCGTAATGATCAGGACCTGGAAGATTTATACTCCGCTTACCAATTTAATTTTGCGAATGATGGTACGTTAACCGCTGAATCCAATACCGATATGTTTTCGGGAACCTGGGAATCCAATGGTTCGGGCAACAATATTTCCGTTGTAATCAACATACCGAATCTATCCGACTTCAATGCCACCTGGAACCTACATGAAATTGATCAGGATCCCGGGGAAAGTGATATAGATCTTAGAATGGGTGATGACCGTCTGCGCTTTCGAACTGCTTGTAATAGCAATGGCGGCAATGATAATACCGGCATTGATGATAGTGCCCTGGTCCAGGAGCTGACCACAGGAGACTGGTACATAACCAACTATTTTGACGATGTTGATGAAACAGCTTCTTTTGCCGATCTGGTTTTCAATTTTACCACAGATGGTACGGCTACGGCAAACGGGGTTGGAATGACCACGAACGGTACATGGTCTACTTCGGCAGGTGATGAAACCCTTTTGGAATTGAACTTGAATTTTGGACTTACTCCGCCTTTTGATGAGTTGGAGGAAGATTGGGATGTACTTGAAGTAACAAATGAAATCATCCGGCTAAAAGATATTAGTGGGGGAGATGGTACCACAGACTTCCTGACCTTTGAGAGAAACCCTGCAAGTAACGGTACTGGCGGATCAGATTTAAGCACCGTATTATTAGATGGTAGCTGGATTGTCACTTCCTATCTTGATAATGGTAATGATCAAACCAATGATTATACGGCTTTTACATTTTCTTTTGCGGCTGATGGAAGTGTTACTGCAAACAATGGAAGTGTCACTACTGGTAACTGGTCAGCGCAGAACGGGAACAACAAATTGGTGCTGGATTTCGGTGCCACCATCCCCCTGGATGAATTTAATGATGACTGGGATGTTATAGCGGTCTCTGACACACAAATTGAACTACGCGATGTTAGTGGCGGAGATGGAACTACTGATACATTAATTTTTACAAAACAATAATCCTAATACAAATACAATAATCCAAATACAATTACTATGAAAAAGAATATTTTAAATTCCGGAATTTTTGTTGCCTTATTACTCATAATGGCCTGTTCCAGCGACAATGATAATGATGAAATAGCCAATCTGGCCCAATTACAGGCAGACGTTGAAGAAATTACAAATACCGCAATGACCGGTCCATGGGTAATTACCAACTTTGTGGATTCCGATAAAAATGAAACAACAAACTTTAATGGGTATGGCTTTAGTTTTAACAGCGATGGAAGCCTCGTGGCCGATAATGGCAACACTACCATAACGGGTACCTGGTCAGTTACTATAGATGATGATTCTAATGATGATATGGATGACAATTCCGGCGATAGTAGCTCGGATGATGATTGCAATAGTTGTACAATAGATCAACTCACCGATGTGCTGACGGCCTGTGATGATTGGTTCGTAGACAAATTAGAAAGAAACGACAATTCACTAGAAGATAACTTCACAAGCTACAAATTCAATTTCTCGGCAGATGGGACGGTTAGCGTAACCGATGGTTCAGAAAATTATGCAGGTACCTGGGAGGCTTCGGGTAGTGGCAACAGTATTGAGGTTATACTTACGATAACGGATTTGCCTGATCTTGAAGATACATGGACCTTACATGAAATTGAGCTCTACAACGGAGAAACTGATGTAGATTTGAGAATTAATGGAGAAGACAGGCTTCGTTTCAGAAATCAGTGTACCCTGGGCAATTTTAATGGTGGTACATCTACAGGTGAGATTGATTTTAACATATTCTTCGCCTCCCCAGCGGACTTCAATGAACTTTCAGAAGATTGGAACATTGTCTCCTATTCAGGAAATAAAATTGAGTTAATCCATGAGAGTGGAGGGAATGGCGGAACCGACTTATTGACTTTTGAAAAGCAGTAGACCCCGAACTTAGATACCTACCATACCTTCTATTGCCCCGCTATGATAAAGAAGGTTTTCTTAACCGTCCCTGACTTCTGTTCAGGGGCGGTTTTAGTATATTTATCCTAAATAATCTTTATTTATCAAGATTTCCCTATGGATACTGACAACTTAAATTCCTCGTCATACAACTCGGTTTTGAAAAAAATAGCTGAAGCCGGAGAGTTGACAAGCATTGAAAAGGGTACTGAGATCCTGCGGGCGGGACAATTTGTAAAGGTCATACCGCTTGTTCAAAAAGGGTTGATCAAAGTCTACACCAGATATGAAGACCGGGAGCTTTTGCTGTACTATATACAGCCCAGCCAAAGTTGCATCATGTCTTTTTCTGCCAGTATCAATAACGAACCTAGTCAGGTATATGCTGTTACTGAGGAAGATACAGAAGCAATACTTATTCCGGTATCTAAATTGGATACCCTAACCAGGGAGAACCCCCGCTTAAATGACTTCTTTTTTCAACAGTATAAAGGCAGATATGCAGAACTTTTGGATACCATACACTATGTGTTGTTCGACAAAATGGATAAACGTTTGCATCGTCATCTTAAGGATAAAATTGCTCTCAAAGGAGAAAATCCGGTTCAAATATCCCATCAGCAGTTGGCAAATGAGCTAGGAACTGTTCGGGAGGTGGTTAGTCGGGTTTTGAAAAAATTAGAGGGCGAAGGCATGGTCAGACAACAGGGCAATACCATTCAGGTATTCAAGCTGTGACTAAAGTCACTGTACAGCACGATTCTCTTTCCTAATTTTGTTTAGAAAGAAATACATACAGGAAAACAATAAAGCCGTTCTTGTTTTGCATAATCTTCATAACCTTAGTTATAAGGATAGTCTGGCTTGTAAAAAATTGTCTAATTAATATTTAATATTATGAAAAAAAACATGGGGTCTGCGGATAGAATCATTCGTTTTATTGTAGCTGCAATTATTGCAGTGCTATATTTTAAAGAAATAATAGGTGGTACCCTTGGGATAATCCTACTGGTATTGGCAGGTATTTTTGTGCTGACCAGCTTTGTAAGCTTTTGTCCACTGTACGCACCTTTTGGAGTAAGTACTTGTCCTGCAAAAAAGATCGAAGAAAAGTAGCAATATTCCCCTTTATTAAAAATGAAGAGAGCGATTTGTCGCTCTTTTTTTTTTTAGCCTCTGCATATATTTTACAGCCTGTATAACTAAGAAACCGATCTGATGATTTTTGAATTTTTTTCAGGAATTTTTTCGACTCGGTTGTTATATAAATAAGTCCCAAAAGAAAAGCGTTTTAAATCTTACTTATTAACCAAATTTTATTGTAATGAAAAATTCATTTATTATTTTAATGGCTTCGGCCTTGTTTATTGTAGGTTGTTCTAAGGATGACAACGATGATAGTAGAATTCGTCTTTCCCTAAATGCCTTGAATGCCAGCGGCACCACTGCAAAGTCTACCTCTTATATAGGGAAGAACAACGAGAATGTAATTTTTACCGATTTCCGTATTTCTATACGTGATGTAGTGTTCAAGAACGATGACGACCCCAATAGTAATCTGGATACAGACGAAATTCAATTTAGAGGGCCTTACCAAATAGATTTGTTGAATGATGGTGATGCGTTGTCGCAAACTATTGGCGATGTAGTGGTCCCGGATGGCATGTATAAAGAGCTTCGCTTCAAATTTCACAAAGATGAAGACTTACCTTCAACCGATAAATTGTTCGACAAATCAATTTATATAGAAGGAACAATTGACGGTCAGCCATTTATTTTCTGGCACGATACCAGCGAAAACCTGGATGTGGGCAGAAGCACTGGTGTTAAAGTTGCAGGAAATGTGATAAACTTCACTGTAGCGTTTGATATGTCACAATTCTTAAGTTCGTTAAAACAAATAGATTTAAGCCAGGCCTTGGATGGCAATAAAAATGGTATTATTGAAATTTTTCCAAATGATGAAGATGGCAATCAGGATATTGCCGATGACCTAAAGGACAATATCAAAGAAACTGCTGATTTAATCAATAAGTAAATACAAATTTTCGCATTTCAAAAACATCCTTGAGATAATTCTCAAGGATGTTTTTATTTTTAAACCATATTATTTCCCGAGCAGTGTAAAAAAAGTCTTTTTGAATTAGCGAGGGCCAATTTGAATGGTGTTCAGAATTATTATTCAATTTTTTTTGGTAAGAGGAACTTTACTAATTTGAAACATTTGCGTTGATGATTGGCTTATTCTCCGTTATGAGGTATGTACCATACATTTTTTTCCAGATCAACACCCCCGCCCATTTCTTCCTGCACTACCCGGTCAATGATATAAATGCCTTTTTCAGCCATTGCATCAAATGTGTCTAAACCGTCATTCGGGAAGTTTACACGTGTTCTGTGGATATTAAACTTATCCGAAAATGTCCGCCCAAAGGCCTCCTCAACACCTTCCTTGCCAAGCATAAAGCCCAGAAGTCCACCCCAGGTAGCGGTAGGATTGTCAGAATCCCACCCGGCTAAAGCGCCAATCTTAATCGTCTCTTTTATGTCTCCTTCTCCGTATAAAAGGCTAACAATACTGGCACCAAAATTTATTCCTGCTGCAAAGCAACCATTGCAGAAAATATTTTTGGAAGTTATGGTATAGCCATCTTCCTGGTTCACCTGATAACGCTCATATAAGTCATCCCGGGCTTGTTCCCATGGGATATTTTCATCATACTTACCTTTTATAAAATCATACATCTTCGCTGAATAGGAATCATTTGGAAGGTGCTCCCTGGCCTGATTAGCCATCCAATTTATTTGCTCTTTTTTCGAAAGGGTTTTATCAACTTCTGAAGCCAGCGAATACATGATAACATAAAATTCAGAGATCCACTGTGCATTTTCCCGGGCAGTGGTTTGTATGGGTAATTCGGCCATTTTTAATGCAATATCTGGTCTCGAAGGGGCAAAAAGGCCAAATATCTCAGTAGTTAATTGTGCATCTATCATCTCATGATAGTTATCATATATACTGTCTTTCGTAATATTCGGGTCACTTGTTTCAGGTGGTACCGCCCCATTGAGCATCATATCAAGTGCTTTTTGATTCGCCACCCACAAGAAGTTTTCCTCTTCATGTTTTATATGCTTCAACCAGCCTTCTTTAATATGTTTTCCGCTTAACATACTCGTTTTATTGGTATACAATAAATGCTGATACATATATTCAATATCCGTATCATCGTCAGCCCCCCATATCTCATTTTCACCCCTGAATACAAAGTCTATGTTTTCTGATAATTCACTGGGAAGGCCTTCACCCCAGATGCTTGGCTGGTCTGGTTTTTCCCAATCCTCCCTGGTATAGAAGGGCCCGGTTTTTATTTCCCCTATGTTACCAATTTTATCCATTTCGGTTACCAGCCCGGTCCAATTGGCGATGCATTGGCCCAACCAGAAACCATATAATTTGTCGGCATATTCTGAACGCGACATAACTTTGTCTGTTGCTTTCTGAGCGTAGGTATTATAGTCCAGTCCAGGGTCTGTCAATGCATTTTTAACCTGATTAACCTCTTTTTTATTGGCATCCTTACAAGACATGACTCCCAGAACAAATAATAAGGCGGTTCCAATTAAACATAGACCTTTAAGTGAGTTTTTCATTTTAAGTATTTTTCATTGGTTAGCATAACTAAGTAAGCACATTCTATTCAAAATCCTTAACTTTTAATTGTTTATTAAGCCAGTAATCATCATCCCGGAATTCATAAGCTGTGGGTTTAAAATTGCCAACAATTCCTACATCGGCTTTGGCCGGTACCTTCATGTCCATACACCAGAAAACACTGTTAACCAATAGTCTGCGAACCCCTTCGTTAAGCATATCCGTAGCCGCCCCAATGGTAGCAGTAAATACCTTTCCTTCATTACCCCCGGGTATCTGGTAACTTTTTGTCCATGCTATGGGCATCATGGGATCATTAAGCAAGTCGCCATTATCATTTTTTGTTGCCGGAATGGTATCGGCAGGCCTCATCCCATAAAAAAGGTCCTCCTCATCAAAGTCTGCTTTACGTTCTGTGACTTCTCCCAAAATAATGGGCTCTGAATTTCCCGGTAGGGGCAACCTAACCCCATAAACATCCGTAGGCCCCCAGATATCCCCATCTTCAATACCGTTGGTTATAGGATGCGAATGCACTGGATCCGATATAATTCCCCTAGTGCTTTGATGCTTGTGGTGGCCGTGATGTGAAATCCATTTTTCACCTAAAACAAGGCGTCCAAAACCATCGATCCATTCTTTTTTGTCGCCTTCATAACCATTGCTGTAATGTATGTACTTAGAATTTGAATCCGCACTAAAATTAAAGGCATGGGTAGCTGTACGGATTCCTATTACGGGCTTCCCCCTTTTCAAATAATTATCTATGAATTTCATCTGATCATCCGGGAGGGCTCTGAACCTCGTAAAGATTACCATCAGGTCTGCTGAATCCAAAGCATCCAATCCGGGGATGTTTTTCACATAATTGGCATTGATAATCCCAGGCTTTAATGGATCCTGTGCAAATAATACCGTACACCTAAAACCATGTTTGGCGGATAAAATTTTCGCTAATTGAGGTAATGCTTCTTCAGATCGGTACTCTTCATCACCAGAAATTAAGACCACATGTTTAGCTTCAGTATTCTTAGAATTAAAAGTGAGCCATTGTTTTGACGCTACTTCTTCTTCCTCCGAATTTTTCTTTTCTGTCTTTTGCCCGCAAGCGGTGATCAGGAGGCAACCTATTAAAAGAATTAATGTTTTTTTCATGCTTTGCATTTATTAGTAGTACCCTAATCAGCTAGCAATACCTTCTTTGATAAAAGAATACCCCCTGGTGTAGACTTCTTCCATTGGGGAAAAGTCGCGCCAGACATTTATGGCATTTGCAAACTCCGGAATAATTGTACTAAAGGCTTCTATGGTAAGCCAACCTTTATAATCTATTTCATTCAAGGTCCTGAAAACTTCACCCCAGTTTACCTGTCCGCTACCCGGTGTTCCACGGTCATTTTCGCTAATATGTACATGCTTTAAATAGGGCGCAATAGTTTTTATTGCTACAGCCTGACTTTTCTCCTCAATGTTCCCATGGTGTGTATCGTACATAGCACCAAGGCTTGGATGATTTACCTGCTCGGCCAGCGTCTTTAAATCGGCCATTGTATTATAGAGGTAACATTCAAACCTGTTTAAAGCCTCGGGAGCCAGTATTATGTTAGCCTCACCGGCATATATAGCTGCTTTTTGCAACATTTCAATACTCCATTGCCTTTCTTCCTCTCTGGGGGGCTGACGCGTAAAGTAGGCAAAACTGGAATGGAATGGACCACAAATAACCTCTGCATTCAGGGCTGAACCCATATCTATAGACCATTTTAATTTTTCTAAACCGGCTTCTCGAATTTTCCGATCCGGACTGGCAATATTTTCTTCCGGGGCCAGGGATGCCACGCAGGTTATACCCATTTCCATTTTTGAGAAATGATTGCCTAAGCCGGAATAATGTTGTTCATTACCTTCACCTAAAAATAATTCAATCCCGTCATATCCTGTTTGTTTTAAGCTATCAACAATGCCATAGTGCTTCTCTGTAACATGATTAGTCCAGAGCAACATATTCATTCCAATTTTCATTTTAAAAATTTTATAGGTACAAAACAGAAAGAAAACTGCTATCAATTAATCAGACAGCAGTTCCTTTTATTTTAAAACAACAATAAAGAGCCTATGCCACCACGGGCTCCGCTTTACGTTTTTTTATCCAGAATAAGAGGATAGTGAACAATACAATTAAGATGGCGGGAAATAAAACCATGGTACCCAGGGTATCCTGTCCGGCCACTAATTCCAGTTCATCACCAGTAAGACCCATGGCTGCCGCATCTGCTTTATCAGAATCTATCCACTTACCAATTATAGGCTGAAATATGGAAGTTGAAAACATTCCAACCGCACCTATAACAGACATTCCAAGAGCCCCGCTCTTCGGAATTTTATCCGCTGTGAAACCAATCATATTGGGCCAGAAATAAGCAATACCCAGGGCAAAAATTACAGCTGCTACATAGGCCATACCTCCTGTTTGTGTGCTAAAGAGATATATTCCAAGCGTTGCCAAAATTGCAGATCCAAGCAAGACGCCTGTCTGATCAAATTTACCAACTACAACACCTCCAAAATATCTGGCAACTGCCATAAGACCCGTTACCAATGCTAAAATAAGCATGGGTTGTGCGCCACTCTTAGATAAGATTAGCCCTACCCATTGTTGCGGCCCAAACTCTG
Organism: Eudoraea adriatica DSM 19308; assembly: GCF_000382125.1. Lineage (GTDB taxonomy): Bacteria > Bacteroidota > Bacteroidia > Flavobacteriales > Flavobacteriaceae > Eudoraea > Eudoraea adriatica. The sequence goes on from NZ_KB907546.1 coordinate 572,074, forward strand.
TTATTGCCGTAAGTGCCATACAAACCATCATAAAAATAAAAAGAGGGGAGAACATAGATTTCAGGTTGCTTTTTATAGATGCAGCTTCCTGAACTTTTGCCTTTGGCCAGGGCTGTCCAAAGAATAAATAAGCATAAACTAAAGTTGGCACTAAAATAACCCAAATTTGAGATTCCCATCCAAAACCGGCATCAGTCATAAATTTGGAAACCAGGCTACCTATTACAATTCCTCCCGGAAACCACATATGAAACCTATTTAACATTTTGCTCATTCTGTTGCCCTGATAGGCATCTGCGATCATTGGGTTACAGGCAGCCTCTGTGCATCCGTTTCCAAGCCCAATTAGTAAGGTGGAAATAAGAAGACCAATATAGCTCCCGGAATAAATGGTCATGACAATACCAACGGCATGGGCGAAAAATGCAAATTGCATAATCTTTTTTCCTCCCACAGTATGATAAATCAATCCGCCTATTACCATGGATATAGGAAATCCTAAAAACCACATTGAGTTAATAAAGCCTAATTGCTCGGCCGATAAGCTAAGTTCTTCTCCCAGTTGGGGAAGAATACCTGCCCTAATGCTAAATGATAAAGCCGTGGTGATTAAGGCAAAACAACTTCCATAAAAAAGTCGTTGAGAATTAATTTTGGGGGCGTTTGTCGCGTTTTCCATTTGTTTAGTTTTGGTTGTTTTACATACTCATATTACGTCTTATGAGCCAGTTTGATTATATAAGATTAATGCCTTTTTTGCTAAAATCATAATTATTTTGCAATTGTCCTATCTGATCTATGAAAAATCCCTTAAATTTTTGTCCGACTGATAAATTTTATTGATAATTGAATTTTAGCTAATTTAGGACAAAATTCAAATACTCTTGATCTGGTTTACCTATTTTACAAAAAGAATAAATACTTAGAAGCATGCAACAAAACAACTATCCCAAACTACATAATGCCTCCTGGCCCGGAGTAGTAGGCAAGGGCCCGGATTCTGAACCACCTATCTCTATCGATACTATGATAGAACTTACCGCAAATGCGGAGATAGACGGGGTTAAATTTGACGGATTTGATCTTTTTCTGTTTGATCCGCATATGAATATTAATGCCTCCGAAGATGAAATCAAAGCAATGGCAGATAAAGCCTTATCAAAAAACCTTGAAATAGGTAGCCTGGTTGCACCTGTCTGGACTCCCACAGGCGGTGGTTCAGCTATGGGCACCAAAGAAGAACGAAAACAATTTGTGACACAGGTGCGAAAGTCATGTGTCATAGGACAAAAATTAAGGGAGATTGGGGTAAGGCCTAATGGCATAATCCGTATAGATTCATCCATTGATCCTGAGACATGGGCTTCAGATCCGGCAGGCAATACGAAGCTCATTGCGCAGACATTTCGTGAGGCCTGTGATGTGGCAGCAGACTATGGGGAATCTCTTGCAGCAGAGGGTGAGATTTGCTGGGGAGGCATGCACGGGTGGAAATCCATGATCAATACCCTTGAGGCCGTAGACAGGCCAAATATTGGATTTCAGGCCGATATGGCGCATACGTTATTATATCTTTTGGGGTATAATAAACCTGACGAAAGAATATTACCGGAGGACTTTAAATGGGAGGACAGGGCAACATTGACCGAAGGGCTTAAAAAGCTGACTTCAGCCCTGAGGCCCTGGACCATAGATTTTCATGTTGCACAAAACGATGGTACCGTATTCGGGGCCGGCTCTCATGATAAAACAGGAAGGCACTGCCTTGCTTCAGACCCAAACGGGAAATTAGATATAGCTGTTGATGCCGGACACTGGCTAAGAAATGAGGATGGAAGCTTAACCAAAAAAATAAGACATATTTGCTGGGATGGTTGCATGTTTCCCAATGAAGTAATGATGCAGCAACAAACTTGGAATGATGTTTTGGAAGCCATGATAAAGGTACGTGAAATGCATGGCTGGTATGAAGCAATTTAATGGATATATAAAATCATAGGACTATTAATGGGAATTAAAAAAGAAATTAGAATAGGATTGGTTGGTTACGGATTTATGGGTAGAACCCATTCCAATGCATATAAAAGAATGGGAGATTTCTTTCCGGAGCTGGAATACCGGCCTGTACTCAAGGCAGTATGCGCCCGCAACAAGGAGCGTGTAAAAGCTTTTGCCGAGCAATGGGGTTACGAATCTTTTGAAACAGATTGGAAGACTCTGATTGCAAGGGATGATATTGATGCCGTGGATATCTGTACGCCAAACAATATGCATGCCGAGATAGCAATAGCCGCTGCAGAGTCAGGAAAGATGGTGCTCTGCGAAAAGCCGCTGGCAAGAACGGTTGCAGAAGGGCAACCCATGGTGGATGCAGTTGAAAAAGCAGGAGTCAAGAATACAGTTTGGTACAATTACCGCAGGATTCCTGCAGTAACACTAGCTAAACAGCTTATTGATTCGGGAAAACTGGGCAAAATATTTCATTATCGCGCTAATTTCCTGCAGGATTGGACCATTAGCCCGGAACTGCCTCAGGGTGGCGAAGGATTATGGCGATTAGACAATGATGCGGCCGGTTCCGGGGTAACAGGTGATCTATTGGCACATTGTATAGATACGGCCATGTGGTTGAATGGAGGAATTAAAGATGTATCGGCAGTAACGGAAACATTTATTAAGGAAAGAGTGCATACTGCTTCAGGGGAGGTTCAAAAAGTGGATATAGACGATGCCTGTATTTTCCATTGTCATTTTGATAATGGCTCATTGGGCCTTTTTGAATCTACGCGTTATGCAAGAGGTCATAAAGCATTATATACCTTTGAAATCAATGGAGAGCACGCTTCCATTAAATGGAATTTACATGATCTTAGTCGACTTGAATATTTTGATCACCGAGACGAATCAATAGAACGCGGATGGCGCTCTATTCATGTAACGGATGGTGATCAGCCCTATATGGATAAATGGTGGGTACCAGGTTTGTCTATTGGATATGAGCATAGTTTTGTACATCAGGTGGCAGATTTCTTTAAAAGTATTGAAACAGGGAAACCCTGTTCCCCGACTTTTCGGGAAGCGCAGGAAACTCAGAAGGTATGCGAAGCTGTATTGGAATCAGCTAAATCCAAAAGCTGGAAAGATACGGGTGTCTCCTGGTGAGCAAGCAGTAAAAAGAAATGACACATAGTAATGAGTGAAACAATTAAGGGATTCTGCCTTCAGGGAAGAGAAAAGATAATACCTAAGACAGGGGTTAAGGTAACCGGCAATACGGCAGTTATAGATATGGAATTGCCTGAGTTGAAGGAAGGAGAAATAAGGGCCAGGACTTTATTTACCGGTATATGTGGTTCAGACAATAGTGCCTGCCTGGGGAAACCAAATTTTGATTGGGTGGAACGACCCAGGATAATTGGTCATGAATTTAGCGCTGAGGTATTGGAATTGGGTCCCGGGGATCATGGCGATGTGATGGTAGGAGATGTCTTTATACCCCTGGCCATGCTCGGTTGCCAGGATGAAGATTGTCCGGCATGTAGTGTGGCCAAATGGAATTTATGCACGTCAAAACAGATCATCGGATTTCACAGAAATGGAGGCTTTGGACAACAGGTAGTTTTGGAGTCTGATAGGGTAGTGCCTTTAATGAAAGGATTAACGGCGGAACAAGGCGCACTGGTTGAGCCTCTGTCCGTTATAGTAAATGCACTGCACAACAAGTGTAACATAAAACCCGGACAGGATGTAATTGTTACAGGTTGCGGGATTATTGGTTTGATGTCTGCCGAACTAGCCAGGGCCGCAGGTGCCAGGGTTGCAGTTACCGGCATAGAGCATGATGTTAATGTGCGATTAAAGAAAGCAGCTGAGCGTGGATTTATTACCATAGTTGTTTCTCCGGAGAATACATTGCCCGGGCAACTGGCAAATGGAATAACAGATAATAATGGTATTCCTTTTGGTGCTAATGCAAAAGTAGATTTGCTCATTGAATGCTCAGGGGTACCGCAGGTACTTACGGAAGCAATATCGGTAGTTAAGCCGGAAGGCGATATTTGTGTAATTGCCACCTATCCTAAGGATGTGGAGATCAATGCTACACATCTCACCCGTACGTCTTTGAATATGCGAGGTTCCATGGGTTCTTGCCGAGACGATTATATGGTTGCTCAAAAGCTAATGGCGACAGGGATATTTCCATCGGAACATTACATTAACCGATATGATTTTAATGATATCAGTGAGGCTTTTGAAGATTCGATCCTTGCCAATAATGTAAAAGCCGTGATTAAAATGAATTAATGAACGCGAATTAAAGTCTTATTTCAACTAATCGTAATATAATCTATGCATACAATTTTCATAACCGGGGGTACGGGTTGTATTGGTTCGGTCACTATTTATAAGCTCCTGCAATCGGATCAGGTAGGAAAAATTGTAGTTGCTTCCAGATCTGGTAATCACGAGACTTTGAAATTATGGCTTGGTGAAGAGATGGATCCCAGACTGGAATTCATAGTCCTTGATGTTGCAGATTACAAAGCTATCTCAGAAATACTTCCAAAGATAAACCCAACACATATAATACATTTAGGGGCTTACCAGAGTCCGGACTGTTCCAGAGCACATATTCGGGGAATGGAGATAAATACCGGCGGTACTATGGCCCTTTTTGACGCCGCAGAAAAATTGGCTAATCTAAAAAGATTTGTATTTGCAAGTTCTGCTGCAGTGTATGGCATGAGAGCAATGTATCCGGAATCTGCTATAAGGGAAGATGCCCGGCTGGCCCCGCCAAATCATTACGGTATCTGGAAACTTGCAGGGGAACACCTCGCCCGCTTGTTTCATGACAATACAGATATTCCCACGGTATGTCTCAGGATTAATACCACCTATGGAAAAGGAAGGGATAAAGGAAAGACTTCTGCACCAACCAATGGGCTAAAGGCTATTGCAATAGGAGCTGCTACCGGTGCGAAAATTCCTTTTGAAATGCCTTATGGTGGAAGGGAGAACTATCATTTTGTAGAAGATGTAGGGACTCATTTTGCGGAATGTGCCCTACAGGATTTTGACGGTTTCGGAGCTTTTAATATTAAAGGTGAAACTATCCCAATTGAAACTTTTTTAAGTATAGTAGAAGAGGAGGCCTATAAACTTGGAATGGGTGAGTTTACAGATCTTTCTGTTGCTGAGGGAGCACCGCCTAATTTATTTGTTTCCGACTTAAGCCATGATAAAATAGAAAGAACGTTTAATAACTTACCCTTAACTTCAATTGCTGACGGCATTCGGATTTCCCTTCAGGAATTCCTCAAAATGGCAACCAACGGAGTTTTGAAATATTCAGTAGAAAGTTCATGAATACAATAAAAATCGGATTTATCGGAGCAGGAGATATAGCAGACCTGCATGCGGAAGCCATTAACGGGCTTGAGGGTGCCGAGCTGGTTGGATTGTGGAACAGAACCATTGAAAAAGGCCAGAGGAAAGCAAAGCAATATGGGTGTTCGGTTTATGCAAATGTAGATGAAATGTTGCTCGACCCGGAGATAGATGCAGTTTTCATCCTTACAAATATGGAAACGCATTGCGAATATACCATAAAAGCAGCCCGGGCCGGGAAACACATATTGGTTGAAAAACCTGCCGCATCCAGCATTCAGGAATTGGTAAAAATGCAACAAGCAGTAAAGGAGGCAGGGGTGAAATGTATGCCAGTGCATAATTATATTTATGAACCGGGTATCTTAAGAACGAAATCGATGATTCAGAATGGTAGCCTGGGAGACATTACCCAATTTTATATGATGTATAATATACATCATGCAGATGATATCAGAGTTCGCTACCCCGGGGTTATAAGACAGATTTTGACGCATCATTGTTATACGATGCTCTATCTTGCGGGGAAACCCAAAACTATATCCTGCCTCAAGCATACCGTAGACAGCACAATTGCCCCGCAGGAAAATGTGGCTATGGCCAATATTCAAATGGAGAATGGCGTACTGAGTCATTTATCGGCAAGTTTCGCCAATGACGACCATTCCGGGGATCCATGGACCTGCATAATAAAGGTGATTGGAACAAAAGGCAGTACCCGTTATAGCTATCGGGATTGGGTGATAAATGAGCGAAAGGGTGCGCATTCTCAAACCTATTACAGCTATCCGGAATCCATTAAAAATACAGCTACTCATTTTATAAATAGGGTATTGCGATCAGGAGAGGAACCGCTTTCAACATTGGAAGACGCTATAAGCTGTCAACGAATTATTGAAGCTTGCGAACGTTCTGAAAAAGAGGGGATCCATGTGAAGTTTTAACCAAAAGGCAAATGAACCTAGTATCAGGAAATGTTATGTGTGAAAAGAGAAAAATGGATATTTCAAAATTATTTTTATCCCTCATTTTTATAGTGCTGTTTATTTCATGTGGCAAGAAGAGCAATACCCTGGAGTTAAAAAAGGGCAATCATATTGTACTTATTGGCAATAACCTGGGCTCCCGGATGATGAATTTTGGTCATTTTGAAACGGAATTGCAGTTACGGTACCCGGATAGCTTACTCTTTATAAGAAATATGTGCGATGGTGGAAATACACCGGGTTTCAGACCACACTCTTCCAGAAATTCGCCATGGGCCTTTCCGGGAGCAGAAAAGTTTCAGACCGAACTGGCTGAACCATCCGGAAGTATCGGGCATTTTGAAACAGAAGATGAATGGCTGAACAGACTAAAAGCCGATATTATAATCGCATTTTTTGGATATAACGAATCTTTTCAGGGTAAAGAAGGCCTGGAGAATTATAAAGCTGAATTACAGGCATTTATTCAGCATACTTTAAACCAGAAATACAACGGTGAAACAAGCCCGCAATTAGTTTTGGTTTCTCCTATTGCTTTTGAGGACCTGTCGGCTAAAATGGACCTGCCCAGTGGCATAAAAGAGAATAAAAATCTGGCTATGTATACGCAGGTCATGAGAGAAGTAGCGGCAGCAGATAGTGTTTTGTTTGTAGATGCTTTCGAAGCCTCGGGGCAATGGTTCACAGAGGAGAAAAAAGATTTGACTGCAGACGGATTTCAACTTAATGATTTGGGGTATCAGAAATTAGCAGAGCTTCTGGCAGACCGGATATTTGGAAACAAAGAGAGTGAAGCAGAGGAGAATCGCAATTTGGTACATGAGGCTGTAATGGACAAAAACTGGTTTTGGCATAACGATATTAAAATACCCAATGGTGTGCATGCCTATGGAAGACGTTTTAATCCTTTTGGCCCCGACAATTATCCTTTTGAAATAGAAAAAATACGACAGATGACAGCCATTCGAGATTCCGCGATATGGGCTGCTCTTAAGGGTAAAAAGATAGATGTAGCGGCTGCAGATGATAAAACCCTTAAACTTCCGCCTGTTAAAACCAATTATGACCCGGGGCAAGGGGATGTCGAGGCAGGTTATTTGTATGGAAGAGATGCGTTGGACAAGATCAAAGTTGCCAGTGGCTATAGACTGGAATTGTTTGCCTCCGAAAAGGAATTCCCGGACCTTGCAAACCCTGTGCAGCTTTCCTTTGACAATAGAGGTAGACTTTGGGTAGGAGTAATGCCCAGTTATCCGCATTACAGACCGGGTGACAGTAAACCAAACGATAAGCTGCTTATTTTGGAAGATACTGACAATGATGGCATGGCCGATAAGCAAACTACATTTGCTGATGGTCTTCACCTCACCATAGGTTTTGAATTTGCTCCAGAAGGCGTGTATGTCTCTCAGGGTACTAACCTAGTCTTACTCACGGATACAAATGGAGATGATAAGGCCGACACAAAAGAAATAATACTAAGTGGATTTGACGACCATGATACGCATCATGGCATAAGTGCCTTTTCAGCAGACCCATCCGGCGCCCTTTACATGGCAGAAGGGGTATTTTTACATACCAATGTAGAGACTGCATATGGACCGGTCCGGGCTACCAATGGCGGGTTTTACCGTTACAGCCCGCAACGGCATCATTTGGAGCGTACTGCTCAGCTTCCTATTCCAAATCCCTGGGGAATTGCCTTTGACGAATGGGGCCAGAATTTCTTTGCTCATACATCCGGGCCTGATGTTACCTGGATGATGCCCGGAACTATCAGGCCAAAATACGGACAGGCATCGCCATTGCCTAAAAACCTGATACAGGAGGAACACCGGGTTCGCCCTACTTCTGGTCTGGAGTTTATTTCCAGTCGCCATTTTCCCGATGACGTCCAGGGCGATTTGATCATCAATAATACTATCGGATTTCTGGGAACCAAACAACATACTATGGTGGATGACCCGGAATCTGCCGGATACTTAAGCAAACACAGGATGGATTTGATGACATCTGATGACACTAATTTTCGACCGGTGGATATGGAGTTTGCTCCCGATGGATCACTTTATTTGGTAGACTGGCATAATGTGTTGGTGGGTCATATGCAGCACAATGCCCGTGATCCGTTGCGTGATCATGTTCATGGTAGAATATATCGGATCACCTATCCTTCGAGGCCTCTGGTGAAGGCGGCTAAGATTCATAATGCAAGCATTGATGAGTTATTGGATAATTTAAAGCTTCCGGAATACAGAACGCGTTATCGCACGCGAAGGGAATTACGGGCCAGGAATTCTGCCGAAGTACTTGCCAAAATTAAGGAATGGGTCAATGACCTTGATAAAAATGATGACAGCTATGAGCATAATGTCCTGGAAGCCTTATGGGTAAGCTGGGGATTAAACCAAATCGATGATTATCTTTTAAGGCAACTTTTAAACGCTGAGGATTTCAGGGCAAGAGCGGCTGCAGTGAGGGTATTGAGGTATGCCGGTCATCAAATTCCTGACCAGGCGGAGTTATTGCTCATAGCTTCCAAAGATGATAATCCCCGAGTGCGGCTCGAGGCTTTGGTTGCAGCTTCGTGGCTGGAGAAGGAAGCCGGACTTGCTGTACTTGAGACCGCAGCTCAAAAACCATTGGATGATTGGATGAAGTTACCTTTTGAGGCAGCAATGGCACATATTAGTGGCCATAATCTTGGGCAGGACCCTGAAACAAAGGGTGTAAAAACCGAACTTGAAGGTAAGGAACTCGACTTGTTTGTTAAAGGTGAAGAAATCTACGAAAGAGAGGGCTATTGTATAACCTGTCATCAGCCGGATGGAAGAGGTTTAAGTGCATCCCAATTTCCGCCACTTGCCGGGGTTAAATGGGTAACAGGTAGTGAAGAGCGCTTAATTAAATTAACACTCAAAGGGCTTATGGGACCTATTGATGTAAAAGGAAAAACATATCCCGGGCAGGTTCCTATGACTCCATTTGGTGGAATGCTGGACGATGAAGAGGTGGCAGCTGTATTGACCTTTGTCAGAAATGCTTTCGGAAACAAGGCCACAGCCATCTTACCAGAAAAAGTTAAGGAAATAAGGAATAATATTGAGGGTAAAGAAGGTTTTTATACTGCCGAAGAGCTTTTGACGGAACATCCAATTGATTAATCATCGGCTTCAAATTCAAATATTTTGTCCATTGGAAGCCACTTTTCACCAGGTTTAGCGAAAGGCAAGGCCTGCTGATAGTTCCACATTAAAACCTCCCATTCCTGTACTTTTTCATTGCCGGCATCCAGTTTCGCTTTTCTATCGAAAGAAAAACCATCTTCTACTTCAATAATCATAAATAACCGGTTCCCAACCCGATAGATTTCCATGTGGTTAATACCGGAATTTGCAAGACTATCCAATACTTCGGGCCATACATTGACATGATACTCCTCATATTTGGCAATAAGCGCATCGTCATCTTTTAGATCCAATGCGAGACAATGTTTTTTCATCCTATTGATTTTTTAAAATGATCATTTTTAAAGGTCAGAATCAAAAATAAAACTATCCAATTCGGCAGAAGTCCATGGTGTTATTTTACCCTGGGTACGAAACCTTATTTTTCCAACTGTGCCGTTTGAAATGGCCTCAGCGCTATTTCCCCAGCTATTTCTTATATAGGTAGATATAGCAGCTATGTCTTCATTCTGCAGCGTTGAAAATGAAGGCATATTGGGTAATATTTCCGGAATTCCGTATTCTTTTCCATTGACTGCAATGGGTCCTTCCATACCATGCAATAAAATCATGGCCAGTTTTTCTTTATCCCCTGTAACCCATTCAGAATCCTTTAATGGCGGAGCAAAGCGGGACATGCCTTCTCCTTGTGTGCCATGACAATTAGCACAAAGATTTAAATATTTTTGCCGACCCGAAGCCAAAACTATCTGGTCAATTTCTATTAAATTTTCTTTGGAATCCACAATTTCGATGGGTTTGCCCGGCCAGATGAATAATTTTTCCAGGTTGGCCAGTAAGTTTCCATCCAGGTCATCCCCGGAATTTCCTTTTTGGAAAATAAGGGGAGGTTCAGTAAGTTCAATTTTTGCCTCATCCCGGATAGCGGTGCTGTTTAGAATACCATTTATAATGGCATTAGTAACCCATTCCGTTTCCTGATTTTCTGTAGTATTCAATTTATTTAGAACAGGTGTAATTTCTTCTTCAGCTCCCTTTGCGGCAATTGCACTTACCAGCATTTCAACAAATATTTCCCTGTTCTGATCATAGGTTTTCCAGGCGCCATCAGACATGAGATTCTTGAAAAACACATACTCTTTATTGTTCAAACTACTCATGACAACATCACGCGCCACAGGATTCTGATCGTATTTTACTAGAAACTTCTTTAAAATATCAAATGCAGTTTCTTTATTTAGTGCATCTGAACTTAAGACCATTTGCAGCTGTAAAACAGGGTCCGCATTATCGTAGGAATTCGTAATAAAATCCTCAATTTCTTTACGAATTTCAGGTTGCGCATTAGACATAGCTGCAGCCAGGCGCAAGGCTGTCTGTGCAACTTTTGGATCTGTTGTGTGCAGGGCAGAAAGATAGGTTTTTGGACTGGTAATACCCAACCCTTCAAGAGTCCATAAGGCATGTAGCTGTCCTAAAGCATGTTCAGAAACCACAAGTTTTTCTAATTCGGGGACAATACTCAGATCCTTGCTTTCCACCAGTAAGCGCTGCGCCATATCCCTGGTCCAGCCATTAGGATGCTTTAAAAGATTAACAAGTTCAACGGGATTTAACCTGGAAAGATCCTTAGGATTTTCATTAATTTTCTTCTTTGTGGTAATACGCCATATCCGACCCATATTAATAGGTTTGTCGAGTTTCCGATTCAGGGTTACCTCGCGCAGATAATCTGTCATATAGGGTCCGTGCTGAATTATTCCTTTATACATATCCACTACATAGAGCGCCCCATCAGGGCCCGATGCCAGAGAAATTGGCCGAAATCGTTCGTCTGTGGAAGCCAGGAATTCACGGTTTTTATAAACACCTTCAGCACTTAACATAAAACCATCTTCAAGAATTGAATTTCTTTTGATCAGGTTTCCGGTAGGTTCACACACAAAGGCATTTCCCATATATGATTCAGGTAGGACGTTACCCCGATAAACCAAAGGACCGCAAGCAGATGCAAATTCGAGCAATTTCCCTTCTTCATCCAGGGTTCCGGGAACATACCCGCGGTTGACGGCAGTATTACTTCTTATTGGGTATATTTTGCGATCAAGTGTCAGGCCATGATCTATACCACTGCTGCTTATATGATTTTTGTTTCTCCGGAGTACGTTTGGCGGTACAAGATCTGCATGTAACTGAGACCAGTTATAGTTGTAAAATAAACGTCCAGAATTATCGTGGCAGATTCCCCATTGCCCTCTGAATTCGGTTTCTTCTTTAATCCAGTCAGAATCATTTTGGCGGTAGCGGGTTTTAGATTTGGCATTGTAATACCAGTTGTCCATCCCTCTCCATAAGCCATTGGCTGAATGTTCCGGCATTCCTTGTCCTCCATAGGTGGGATCTACCAATGTCTTTTTATCCGCTATGAAATCCCCGTCACTATCTTCTGCAAACCAAAGCGGAATATTTTCCGCAACAAGCGCTCCTCCGTTAACAACGGCAATAGCTCGTGGAAGTACCAGGCTATCCAGAAAAATGGTACTTGTATCCATTTGTCCGTCCCCGTCATTATCAAATAATACGCTGACCCTGCCAACTGGGTCATTTTCACCCGTACCATCAATATCCTGCATAAAACCAATCATTTCAACCACCCATAGTCTGCCACCCTCGTCAAATGAAATTGCCACAGGGTCCTGCACAAGAGGCTCCGCTGCTACCAATTGAATTTCAAGTTCGGGATCTGCCAAATCAAAAGAATTAAGTGCTTCAGAAGGCGATAGAGGAGGAGAAGGCTCTTTTTTACAACTATGCAGACACGTTATTAGTACTACAAAAAGCATTAGTGTTCGCATCCTATAGAATAATTTACTTTCTCTGAACATAGTACTCTAAAATACGATATTTATATTTTGGAAAGGACTTTCAGGCATTTTGAAACTTTTTGTCCTAGATTATAAAGGTTGCTATATAAACCATTAATGCAGCAAATGTACCAACAACAAAAGTGCCCAGGGTATATACCCTGTAGCCGGTTTTTACATCAATACCTGAAAACTGCGTGAGGATCCAAAATCCGCTGTCATTTGCGTGGGAGACTACCATGGCACCTGCACCAATAGCTGCTACCACTAATGCCTTATCTACTTCGGTAGCAAAACCCATAGAAATCAATAAGGGAGCTATGATTGATGCTGTTGTGATTAAGGCAACAGTAGAAGACCCCTGAGCCGTTTTAATAGCAGCACAAAGCATAAAAGGTAACCAAATTCCCAGATTAGCTGTTGAAAGGGTATCTGCAAGGGTAGTGGCGATACCACTATTTTGTAAAATGGTACCAAAAATTCCACCGGCACCGGTTATAAGGATTATGTTTGAGGCATCAGTAAGAGCCCTGCCCACCCAGCCTGTGGTGGATAATATGGTTTTGTCCCACTTTCTCGGGAGTAAGAAAGCGAAAAGCATTCCAATTATTAGTGCAATTACCGGAGAACCGACAAAGGTGATAAACTTTACCCATGCAGTCTCTGCCTGGCCCTCAGTCAAATTGAATTCTACAAGAGACTTACCTACAATTAGTAAGATAGGGATGAGGATGGGTAAAAATGACTTAAAAGCACCGGGAGCCTGCTTAATTTTTTCCTGAATTTCATCTTCTGAAATATCGGGATTTGGATCTATATAATGTTTGCTCCCCATTTTCTTACAATAGAAAACTGCGACGATAAGAGATAACACGCCAATGACAAGACCAATTAACATAACGAGTCCGACGTCTGCACCAATAATCCCTGCAGCTGCTATAGGACCGGGAGTAGGGGGTACCAAAACATGTGTTATCATAAGTCCCAGAATCAAGGCCGTGGCCGTCCCAACTATAGATAAGCCAGCTCTTTTGGATAAGCTTTTATTCAATGGGTTCAGGATAATAAACCCACTGTCTGCAAACACAGGGATAGATACCACAAAACCGACCAAACCCATAGCTTCATGTACCCTGTTTTTTCCTATAAGCCTGAGGATAATTTCCGCCAATTTAAATGCGCCCCCTGAATGCTCCAGAAATGCACCTATTATAACACCAAGGACAATGACTACGCCAATTTTACCGAGGGTGATCCCAAATCCGTCATTGATAGATTTTACCACCATATCCAGTTCCATTCCGGAAAGCAAGCCAAAGAAAAGTGCAGCACCAAGCAGCGCTAAAAAAGGGTGTACATTTAATTTTGCTGTAAGTAATACAATAATTACAACACTTATCAGGAGCAATAAAATAGATATCATAAAATTAGTGGTTTAGTGTGCATCACGCTTTACTACTGAACTAGATTTTCCTACTAAAAAATCAAGATCTGCACCCAGGTGGGCCTGCTGCACGGTTTTTATATATAAGTTGGTATATCCTCTGTTGGAAGCAGCTTCAGGCGGAGTCCAGTCGGCCCTGCGTTTTGCAAGTTCTGATTCTTCCACTTCCAAATGCAGTTTTCGGTTTGGAACATCAAGGACAATATAGTCGCCTGTTTGCACAAGCCCTAAAACACCGCCTATTGATGATTCCGGAGAAACATGCAAAATAACCGTACCGAAAGCCGTGCCACTCATTCTGCCATCTGAAATGCGAACCATGTCCTTTATTCCTCTTTTTAAAAGTTTTTCGGGAAGGTCTACATTGCCCACTTCCGGCATACCCGGATAACCGACTGGTCCGGCCCCTTTTAGTACAATTATGCTATTTTCATCTATTTCCAGATCGGGCCGGTCTATAGTAGCATGACAGTCTTCAATATTTTCGAATACGACAGCCCGGCCTCTGTGGGTCATCAATTCCGGAGTGGCTGCAGATGGTTTTATGACAGCGCCATCTACGCATAAGTTGCCGTATAGCACGGCAATCCCGGCTTCTTCAATAAAAGGTTTATCAATTGCGGCAATTACTTCCAAATTATAACACTCCGCTTTTTTATTATTCTCACCAATTGGTTTACCATTAACCGTTAATGCATCATTATGAAGATGTTCCTTCATTTGTTTGATAACTACTGGCAATCCTCCTGCATCAAAAAAATCTTCCATCAGGAACTTTCCAGAGGGCATTAGATTGACCAATAAGGGAATTTTACTACCAAGAGTATCAAATTCTTTTAAGTTGAGGGGTACACCAATTCTTCCTGCTATTGCTTGTAAATGGATAATAAAATTGGTAGAACCTCCTATAGCTGCATTTAATTTAATAGCATTTTCAAAGGCCTTGCGGGTAAGTATCTTTGACAACTTCAAGTCTTCTTTTACCATTTCCACTATTCGCCTGCCGGATAATTGTGCCAAAACTTTTTTACGTGAATCAACCGCTGGGATAGCCGCAGCGCCGGGCAAGGTTAATCCAAGAGACTCAACCATGCAAGCCATAGTGGAAGCTGTGCCCATGGTCATGCAATGTCCCGCACTTCGCGCTGAACAGATCTCTGCTTCAATCTGATCCTCCGCGGTAAAACCTTCGTTCTTAATCTTATCTTTTAGGGTCCACACAAATGTTCCGGAGCCAATTCGTTCTCCTTTGTATTTTCCATTGAGCATTGGTCCTCCCGGTACCACGATCGTGGGGAGGTCCACACTACAGGCACCCATAACGGTTGAAGGGGTGGTTTTGTCGCAGCCGGTTAAAAGAACTACTCCATCAAGTGGGTTTGCACGTATACTCTCCTCGGTATCCATACTTGCCAGGTTTCGGAAAAGCATTGCCGTTGGCCGCATTAAAATTTCTCCCATGCTGGTGACAGGGAATTCAAAAGGAACCCCTCCGGCTTCAAGAACCCCCTTTTTAACAAACTCAGCAAAATCTCTTAAGTGTCCATTACATGGGGTTAATTCCGACCAGGTATTGCAAATACCAATTACGGGTCTTCCATTGAAATAATCATTCGGATAGCCCTGATTTCTTAGCCATGACCTGTGTATAAAAGCAGATTTTGGATCTCCTGGGTTAAACCAATCCTCACTTCTTAATCTTTTTTTCTTGTCTTTTTCCATTAGTTGATATTTCTTAAGGGTATACCTGATATTTTAAACCGGCCTGAATTATTTATATGTAAATCAAGGTATCATCTTTAATGCAGTTAACAAAATGGATTTTGTATTTATTTCTAATCTACGGTCTTTTTATGTAAATATTTACAGGGACTGAAAATCTTTTATTACTTTTAGTTAAACTGTTTTGTTCGATTAACCAGAATTCCTGAGCATACTACTAATAAGTTATAGGACCCTTTTTTTTTTGCAGGAAGCGGATGTTTTCATTTTAAAGGGATCAGACTAATTAGTATGGACAAAAGATAATTTAAACTAATGAAGCGAAGAAGTTTTATAAAAAAAAGTAGTTCCGCCGGGTTATTAACTATGTCTTTGCCTGTAATTCCTTCCTTTTCTACCACAGTTTCTGAAATGCGGTTTGGTATTGCTGAGGCATCCTATATGCAGCGCAGGTATGCAAAATTAGATAGCAAATCGTATCCGCCTTTTACAGATTCCTTACAAATGATTGAGCACTGCAGTACTGCCGGATTTGGTGGTGTACAGTTCAGTGTTCGTGGATGGGATGCATCCTATGCAAAAAAAGTAAAAGAAAGGGTTGAAGAATTAGAACTCTTTTTTGAAGGCCAGATTAGATTGCCAAAAGATGACTCTGACCTTCAAAGATTTACTACCGAAGTTACTGCAGCTAAGGAAGCCGGGGCAGATATTCTTAGGACAGCATGTTTATCGGGCCGCAGATACGAGACTTTTGATAGCATGAGCGCTTTTCAGGAATTCAGAAAAAAATCAATATATTCTTTAAGGTTGGCAGAACCTGTGGTTCGCAGATATGGCGTTAAGCTCGCAGTTGAGAACCATAAAGATTGGCGGATTGCAGAAATGATAGAAATTCTGAAACTTATTGACAGCGAGTGGGTAGGAGTGACGCTGGATACAGGCAATAACATCTCTCTCCTCGAGGATCCTATGGAAGTAGTAGAAGCACTTGCACCTTATGCGTTTACAGTTCATTTAAAGGATATGGCCATTGAGGAATATGAAGATGGGTTTTTAATGGCAGAAATTAATTTGGGGGATGGTATTCTGGACGTGGACAAAATGATTTCAATAATCAGAAAACATAACCCGGATATCCGCTTTAATCTGGAAATGATAACCAGAGATCCGTTGAAAATTCCGTATTTAACACAAGGATATTGGGCAACTTTTGATGAACTGCCAGCAAGTGAACTTGCCCGGTTTCTATATAAAATTAAAAAAGAAGAAAGTTCTGCACCCCTAATGGTAGTATCCAAAAACCCGGCAGATGAGATTCTGGCCCTCGAAATTGCTAATAATAAAGCGTCCCTAAAATATGCCAGGCAGCGTCTGGGTTTTAGTTAATAAAACTTAAAAAACAATAAAATGAAAGAAACACCTTTACCTGGAATTAGCCAATTTAATATGAAGGACCGAACAGCCATGATCACAGGCGGTTCCAAAGGTCTGGGTTTTGCAATGGCTGCCGGATTGGCATCTGCAGATTGTTCCATTGCCCTGGTTAGCAGAAATTTAGAAGAAGGCATAATATCAGCAGAAAAACTTACCGAAGATTTTGGAGTAAAAGCAAAGGCCTATTCTGCCGATGTAACCAATTTAGTTCAGGTGGAGGCAGTTGTAAAAGAAATTGGAAATGATTTTGGCAAAATTGATATTCTGATCAACAGTGCAGGGATTAATATCAGAGGGGCAATAGATGAACTAAGCCCGGAGGAGTTTAATCAGGTTATGAAGGTGAACGTAGAAGGTACCTGGAATGCTTCACGCGCAGCTACTCCTATGATGAAAAAAAACAATTATGGCAGAATTATAAATATGGCCAGTACCCTTGGACTGGTAGGGTTGGCTAATCGTACCCCTTATGCGACCAGTAAGGGTGCTGTTGTTCAAATGACGAGGGCTTTAGGTCTGGAGCTGGCCCCTTTTAATATTACGGTAAATGCCATATGTCCCGGACCTTTTTTAACTGAAATGAATATTCCGATTGCGAATACCAAAGAAGCGAAGAATTTCATTGTTGGAGCCACGGCTTTGGGCCGTTGGGGAGAATTGCGGGAAATTCAGGGGGCAGCAATATTTTTGGCCAGCGATGCCGGTAGCTATATGGTAGGGTCTATGCTTACCGTGGATGGGGGCTGGACAGCCAAATAAAGAGTGTTATATATTGAGAATTCTAATCCAGGTACAACTTCTGCTTTATCTTGCTATTACCGCTAAGTAACCAGTGTTACACAAGGCCCATTTATGACTTTTGTCATGTTTTACGGCTCCTCCTATAATTAATTTTACATCACTTAATACAAGTAAAAAAGTCTTGTATTTAAACTAAACAAGGTAAATAGTTATGAAAAACGTAGTCATTTTAGGCGCAGGAACTTCCGGAACAATGATGGCAAATCATTTGGAATCTACACTACCCAAAAAGGAGTGGAAAATAACCATTGTAGACCAATATAAAACACATTATTATCAGCCTGGATTCTTATTTCTTCCATTTGATATTTATACGACAAAACAGGTTAAGAAAAAAGGAGCCAAGTTTTTACCTAAAGGGGTAAACTATATCCAGGAAAAAATAGATTTAATAATACCGGAGAAAAACAAGGTAGTGCTTGCAGATAACCGTGAGTTGCCGTATGATATTTTAATAGTAGCTACAGGAACGAAAACTGTACCTGAAGAAATTGAAGGCATGATGAGTCCAAAATGGTATAAAAATGTCTTTGACTTCTATACTTACGAAGGTGCCAAGGCATTAAGGGATAAATTTAGAACCTGGGAGGGTGGAAAACTGGTAGTCCACATCACTGAAATGCCTATTAAATGTCCTGTAGCACCGCTGGAGTTTGCATTTTTGGCCGATTCCTATTTCAAAAACAAAGGAATGCGGGATAAGGTAGATATAACCTTTGTGACACCACTTGATGGAGCTTTTACTAAACCTCGAGCTACAGAGGCCCTTCATTATTTATTGGAAGAGAAGAATATTAAAGAAGTTACCGATTTTAATATAGAGCGCGTAGATTATGAGAATAACAAGATCATAGATTACGCGGATACAGAGGTAGAATATGATCTTTTAGTAACCGTTCCTACAAATATGGGTGATCCATTGCTGGAACGCTCAGGTTTGGGAGATGATCTCAATTATATTCCTACCGATAAAGCGACTCTGCAGTCCACAGATCATGAGAATATATTTGCTATAGGGGATGCTACCAATTTACCGGCATCAAAAGCGGGTTCGGTGGCTCATTTTGAAGCTGAAATTCTAACCGAAAACATATTACGCTATATAAATGGTGAGGAATTAAAAGAAGAATTTGATGGTCATGCCAATTGTTTCATTGAAACTGGAGGAGGTAAAGCATTATTAATAGATTTTAACTATACAACGGAACCGGTTGAAGGTACATTTCCGTTTCCCGGTGTAGGACCATTAAAACTCTTAAAAGAGAGCAGAATGAATCATATGGGTAAACTTGCCTTCCGCTGGATATATTGGAACATGCTCTTAAAAGGTGTGCCTATACCATTTGTGGATGCACAAATGTCGGAAAAAGGGAAACAATTAGAAAAAGTAAAATAAATAAATCTAAATAAGAAAAACATGAAAAAAATTATAGCAGATCGGGAAATTGATGTTAACGAAGAAGGTTATCTAGTCGATTTTAAACAGTGGGATAAGGAAGTGTGTCGTTCTCTTGCAGAAGAAGAAGGTATTTCAATGACTGAAAGACATTGGGATGTCATTGAGTACCTGCAGGACAAACACCAAAAAGAAGAACCCCTGTCAATAAGAGGTATTAAGAAGAGTGGTGTTATAAACATTAAAGAATTTTATAGCCTGTTTCCGGGAGGACCTCTTAAAAAATCCACATTAATTGCAGGGATTCCCAAACCTAAGAGTTGTATCTAACCTTTGAAAAGATATTCTAAGAGTTTAACGTTAATATAAAAAAAGAGAGATGAGCGAAACAACAATAAAACAGAAAAGCGAAACAGAAGTAAAAGAGGTAAGCAAAACGCAAGTAAAAAAGATGCTTTTTATTCTCTCCAAAGGTACTTTGGAAAATGCATATGCGGCATTTGTAATGGCAAATGGGGCAAGGATGGAAGGTATTGAGGCCGAAATATTTTTCACATTTTTTGGACTGGAAGCAATTCAAAAGAAGAAATTGGAACATTTGCATACAGCTACCGTAGGTAACCCTGCTTTGCATATGCCAACTATGTTAGGTGGTTTGCCGGGAGTAGAGGCATTGGCTACTAAAATGATGAAGAAGGAAATGGAGAAATTAGATATGCCTCCTATTAGTGAATTTCTTGAAATTTTATCAGATTCCGGTTGTAAACTTTGGGGTTGTAAACTGGCCATAGATATGTTCCACCTCGAAAGAGAAGATCTTATTGATGAATTAGATGGGGTATTGACCATCGGGGACTTTTATGGCAGGGCCAACGAAGAAGGAACTCACCTGTTATTTATCTAAACAAGGCGACTAACCTAATAAACTTCGTTGTGAATTTTAGGGAATACCCTGCCATTTTTTTTGGCAGGGTATTCTTTTGTTTAGTTAAAATGATAAAAAAAAGCGCCTTAAATGGCGCCTTTTAAATTTTCTTTACAATCTAACCCGGTGTATACCATATTGGACTGGTATAGGCCCGTTCCTGTTGGCTGGTTGGGGCACCCTCGGGTAATTCCTTGCCAAAACGGAAGGCATCGTATAAATACCAGGGGGGCGTGGGAATTTCCATTACTCTGACATAATAGAAGGCCCGTTCAGACGGGTCAAAATCGGGGTCTGTCCAAACTGTAGCCAGTTCAGACGCCCCTATTGTGTTGGTCCAGCTTGCCGTAGCAATGTCTACTGTATTTCCTACTGCCGGGACCTTACCATCTCGTCCGGGTTTTCGATTTCCGGACCAGGCCACATCGTAAACTTTTTCATGTGTATCACCATTCGCATCAAGCCATCCTTTAATGATCTGTATACGGTCCAGGTTTGCCCCGATAGCATCTCGTATGGCATAGACCATAAAACTGGGTGATTTTCCGGAAGGTGCATTTACCAGATCACCTCCCATGGGAACACCTTTGGCATAACCTGCGAAAGCCGGTTCCCTGCTTTGTATATCTTCTTCGGTATATTCCCAGCCACCAAAAAAGCGAACCATCATGCGCGGACCGGTGGTGGCATAAACTTCTTTACGGTGCATGGCATCCCAGATAGACTCCCGGGTATTCTCCTTGGCCCAAACCCCGGTAATGCCTGCAGCAAGTTGCGACCAACCTAGTATTTCCCCATTTTCATTTTTCATAAAGGGATGTGTCATTCTTTCCGGAGAAGGTTCATAGCCAGTGTGTTTTCCAAAAAAATTATTTTCCTCTACGGTAGACAATGAAGTATGGCTATCTGTTGCACCCTGCAATCCAAATTTGTAAGGATTAGTTCCAAATTTTTCCTCCAGGACCAATCCATTTTTTAGAGCTTCGCGTGTATATTCATACTGAAGCATATCATCTGTTTTTGCCTCAGAAAGATCCAAATTTCCTATATCCCATTTATAGTAATCAGCAAACTCATCGTTCACAGAAAGGAAAGGATGCGTTTCACCGTCACCTTTTATCTGGGTTATTTCATAGGTACGCTCCCATTTGGCACGCTGCTCTACATAAAATTTGTCTAGCTTTTTACCGGTATACTGGGCGTCAACAGGAAACATAATACCATTAGAGAGGTTTCCATTATGGGCTAATGTCTGTACTTGTCCCCCGGTTTTAGTTTCATAGTCTTCCAGATACTTATACAGATCAAGAGGATCCGTACTGCCAATTGGGGCCTGCGTAGTATAAGGTACTACTTGTCCTGCCTTATCTGCCCCATCGCGAAAAATTACATTTCGGTGCATGTTTCCACCCCTGACCAAAGAAGTCCATTCAAAACCTATAAAGGCTGTAAACTGCCCTGGATCATTAAATTCTTCTGCTGCGGCAATTACATCCTCCCATATAGATTTGTACCTTTTAGCACCCGGTGAATAATTGCCAAGCAATTCAGGATCTACTTCTCCCTGTGAAAAGGTAGTAATAAGGTTTAATGTAGTCTCAACAGCCTCCTGTCCGCCGGCCCTAAAGCCATTAGACCAGCGTTCGCCCTGTTCATATTCCATAACAAAGGGCTCTGCGGCCAAAAGATCGGTAATAAACCCCAAACCGTCAGAATGGTCGGCTACAACCAACCAATCTAAAGGTCTTGCTAACCTGGCCTTCTGTCCGGAAGAAGCAGTTACTTCTTCACCCCGTGCAAATCGATAGGCTTCACGCACGCCCAACCGATTTCCAAATCCACCGGCATCCATGGAAAGCCCGGTGTGTAAATGCGTCTCTCCCCATAAAGGAAAAGTTGCGAATTCACGTTTGGCATATGGCGAATACGTTTCCCCGGTATATTTGGTAGAAAGAATGCGACGCAAGTCCTCATCGGTGTTGGTGGTTTCACCCACCTTTAAAGGTTCCTCTGATCCTTTCACGGTTTGAGAATCTGTCCTGGATTCTTTCGATTTGTCCGGAGTACATGAAATAATGAGTGTAAAGGAAATAACTAATGCAATTAACCCGGATAATAATTTCATATTTCTATCAATTTAAGTGATCAAAATTATATAACTATAGGGGGGGGAGAATTCTATATAAATATAGATAATTTTCTGAATTCTGGGTTGTAAAGATGCAATTTATTTTTTAGAAGGGCGTATAACAGAATCATGTGAAACATATTAAAAATAGGCCTTTTAGCCTGATCATATACTTACCAAATAGGAATTGTTGTATCCGATGAAATTAGCAGCAAATTATTACAATATCAGCCGCATCAATTCTGAATAAAAAAAGCGGCATCCATTATGATGCCGCTTTTAATTTTCCGGAACGGATATTTTGTATCAGGTTCTCTGCTAGTTAAGGAATTTGTAACTCGCTCCAACCATAATCATACTGGTGGTCATATCATAGGATACTTCACTTCCCGGAATTGCTCCGTAAGGAGGGAAGTTTGAAATAAACTGAGGATTAAGTAATGGTCCTGAAGTGGCCTCCCCACTAAAGCCCATGTGGTAAACACCATCAATTGCCCAACGATCACTTATTTCATAACTCAAGCCCAGTTGAAAGGCATTTTTAATAACCGCTGTCGCGGGTACGCTAAAGAATGCCACATCACTTTCAATAGGATTTCCACTGTAGGTATATCCAAGTCGTAATGGCAATCTGTCTATACCTTTAAACTGTATTCCCGCAGAAACAATGCTGATATTCTTCCAGCCAAATCCTGCAACGGAAAAAGTCGGGGTCCAACCTACGGCTGAAAACCCGGAAGCCTTATCGTATTGCACATACCTGTAATCAGCTGCAATATCAAACTGGCCAACAGAATAACCAAGGCCAAGGGACCACATAGCAGGATAATCTATTTTGAATTTATTCTCGCCGGTACTGGAATCAAGATAAACGTTCTCCAGCGTAAAATCGCCAAAAGACTGCTTCGTTTTATAAGAAGCTCCGGCGGAGAATCCATTACCTGAATCATAGAATAATCCAAATTGAGCTCCAAAACCAAAAGCGGTTGACTTATCTGCAGATGGATATCCGGCAGTTGGACTTGGATTGGCAGTTGGGTTTGGTATTAATTTGAGTGATGCATAGTTGAAAGTAGGTTGAATACCTACAGAGAACTTATCGGAGAGTTCATAAGCATATGTGAATCCTAACTGCAACAAGCTGTAATCAGATTCAACCCGGCCAAATCCGCCCATATTCTGTGGCATATTAATGGGATTGGTGGTGCTTTCCGGGAAAGTAACCCCAAATCCACTAATTCCAAAAGCCGAAGCACCAAAGGTATGCCTGCTACCTTCTTTACCCCAAACCATGGCTAAAGCTGGCAAAGGAGAAACACCTCTGTCGTCTTCAGTTGTGCCACTGAAGAAATTTCCGGTGGGTGCACCGGTACTGTCAAACTCGGGTACAGTGGAACTCAATTCCGGAGAGGAGAAGAATAAACCCAGGTCAAACTTAATGGTTTTCTCATCAAATGTTGAAAGAGAAGCAGGGTTCCATTGAATTGCACCTGAAATATCTAATGGCTGACCGGTAGCGGCCCCGCCCATCGACATGTTTACGGCACCAACACCCTGCATGATATGGCCTGCCTGTGAAAAGGCAGCAGTTGCAAATAATAGAAAACAAAGTTTTAGAAAATATGCTTTCATGTTTAAATGATTTATGCAACTAAAAACAAATCCTAACCGCTTCAATCAAAGGTTATTTTTTATTGATAATTGCTGGTTAATATCTCAAATTTGAATCAAAATTAACTTCAACATTATCAATTATTTATGATAAATATCATAGATTATATCCGTGCATAACAAAGCCTCAAACAGAGTGAATTAATGTCAAAATATCTTTATTTATAACCTCATAAAACCCTTATTATGAGTAGTTTATGAATTTTGATTTTTGTATTGTTTCCATAAAGAAAGTTGTGTAACCAAAGTTACATTCAAGGGGTGGAAGGGTGCTAATTTTTGTAATTTTAAAATATAAATTTGCGTCAAACAGGACTCATTGGATAATAGCAGTGTGAAATGATAATTGTCATTCTTTTTTGGTTGTCAAAAAGCGAGTTTTGTAACCTTGGTTACTGTAAAAGTGTTATATCCTTAATACTTTTATGATGTAGTTGAGGTAAGGTTACAAAAATTAAAGAAATGAAAATTGAACAGATTTATACAGGATGTCTGGCCCATGCAGCTTATTACATAGAAAGTAAAGGAGAAGCTGCCATATTTGATCCATTGAGAGAGGTAGAACCCTATATTGAAAGGGCAAAAAAAGATAATGCCTTAATAAAGTATGTTTTTGAGACTCATTTTCATGCAGATTTTGTTAGTGGTCATTTAGATTTAAAGAAAAAAACCGGTGCAGAAATTGTTTTTGGCCCTACTGCCAAACCCGGATATGAGGCTACCGTTGCCAAAGACAATCAAATTTTCAGGGTTGGCGATTATCAGGTTAAAGTGATTCACACCCCGGGGCATACTATGGAGAGCACTACCTATTTGTTAATTGATGAGAATGGAGAGGAGCATGGCATAATAACCGGTGATACATTATTTATTGGAGATGTTGGCAGACCAGATCTTGCCCAGCACGTAATTTCTGAACTTACAGAGGAAAAACTGGCAGGGCATTTATACGATTCACTTCGTAACAAAATAATGCCACTAAAAGATAATTTGATTGTTTACCCTAACCATGGGGCTGGTTCTGCCTGTGGAAAAATGATGAGTAAGGAGACAACGGACACTTTGGGGCATCAGAAAAAAGTTAATTATGCGCTTAGGGCTAATATGACAAAAGATGAGTTCATAAAGGAACTGCTTACGGGCTTAACAGCACCTCCGGGTTATTTTCCACAAAATGTTTTGATGAATATTAAAGGATATGAGAGTCTGGACACCATTAAAGAAAGAGGGGAAAAACCTTTGTCAGCTGATGCCTTTGAAGTAGCTGCAAATGAAACGAAGGCTCTAATGCTGGATACGCGCACACCGAGAGATTTTGCAAGAGGCCATATTCCTAATAGCATAAATATAGGCCTGGATGGAAATTTTGCACAGTGGGTTGGAGAATTGATACCCGATGTAAAACAGGAAATTTTGTTAATAACCTATCCGGGTAAGGAAGAAGAGGCCATAACCAGACTTTCAAGAGTTGGTTATGACCATACTATTGGTTACCTGGATGGTGGATTTGATGCATGGCAAAAAAGTAAGAAGCAGGTTGAAAGAATTAAAAGGATAACTGCAGAACAATTTGAAAAGGCATATTTTGGAGAAGGACCACTTGCCTTTGATGTAAGGAAAAAAAGTGAATTCGATTCCGAACATGTCATTGGTGCCATCAATATTCCTTTAAATGAATTAAATCAGCATCTTTCTCAATTTCCTAAGGATAAACCCTTTGTGCTTTATTGTGAAGGAGGCTATAGAAGTATGATCGCAGCATCCATGTTAATGCAGCGGGGTTGGGACGATTTTGTTGATGTCTCTGACGGATTTGATGAAATTAAAAAAACAAAGGTTGAGAAATCGGAGTATAAATGTCCGACAACCATGTTATAAAAATTTGTTTTAAAGTTTGTTTTGGTTGATTGTTTCGGGAATGGCCAAATTATATTTGGTCGTTCCCTTTCCAACCAGAACGTTTGAATTTATTTAAAAAACTATATTAATGTCATTATTTAAATCGTTATTCGGTTCTAAAGCTGAACTATCAGATAAATTTGAAGTATTGGAGGCATCCATGTATAAGGAGGCTATCTCAGACCCGAATGTGCAGTTGGTTGATGTAAGAACTGCCAGGGAATATCAACGGTGGCATATTGGAAAGGCCATAAATATAGATTTCTTTAATACGGGAGATTTTCAAAAATCATTTGAAAAATTACAAAAGGACAAACCTGTTTATCTTTATTGCCAGTCCGGAAACAGAAGTCAAAAGGCGGCAAGAAAACTTATTGAAATGGGCTTTGAAAAGATTTATGATCTTAAGGGTGGAATTTTAAGATGGCAATAGTGTTATAATTACCTAAGTAAATAAATAGAAATTATGAAGGCATCCGTAATAATTCAAAATCTAAAGTGTGGTGGTTGTGCCAAAACAATCATCAGTAAGCTGTCAGAAATGAATGCTCTTTCTGATATTGATGTGGATATAGAAACGGCGACTGTTCATTTTACCTGTGAAAATATGGATGATGCCATTCTAGTCAAGGATAAACTTAAATCAATTGGGTATCCTTCTATTGAGTATAAAAATTCGGTTGCCGCCAGGGCCAGATCTTTTGTAAGTTGCGCCAATGGTAAAATGTCGAAATAATGAAATACGTGTTTCTAATTTCCCTGTTCGTAGGTTTAACTGCATGCAAAGACTCGCCCAAAACAACCATTCAGGATTCCAAAAATATCTCAAAAACACATGTATTAACTAATCAGTCTCTTATAGGCCGGGAATTGCTGGAAAAAGAGTGCTACCCCTGCCATAATCCCAAAACCCCGCATCAAGAATTGATTGCACCACCTATGATTGCAATTAAGAAGCATTATCTTAAAGCAACTGCTTCCAGGGATGAATTTGTAAAGGAGATTATGAACTGGGTAAAAGGCCCCAATAAGGAAAATTCTAAAATCCCGGGAGCCCTTAATAAATTTGGTATTATGCCTTATCAAACCTTTCCAGATCAAACAATTTCTCAAATTGCAGAATATTTATATGATAATGAAATTGAAACACCAGATTGGTTCCAAAATAGCAGTGGTAAGGGAAAAGGCAAAAGAAAAGGACAGCGAAAAGGAAGTGGTATGGAGAAATGCTCAGGGGCTTGCATGAGCAATGCTAAAGGTAAGTGTAAGCATATGCAGCAGGCTGAAACAGACACACTTGAAAAATTTAAACGCTTAGGTAAGAAATACGCATCTGCCTCAAAAGCTGCATTGGGCAAGAAGTTGATGTCAGCCATTGCTAAAAATGGCCCGGACGGCGCTGTCGAATTTTGTAATATAAATGCACTATCGTTAACAGACAGTCTGTCTTTAACATACGGTGCTCAAATAAGACGTGTTACTGATAAGCCCCGGAATCCATTGAATAAAGCAAGCAGCAGAGAGCTAATTCATATAGAAGACTTTAAAGAGAAACTTGCAACCGGTAATGCCCTGGAACCTGTTCTGGATTTAAATAAAGATGGACAGGTAACTTTCTATTCCCCTATAATTACAAATGCCATGTGCCTCCAATGTCATGGAAAGCCGGAGGTTCAGATTGTCACTTCCACTTTATCCAGACTGGACATGCTTTATCCAAAGGATATGGCCCGCGAATACAAGGAAGACGAGGTCCGGGGAATCTGGGCCATAAGTTTTAAGGAAAACAATTAAAGGGTATTTACTTAATCGCCATCTTTAGGTTTTCCAAAACCATATAAGTTCTGATGTACAAAATCATGTGGGAACTTATCATCTCCGGGGAAACCAAGCTCAATGGTTCCGCTATCTTCGGGAACATGATTTGTCTTGAAAATATAGTCCCAGAGACTTAAGCTGATCCCGAAATTAATACCATATTTACCTTCTGGTAAATCCATTGCATGATGATATAAATGCATTACCGGGTTGTTTAATATATACTTAAAAGGACCATAGGTAATTTTAATATTCGAGTGGTTTAAATGACCAATGGCAATTGCAAAAAAGTGAACTATATAAGCTTGTTCGGGTTCAAATCCTCCCAAAATCATTACACCAAAGGTTTTTAAAGGTTTGTACAGTATATTCTCCATCCAGTGGTATCTAAGATGTGCCGCAAATCCCATTTCTTTGACAGAATGATGCACTTTATGAAAATTCCATAAGAATGAATACTTGTGAAGCAGAACATGTGTAAACCATTGTACAAAATCCAGAACAATAAAAAACAAAAGTAATTGCAGCCACATGGGATATGCCGAAATATCTACAATAGCAAGACTTTTAGAGGTAATACCCAAATCACTGAATAAGGCTTCCAATAATTTATAGAATCCACTTATGGCTATGGCGAACATGAAAAAATTAAAGAACATGTAAAAAGCATCCAGCCAAAAATCTTTTCTAAAAATAGATTGATCCTTTCGCCAGGGAAAGAGGATTTCCAGAATCCAGACTACCAAAGAAATAGCTACCAGGCCCCAAAAATAATTGGTATACCAGGGCACTTCGAACAGAATGGACTTCCAGGTCCATTGAACACTTCCCGTAAAAGCTGAGACAAACGCATCGATATATTTTTCCATAACTTTTTATTTTATAACATTAAACTATCTTTTTCATAAGGTAAATCATTAAAATAACTCCATTCTACCCAGGATCCGTCATAATTCCTGACATTTTCAAAACCCAACAATTCTTTTAATACAAAGGTAGTTAAAGATGATCTGTAACCGGTATGGCAATAAACAACAACTGTATCTTTTAAATTCATTTCCAGGACGTTGTATATTTCCTGCAATTCTTCAGCAGACCTGAACTTTTTACTATTTCTGAGGTCAATCGCTTTTGCCCAATCTATATGAATACTATTTTGTATTCTCCCCGCTTTTGATGCCCCTTTTTTAATGAGGGTTCCATTGTATTCTTCTGAACTCCGGGTATCAACGATACGAATATTACTGTTCCGGTTGCCCAGTAAGCTAATTAGTTCTTCCTTATCAATCCACAAATTTTCATTGCTTTTTTCGGGAAGGTAGAATTGGGTAGGAGCATATGATACTGGTTTTACAGTAAGTTTTTCACCTGCCCCGCCCCAGCAGTTTAAGCCGCCATTTAATATCTTTACAGAATCAAAATCATAGGATTTTAACAGGCACCATAAACGGGCTGCATCATATGATCCCTTATCGTCATATATTACGATTAGATCGTCATTTTCAATGCCTAACCTGCTAAATAGCCGCTCAATATTTTCTTTATCTGCTCTCATTCCTTCGTAAGGGAGTGAATTATCAGAAATATCCGTACGCCAAATATTTATTGACCCATTTATATGCCCTGCCCGATAATTCTCAGGACTTCTGAAATCAACTATTTTTAAATTTTCATCTTCAAAAATTCCAGCCAGTTCTTTTGCCTCAATAAGATGTTCCGTAGAAGCATAATTTGTTAAGACACTGTTTTGTGTTTCATTGATTCCTTTACAGGAGAGAAGCAATATATATAAAGCGGCATAAAGACTAATTCTCAAGATCATACCATTCAATATTTGATAATACTTCACGTCTTCCTTTTTTCTTTGGGGGGTAATTTGTAACCAGATAGTTTACAATGACTTCCTCATTATTTCCCAAATCCCATAAATTTTGTGTTTCCTGCATCCATCTTATGGTAGCTATCCAGCGTTCTTCATTCATTCTGTTTTGGGTAACCAGTTTTGCAGAATGGCAGTTAGTACAATTATTTACTACGGTCATTAATCCGTCGGCTTCAATAAGCCCGGTTCTGACATGTATGCCATTTTCAATTTTGTCAAAATCGTCCGTTTCCGGAATAGCGACATATTCAGGCTCAACTTCAGTTACTTTTTTCCGGGTCCAGTCAGGATTAGACACTAACAGGAGGATTCCTATTGCAGCCACAATGAATAAGCCGAATAAACCCGCCATAAGTCTGTAGATGGCTTTTACCTGTTGTTTGAACTTGGCGTGATCCTGCATTTATGTAACCTTTATTGCGATTCTGTGACATGCGTTATTCAGGTACCCCTTTGGGTTCCAGCCCGGTAATAGCATGGGTTGACTTATGCCCCTGGAATCCGTTGCCCTTGCCCATATTTCATAATACCCTTTCTTTGGAAAGTCTATGGAAGCGCTAAAATGTTGCCATGCCAATCTGTTTGACGGTTTTTCTATGGGGCAGGTCTGCCAGGTGGAACCAAAATCTATAGAATATTCCATTCGTTCTACTTCAAGTTCTCCGGCCCAGGCATGTCCGCGGATATCCAGTTTTTTACCCTTACTGATCATAGCCCCGGATTTTGGATAGGTAATCAATGATTTTACCGGCATGGATTCAATAATACACATATCTTCCTCTTTAACCTTTTCTCCCGGTGCCACCGGATAACATGGAACCCTGTAAGCGTCTCCGGTCATTTTTGTACCATCATGAACTTTATTTCGTATGCTGATTCCATTTAACCATTTTCCCGAAACAGAAGCGGGCCAGCCTCCTGCTACCAGTCTTATCGGGTAACCATGTGCAAGCGGAATATCCTCATTGTTCATTTTAAAGGCAAGCAGGGTTTCTTCCTGAAGGGCCTTTACCATAGGAGCACCCCGAGAAATAGGTTCTTTCCCCGGATCCCTGCTCAGATGCACATCGGCCGCGTGATAACCAATATAAACCGCATCGTCATTTATACCAACATCTTCGAGAACGTCCTTTAGCCTGACACCGGTCCAGTTGGCACAGGAAACGGCACCTACCGTCCATTGGTTTCCTTTTGCAGGCGGGTCGAATTCGCTTCTGCCGTTGCCTCCGCATTCCAATGTCAATTGATAGGTATATTGTGGAAATTTGGATTTTAATTCGGCCAGAGTATATGTTTTCTTCTGAGCTGCAGATTCCCCATCAAAAGTTATAGTCCAATTATTTATGTCTATATTTTCGGGGATTAACCCATTGTTTCGTATAAACATAAACTTGTTAGGCGTTACTTTATCATCCAAAAGGTGGGCCTTAGCCTCAATATTCCATGGTTTGTCGTTCAATATTTCCATTCCCGTATCCTTATTGAACATTTTAAAAGGGTCAGGGTCCTGCAGAGCCAGTGGTTTATAGCCTTCCGGCAGAACGGCGCCAAATACAATATCCGCGCCTATTACTGACGCCATGGAACCTAAGGTTGCCTTTTTAACAAAGTTTCGTCTTTTCATTAGATTAGTTTATATCCAAAGTAATAAAATTAAGAATTTATTTAATAAAGTACATGTAACAAATGTTACCGTACTTAAAATTGACTCTGATTAAATCCAGGTAA
Organism: Eudoraea adriatica DSM 19308; assembly: GCF_000382125.1. GTDB lineage: Bacteria > Bacteroidota > Bacteroidia > Flavobacteriales > Flavobacteriaceae > Eudoraea > Eudoraea adriatica. Next base: position 603,351 of record NZ_KB907546.1, read on the forward strand.
ATGTAAAATCTTTCCGTTTTGCAACTCCTGTCCGTTTTGTAACTCATAGAATTGTAAGTACGGATAACAAATTATTTCTTTTTGGAATAGACTTCATTCTATTACTAAAATTAAGATTTTACAACTGCTTAAATTCTTTAGACAAATTTTTCCGCTTGTAACATATGTTACTGAAAAACACTGTATTTAAAGAGTCTAGATGATTTAGATCATTGTTCTTGATTCATTGGTCCATTAGGTTTGTAACATTATTAATTATAAATCTCAATACCATGAAAAAGATATTTTTTTTAGTTGCGTTTCTGGTTTTTGGATCTATTTTTCTTACAGCCCAGGAAAGGGATCAGGATAGAATACAGGATCAGGACCGCACAAAGTTAGTAATGATTAATGGTGAAATGCTGGAATTAAGAGATCGCGCAGAAATGCGTCTCAAAGAAAAACAGACTTTATCAGATGGGTCTGTGGTATCTCCCGACGGAACATATGAGACATATGATGGTTCCCGATTGAAATTAAAGAATGGTGAATGCTTAGATGGTGATGGCATTAAATACAGAAATGAGTATCAGTACCGGTACAAGGTAAGTCAGGAAAATAAAGGATTAACCCAGGATCAAATTAGGGAAAGAAATCAGAATAGGTTGCATTATACCATGGTTGATGGAGAAATGTTTTTGGTAAGGAATCAGAGCCAACGACGTTTGGAAGAAAGTCTGGATCTTGGAAATGGAGTAGTAGTAAACCCTGATGGAAGTTTTCAAACCAGAGATCAAAAAAGATTGCGTTTGCATGACGGACAATGCCTGAATGAATATGGTCAAATGTTCAGTAATATGTATCAGTACCGAAAAATGATACTTCAAAAAAATATGACCCCTAATAAAAAGATGATTAAAAAAGGCGTTAAAAAGCCTACCGCCAAAAAAAAGAAAAAGATTACAAAATAGGAATCATAAGGGGTTCCTCTTGAAATAAGTAGGAGCCCTTTAAGCATTTAAAGTAATCTAAAATGAAACTTCGACTCACTTTTTATTTCATAGTATTCTCGTTTGCCCCTCTGCTCCTTATGGCACAGGATCCTGTAAAAAATAATATTAACAAGGCTGAAGAGGGCTTTTCCTATTTTTTAGCAGATGTCAGTTACATCAATGACTATGTTTTTATGGGAAGACGCGATTCTATTGCAGCCCCTTATCTGATTCCTTCAATAGGGTATTACGATAAATCGGGGTTTTTCGCTGATGCCTCCCTGTCATTTCTAACTGCATCTGAAGCCAGTCGGGTTGACCTTATTTGGCTCAGTGCGGGTTACCTCTTTAATGCAAATAAGTTTAGTGGAGGTATTTCCGGGACTGCTTACTTTTTTAATGAGGAAAGTAACAATGTCATGTCGTCTGTTGTTGGTGATCTCACAGGGATTATTGGTTATGACTTTAAATTACTTGAAACTACCCTTTATTTAAGTACTTATTTTAATGATGGTAGCAAAAATGATTTTATTGGGGGCTTAATGTTTGACCGCACATTTTATGCTATCAATAAAAACCTTTTAATTAACCCGAGGATTTCTTTTTATGCAGGGTCACAATATTTTTATGAGCAATACTACAGTAACAGCCGTCTGGGAAACAGAAAAGGCAAAGGTATGGGTAATACTGGTTCCGGAGTATCAGATTCCAATATGGTTAACATTGAAGAAGTTCAAAAATTTAATTTTCTTAATATAGAACTCGAAATTCCATTGCAATACAATTACAAGAAATTTATTTTTTCATTTAACCCTATGCTGGCGTTACCCCAGAGCAGTGCAACCATTTATAGTGAAGACACTTTAATTACAGAAGATTTAGAACCCGTTTTCTATTGGTCGGTCGGGGTAAGCTACTGGTTTATACCTTAATTAATGTATCTTTAATGTAAACCATAAGGCAGGCATATGATCATTCATAATTTTGGAGCTGAAAATTCCTTGCTCAATCAATTTGTCGCAGAACTGAGAGATGTTAATATTCAAAAGGATTCCATGCGTTTCCGAAGAAATATTGAACGAATTGGGGAAATCCTAAGTTATGAATTAAGCAAAACCCTTAATTATAAAGTTAATACAGTTCAGACCCCTTTTGGTCATAAGGCTATGTCATTGCCTTTAAATAATCTTGTGTTGTGTTCCGTACTAAGAGCTGGCTTACCTTTACACCGCGGCTTATTGAATTACTTTGATAAAGCGGAAAACGCATTTATTTCGGCTTACCGGCATCATCCAGGCGAGGGGGATGAATTTGATGTCATAGTTAAATATTTTGCGGCACCAGCTTTGGGGGGTAAAACCCTGATACTGACAGATCCAATGCTGGCTACGGGCAAAACATTGGAGAATGTTTTAAACGCCTTAAAAAGCCATGGCCAACCCAAACAGATACACATCATTTCTGTTATTGGTTCTAAAGCGGGGATTGCGTATGTAAAAAGCGTTTTCCCTGAAAATACGCATTTATGGATAGCTGCGATTGACGATGAATTAACCGGTAAAGGATATATAATACCCGGGCTGGGGGATGCCGGGGATCTGTCCTACGGAACCAAACTTTGAAATTTCGTTCAGCGATGCTGAAATATGCGGCTCAATTTATATTTTTCCTTTTCCATTAAAATATTCAGTTACATTATTCTGTAACATTTGTTACCGGGTTTTGGTAACATTGGTTACGGTCTGCCCCTTCTTCAAAGTCTAATTTTGCTGCAAATTAATTAGTTGATGAAGAATACATTACAAATACTGGTTATGCTGAGCGCATTTTTTATAAATGCTCAAAATAGTGTCCTTATTACCAAAGGAGAGGTTATGAACAGGGTGATGGAGCACAATGCTACCTTAAAGATCACTGAAAAGGATATAATAGCAGCTGAAGGGGATTACAGACAAACCAATGCAGTGCTATTGCCTAATATTAGCCTTTCACATACCGGTATTGCTACCAATAATCCATTGATGGCTTTTGGAGTGAAATTAAATCAGCAAATAGTAACACAAGCTGATTTTAACCCTGACCTCCTTAATAATCCGCGTCAAATTGAAGATTATGCAACCCGGTTTGAGATTCAGCAACCCCTGTTGAATTTTGATGGATTTTACCAGCGCAAGGCGGCCAAAGCTAAAATGACAGCCTCGGAATATCAGTCTGACCGGACGAGGGATTATCTCGTGCTGGAGGTAGAAAAAGCATATATGCAATTACAGCTGGCTTACAAAACCGTAGAGGTCCTGGAAAAAACCAGGGAAGCTGCAATGGAAAACAAAAGGCTGGCAGAGAACAGCTTCAAGCAAGGGTATCTTCAAAAATCTGATGTCCTCGCTGTAGAAGTTCGTGTAACCGAAATTGATAATCAATTGCAATACGCAAAAAGCAATATTCACAATGCCTCGAATTACCTCTCGGTTATGATGAATGATTCTACTTACCAGATATTGACCCCAGCCGATTCACTAAAGATTTTTGCCAATCAATTTTCTATGCAAAATGTGTCGGAAAACAGAAAAGATATTTTGGCAATGGAATCAGCCAAGGAGGCTTATTATCAAAACTACAGATCAGATAAAATGAGTTTTTTGCCTAAGCTCAATGCTTTCGGGTCATACGAGCTCCATGATGACCAGGTGTTTCAGGGAGGTTCAGACAGCTATTTCTTTGGTGCAGAATTGAGATGGGATGTTTTGAATGGTACAAAGCGCTTTGGAAAAGCACATAAAAGCAAAGCGGAGTTTGAAAAGGCCAAATTGGAATTAGAGCAATATAAATCAGAGAGTCAGGTAGAGCTCAATAAAGCGAGGCGTATGCTTCAGGATACAAAAAATAATCTGGAGCTTACGACCCTCGCTCTAAACCAATCAAAAGAAGCGCTAAGAATACGCAGCAACCGTTTTGCACAGGGGCTGGAAAAAACATCAGATTTACTGATGGCGGAAACACAATATGCTCAGAAACAACTGGAATATTATTTCACGATTTTTCAGCACAATTCTGCGGTAGCCTACATGGAGTTTTTAACAAAGGAATAAGTACACAATGAACTATAAAAATCGAAATATGCAAAAATTATATTTTTTACTTCTAATACTTCTTGTCGGGAGTTGTGGGAAAAAAGAGCAAAAAGAACAGGAAGTAAATGATTCTGTTATTCCGGTAACGGTAAAAACGGTTGGGGAAATTGACGGTCCCGCTATGATTTCCACAAGTGGAAAAATAGAAGCTGTTAAAAGCGCCAACCTAAGCACCAGAGTGATGGGACATGTAGATAAGATTTATGTCAGGATAGGGGATAAGGTTTCCAAAGGTCAACTTTTGTTGAGTATTAATAACCTGGATCTGTCTGCAAAGCTAGCTCAGGTAAACGCAGGAATAGCCGAAGCCAGTGCTGCATATGATAATGCAGAGAAAGACCTGAAAAGATTTACGGTGTTGTTTCAGGAAAAAAGTGCAACCCAAAAAGAACTTGATGATATTACCGCCAATTTCAGGATGGCAGAAGCGAGACTTGAAGCCGCCAGGCAAATGAAAAATGAAGTAAATGCCCAGTTTTCCTATGCGGATATACGTGCTCCTTTCAGTGGCGTAGTAACCAATAAGTTCATAAAACAGGGAGATATGGCTAATCCCGGAATGCCTCTTATGGAGGTAGAAGCTCCGGGCCATTACCAGGTGTTGACTCTGGTGCCGGAATCTGAAATAACAAAAATCAAACAGGGTATGGAAGTACAGGTTGGTTTGAACTCACTGGAGATGAATATCCCGGGAGAAGTTGTTGAGGTAAGCAGTTCATCAAAAAATACAGGCGGACAGTACCGTGTTAAAGTGGCATTATTGGAAACAAACGCACCTATTTTAACCGGGATGTATGCCACGGTAAAATTCCCCATTAAAGCGGATGATCAGGTAAAAGCGGCTTTGATACCCAAAGAATCAATTGTGCATAAAGGGCAGCTATCAGGAGTGTATACAGTAAGCGAAAGTAATACAGCGCTCCTCAGGTGGCTGCGTTTAGGACGTTCCTATGGGGATAGGGTTGAGGTTTTATCCGGCCTGTCAGCCGATGAAAGTTTCATTGTTTCATCTGATGGAAAATTATATAACGGGGCTAAAATAGCCATAAAATAGACCCGGTTAGGTTTATTTACCTCCATCGGGAAAAGAAGTTCATAAAGCAATACAAATAATATGAAAGAAGGATTAGCAGGGAAAATTGCAAAGTTGTTTATAGGCTCTAAACTAACAGTACTCCTAATGATAGTTTTTATGATCATTGGGGTTTATAGTTCCTTTTTAATTCCGAGGGAGGAAGAACCACAGATTGATGTTCCCATTGCCGATATTTTTGTGGGATATCCGGGGGCGAGTCCAACCGAAGTTGAATCAAGGGTTGTAAAACCACTGGAAAAACTTATCTCGAATATCAAAGGAGTAGAATATGTTTATTCTACTTCTATGAAGGAACAGGCTATGGTTATCGTCCAATTTTATGTGGGGGAGGATATTGAGAGGTCTTTCGTTAAACTTTATAATGAGATCAACAAGCATATGGATATCATGCCACAAGGTGTGACATTTCCGCTGGTGAAAACCAGGGCTATTGACGATGTGCCAATGCTGGGATTGACCCTGTGGAGCGAAAATTATGATGATTACCAGCTGAAACAGATTGCACAGGAACTTTCTGATGAAATTGAAAAGATTAATGACGTTTCTGCGATCAAAAAAATTGGGGGTAGAAACAGGCAATTAAGAGTCGTGCTGGACAAGGACAAAATGGCTGAAAGCGACCTTGATTTCCTTGCTGTTGCCCAAATGATAAAAGCCAATAACAGCCAACTTAGCGCTGGTACTTTTGACAAATATGACACCGAGTTTACCGTTACCACGGGAAGGTTTCTGGAAACTACCGAGGATGTTGAAAACCTTGTTGTAGGAATCCAACAGAATCAACCCATATACCTCAAACAAATTGCTACCATATATGACGGGGCCGAATTACCCAAAAATTACGTTTCTCTTGGCTTTGGTCAGGCAAGCGAAAAGGCCGGTTCATATAATTCAGAATATCCTGCAGTTACCATTTCCATCGCTAAGCGAAAAGGCGCGGATGCGATGAAGATTTCCGATATCATTCTGGAAAAGGTAGACCATTTAAAACAAAATTTGATCCCGTCAGATGTCCATGTGGAAGTTACGCGTAATTATGGCGAAACGGCTTCTCAAAAAGTATCAGAACTTCTTATGCACCTTATTGGCGCAATAATAGCGGTGACATTTGTGGTTATGTTGGCAATGGGCTGGAGGGGAGGCCTGGTTGTCTTCTTATCCGTTCCAATTACTTTTGCTCTAACACTTCTGAGCTACTATATGCTGGATTATACGCTGAACAGGATTACTCTTTTTGCCCTTGTTTTTGTTACAGGTATCGTTGTAGATGATTCCATAATTATTGCCGAAAACATGCATCGTCATTTTAAAATGAAACGCCTGCCTTTCAAACAAGCAGCGCTCTACGCAATAAATGAAGTTGGTAACCCCACAATTTTGGCCACATTTACCGTAATTGCATCGGTTTTGCCAATGGCTTTTGTATCCGGATTAATGGGCCCGTATATGTCTCCAATGCCAATAGGGGCATCTATAGCCATGATTCTGTCTTTGTTTGTGGCATTGACAATCACGCCGTATCTCGGCTTTATTTTTCTGCGTGAAAAAGAAAAAAAAGGGAAGAAAAAAGAAGAGAAACAACTTAATGAAACCTTCATTTACAGAATTTATGAAAAATTTGAAAAACCCTTATTAGAGAACAAGAAGAAACGCTGGATATTTCTTGGAATAACCTTTTTGCTCTTGCTTGCTTCGGTAGGTATGTTCTTTACAAAATCAGTGGCGGTAAAAATGTTGCCCTTCGATAATAAAAATGAATTTCAGGTAGTCATAGACATGCCCGAAGGCACCACACTTGAACGAACTGCCGTTGTTGCCAAAGAAATTTCTCAGTATCTGAATACGCGTCCGGAGGTCGTTAATTATCAAAGCTATGTAGGTACTTCAGCTCCTATTACTTTTAATGGCCTGGTACGCCATTATGATTTGCGGGGTGGAAGCAACATGGCAGATATCCAGGTAAATTTGATAGATAAGCATGACAGAAGTGCTCAAAGTCATGAAATAGCAAGTCTTCTCCGACCTGAAATTCAAAAGATCGGTAAAAAGTATAATGCAAATGTAAAGGTGGTGGAAGTCCCACCGGGACCACCTGTGCTATCAACAATTGTTGGAGAAGTTTATGGACCTGACTACAAAGAACAGATTGCTATTGCTAACCAGGTACAAAACCTTTTAAATAATACGCAGGATGTTGTGGACGTGGACTGGATGGTGGAAGCAGATCAGACAGAATATGAATTTATCATAGATAAACAAAAAGCGATGCTTTATGGGGTGGCACCTCAACAGATCACCCAAACTTTGAATATGGCACTTTCAGAGAAAGCAATAACGAGTTTATATGATGAAGATGCATCAAACCAGGTAGGCCTGGTGCTTGCTTTGGATGAAAAGGAGAAATCCACGATAGCTGATATTTCTCAACTCAAGGTTAAATCCGGCATGGGAACGATGAATACCATTGGAGATTTGACAGAAATAGACAAAGGCATAAGTGCAAAAAGTATTTACAGAAAAAACCAAAAAAGAGTAGTCTATGTCATTGCCGACATGGCCGGCGAACTGGAGAGTCCGGTATACGCCATCCTGGGAATGACAGATAAATTGAATGAAATTAATATTCCTGAGGGATACGCTCTGGAAGAACTTTATATAAAGCAACCTGATTTTGAAGATGATTACACCATAAAATGGGATGGAGAATGGCAGATTACCCTGGAAGTTTTCCGGGATTTAGGAATTGCGTTTCTTGGCGTAATAGTTATTATCTATATTTTAATCGTGGGTTGGTTCCAGAATTTCAAAGCTCCTGTTGTGATGATGGTGGCCATTCCACTGTCCCTTGTGGGGATTGTATTAGGACATTGGATGCTGGATGCATTCTTTACAGCTACTTCTTTTATTGGGATGATTGCATTGGCCGGAATTATGGTAAGGAATTCCGTCTTGCTTATTGACTTTATTAACCTGCGCGTCGGAGAAGGCGCTCCCTTAAAACAAGCGGTTATTGAAGCAGGGGCGGTTAGAACAACTCCTATTCTATTAACTGCAGGAACGGTTGTCATTGGCGCTTTTGTCATTCTTTTTGACCCAATTTTTCAAGGCCTGGCTATTTCCTTGATGGGGGGTACAATTGCGTCCACCGTGCTGACATTGTTAGTGGTGCCACTGGTATATTATTTAATAGAACGTAAAAATCACAAAATATGAAACTACTTATAGTCACTGTAGTCGAGCAATACGAGGAGGCCATTCTGGAACTTTTTAAAAAAGCCAATATTGAAAATTTCAGTGGCTCAGATATCGACGGATACAAACAACAGGCATCTCTTTTAATTACCTCGAATTGGTTTCCAGGTGTTAAAGGAGGTGTAGAATCCAGTCTGTTTTTCTCCTTTACCGAAGATGAAAAAATAGACTCCCTGTTTGAATTAATTAAAGTGTTTAACGAAAATTTGGTAACTAACAACCCTATTAAAGCGATAGTAGTTCCCATAGAAAGATCAATTTAAAGATAATTAATATGAAAAACAGAATTGTCAGGGCTGTAGCCGGAACCTTTATTCTGCTAAGCCTGGTGCTTGCTATTTATGTCAATATTAATTGGTTGTGGTTTACTGCCTTTGTTGGGTTTAACCTTTTGCAGTCATCATTTACGAAATGGTGTTTAATGGAGGATATCTTAACTAAATTCGGAATCAAGGATTGATTTTATTCTTTTCCGATTTATATCAAAATTGGTAAATTACGGCTCTTTTTAAGAGGTGCCAGCCCCGGTTATTATGCTATAATTAATTCAAATCTTATCAAAAAGCAAGCTTAGAATTATTTAGTAAGTTATAATAACTTTTTATAACTTTTAAAGTAAGGTTTATCCTGAAAATCCTACTTTTATGGCATACTAATTACAGTTATATATTTAATCATGTCAGAAAAAAATGAACGTGTTAAAACACTCATACTAGGTTCAGGTCCTGCGGGTTATACTGCCGCAATTTATGCTGCGAGAGCAGATTTAAAACCTGTTATGTATACCGGAATGGAGCCTGGTGGGCAATTAACCACAACTACGGAGGTCGATAATTTTCCGGGTTATCCTGAAGGAATAGACGGACCTACAATGATGGTCCAATTACAGCAACAGGCAGAACGTTTTGGAACAGAAGTTCGCATAGGAATGGCCACTGCAGTTGACTTCAGCAATGAAGTTGGAGGGATCCATAAAGTAACTATAGATGATTCTAAAGTTATTGAGGCAGAAACTGTTATTATTTCCACAGGCGCAACTGCAAAATATCTGAATATTCCCAGTGAACAGCGGTTACGTGGCGGGGGTGTTTCGGCCTGTGCGGTATGCGACGGGTTTTTTTATAAAGGACAGGATGTGGCAATAGTAGGTGGTGGTGACACTGCAGCGGAGGAGGCTTCTTATCTTGCGAATATTTGCAATAAAGTAACCATGTTGGTCAGGAAGGATTATATGAGAGCCTCCAAGGCTATGCAGCACAGGGTTGACAGCCTTCCGAACATTGATTTGAGATATAATTCCGAGGTGGATGAAATATTGGGGGATCAGGTAGTTGAAGGATTACGAATAGTAAATAATAAAACCGGGGAAAAAGAAGAAATTCCCATTACCGGATTCTTTGTCGCTATAGGGCACAAACCTAATACAGAAATATTTAAAGGGCAGCTTGAGATGGATGAAACGGGTTATCTTATAACCCATGGCAAATCTACCAAAACAAGTAAACCGGGAGTTTTTGCCAGCGGTGATGTCCAGGACAAGGAATACAGACAGGCTGTAACTGCTGCAGGAACAGGCTGTATGGCAGCCTTAGACGCAGAACGCTATCTTGCGACTATAGAAACACCTCAGGAAGTCTCCTGAAAGCAAAATATAAATCTTAGCTATAAGAAAAAACCGCTGTTTTAACAGCGGTTTTTTTAGTGGGATATTTAATCAATCCGTTTGTAGTTTTCAGAAAATGTGCGATTGCCGTCGGAGTCAAAAGATATCTGACTAAATGTGTCATCTTTCAATTCCAGTTCAAAAGTAAACTCGCGTAAAGTATCAAGGGCCTGCATCATGTAGTAATCGCCATATTCAATGGTTTCTATCAGGTCTGTATCTGTTATCCTGTAAGAACCGAAACCAAACCTCCCAATAGTATCATTTGGATCGGTCCGGGACCACATTACATTCCCGTGATAATACATTTTAACTTGTCTGTAACCTTTCTGTAAGTTGGCTGTATCTACTACCTCCTGCCCATCATAGTTATAAAAGCTCTGCAGTTCCCAGGTGCCTTCCATGGTATGCATTGTGTTAGGTTTCAATGACGTAAGTGCGGCAACACTTATAAGGAGTGTAATCACTAAAACCAATCCCAGTAATTTCTTCATGTTAGTGTATTTTAATGTTTTTCTTAAATATATCTTAAAAGTTACAATTTTTTTACGAAACCTGAAGAAAATCAAGGAATAAATTGTGAATTGTAAACGGGCTGTAACCGGATTAATACTTAATCGTAAAAAGAATTAATTAGTGCTGTAAGAAGTGCAATGTCTTTCTCAGTATGGGAGGCCGTTAAAACGATCCTGCTTTTTAGGCTGGCTTCTTCTGAGGGATAGTTAAAATCAGTAACAATGATTCCGTTGTTATACAAAAATTTTGTCAATTCAGGATTGGAATAACCAAATACAGGAAAACCTTCTATATAGCTAAAATTTTTACTATCAGTTATTTGATCAAGGAAAAGCTCCATATTATAATCCAAAGTTCTTTTCTTGGAGTTATAAATTTCCCGGGCCTGCATCAATGTAGCCATACTTGCCGGTGACGGGGGAGAGGCTCCGGCATAAAAGTCGGTTTTCACAATCTCTTTCAACCTTGCCCTTGACCCAAAGATCGCCCCTGCATCAATACCTAAGGCTTTACCCAAAGAGCAGCAAATTAACAGCTCTGATGGTTCTAAGGCCGAGAGGATTTGGAAGGCACCACTGTTTTCCGGGCCTATTTGTCCTAAGCCGTGCGAATCATCCGCCACAAGAATACATTTATTTATCGGGAGTGAAGTTAATCCTTGAAATTGTGGGTAATTGTAGCCCGAAAAATCTATGGAGTCTAAAAGAATTATGGGTATCACGTCTTTATTTGATGACAGATGGTCCCTTAAAGCTATATTCAATGCTGAATAAGTAATATAAGGTTTTATGTTCGATTGGTATAGGGCAGAATGGCTGTTTGGGGTATAAAATAACCTATATTGTGCCGAGCTGAACAAATTGCATAGCAATTGGCCCGCAAGATATCCGGAAGACAGCGTTACGCAGTCTTCACAACCAACCCAATCAGAAAGATGACTTTCTGCGTCTCTGTACACCGATAACTGAACATTGGATTTTCTGGAAGCACCATAGCCGGTGCCATACTTCCTGATGTTGGCGATAAAAATATTCTGAAACTCCCTGTCAGTTTGAATTCCAAAATAAGAAGTGCCACCAAAATAAAGAAATTTCTTCCCCCTGGTTAAAATTTCACGGCCCGGAAAAGAATCTATTATAGAGATCATACCAATAATTCTATTCCACTTCCATTTATATCGGGAAAAACCACCCGGCCGGTTTCTTTGATTTCAACACCTTTGGCAATATCCTCAGCCAATAACATTGCCCCATCCATATCTACATAATCCAATTTTGGTAATAGCTGTGCGATGGCAGAAATTCCAACCGTAGACTCCGTCATGCAGCCCACCATGACTTTTAAATCTAACTCCTTTGCTTTGTCAATCATCCGCAAAGCTGGTGTTAGCCCACCACATTTAGTCAGTTTAATATTTATTCCATTAAAATGGAGCCAGCATTTTTCGACATCACTTTCTACAATACAACTTTCGTCTGCAATTACCGGAAGTACACTTTGGTGAATTACTTTCTCCATACCTTCCCAATCGCCGGCCTTTAAAGGTTGTTCCAAAAACTCAACACCCAGTTCTTTCAGCAATGGGGCATTATGAATTGTTTCTGCAGCGGTCCATGCACAATTGGCATCAATCCTGAATATAGCTTCTGTGTGTTTGCGTAACTCTTTAATAATGGCCACATCATTTTCTGTTCCTAACTTAATTTTGTAAATAGGCCAGGGCTTTTCTTTCATTTTGGCGACCATTTTATCTATGGTATCAAGGCCAATAGTATAGTTGGTGACCGGATAATTCTCAATAGCCGTACCCCAAACCTCATACAATGGTTTACCTATGATTTTTCCGTATAAATCATGGGCAGCAAGATCTAAGGCACATAAAGCAAAGTTGCTTAATCCCTTTGATGAAATAAAAGAGTAAAAATCTTCTGTAGAATTAAAATCGAAGGCCTCTATTTCCCGGCGAATGCCTTCTATTTCCGAGATCATGCTATTGCAGCTAATATTGTAATAAGGATTCGAGGTTGCTTCACCATATCCCGTGCAATTATCAGATGAGAGAGAAACTATTAAAGTATCTTGTGAATTATGCGATTCCCTTGAAATAGTAAAGGTGTGCTTCAGGGTCAGGGTGTACTTTTTTAGCTTGAGATCCATTCATCAATTGTTTACTACGAATATAAATAAATCCCATATATGTCAAACTAAAACCCCGGCAAGAATACCGGGGTAAAAATAACAATGTTCAGGTAAAGGTATATTGTTCCGTATTGGGTAAGCGGTATTAGTTTTTGTGGACGCTTCCGGAGACAGATTTTTTCATTTGAACTGTTGCGTCACCGGTATAGGATATATCTCCGCCGCTGCTTGCATCCGCAATGAGGTTTTCAGATACATTAACAGAGATATCGGCTCCACTGCTTGCATCGGCATTGCAGCTTTGGACTATAAAGTCCCGTGCTTTAATATCTGAACCACTGCTGGCATTTGCATAGAGCATATTGGCTTCCCCGGATACTTTTATATCTGCACCACTGCTGCTATTGGCATTAACCTCATCTGCACTTATTTCTACCTGCAGATCAGATCCGCTGCTCGCATTCAAAGAGATTTTGTCAGATTCAATAACGGTTTTTCCAACCAAATCAGCACCACTGGAAGATTCCAGTCCGGTAATATCAGGCAAAGAAACATATATTTTTTTGGTGGCTCTACCGATATTTTCAATGGCATGTATTTTTAGTTTGCCGTCTCGGATATCTGTTCCTATCAGGTCGATAATATTTTCATCTGCTTCAACGGTAATTCTAAAATCCTTTGCCTGGGTAACATAAACATCCAGACCCTCTGATGCAGATACAACGGTAAACTCTTCAGTTACCTCTCTCTTGTCTTCGGCAATAACACCATTTCCCTTCTTGCCGTCCCCAAAGTTAATGTCGAAGGCACAGGAGGATAGAAAAAGTGCCAGGATAAATGCGATTGTAATTCTTGCTAATGTTGTCATGATAGTCGTTTTTAGTAACCGCAAAAATTGCGGGTTTTGATTTAATGTTTACTTATTTAATTTGATTGATAAAATTCTTTGTTTCTTTTTAAAAAAATAAAAAGGAATAACCCAATTGTTGTATTCAAATGATGAAATGTAAGCTTCTCTAGTTATTTTCGTTGGTTTTGATCCTCACTCCGTCTTCATCAATTTTCATTTTAAAGGAATCCCCGTCTTCTTTGATATCAATATCTACACCTTTACCGTTGATTATTATTCGACCATTTTCATCTTCTTCCTCATTTTCTTCCAGGTCTTCCGGACAATTCAGACATTTTAGCACACCATTATCCTGCATAAGCCATTGATAATCAACAATATTACTTCTATAAATATCTTTATCATATTGTGTTACTCTTCCTATATGGCGCCTGGCAGATTCATCAAATTGTATGACACTATTTGATGGGACAAAAACGGTTACCCTTACTTCCTGATCCCTTACTTTGTTTTTCGCTGCTGTAGTATAAAAATTGTCCAGCAATAGGGCATTAGCCTCTACGGCATAAGTGTAATCAATTTTGGACGCCCTGTTTTTTGCACTTTCAAAAGAACTTCCGTCCGCGTCTTTCCGAATACGAATGTGAGCCAGAGAATCTTCAGATTTTTTAATGTCAAACCTTACATCATCGTCAAATAACAATTTATCTCCTTCTTCATTGTAGGTTAAAGTCATTCCATTTATCCCAACTTTTTCGCGATTTTCGTAGAGATCACTGGCTAATAAACTAATGCGCAAAGTATCAACCCCTTGCGGAAAATGCAGATCTTCTTTAATTGTAGTTGTTCCATTAAAAGCATGGGCTGAAACCTGTTGAATTCCAAGAACGCTTAACCCGATGATTGAGAGAAGCCATAATCCCAATAAAGAGAATTTAGCTATGTTTCCAATGGACTGAAGGTTATTAACCAGAATTTTCAATCCGAGGTATAACAAAAAGAAAAATGGAATGCCAATAGCAAAAAAGCACAATAATGAAACAAGCCAAACCGGTGCAGAAGTGGAATTTACCATATCATAAAAGTCAATTCCGGGGATATGTACAATATCCAATATTCCTACGGTAAACAATCCTATAAAGAGACCGATTAGAGTTGCTGCTCCTATTATGATTAATAAGATCCCAATAAATTTTCCAAAAACTTTGAATAGGAACATGATAATGTCGCCAAGGGCATCAAAAAACGTTTTGCCACTGCTTTTTACCTTATTGCCTACTTTTTCATAATCTACACTTTTCACCTTATCTGCAACATCATCAAAACCCTCCTTCACTTTTCTTTCAATATTGCTTATGTTTACGGGTTCACCCCTCATATCTAATTTCTGAGAGGTGGTTGCAGCTTCCGGCACTAAAATCCAAAGAAGGATATAGGCAATAAACCCAAACCCTGTAAAAACGCCCAGGATAATAAAAATAAGGCGTATCCAGATGACATCAATTCCAAGATAGTGTTCCAGCCCGGCACAAACTCCGCCAATATATTTGTTGTCAATATCTCTATAGAGTTTTTTAATTTTTGGACGAGATTCCGCACTTCTTCTGGGTTCATCTTCAAAAATATCTTCATCTACCATGTAGTCTTCAGGTTGCCCCATGATGTTGATGACCTCGTCCACCTCTTTGAGGGTGATGACCTGCCGGTCGTTTTCCATTTTTTCCTGGAAGAGTTCAGCTATCCTGGCTTCAATATCAGCAATGATTTCATCGCTTCCGGCTGTTCCGGAAAAAGAGCGCTTTATTGATTCCAGGTAGCGCTGTAATTTGTTGAATGCTTTTTCATCTATGTGAAAAAGTATATTTGCGAGATTTATATTTACTGTTTTATTCATTATTATTTGTTTTTAGTATTGGTAACCAAATTAACTGCACTTCGAAGTTCATCCCAGGTTATGTTTAACTCTTTCAGGAATACTTTACCCGTTTCTGTAAGTGCGTAATATTTTCTTGGGGGGCCGGAGGTGGATTCCTCCCAGCGATAATTCAGCAAGCCGGCGTTCTTTAACCTGGTAAGTAAAGGATAAATTGTGCCTTCAACTACCAGCATTTTTGCATCCTTAAGGCTACCCAGAATTTCGGACGCATACTTATCTTCTCCTTTTAGAATGGAGAGTATGCAATATTCCAAAACTCCTTTCCGCATCTGTGCTTTTGTGTTTTCTATGTTCATAATATCATAATTCTGTTTTGTGCTGCTCCACCCGCTACGGTTTTAATTCAGCATCTGGTTAACTGTTCGTTTTTTTGTTTTTCATTTGATGGTGATTGATAAATAAACTCTTTTTTATTGATGAATAACTTCCATTCTGCAGCGTGATTAGTGCTGTTTATTATTTTATAAAATTTATCGTAATTGGATATTTAAAGTACTGTCCTTCATTTGTTCTCAAGGTGGCTAATATGGTATAAACTATATTTATGATAAAGAGCGCAACCTGCAACATGCCGGTAATTCCTATGGGCAAAAGCCACCACCCTAAACGCATGTTTTCTCCTAAAAAATGAAAATTGATATTGTTGAATTCATTGTAATCGCGAATATTCAAAAGTCCGCCTTCGAAAATGCTCGGTAAAAAACCCAGCACAAAAGGAACGGTTATGATACCAAGTATAATAGAGTACAATAAGAGGCTGATTTGAAAATTCAGGGCCTGCTTGCCATTGTAGTCTACGAAACCGTGTTCCTTCTTATTTCCTATCCATAAGACCAATGGCAAAAGAAAGTTGCCAAAGGGAATAAAATACTTGCTTAGTGTTGATGCATGTATAACTGCAGATAAATTTCTTTCGTGTTTGGTCAATGTCTCTGTCATGGCATATTAGTTTCTTATGCAAATATATAGCTAAAAGAAGGTATTATGCAAAACATAGTACTAATATTTAACAAATAATTAACATTAATTAGTTAAAATAGAATATGTATTTTTACCTCATATATATAGTCTAATGAGCCTAAATCCCGGTAAATTCAATCTTTACTCATTTTTCAAATTGCCATCGGCCTGGTGGTGCGGGGTTCGACTTAAATCTTGCGATGAAGAGAATGCAGTGGTTACCGTAAAACACAAATGGTTTAATCAGAACCCGTTTAAATCTATGTTCTGGGCTGTACAGGGAATGGCTGCTGAGCTTAGTACCGGGATTATGGTAAGTTCACAAATAAGGGACAGTGGTGAAAACATTTCCATGCTTGTAGCTAACAATAAAGGTAATTTTTCGAAGAAAGCGACCGGTAAAATTACATTCACATGTAAGGATGGAAAGAAAATAAAGGAAGCACTGGACCGGACTATCGCAACAGGGGAAGGGCAAACCTTTTGGATGAAATCTGTGGGTGTAAATGAAGCCGGACTTATAGTTTCTACCTTCAACTTTGAATGGACAGTAAAATTGAGAGCCTGATACATTTAATAAATTTGGGATGTTGTTGTAACATTTTAAAATTTATTTCAACTAACAATTGACACTAAAAACCTATAAAAATGAATGCACACGAAATTGACTACCACATATACGGCGAAGAAATGCAGTATGTGGAAATTGAACTGGATCCTCAGGAAGCTGTAGTAGCCGAAGCGGGTAGCTTTATGATGATGGATACGGATATAAAGATGGATACTATCTTTGGGGATGGTTCCAACCAGGATAACAGTGTACTTGGTAAAATATTTTCAGCAGGAAAAAGAATTTTAACAGGGGAGAGCCTGTTTATGACGGCCTTTTTGAATGTGGGTCAAGGTAAAAAAGAAGTTAGTTTTGCTTCGCCATATCCTGGTAAAATTTTACCAATTGATTTATCTGAGAAACAAGGGAAATTTATCTGTCAGAAAGATGCCTTTCTATGTGCAGCCAAGGGAGTATCTATTGGAATTGAGTTCTCCAAGCGCCTGGGAAGGGGTCTTTTTGGTGGTGAAGGGTTTATTATGCAGAAACTCGAGGGTGATGGGATGGCTTTTGTGCATGCAGGAGGAACCATGGCCAGGAAGGAACTAGGGCCCGGTGAAATTTTAAAAGTGGACACCGGTTGTATTGTCGGATTTACAAAGGACATAGACTACGATATTGAGTTTGTTGGAGGAATACGAAATACTGTATTTGGTGGCGAAGGTTTGTTTTTCGCTTCTTTGAGGGGCCCCGGAACGGTCTATATCCAATCCTTGCCTTTTAGCAGGCTGGCTGGCAGAGTTTGGGCTGCAGCACCAAAAGGGGGAGGTAAAGACAAAGGCGAAGGAAGTATATTAGGAGGATTAGGAGATATCCTGGACGGGGATAATCGATTTTAAATAAACACCAATACAACCGGAAGCGCCAAACGGATCTCCTAATGAATTTTAAAAAGCTATTTGATTTCTTAAGGGAACTGGAGCAAAACAACTCCAGGGTTTGGATGGATTTCAACCGAAACCGATACAGGGAAATTCGTTCAGAATTTATTGACTGGTTAGATGATGTGGATGATATCCTGGCGGATATTGACAAGCATTATTATCGCACTCCCGGGAAAAAGGGCATAAACAGGATTAACAACAACCTGATGTATCACCCGCATAAACCTGTATACAAGGATCACTTTGGTGCAGGTCTGGATAAAGAACCGGGCACCGGAGATTTCTATGTTCAGATTGGCATAAATGAATCTTTGCTTGCAGGGGGTATTTGGCGGCCAGAGCCAAAATCTCTTCGCAGTATTAGAGACGCAATTGATTATAATGGGGAAGAATTAATAGAAATCATCAATAAAGATTCATTTAAAAAAGCTTTTGGTTCGCTGTATATTGACGAAAAATTGAAGGGTGCTCCAAAAGGTTTTAAAAAGGAACACCCTTACATAGATTTATTGAAGCATAAATCTTTTGCCGTAGTTTATCCACTTTCTGAAGATCAGGTATTAAGCAGTGATTTTAAAGAAATTGTAATCAAAGTATATAGAGAAATGCTTCCCTTTAGAAGGTACTTAAATAAGGCACTTACCGTTTAAACAAATTATTGAGGATATTTCAACTTATATAAGTCGGGAAAAAGTGAGTAAAAGCAAGATTAGAAATATTAATAAAGACATTTTATCAGATAATTGGTACACCTTATACAAGTTCACCTATGAATATCAAAAGGAGGATGGTAGCTGGGAAAAGCAGATTCGGGAGTCGTATGATCGCGGAAATGGAGCAGCAATCCTTTTGTATAATAAAGATCGGGGAACAGTTATTCTTACAAAGCAATTCAGAATGCCCACCTATGTAAATGGAAATCCCTCAGGTATGATGATAGAGGTTTGTGCCGGGGTACTGGACGGGGCTAAGCCGGAAGATTGCATTAAAAAAGAAGTAGAAGAAGAGACCGGTTATCGTATAGATCATGTACAAAAGGTATTTGAATCGTATATGTCACCGGGCGCCGTAACGGAAATACTTCATTTTTTTATCGGGGAATACCGGGAACATATGAAAATAGGCGACGGCGGGGGTGCAGAGGATGAGACCGAAAATATTGAAGTTCTGGAGGTTTTGTTTGATACTGCCCTCAATATGATCACAAATGGCGAAATAAAAGACGCGAAAACCATAATGCTCCTGCAATATGCACGCTTAAATAACATAATTTAGTAATTATCACGCAGCCATTCAAAGACAGACTGCATTTGTTTTTTTATCTCCGAAACAGAATTCTTAAAATGATTGTTCATAAAACTGAATATCAGGGTTTTTTCTGATTTAGTTATTAAATAGCCACTTATATTATGATTATTTCCCAGTGAGCCCGTTTTAGCGTAGATATAGGGTTGAGGATTACCCGGGTACCAATTCGCTATTGTACCAGATTCTCCTCCCTGAGCAAAAAGATTGAATAGTCGTTCCTTGGGAATCTCCTTATACATGGCATTCAGAACATATACCATTGATTCAGGGCTAAAAAGATTATACCTCGAAAGTCCGGAACCATCTACCCACCTGGGCGACTGTTTTAATTCTTTAAGGTGAGTTTTAAGCATGTATTCTATAGCAATTTGTGTGTTTAAGGTATCTGATAGGGTAGAGGAAGCCGTCAGAAGTAATTGCTCAGCTAAAAAATTATCGCTTTCCTGCATCATTCTTTTATTTATGCTGTCTGTATTTATTCCCGAGAGTATCTTTTTCTCTTTGCAGGGCATTTTTGAAACCAAGGAGATTTCTCTGCCGATGGCAGCTTCTAAAAGTCCCTGAATGACAAGACTATCTGTTTTAAAAGGAATTTCAAGAGTGTCTTTAATTGCAGGATCGTAATAAAAAGAGTTCGAATCAATTTTGCGGTTCCTTGTGTTTTTTAGCAGGCTTACATTCGACCTGAAATAACCGGGAATTACTTGTAAACTATCTGTTTTATAAATAGTTACGACATTTCCAAAAATAGGCAAGCCACTTCGTTCAGCAGCATAATAACCGTCATAATCTTCCCAGGCCCATCCGGGCCCGAACCTGGTGTCAGTAAAGTTGTTCAGATTTATGGAGATATTTTTATAGCCCTTTAAAAACCGGATAACAGAACTATCTTTTAAAAATGGATGTAAAAGTGAGGGATTACCTGTGCCTTCTAAAAACAACGTATCGTTTACATTGCAATATTTTATTACCGGGATATCTTTGGCAAGGAGCAATAGGGAGGTATACAGCGTAAATATTTTTGTATTACTTGCCGGAGTAAAATATTTTTCACTGTTATCTTGGTACACTGTATCCCCGGAAATTGGATCATAGATCATTATTCCCGAAAAATGATTTCCAAAAGTTTCAGGATTCAATGCTGTACTTATGGTTTTATCCAATTTTTTGCTTGCTGCACAGGCTCCGATAAGTACTGTTAGCAGGATTAAGACGCAGTTATTTAGGATTCTTTTCAATTTAAATCGGGTACTTGGTTAGAGAGATTTAAGTTTTAACATGAAATTATCCAATTTTTAACGGAAACCATACAATATTGTATACCATTTTTTGGTTATTTTTGAAACAACAGTCTAATTAAAACAAACTCTTAATATGGCAAAATCTATGTTGGAGTATTATAAAACAGTACTCCAAAAAGTAAGTTTTGATGTAAAACTCTTTAGTAAAGAACTTAAAAAAGCAATTTCTAAACTATTGCCTGATGAAATTGAAGAGTTGAAAGCCTGGTTGCAAGTCTTTATATCAGATAAACCAGAGCTAAAACCCACACTAATTTATTTAAAAGTATAACCCATAAGCCACCCATTGAGGTGGCTTTTAATTTTTATGGATGGGACTAATTATTTTCACATCCTGAAAAGCAATTGCTCCCCGCACAATTCCGGAAATAACTTCTTTTAATGCTCTTGTAATCTGAATTTTTAGTTCGCTTTTGTGGTAAATAAGACTTACTTCTCTCGCAGGAGAAGGGTTATTAAAATATTTTAAATTTTTCTTTCTTTTCTCATCCAGTTCCAGTGTATTCAGGTATGGCAAAAGGGTCATTCCCATATCTTCATCGGCCAGGTTTATCAGGGTTTCAAAACTACCGCTTTGAAGCTGAAAATGCTCATCTTCATAGTTTTTAGGGGTTTTACACAGATTAATTACGCCATCTCTAAAACAATGCCCGTCTTTCAATAATAAGATGTCACTAATATCAAGATCACCCGGATCCAGCCTGTCTATTTCTCTAAGTCTGTGATTCTTTGGGACATACCCTACAAAAGGTTCATAGTACAATGGTCTTTCTATTATGTACTCTATTTTCAGAGGTGTGGCGGCAATCGCTCCATCTAAATGCCCCTCCTGTATGTTTCTGATAAGGGTTTCTGTACTTTGCTCTTTAATTATCAAATTAACCTTAGGGTACTTGTTGATAAATGTTTTAAGAAACATGGGTAGCAAAGTGGGCATAACCGTTGGAATAATGCCCAGTGTATACTCACCTCCAATAAACCCTTTTTCCTGATCAACTATATCCTTGATTCTTTCTGCTTCATTGACTATGTTTTTGGCCTGTGCAACAATCTTTTGACCGGCTTCTGTTATGCGTATCGGCTTCTTGCTTCTGTCAAAAATAAGCACGTCGAGTTCGTCTTCAAGTTTTTGCACCTGCATGCTCAAAGTGGGTTGGGTAACGAAACTTTTTTCGGCAGCCAGTGTGAAATTCTGGTACTCCGCCACCGCCAAAACATATTGCAATTGGGTAATGGTCATCTACGATAATTTTGCGTAATACAAATATAAGAACTATCAATAAAATTTATACTAAAAGGGATAGATATTTATTAATTTTATGACAAATAAAGAAACCATGATGAAATTAAACAGTATTGGCCTGAATGCAGAGAAATCAAAGGCATTAAGTAAAGATTTGAATAAGTTGTTAGCCAACTTTCAAACGTATTATCAGAACCTAAGAGGGATTCACTGGAACATAAAAGGGAAAAGTTTTTTTGACCTGCATGTTAAATTTGAAGAGCTATACACCGATGCAAACATAAAAGTAGATGAAATAGCTGAACGAATATTAACTCTGGGCGAAGTACCGCTTCACACTTTTGATGATTATTTGAAAAATTCAAATGTCCCGATAGGAAAAGATGTAACCAAGGATGAAAAAGCCATTAAGTTGATTATTGATTCTATAAAAGAGCTTCTGATTATTGAACGTAAAATTTTGGCAGATTCCGATGCAGCTGATGATGAGGGCACAAATTCAATGATGAGTAGTTTTATTTCTGAACAGGAAAAAACCGTTTGGATGATGAAAGCCTGGTTGGCGGAGGAGATTTAATTTTAATTTTTTAATTGATACTGATAAATAAAAAGGCCCGCATGCGGGCCTTTGTTAGTTTTATCAGGATTTAATAACGAAGTTTCAATGCAAGATCGTTACCGCCTACTTCAAACTTTACATCGTGGAAGGTTGGAAGCCCCATGATTATTTCACTGCCACTCATAGCATAACTTTCATTTGGCATTCCATTATCCTTGAAGTCCATTCTTTGATTTTCATTTGTATCATGCATGGATGATATTGCATAAGTACCGGGCTTAACATCTTCAAAAACGAAGGAAATACTCCCTGTCTTTGCGCTGCATTTGAAATTTTGAATTCCGGGGCCTTTCATAAAAGTATCCCGAGTATGCAGAGCTGCCAGGATTTGCCCCTCATTAGTTGCGACATTTTCAACAGTGACTGTAAGGGTCACACTTTTTGTGTCCTGCGCGCTGGCGATTATCGCCGTAATAAATAAGCTTAAAAGAAGTGCTAAAGTTTTCATGTTGCTGTTTTTGATGTTAATGATGGTACAAACTTCTTAAACCTTACATAGATCTCTGAATATTATAAACCCAACTGTAGAATATAAGGCGTGAATTGTGTTCATTTTTTACATGCTTCAATTCAACTTATTTAAAAGTTAATTTAATATTCTGGTCTATTCGAAGGCAGGAATGATGCCCAAATTTGCATCAATAACTCATAAGTATTTTTGCCGGATTCTTATGGGCCACAAGTGCTGATATAAAAGAGTAATCAAGTAAAGAAACTATTAGGAAACAATAACCTAAACCAGGGTAATAGTGCATTCAATTATTTGGACTATCCAAAGGAGTCTCTTTGTCCTGAACAATTAAACAGAGGAATCCTGCAATGATCATTGAAACCCCTCCAATTATCAAAGCATATATAGAAACATTACCAAAAAAAGACTTTAGCATGAAACCGAGGATCCCTGCCGCTACAATTTGTGGAATGACTATAAAGAAATTAAAAACTCCCATATAATACCCCATATTGTTGGCAGGCAAGATGCTGGATAGCATAGCATAGGGCATGGATAAAATGCTCGCCCAGGCAATCCCAACACCTATCATGGATACAAGCAATAAGTTAGGATCAGAAATAAAATAAATTGAGATCAACCCAATTCCTCCGATAACCAGTGCAACCAGGTGTGTCATCTTTCGGCTTATTTTTTTAGCTACAACAGGTAATAAAAAGGCAACCAGCGCTGCGATGCCATTATATATGGCAAAACAAATTCCAACCCAATCTGCCCCCTCATTGTATAATGCAGAAGTAGTATCTGAAGTTTGGTAAACATGACTTGTTACCGCTGAAGTTGTGTAGATCCACATAGCAAATAATGCAAACCAGGAAAAGAACTGAACAAAAGCAAGCTGCACCATAGTTTTGGGCATTTTAAAAATTCCCATAAAGGACTCCTTAAGCCCTGTGAATACGCCTTTCTCTGCATTCTCGTTTTTGAGTTTTTCAATATCATCGGGAGGATATTCTTCAGTATTGAAGACGGTCCACATAACGGCGGTGAAATAAGCTATCCCCCCCAGGTAAAAAGACCATTTTACCGAATCCGGGATGCCGCCATCCGCGGCTATATTTTCTATCCCAAACCAATTGGTCATTATAAAGGGTAGGGCAGAGGCAATAATGGCACCTAAACCAATAAAAAAGCTTTGCATGGCAAATCCACCTGTCCGTTGTTCATTGGGCAACATATCACCTACAAAAGCCCTGAAAGGTTCCATACTTATATTGATTGATGCATCCATCAGCCATAGCATAATTACAGCCATCCAAAGTGCCGTTGAGTTTGGCATAGCAAACAAGGCGATAGTGGCAAGGATTGCTCCGATAGCAAAGAAGGGCCTTCGCCTTCCCCATTTCCGGTGCCAGGTCCTGTCGCTGTAGTATCCAATAATGGGTTGTACCAGAAGGCCGGTTACCGGTGCTGCCAGCCATAGAATTGGCAATTCATCCTTAGATGCACCCAGTGTTTCAAAAATCCTGCTCACATTGGCATTTTGCAATGCAAAACCGAATTGGATTCCCAGGAATCCAAAACTCATATTCCAGATTTGCCAGAAAGTTAATCTGGGTTTGACTGAGCTAATAGAAATTTGCGACATTTTAATTGGTTTAGTTAGGAGTTGTTCGGCTAGTTATTAAAAATAGGTTTTTTTTTATCAATATCAATAGTTGCTATTTTGAAAGGTACAATAGAAATTATTACGTAGGATATAATATATACCTGAGACGTTTTGAACACTTCCACAAGGATTCAGAGGCAGCTAAGAACAAGGAACTTGTCCGCCTTTGGAAGATTACAAATAGCTATGTGAGGCAAGGCTATTGTTTGTTTAATTCTGAATTAATTAGCTTTACTGTTGCTTCCATATCTTCTCTTATTGGGACATAAAAAGAGCGATTAGCCGCTATTGATGTTATTTGAAAAAAGTATAAACTATTGAAAAAATGTAATGACTTAAAAAGTTCCTTATTACTCCTGTTTTCATATATTGATTCCCAATTAGAATCGCTTCCGAGTTCTTCTAAATATCGTTTATAATTTGCCTGATTCCTAAAGTGCTGCATCATTTCGAGTCGGGGAATATTTATTTCATTTTCCTGATGGCTAATTTGTTCTAAAGAACTTTCAAAAGAGGCGAGCTTCTGCTTTAATTCCTGATTCTGTATTAGTTTTAAATTACCAGAGCTTATGATTTCTGTTAGCACTCCAGTGCTTGGAGTATAGTTTACTTCACTTGAAAATGTTTCAAAAAAATAATTTACTACAACCTTTTCAGAGATGGTATCAATAACATTTTTCTGAAATAACCCAATTAAGTTATCGACTCCAACAATTATGTTATTGTTTAAGGCAATAGTTTCGTCTAATTTATTTTTGTTGGTCTTAAATTCTTCTTTAAGGGCAATCAGATACGTTTTTTCAATTGATCTTTCCTGCGTATAAATATTTTGATTATTGATTTGCAGCGCGATTAGTATTCCAACTACAACCAGCACAATTTCTCCAATTGCATAAATCAGATATTTACTGAATTTATTCTCTGAGAGTAGTTTTTGTCGAATTTTTCGGAAGAATTTTATCATTGGTTTTCTTTTGTACTAATGAAGTCTAAAATAGGAGTAAAGCGCTTTTGTAGTGTCTGAATAATCAATTAACACAGGTACTTATGGTTAAACCACCTGAAAATATAAAACTGCCTTATTCTGAATTGAGCCAGACTTTTTCTATCAGTGCCCTGGTTGCTTGGATGCCTTCCGGCTCGCTTAGATTTTCACCCTCATATTCTATCCCTATAAAACCATTAAATCCGGAATCCTTTACTATTTTAAGCAATCTTCCGTAATCCAGAAAAGTTTCATTGCCATGACTGTCAAAATTGTAAGACTTGGCGCTTACACCTTTTGCAAAGGGTAAAAATTCTGTAACTCCTTCATAAGGATCATACATTTCCGTGCACTTGTCATTCTGCGTGCTTCCCCATTTGGCATTGAGACACCAGTTTCCAAAGTCCGGTAAGGTTCCTAAATTAGGGTGATTAACTTCTTTTATTATTGAGGTTATAAACTTTGCGTCAGACGTATGCAGGCCATGATTTTCAATCAGTACGTTAATATTTTCCTTTGCACCGTAGTCACATAGTCTTCCTAAGCCATCTGCCAGGGTTTTCTTTAGCGTGCTTTTATTCCCCTGTCCGAAGGCATTAACTCTGATGGAGTGACATCCTAATAGTTTCGCAGCCTCAATCCATTTGTAATGATTTTCAATGGCCTGTGTACGCTCTTTGTCATCGGGGTTTCCAAGTTCTCCCTCATCATCAACCATGATCAGAAGGTTATTTACTCCTGCATCATTCGCTCTGCGCTTAAGTTGATTCCAAAACTTTTCATCTTCCCCGTATTCTTTATAAAACGCGTTTACATATTCTACGGCATTGATTCCATATGAGTTTTTAGCGATATCCGGAAAGTCAATGGCATTTAATTCACCTTTGAAAAAAGCCCTGTTTAAGGACCATTGTGCAAGTGATATCTTTGGTAAAGCAGATTTTAAACCTGAATTAAATGCATCCATATCTGTAAAAGGAGACATAAGAGCTGCGCTGCCAAGTACAGTTTTTTTAACAAAGGATCTTCTGGATTCCATCGGGAAATTATTCTAATTGAGGATTTTCAGACCTCTTCGATACAATTTCAACCAGCCAATAAATCAATTGCCCCAGGCCACTGACAAAAATGAACAATAAAATCCACAACAGCAGCATATGCCCTTGTTTAAGGTTGGGATTCTGTACGGCGTGTACTATAAAGAACACCAGACTTGAAATGGAAAGCAGTACCACCAAAAAAATCACAATCATGAAAGAACCTATCCATTCCAAAATCAGCTCCGGGGGTTTATCATGAGCCTGCTCCAATTCAGGGATATTATTGAGTATTGAAAAAATAAAAATAAAATACGCCAGCATCATAATAAATAAAATAATAATGGGGGATAATGCGAAAAAGGCCTGCCAGTATTTATTGTGTATCATTTGTCAGTTTTCCAGACCTTTAAGATAGTCATAATTATATACTTTTTCGTAAAAAAAATATATGTAGAAAATCTTAGGGATTAGTCTTTTTTATACTTTTCAAACCAGGCCAGCACACTTGCTATCTTTGCAACAAGGTTACTTGGTTTACTGGCAATACCGTGAGATGCCCCGGGAATTCGTACCATTGCCGTTTCTACTTTTTCCAGTTTAAGTGCGGCGTAAAACTGCTCGGATTCGGCAATTGGAGTTCGGTAATCTTCTTCTCCTGTTAAGAGCATGGTAGGTGTTGAAATATTTCCCACATAGGATAGTGGAGATCTTTTGAGGTAGCTGCTGGGATCTTCCCAGGGTTTATTTGGAAACCAGTATTTATAAAAGAATCCTACCCCATCTGCGTAAAGAACAAAACTATACCAGTTAATGACCGGTTTGGCAACAACTGCTGCAGCAAATCTATCTGTTTTTCCAATAATCCATGCAGACAAAACTCCTCCGCCACTGCCGCCCGTAACAAACATATTGTCTTCATCCACAAAGCCTTTGCTCACTACTTCATCTATACCGGACATAAGATCGTCATAGTCATGGTTAGGGTAATCATGATGAATTAAGTTGCCAAATTCCTCACCATAGCTTGTACTGCCTCTGGGGTTTGTATATAAGACTAAATAACCCTTAGCCGCATACAACTGTATTTCAGCTGAAAATACCGATCCGTAACTTGCAAAGGGGCCACCATGAATTTCAAGAATCAGAGGATATTTTTTAGAAGGATCAAAACCGGGTGGTTTTACCAGCCAACCCTGTATCTTTCTCTGATCAAAAGAGGACTCCCACCATAGTTCTTCGACCTCTGCAACATTTCTATAGGAGAACAGATCATCATTGAGTTTAGTGATTCTCTGAGTATTACCTTTATAAAATGCCCCTAAATCAGCAGGATGCTGTGTGCCGCCTAAGGTATATGCAAATTTATTATTATTTGAAACAGTAAAAGCAGCAGCATTGTAAGGCCTTCCTAAAGATAAACCTCCTAAATTTTCGAATAAACGAGTTACTTTACCAGAGGTAGAAATATAACCTGCTTTCGTATCTCCCTTATCATCGAATTTAAAGTACAGCCCCTTCCCATCGCCGGACCAGCTAATGTTCTGAATATCCCGGTCAAAGTCTCCCGAGAGAAGTCTCGAATTTGTACCGTCTGCATTCATAAGGTATAATTGTGTTATCTGATATCCCTGATATCTATCATCATATCCTGTATAAGCAATCTGTTTTCCATCCGGGGATAGTGCAGGCCCATTATCCGGACCCAGCCGATCTGTAAGGGGTTTAATTGAATTATTGGCTATCGTAAGTTCATAAATTTCACTATTCCTCGTATCAAATTCATGGTTTTCATGAAGGTTGGCCGAGAAATAAAGTTTTTGGTTGTCCCCGGACCAGATTGGGGAGCCGTGATTATATTCTGAAAAAGTTAGCTGACGTGGTGAGCCCCCATCTGTAGATAAAATAAAAATTTGGTTATCACCACTTTTGTAATAGCCTTTGCCATCGCCGCGGTAGTTCATGTCATCTATATATACAGGCGGTTCGTTCCATTTGGCACCTTCCGGTTTATTTGGCAATTTAATAAGCGATTCCGTTTTTTTTGGAACAAACATTGTAAATGCCACATGTGTATCATCATGAGACCAGCTTACTGTTCCTGGTGGTGAAGCCGTATTTGTGAGGGCTGCATATTCCTTTGTATCCAGCCACATTATAAAAAGCTTGAATTTATCATCCTGCATGTTCGACTTAAACACAATTTTAGTACCATCATGAGACCAGCGTGGAGCAAGATCATTTTGGTTACCATTCGTCAGGGGCCTGTTTTGAGAGCCGTCAAAATTTACAATCCATAAATTTGAAAGATTCTTGTCGGTCATAATATCCTTGAAATTCCTCACATAAATTATTTTTGTTCCATCCGGAGATATTTGCGGATCAGATACATATTCCAAACTAAAAATATCTGTGAGTTCGAGGTTGGTTTTGTGCTGCCCGTAAGCAGTACCACATAGTAAGAACGTAATAAAAAGAATAGATAATGTGTTTTGCATGATAGGTGAGTTGTAATTCCCGGTAAATTAATGAAGAATGTTGTAATGCCCTAATAAAGGGTTTAAAGTATTTTCCAGCTTTATAATTAAAGGATAGTTACAGGCAAAACAAAACCCGGCATTTACCGGGTTTTGAATGGTTGGTTTGAAGTTTGCGTCAGTTTGTAACTTCAGTAATGGTTTTAATTTAGATTATTGTCTATCCTGAGCATTTACGGTGGCGCTAAGTCCGCTTAGGTCGTCCCTATAGGACCATAATTCTACTCGATCGCCGTTTGTCGCTGCTTCCACGTCCTTCAAAAATTTCGTAAAACTTCCTTCACCATGTACTTCTTCAAACTTTTTTGGAAAAGTATCTTCACGACCCATCCATCCGGAATTGCTGAAGAAATTTACAAAGGCCATATCTCTGCCATCTGCAGTATCAGGCATTTCATTAGTGTAAACACCATAGGTTTCATCAGGATTTTTTTCCATATTTACCTTCGTAACTCTTTCCAGGATACTGATCATTTCAGGATACTTAAATCTTTTGAAATCCACCATGAATACTGACAAATACTTCAGTTCAAAATCATTGGAAAAATTGGAGAATTTAGGGTGAAACCTCCAGTAGGTAACATCGCTTTCGGCAGTAGTATAAGGAACTACATTTTTGCTCCAGTCCTCATCGTGCCCATCCGCTGCAGGCCTGCTATCCATTGCGCTCCATGGTAATGGACCCATTGCCCAAATATATTTTCCGGCATTTTTACCATTGCTAACCCAATAAACACGCGCACCATGCGTACCCTCTGCATGGTATTTTTTGTTATGTGCGGCTATACCCGCTTCAAATTCTGCGGTTTTAGACGGGATGACTGTTAACATTACATTTTCCATGACCACGTATTCGTCAGTGCCCTGGGATGTTACAAATAAAGGAATAAGGAACATCAGATAAAGAAATTTTCTCATTTTGTTTTGATTTTAATTATAGGTTAGAAATTTATTTTACAGTTTAATACTAGCTCTTGGGAGGTGTTAATGTGTATCCTAATTGACTTAACATATCCATATTGTCAAAAAAGGAATCTTCCTGAACGGCCAGACCATTGCTGTCAAAAGTCCAAACGCTAAATCCATGGATCTCTATTTTTTTACCGGTCGGCGGATTATCCATAAATGGCCCTGTGTTGGTGCCTGTGCAGGTCCAGTATAGATAAGACTTACCATCTTTTAGAAAATAGGAATCCATCTTAACTTTGAAATCCGGGAAACCGGTATGGAATTGGTTCATCATGTCCGCGTATTCAGACTGGTTACTGGCTTGTCTTGTACCATTAGAGTTTCTAATTACATTAGGCACCGTTAGCGACTTAAAAGCTTCGACATCATTAGTGCTCCAGGCTTCAACCATCTTATCGTGGTTGTCCATAATTGTCTTCTCAATTTCAGGCATATTTTTCATCTCCTCAATTTCACGGAGTGCAGTTTGCATGATAGAGTTATCCCAAAAGCCATTTTCCTGTACTATCTTGCCATCAAGAACTCGCACGGAAAGATGCACGGGTAATACTATTGTTTTGTTATTTGCTTTAAGTGTGCCTTCCCACTTGCCCCAGAAATTAATCCATGTATTCCCGTTATCACTTATAATTTTTTCATAAGTAACATTATCTCCAAACCCATAGGAACTTAAAAGGGCAATATTAGCTTTATGTCCTTCCATAGACTGGGAAACGGTAATACTGTCATCCCATTGATTATAGTAGACTTTGGCGGTGTCCGCGTATTTTTCCATCCAGCTTTCCCAATCGCCTTTTTCATAATCGGCCAGCAATCCTTTTACAAGGTCAATCTCTGGTCCTGTTGTACTATACCTCTCCGCTTTTTGCTCACATGCCATAAAAAGGGATATGGCAAGGCCAATTAATAATATTTTTTTCATTTAGTTTTTTAAATTATTGTTTTAGTCTAATTTTCCATTTCTTCTTCCTCGACTTCCATCTCAGATTGAATTTTTTGCATAACTGCCATATATTCAGATAAATCATAGTACGCGTGCTCTTCCACTATTTTGCCATCCACATATTGCACGGTAAGATGAACCGGAATTATTAATTTCTGGTTATTGGCAGCAATGGTTCCTTCCCATGTACCCCAGAAGTTTACCCATTTTTCGTTTTTATCGTCAACTACCATCTCGTAGAATATATCCTTGTCTGTAAATCCATAACCAGATGTAGCCGCAAGCAAACCTTTGAGTCCTTCCAGTACTTCTGCCGGTGAGCTTTCGTCCAGCGTGTTATGCGATAATTTAGCAGTATCGGCGTAATGCGACATCCAGGTAGTCCAATCTCCTTCATTATAGGCTTTAATATGAGCTTTTGCAACATCTATTTCCGGTGAAGAAGAGAAGTACCGGGGTTCTGCATTTTTGCAGCTTATAAAAAACACAGTAGCCAGTAAGATTAAAAGAAATTTTTTCATTTTTTTCATTTTTAATGGTTAGAAAATAGTAAAAACCCCAGTAGTTGATCGCAACTATCGGGGTGAGGTTGTTAATTTTTATTCTGATGGACTATAACCCATATCTGGTCTCATCCTTCCTGAAACTACTTCAAATTTCATTAAGTGGCTCCTTAATTCACCATATAATTTGGGCCATTCATCACCCAGAAGCTCATTGTTGGCCGTTACTTTCGCACTGTAGTCCGCAGGATTCTTTGCAGCTGCCGCTACCATATAAAATTCACCTCGGGTACCAAAACCACTTTTGTAAACCCTGTAATAGAATTTTGAACCTTTACTGGAAAACAAATTTGTTACAGCTTCCATTGTCTTTTTTACCATGGCACGGTTTGAAGGTGAAATATGGAAGTAGAAGAATTTACGATAATCTTCGCCTTCGGGTGTTTGAGTGATCCCTTCTGGCATATAAGACAGTGACTTGTCTAAATGTAAGATATAATCCTGTTCAACTTCATAGCATTCATCCATTCGGTTAAATAAATTATAAAAGGTCTCTTTCCCCATTTTCTCCATCAGGGTTTTGAATACAGGCTTGTCAATATCCGCCATATTTGCAATAGGGGATACCCATAAATAACGGTCGTCTTCTGTGTTGGTTACTATGGTGCTAAGCTCCTGTATGTTATGTTTTTTCATATTGTCCGTAAGTTCTTTGCAAATAGCTTCATAGTCAGCTACCTTAGAGGGTTTTACTACATCCTCATGTATCCAATATGCCTGTGTACTGCTAGCTTCCTGGGCAATACCTATTGCTCCGGTAAGTGTTAGTAACAATAAACTAGTTAATAATGTCTTTAATCTTTTCATCGGTGATTCAATTTTGGTTAAACATAATTAGTTAATATAGAATTTAAATTATTCAAGTATTGGTGATTTTAGGCTATAACCCAGTTGCTGCAAAAGGTCGAGTTCGTTATAATACACATCTTCCTTATACAGTTTTCCCTCTTCAGTGAAATAAAGGTGGGAAAGCCCCTGTATCTTAATTTTCTTTCCTGTGGCTGGCATTTCACCAAATTCGCCGGTATTACTTCCAGTACACTCCCAATTCATAAAAATATTATTGCCTTCAATATATGCATCGCTAAACTGAATTTTCAGATCAGGAAAGCCGGTAAAAAATACATTCATATGAGCCGCCATTTCATTTTCATTTTTGGCAACATTTATACCGTTGAGCATCCTAACAAAATTGCTATCAACCAAATCATTCAGTTTGGAGACATTCTGATCATTCCAGCACGAATCAATAAATACATTTAAATTTTTGTAAAGTTTATCGTTCGTAGAAAATTCCGCACTTTTGTTTTCTTTTCTGCATGCCGTAATTGCAATGGCTAACACAAAAATATAAATGATAGATTTGGACATGATTTTCCTCACAGATTACCCGATTAGCATTTATTATGCCATTGGAGTATGCTAAAGAAGCAAAATCCCGACACCAATAAAAGCAGATAAGGACGAACAGCTCTATTTAATGTCCGAATGTCCTTTTTCATTTAACGAAGCAATTTTTGTTTAAAAGTTGTATATTTAAAAATTGCAGGTCCCCATCGATTATTTTTAAACTATCATGGTAAGCCGATTTTTTACGGTTTTGATTTTCTCGGCGTGCTCATTTTTGAGTACTAAACTTCTTCAGGCCCAGATTATAGACTTCGCCAGTGAAAATTCCTACAATAAAGTATTCGTTGATACAGATAATTTTGGAATTTCCTACCTGGAAATCCTGGAAAGGTCCTACCCGTTAAGCAAACCAGATACGGTCCAATTCAATATCCTTAATGACCTTGCTTATTATTGGCATACAAGGAATTTAACCAAAGCCCTAAGTTTTACAAAAGAAGGTTTGCAACTAACCCGTGAAAAACAAGATACCTTATGGGAAGGCAGGTTTCAAATAACTGAAGGAGCCATTCTCCTAAGGATGGAAAAACTGGATAGTGCAAGGTTTGTTTTGGAATCTGCAATGAAAAAAGTTTTGAAGAAAGACTTACCATTACTCTATACTCAGCTTGGCTATGTTAGTGAAAGACAGGGAAAACTGGATAAGGCTGCCGATATTGCTATGGAAACCTTTTTGTTGGGGGAGGAATTGAAAGATAAAAGGGCAATGGCAGTGGCATTTAGTGATTTGAGTAATTTATTTTGGAAACAATCACGCTTTGAAAAGGCATTGGAATATGGGTTAAAGGCTTTAACTCTTTTTGAAGAAAGAGGGTTAAGCGACCTGGATTATGATTTTACACTCTACCTGGTTGGAAATTGCTATATGGCACTCAATGAGCATGAAGAAGCTCTTAAATATTATGAACATTCCATAGCGATTGGAGAACGATATGGCTTTTTTAATAACCTGTGCGACGTATATATTTCTATGGTGTACCTAAGGGCCTATCTCAACGATTTTGAAGCCGCAGACCTTGCAGGGAAAAGAGCCATTAAATATGGGGAATTGCTGGATAATAACTTTATGTTAATGCGTTCCTGGTTATCCATAGGAAAGTCGCAAAACCTGCAGGGAAAATACATCTCTGCAATTGAGAGCCTCAAACGAAGTATTGAAATTGCTACCAGCGATTTTGGGGATGACTTTTATCTTAGTCAGGCCTATGAGGAATTGGGTAAGGCCTATGCCGGAAATCACAATTACAGAGAAGCATATCAGGCCTATGCGGAGTATGATAAGCTTAAAAAGGAAATTTTTACTACCAAGGCAGATCAGCATATTTCTTTATTGCTCACGGAGTTTGACGTGGCTCAAAAGGAGAGCACTATAATGGTGCAGGAAAATCAAATAAAAAAACAAAGATCAAGGCAAACGCTTATGATTCTCATTGGATGTCTGCTTCTGTTCATTTTATTGCTATTATATAACACTATCCAAACCAATAAGAAGAAAAACAGACTGCTTAAAAAGCAAAATGACGAGAAAGAATATTTGTTGAAGGAAATACATCATCGTGTAAAGAATAATTTGGAAATAGTATCCAGTTTATTATCCCTGCAATCTGAACAGGTTGGAGATTCAAAGGTGGCCGATGCCATGCAGAAAAGTCAGAACAGGGTTCATAGTATGAGCATGATTCACCAAAAACTTTATCAGGGCAAAAGTTTTTCATCTATAGAAATGAAGGAATATTTCAGGAACCTTGGGAATTATATAGTAGATATCTACGGGGCATCAGACAGAATTCAGATTATGTGTGAGATGAAGGAATTACAGCTGGATGTGGATACGGCCATTCCTATAGGTTTAATTGTAAATGAATTGCTTACCAATTCTTTAAAATATGCATTTCCGGAAAATCGTAAAGGGCTTATAAAAATTAGCCTTGTTGCATCAGGAAATCAGTTGCACCTCGATGTGTCAGATAACGGAATAGGCAGAAATTATCAGGATAAAGTTCAGGGTACCGGCTTTGGCACCCAGTTAATAGATTTACTTACAAGACAATTAGAAGGCAAAATGTCCTTAAATATTAAAAAGGGAACAGCAGTTTCCTTTGAATTCCTGAACCATAAAGCAGCTTAAACATGGATAATGTAATTAGAATTTTGATTGTGGAAGACGATATGATTATCGCAGCAAATCTCTCATTGCAATTAACAAAGTTGGGTTATGAAGTTATTGGCATTGTTTCACGAGGCGAAGACGCTATTAGTAATGCAAACAAAAATAAGCCTGATATCATTTTGATGGATGTAAATCTAAGAGGTTCAATTGATGGCATAGATGCAGCTATCGCCATTCATCTCGAAAATGAAATACCTATAATATACTTAACTGCCAACAATGATGACAGCACTTTTGCCAGGGCAAAAGAGACGCAACCTTATGCTTTTATTTCCAAACCATTTAACAAATTGAATCTTCAGCGCACGATTGCGTTGGTTGTAGAGAAAATAAAGGATAATGGAAGTCTGAAACAATTTCGGCCCGAAAGTAATTTACAGGTTTTGCCTGATCGTATTTTTGTAAGGTATAACGGAAGAATGGTAAAAATATTAATGGACCAAATTCTTTATATAGAGGCAGAACGGAATTATTGTAATATCTATACTACTCTGGGTAAATACCTTGTTGTGAGCACTTTAAAAGCAATTGAAAATGAACTTAAGGCAAGTTGCTTTTTGCGTGTCCACAGGTCATTTATAGTCAATATTTGCAAATTGGATGTTATAGCAGATAGTCATCTGGAGATAGGCAGAAAGGTTATTCCGATAAGTAAGTCGTACAAGGAATTTTTACTTGGAAGATTGCACACCATTTAAGGGTTAAAGCATTCCCTCTTCTGTAAACTAATTGTTTCCTTTATTTTAAATGCTTGCATTTCATTGCTTCTGCTATAGCTTGCCCACCGCATGTATCACTTTTTTTTAATTCCTCAATTATTTTTGGATGATCATCTTCACGACCTTGTGATAACTTATAGGCTGCCTGAATTTCCTTGATTTCAATCTCAAAACCCACAACACCTTTAATTTGTCTGAGGGTACTACCGGATAACTCATTAAGGGAAATAGGATTTTCTGATTTATGCTCATATTTATCTACGAGTTTGTGAAGAGAGGCCATCAGCGCATTTTCGTCCTGTATTTTTAACAACCCATAGACATGTACTGCAACATAATTCCAGGTAGGAACTTCTTCTTCCGCATACCAGGACGAAGAAACATAACTATGCGGACCATTAAAAACACAAAGTACTTCACCGCCTTGGTCAAAATATTTCCATTGTGTATTTGCTTTGGCAATATGACCGCAAAGGATATCATTGCCATTACTGTTTTTGTCTAATTCCAGGGGGATATGAGTTGCCCAGGGCTTGCCTTCTATTTGATTTATTAAAATACCAAACGAATTATTTATGATGAATTCCCGGACCTCTTTAAGGTTTTCATTTCGATAGTGCTGTGGGATATACATGGTTTTAGTGTTATTTATTCCTGCGGAAGCTGAAGCTAAATTACAATTAGTCATTCTAAAACTACAGTTCAGGCATTCTTTTTTATCAGATAAGGTTTTTAGGAGCATTTTTGAACCAGTAAGCTTTGAATCGCAATAAAATGAAAAGCAAATTAGTACTACTATCATTTTTGATAGGGTTTTCAGTTTTTGGTAAGGATAAATATACGCAGGGCATGCAACAGGAATTTACGCTTTGGGGGAATAGCAATTTTATTTATGCCAGGACTTTGGCTCTGATCCGTGATTATCCCGGAGTCATCTTTTCTAAGGTTGCATGCGACGAGGATTCTTGCAAATACCTTGTAAGAGATTCAGCTCCTTCGTGGAAAGATCCGGGGCCGTCATTGGAACTTTTTGTTAACTTTAAACCCGTAGGCCCATTTTATCTCAATAGGGAAAATGATAGCACTCTAATGACCCATAAAAATTTTAGTAACCATAAAATAATGAATAACAAAGGTTGTAAATAATGAAATATCTGTTTAAGACATTCATGGTAGGAATATTGGTAGGATTAATCCTGTCAGTTATCTTTCTTGGTATTGAATTCTTTGCCAATGGCTCTGCTCAATTTAATAAAGAATTTTTTGTAGGTGTTGGTTATACCTTGCTTTATTCCGTAGTACTCACACTTATTAACAGTTCTTTTTTTGTCTATTTAAATAGGCGCGTTGTATGGAAAAAGTACAGCAAGTATAGATTGGTCATAGGGGCTGTTGGTGGAATAGTTATAACCATGATTGGTATTCTTTGGATACGAATATTGATTCGGATGGGATTTGAAGGAGCCAATTGGGAGGAGTTCCTTGCCGGTGAAAGGACCATATATTACCTGATAGCACTAATAATTACCATAGTTATCTCCATTTTTTTTCATGCACTTTACTTTTACAGGGCTTTACAGGATAAAAAAGTAAAGGAACAAACGATAATTGCCGGAACAGCTTCAGCCAAGTTCGATGCTTTAAAAAATCAACTGGATCCTCATTTCTTATTTAATAGCCTTAATGTGCTTACCAGTTTAATTGAGGAGGATCCGGATCAGGCTCAAAAATTTACGACTTCACTATCTAAAGTTTACAGGTATGTGCTGGAACAAAAAAACAAAGATCTCGTAACCGTTGACGAGGAACTGCAGTTTGCCAAAACATATATTCGATTATTAAAAATGAGATTTGAAGACAGCATTGTCTTTGATATTCCTGAAAAGTGTAGTGATCCTGAAGCTAAGATTGTGCCACTATCCTTGCAGCTTTTACTGGAGAATGCAGTTAAACACAATGTTGTAACCAGTGCAAGACCATTGCATATTAAGGTTTTTGAAGAGAATGGGGCGCTTGTCATTTTGAATAATTTACAAGAGAAACAGGTGGTCAAGAAGAGCAGTGGGGTAGGGCTCAGGAATATTCAGCAGCGTTATAGTATCCTGTCGGACAAAGAAGTAAAAATAACAAAAACCCCGAAGGAGTTTAAAATTGCATTACCTATGCTTACAAAGATGGTTAGTATGCAGGAATCGCAACAAATCTATATTAGTGACAAGAGATATCAGAAAGCCAAAGAACGGGTAGAAGCAATTAAAGGATTCTATGGAAATCTTACTGCATATTGCATTGTAATCCCTTTTTTGGTCTGGTTAAATTTAAGGTCAACAGGTTTTCCCTGGGCAATCTTTCCTGCACTGGGATGGGGTTTTGGCCTATTAATGCATGGAATGGAAGCTTTCGGCTACAACCCATTATGGGGTAAGAATTGGGAGGAAAGGAAGATAAAGGAATTAATGGATAATGATAAGTTTTAGGATAGGTTCAATCCTACCCGGAATTACAATTCATCAGTCTAAAAATACGATTGAGAAACTAATATTCAGAAGATCCATCAACATTTCAGAATTTTGGCTTGTAATTAAAAAACGGAAATTTTAACCAAAGAGGAGTTATGGGAAACAATAGAAATGATGCGGGCTTTTTAAGGGCAAAAAAGCGGGTAACAGCTATAAAGGAATTTTATGTAAGTAGTACTTTGTACTGCATAATTATCCCTGTCCTGATATGGGTAAACTATCAGACTACCAGCTTCCCATGGGCCATTTTCCCTGCTCTTGGCTGGGGCCTGGGCCTTGTGTTTAAAGGCATGGCGGCATTAGGAATCAATCCTTTGTGGGGACAAGAGTGGGAGAACCGAAAAATACAGGAATTGATGAACAAAAATAATTTATAAGTAATTCTGAAAATTGAATACTGCAGTCGCTTACGATGGCAACTTTTATAAGCGATATAACTTTTAACAATAATATCATGGAAGATTTTAGCAAAGAAACCAAGTACCTGAGGGCCAAAGAACGCGTGGAATGCTTAAAGAAATTTTACGGAAATATAGTTTCGTATATACTAATAATTTCCTTTTTGGCAATCCTAAATTACTGGACTAATGAATGGCGGAATATGTGGTTTTTGTGGGCCGCATTCGGATGGGGAATTGGGATAATATTTCATGCCATTAAAACTTTTAATCTAAACCCTTTTTTTGGAAAGGGTTGGGAAGAGCGAAAAATTAAGGAGATCATGCGGGAAGATGAGCATAAAAACAGGTGGGAGTAGATAATAGATATAAATAAAATACTAATGGAAGCTGAAGATCAAAATAAGCTCGAAAGGGCTAAGAAAAGGGTAGAAGAGATAAAAGGGTTTTATATTCATTTGGCTGTTTACATAGTGGTTAATTCATTTATTCTTGTTAATATTTATATAAGGACAATGTACGAAGGAGAATCATTCTGGAAATTCTCCACATTTTTCACCTTGATATTCTGGGGCATAGGACTAGCCTTTCATTGGGCACATGTTTTTAATTTTAATCCTCTGTTTGGAAAGAAATGGGAAGAACGGCAAATTCAGAAATATATTGAAAAAGACAAACGCGATGCTGAAAAATTCAAATAGATCAGGCAATACCGTTTATTGCTCAATTATTTAGAAAATAACAGCTATTAATTAAGGGATTGGAATGAATGCATTGATTATAGAAGATGAAAAACCAGCAGCACGGCGCTTAGCCAGGTTACTGGGTGAACTTGATGTTGAAGTGTCTACTATGCTTCATTCTGTGGAAGAAGCTATAGATTGGTTCCGGAAAAATGAACATCCGGACCTGATCTTCCTGGATATTCAATTATCTGATGGATTGTCCTTTGAAATATTTGATCTCGTGGAAGTGAGAAGTGCTATTATTTTTACAACTGCCTATGATGAATATGCATTGCAGGCTTTTAAACTTAACAGCATAGACTATCTTCTAAAGCCAATTGATGATGAAGAGTTGGAGAGCGCAGTCAAAAAATATCAAAATCTAAAACCAGATCAAAGTCAGATAATTCTTGATTTTGATGATATTAAAAAATTCCTGGTAAACCCCCTTGAAAGAGAATACAAAAAAAGATTTACCATTAGACTGGGACAACATCTGAAAATTATTAATGCAGATGAAATTGAATGTTTTTATAGTGAAAATAAAGGCACTTATGCTGCAACCAAAGAAGGGAGAAACTACCTGATGGATACAACTTTGGAAAACCTGGAAAATGAATTATCACCGCAAATTTTCTTTAGAGTGAGCAGAAAATTTTATGTCAATATCAACTACATAAAAGATATTGTTTCTTACACTAATTCTCGCTTAAATATCAAATTAAATCGCTTTAATGAGCAGGAAATAATCGTTAGTAGAGAAAGAGTTAAAGATTTTAAGTTATGGTTAGAATAAACCTAATTAAAAATTTGATATAGAGGAACTTAGATGCAACTATAGATTTTTCTTATAGTTGTTTTTTATGCGCTTTTCAGGACTTTTTTCCTACCCTGTTGTCATCAAAGGCAGAGGGAAGTAATTTAGGTATCAATTTAATAAAAATTGGTAATAAAACTGCCCCGCCGGGTAATAAAAATATAGCCAGGGACGGGATACTTTTAAAAATGTCTATTAGCTGATTCTGAACTTTTTTCTTCTCTTCAGAACTAAGGTCTTTTACGGTAGACTTGGATAGCAGCTGCATCAATTCTTTGCTCTCCGATAATTCTTTTTGAAGCCTTTTACTATTTCTTAAAATTAGTTTATTGACCACTTTTGCCATGCTGTCATAAAACTGAATTGCCATGTTGGGGTCTTCAAGAAAAGGAATATTTGAAGAGTTTTTTTCAAAGAAGGAAGTAATTTCTTCCAGTGATCGGGAAATCTCACTTTTCTCAAAACCCAGATCTTTGCCTATGCCAAAGATAAATTCGGATTCCTTATACTCAAGTGTTTTATCTTCCCAAACTGTAAGACATGCTACATCCAGAAAGTATTGATTTTCCCAGATAGCCGGGTTATTCATTATCTGATCTCTGTAGGATCCATCAAATTTTTGTTTTTCACCATCAATAAATGTCATTGAAGACGTAAAAAGTTGAGCCAGACGTTCGTCTTTTTTGTTTTTCTCCTTAGAATTCAGTGCATGTGAGGTGACATTTATGGTTAAGTATTCAATGGTTTGTGCGTAGTCCCTTAAATTTTTTCCGCCTTTCAAATAATATTTGAAGGTAAGAACGTCAATAAATAATAGTGAGTTTGTGATTATCCTGTTAAAGGTTTTGCTAAATACATTGTCGTCAAGGTAAACTCTGGAGTCAATTAGCTTTTCAAGCTGATTGGAAGTTTTACTGCTTGCAAGGATTTTATTGAGAAAAGAAATGTTACTAATATTGAGTTCCTTATAAAATTGGAAAATTGTTTGAAGAAAATCATCAAAATCAGAACTGCTGCGTTCTAATTTAAATGTAAAA
This sequence comes from Eudoraea adriatica DSM 19308, assembly GCF_000382125.1. Taxonomy (GTDB): domain Bacteria; phylum Bacteroidota; class Bacteroidia; order Flavobacteriales; family Flavobacteriaceae; genus Eudoraea; species Eudoraea adriatica. The sequence continues at coordinate 644,779 of NZ_KB907546.1, forward strand.
AATAAGGCTGTTAGCAGGTTAATCTTTGCTTTTTCATCCTCAGACAAGGTGTGTTCAGGGACTATAAAACGCGGAACCTTAATATTCAAACCATAGACAAAGCCAGAAGTTTTAAGACCCCCGTATAGATCCCTGAAATCTGAAAAAACTTCAAGATTATCTTTTACATCGTACCCAAATTTATCAATCCAACCAGATGCGGATGGGTTCATTGGCTTAATCTTTTAAACATTCAAAGTAAAACAAAATATAGGACATACCATTTGTTGATTTTAATTTTACTGCCCAAAATAGCCTCTTTTTTGAATTCATCAACTTAAATTTAAACGCTCCGGAGTAGTCTGTTTGATTTAATTTTTAGGTTTGGATGTGTTCCGTTTATCGAATATTTGGGTTTTTTTTAACAAAATATAGATGAAATACCTATATTTCAGGTTCAAATGCTATCAGAGCATCTCTGCAATGCCCCAAGTATTACAGAAATCTGAGTTTATTTATTAGTACGTTTTCGAGAATTTAACCCAAATCAACCTCGTTATGGAATACTATATTTTTACTGTTTGGTTTATTATTATGTCATTTCTATTGTATAAAATATTCATGGCCCACTATTATTTGAGAAAAACTCAAAGTAGAGGCATGAATCAATAACAGGAATGCAAATTTGGAAATTCTTTGGACAAGGGATAACAGACCATTAAAAAAGGCTGCTTATCAGGCAGCCTTTTTTAGTTAAAATTATCTGCTTTTATTCAATTATACCGGTACAACTTACTCTCGCACCTGCTGCCCCGCTGGGTTGGGATGTAAAATCATCAAAGCCCTGATGGACAATAACAGCTTTGCCCAAAATATTCTTATTTTCATCCTCACAGCCAATACACCATTGGTCCGTGCTAAATTCTACAACTGCATTACCATCTTCATCTGCAGTGAAATTTCCGATGTCGCCTTTATGATACCCTTCGTCTGCCCCCCACTTTCCATGAGGTTCATGTGTAGGATTCCAATGCCCTCCGGAGGACGTACCATCATCTGAAGAACAATCTGCCTTTTCATGGATATGAATTGCGTGTTCTCCTGCGCTAAGCCCGCTTAATGTGGCTTTCATTGACACTGTCCCGTTTTCTTCTGTAAAAACAACTTCACCCTGCACATTACTGTTGCTTTTGGGTTCCATGGAAAATTGGATGACTTCCACATTTGCTTCCTCTGCAATTTGTTGCACGGGTTCATCCGTTGCAGACTGGCCTTCTTTTTCGGCCTTTTTAGCATCTTTACAGTTATAGGCCAGCACAAGAACCATACTTAGTGCTATTAATTGTATTCTCTTCATTTTTTTTATGTTTTATGATATTTTGAAAGTTAAGGAATATTCGTTGGTAAGTCAAAACAATAATTATAATGATTTGTAAAATATGATCGGAACCTGTTTTAATGGCACTTGCTATATCGGTAAAAAGGATGCCTTAATGTGCCTTCCGGACCCTCAGATTCTCATTAGCAAATATTCAATAATGCCTTATTTCCTTGAGTAATTAGATAAGATTTCCTTTGTCTCAACCTTTTAGGTGCGTAATAACTTGTGTCTCACTATGCAGGGTTTTGTGCACAGGGCATTTATCTGCTATTTCCAGGATACGTTGTACCTTTTTCTCATCAATACTTCCGGTTAGCTTTAATTCTCTGTGAAAAGTGTCAATTTTTGTACCCGGAGATTCGCAATCCTGGCAGTCCTCCGCATGCGATTTGCTATATGAGGTATGTACTTCAACATTCTGCAAGTCCCAGCCTTTTCGTTTTACATACATCTGAATAGTCATTGCAGTACAAGCAGACAAGCCTGCCGAGACCAGTTCATATGGAGAAGGTCCAAAATCATTACCACCAAATTCTTCCGGCTCATCAGCCATCATATAGTGATTACCCACTTTCATTGAAGTCGAAAATCCATCTTCGGAATCCAGGCTGGCCACTACCTGATGTTCAGAACTAACTCTTTTATCCGGAGGAATTTCAAGGTAACGTTTTGCCCAACCTGAAATTACGCTGCCCGTGTAGGTTGAATCTTTTTTATTTGAAAGCAGGTGATCAGCCCCGTCTAAAGAGATAAAGCTCTTTGGGTGATGCGCAGCAACATAAATATCTTCGGCATTCTTAATAGCCACAATCTGATCTTGCGGAGAATGCATTATCAAAATTGGTTTGCGCAGCCCTTTAACTATTTGCGGAAGTGTCTTTCTTTCCAGATCCTCCAGAAATTGTTTTTTTATAGTGAAATCCCGTCCACCTATATTAACAACAGCCTTCCCTTTTAAGTTTATTTCTTCAATATTACTTCGTAATAAATTTTTTACGTGTACAGGGTCTGAAGGTGCGGCAATTGTGGCTATAGCCTTTATAGAAGTAATTTCCGAAGCAGCAATTATTGCTGCGGCCCCTCCAAGGGAGTGCCCTATTAAAAGGCCCGGCGCTTTGTAGGTTTTGCGGAGATACTCTGCTGCAGCTACTAAATCTTCCACATTTCCGGAGAAATTTGTGTCAGCAAAATCGCCTTCACTTTCCCCCAGACCGGTGAAATCAAAACGCAAAACACCAAAACCGTTGGAAGTAAGTGACTTACTTATATTTTTAATAGCCAGGAGGTTTTTATTACAGGTAAAACAATGTGCAAATAGCACAAAATTATGTGGAAGTTGATTTGCTGGTAACTCCAACCTTCCGGCAAGTTGCTGTCCCGACTTGTTATAAAAAATTACTTTTTGTAGGCTCATAACGCTATTTAATTAATTTGTAGTCGAATAAAAGATACAATACTTTCTTACAGGCAGAAACTCTTTAAAATCAGAAAGTAACCCTTAATAGCGGCAAAGGCATGGAATGGTTATTTTATATTACTATTTTTTCGGCGTAAATCAGGGTTATAAAAAACAGCAAATTGTAAACGATCGAAATTTGAAGTGTTAAAATGATTCTTCAAATACCCGAGTTGAAAACTTAAATTTTCGATAACATTGATCCCAAGAGCGGCATAAAGCCTGTTCTGGCCAAAGATTTCATCCTGAAGATTTAAAAACACCTCGTCATAGAAGTTGAGGAAAAGGGTTTTTGTAAGTGGAAGGGTTATTTGAAGTCTATACCTTGCTCTATGCTGGGTATCCGTAAATGACCCTGAGCTTAAAAACCGTTGCTCGAAACGGAATCGGTGTTCAAATAAAAGTTTCCAAACTTTATTTTTAAGGATAAATTGCTCAAAAATCCTGTTTTCCAGCAATTTATTTTCGTTCGGGATATCTTCAAATGTAGTATCGGTATCAATGTATCCATAACCTATTGTAGCTATTGCATCTGAATTAATATGGTAATTAAGGCCAGTTCGCAGCAATAATTGATTGAAATTACTCGTGGTCTCATAATAGCGAAACTGAGCTTCGGAATGAATGCTAAAGCGCTCTGAAATTTTATTAGTACCAAAGTACATATACCACGCACCTAATTTGTCTTCCCCTGTTTCCTGCGCTTTGCTTAAGGAGACGACCAAAAGGATTAAAATAATCGCAAATTTTCTCATTTGTAAATATCTTTTAAATAAAACTATAAATTTCAAGCTCGCTTTAATGTCAAAATATTATTAAAGCGAGCTTATATATTGAATTATAATATTTAAAATAAATTAATTCACTAGTATTCAGGGTTTAAGAACCGGAATTCATTTCCATTGTTTCACCATCATTTATAGGGGTGCCTTTATCTTGCTTCAGATATACATCTAAAAATTCCAGAATCTTACTATATGCTTCAATCTGATTTTCCTTTTTTTCAAAGCCATGACCTTCGTCTTCAAATAAGACGTATTCTACCGGAACACCATTTTTTCTAACTCCTGCAACAATTTCATCAGATTCTACCTGCAAAACCCTGGGGTCCTGGGCGCCTTGTAAAACAATCAAGGGTTTAGTAACCTTATCTGTATGGTATAAAGGTGAAATTTTTCTAAGCCGAACAGAATCAGCACTATTGGGGTCTCCCAATTCCTTAAAAAGTGCATCTTTAAAGGACTCCCACCATGGTGGAATACTTCGCAGTGTTCTTATCCAGTTGGTAACTCCGAATAAATTTACTCCTACTGCAAATTCATCAGGGGTATAGGTAAGTGCAGCCATAGTCATATAGCCGCCATAAGAGCCACCTATGATACCAATCTTAGATGCATCAATTTCTGTTTGTTGGGAAAGCCAGTTTTTACCCTCAACACAATCTTTTAAATCCTTATCCCCATGATTTAAATCGTCCATCTGATAAAATGTCTTTCCATAACCGCTGCTCCCTCTGTTGTTCACCGCAAGGATCGCATAGCCATGGTTTACCATATATTGCACTAGGGAATTAAAATTTTGTCTTGACTGTCCTCCGGGACCACCATGCACCCAAACCAGCGCTGGTACTTTGTTTTCAGCATTAGCCTGATGCGGTTTATAATAAATGGCTGGTATTTCAACCCCATCAAAAGAATTAAATCGTATTACTTCTGCTGTAACCAGATGTTCACCTTTAATTTCAGGGTTTAAAACGTTTGTAAGTTGATTTTGCTCTTTCGTTTCTAAATCATATACAAATAAATTAGATGGTGTATTTGAACCCCCGGCATAAAACCTCATAGTCTTTTCATCCTTCGAAAAACCTACATTGGTAATACTGGTATTATCAAATTTGGGTAGTTCAATATTTTCACCTGAAGCCACATCTTTAACTTCAATAACATTTTTGGCATCTTCATTTATATAAGTCACCTGGTAGGTGTCATTTTCAGTAAAATAACTTCCAACAATATCCCAATTCCGTTCCATGACTTTTTCACGGGAGCCATCGGCAATATTATATTTCATGAGGTAAGCAAATTCCGCACCATCGTCTGTCGTATAATATAGCGATGAACCATCTTTGGAAAAGTCCTCATAACTATTAGCACTTTGATTTGGATTTATTTTTGTTGCAGATTTATCCTCCAAGCTATAAAGAAACATATCGCTATCATTAGTGTTTATGGCCTTACTAAGGGGAAGATATTTTTTATCATGTGAGATCCCACCAATATCATATCCTTCATCGTTTTGATAGAGCAGGGTAGGACTAAAACTCTCTAAATCCATCTCATAAAGATCCATATACCTCTTATCCCTTTTATTAGAGGTAAAGAAAAAGCTTTTATTGTCATCTGCCCATACATAGAAAATCGATCTGGCACCTTCATAAGGAGTAAGGTCAGTGTGTGTTCCTTCTCCATCCATTAGATAGATATGATAAATTTCATCACCATTATTGTCCATTTCAAACAGCATACGTTCGTCTTCCGGGAAATAGGAAATGGAAAAGACAGAGGAGCTATCAGATGCAGTAACCGGGACAAAATCTCCTCCTGATGAAGCAACTGTGTACATATTATAAATACCTGAACGGTTGCTGGTAACTAATAATTTTGATTTATCCGGGGAAAAACTACCACCAAAAACACTTTCATTATCCATCATTTGTTTTATAGTATATGTCTCGAGAGTTTCTGCAATGTTTGGTTTTGTTTGGTTTTTTTCCTGTTTACAACTCCAAATAGTAACGGCGATTAGCAGTACGATCAGTTTTTTCATATTTACCATAGTTTTAAGATTGATAGTTAAATTATAATTACCTTAAAAAAGAAAGAAGAATGATCAATTTTTATTAACGGAAATAATTGACATTCTGGAATTAAAGAAAGGCACTTAGGATTAGCAGCTAAATATACCAAAAAGTTACATTGCAAATCTTAATAGCTTGTTAATGGTATTTTGCACCTCAATTTCAGAAATATTAAAAAGTCCTTTTCTTTAAATTCAATTCTTTTTAATACTCTTTATGAATGTGGTTGAATTAAGGCTCCCTTACATAGATTTCTCCATCCTTCATTACAAACTTAACGGATTTTATTGCCGAAATATCGTCGATGGGGTTGCCCTGAACAGCGATGACGTCAGCTAAAAAGCCTTTTTTGATCTGCCCAAGGCCATCGAGATGGAATACTCTGGCATTTATTGAAGTTGCAGATTTTAATACAGCTAATGGGGTCATACCATATTCGATCATTAATTCCATTTCCCGATAATTTTCACCATGGCTGAAAACACCTACATCGCCACCAAAAATAATCTCAACCCCAGATTGAAGAGCTTCCTTAAATGAAGCCTTTTTTTGGATAATTCTGTTTGGCACGGGGCCTTTACCTTTTATCCAACCACCATATTGGGCAACAGATTCCCCTGCAGCAAGCGTAGGACAAAAAGCAACATTGTTTTCTTTCATTAAATTAAACGATTTCAAGGTTCCAAAATCCCCGTGCTCAATGGTTTCCACACCTGCAAGAACTGCCCGTCGGATTCCCTCAGGGGTGCTTGCATGGGCTACGACGTACCTTCCCGCGGTTTCAGCCGTGGCTACCATTACTTCTAGTTCATTCAGTAAAAAAGTAGGTTGCGCCGGCTCTCCGGTTTTCCACCTGTAATCGGCATAGACCTTAATGAAGTCTGATCCATTACCAATCTGCCTGCGTACTGTTCTAATTGCCTCATCAATTCCACTTACCGTTTCGGCTCCAAGCGGAACGGTAACACCTTCATGAAATCCTTTAGGACCGTAAGCTCCGGTAGCTACTATTGCCGGGCCCGCAACAAGCAAACGCGGTCCGGGAATAATCCCTTCATCAATAGTTTTTTTAAGATATACATCGGTATAGCCCGCTCCCTCAGCGCCCAGATCCCGCATCGTGGTAATTCCGGCCAATAGTGATTTTTTCGCGTAAACCGCGCCTCGGATTGCTCGTTCTGCAGAAGATTCTTTAAGTACCTGGTCATTCCAGCTGGTTTCATTATAAGGGTGAAGCAGGAGATGTGAATGCCCCTCTATTATCCCCGGCATAAGTGTCATCCCCTTAAGTAAAATAGTATCTTTTATAATTTTTACAGGACATTTATCAGGAGGTCCGGCATACGCAATAACATTGCCATCCACAACGACTATCCAATTGGTAAATAAAGCTTCTCCATCAAATACCCTATCGGGAACTAATAGGGATTGACTCTGCATTACGGTACTTAATAGCAAAAAGAATAAGAAATATAGTTTTTTCATTTTTATGTCTTAATTGGGGTATAGTATTAATCAATAAATATAATTATCGGTTTAACAGCTTCCGAATTTTAATGAATAAAAAAATAAAGAAGGAATAACCGATAAAAAAGGGAATGATATAGTGGTCCAGTTGAAACATGAACATTATACCTATGAGTAAAAGCTGAAATCCAAGTCCAAAAGTAGAAACGGCTGTCATTAGCCAATTAGGTAGATTTGGACTATCAACTGCATTTCGGTCCAGTCGATAAATTATGCGGTCAAACATTCCATAGAAGAGGTTATAGAGCCTAAAAAGAAAATTCACCGTTTCCTGGTTTTCTCCTTTCATAGCTTTTGGCGGGTCATGTTCAAAAATTCGGCTAGTAGTATCCCCATTGAATTTATTTCTTAGAATAACATAATAATAGTTATAAAGAGTTCCCTGCAACTGAATGCCTATAAATGCCAGGATAGTAAACCAGATTGAACCTTCCGTAACGTACCAGATAGCAACCAAAATCAGAAGGTTTAGGATAATGTCGGAAACAGAATCCAAATATCTCCCGGTGTAGGAAGGCTGATTTTTAATCCGAGCTAATTCTCCGTCTGCCGCATCCAGGATTGATTTTAATACCAGAAAGAATGCTGCAGCCCAGTAATAGTGGTTTAGGATACATAAGATACCGAGAAGGCCCGAAATTATAAAACCTATGGTGACATGAATAGGGGTAATAGTTGTGGTTTTTAAAGAATTTGCAATGATTTTGGCAATGGGTCTGCCATAATCTGAAAGGTCTATAAATTGATATTCCTTTGGTAATTTAGACATCGCATTTTAAGCCGATACTTCGGAAGATATTAATAACGACAACACGCTTGCTTAATATGCAGTAAAGGCTTTACACAAAAGTAACATTAAATTTACAAATGGAAAACTTAGTCATTTGCTCACAGGTTGTGAATCTATTTGGCAGAAGCACTTTTTGCAATTATTTGTAGTTTTTGATCAATATCTTCCTTGCTTAACCAAACACCCCGGACCATTACACCCGTCAAGTCTTTTAGGGCACCTATGTCTTCCATTGGATTGGAATTAACAAGTAAAATATCTGCGGCCATCCCTTCCTTTAATTGCCCGAAAACATCTTCCATATCAAAAAATCGCGCCGGGTTAACTGTTCCCGACCTAATTATTTCTATTGGGGTTAATCCTGATGCTGCCATTCCTTCTATTTCATGATGGATGGAAAATCCCGGAACGTTAAATAACTGAGGCGCATCGGAACCCAGAAGTAATCCATGTCCCTTTTTGTTAAGCAAATAGATGAGTTTTCTTCTTATCTCAATAAAGATTTCCCACTGCTTTTTGTCAAAATTCGTTTCCGGACCGGTAGATGCTTCCTTACGAACTTTCCAATTTGATAAAGTTGCTTCAGACATGTATTTCATTTCTGGCTGTTGAAGCAGTGTCTCTCCATCTACGGGAGCAAACCATCTTTCAAAAAGGCTTTGGGTAGGTACAATCCAGACTTTATTCTTTTCAGAGAGTTCAACAAGTGCCTCAATTTTGGCAGTATCTGCCAGTTTGGTGAAATTGTAGCCAAAAAACCCATTATCATTTGGATCTACATTTGCCGAAGCCGGCACCAAACCTTCTAAAAAACCATCAACATGGTCTATTGAGGCATATTTACTATTAAGGGCATGTTCAATACCAACATCAACAGGTACATGCCCTGAAAATGTAATCCCTGCTTCATTGGCTGTTTTAACTAATTCGTCAAACACATCGCGTTTAATTCCAGGATGGATTTTTAAAAAGTCATAGCCGTCATTTTTATAGGATATTACTTTGTTCCTGGCTTCTTCGGCAGTGGTAACAGAATTTCCATTTAAAGAAGGACTTGAAGTGAAAATCCGGGGGCTCAACAGCTCTCCCTTTTCAGCTGCTTTTCGGAGCTCCAGATGAGAGGGATGACCTAACATTCCCCGTATGGTTGTAATACCGTTGGAGAGATAAAGAAAAAGGATTTCTTCTGTCCTTTCTTTAGAAGTGGGGGGCGAAGGAATATGGGCATGCATTTCGGCCAGACCGGGCAACGCATATTTCCCTTGACCGTTTATCACTGTTTTATAAACTTCGTTATTTTCTATACTGGCCACAATTTTCTTGATCCTGCCTGAGTCTATGACGATTTGCCTGTCGGGGATAAGATCCCCAGTAACTGCATCAATTATGGTAACATTGGAAATTAAAATAGCCGTATCACTTATTTTATCCTGTGCCTGATTACAGGAAATAAGGAATAAAACAGCACCAATAATAAATAGTCTTTTCATGGGTTTAATTTTTTTCTATTACAGCTTCTTTTAGAAGTATGCCCAACTCTTCGGAGTTATAAACCGCATCTCCTTTTATTACAAAATCAATCTTTTGTGTGTTCGAGATATTCTCTAATGGATTTTCGGCCAATAAGACAAGGTCGGAAATTTTACCTTCAGCTATTGACCCATAGTCTGTGTCTTTTTTTAAAAACCTGGAACCGTTATATGCCGATGCTTTAAGCGCCTCCAAAGGAGACATGCCCGCATTAACCAGGGCCTTCAGTTCTTTATGCAAAGAAATCCCAGGATAAACATAGGAATTGTAGGCACCACAGTCTGAACCTGCAAGGATACCAACACCTGCCTTATTTAAATTGTTAGTCAATTCACCAAAAAAATGATCTAAATTCTTCCTTTCTATTCTGCGTTCGGCACTGGCCCTAAGAGCTCCGTTAATTCTACCCTCATAGGTTTTAATAAAGGCCTCTTCCAAATATTTTAAATAGGTATCCTCCTTGTGGTCTGCTTCATCTAAATAACTCAAAACCTTACCAATATAAAGTGTTGGCACCACGTAAACGTTGTTGGCTTTTAATAGTGCAAATGTCTTTTCTGCAGTACTTTCTTCATAGCTGTCCAGTAGTAAAGGCATTGCTCCCCAAAATCCTATGGATTCGGCCTGAAGTTGTTTCGTAACATTTGCTTCCATAGATGAACAACCTTTCATAACGTAATAGAGATGCTCTATTGCATCTATTCCTGCTTCAATGGTTTCATCCAAATTTACTGTAAAAGGCATATGGCCAGATGTAATTAAGCCTCTTTTTTCGGCCTCTTCAATGGTTTTCAGATATAATTCACCGCTAATTCGGCTATCGTACAATTTAACAAAATCAGTTTTCAAAGAAATCAGTGAATCGAGGGCTATTTGGACATCCAATTCATTATCGACTTCCAGAGAACCGGTCCAGGTAGCATTAGGGCCATCAATTTTTGGACCGGAAGTAAAGATCTCGGGACCTGTTAAATTTCCTTCGGAGATACTCTTTTTCCATTGCAATACACTTGGTGTGAGATCACCGCCTGCATCTCTCACAGTTGTTATTCCGTTTGCAATAAATAGTTTTAAAAATTTCCTGTTGTTTGAAATAAGGTTTTTACCACCTCTGAAATGTACGTGGTTGTCCCAAAATCCGGGTACTATATACTTGCCTTCAGCATCTATAAGCTTATTTCCGTTATAAAGGAGGGGGCTATCCGGGTTCTCCAGGTTTTTGATCCGACCATTGGAAATATAAATATCCTTTTGCGTAATTTGGCCGGTTTCCAGATCAATTATCTTTCCATTTTGAATAATAATATCAACGGTTTCCTTTATATTCCGCTGACATCCGGCCAGAATTAAAGAGGACAAGAAGAAGAGGGATAATTTTTTTGGGAGACGCGACATAAAAAATAGGATCAAATTCCCTACAAAGAACGTAATTTTCTAACAGTCTAATAATCTGACAGCAGTAAGGAACTTAAATTTACGATTTTTTAGAGAAATTTAGTTCGTATCGTTCCCATCCATTTGGGAATTGACAGATTCTATGCTTATATTTAGCGCTTGCTTTTTAATCAAAACTTTTACCTAAAACTGATGAAAAATACTTTTCTTGTGGCATTGGCTTTCTGTTGTCTTCTAATCGTTGGATGCGAATCCAAAAAAAGAGAGGGAAATCCGAAGGTGTTGGTATTCTCCAAGACAATGGGCTTTAAGCATTCTGCCATTCCTGATGGAATTGCCGCAATTCAAAAACTGGGGGCCGAAAATAATTTTGAAGTCGATACGACAAAAAATGCTGCCGTCTTTGAGGAGGACTCTTTAAAACAATACTCGGCGATTATATTTATGAGTACCACAGGAAATATTTTGGATCATAAGCAGGAAGCCGGTTTTGAACGATATATTCAGGCAGGCGGAGGTTTTGTCGGGGTTCATGCGGCTACAGATACGGAGTATGATTGGAATTGGTATGGCAAATTGGTTGGAGCCTATTTTCACAGCCACCCTTCAGGGACCCCGGAGGCAGACTTTATCATAAAGGATCGTTCTTTCCCGGCAACCAGTTTCTTCGCCGATACCATATGGCACAGGACGGACGAAATGTACAATTTCAAGAAAATAAATCCGGATATAAATGTACTTATTACTATTGATGAAACTACCTATGAAGGTGGTATTAATGGGGATGACCATCCTATGAGCTGGTATCATGAATACGATGGCGGCAGATCCTTCTATACTGCGCTGGGGCATACCCCGGAAACCTATGGTGATGAAAAATTTTTGAAGCATTTATTAGGGGGCATAGAATACGCTATTGGGGATAATCTCAAACTTGATTATTCTAAAGCAAGTTCGCAGATACCACCGGACATTGATAGATTTTCCAAAGTTTCCCTTATCGGGGGCAGTGAATTCATGGAACCAACCGAAATGGCCATATTGCCCAATAATGATGTACTTATAGCACAGCGAAGAGGAGAAATTATGCACTATAGTGCGGAAACCAAAGAATTAGAGCAGGTTGCCTTACTTGATGTTTATCATAAAGCATTGATCAACTCTGATATAAATGCGGAAGAAGGACTTATGGGATTGCAGAAAGATCCCAATTATGCGCAAAACAACTGGATATATGTTTATTATGCCCCGACGGGTGATGAATCTGTAAACAGACTTTCCAGATTTAAGTTTAAGGATGGGGTTTTTGACATGGATTCCGAACAAAAAATTCTGGATGTTGGAAGCCAGCGTGAGATATGTTGTCATACTGGTGGCTCCATTGCCTTTGGCCCCGGGGGTCTTTTATATTTATCTACCGGAGATAATTCGACGCCATTCAATGAAAAAGATGTAAAATATGTAAATAGTGGTTACGCACCCTTAAATGATCTACCCGGTAAACAACAGTATGATGCACGAAGGTCATCTGGAAATACTAATGATCTGAGAGGAAAAATACTAAGGATAAAAGTAAATGAAGATGGTTCTTATGATATCCCCGAGGGTAATTTATTCCCTGTGGGAATGGACAAAACCAGACCTGAAATTTACACCATGGGGCATCGAAACCCTTACAGAATATCTGTTGATCCTAAAAATGGCTATTTATACTGGGGTGATGTGGGCCCTGATGCCAGGGTAGATAGCCTGTCAACCAGAGGTCCAAGGGGATATGATGAAATGAATCAGGCCAGAGAAGCCGGTAATTTTGGCTGGCCACTTTTTATTGCGGATAATAAACCTTATTTCGAATACAATTATGAAACAGGAGTTAGCGGTGCAATCTTTGACCCGGAAAAACCAATTAATAATTCAAGTAATAACACAGGATTAAGAGAACTTCCTAAAGCTATGTCTGCCTATGCATTTTATCCATATGTAGAATCTTCAGATTTTCCGCAGGTTGGGACTGGAGGAAGAAATGCAATGGCCGGCCCGGTTTATTATTCAGATCTGTACAATGGGCCTAACACATTGCCCGGGTATTACGACGGAAAGGTTATTATCTATGATTGGATGAGAGGCTGGATGAAAGCAGTAAGCCTTTTTGAGGATGGAACATACAACAAAATGGAACCTTTTGCTTCGGATATTGAATTAAACAGCCTGATAGATATGGAAGTTGGGCCAGATGGCACATTATACCTCCTTGAATATGGTAGTGGGTGGTTCTCAAGAAATGATGATTCGGGATTGAGTTATATGCAGTATAACGGCGGTAACAGACCTCCCGTTATAGACCATATGATTGTAAACAAGACCTCGGGTGTTTTACCTTTAAGAATTTCTGCGGAAGTTGAGGCAAGGGATAGAGAGAACGATGAAGTAAAATATCTATGGGATCTTGGAGATGGCACTACGATGGAGACCAAAGATTCTTCTATTGAGTACACTTTTGATAAGGTAGGAGAATATGGGGTGTCTGTTAAAGTAATAGATGATGAAAATGCTGCCGCTACCAGTGAAACGGTAACTGTGGTTGCAGGAAATTCGAGACCTGTGGTTAAAATAGATCTTAGTGGAGGTAACTCTTCATTTTTTATGCCGGGGGTTCCTGTTAATTATTCTGTTTCCGTGGATGATCCAGATGGTAACAAAGATATTGATGAAGCCAATATATTTGTTTCTGTTGATTATATGGAAGGAATGGATGAAGTAAACCTTTCATTGGGTCATAAGGAGGTCTCCGCAGTTGTTTCCGGAAAAGCGTTAACCTTATCCATGGACTGTAAAACCTGCCATAAAGTAAACGAGGCTTCAATTGGCCCATCCTATTTGCAAATTGCTGAAAAACACAAAGGCGATAAAAATGCAACCAGCTATTTGCAGGGTAAAATTAAATCCGGCGGTAACGGTGTTTGGGGTGAAGTGACCATGCCTGCACATCCTAATATTACCAACGCTGAAACCGGACAAATTACGAGTTATATTCAGTCTTTAGTGGAAGATGTTGCGGCGAAAAAGTCTCTCCCTGCCAGGGGAACAATCGTCCCCAATCCTACACCAGGGTCTAATGTGTTTGTGCTGACAGCCAGTTATACTGATTCGGGTATTGGTGAAGCCAAACCATTAACAGGGATAGAAAAGGTTTATTTAAAGGGTAGTACAATACCTTTTTCGGATAAAACTAAAACTAAAGGATTTAATCCCGTTTCGTTTGGTGGAATGGATTTACTCATAGTACCAGCCGAAAAGGGATGGTTTGTCCTGGAAGATATAGATTTAACCGGAATAAAAAAGGCACATATTAATGCAAGTTGGAGGGAGTTGCCTGCAACCGGCCTCGATTTTGAGATGCGATTAAATTCACCGGAAGGAAAATTATTGGGAAAAGGAAGCATGCCAAAACCGAAAAAAGGAGAAACCAGAAATGCCGTATCCATTCAGCTTGATGCAGAAACCAAGGCTAAAGCAGAAGAAATCTACTTTGTATATTTACCTAAAGAAGGTGATGAAAAAGGCCCCGGTACTGTTATTCTTAGAAATGTAATGTTTACAGCCAGGTAAGGATTTTAAATAATTAAATTAAGTCGGAGATAAGTGTCGTCAAAAAATGATCCTTAACTCCGATTTTTTCTTTACTGACCATTTCTGAAACACTATTCGGAAAGGTTTTTAATTTGTATGTAAAAATTCTCATCCACAAGAATTTCTCTTACGCCCTGGGCATTTAGCTTTTGCGTTTGCCATTCCGCCTTCGGAAAGAGCCATTTTTCCTGTTCTTTAACCTTGATTCTGACAGGCATGTCAAAATCCTCAACGATATTGGTGTATCTGTATTTAAGTATATCGTCCTTAAGTCCGAATTCCAGGACCGGAATTTTAGTTGTGCGCAGGTATTGATTAAAAAATGCGGTTAGATCAATATTTGTTTTTTCGCTCAAATAATTTTCGATTTGCTCTGTAGAGACCGTTTGATGGTAAAATTCTTTATTTAAACCTCGTAGAATTTGCCGCCATTTTTCATCGTCTTCCAGTAATTGTCTGAGGGTATGGAGCATATTTGCACCTTTGTAATACATATCCCCGGAGCCTTCGTAATTGACCCCATATACCCCAATAATAGGGCGGTCATTTCGAATCCTGCTGCGTGTTCCAATTACGTAGTCTGCGGAGGCCTGGGTGCCATAGTAGTAATCCAAATAAAGGTTTTCGGAATATGCCGTAAAACTTTCATGAATCCACATATCTGCAATATCTCTGTTTGTAATATTATTTGCAAACCACTCATGTCCCGATTCGTGAATAATAATAAAATCGAATTTTAAACCCCATCCACTTCCGGAAAGGTCATTGCCCAGGTAGCCATTCTGGTATTTATTTCCATAGGTAACTGAACTTTGATGTTCCATACCGAGATAAGGAACTTCTACCAATTTATACCCATCTTTATAGAAAGGGTAGGGGCCAAACCAATGTTCAAAGGCTTCCATCATAAGGCCAGCCTGTTTAAATTGTTTTTCTGCCAAACCAAGGTTATCCCTTAGCACATAGTAATCCATGTGCAACGGTCCGTTTTCTCCCTCATATGTTTCGCCGAAATAGACGTAGTCACCTATGTTTACATTTACACCGTAATTATTAATAGGATTGGCAACAAACCAATGGTAGGTTTTAGAACTTTCATTTTCTACAATTTCTCTTAAACTTCCATTTGAAACATTCATAAGATCTTTTGGCACAGTTACACTAATTGCCATACTGTCTACTTCATCATACATATGATCTTTATTGGGCCACCAGATACTCGCTCCAAGGCCCTGACAGGAAGTAGCAATGAAAGGGTTGCCATTTTGATCTGTACTCCACGTGAACCCGCCATCCCATGGAGGGTTTTTAGCTTCTTTAGGATAGCCGGAATAGGTAACGACTAATTCATTATACGCACCAATTTTTTGTGGCTTCAGAAGAGTTACCCAGTGGGCATTACCTATAGTGTTATAAATAAGATTATTTCCGTCCTGGGTTATTTTTGTTATGGATAATGGGGGTTGAAGGTCTATTTGAATTACCTGATTTTCACTCAAGACCTTATATCGGATGGTATTGCTGCCTGAAATATATTTTTCATTTGGATTAACTTCAATTTCCAGGTGGTAATAATTCAAATCCCACCATGCCCTTTCGGCTGTAATACTTCCCCTGAGGGTATCTTGTGCGCTAAAAAGTGGTGCCTGGCTGTAAACAGGCAATATCAAAAGCAGTAAGATGAAATGGACTAAAAACCTGGTCATTGAAAATAGTTATTATCATTACCCATTATAAATATAGAGTTATACCGCCTGGGTTATTGAATCTGCTTTTTTAGCAATGCTTAAATATAGTTAACTATTTTAATGTAGAATTGTACATTATGGGATTTTGTTATTAAAAGGGATGAACTAATTCGTCAAAGGTCTTTTTCCAGGAGAAAAGAATAATCACTACCCCTGAGTATAGTTAAAAAGTCATTTGTATTTAAGAGTTCAAATACTGCATTTTCCTTGTCAGGAGCATTGCGGTAATACGATTTGCAAATCATATAACCCACAGTATATCCCAGGTCATGCGGCCTGTCGGTTATTGAGCCTCCGTTATATAGCCATTTGGAGTTGTCTTCAGAAAATAGATCGTTTTTAAGGTCCTCCAATATTTTGAGTTCCTTTTCCTGATCACTAAGATATGTAAGATTAGAATTTTTAAGTTCTTCCCCGGAGCACAGTTCCACCAGAAAATCACAAACACCTTCACTAATAACCTGGGCAAGTACGGTTTCCTTATTTTCGGTATCCTGATAATTTTGTTGAAAATGCATTAATTCATGTAAGGTAAGTGCCGGGAGGTCTGAAACCTTCATGATTGCATCTTTTTGCCAATTGGTCAATCCTTCAGTAGGCATTGCTTCGGACCTGCCATACATATCTCCGCCAATGAACAACCCCATTTCAGTGGCAGTCCCCCCGGAATTTAAAATACCCGGAACAATGTATACTTTTGGAAAAACTGCTTTAGGATATATGCTTTTAAAATTGCGCATCCAATCCGTGGTTTTCGATTTTAATGCTTCAAGACTGTCAGGATTAAACTGTTTTTTAAGGTAGTGAAAGTATTCTGGTGAAGCATTGATCATTTGACCATACATTGCATTCAGGTTAATATAGCGTACTACATAAAAATCGCGCAGCTCATTCGGGCCTTTAAAAATAAATTCTTTAAAAATATCTTTGGCATTAGAGGTGTCGTTGGCAGCTCTTTCAAAATAGTCCCAGAATTGGTTCATGGAACCAATTTCCATACTGTAATGTGATACGTTCTGTAGCTCTGAATTTATAGAGTCTAATCTCTTTTGCAGTGCCAGCCAAGATGGTGAATCCGGATAATCTCTCAAACCATGAAGCTTGGAGATAATTTTTGGGTTGGCCATTCCATTATCTATAGCTCTGTGTAATAAGATGGCTACAGAATCTGATTGGCCGGCCTGGGCATATATGGAGGCTGCTTCTACATATAATTCCGAAGAATTCAAATCTCTGTTGGCATTTACCAGGGTATTCGCAAAAGAATTGTATGCGCCGGTACTATCTAATTGCGCATAATTTTCATAGAGACTATTAATGTCAGGCAAATAAAGGCTGTTTATGCCTTTTTTGTCATTTTCTATTCCGGAGTTACAGGAAATCAAAAAAAATGTTAGGAAAAAGACGAAGATAAAGACCTGGGGAGAATTTCTTCTTTTCATGGTATGGTGTTATTCTCTGAAAATTTTATTTGGAAATGTAATGATGCTTTCATGTCCATTTGCGCCAACGGCCGCGATACCAAAAAAGAAATTATCTATAACAATTCCGTCTAATGTGAACGCGTTAATATCGCCAACAAAACGACTGTGGTCCCATGTAGGAGATGTAGTATCGCGCCAGTAAATTTTGTAACCAGCAGCTCCCTCAGATTTACTCCATTTTAATTTAACGGAAGCTTCTACAATACCGCCTATTTGAACTTCTTCAGGTGCTGGTGGCGCAGAGGCTATAGACGCCAAATTTATGGCATTCACCGCTGTAAGTTTTTTTGCATACTCAAAATTAACATGTTCCAATACATCTCCGTATGCTATTCCATTTTCCATTCTGATATCCTGGTGTTGCTGGGTATAATTCTCATGTGCCTCCATTATCCTGATCCCGGCATATCCGGCATCGTTAAATGGTCTGTGATGTCCTCCTCTACCAAAACGATCCAGTCTATAAATTAGTATAGGATTCATTTCGGGCATATAGGTTTTTGTAGTTTTATAAACATATCTGGCCAGCTGCCGTGAAATACCATCTACTTCACCACCATAAAATCTTCTTGCTTTGCGTTGTTGTTCCGTTTCCGTAGGAGGTACAGGTTCAGAAAAAATCCTAAAATCGCGATTGCTTATTACCCCATCTACGCCGCTGATGTTGCCAATCATATCATTGTTCATAATACCCAAAATTTCCCATCCTTTTTGTTTGGCATATGCCGCAAGGCCCTTGCCTCCAAAAAGACCTTGTTCTTCACCTGATAGCCCTACATAAATGATGCTACTTTCAAATTTGTATTTGCTCAGAACCCTGGCGGCTTCTATTGTTCCTGCCATACCACTGGCATTGTCGTTGGCTCCGGGGGAGTCTGACGTAAAGTTGACAGGGTCACTAACCCTGGAATCAATATCCCCACTCATTATGATAAACTTATTGGGGTATTTGGTGCCGCGTTGGATAGCCACAACATTTACAACCCAAACGTCCTTTACAATGCGTTGGTTTTCGCCTTTTTTAACTAAATCTTTTTGGTAAAACACTTCCAGACATTCATTACAGGTGCCAGAGATTTTTTCAAATTCACTTTTTATCCAGCGTCTTGCGGCCCCTATGCCTCTCGTAGTTGAGACTGTATCGCTGAGGGTATGACGTGTTCCAAAGTTTGTCAGGGTGGTAACATCATTTTTTAAGCGTTCAGAAGAAACATTATTAATAATGTCATATAATCGGGAATCGACCTGGGAATAGGATATAGTGGATAATACCATTAAAAGCAATAAGGCAAAATAATTTTTCATGGACAATAAAATTTACAAGGGATTATTTTCAAATTGATTCAGCTAAAATACAACTAGGATCAGGAACTTTTACAAATTTGTTATCTCAATATGCTCAAATCCAGAGTTTATTCATAAATGATATAATTCCAAACTGCCCCGCAACTAATCAAAGAATAGGGATGCGGTTAATAACCAGATTTATGGGGTAATCAATTTATCGGGGATTTATCTTACCAACAAGCCTTGTAATTAACACCTAAAAAGTAAACGAATTATTAAATAAATTTTTCAAGGATCCCTCGTACTCCTGAAACACTTTCAATATAATATTTGGCCTTCGTTTTTTGAATCCCAACTTTAACGGTTACTGCCTCTTCAGGAAGCTCCTGAAACATAAACTCATCGGTCCAGTCATCTCCGATAGCAAATATGAAATCATAATCCTTCTGGGGCAATACTTTCATAGTCGCCCTGCCTTTATTGACATTACTACTTTTAATTTCCATCACCTTATTTCCATTTAGTATGCTAATATCATCATTGCCAATCAGACTGGTAAGTACGGTATTCAATTCTGCAGCTCTGTTGGCTCCAAAGTCGGGATCTGTATTTCTGTAATGCCAGGCCAGAGAATAATTCTTTTCTTCTATAAATGACCCGGGGGTCCTGTCTACAAATGATTCCAATACGGGGTATATTTTTTCCATCCAGTCCTTTTTAACATTTTCCAGCATTCTAAAATCTTCACCTTGTTCTGATATCCATACACCATGTTCTACAATCATATTGTATTTCTTCGGCAAAAACCAGCGGCCAAACGTTTCTTTGTCCCGTCCGCTAATCAAATAAATATCGTTCCCTTCCTTTTCGTTCAATTGGTCCAATAGTTTAAATAGCGATTCATCCGGGCTTGCTTTTTGCGGATCAATTTTAAAGCCTGTTAATGTGCCATCATAATCAATAAAGAACACTCGTTTTTTGGCCTTTTTGTAATTTTTAAGAATTGTAGTCAGGAGGTTTTCGGTCAGGCGTTTAGAAATATTAGTGGTTTCCCGGTTTTTTTGCGCTCTGAGGGAATTCATAAAGTCATTGGCCCATTTCTCAATATTATAGCGTTCAAGACGCCTTTGCAGAATTGTATTTCTTCTTTGCTGTTCTAATTCGGGCATATTTATTGCCTTGTAAAGCGTGTCTGCAATCTGTTCAAAATTATTTGGATTAATAAGTAAAGCTTCGTTCATTTCATTAGCAGAACCGGCCATTTCACTCAAAATAAGAACCCCGCTTTTATCTGTTCTGGTGGCAATGTATTCTTTGGCAACGAGGTTCATTCCATCTCTAATAGGCGTTAACCAGGCAATATCACTGGATGTATATAAATCAATTAAGTTTTCAAACGGCAGGGACCTGTAAAAATACCAGATAGGGGTCCAGCTAACCGTTGCTAATTCTCCATTAATTCGCCCTACAAGTTCGTCAATCTCCCTTTTTAATAGTTGATATTGGGGCACATTAGATCTTGATGGTACTGCCAGTATAATAAGTCGGATCTTTTCTTTGTATTGCGGATATTTATCCAGGAAGTATTTAAATGCATGCAATCTTTTGGCAATACCTTTACTATAATCCAGACGATCAATAGATACTATTAATTTGGCATCCGGACTTGATTTTTTATGGAGATCGAGTCTGCGCTGTAAATCGGACTGTTGCGCTTCACTTTGCTGTTGATGAATTTTAGCAGCCTCGCTAAATTTTTTGTAATCAATGCCCATCGGAAAGGAATCTGCCTTTACTATTCTGTCATCTACATAAATATCATCAAAACTAACTTCGTAACCAAGCAGCCTTCTGACAGAACTTAAAAAATGACGTTCATAATCGTACGTATGAAAACCTATTAAATCCGAACCTAATAATCCTTCCAGAATTTCTTCACGCCAGGGTAAGGTTCTGAAAATTTCATAGGAGGGGAAAGGAATATGCAGAAAGAATCCAATAGTTAAAGCTGGGCGTTTTTCCCTAACCATTTTTGGCACCAGCATTAATTGATAATCATGTATCCAAATCGTATCATTTTCACCTGCCTTTTCAATTATTGCATCGGCAAATTTTTGGTTAACAGCCTTGTAAGTCAACCAGTTATCCAATTCAAATTCCGCATATTCCAAAAAATAGTGAAATAACGGCCAGATTGTTCGATTGCTGAACCCAAAATAATAACCGTTTACCTCGTCTTCATTTAGATTTAATTTGGAGGATCCATGTTTTGCGAGTGCTTTATCTATTTTAGGGGTGAGTTCTTCAGGAATCTCTTCGTCTGTAAGGCCGCTCCAACCAATCCACAGGCTATCGCCACCAGAATGAACCGACTTCATACCGGTGGCAAGACCTCCCACACTTGGTATTGCAGTAATGCTTCCATTGCCAATTTGTAATTGAACAGGCAGTCTATTTGAGATTATGATAGTTTTGCTCATGAATTGGATAAAATTTAGGGGTATTGATTTTTATTTTTCTAAATTTCGGCAAATTGCAGGGCAATAACAATTAAAAAGAAACTTTTAGCGAATAATTCAAATATGGATAATTTAGATTATGGTATTATCGGCAATTGCAGGAGTGCAGCATTAATTTCTAAAACAGGATCCGTGGAGTGGTGCTGTTTGCCCGAATTTGATTCGTCTTCGGTTTTTGCAAAGATACTGGATGAGAAAATTGGGGGTAGTTTTGAAATACAAGTATCTGAAGAGTACAAAATAAGCCAGCAGTATAAAAAAAATACAGCTATCCTGATCACAAAATATTCCGATGGCACCAATGCTTTTGAACTTCATGATTTCATGCCAAGATATTACACGGAAAACGGAAAGTATCACGCACCTCCGGAATTGGCACGCCATATAAGACATATAAAAGGAAAACCAAAATTTAAAGTGCATTATGACCCCAAGCTCGAATATGCCATAGGGGAAACACGTTCCTATGTAAAGAAGAATTTTATTGTTAGCCTTACAGATAATAAAAAATTCGATACGGTCTTTTTATACACTTCTTTCAATAAAAATGCCGTTATGGAAGGAAGGGAAATAGAGGTATTAAAAAACGGGTACTTTTTACTGACATATAATGAGAAGATTTTACAACCAGATTCAAGGAAGATTTATTTGGACCTGGAAAACACTAAAGTCTATTGGTTGAACTGGACTAACAGAACGCCAAAATATAATCAGTATAATAAAGAAATTACCAGAAGTGCCATAACACTCAAACTTCTGAGCTATGATAAATCGGGAGCAATCCTTGCCGCTGCCACTACTTCATTGCCGGAAACTATAGGGGAGGTTAGAAATTGGGATTACCGTTTTTGCTGGATACGGGATGCTTCTATGGTAATTAAAGTTATGGCTCAATTAGGGCATAAAAATGTTGCCAAAAGATACCTTCAGTTTATTATAGATCTTATTCCGGATAAGGACGAGAAGCTACAGATAATGTACGGCATAAATAAGGAAAAAAACCTGACAGAAGAGACCCTGGATCACCTAAGCGGATATAAGGGTTCTAAGCCGGTTCGCATAGGGAATGCTGCTTATGAACAAAAGCAAAATGACATATACGGTATTCTAATGGATGTAATTCACGCCCAGTTGGTAAAATTCAAGACCAATATTGAGAACGGGGAAGAATTATGGGGGATAACCAAAGGTATTGTCTGGATCGTGGCCAGACACTGGAAAGAGGCCGATAAGGGAATTTGGGAATTAAGAACTGAAGAAAGGCATTTCACTTTTTCAAAAGTGCTTTGTTGGGTGGCAATTGACCGGGCTATAAAGGTTGCCAGAATACTTAAAAAAACACGGAAATTAGAAAAATGGGTAGCATTGGAACAGGAAATCAAGCAGGATATCTATTCGAATTCATGGAATAGTAAGGTAAATGCATTTACCCAGTCTTATGGATCGGAACACCTGGATGCCTCAGTCCTATTGATGGAATCTTATGGGTTTATTCACGCCAAAGATCCTAAATTCGTAAGCACGGTATTAGCCATAGAGAAGGAATTGAGCAACGACGGATTGATGTACAGATATAAGAATGAAGACGATTTTGGTTTGCCTTCATCATCATTTACCATTTGTACATTCTGGTTCATTAACAGCCTTTTTAAAATAGGAGAGGAGGAACGCGCACAGAAGCTTTTTGATAAAATATTGGGCTACAGTAACCATCTTGGGCTTTTTAGTGAAGATATTGATTTTAAAACAAAACGATTGCTTGGTAATTTTCCTCAGGCTTACTCACATTTGGCTTTGATAGAATGCGCTATCAATTTTGCCAATAAGGCGGGTGAACAGAAAGTTCTGGAATCCATGGGTTAATATCTAAGTGGTATTTGCTTGGCAGGCTGTTTTACTTCTTCCAATTCATTTAGTAATGATAATCGTTGCTACGGACTTTATTTTTTTTAGTAGATCTGAAAAATGTTCTTCATTGGTAAACGGATTCATGATGGTAGCCCTCAGGTAAATAATTCCTTTAATTTTCGTTTGTACAATGTAAAACGCCCCTTCTTCCAGTAATTTTTGTCGAATTTCTGAATTGATTTTATTCAGGGTTGCCAGGTCGGAGTCTTTTTCAACAAATCTGAAACACAATATATTCGACATTGGTTTTACGGCTAATTCAAAACATGGGTCATTTGCTATGATTTTACCAAACTTTTGACCCTGATCATAAAGGGTTGTAACAAACGCATCAAATACATCTTTGCCATAAATTTTTAGTAAGGTATACCAGTGAAGGCTCATCATGTATTTTGTGCATTCAAAAGTTCGCTTTGCAAGATTATACCAATCTTCTTCTTTTGACTCCTGGAGTAAATAATCTGCTTTTTGCCTGAAAGTATTGTGTGAGTCAATACCATCTTTAAACAATAGCGCAGTTGTAATTGAAGGCATCATCATCATTTTATGTCCGTCAATTACCATGGAATCTGCCTTTTGCATACCTTTTAGTAATGACTTGTATTTTGATGAAAAGATGGCCCCGCCACCGTGCGCAGCGTCAATATGAAACCATATGCCTTTTTTCAGAGCAAAATCACCCATGGTATCCAGATCATCATAAATACCAGTGGCAGTTGAAGGTGCACTGCCTATAAGGGCAATTACTTCAAATCCTTCATTAATAGTTTTGTTATAGCTTTCTTCTAATAGCGCTGTTTTTAATGCAAAATTTTTATCTACAGCTATTTTTACAATTCCTTTTTTTCCAAACCCCATGATTCTTGCAGCTCTGTCTATGCAATAATGTGCTTCTTCCGAGACCATTATCGCCAACTTATTGGAAGTGCCATTTGCCCAAATATCTTTCCGGGCAATTTTCTTGCGTGCGCTAAGAAGAGCAGTAAGATTTGCTAATGTTCCTCCTGAAGTTAAGAATCCATTGGATTTTTTGCTATACCCTATTTCCTTGCATAATTGTTCCACAACAACGCGCTCCATTGCTGTTGGAGCCATTCCCATTTCATAAACGCCCATCCCGTTGTTAAGAATTGCATTCAGCATGCTTGTGAGACCGGTCAGTGGCGCAACCGGACTTATCTGATGGCCCATATAATGGGGGTGATGAAGGTGAATGCTTCTCTTTATGATTTCATTGTTCAGATCGGATGGTTTTCCATGTAAAAGAAAATTGTTCCAGAATTTGTATTCTTCATCAGGTTCTTCCCAATTGATAACTTTTGATGAAGTACTATTAATCGTATTATTCAGATGATCGGCCAGAATATCCACTAATTGATGCCCCTTTTCTCTAAAGTCTTCGGGGGAATACGCGGCTTTTAAAAGTTGTTTCTCCATGCTCTAAAATTAGAAAGTTAGCTTATGCCAAACAAGCTTTACTTTTTTATTTCACTGGCAAGGAAAAAGGACCGCAGATATTCAAACTTGTGTTTGACAAGTATAACAAATCGGTAATGTTTCGCTAAATTTGCAGGATTAAATATAAACTTATAAAATCATGAAATTGAAACATGTTGTAAGTAGTTTTCTGTTAATATTGGCATTATGGTCTTGTAAGGAAAAAGTAATGCCGGAGGAGACAGTTATTGTTGCTGATAAGGAATTTGAATACGTAGTAGATCAATTTGCAGACCTGAGGGTTCTGCGATATCAGGTTCCGGGATTTGAAGAACTCACCTTAAAAGAAAAGAAATTAGTTTATTATTTGACACAAGCCGGTTTGGCGGGAAGAGACATTATATGGGATCAGAATTACCGTCATAATCTGCAAATCAGGGAGGCATTGGAAAATATATATAACTCCTTTTCGGGGGATAAATCTACTTATGACTGGAATGAATTTGAAGTTTATTTAAAACGGGTCTGGTTCTCCAACGGCATTCATCATCATTATTCGAACGATAAGATAAAGCCTGGTTTTTCTAAAGAATATTTAAATTATTTACTAGCTGAAACAAATACGGAATTGAAAGGAGAACCTTTTGAGGTAATTTTCAATGAAATAGATAGCAAAAAAGTAAATAAGAAGAAAGGAGTGGACAATGTGGCCTCCTCAGCAGTTAATTTTTATGCCCGGGATATTACCGATGCCGATGTGGATGCATTTTATAAAACGGCATATAAAGGCCCGGAAGGCCGCCCGATAGAAACTGGTTTGAATTCTACACTGGTAAGGGAGAACGGCAAATTAGTTGAAAAGGTTTGGAAATCCGGGGGTTTATATGGTGCAGCGATAGACGAAATAATTAAATGGCTGGAAAAAGCAAGGACTGTTGCTGAAAATGAAAAACAAGCCAGGACTTTGGAGTTGCTTATTGAATATTACCAAACAGGAAGTCTGGACGTATGGGATTCCTACGCCATAGAATGGGCGACTTCAACGCAAGGTAATATAGACTGGATAAATGGCTTTATAGAAGTGTATAATGATCCGAAGGGTTATAGAGGATCGTATGAGAGCATCATTCAAATAAATGATTTTGATATGTCAAGAAAAATGGCTGTGCTCTCTGAAAATGCGCAATGGTTTGAAGATAGTTCTACCTTAATGGAAGAACATAAAAAGGATAATGTGGTAGGGGTTTCTTATAAGACCGTAAATGTTGCCGGAGAGGCCGGTGATGCTTCCCCAAGCACGCCAATTGGCGTAAACCTCCCTAATAATAATTGGATACGACAGCAGCATGGGAGTAAGTCTGTGTCACTGGGAAATATTGTCGATGCATACAGTAATGCCGGAGGGAGTGGAAGATTGAAAGAATTTGCCAATGATGAAGAGGAGATCAGGCTGGAAGAAAAATACGGCAAGCTGGCTGATAAATTGCATACTGCATTACATGAGGTAATAGGTCATGCTTCTGGACAAATAAATCCTGGAGTAGGACAACCAAAGGAAACCCTGAAAAATTACAGATCAACTATAGAAGAGGGTAGAGCAGACCTGGTAGGACTGTATTTTGCAATGGATCCCAAGCTGGAAGAATTGGGTCTGGTAGAAAATTGGGAAGAAACTGCTAAAGCCTCATATGACGGGTATATAAGAAATGGTCTCATTGTACAATTGATTCGACTGGAATTGGGTGATGATGTGGAAGAAGATCATATGGTAAACAGACAGTGGGTATCGGCCTGGGTATTTGAAAAAGGTAAGCCCGACAATGTTATAGAAAAATTAACCAGGGATGGTAAGACATATTACAATATCAATGATTACGAGGCATTACGTGAATTATTTGGAGAATTATTACGTGAAACGCAAAGGATAAAGTCTGAAGGCGACTTCAAAGCTGCCCAGGAATTGGTAGAAGGTTATGGGGTTAAAGTTGATCAGGCCCTTCACGCTGAGGTGCTGGATAGAAATGCACAATTTGAGTCTGCACCCTATAGTGGCTTTGTAAACCCTGTACTGATCCCAGCTACTAATGATGAAGGTGAAATTATTGAAGTTAATATAGTCCAGCCTGAGAGTTTTGAGGAGCAAATGTTAAACTATTCTGCTACCTATGGTACCCTAAGCACTCAGAATTAAATGTATAAAAATTTATACAGGATCGTTCAATTTAAAAAAACCGCTCAATCGAGCGGTTTTTCTTATCCAAAATAAATTGAATTCAATTAGTCAAAACTATAACTGTTATCTGAAGCAACCTTGTCCGCAATTTGTTCTCTGAGTTCCGCAACATTAGGCTGATTAGTATATTTAGTAAATCGTTTTAATCCCATAAGCATCATGCGTTGCTCATCCCCTTCAGAAAATGAAACTATAGCTTCCTTGCCTTTTTGAATAATAGTATCCACTGCATTGTATAAATAAAGCCTGGACATTGCAATTTGTGTGGATTGATTTTCTTCTCCGAATCTTTTAGCATTCTTCTCCGTTCTGAGAATGGTAGATTCGGCCATGTAAATCTCTATTAATATGTCTGCTGCAGCTAATAATACCTGTTGGTGCTTTTCCAGATCAGTGCCAAATTTCTGTACAGCGCTTCCGGCGACCATCAGAAACACCTTTTTAAGTCGTGCAATTATATCATTTTCTTCAGAAAAGAGTTCGGAATAATCGGGTGTGTCAAAAGACGGTATTCCCATAAGTTCTTCAGCCACCTTTGTTGCGGGTCCCAATAAATCTACATGACCTTTCATCGCTTTTTTTACCAGCATACCAACTGCCAACATCCTGTTTATTTCGTTGGTTCCCTCATAAATACGGGATATACGTGCATCTCTCCACGCCGATTCCATTGGTGTATCTGCGCTAAAGCCCATTCCACCAAAAATCTGGATACCTTCGTCTGTAGTTTGTTGAACATCTTCAGAAACTGCTACCTTGAGTATTGAGCATTCTATAGCATATTCTTCTACACCTTTAAGTTCCGCCTCCTGGTGTGAATTACCCTCAGCGACGCGTATTGCTATCCGATCTTCAATATTCTTGGCCGCCCTGTAACTGGCAGACTCTCCCGCATAAGCATTCGTTGCCATTTGAGCAACCTTTGCTTTAACCGCTCCGAAATTTATAATAGGAGTTTTAAATTGAATCCTTTCATTGGCATACTTAACAGCCTCTCCAAGCACTCTCCTTTGCGCTTCAAGGCATGCTGCAGCTAACTTTATTCTTCCAATATTAAGAGCATTCATTGCAATCTTAAATCCATTTCCTCGTTCCGAAAGCATATTTTCAACAGGTACTTTTGTATTACTAAAAAACACCTGTCGGGTAGAGGAGGAGTGAATTCCTAACTTATTTTCTTCATCCCCCAAAGCTATTCCGTTTGAAGGATCATTTTCAACAATAAAACCTGTAATGTTCTTATCATCTTCAATTCTGGCAAAAACAATGAATAACTTGCAGAAGCCGGCATTGGAAATCCACATTTTTTGCCCACTAATAAGATAATGCTTCCCATCTTTGGACAAAACTGCCTTTGTTTTACCGGAATTTGCATCAGATCCTGCACCCGGCTCAGTAAGACAGTAAGCTCCAAACCATTCACCAGAAGCCAGTTTGGGCACATATTTCTTTTTTTGCGCTTCAGTACCATAAAGGGTTATTGGCATAGTACCTATGCCGGTGTGTGCTCCAAAAGCCGTGCTAAATGAACCAGTAGCCCCGGAAATATAATCACATACGAGCATGGTAGATACGAATCCCATCCCCAAACCTCCATAGGCTTCAGGAACAGCAACACTTAACAGGCCTAATTCACCTGCTTTGCGCATACATTCTTCAGTATAGGCATAATCCTTTTTTTCAAATCTTTCCCAATGCCCCCAAAGCTCACGGTCTACAAATTCCTTGGTGCTCTCGCGCATCATTTTTTGCTCTTCGGTCAGATCTTCCAGCGTAAAAATATCTTCGCAATTTGTTTTTTTTACTAAAAACTGACCGCCACGTAAGATATCCTTGTTCATTGTTTCGGTACTCATTTTATTTTCTTTTTAAGATATTAATTTAAAAACTCAAAGATGCCAGCTGCACCCTGTCCTGTTCCCACACACATGGTTACCATGCCGTATTTTCCTTTCATTTGGCGTTTGCGCATTTCATCAAATAATTGCACAGAAAGTTTAGCTCCGGTACAACCTAAAGGATGACCAAGGGCAATAGCTCCTCCATTAACATTAACAAGATCCTGATTAAGATTTAATTCCCTTATTACCGCCAGGGATTGAGAAGCAAAAGCTTCATTAAGCTCTATCAGTGAAATAGCATCTTGTTTTAAACCGGCTTGCTTTAGTGCCTTGGGAATTGCTTTTACTGGGCCTATTCCCATGATACGCGGTTCTACTCCTGCAGCGGCATAGTTTACCAGACGGGCAATGGGTTCTAATTTTAATTCCTTCACCATTTCTTCACTCATCACCATGACAAAAGCTGCACCATCACTCATTTGAGATGAATTGCCTGCCGTAACACTGCCACCTGCTGCAAAAACAGGTTTTAATTTTGCAAGAACTTCTTTGGAAGTATCTTCCCTGGGGCCTTCATCTTTATTTACGGTATAGGTATTTGTTTCTTTTTTTCCAGCCGCATTAACAAAGGTGTGTTCTACTTCAATAGGCACAATTTGTTCCTGAA
This sequence comes from Eudoraea adriatica DSM 19308, assembly GCF_000382125.1. Taxonomy (GTDB): domain Bacteria; phylum Bacteroidota; class Bacteroidia; order Flavobacteriales; family Flavobacteriaceae; genus Eudoraea; species Eudoraea adriatica. Next base: position 674,448 of record NZ_KB907546.1, read on the forward strand.
ACCTATTTTCGTTTTGTGCTTTCAATGCTTTCATATGAGAGTTGTATGCAAAATCATCCTGATCAGCTCTTGAAACCTTAAATTGTTGTGCAACCGCCTCTGCGGTTAACCCCATACCCCAGTAATAGTCTTCATGTCCTTCTTTGGCGATTTCGTAATCGGGAGTTGGTTTGTATCCCCCCATAGGAATATAACTCATGCTCTCCGCTCCTCCCGCTATGATACAATCCGCCATGCCAGATTGAATCTTGGCTGTGGCAATACCGATAGTTTCCAGTCCGGAGGCACAATATCTGTTTACAGTAACACCGGGTACATCGTCTATCTCCAAACCCATCAGGGATATGAGCCGGGCCATATTCAGCCCTTGTTCTGCTTCGGGCATGGCATTGCCCACAATGACATCATCAATTCTTTTTTTGTCCAGTTGCGGCAACTCATTCATCATATAAGAGATGGTCTCTGCCGCCAATTCATCAGGCCTTTTAAACCGAAATAACCCTCTTGGAGCTTTGCCAACTGCTGTTCTATAAGCCTTAACTATATATGCTGTTTTCATTTTTTTTAATTTCTAAGTGGTTTACCTGTTTTTAACATGTGCTGAATTCGTTCCAGAGTTTTTCTCTCTGTGCAAAGCGATAAAAAAGCCTCCCGTTCCAGATCCAATAAGTATTGTTCAGTTACAAGACTTGCTTCAGATAAATCTCCCCCTGCCATTACATATGCAAGTTTATCCGCAATTTTTTTATCATGTTCACTTATATAATGGCCGGCTTCCATAGAATCTGTACCTACAAGGAACATACCCAGGGCCTGTTTCCCCAAAACCTTTACATCATTTCTTTTGACAGGTTGGGTATATCCTGCTTCGGCTAAAAGTTTTGCGTGTGATTTGGCTGTTGCTATCTGACGGTCTTTGTTTACAACAATAATGTCTTTTCCTTTTTGAAGAATTCCCAGATCATATGCTTCATATGCCGAAGTAGAAACTTTGGCCATTCCGATTGTCAGGAAATATTCCTGCAGCACATTTAATTCTACATCATTCTTTCTGAAAGTGTCAGATGCCCTTAAGGCCATTTCCTTAGAACCGCCACCACCCGGGATGACCCCAACACCAAATTCAACCAATCCGATATACGTTTCTGCAGCGGCAACAACTTTGTCGGCATGAAGCGATAATTCGCATCCTCCCCCAAGGCACATGCCATGAGGCGCAGAGACCGTAGGGATGGAAGAATAACGCATGCGCATCATGGTATCCTGAAAGTATTTGATGGCCATGTTCAATTCATCGTACTCCTGTTCCACCGCCATCATGAAAATCATTCCTATATTGGCTCCAACTGAAAAATTAGCCGCCTGATTACCTATGACCAGCCCTTGAAAATCCTTCTCGGCGAGGTCTACTGCTTTATTTAAACCCGCTAAAACGTCCCCGCCAATTGTATTCATTTTAGATTGGAATTCTACATTTAGTATTCCATCTCCAAGATCTTCAATTACTACCCCACTATTTTTAAAAACTTCGTTAGACTTTCGTATGTTATCTAAAATGATGAAGGCATCCTGGCCGGGCACCTTAACCATGGTCTTCTGTGGAATATCGTAAAAACAGGTAGCCCCATCCTTAACAGTATAGAATGAAGACGATCCCGAGTCCTTAAGCTCCTTAACCCAGGCTGCAGGATTAAGGCCCTCATCTTCCATGATTTTCAGGCCTTTTTCAAAACCAATGGCATCCCATATTTGAAATGGACCATGTTCCCAACCGAACCCGGCTTTCATGGCGTCATCAATTTTATATAATTCATCTGTAATCTCCGGGATGCGGTGCGAAACGTATGCAAAAAGAGCTGCAAAGCTTTTACGGTAAAATATACCTGCTTTGTCCTTGCCATCAACCAGTACTTTAAAGCGATCAATTACTTTATCTATGGGCTTGGTATTTTCCAGGGTGGCAAAATTCGCTCTCTTTTTTGCCCTGTAATCCATCGTATCCAGATCCAGGCTAAGAATTTCACTTTTCCCGTCACTGGCCTTTACTTTTTTATAGAAGCCCTGCCCTGTTTTACTTCCGAGCCATTTGTTTTCGGACATGGTTTGGATAAATTCCGGCAATTTAAATAATTCATGTTGTTCATCATCCCTGCAATTTTCATAGATTCCGTTTGCCACATGTACCAGGGTGTCCAGTCCTACCACATCTACGGTTCTGAATGTTGCAGATTTTGGTCTGCCAATTACAGGCCCTGTTAGTTTATCTACCTCTTCCACAGTTAGTCCCAGGTCCTTAACCATGTGAAACAAGCTTTGAATACTAAAAATCCCAATTCTATTTCCTATGAATGCAGGGGTATCCTTTGCCACTACCGATGTTTTACCAAGAAATTTTTCACCATAGTTATTTAAAAAATCCAGCACGGATTGTTTCGTTTTTGGCCCGGGAATAATTTCAAAAAGTTTAAGATAGCGCGCAGGGTTAAAGAAATGCGTGCCGCAGAAATGTTCCTGAAAATCATCACTTCTCCCTTCACTCATAAATTTAATGGGAATACCGGAGGTATTGGAAGTTATTAGTGTTCCCGGACTTCGATGTTTTTCGAGCTTTTCAAAAACGTTTTTCTTTATGTCAAGACGCTCTACAACAACCTCAATAATCCAATCAACCTGCCCTACTTTTGCTATATCATCTTCAAGATTTCCCGTAGTAATTCTGCTCGCGAATTTTGAATGATAAATAGGTGATGGTTTTGATTTTAAAGCTATTCCCAAAGAATCATTGACAATTCTATTTCTTACAGCCTTGTCCTTAAGTGTGAGCCCTTTTGATTTTTCTTTTTCATTTAGTTCCCCCGGTACAATATCCAGTAACAGGACTTCAACTCCAATATTTGCAAAGTGACAGGCAATTCCGCTACCCATTATACCGGAACCTATAACAGCTACTTTTTTAATATGCTTATTCATTGATGATGATTATTTAATTTTGTTTTCCTACCATATATTTTTTTCTCAGAAATAAGGACGTTTATGGTTTCCATAACCTTAAAAAAGTTGCCCAGTTCCTCCTCGCTCACATTTTGCCGTACTACTTCATTAAACCGTAATACAACGTCTTTCGAATCTTTACGTTTTTCAAGGCCAAAAGGGGTAAGATATATTAGCACACCGCGTCCATCATCCGGGTTGGGTTTTCTTGTAATTAGCCCCTTTTCTTCCATACTTTTTAGTATTCGTGAAAGGCTGGTGGCCTCCATCCCCATTTTAGGGCCAAGGGAAGTGGATGGCGTCCCGGTTTTAGGATCTATGCTAAGCAGCGTAAAACCAACGGCCATAGTGGTGCCAAAATTTTTGGCTTCCTCATTATACATTTTAGCAACGGATTGCCAGGTTGCACGTAAGGCATAATCTATGGTTATCTCCTTCATAAGATCTTTAATTGTTCTTCAAAGATATAAAAATTTATTATGCATGCATAATAAATTTTTAAGATTAACCTGACGTTTTATATAATGTAATTAAAGTGAAATCAGTAGTTTTTATTTCTGCAAGGAGAGCATCTGCTATTAGTGACCGTATATTTGATTGTAGAGGTCCATATACTTTTCTTTAATAATCTTCCTGCGAAGTTTCATAGTAGGAGTGAGGTGTCCTTCGTCTACACTCCAAACATTTGGAGTGAGCCTGAATTGCTTTATTTTTTCCCATTTGGCAAATTTCTCATTGGCGTGATCAACTTCTTCCTGAAATCTGGCCAGAATTTTTGGATTAGCAACGATTTCTGCATGGGATTCAAGTTGAATATTATGTCTTAGACCCCATTCCTTCAAAAATTCAAAATTAGGTTGAATAAGTGCCGCAGGCATTTTTTCGCCTTCTCCTATAACCATTATTTGTTCGATAAATCTGGATTGTTTAAATCTGTTTTCCAATACCTGAGGTGCTACATATTTCCCACCTGAGGTTTTGAACATTTCTTTCTTGCGATCTGTAATCCTGAGGAAACCATCCGCATCTAATTCGCCAATGTCACCGGTGTGAAAAAAGCCATCCTTTAATACTTCAGCACTTTTCTCAGTATCTCGGTAATAGCCCATCATTACCTGTGGCCCTTTTATGCAAATCTCGCCATCTGCCTCAATTTTAACTTCAGTTCTTCCTATTGGTTTGCCTACGGTACCTATCTTAAAACCATTATTCCGCATATCATTTACGGAGACAACAGGAGAAGTTTCGGTGAGTCCATAACCTTCCATGAGTCCCATTTCGGCTGCATTGAAGATCCTTGCCAATCTGGGCTGCAAAGCTGCACTTCCTGATGCAATGAGGTCAAGATTCCCTCCAAGACCAGCTTTCCATTTACTAAAAATTAATTTGCGGGCCAGTTTGAGTTGTTGCTCATACCACCATCCGTTTTGGCCATAGGGTTCATATCTGAGCCCAACGTTTACTGCCCAAAAAAACAAGAACTTTTTAATCCCTTTTAAGTCTGCACCTTTTGCAATTATTTTATCATAGACCTTTTCTATAAGTCTGGGAACAGCAGTCATCACATGAGGTTCAACCTCTTTTAAGTTATCACTAATTGTTTCCAAAGATTCAGCAAAATAGATAGAAACGCCCCTGTACTGATAGAGATACATAAGCATTCGTTCATAAATGTGACAAACCGGCAGGAAACTAAGTGCTTTTACCGCCCCATCGGCAATGGGCAATCTGTATGAACTTTCCAAAGCATTGCTAACAATGTTGTCATGAGACAACATAACTCCTTTTGGCCTTCCTGTTGTGCCGGAGGTATAAATAAGGGTGGCCAGGTCTCCGGGTTTTACAGAATCTTTTAGCTTTTCAACGTCACTCTGGTTAGACTTGTCTTTGCCGAGCTCTAATATTTCTCTCCAGTTCCTGCAGTCTTCTATTTCATCAAAGGAATATATTTCCTTCAATGACGGAACTCTGGTTTTTACTGACTTAACTTTTTCATAAACTTCCCTGCAAGAAACAAAGCAATAAACACATTCAGAATGGTTGAGTACATAGGCGTAATCCTCTTCTGAAATTGTTGGATAAATAGGTACATTCTGAGCTCCCAACTGTAAAACACCAATATCCATTATATTCCACTCAGTCCGGTTGGTCATGGAAATCAGAGCAATCTTATCATTGGCTTTTACACCTAACCGCAATAGCGCTCTGCTCACAGTATTTGCCTTGTCAACATAATCTTGAGTAGATGTCGCAACCCACTTTCCATCGTATTTGGTATTAAGGGATTTGTCGAGGTTAAATTTTTCTAATTGATAATATGGAAAATCAAAAAGGCGGGTTATGTTTTGCATACTAAGTTTCTGAATCGTAATTGCAAAATAAGAAAAGGTAGCGGTATTATAAAGGAGTATTGCTAAAAAAAGACCTTATTATTTTATAATCTGACAATAAAAAGTATTCCTAAAGGTAAGATTCTAATTTAGTGAAAATGAAGTTTCATGCCCTCATGCGATGCAATGAAGCCTAGTTTTTCATAAAATTTCAATGCCGATTTTCTTTTTTTGTCGGTTGTAAGTTGCACTACATGCGCTCCTTTTTTCTTAGCGCGGTCTATGGCCCATTGAAAAAGCTGCTGTCCAATGCCTTTGTTCCTGTAATTTTCATGAACCCTTACCGCTTCTATCTGTGCCCTGATACCACCCCGGTAGGTTAGATATTGTATAAAACTTAGCTGTAAAGTACCTATTACAACATCAGATTTGTTAACCATTACCACCAATTCCTGGTTATGGTCGGAATTAATCTTATCAAATGCATTTAAATACTCCCCCGGTAAAGGTGTGCTGAAGTTTTCCCTTAACCTGCCTAATTCGTCATTAGCTAAGAGTTCTACGATTGCTGATAAGTCACTATGTTCTGCCTTTCGGATAATCAAGATACTTCGTTCTGTTTATCTATCCATTTTCTGGCATTTGTAAAAGCTTCCAGCCACGGTGATATTTCGTCTTTTCTGTCCTTCGGGTAATAGGCCCAGTTCCATGGAAAGATGGAACGCTCAATGTGTGGCATAGTCACTAAATGCCTTCCTGTTTTGTCACATATCATTGCAGTATTAAAATCACTTCCATTAGGGTTTGAAGGATAGTCAGCATAACCATATTTAGCCACAATATTGTATTTTTTTTCATCCAATGGAAGACTGAACTTCCCTTCACCATGGGATATCCATACACCCAGCGTAGTTCCTGAAAGTGAAGAAAGCATGACAGAATTGTTAGATTCAATTTTAACCGAAGTGAAGCTGCTTTCGTGCTTGTGTGAATTATTAAAGGCCATTTTACCATGAACATCATGCTCCGGATTTACTAATTCTAATTCCATAAAGAGCTGACACCCGTTGCATATGCCAACTGACAATGTATCTTTCCTCTCAAAAAAGTTTAGGAGTGATTGCCTTGCCTTTTCATTATATTTAAAAGCGCCTGCCCAGCCCTTGGCACTGCCCAGAACATCGGAATTTGAGAAGCCGCCTACGGCCCCTATGAACTGTATGTCTTCCAGAGTCTCCCTTCCCGCGATAAGGTCGGTCATGTGTACGTCCTTGACATCAAATCCTGCAAGGTACATAGCATTGGCCATTTCACGTTCAGAATTGCTTCCTTTTTCTCTTAAAATTGCTGCCTTCGGACGTCGCGCGTTTTCTTTACTCCTTTGGGGATGTTGATTTTGAAAAGTTTGAGGGAAGTTAAAATTCAGAGGTTGTTTCTTATAATTTTCATATCTGGATTTGGCAAGATCTTCCGAGGTTTGCCTGCTGTCTAAGAGATAAGAGGTCTTATACCAGTCATCGCGTAAACTGCCAATATTCAAACTTAGTTCTACTTCTTGATTTTTTAATTTTAAATCCGCTTGTGCGATAACTTCCCCTATTTTCCTGAAATCTACTCCGGCCTGCTTCAATTTTACTTCTATTGAATCATCTTTGGATTGAAAGACAAGCCCTGAATTTTCGGCAAATAACAATTTAACCGTGTCTTTTTCCCCCAGTTCACTCAGATTTAAGGTTGCCCCCAGGTTTACATCTGCAAAACACATTTCTAAGAGCGTGGTAATCAATCCACCTGAGGATACATCATGGCCGGCTATAATTTGACCGGATTTTATCAAATCCTGGAGGGTGTTAAATACTTTAATGACATAAGACGAATCCTTTATTGTAGGGGCTTTGTCACCAATTCTATTGAGGATTTGGGCAAATGAAGATCCGCCCAGTTCATATGTATCCCGAGAGATGTTAATATAATATATACTGCCAGCACCAGTTTGAAATACAGGCTCCACTACTTTAGTGATATCCGAGCAATTTGCTGCTGCTGAAATAATTACGGTTCCCGGAGCAATAACCTCTTCATCCCCGTATTTTTGTTTCATAGATAATGAATCCTTGCCCGTGGGAACATTGATCCCCAGTTCAATGGCGAAGTCCGATATAGCTTTTACTGCTTCATACAGCCTGGCATCTTCTCCTTGGTTTCTGCAGGGCCACATCCAGTTAGCTGAGAGAGCAACCGATTTTAAGCCATCTTTTAAAGGTGCCCAGACAATATTTGACAGGGCTTCGGCAATACTGTTCCTGCTTCCGGCAACCGGATCAATTAAACCACTTATAGGAGAATGACCAATAGAAGTTGCAATTCCTTCCCTTCCCTTAAAATCCAATGCCATTACACCACAATTGTTCAGTGGCAATTGCAGAGGTCCGGCACACTGTTGTTTGGCTACCCTGCCGCCAACACATCGGTCTACCTTATTTGTCAACCAGTCCTTGCAGCCAACTGCTTCGAGCTGAAGTACTTGTTCCAGATACTTGTGAAAAAATTCTATTTTATAAGTAGTTTCCTGATATTTCCTGTCAACCGTAATATCGTCCATGATGGTTTTTGGTGAGCTACCGAACATATCTGAAAGTTCAAGGTCCATTGGCTTAATGCCTTTAGTTTCAGATTCAAAGGTAAATCTATGATCACCGGTGACATCTCCAACATCATAAATGGGGGAACGTTCCCTGTCTGCAATTCTATGTAACAAGGCCATATTTTCAGTGCCCATTACCAGGCCCATGCGTTCCTGAGATTCATTACCTATAATTTCCTTGGCAGAAAGTGTAGGGTCACCAATGGGGAGCTTGTCCAGATCTATTTTTCCTCCTGTCTCTTCCACCAATTCGGATAAACAGTTTAAATGGCCACCGGCACCATGGTCATGAATAGAAACTATGGGATTCTCTTTACTTTCTACAAGACCGCGTATTGCATTGGCTGCGCGCTTTTGCATTTCCGGGTTAGACCGTTGCACGGCATTTAATTCTATAGCAGAACTAAATTCTCCTGTATCGGCACTAGATACGGCTGCGCCGCCCATACCTATCCGGTAATTGTCACCCCCAAGTATCACTATTTTATCTCCTTTTTTCGGAGTTCCTTTCAGGGCTTGGTCTGCTTTGCCATAGCCTATGCCCCCGGCAAGCATAATAACCTTATCATATCCCAACTTTCTGGAATGCTCTTCATGTTCAAAGGTCAATAAGGATCCTGATATTAAAGGTTGGCCAAATTTGTTGCCAAAATCAGAAGCTCCGTTGGATGCTTTTATAAGGATATCCATTGGAGTTTGGTATAACCAGGGTCTTTCCTGCATTCCATTTTCCCAGGGCCTGTTTTTTTCAAGGCGTGAATAAGAAGTCATGTATACGGCAGTTCCAGCGACGGGCAATGAGCCCTTACCTCCTGCCAACCGATCCCTGATCTCACCTCCGGAACCTGTAGCTGCTCCGTTAAAAGGCTCTACCGTAGTGGGGAAGTTATGGGTCTCGGCTTTCAGGGAAATAACAGATTCAAACTCACTTTCCTCGTAGAAGTCCGGCTTATCGGAGGATACCGGAGCGAATTGAATTATTTTAGGTCCCTTTACAAAAGCTACATTGTCTTTATATGCCGATACAATTTCATTGGGATTTTCCTTAGCTGTTTTTTTTATTAATTTGAAAAGTGAGGAAGGCATTTCTTTTCCATCAATGACAAACGTACCGTTAAAAATCTTGTGCCTGCAATGTTCAGAATTTACCTGACTGAATCCAAAAACCTCAGAATCTGTAAGATGCCGGCCTATTTTTTTTGATAAGCCTTCGAGATATTCTACTTCATCCTGGCTCAGCGCCAGCCCTTCTTCTTTATTGTATTTGGAAATATCAGCAATTTCCAGGATTGGATGTGGCTCCACCTCAATAGTATAAATCTCCTGATCTAATGCCTTATATTTTTGTGAGAGCATCGGATCGTAATCTGCATTGTCTTCATCCACTGCATTAAATTCTTCAATCCTGATAATTCCCGCAATACCCATATTTTGAGTAATCTCGGTTGCATTTGTACTCCAGGGAGTTATCATAGCTGCCCGGGGTCCAACAAAAAAGGCGTCTATAGACGCCACTTTTAAACAGGGTTGATTTCCAAATAACCAACCAAGTTTCTCAATGTCTTTTTTGGAAAGGGATTGGTTAGTTTGTACTGCAAATACTTTTGTGCTGAGGTCTCCAAAGAAATGAATCATGGAACGTTTTACATATTAGGTTTACCAAAGCACAAATTTACATTATAAAAACCGGTTTTTTTAAGAGAATAGTTAACAGTTTTCAAACGGAATTGTTCATTACTTTCTTGTCATTCTTGCCATATAAAATCCGTCAAATCCGCTTTCGGACGCATAAATGTTCACCTCTTTTTCCAGTGAGAAATCTTTTCCCTCATCAGAATCTAAAAATTGTTTCACCTGCTCTTTATTCTCCTGAGGCAAAATAGAACAGGTAACATAGACAAGTTTTCCTTTTTCTTTGACCATTTTGCTGTAAGTCCTCAATATTTCCTGCTGAACTTTTGTAATCTTAGTCAGAAATTCTGGCTGTAATTTCCATTTTGCATCCGGATTGCGTCTCAGTACCCCCAGACCAGTGCAAGGTGCATCGATAAGCACTCTATCTGCACTGGAATATAATTTTTTGTAGACTTTACTACTACTAATAAGCCTGGTTTCAATATTATGTGCCCCGGCCCTTTTGGCTCTTCGCTTTAGTTCCTTTAATTTATTTCCATAGATATCAAGTGCAATCAGTTGGCCTTTATTTTGCATAAGAGCGGACAAATGCAATGTTTTACCACCTGCTCCGGCACATGCATCTATTACCCGTAATCCCGGTTCTGCCTGTGTAAAAGTTCCAACCTTTTGAGACGAGGCATCCTGGACTTCAAAAAGGCCATCACCGAAAGCCTTGGTTTTAAACACATTAGTTCGTTCTTTTAGCACTAGGGCATCCGCATAACCCTCAATCGGTTCTGTCTCAATGCCCTCATCGATTAGAATAGTCCTTAATTTTGGTTTAGTTGTTTTAAGCGTATTGGTCCTTAGTATTACCTGTGCCTGCTTGTTCAATGCGGCAATTTCCTTTGTCCATAACTCCTCACCCAAGGAATCTGCCCCCAAATCATCTATCCAGTCCGGAATTGACTCTCTGTATTTTCTTATTTTGGAAAGTTCATCGAACCTTCCTTTAATTCGTCTGGCCGGGGTGTGTTCGATTTGTTTCCAATCCGGTAATTGAATACCCCTAAGCACAGCCCATACAGCAAACAGTCGGAATAGGTTTGGTCTGGAATAGGGAGCATTTACTTCCGCAATTTCTGAATAAAGTCGTTTCCAGCGGACTATATCATAGGTGGTTTCTGCAATAAAACCTCTGTCTCTTGATCCCCAGCGCTTGTCATGCTTCAAAGTTTTTTCTACTACCTTATCGGCATATTCTCCTTCATTAAATATTAGGTTAAGGGCATCTACTACTGCAAACACCAAATTTCTATGTAACCGCATCTGTAAAAATTAGACGGTAAAGGTATTGCTTTTTTCTATCGGACTAAAACCGGGTTTTATTCCTACATTTACGCATGCGCTATCTTTTCTTAATTATCATTTTATTTATAGTTTATTCCTGCAGTCATGCTGTTAAAAAGCCCAATTTTACAGAAGTTAAGGTTGAAGTACTTTATGAGGATTCGCTGAGTATACGAGCTATAGAACTTATGAATGGTAGTTTAGGTTTTGCCGCCAACAAAGGTGTTTTTGGTACAATTGACCTTCAAACAAAGACCGTAAGGACAAATATCCAAAAGTATGACTCTCTTCTTCCTGAATTTCGTGCAATAGCACATACCTCTACGGATTTTTTTATGCTCTCAGTTGCAAACCCTGCACTATTATATAAAACAGGAGATAAGGGAAGTATGGAACTGGTTTATACAGAAGAAGGAGAGGATGTTTTTTATGATTCCATGGCTTTTTGGAATGATAAAGAGGGTATAGCCATAGGAGATAGCATGGCCGGTTGTCTTTCTATTATTATTACCAGAGATGGGGGTTATAGCTGGAATAAGCTTTCTTGCACCCAATTGCCAGAGGCGCCTGATGGGGAAGGGGCTTTTGCTGCAAGTAATACGAATATTGTCGTTCAGGGAAATAAAGCATGGATAGGAACCACCCGGGCACGTGTATATTATACCAGTGATAAAGGTTTATCCTGGGAGGTATTTCAAACCCCGATTCGCAGTGAGAAACCTACTCAGGGAATATATTCGATGGATTTTTATGATAGCTCCCTGGGAATTGCCATCGGAGGGGATTATACTGATCCTGAGAAAAACATAGCTAATAAGGCAATCAGTCATGACGGGGGCAAAAGCTGGCAGCTTCTCGCTAATAATCAGGATCCCGGCTATAAGAGTTGCATTCAGTTTGTTCCTGATTCTGAAGGGAAAGGTATTGTAGCTGTAGGATTCACGGGAATATCATATTCCAACGATATGGGGATAAATTGGAAGACCCTTTCAAACGAAGGGTTTTATACCATGCGATTCCAGAATGACTCTGTGGCCTATGCAGCAGGAAGAAACCGCATTGCCAGACTTACTTTCAAATAAAAAGGGAAGCTAAAGAACTTCCCTATTTATTCACCAACAACCTAACCACTTCTAGTGGTAACCAAATCAAAACTATCCTAACTATACATTCACTACGATATAGTTGCGCCCTTTTTTCTTATAATAAACGCCATTGTGCGTATAATACTTCTTACCACTATATACAACTACTTTATTTCCAACCGGAAGTTTTCTCAACTTAATTCCAACAGGAGCCGCACACACAACATATTTTCTCCCCCTTGCTTTGTACCATACTCCATTGGAAAAATGAAAATTTACGCCTTTGTGTACCACAAGTCGGGGTTGGTATAATGTGGTAACAACGGTACCATGTCTGGGATAAACTTTAACAGTACGCTGAGCAGTTACGGCTGAAGTTGCACCAACTAATAAAATTGTGATTACTACTAGTTTTAAACTTTGCATAGCTTCTTTTTTTATTGATTATATAGCTAAGACTTCCAATTAAAGAAAAGGTTTAATTGAAGATTAATTTTCTATTAAAAAACAGGGGATTATAGGAATAAAAAGGTTTCAATCTTGATTTTATGCATAAAAAAAGGAAACCAAAAGGTTTCCTCAAGAATCCAATATGTCTTAATAATTCATCCCCCTCCCTGACGCCTTTGCTGAATTTGTCGCAACAATCGTTTCTTAAAATCTTCTTCCGCTTTAATTAACAGAAAGGTTTTTTTGGGTGAAATAACCTCACGAATATTGGATAAGAATTCAACATTGAGCTCCTGTTTCTGTTTCTCTAACTCAATTAGTTGATCTAAGAGTTTATTTGCATCTGAGTCGCTCAAGTTCTCAAAATCCATCATCTTGCTCCTGATATCCATACGTTCCTTTCTGCGAATTTGAGCCAATGCTTCCTCATGCTCATTGTAAACCGGCCAGAACATAGTCGCTTCATTGCTTGTCAGACCTACGCGTTCTGTTATAAATGCAACTTTAAGGGATTTAATTTTATCCATTCCCGGCCTGCCCTGACCCGAAACTATTGTAACTGTAAGCAAGAGCGTTGCAAATACCCATATTTTGCCGAATTTATTCATGGATCTCCAAATTTAATTCATCAATATCGTCAATGTTATCCTCCAGGTAATTAATGATGTTTTCATCATCGAGTTCAGTACCAAGAATATCGTTTACCTCCAATTCATCCGTCAGTAGCACTTCCGCCAATTCATAACTGCTTAATCCCGGTTCATTTTCTTCAAGGTAATTTTCAATGTCTGTTCGGGTCAGGTCATCGAAAGTAAAACTATCCTCATCCTTTGGTTGTATGCTAAAAACCAGTATCAAAATTGCGGCTACTGAGGCGGCTGCATAAAAGTATTTCCTGTACGGTTTGAGCCTTATGACTTTTGATTCTTTATCAGTTACCTTTTCCAGGATCTTTTTATTCAGATTATCAAAATAGCCTTCCGGGACTTCAAAACCGGCCTCATTGGGAAAACCTGAAGTCTCTTCTGAGATTTTATCCAATAAGTCATCCGTAATACCTTTAAAGTATCCTTTTGGTATCTTGAATCCGCTATTTTTACTTTTTTTACCCATCCTTATTGTTTGACTTCAAATGTCATAAAAGGTTTAATATACCAAGCGTGTAATCATTTTACTTTTAAATATTAATTCACTTTAAAACTAAATATATTAAATAAGCATTATTTCTTTTATTCTTCTCCTTTTAAACTGGCTTCAATTTTTTTTACCGCCAAATGATAAGAAGCTTTTAATCCACCTATCGAGGTTTCCAGGATCTCTGAAATTTCGTCGTACTTTAGTTCTTCAAAATATTTCATATTAAAAACTAACTTTTGTTTTTCCGGCAATAGTGCAATTGCCTTTTGTAACTTCAATTGTATTTCATCTCCTTCAAAGTACACATCTGCCTGCAAATTATCAACCATTCTTTCCTGTAATTCGTCATTACTAACACCTAATTTCTTCGACTTTGCTTTAAGAAATGTGAGTGCTTCATTGGTCGCAATCCTGTACATCCAGGAGTATAACTTACTACCTCCTTTAAATTTATCAATATTTCTAAAGATCTTAATAAAAGTATTTTGCAACACATCATCCGTATCGTCATGATTGAGGACAATTCGCCTGATATGCCAGTAAAGACGCTCTTTGTACGTATTAATCAGCACCTCAAAGGCCTTGGCCCTGGTGTCTTTCTGTTTTAAATTTTCTATTAAGGTTTCTTCGGCGATCAAAGCAAATACTTATTTATTTAAGACTGCGTCGAAACAAAAAGGTTTAATTAAATTTAAAATTTAAATTACACCCAACGTTTGCATATCTACCAGGTTTTTATAAACACCACTTGTTTTAAGCAGTTCTTTATGCGACCCAAGCTCTACGATCTTGCCTTTTTGCAGTACTACAATAGTATCTGCATTTTGTATAGTGGATAATCTGTGCGCGATAACAATAGATGTACGGTTGCGCATCATTTTTTCCAGTGCATCTTGCACCAACCGCTCGCTTTCTGTATCGAGGGCAGAAGTGGCCTCATCCATAATCATAATAGGAGGATTCTTTAAAACGGCTCTTGCAATGGAGAGACGTTGTTTCTGCCCCCCGCTTAGCTTATTGCCGCCATCTCCAATATTAGAGTCATAACCCAGGGGCAATTCCATAATAAAGTCATGTGCATTTGCAATTTTGGCGGCAGCTTCTATTTCTTCATCACTGGCATTTTCCTTTCCAAGGCGAATATTGTTTTTTACCGAATCATTGAACAGGATGGAATCTTGTGTAACCAGACCAATAAGATTTCTCAGTGATTTTTTAGTGAGGTCCTTAATATCTGTATTGTCTATTTTAATTGCACCTTCATTTATATCATAAAATCTCGTTACCAGATTGGCAATAGTACTCTTGCCACTTCCGGACTGGCCTACCAAAGCCACAGTACTGCCTTTTGGAACATATAGACTGAATTTATCCAATACATATTCATCCTCATATTTAAATGCAATGTTTTCAATGGCTATTCCCTTGTTAAAATCAGTTTTGGCTATAGCATCTTTTTTCTCTGCTATTGGGTTCTTTTTTTCCAGAATTTCTAAAATTCTTTCTGCTGCGGCATTTCCTTTTTTAACCCCATACAACGCTTTGCTAATTTGCTTGGCCGGAGTAAGTATGTTATATGCCAGTCCCATATAGGCAATAAATTCTGATGCACCCAAAGTTTTATCAATAAGCACCATTTTGCCTCCAAACCATAAAAGCACGCCTATTACAAGAATGCCCAAAAATTCCCCCGTAGGCGATGCCAGATTTTGTCTGTTGAGTAATTTGTTGGAATATTTGAAAAAGCGTTCCGTAGAATTTTTAAATGTTCCGTAAAATTTGGATTCTGCATTAAATGCTTTAATAATCCTTAGTCCACCTAAAGTTTCTTCAATTATGGAAAGGAATTCACCTTGCTCTTTTTGCACCTTATCTGAACTCTTTTTTAGAGACTTTCCTATGCGCGAAATTATCATACCTGCAATTGGAATAAAAATAAATACAAAGAGGGTGAGCTTAACGCTAATTATAAACATGACACTAATTGTGAACAGTATCGTAAGTGGTTCTCTTACGATTAACTCAAGAATAGATAGAAATGAATATTGAATTTCAAGAACATCAGAAGAAATCCGAGCCATGACATCGCCTTTTCTTTTCTCTGAATAATAGGAGAGGGGAAGGTCTACAATTTTTTGATACATGCTGTTTCTTACATCTTTCAGGACTCCATTTCTCAGAAATGTAATAAAATACATGGCCAGATAATTAAACAGATTCTTTAAGAGAAAGAGTATCAGCACTAATCCAATTACCAAAACAAGGCCACTCATTTCATCATCCCCGGAAAACTCAGTTACCCTGTAATTCAAATATTCCTGAAGGTAGTTTTTTAGGTCTCCGAACTCGCTGTAGACAGGAGCCTGATATACTTTTTTGGTCTTGTCGAAAAGCACATCCAGCATTGGAATAAGCGCTGCAAAGGAAAGGGCACTAAATAGCGCATAGAGAATATTAAAAAAAATATTTAAGAAGCCGTACCTGCGATACGGTATGGCAAAACGCAGGATTTTTTTAAAATATTCCATTAATGAAGCTTCAGTTCTTTAAGAATCTCATCTATTTTTGCTTCCATTTCCATATCTACTTTTTTAAAGTTTTCGGCAGCATCCAGTTTTGTATTTATACTAAAGTAAAATTTAATTTTTGGTTCAGTACCACTTGGTCTGGCCGCCATTCTGGTTCCATCTTCTGCAGTATATATTAATACATTGGATTTTGGGATATCAATTTCTGTTACTTCCCCTGTGACCAGATTCTTAGAAGTAGACGAATTATAGTCATCCACTTTAACTACTTTAGCCCCTCCAATGGATTTTACCGGATTCTCTTTAAATTCAATCATCATTTTCTTTATCTCTTCTGCCCCGCTCATTCCTTTTTTAGTAATAGAAATCAACCTTTCTTTGTAGAAACCATAGGTAACGTAGCAATCAATGAGCTGTTTATAAAAAGAGCTGCCATTGGCTTTGGCCTCCGCGGCAATTTCGCAGGCCAGCAATGTGGCAGTAACTGCGTCTTTATCTCTTACAAAATCACCTACCATATAACCAAAGCTCTCTTCGCCTCCGCCAACAAAGTGTTGTTCCGGAAAATCTTTTATCATCTTGGCAATCCATTTAAAGCCGGTTAATGATGTTTTGCATTCCACGCCATAGCTCTTGGCCAATTCATTCATCATAGGAGTAGAAACTATAGTGGTGGCAATAAATTCGTTGCCTGTAAATCCTTGTTTTTCTCTCTGATCCAATAAAAATTTAGTCATCAGGAACATGGTTTGATTTCCATTTAACAATTCCATTTTGCCAGCAGGGTTTCTTACGGCAATGCCTAACCTGTCGCTGTCCGGATCTGTTCCAACCACCATGTCAGCTCCTATTTCTTCTGCTTTTTTCATTGCCAGGGTCAGCGCTTCAGGTTCTTCCGGATTAGGAGATTTTACTGTGGGAAAATCGCCATCCGGTTCGGCTTGTTCTTTAATAATCGTAACATTGTTATAGCCGGCTCGTTTAAGAACTTCAGGGATAACGGTAATGGAAGTTCCATGCAATGACGTAAAGACAATTTTAAAATTGTCCTTCTCTTTGGCATTAAAGCTTCCATTTTTCACAGATGCCTGTATAAAAGCTTCATCAACTTCTTTATCTATTAATTCAATCAGGCTGGAGTTGGCATTAAAATTAATTTCTTCGTAATTCAGCCGGTTAATTTCTTCAATGATTTCATTGTCCTGAGGAGGCACGATTTGCCCGCCATCCGTCCAATAAACCTTATAGCCATTGTATTCAGGAGGATTGTGTGATGCGGTTAAAACTATTCCTGCATGGCAGTTTAAGTATCTTACCGCAAAGGAAAGTTCAGGTGTTGTCCGCAACTGCGAGAAAAGAAATACTTTTATTCCGTTCGCTGATAAGACATCGGCAACAGTCCTGGCAAGGGTATCGCTGTTATGTCTGCAGTCATATGCAATTACCACTTTTAATTCTTCACCCGGATAAACCCTTTTCAGGTAGTTGCTTAGTCCCTGGGTGCTTTTGCCTAAAGTATATTTGTTTATTCTATTTGTGCCAACTCCCATGATGCCTCTCATGCCCCCTGTGCCAAATTCCATATTTTTATAAAACCTGTCCTTCAGTTCTTCCGGATCATTAGCTATAAGATGTTGTATTTCTTTTCTGACCTCCGGATCAAAAAAGTCGCTTTGCCACGCTTTGGCATTAGAAAGAATGTCGTCCATTTGAATGGATTTTTCGGTTGAAAATTTAAAATTACGAAGAATATCTGTTTTAAGGACTTGAAAGATTCAATTCTTCCGAAATGGTATAGCGTTGTACATTTACTCTTGATCGAACCATTATTTCTCCGAGAAACCCGGCAAGAAAAAATTGGGTTCCGATGATCATTGCAGTAAGTGAAACATAAAATTGTGGTCGTTCGGAGAGCAAGCGCCCCAAAGGGTTGATAAAAAGCTTGTCAATCCCGAGATAAAGGGCAAATCCAAAGCCAATAATAAACATAAGTACACCCAAAGCCCCGAACAGGTGCATTGGGCGCTTACCAAATTTTGAAACAAACCAGATAGTAATTAAGTCTAATAACCCATGAATAAAACGTTCTGGTCCAAATTTCGTCTTCCCGTATTTACGAGCCTGATGTTTAACTACTTTCTCACCTATATTGGAATATCCGGCATTTTTTGCCAGTACAGGTATATACCGATGCATTTCTCCCGAGACCTCAATATTTTTAACGACATCGTTTCTGAAGGCTTTCAGGCCACAGTTGAAATCATGTAATTTAACTTTTGATGTTATTCTTGCTGCCCAATTAAATAGTTTGGATGGCATGTTCTTGAAGATCAGTGAGTCATATCTTATTTTTTTCCAACCCGAAATGAGGTCGAAACCGTCATTCAAAATAAGATGATACATTTCTGGTATTTCCTCCGGATTGTCCTGCAGATCAGCATCCATTGTTATAATCACATCGCCCTTGGCCTCTTTAAACCCTGCATGAAGGGCCTGAGATTTTCCGAAATTTTTATGAAATCGTATGCCTTTTACATTCGTATCTTGTTGTGCTAACTTTTCAATTACTTTCCAGGAATGGTCCGTGCTGCCGTCGTCTATAAATAAGATCTCATATGAAAACTGGTTGGATTCCATGACGCGGGCGATCCAATCATGGAGCTCTTCTAAAGACTCTTCTTCATTAAGTAAGGGAATAACTATAGATAGGTTCATTGACTTCTAAGGGAAATTCCTGTCAAAAGTACGACTTTTAATAATTAATAATCGGGTTTTGCTTTTTTCAATATTAAACCACCAATTAATCCTATAATCAAACCGGTAATGATATTAAATATTAAAATGATCGGATAAGAAATCCAAAAATAATTTATGGTACCGTCATACTGCTGTTGTAATTGCGCATCAGTCATTACACCTGCTGCCTCACCGGCGGCTTTTTGATTTTCCGCTATTTTAACCGTAAATTCCGGATCCAACACGTTGGCCAGAAACATTGTATATAAAACTGCTATAATACCTGAGACGAGCGCAATTCCTGCTCCCAGTTTCAGCGCCTCGCCCAATGCGAGGAACCCGCCATTGGCTTTTCTGAAACTAACAATACCCCAGATAATTACACCTACCATAATAATTATGCTGATTACAGTATTGCTTGGGTCCTGAGAGGTGTGGGCATCCATTGAGTACAGCATAATAGCAAAAACTACACTAATTGCCCCAAGGATCAGGCCGAAGTTCAAGGAATACTTTCCGGTTTTAGGTTGACTTTCTTCCATTTTTAAATGATTTAGTTGATTTAATTAGTTAGTTGTTTCAGTTCGAATTTTGTTACATTTAAAGATACAATTTTTAAGAGTTCTTTTTTTGGGAAATTAAAATTGTTGTTTCTGAGAAAATTAATTAAATTTGCACGCTTAAAATTCAGAAGTTTAAAAGAAGATAAAATGAAAAAAGGTATACATCCGGATAATTACAGATTGGTAGCATTCAAAGACATGTCTAATGACGATGTATTTATTACCAAATCTACAGCAGCTACAAAGGAGACTTTAGAAGTTGAGGGTGTGGAATACCCACTGGTTAAACTAGAAATTTCAAGAACCTCTCATCCATTCTACACAGGAAAAGCTAAATTGGTAGATACAGCAGGTAGAATAGACAAATTTAAGAGCAAATATAAAAAGTTCAAGAAGGAGGTAAAACCATCGACACCGGAGGCTAAGGATGCCAAGACTGGTACTGAAGAAAAGTAGACTTTTTAAAATTCGATATAAAGATGCGCCTCCGATTGCTATCGGGGGCGTTATTTTTTTATTTTTATTTAAAATTTGAATAGATGAATTACATTCTTTTT
The DNA here is from genome assembly GCF_000382125.1 of Eudoraea adriatica DSM 19308. GTDB lineage: Bacteria > Bacteroidota > Bacteroidia > Flavobacteriales > Flavobacteriaceae > Eudoraea > Eudoraea adriatica. Next base: position 694,436 of record NZ_KB907546.1, read on the forward strand.
GACGACGAGGTCAGGAATTCGTTATTGCCTTTTACATTTACCAGACCTGTTGCAGATATTAGATTTGGTATTCTTACGATTAGAGAAAAATGGGAGAAGTACCTGAATACCTCTATCAGTACAAAGACAGAAAAATACCTCTCTAAAAAATTCCCAATGATTACGGAGAGCGCAAATGTTCTGCTAAATGCTTCTTTCTGCCCTACCAAAGAACTTGTGTCGCTGATACTTAGTTTAAAAAAGAACGAAGCAGTTTATAAAGAAGATAATTTAATCGCCTATTTCTCGGAAAATACCCAGGAAGAAGTTGATTTTTCGGACTATAAAAAAATTAATTTTGAGGGAGATTTATTGAGGGTTAAAAATACCTGGGATATTTTTTCCAAGAATGGTATTGCTCTACAGGATGATTTTGAACATATCACAAGAGGAAGGCAAAGTGCCCCCATTTCTGTTACCAACCATTTGATAAACCCGGAAAATATTTTTCTTGAAGAGGGTGCCCGGGTAGAATACAGCATTTTAAATGCCACGGAGGGGCCAATATACCTGGGTAAGGACTCCGAAGTTATGGAAGGAAACCTGATTCGCGGTGCCTTTGCTTTATGTGAAAAAGCCGTGGTAAAAATGGGAGCTAAGATCTATGGGCCAACCACAGTTGGTCCTTACGGCAAAGTATGTGGAGAAATAAATAATTCGGTAATTTTTGGCTATTCAAGCAAAGGGCATGATGGTTACCTGGGAAATTCTGTTTTAGGTGAATGGTGCAATATTGGGGCAGATTCCAACAATTCAAATTTAAAAAATAATTATGCTAAAGTTCGGTTATGGAATTACGCCACCGAGCGGTTTGAGCATACAGGACTTCAATTTTGTGGCCTTATGATGGGTGATCATAGCAAAACAGCAATTAATACTATGTTCAATACCGGAACCGTAATAGGAGTTAATGCAAATATCTATGTCCCGGGTTTTCCGAGAAATTTTGTACCCAGTTTTAGTTGGGGTGGCGCTTCCGGGTTTACTACTTATCTGCCAAAGAAAGCGTATGAAGCTGCGGAAGTAATGATGGCAAGAAGGGGTGTTATATTTGATGCAGAGGAGGCAGAAATCCTTAACCATGTTTTTGAGTTGACCAGAAAGTACCGGAATTACTGACCAACAATCCCCGGAAATATTTACAGCAATCAATACAAAGCCATGTAAACCAGGGCAGTGGTTTCTAAACCGCTATCGCTTAAATGATTGCATTAAATTTTGATATCTTTGCCAACGCTAATTTAGTATCATAGGTTTTAATGAGGAAGAGAGTAGCATTTTACACACTGGGATGTAAACTGAATTTTTCGGAAACTTCAACAATTGCAAGGAGTTTTGACAGTAAAGGATATGATCGCGTGGATTTTAAGGATCGTGCAGATATGTATGTCATAAATACCTGTTCGGTTACAGAGAATGCGGATAAACGCTTTAAAACGCTAGTAAGGCAAGCCCAAAAAACAAATCCGGATGCTTTTGTTACAGCCATAGGTTGTTATGCCCAATTAAAGCCGCAAGAGCTTGCAGAGATTCATGGTGTGGACCTGGTTTTAGGTGCTTCAGAAAAGTTTAAGATATTAGACTATGTCAATGATCTTTCTAAGAATGATTTTGGTGTTGTTCATTCCTGTGAAATTGATGAAGTGGATTTCTATGTTGGAAGTTATGCTGTTGGCGACAGAACCCGAGGTTTTTTAAAGGTCCAGGATGGTTGCGATTATAAATGTACGTATTGTACTATCCCTCTTGCCAGGGGTATATCAAGAAGTGATACCCTTGAAAATGTATTGAAAAATGCTAAAGAAATTTCAGAACAAGGCATAAAGGAGATTGTACTTACCGGTGTAAATATTGGGGATTATGGCAAAGGAGAATTCGGGAATAAAAAACATAAACATACTTTTTTTGACCTTGTAAAAGCATTGGATAAGGTTGAGGGTATTCACAGGCTTCGAATTTCATCTATTGAACCTAACCTCCTCAAAAATGAAACCATAGACTTTGTTGCCGGCAGTACTTCTTTCGTACCGCATTTTCACATCCCTTTGCAGAGTGGGAGTGATGAACTTCTAAAGAAAATGAAAAGGCGATACCTTACCGATCTCTATGTGGATAGGGTAAACAGGATCAGGAAAGTGATGCCTGATGCCTGTATAGGGGTAGATGTTATTGTGGGATTTCCCGGTGAAACGGATAAACACTTTTTAGAAACATATAACTTCCTGAATGGCCTGGAGATATCCTATTTGCATGTTTTTACATATTCAGAACGAGATGGTACTGAAGCAGCCGGGATGTCTCAGGTTGTGCCAAAAAATGTACGGAGTAAGCGAAGCAAAATGCTACGGGGCCTTTCTGTTAAAAAACGAAGGTCATTTTATGAGAGCCAACTTGGAAAGAAAAAAACTGTATTGTTCGAGAGTGAAAATAAAGAGGGTTATATCTATGGATTTACCGAAAACTACATAAAAGTAAAAGCACCATGGAATCCTGATTTGGTAAATACCTTACACGAGGTGACTCTTGTTGAAATATATGAAGACGGCTTGGTGCAGATAAGTTTTGTGCCAAATGATGTTATGGCATAAAAAAACCTCCGGAAGGAGGTTCGTAAATTTTCAGATCCGGATGCCTACCGGGAGCATTTCCTTATATTGTCTGTTCTTTCGTAAAAAACCTGCAATTTGAGGACTTGTTGGAACGACTCTGAGATTTTGTTCCTGTATTAGATTTAGAACCGATTTAATAAATTCTTCTTTAAAACCTTCTTGCGATATTTCTTCAGGAATAACCAATTTGGTTAAAAAGACTTTTCTTTCCTGAGAAGAGTATTCAATTTTGGCAAGATGACCATCAACCCTAGTTTCAAATTGACGTAAGAAACTATTATCCTTAATTGCTACTTCATTCATATAGTTTGATTTAAAATGGTTTCAGATAAAAAAATTACGATCTTGCATTAATCGTAATTATCTATAATGTTAGCCAAAGATTAATTAACCAAGCGGCCGTGGTAATTTAACATTCAGCGTACAAAATTAAGGAAAAATTTGCTAATTTCCTAGTAAAATCAAGAGATAAGACTAAATGGGTGCAACAAAAATTCCAGTTTATTTCATGCCGGGAATGGCAGCCAGTTCTGGTATTTTTAAAAATATTGAATTAGATAAAGAAAGATTTGAAATGCATCTGTTGGAGTGGTTTGTTCCTGAATACGGGATTACTTTTGAGGCTTATGCTAATCAAATGTGCATGCAAATTAAACACGAACGGCCGGTACTTATAGGGGTTTCCCTGGGTGGAATGCTTGTTCAGGAAATGGCAAAACTAATAGAAACAAAAAAAGTTATTATAATCTCAAGTGTCAAACAAAAATCAGAATTGCCTAAACGTCTGATATTTGCCAAATACACTAAAATCCACAAATTGTTGCCAACCGGTCTGGTAAATAATGTTGAACTTTTGGTTAAATATGCTTTTGGGGTGCCAATTAAAAACCGGTTGAAATTATATGAACAGTACCTGGCTGTTCGTGATAAATATTACATTGATTGGTGCATAGATAAGATAGTTCATTGGAATCAAAGTAGTTATGATCCAAATTTAATTCATATTCATGGCGATAATGATGTGGTATTTCCTATTCAATATATTAAGGATTGTCATATAGTTCCAAAAGGAACACATACCATGATCATTCACAGATATAAATGGTTTAATGAACGATTGCCCACAATTATTTTGGAATAACGGAGTTGTATTTTATACCTTTGATAGGTCACTAAATAAAATATTATGAGCATAATAAAAAATATACTGATGATTTTAGGGGTTGTTTTTGTAATAAGCACCTTAATTTTTGCCGTGCAACAAGGAGATACTATTGGTGATGAGTATCAAGGGAACGACCCTCAAACAAAAGATAAAAATGTTTCCAGTGCGTATCGAATTTCTGCTATTGAAATTCCGGAAGATTTAAATTTTGCCAACGAAAAAGTACCGCAGGAAGACCCTGAGATATTGGAAAGAGTGGACAGGGAATTTTTGGTAAACACCTATTGGCAATCAAATGCTCTGCTGCTTATGAAGCGCGCACATAAATATTTTCCCGTTATTGAACCCATACTTTCCAAAAATGGTATTCCTGATGATTTTAAATATTTGGCAGTAGCTGAGAGTGGTTTGCAAAATGTAGTATCTCATGCCGGCGCAACCGGATTTTGGCAAATTATGAAGGCTACGGGTCGTGAATATGGTTTGGAAATAAATGATAATGTTGATGAGCGCTATCACCTGGAAAAATCTACAGAAGTGGCTTGCAGGTACTTACAGAAATACAAAGATAAATACGGTAGCTGGACCCTGGCTGCAGCAGCTTATAATGCCGGGCCTGGCTCTATAAACAAGTTTATGGGGATACAACAGGCTAATGATTATTATGATTTGCTTTTAGGGCAGGAAACAGGTCGCTATGTTTTTCGGATACTTGCAATAAAGGAAATACTCAGTAATCCTGCAAAATACGGATTTGAAATTGAAAGTGATGATCTTTATAATGCAGTGCCAACATTTAATGTCGTTGTTGATGAGCCAGTGCAGAATTTTGCAGATTTTGCGCAGCAATATGAAATAAATTATAAAATTCTCAAACGTCATAATCCCTGGTTAAGGGAACCTCATCTTAATAATGCTTCGGGAAAAACCTATACTTTGGAAATTCCTAATAAGGGATATTATAAAGTATCAAAGTAAGCCCTTAGATTTTTTTCATTTGCTGCTGCATCATTTTAATCTGATCAGTAAGCATATTATTCTTATCAAGTTTTTTGGCTTCCTGCAGTAGTGTTGTAGCTTCCCTCTTGCGCCTTTTCTGCATGGCAATACCTGCCAGACTAAGTTTTGCCATAGCAACATCATAATCCATGTTTAAGCCTAACTTAAGTGCTTTTCTAAAATATTTCTCGGCCTGCGTTAGATTTTTTTGAGAAAATATAATTCCGAATAAGTAATTGTAATAGCCCTGCTGTTTTGTTGTGAGTGAAGATTCGGGATTTTTTATTTTTAATAACCATTTTTCCGTTCCGGTCATATCCTGCTTCCGCATTCTAAGGAATGCAAGGAGAATAAATTCATTCCTGAAATAGAGAAAAATAAAAATTGAAGAAAGTAATATCAGAAAAATACCGTTCCCAATATTCCCTTCTATAAATTGATACACAGCGTAGGCAATGATAAGACCTGCAATAACCAGTTTAATATTTTTGTTGAACATATTTAGATTTCTATTTTTTCGTAATTATTTGTAGATTTTATAGTTGTTGGAACTTCTATATTGCCTCTCTATTTCTTGTACGATAAATGCCAGATTACCCAAAAAATAACGCATCGGTAAGAAGCTAAATTAACAAACAGGATATTCTTTTCAACTTTTAATGCAAGAATTTTTGAGTTCCGGCAAAAGTAATAAAACTATCCGAAATATTTTTTTAAATCCATTTGTCAAAGCAAAAACTCTTCGTATATTTGCGCCCAGATTTTGGTAAGCCAAAGTAAAAAAAGCAGTAATGAAAAGAACATTTCAACCATCCAAGCGTAAGAGGAGAAACAAACATGGATTCAGGGAGCGCATGGCTTCAGTAAGCGGACGTAAAGTTCTTTCGAGAAGAAGAGCTAAAGGAAGAAAAAAACTTAGTGTATCTTCAGAGCCGAGACATAAAAAATAATGATTGAATTTTTTAAAATAAACAGGTGTTACTTTTTAAAAGTAGCACCTTTTTTTTATTCAATAAGTAATATTAAATCTTAAAAAACAAAGTAATGCCAAAACGCAAGGATTTAAAATCAATACTAATAATTGGGTCCGGACCAATAATAATAGGACAAGCATGTGAATTTGATTATTCCGGATCTCAGGCGCTTCGTTCTCTTAGAGAAGATGGTATTGAGACGGTCTTAATTAATAGTAACCCCGCTACAATTATGACAGATCCTTCAATGGCAGATCATATATATTTACTTCCCCTGAATACAAAGTCTATTGTTAAGGTATTAAAAAAGCATCCAACTATTGATGCTGTCTTGCCAACTATGGGTGGACAAACGGCCCTGAATTTGTGCATTGAAGCAGGAGATAAAGGTATTTGGGATGACTTTGGAATTGAAATTATAGGCGTGGATATAGATGCCATAAACATAACGGAAGACAGGGAGAAATTCCGTGAGTTAATGCTTAAAATAGGCATAGGAATGGCACCTCAATCTACTGCCACTTCTTTCCTGGAGGGAAAGGAGATTGCCCAGGAATTTGGATTTCCTCTGGTTATAAGGGCCTCATATACCCTTGGCGGCGCAGGAGCCTCTATTGTTTACAAACCGGAGGATTTTGATGAGCTATTGAGTCGCGGGCTGGAAATATCTCCCATACATGAGGTTATGATTGATAAGGCTCTTATGGGATGGAAAGAGTACGAACTTGAATTACTGCGCGATAAGAATGATAATGTCGTCATTATTTGTACCATTGAAAATATGGATCCTATGGGGATCCATACCGGAGACTCCATTACGGTGGCACCGGCCATGACCCTATCAGATCGTACTTTTCAAAGAATGCGGGATATGGCAATACACATGATGCGAAGCATTGGGGATTTTGCCGGAGGATGTAATGTGCAATTTGCGGTTAGCCCGGATGAAAAAGAAGATATTATTGCCATTGAAATCAACCCGAGGGTTTCCAGATCATCGGCCCTGGCCTCTAAAGCCACGGGATATCCTATTGCCAAAATTGCCGCAAAATTAGCCATTGGATATTCATTGGACGAATTGGAAAATCAGATTACAAAATCTACTTCCGCATTATTTGAACCTACACTGGATTATGTGATCGTTAAAATACCGAGATGGAACTTTGATAAGTTTGAAGGATCAGACCGAACCCTTGGGCTGCAGATGAAATCGGTAGGAGAAGTAATGGGAATAGGAAGATCTTTCCAGGAAGCGTTGCACAAAGCTACTCAGTCCCTTGAAATTAAACGAAATGGTCTCGGGGCAGATGGTAAAGGTTACAAAAACTATGACCAGATTATAAGTAAACTTACCATTCCGAGCTGGGACAGGGTTTTTGTGATTTATGATGCGATACAATTAGGGATACCTTTAAGCAGAATACATGAAATTACAAAGATAGATATGTGGTTCTTAAAACAATACGAAGAACTGCACTTCTTGGAAAAGGAAATTTCAAAATATACCATTGAAAGCCTTCCCAGGGAATTGCTTCTGGAAGGCAAACAGAAAGGTTTTGCAGATAGACAAATAGCCCATATGCTTGACTGTTATGAAAGTGAAGTACATAAGAAAAGGGTAGCTCTGAAGATTAACCGGGTTTATAAATTGGTTGATACCTGTGCAGCTGAATTTAAAGCGATGACCCCATATTACTATTCTACTTTTGAAGAGGAAATTGAAACCCCGGATGGGCAAAGGTTTGTATCAAACGACAGTGTTGTTACGGATCGTAAAAAAATTGTTGTGCTGGGATCAGGGCCGAACAGAATAGGGCAGGGAATTGAATTTGATTATTGCTGCGTTCATGGCGTTCTTGCTGCTGCGGAATGCGGTTATGAAACCATCATGATAAATTGTAACCCGGAAACCGTATCTACTGACTTTGATACTGCCGATAAGTTATATTTTGAACCCGTATTTTGGGAACATATCTACGACATTATACGGCATGAGAACCCTGAGGGTGTAATTGTCCAGTTAGGTGGACAGACGGCTCTAAAATTGGCAGAAAAGCTAGACAAATACGGCATTAAAATTATAGGTACCAGTTTTGAGTCTTTAGATCTTGCGGAGGACAGGGGAAGTTTTTCCACATTATTGCAGGAAAACAATATTCCATATCCTGAATTTGGGGTGGCAGAAAGCGCAGAAGAAGCCCTGGATTTAGCCGATGAACTAAATTTCCCTTTATTGGTAAGACCTTCCTATGTATTGGGAGGACAAGGAATGAAAATAGTAATCAATAAAGAAGAGTTGGAAGAACACGTGGTAGATTTGCTGCGAAAAATACCAAACAACAAACTTTTACTTGATCATTATCTGGATGGGGCCATTGAAGCCGAAGCAGATGCCATTTGTGATGGCAAGGAGGTATATATTATTGGGATAATGGAGCATATAGAACCCTGTGGGATACATTCGGGTGATTCTAATGCTACCTTACCTCCATTTAATTTAGGCGAATTTGTGATGCAGCAAATTAAGGATCATACCAAAAAAATTGCCCTGGCCTTGAATACCGTTGGTTTAATCAATATTCAGTTTGCCATAAAGGATGACATGGTCTATATTATTGAGGCAAATCCGAGGGCTTCGCGAACGGTTCCATTCATAGCCAAGGCTTATGGAGAACCTTATGTGAATTATGCTACAAAGGTAATGTTGGGAGAAAAAAAGATAAGTGATTTTAACTTTAATCCTAAACTGGAAGGCTTTGCCATTAAGCAACCTGTTTTTTCATTCAATAAATTTCCGAATGTAAACAAAAATCTGGGGCCTGAAATGAAAAGCACTGGAGAAAGTATCTTGTTTATAGATAGTCTGAAAGATGACGAATTCTACGAACTTTACTCTAAGCGTAAGATGTATTTGAGCAAATAGGCCGCAATTGCCGCTTTCTCAAATGTTTGGTAAATGTTTGCATTTAGGGCTTTTCTTCTGTTAATTTTATACTCCTTTTTTGAATGCCGTAGGCCCTTGAAGGATTAACTGAAATTAAAAGATTAATGTCCTCCTCGGTAAATCCTTTTGACCTGAGTATTGGAAGCAGGGTTTTGAAGATAGGGGTATAGGGTTTAATTTCCTGTTTATTTTTCTGAGGATCATACCAACCGGCATCGTGTGATATAAGAATCTGATCCAAGAATCCGTTTCTTTTGGCGTATACCAGTTTTTCAACATGTTTGTCTATTTCCCACCCTAAGCCATCAAGGCTTATCCAACACCCTTTTTTAGCCGCTTTCAGAAAAATAGGTTCCTGCGTTTCAGCTTGAGCGTGGACCCAGATAAATGCACTAGTTGCGACCCCCTGTTCTTCAAGAATCTCCAGTTGTGGCCATAGTGAAACCGCCTTTCCAGTATGTGAGGCAATCGTCAAACCACTTTTTAGGTGGCATAGGGCTGCAGCTTTGACCAGCTTTTTGTGCATGGGACTGAGTGAATCTGAATTATCGACACTTATTTTAATAAAGCCGGGTTTCATGGTGGTGCCATCAATTCCTTTTTCAAATTCCCCGAGCCATTTCTCTGCCAGCTCTTCCGCAGTATTATTCTTTGCATATTCCGGGATAAACTTATTTTTCTGAGCTCCATAAAGTCCGGTATTCGTAATTATTTTTATACCGGTTTTCTCAGCAAGTTCCTTTAGAAGGTGTACATCCCTGCCGAGGAATTGGGGGGTGGCATCCACAAAGTACTTTACATCAAAGTCCTTAAGCTCCAAAAGAAAGGGAAGTACCTGCTCTACAACCTCGGACTTGTTCCATGAACCTGGATTAATACTGTCTGCACCAATAAAATCGACCAAAATGTGCTCATGGGATAACCAAATTTCTCCTGGTTTTACTGCATTCAAGCCGTTAATATCCTGTACGAGTACAGGTTCGTTTTGGGCCATTCCGATTGCGACTATCCAAAGGAATGAATAAAGACAAAGGGATTTTGTTAGCTGTAGTTTCATTTCATGGCTAAATTTGTTCTGTATTTTTTCATGGACACAAATATGCTTTCACAAAATTAACTCCAGTCCGTATGAAAGATTCCCTCCCTGTCTGTCCGTTCGTAGGTGTGTGATCCAAAATAATCTCGCTGGGCCTGGATTAGATTTAAAGGTAGCCTCGCTGAAGTATACGCATCAAAATAACTAAGTGAATTGAATAGTCCCGGCATGGGAATTCCATTATTTGCTGCTAATGTCACTAATTCTCTTGCAGCACCTGCAGTATTCTTTATTTTTTCTTCAAAGGCTGGTGACAAAAGCAAATTGGTTAATCCCGTGTCCTCCTCATAGGCATTGGCAATATCTTCCAAAAGCGTAGCCCTGATAATACAGCCGGCTCTCCATATCTTCGCTATTCCTGCTAATTTAAGCTCATAGCCATATTCATTTGAAGCCGCTTTTAATTGATGCATTCCCTGGGCATACGTCAGAATAAATGCAAAATACAGGGCTTTTTCGGCAATTGTGATTAGCTTTTCCTTTTCAGGAAAGTTTATAGAACCCCGGTCATACCTCGTTGCAGCTAACATCCTTTCTTGTTTAAGAGCAGAAATCTCACGCATGCTAACCGAAACATCTATGGTTGGAATCGGGATTCCTATATCCATGGCATTTTGGGAAGTCCATTTACCTGTACCTTTTTGCCTGGCTTTGTCCAAAATTTTATCTACTAACATACCTTGCCCAAAAGGGTCTTCTTTCTCAAATATTTCTGCACTTATTTCTACCAAAAAGGATTGCAACCGCCCTCTATTCCATTCGGAATATACTTCATGTAATTCCGCATTGTTCAGTGGACCACCCTTTTGCAACAGGTCATAAAACTCTGCAGTTAGTTGCATCAGGCCATACTCTATGCCATTGTGAACCATTTTTACATAGTTGCCTGCAGATTTTGGCCCCATATATGCCACACAGGGCTCACCATTAAATTTGGCGGCCACTGCTTCAAAAATCGGCTGCACCTCTTTATACGCCTTGCTGGAACCTCCTGGCATTATACTTGGGCCATTTCTTGCGCCTTCTGCGCCCCCTGAAACACCGGCACCAAAAAAATTAATCCCCTTCGATTGTAAATAGGCTTCTCTGCGGTCTGTATCTGTAAAAAATGAATTGCCCCCGTCAATTATAATATCATTCGCCGATAAATGGGGCAATAAACTTTCAATAACAGCGTCTACAATCTTCCCGGCCGGCACCAGTAACATAATTTTACGGGGTAATGACAAGGCATTGACAAAAGTGCTTATGTCTCCGGATGCATTTACCTTTGAGATGTCACCGCCTTCTTTTATGAGCGAACTGACTTTATCGGGATCAAGATCATAGCCAAAGGCCTTATAATTGTTGTCGGCAACATTTAAAATAAAATTACGACCCATCACACCGAGGCCAACAAGTCCGAAATCATAGGTGTTATTTTGCATAAGTATGAATTAAAATGTTTTTTCGACTTAAGGTTGACAGAATAATTTACTTCTATTGAAAAAGCAAATAAATTTTATCTTAGCCAAAGGCGAGATTCAAAAATAAATTAAATTATCTTATATAAGAGCAATTGGAATTTTCTCCGAGGGTATAATGTATTAAAAAATTGACTAATCTGACTATGGCCAAAGTGGAAAATCAAATGTTGATAATTTTCGGGGCTTCTGGTGATCTAACTTCAAGAAAGCTAATTCCGGCATTGTTTGACCTTTATAAAGGCAAGTATTTGCCTGAAAACTTTGTTGTTTTAGGAACCAGCAGAAGTGTTTTAAGTGATCAGGAATTCAGGGACAGGGTTGTAAATAATAGCAAGTATTTAAAGGAAAGGCTTAATAGTCATGACGAAGCTTACGTAAAGGACTTTGCAAATAAGATCTTTTATACAGAAATCGGAAAGGATTACATTTCAGAATACAACGGATTAAAAGAACGGATCACCAATCTTAATGACGCCCATGGAACGGATAATAATTTCATGTTTTATTTATCCACACCACCGAGTATTTATGAAAATATTGCAAAGAATCTGGCTGCTCAGGAATTGGCAAATGAGTCGCAAGGCTGGAAAAGACTTATTGTAGAAAAACCATTTGGATATAGTTACGAAACCGCTAAAAACCTGAATAGGGGACTGCAAAAATATTTTGGTGAACCCCAGATCTACAGGATAGATCACTATCTGGGCAAGGAAACAGTGCAAAATCTTTTGATAACAAGATTTGCAAACAGCATTTTTGAGCCTTTGTGGAACAGAAATTATATTCACCATGTGGAGATTACAAATGCGGAAACGGTAGGTGTGGAAAAAAGAGGTGGGTATTATGATAAATCTGGTGCATTGCGAGATATGTTCCAGAATCATCTATTGCAAATAATTTCCCTTGTGGTCATGGAACCGCCTATTGATGATAAAGCAGAAGAAATCAGGAATGAGAAAGTTAAAGCCCTGAAGTCCCTGAGGATTATGAGAGATGAGGAAACACTTTTAAAAAATACAATAAGAGGGCAATATTTGGCTTCGGATTTTATGGGTGAGCAAGTTCCCGGCTACAGGGAAGAAGAAGGGGTGGACCCCGAATCTACCACAGAAACGTATGCGGCTGTTAAGTTTTACATAGACAACTGGCGGTGGAAAGATGTTCCTTTTTATGTGCGTACTGCTAAGAGGATGCCTACGAAGGTCACCGAAGTAGTTATTCATTTTAAATCACCACATCATCATATTTTTAGTGAATCCGGTATTATTGACAAAGACAACAAATTAATTATTCGAATTCAACCTGATGAAGGAATTTTAATAAAATTCGGGGTTAAAGTTCCGGGACAAGGGTTTAAGGTAGAAAGAGCGAATCTTGAATTTTACTATTCTGACTTGTCCGAGAAAAACGTTATGAACGCCTACGAGCGACTCTTGTTGGATGCAATGCAGGGAGACCCAACATTATATGCAAGGGCAGATGAAGTGGAAGCAGCCTGGGAGTTTGTGGATCCAATTTTGGAATACTGGAAAAATGGGAAAGATGTTAAAACCTATGGCTATTCTTCGGGTGTCTGGGGCCCACAGAATGCCGACGAACTTTTTGACGGTCTTTATAGCTGGAGAAATCCGGGGGAACAACTTGCAGATGACCCGGGTTTCTGTGAAATACATTAAGACATTGGTATGAAAGTCAATATATCTGAATCCAAAGAACAAACGGCAGAATCTTTTTCAGAATACCTTTGTAAGCTAATAGCCAAAAACACTATTTTACATATAGCTTTGTCCGGCGGAAGTACTCCGAAAGAAGTGTTTAAGGAATTGGCAGCACATTTTAAGAATAGGATAGATTGGTCAAAAGTACAATTCTATTGGGGCGATGAGCGCTGTGTCTCTTCTGATGATAAAGAAAGTAATTACAGAATGGCTAATGAGTACCTGTTTTCTAAAGTAGATATACCTTCTGGGAATATACACCGCATTAAGGGGGAGAACAAACCAGAGGAAGAAGCTGTACGATATGCAGCTCTTTTAGAAACCAGGCTACCTGATCATAATATGCAGCCACAATTTGATCTCGTAATACTGGGAATTGGTGATGATGGGCATACGGCTTCAGTTTTTCCAAATCAGATCAGCTTATGGAATTCTAAATCGCATTGTGAGGTTGCTGAACATCCTGAAACGGGTCAGAAACGTGTAACTCTTACCGGTTCTATTATAAATAATGCCAAAGAAGTGGCATTCCTTGTAACAGGTGAAAATAAGGCTCAAATAATCTTTGAGATAATCGAAAAGAAGGGAAACTACACTTCATATCCTGCATCACTTGTTGCCCCACATTCAGGGAGGTTAAACTGGTTTTTGGATGCCGATGCGGGAAAATTAATTCAATTGCCTTGAGCAACTAGTTTTCAAACTGTAAACTAGTTATTGAAATGAGGTGATTTTTCAAGTTTTACTTCTGTGATAAAATATTTGGTATCACCCCACCAGGAGAATGTAGCATAACGTTCCTCATAATCCAGTTTAACATAGTCTCCCTGATATTCTTTAAGCTTTTCAATGACATCCTTCTTTTTGCCGGAAACGGAAAACTTAAATATTTGCGCACCAGAGATACCCTGACTTAATTCGCCTTCCCAGGTTTTAAAAACCACCCCTTTGTGACTTATTTTTATTAACTCCCCGGATCGGACCCCTTCGCTATAGGGCACATAATAAACGAAAGTAAAATATGAGGCAAAAGCTAAAATGATAATAGTAACCCCAATAAACAAAGCTTTTTTCATGTGTACTAATTTAGTTTTTCATCAAAATCATCTTGCTGGGCTCTTTCAAGATATTTGTCTGGTAGAGACTTTTTGGCTTTAGCTCCCATTTTCTTGAGCTTTTCAATACTTGAAATAATATTTCCACGGCCCTCGACTAATTTATTCATAGCCCCCTTATATTCAGTCTTAGCCTCGTCCATTTTTTTGCCCACCTTAGTCAAATCTGTTATAAACCCTTCAAATTTATCATATAAGGCCCCTGCCTGCCTGGCTATTTCAATAGCATTTCTTTGCTGTTTCTCGTTGTTCCACATGCTATCAATAGTACGAAGGGTTGCTAATAAGGTAGATGGTGTTACAATGACAATATTTTGTTCAAAGGCCTTATTGTAAATAGAGTTGTCATTGTTTATTGCAATTGCAAAAGCCGGTTCTATAGGAATAAACATAAGAACAAAATCAGGGCTTTCCATTTCATAAAGATCTTCATATTTTTTTGAGGATAATTGATCCACATGAGTCTTTATGGAACTTATATGTTCTTTTAAATATTTTTCCTGCAATTCTTCTTCAGCATTTATATATCGTTCGTAGGCTGTAAGTGAAACTTTGGCATCTACGACCATTTTTTTACCATCAGGAAGATTAATGATTACATCTGGCAATACCCGACTGCCATCCTCCCTGGTAAAACTTTGTTGCACCGAATATTCCCTGTCTTTTTCAAGACCTGATTTTTCCAGTACTCTCTCTAATACCAATTCACCCCAATTTCCTTGCATTTTGCTATCACCTTTTAAAGCCTTAGTTAGATTTTCTGCTTCCTTGGTAATTTTTAAATTTTGACTTTGCAGATTTAGCAACTGCTCTTTGAGTGAAGAGTGGATGCTAATATTTTCTTTTTGACTTTTTTCAACTTTGTCTTCAAAAGTCTTAATTTTTTCCTTTAAGGGATTGAGGATATTTTCAATATTTTCCTTATTCTGCCTGGTGAATTTTTCTGATTTTACATCTAAAATTTTATTAGCCAAATTTTCAAATTCTTTAGTGAACTTTTCCTGAAGTTTTTCTACCTCTGCCTTCTGCTCCGAGTTTTTTTGATGCAAATTCTCCATTTCAACCTCATACCTGCTTATCTGAATCCCCAAACGCTCCTTTTGCGATCGCAATTCGCTTGTCTCATCCATACCCAATGCCAGCCTTTTCTCTATTTCTGCAAGATTATTCCTGAGCTGTTGTTCTCGTTCCAGAAGGGCACTCTGACTCGATTTTGTTTTAAGGCTTTGTATGTAGTTGCCTAAAAAATAACCGGCTACCAAAAAAACCACGGCAAGTATACTATAAACCAAATAGGCTTCCATATATTTTTGATTCTGAAAAGTAAAGATAATTGATTACCATTAAAATAGCAGCACTAGTTGAACTTACTTATTAATCTTAAATGAGCCTGTCTCGGGATTAAAGGTAATGGTGTCTTTGGGGAATAAATCCTCAAAGCTTTTGCACTCAATGAGTTCACAGGGAGCACCAAAATTATTGGTATCCCCATTCATTATAAATATTTTGTCACAAAGCTGGATTGCAAGGTCTATTTCGTGGGTGGTGTAAAGAACCACTTTTTTGGTATCATGAGCGATTCTTTGTAATAGTTTTAATATGTGCACTTTATGATAGAGATCCAGATGCGTGGTGGGTTCATCCAGAAGAATAATTTCAGTGTCCTGGGCCAGGGCTTTGGCTATCATGACCTTTTGCAGTTGCCCATCACTAAGTTCATAACATTTCGTATTCTGCAAAGGTTCTAATTCTAATATTTTGATTGCTTTTAGGATTTTTGACAGATCATCGGCAGACAACGTCCCAATCCAGTTTGTGTAAGGATGCCTTCCTAAACTAACGAGTTGAAATACCGTCAGGTTTTTTGATGCAATTGGTTCTGTTAACACAACACTCACCAGGGTTGCCAACTCCTCTGACTTTAAAGTTTCGATGGGCTTATTTTTTATCAATACAGAACCTGATAATTTAGGCTGTACACGTCCCAAAGTTCGCAATAGAGTAGACTTGCCAATACCGTTTATGCCAACAATTGCAACCAGCTCACCTTTTGTAAGCCCAAAACTAATATCGTTGGCTACAGCAGTATTCTTTCTGCGAGAAGTATATCCAACAGACAACTTCTTGGCCTCCAGGATGATATGTTCATTTTTTGTTGAAATAATTTAACTATTTAATAGATTAAAATATCATCTTCTTCTTTCTTACCAATAACCATATAACCACCGGTGCACCTACAACAGAAGTAATAGCGTTTAATGGCAAAACATAGGAAGAAGAAGGTAATTGAGCAATCAAATCACAAAGTAACAGAAGTATTGCCCCGTATACAAGTACAGCCGGTACCAATATTTTATGATCAGTTGTATTAAAAATTTGCCGGGTTAAGTGGGGTACAGCCAGTCCAATAAATGCTATCGGGCCAGCAAAGGCTGTTACTGCCCCGGCGAGTAACCCTGTTGCTATAATAATTATGAAACGGGTTTTTTTCAAATGAACACCTAGACTTCGTGCATAATTTTCACCCAGCAACAATGCATTGAGTGATTTGAGAGAAATAATACTCAGGATAACACCAATCAGGATAAATACAGCTAAAAGCGCCAGTTGTGTCCCGGATAAGTTGCCTACGCTACCGAATGCCCAAAATATATATTGTTGTAATTTATCCGCATCAGTGAAATAAGAGAGAACACTTACCAAAGCCGCAGTTATACTTCCAAACATTAATCCAATAATGAGCAAAGCCATGGTATCTTTAATTCTGGATGCAACGGTAATCACGGCCAGGAGAACTAAAAAACTACCTATGCTCGAAGCAATGGCAAGGGATACATCATTAATGACTTCAAAAATAAGCCAATGTGAAAATAGTGTAGATCCCATGATCAGGAGTGCGGCACCCAGACTTGCACCTGAGCTAATCCCTAAAACAAAAGGACCAGCAAGGGGATTTCTAAAAAGTGTTTGCATTAACAGACCACTAAGAGATAGTCCACTACCTACCAAAACAGCAGTTAAGGCCTTGGGAATCCTATAATTCCATATGATGTAATGCCAGGATTCGTTTTCAATTTTTCCGCCTAAAATACTTGTAAAAGTATCACCAAATGGAATGGCTACCGACCCGAAACTAAGGTTAAGTACCAAACAAAAAAGCAAAACCAGAAATAATAGCAGAAAAGGAAACAGATATGTATTTGATCTTAGCACTACATTAAAGGTTTAAAGAAGAAAAGCTCATGATCCGGCAGTAATTCCGGATGAAAAATGTAAATAAGATCTTTCAAGATCAAATCGGGCCTGGCTGGGCCCAATTCATAATACAGCAAACCGCCGGTTGCTCCCTTTGTATTTGCAAAAGTGTATATTTTTTTTTCATTATAGGCTTTAAACCGGCGATAATGCCTGCTCGCCTCATTTAGTCCATTATAGGATGTAAATTGAGATGGCGATATCCAAAATGAGGCATCAATCCCCTTTGAAAGTACACTTTCCAAACTTAGTGAAAGGCTTCCGGTGGCATTTGTATGGCTCCATAAGTAGTCTGCATTGGCATCATTGATAAAACCGGCTGCCCAACTTTTTCCTCCCGGAAGATACCAGACATCTTTATAAAGGGCACCACTAAGTACTGTTGGTTTGTCAGTTGTTTTTTGTGCTAAAGCCTTCGCATCTAAATAGTTACCTTCGATGGTCTTAAAAAGCCTTTCAGCCTTTTCCTCCAAACCAAAGAAAGGTGCAAAGAATTTAATCCATTCGGCCTTTCCCAAAGGTGTTTCTTCTGTCCAATCACCATTATAAACAATCGGAATATTTGAACGCTTAAGAGTTTCATATGCCCTATTCTGATTATTAATGCTGAAACCTATTATCAGATCGGGATTAAGGTTTATAACCATTTCAGTATTGATAGACTCGTTATTGCCCAGATCTTTTATTTTACCCTCGTCTATCTTTTTTCTGGTGACTTCAGAAGAAATATATCTGGTTTCGGGAAATCCTACGAGCCTGTCTATTACTCCCAGATTCTCCATAGCGGGAATATGGGTTGTTGAAGTGGCGATAATTCTTTCAACAGGAACCTTAATAACGGCATCAAAATCCTTGCTGTTCAGTTCTGGTGGTTTTTTAAGATTTTTGGGAACCAAACAGTAAACAAAAGCCTCGCCTGCATCGGGCCAGGGAGAAAATACTTTAATTATCGTAATCCCCGAAGCATGTTTCTCAATGGCGAATCCTTTTGCATAATTGATGTTCACCAAATGACTTTTTAAGGTTTCAGGCAAAGAATTCTGATTTTTCTCTTTACATGAAACAAAGGCCAGAAGCAGACTAAGTAATGCTATATATTTAATTGCGAATGAATCCATAAATTCTGCTGCAAGGTAACAAAAGTCACATTTCCAAAATTGTATATATCCTAATTTTGTTAAAAGTTCTCAAATGGGAAGAGATTCAAACATCATCATCTATATCATAGGGGGAATTATAATACTTCACTTCATTATAGGAATTCTCTGGCTTATTTTAAAACTTGGGAGGAAAAGCAACCCGGACTAAAGAAATAATGCTACATTAGTCCGGAATTTGGTTTTCACTTCTTTTTTAGAATTGAAATTAAAAGGGAATCCAGTTAGAATCCGGAACTGTTCCCGCAACTGTAAGCTTAGTTCCTTTGATCAGGAATGCTTGTAACCACTTCAATACCACTGTCTGTGTTCCTGTAAATTGAACATCCACGGGAAGGTTGGTGGCAAGACGCAAGTCAGGAGACCTGCCCAATTCAACAAATAATGTTAAACTTTCGGGATAAAAGTTGGCGTATAGGAAAGACATCTGTACAATTTTCCCGTAAACTATTAGGGTATAATGGTAAAAAAACACGCTCTTTTTTGCGTTTTTTGTTTATTAATTACAACGGTTTCTTCCCAGGTAGAAATTGATTCCATGGAGTTGCAGGAATTGGACGAAGTTGTTGTCAGTGATTCAAGGTTTCCAATAAAAAGGGAGAATTCCGGAAAAACTATTATTAAAATAAGCTCGGAAGAACTGGAAAACAACCAGGGCAAATCCGTAGCTGAGATTATAAATACCAGAAGTAGTATTGAAATAAATGGGAGTCGGAGCAGGCAAGGCGAGGTTTTGGGGGTTTTCGCCAGGGGTGGCAGAGGCAGGCAGGTTTTAATCCTGATTGATGGTATAAGAGTTTCAGATCCTTCTTCTTTTTCCCAGGAATATGATCTTAGATTGCTTGCCGCATCGAATATAGAATCAATTGAAATAATTAAAGGAGCTGCCAGTACCCTATATGGTATGAGTGCAGCTACCGCTGTAATTAACATAAAGAGTAAAAAGGCTTCAGATAAAAAAATAAGCGGAGATTTTCAATCGAGTATCGGGACAAACCAATCTTCATCCGATCAGAATTACAATATTGCAGAGTTCAGTAATTCAGCCACGGTTAGCGGATCTCTTGAGAGTTTTACCTATTCCCTGGGTTTTTCCAATGTATATACAAATGGTTTATCATCAATTATAACAGAGGCTAACGAAGAAGACCCTTTTTCGAGATATAATATTGATCTGAAGCTGGGGTATTCATTTAAAAATAAAATCAACCTAACTGTTTATGCCAATCAAACAAATTTGAATAGTGCTTATGACGAATCTTTTGGTTTTATTGATGCTCCCTACACCTTTCTGACAGAACAAAAACGGCTGGGCTTATCTTCAAAATGGAAATATAAAAAAGGAGATTTAAACTTAAATGGTTCATTTACGAATTATAAGTCGGATAACAGGAGTGCTTTTCCTTCCATGTTTGAAGGGAATAATTATGTGATCGACCTGTTTAACAGATATACTTTTGATGAACGCATATACGCTATTTTAGGCGTGAATTATAATCTGGACAGAGCTGAAGTTGATGGGATTCAGGAATTCTCGTTGATAGATCCTTACGCAAATCTGGTTTATGTTTCACCATTCGGATTGAATATTAATGCCGGAATGCGGCTTAACGTCCATTCTGAATATGGTACACAAATCGTATACAATTTAAATCCCTCCTATTCAATTGCTTTAGATGACGGATATTTAAAATTTATGGGTACTTACGCCACCTCCTATATCACCCCTTCCATAAGCCAGTTATTTGGAATGTTTGGAGCCAATCCACTTTTGGAACCGGAGACTAACCGAACAGCAGAAGGAGGTCTGGAGTATAAAGCAAACAATTCATTGCGGTTAAGTGCGCTGTATTTTAATAGGAAAGAAGAAAATTTTGTGTTCTTTGACAATACACTATTTCAATATTTTAACGCCTCAAATACTATTAATGTACAAGGCCTGGAGGGCCAGTTAAACTGGGAGCCACTAAAGCATATGAATTTAACTGCCAATTATACTTTTACAGAAAGAAAAGGAGATAATGCCATCAGAATACCTAAACATCGTATAGACGCAACTATGGGCTATAACGTTTCAGCTAATTCCTTTTTATCGCTTACTTATTCTTTCATAGGAAAGCGTACGGATACAGATTTTAACACTTCTGATGATGAGGTCCTCGATCCTTTTTCAACCTTCAGTATATATGTGTCACAGGAAGTAATGCCAAACAAACTCAAATTCTTTTTAAACTTAGAGAATGTGTTTAATACAACTTATACAGAGGTAACCGGTTTTACCACCAGAGGGCGGAATGTACGATTGGGAATTAGTTTAAAACTTTAAGCTTTTGTTATTTCAAATCAAGATTAAGGTGAATTGGCTTATCCAATATCATATTGTCCTTTAATGGGGCAAACATTTTAGAACTTGTGTATAGCTCAACAGGCGTCTTTACTGTAAAATCCCTTTTCCCAGAAATACCCGTAATTTCTTGAATAGCCCTGGCAAGCAGGGGTTCATTTTCATCTCCCAAAACCCCCAGGTTTTCCAAATCTTCTTTTAATTCAATATCCGGATCAAATCCTGCCGTATAATCCGAGAAGCCTACAGAATTTTCATTTCTTCCTACCAGGGGTTGAATTGCCCAGCTATTATTGGGGTTAATCTTATTTTCTCTGGAGGGAGTGTAAATAAACGGAGCACCATCCCTGTCGGGATCGTCCACCATGGTAAGTGAAAATTCATTCTTACCCCTTGTTGTCGTACCTATCTTAATCACTTCAATGTATGGATCCAGGCCATTGATTACCAACTCACTGGCAGATGCAGAACTACTTGTTGTTAATACATAAACCCTGTTTAAGTTTAATGTATTTATTGCAGTACCGGCTCCGGTTTTGTCTGCAAAATAGTCCGCCAGTTGCTCATCCGTAAAGACTTCCTGCAATTTTTCATTCCAGCGCTGCCTTATATATAGTCTATCTGTATTTGTACTAAAAACCATACTGGACAAAAGACGTGATGAATTTACAGACCCTCCCGGGTTATAACGAAAGTCCAGCACCAGATCAGTAACCCCATCGGCTACAAATTGCCCGAATGCATCGTTTAGATTTTCATCAAACTCGTTTGTAAAGCCATTATACATCAAGTACCCTATTTTCTGGTTATTAATATCAAATGTTTTTACGATAAAAACAGGATTTTCAACTAACCCATCCTGCTTGGTCAATTCCACGCTTTTGTCGTTGGGTGTAATTACGCCATCGGCAATATCTGCCATATTAAGAGTGTAGGTAGCATTTTCCCCGAATAGCAGGTCCCGGTAATTGCTTTGATTTAGGCTTATCCCATCCACACCAGTGAATAATTCTCCACGTGAGATGTCTTTTGTAGATGCATCAGAATTTGGAACAATATAGCGCACATATCCAAAGATATCGGTATCGTTATCGCCATATAAAAATAAGCCAAATTCCAAACCATTGCTACGAGAAATCCCTGAAAGACTTTCTGTTAGCGTTTTATAATCGTCACCATAAAAGCTAAACCTGTCTTCTGAAAAACGTAGATTATTGTCGAAAAAATCGGCAGGATCTAGTTCGGAAGCAAGGAATTCAATATACTCTTCGTTAGTAGGAAACCGGTCATCTGCCAGGTCAGCTACGTCTGACTGCCAGAAATACCATATATTCATGGCCTTCCACATAAAATCCTGAACATTAACCGAGGTACCTCCCGGACCATTTATGGTAATGTCATCATCCTTATTACAAGATATTAGTAGGGTGGAAAGACCTAAAAATAAAAGCAAAATCTTCTTCATTCTTCTTTTTTCGCGCAAGTTACTTAGTTTTGGCAACAATTATTCCAAATTTAATATTCCTTAACATTATTTCCCATCTATTTAACTTTCAGACTTTTAAAAACCATAATTTAGTAGTTTTAAGGGGTGCAAATTACTTACATCTGCAGGAAAAAAAAATATTTTGTAACAAAATTCGATGTACTTCGTCTTGCTTATGTAAAACACCTTGAATGGTTCATACAACAACAGAACAACCAATAATGACGCAATCAGAATTTTTAAATGTGGTAATGCCTTTTAAAGACAAGTTATACAGATTGTCAAAAAGATTACTCATTTCGTCAGAAGAAGCTGAAGATGCCACTCAGGAGGTTCTTATGAAA
The DNA here is from genome assembly GCF_000382125.1 of Eudoraea adriatica DSM 19308. Classification (GTDB taxonomy): domain Bacteria; phylum Bacteroidota; class Bacteroidia; order Flavobacteriales; family Flavobacteriaceae; genus Eudoraea; species Eudoraea adriatica. Next base: position 717,147 of record NZ_KB907546.1, read on the forward strand.
TTGTGGTTAAAAAACAGCAATATTGCCAATTATAAAAATGTTGAGGCCTTTGCAATGACTATGACCAAAAACTTTTGCCTGGACAGGTTAAAGTCGAAACAATCGAGTAACCTCAAATTGGTTCATAGTAATTATGAAGATGGCAATACTTCTTTGCAGAAACAAATGGAGGCAAGAGACAGTATTAGCTGGGTGGAGAAAATCATGGAGGAATTGCCTGAACAACAAAAATTAGTGTTACAGTTGCGGGATGTTGAAGAATACGATTTTAAGGAAATAGCAGATTTGCTGGAAATGCAGCCCACTGCGGTGAGAGTAGCACTTTCCAGAGCGAGAAAAACAGTAAGAGAAAAGTTAATGCAAAAACATAGTTATGGCATTGGATAAAATTGAAATATTATTGGAAAAGTACTTCGAGGCAACTACCACGGTAGCTGAGGAGGAACAATTGAGAGACTATTTTTCACAGGATTCGGTTGCACCGCACCTGGAACAATACACTCCAATGTTTACATACTTTTCAAAAGCCAAAGACGAACGGTTTACTAAGCAGGTTCCATTAAAACCCAGGGTGTCTTACCACAAATGGATTTCTATTGCAGCAGTAGCGGTTATGGCCTTTGGAATATATTTCGGTAATGATTACCGGGAACAAAGAGAGGCAGAGTTTGCCTATCAGGAAACAAAGAAGGCGTTAAGCCTGTTGGCACAGAATTTGGAACGTGGTACCGAAAAAGTTGCCTATTTAAATGAATTTGAACAAGCAAAACAAAAAATTTACAACAACAATTAAATTTAAAATGATGAAAAAGTATATTCTAATAGTGGCAATGGCAGTTTTACCCCTTAGTGGTTTCTCACAGTCTATTTTTGACAAATTTGAAGATTCAGATGAGGTAAGTTCTGTAATAGTAAATAAAAACATGTTTAACCTTTTGGTTAAGATGGATGTGGATGTGGATGATCCGGAAGCTCAGGATTTTATGAATATTGCAAAGAGCCTAAGCGGGCTTAAGGTATTCATTACGGAGGATAAGGCTGTATCTGCAGATATGCAGGCAACTGTAGACAAATATCTTAAATCTTCTTCTCTGGAAGAACTGATGCGGGTAAAAGACAAAGATACAAATGTTAAGTTCTATGTAAAAAATGGCAAAGATGAAGACCATGTAAGCGAGTTATTAATGTTTGTTACCGGTATCGATAATGTAGATATGGAAATAAATGACAGAAAAATTGAAACGGTTCTTCTTACGTTGACCGGAGACATAGATCTTACTAAAATAGGTTCACTTACAAAAAAGATGAATTTACCGGAAGAATTAAACAAAGCGGAAAAAAAGAACAAATCTTAAAAGCAGATCCAAAAAGTGGTAATTGGCAGGTTCGGAAGATAAAATTTCAAAACGGCTTAATTACCACTCTTTTCGGCTTTGATAACTAATTAACATCAAAAAAATGAAAAAAATAATAGTGATTATAGCAGGAGTGGCTTTAATGGTCCTTTCTGCCTGTTCGTCAAAACAGAGTCTCCAGGAATATTATGTCAACAATTCAGAAAATCCTAACTTCATTTCTTTGGATGTTCCTACGAGCATTCTAAATCTGCAGGCAGAAGAATTATCTGAAATACAGCAAACGGCATTGCAGTCATTGAAAAAATTGAATTTATTGGCTTTTAGGAAGACCGGAGAGAATGAAGCCGAGTATGAAGTTGAAAAAGCAAAAGTAAATGCCATTCTAAAGAATGAGGATTTTGTGGAACTTATGAAACTGAATTCGCAGTACGGAAAGGGAGTTATAAAGTATGTTGGTGATGAAGATGCAATAGATGAGGTAATTATATTCGGAAGCAGTGATGATAAAGGATTTGCTCTTATTCGGGTTCTTGGAAAGGATATGAACCCTGCTTATATTGTACAATTAATGAATGCAATTCAAAAATCTGATTATAAAGGAGAAGGACTAGGAGATATAGGCGAATTTTTAAAAGGATAACGCACCTATTTTTTATATAAAAGCCCGCCCGGGTATAATCCGGGCGGGCTTTTTGTTTGCAATGCAGCAACTGATTTAAAAAGTGCTTCTCCAATTAAAATTTCTCTTGGCTATTTTATATCTTACCAATCTTAAAAATTTAAAATTTGTTAGAATGGAAAACGCAGAAATTTGGATTGACAAGGGAATTGACTTTATAATTACTTACGGCCCCAAACTTATTGGAGCCATATTGATATTCATTATTGGATCCTGGGTAATTAGTAAAATAATCGGGGTTTCCAGAAATGCCATGTCCAAAAGCAAATACGATGAATCGTTACAACGATTTCTTTTAAACCTTTCTTCATGGGCTTTAAAAATCTTACTTGTTATTATAGTGATCTCTACATTAGGAGTAGACGTAACAACATTTGCTGCAGTAATTGCAGCAGCTGGTCTGGCTGTAGGACTCGCTTTGCAGGGATCCTTGTCAAATTTTGCCGGGGGAGTATTAATTATGATTTTCAGGCCATACAAAATAGGGGATTTAATTGAGGCGCAGGGAGTTCTGGGCGTAGTTAAAGAAATTGATATTTTCACTTCGAAGCTTATTACACCTCAAAATAAACTGGCTATTATACCTAATGGTGCTATGGCCAATGGCAATATTGTTAATTACACAGCAGAGGGTAAAATAAGAGTGGATGTTGAAATTGGAGTAGACTATGGAGAGGATATAAAAAAGACCAAAGACGTATTAATGAGTGTGCTGACGGCAAATCCAAAAGTACTGCAGGACCCTGCACCTTCAGTAAATGTTTCTGAATTAGCAGATAGTTCCATAAACTTTGCCATCCGGCCCTACGCTAAACCCGAGCATTATTGGGATGTTTATTTTAGCACCGTTGAGGATTGCAAAATAGCCCTGGATAAAGCAGGAATTGAAATACCGTTTCCTCATTTGCAGATACTTAAAAAAGGGTAATAAAACCAAATATTGAATACTTAAGAGAAGAGATAATTGGTAAAAAAAATACCTTCACCCGAGATTTGAATTCTTTTTTATATTCCGGTATAATTGCTTGGGCTAATATTTTTTAATTCTTTTTTTAGCTCTTCGCTTATCTCCAATTGATCAATAAATTCAGCAATTGATTCCTTTGTAATTCGGTCATTCGTCCTTGTGAGACCTTTTAGCGCCTCATAAGGATTCGGATAACCTTCTCTTCTTAGGATGGTTTGTACAGCTTCAGCCACAACCGCCCAGTTATCCTCCAGATCTTTCTCAAACTTAGGCTTGTTAAGCAATAATTTATTAAGCCCTTTTAGCGTAGCCTTAAAAGCTATTACGGTATGTGCAAAAGGGACACCCACATTGCGCAAAACAGTGCTGTCTGTTAAATCGCGCTGCATGCGGGATATTGGTAACTTCGAAGATAAATGCTCAAAAATAGCATTGGCAATCCCTAAATTGCCTTCAGAATTTTCAAAATCTATTGGGTTTACTTTATGCGGCATTGCTGAAGAGCCTACTTCTCCTTCTTTAATTTTTTGCTTAAAATAATCCATGGAAATGTAAGTCCACAAATCCCTGTTTAAGTCTATTAATATGGTATTGATACGTTTAAGGCCGTCAAATAATGCAGCCATATGGTCATAGTGCTCAATTTGAGTAGTAGGAAATGAATGAGATAACCCCAATTTATCCTGGATAAATTTTTGCCCAAAATTTCGCCAATCTATCCTGGGATAAGCTACTTTATGAGCGTTGTAATTCCCCGTTGCACCACCAAATTTCGCTGCACTCGGGATATCATTTAAGAGATTGAACTGTTCCTCAAGGCGCACTACAAAAACGTTGATTTCTTTGCCTAAACGAGTAGGAGATGCCGGCTGCCCGTGAGTTCTTGCGAGCATGGGGATATCATCCCAATTTTTAACCAAAGTCTTCAGAAAAGCCGTTAATTCCATAAACAGGGGAACATAAACCTCATTCATGGCTTCTTTAATTGAAAAAGGAATAGCTGTATTGTTAATGTCCTGAGAAGTAAGTGCAAAATGTATAAACTCCTTATGTTTCTCGAGTCCCAATGCATCAAACTTATCCTTTATGAAATACTCCACTGCTTTTACATCGTGGTTGGTGGTTTTCTCTATTTCTTTAATGGCCAATGCATCTTCCAGGCTAAAGTTTTTAAAAATATTTCGTAGCGAATTAACTTTGTCCTGAGATAATTTTGGGAGTTGTGGAAGCTCCAATTCACAGAGCGCTATGAAGTATTCAATTTCAACCATAACCCGGTATCTTATAAGGGCTTCTTCAGAGAAAAAATTTGCAATGGATTCAACTTTGGATCTATACCTGCCGTCAATTGGTGAAATGGCGCTTAATTGATTTAACGACATATGCTTTTAGATTGATTATTTTTTTGAAAGATGTAAAGATACTTATATGCTCGAGAGATTAAAAGTATATTGGCAGGATAGTTACGATTTTTAAATTAAGCTGAACTAAAAGATTTTTGCCTCCTTTCAGTGTGTCCTATTTTGCTTAGCCATTAGTGCTAGAATTTGTTTAGCTCTGGCCTTATATGCTGCGCTGCCCGAATGGTAATTCTGCTCCAATACCATTTGCAATTCAGAATGAATCCAGTTAAATTTTTCACCTAGCAAATAAAGGCTCGTCATGGAGTAGGCCTTAGCCGCTACTTTATGTTCCCCTATAAGCCAATCAAAACAGGATGTTGTTATTTTTTCCAGGTGATTTTCCTTTATTGAATTCTGGACCTCATTTACTGATTTCGAAAAATAAGCTTTCATTAGAATTTCACAAATTTTGGCTATTGGTCTAACGGATGAATCTAATTTCACTTTAGACATGCCCAATACAAAAGCATCAATATTTCCAAGGATTAAACGTATGTCCTTTTTGGCAACAAATTCCAAAATCCAACAGGCTTTTGATGAAAATTCTCCATTATCCTTAAAAGCAATAGCCATTAAAGGTGAAATTAAATGCGGATTATTGAGTATAATCCTGCTTACTTCAAGGCGCTTTTTACGGGTGGCGTTTACATAATTTAATACTTTATATAATTCAACTGTAGTCACAAAAATTTGTATTTTGGTACTTCAAAAGTTCCCCCAAATGAAAGTAATAAAAAAAATAGCAAAATTGCTATTACTTCTTTTTATAGCCATCCAATTCTTCAGACCGGAAAAGAACATAGATCAGGGTAGTCATTTAGCAGAATTCCTGAATGAAACAAATCCGCCTGAAAATGTCGAAACCATATTGACCAATAGTTGCTATGACTGTCATAGCAGCAATACGGCATATCCCTGGTATAACAATATAGCGCCGGTTTCATGGTGGATATCAGGTCATATTAAAGAGGCCAAAGGAAATCTGAATTTATCGGATTGGGATAGTTATAGCAAAAGGCAAAAGGTGCACAAATTAGAAGAAGTTATAGAGGTAATTGATGAAGGAAAAATGCCACTGAAACAATATGCCTGGATTCATAAAAATGCCGGAATCTCTAAGGAGCAAGGTAAAGCGGTTATAGAATGGGCAAGACTTACAAAAGCTCTTTATGAATTAGGTCCGCAACCAAGGTAGGAACTCCTTTAGCCGCCGTGGCTTCAATAATTGTGAGGTTATCATAATTTAATGCACTTATACTTGGTTTTGGATCGATAAAATAAACGGGTGTTTGGGGCTTTGCATAACTCAATAATCCGGCTGCCGGATATACCTGCATAGATGTTCCAATAATTATCAGAATATCAGCAGTTGCAGTAATTTGTGCAGCCTCTGACAATAAGGGAACTTCCTCGCCAAACCAGACAATATGTGGTCGTAATTGATATCCTTTTGAGCAAGTGTCCCCAAGGTTTAGATCTTTTTTCCAGTACAATACGAATGTTTCATCACCTGTGCTTCGAACTTTCAACAGTTCGCCATGAAGATGGAGAACATGAGAACTGCCGGCGCGCTCGTGCAAATCATCTATATTCTGAGTAATAACAGTGACTTTAAAATGCCGTTCCAGTTCAACCAGCATTTTATGCCCCTGATTAGGGACTACCTCTAACAACTGCCTTCGCCTTTGGTTGTAAAAATCCAAAACCAGGGAAGGGTTTCTGGCAAAACCGTAGGGAGAGGCAACTTCCATTACGTCGTAGCCCTCCCAAAGACCGCCCGCATCACGGAAAGTTTTAATACCGCTATCGGCACTCATTCCGGCTCCCGTAAGTACAACAATTCTTTTTTGCATCATTTAAGGTCTACTATAAAGATACATTTTTATTAAATTAGAGTGATGATAGATATTGCTCTGCTTTCCTATTTGGAAACGTATATTACACCAGAACGGCTCAAAAGATTCAATGAAGTTTTAATGGAGCGCACAAATTATGTTACCGTGGCTATTGAAGATGTTTTTCAGATGCATAATGCGAGTGCAGTAATCAGGAGTTGTGATGTTTTTGGTATTCAGAAGGCACATATTATAGAAGACCGATTCGGCCAGCGCCTGGATAAAAACATTGCAATGGGTGCTCAGAAATGGGTAGATGTAGAAAGATATACCAATGCAAAATCCTGTATTAGGAACCTGAGGAGAAATGGCTATAAGATTATTGCAACTACTCCTAATAATGATGCCACTTTACTGGAGGATTTTAAATTAGAGGATAAAATTGCTCTTTTCTTTGGAACAGAGAAAGAAGGTCTAAGCCCAGAGGTTCTGGAGCAGGCCGATGGGCATTTAAAAATACCTATGTGGGGATTTTCGGAGAGTCTCAACATATCAGTATCTGCGGCGATAGTATTGTATAACCTAAAACTTCAACTCAAAAAATCTAATTTACCGTGGCATCTGAGTGAAGCAGAAATTTTGGAAAAACGACTTGACTGGACTAAAAAGTCTATTAAAAGTATTGATGCGATTATTGAAAGATATAGGATGGAAAGTTAAATTTAATTATATTTAGAAGTAACTAATCAACTCATAAACAAATGACTACAGTTTTATACGTTCTTGCCGGTATAGTTGTCATTATTATCATTTTAGCAACTATTGCTCCAAAGAGTTATGATGTAAATAGAAAAATATTAGTGAAGAAGACTGTTCCGGAGGTATTTGAATATCTCAAATATTTGAAGAATCAGGATAATTGGAGCCCCTGGGGTAAGCGAGATCCCAATATGAAGAAAGAATTTGAGGGTGACGATGGTGAAATAGGCGCTACCAGTAAATGGGAAGGCAATAAAGATGTTGGGAGTGGTGAACAGGAAATAAAACGAATTGTTGAAAATGAAGTCATTGAAAGTGAGTTACGTTTTTTAAAGCCCTGGAAGTCTCAGTCTGACGCCTATTTAAGGGTAAAAGAGGTAGGTGCAGATGAGACAGAAATTACCTGGGGTATTTCCGGTAATAATAAGTTTCCTTTTAGTATCATGATGCTTTTTATGAATATGGATAAGGCGGTGGGGAAGGATTTTGAGGAAGGATTAGCAAGTTTAAAAGATATTTTAGAAAATAACTGAGCACTATGGATCGCAATATGGTGGGATGGTTCGAAATACCAGTTGAAGATATGGAACGTGCCAGAAAGTTTTATGAGGAAGTTTTCGATATTTCAATCTCTGTAAATGATTTAGGCGGAATTATTATGGGTTGGTTTCCCGGGGCTCAGGATAAATCCGGTAGTCCGGGATCATTGGTTAAACATGAGATGTACGTTCCAAGTGATACAGCGGGCCCGCTGCTATATTTTTCCTGTAAAGATCTTGCAATCGAGTTAGCCAGAGTGACTCCTGCCGGAGGGTCCATAATTCAACAAAAAAAGGAAATAGGAGGGGGGCATGGTTTTATGGCTCTTATAAAGGATACAGAAGGAAACAGGGTAGCCTTACATTCTTTAAGCTGACCTAAACATAAAAAATTGAGGCTTCTGCTCTGCAGCCCATACGTATGGGAATATATTTTGTTCCAATACCCTTTGAAACATACATTTTTATATCATTGAGTTTGTACCATCCTCTTAAAAATCGGCCACTACCCCCCGGTTTATAAAACGCCTTCCCGAGAAATGTTATTTGCCCTCCATGTGTATGCCCGGATAAAAGGAGCTTAACATTTACTTTTTGAGTTTCATTTAATAGAGCAATTTCCTCACTGTATTCCGGACAATGATTTAGTACAATGGCTTCTTCAGAATTGTCATATTCTGTTGCGGCATAGCTGAAATCCGGATTGCCCCCAATAAAGTCGTCAACCCCAATAATGACAAGGCTTCGGCCTGGTGTGGAAAATTTTAAACTTTCATTAATAAGCAATCGGCCATTTTGATTTTTAATCAGAGTACGGAAAGAATTTATGTCTACTTTTCCTGCATATTCCTTGTTTCCCATGATAACTGCTTTTGGGATATCATTGTCAATTAAGCCAAGGAATTGGTTAAAAACCGGTAAACCCCTGTTATTGTTCACGGAATCTCCAGTAATGCAAATAAGGTCTGGGTGTTCTTTATTAATTTTTCTGGCAATAGCTTTATGGAAAGATTTTAGCTCATTTATGTGAAGATCAGTTAATTGGACTATTTTTATTTTGTTTTCTGAGCTTGAGAGATCATAGGTTGTCCATTGAATTATATACTTTTCGAACCATAACACATCCAAAAAGAACAAACCTGTTAGAGCCAAAAAGAGTTTGATGATAAAACTTCTCCTGTTCAATTTCATAAAAACCCTTAATTTAAAGAATGAATCCTATGGGTTCTAATTATTGAATATACTGCCATGTCAGAACTCCAGTTAATCTGCCAATTCAAGAAGGGCTATATCATAGTCATTTTCAAGGGTTACCTTTCCATTTTTCACTTCCACATGTGTTTCTGAATAGGTGTCATAGAGCTTTGTTCCGTCTCCGAAGAACCCCTTTACCCAAAGCGATTTTTTACCTTGGGGCAGGTCTAGTCCAACCACTACTTTATCCTTATAATCTTCATTAATGTAGGTTCTGCTGAATACATATGGTTTTTTGGCCAGGCGCTTATGCCTTCCGGCGCCAATTGCAGGATGATTGATACGAAAACTTCCCAGTTTCTGCCAGTGAGCAAGAACTTTTTTAGTTTCTTGCAGGCTATCAATTTCCTGCCAATTCATAAATGACCTTAAGGTTGCGTCGCCATCAGTGTTTTCAATAGTAAGATCTCTCGCAGACTCATCTCCGTAATATATCTGTGAAGTCCCAGGAGTTAATAAAAGTACATTGGCGGTATAATAGGGTCTTTCCCTATTTATGTCAAAGGGCTCAGCATCATCATGCGAAGTCATATAATTAAGCACCCCTTTGTTTTTTAGATCAGAATTCAATAGGCGATTGTATTTTTTAAATATGGTCTCATAATAATTTTTAGCATCGTTTTTTAGTTCAAAGTTTATTAGACTTTCAAAACCATATTCGAAATAATCGACCTTTTTATCTCCAAAATCGAATTTTCTGCCTTCAGAAATTTCGTATCCATAGGCTTCACCAACCATGTAAAACGGGGTGTCATCCAAAACTTCTTCCGGATGTTTTTTCTTCCACGTTTCAAATGCTTTAGATGCTTCTGCATATAGTTCTAACCAGGTATGTTCGTCTGCATGCTTCACTGTATCCACCCTAAAGCCGTCTATGCCCATATCATTTACGTAGTCTGTTAACCATTTGATGATATAAAATCTTGGTGCCCTGGGGTATCCTGTTCTTTGAAAAAAGAGTTGAAGTTCATCTAATTCATTGCTAAGTCTGCCTTCCTCTTTCCATTTGGCCAATAATGCATCCGGCAGTTCAACCGCTTCATTAGATTCAGTGTATATATCCGGTAAGTTCGCAACTAAAGTACAACTCGTTGTAGTCTCATAATTGATGTTTTCACAAAGTGGAGCGGTTCTTACCCAATCTTCAGGCCAAACCGGATCTTCATCGGTTTCTGGCCCAGTATGGTTAACTACGACATCCATGATAATCCTTATTTTATTTTTATGGGCTGTTTTCACAAGCTTTTCAAGATCTTTTTTGGTGCCAAAATTTGGATCCAAAGCGGTCCAATCCTTTGCCCAGTATCCGTGGTAGGCATAAGTATTACCCGTTCCCTCATCTGTATCGCCGTGGATTTGTTCAACCACGGGAGTAAACCAAATAGCGTTCACTCCTAATTTTGAAAAGTAACCTTCTTCAATTTTATTTGTGATACCCTGAATATCACCACCCATAAAACCTCTTAAGGTGGCAGTTTCGTTTGTCCGGTCGAAATTCAAATCATTATCGGGATTACCGTTGTTGAACCGGTCGGTCAACAGGAAATATATATTCGCGCCCTGCCATACAAACGGGACTTCTTTATGAACAATTTGAGTGCTGTCCTGAGCCTTGGAATCCGGGATTTGGGTTTTTTTTTCTGCCTGTTTGCAGGTCAAAAATAATACAGAAACTGCAATTGCAATAGGCAGCTTTTTCATGTTCAAAGATTTTGTCTAAAGCTATAAAATGAATGCGGAAAAAGAAAATTTATTTCAAAAGCCTTAAAAGCATTTCATAAGGATATTCCTACATGAAGTATTTTTCCGGAAATGAAGCTTTAACTTCCGGTTTATTTTTTTCTGTTAAGCACTTTGTATTCTTCGTAACAACTGCTTATTGCATCCAATATCTGTAAATCATTGGCCGTTTTTATGAACGAAGTGGAATAATTGCAATTGGAAAGAATATCATTAATGTCATATTCATCAATTTGCAATAACTCGGTAAGTGTTTCTCTATCAAATTTGGAAGCGAGGAGATCTCTTATATCATCATCTTCTTTAATTTGCCTCAACTTTTTCATCTGATTAGGTTGTTTCCCAAACAGATTTCTGAGAAGGTCTGCAGGATTCAAAATAGAACCCAACACTTTTGTAACGGCGCTTGGATTTTTACTTCCGGCCTCATAGCTTGTGGATAATCCTGAGATACTGTATTGATATGATGTATTTATAGGCAGGTTTTTTACATCTATTTCAAGATAACCGGTTAACTCATATGGTTTTACAACTACTTCCTCCAGGGCATATGCGAGCTCTGTAAGGGCAATCTGAGTGTTTTTAAACTTAAACATATCATTGGTAACCCGAATTTTCTGGGATTTAAAACCCAAATAGGAAAAATAAAGTGTATCATTTACAGAAGCACTAATAGAAAATTCGCCATTGGAGTTGGTAATTGTACCTACAACCTTATTAAGGTTTATAACATGCACACTTTCCAGGGGAGTACTGGATTGTGCATTGATAACTACTGCCTGAAATTCCTTTGCTTCTTGCTGTTCATCTTCATCTGCCTGGGATATCCCGGCAAAGCAGATTAATGTAAAAAGACAAAATAAATACTTCTTCATTCAGTACGATGCTAATTCATAATGCGAATAAAATAAAAATAGATGCCCCGGCACATTTTTTAATATACAATTAACTAATAGAAACCATCTCTTTTTTTACTTCGCCTGTTACCTGAAGACGTAACCTGCTTAGTCCCAGATCTTCTTGAACCGCCTTTAGAAAAGCTGCCTTCCCTTTTCTTTCCCTTACTTTTATTACGGTCTCTGCCATCTCTTTTACCCTTTGCGCCTTTATCTCTTCTTCGCCTGCCTCCTTCGGGGCTATCAGAAACCTCAACGTTTACAAAACGTCCGTTGACCTTGAAATCAGTAAATGTTTCCAGAATTTGATCTTTAAGAGCAGCTTCCGAATTGAAAAATGAAAAACTCTCTTTAACATCTACTCTGAACAAATCGTTCTTATCTAGTTGCAGGGTATCTTTTAAAAAATCCTTTAAGGACATCCAGTCATAACCGTCGCGTTCTCCAACGTTAATAAAGTAGCGTACAGATCCGTTACTTGAAAAATCATCAGAGGCTCCTTTATTTTTTTCCCGGCGATCTGGTTCAACTGAATTCAGATCTTTGGTTTTATTATAATAGTTATAAAATCGGGTAAATTCTACCGAAACAATTTTTTGTATTAATTCATCCCTGTCCATACCTTCAAGAACATCGTGAATTGCAGGTAAATAATGATTTACTTCTTCATTTATTTCCGTAGTGCGAATCTTATTCGCCAAATGGTACAATTGAATTTCGCAAATCTCTATCCCGGATGGTATTTTCTTTGCTATAAAATTCTGCTTTATTTTTTTCTCTATAGCGTGAATTTTACGTAATTCACTTCTAGTTATAATTACCATGGAAATACCAGATTTTCCGGCCCTTCCCGTACGACCACTTCTATGCGTATAGGTTTCTATTTCATCCGGCAACTGATAATTAATTACATGTGTTATATCATCCACGTCAATGCCGCGTGCCGCAACATCAGTTGCCACCAACATCTGAATTTGTTTTTTACGGAAAGCATTCATCACCAGGTCTCGCTGGTTTTGACTTAAATCTCCATGAAGAGCCCCGGCATTGTATCCGTCTTCAATTAGCTTTTCTGCAACTTTTTGGGTGTCTCGTTTGGTTCGGCAAAAGACCACTGAAAATATTCCCGGATTGGCATCAGAAAGTCGTTTTAATGCAGAATACCTGTCACGACCACCAACTAAATAGTATTCATGTTGCACGGTGTCTACCCCGGAATTCTTGGTCCCCACGGTTATTTCCTTCGGGTGATGCATAAACTTCTTGGCAATTGTAGCTACTTCCTTGGGCATGGTAGCTGAAAAAAGCCATGTAGATTTCTCTTTGGGAGTATTTGAAAGGATATCCTTTATATCCTCATAGAATCCCATATTTAACATCTCATCCGCTTCATCCAGAATACAATAGTCAATTTTGGAGATGTCTATGATTCCACGCCCTATCATGTCCTTCATTCTGCCCGGGGTGGCGACAACTATTTGAGCACCTCGTTTAATTTGGCGGGCCTGCTCAGTAATACTGGCACCCCCATAAATAGCTACTGTATTCAAACCCTGTACATATTTGGAATACAATTGCATTTCATTTGTGATTTGCAAACATAGCTCCCGGGTTGGAGAGAGTATTAATCCCTGCGTAGTTCTGCTGTTGCTGTCAATTTTTTGAATTAGCGGAAAACCAAAAGCAGCGGTTTTACCTGTGCCGGTTTGGGCCAGGGCCACTAAATCTGTTTCATCCTCTAATAAAATTGGAATGGATTTCTCCTGAACCTCCGAGGGAGTCTCAAATCCTAAATCAGTAATAGCATTCAATAGGGCACTATTGAGCCCCAATGCTTCAAATTTTGTCATAATATATTATAATTTACCTAATCGCAAATATGTATGTTGCATAGAGCGATTATCCTTATAACCTATCAGACTCAGCGCAACACATGCTATACCAGCGGCTTAATTTAAGCGGCAAAGATACTCTTATTTATTTAGATGGTGGCTAAACTTGAAATATTCAGTTTTTTGCAAGGTATTTAATGAGTTTTTGTAGCGCTTTACCTCTATGACCTATTTCATTTTTAATATGGCCGGGTAATTGAGCAAAGGTTTGGTCATAACCCGTTGGAATGAAGATAGGATCATATCCAAAGCCATTTTTGCCCCGTTTTTCATTAGTTATTGTACCTTCAACAATGCCATCGAACAGAAGTCTTTTATTTTTTAGATTTAGAGCAATTACCGTTTTAAATCTAGCCTCGCGGGAAGCGCCGTTCCTTAATTTTGTTAATACTTTTTCTATGTTTTTTTCCGAATCCTTTTCTTCTCCGGCGTACCTGGCAGAATAGACACCCGGAGCTCCATTCAGCGCATCTATAATCAGCCCTGTATCATCTGCAAAGCATGATATTCCATAGTGTTTGGTAATATAGTCGGCTTTTAGCTGCGCATTGGCCTCCAGCGATGTCCCCGTTTCTGGTATTTCTTGTCTGCAACCAAGATCTTCTAAAGAAATCAGGCGTATGGCTTTAGGAAGCATTAAACCTACTTCTTTTAGTTTATTAGTATTGTGTGTGGCGAAGACGAGATCCATAAGTTAAATGAATTCATAAAAAAGATTGTTGACGATGCTAAAAATAGTAATTTTATTTACTGCAATTCTTTCAATTATGAAGCTCAAACTTCCACCTGTAATTATTTTTTTGGTTTTTGGAAGCCTGATGTACCTTTTAGCTGAATTTTTGCCAGTTGGATACTTTGATTTTTTTGGCAGAAAATACCTCATTAAGATACTGCTGTTACTGGCTGTGGTCATTAGTTGTATCGCGTTAATTCAATTTTACCTTGCCAAAACTACAACAAACCCTAAAAATCCATCTAGAGCATCTTTTTTGGTCACAAATGGCATTTATAAATATTCACGGAACCCAATGTATTTAGGGTTACTATTACTTTTATTAGGTTGGGGTCTCTGGTTAGCCAATGCATTCAATGTTCTTTTGGCTGCCGGATTTGTTTCTTATATGAATATGTATCAGATTAAACCAGAAGAATCATCATTGGCCGGCTTATTTGGCAAAGAATACAGACACTATTGTATAAATGTTAGAAGATGGTTTTGAATTATTGAATATTTATTAATGTGTGCAGACCTGAGGCTATTGGATAATTTATTTTTTGTCACATCTTATTTCAGATTTAGTGATTTGAAAGAAAGAAATAGGAGAAGATTAGTTAAAAATTATAATGATAGGAACGCTTTTAGGTTTTTGCCATGCAAATTTTACGGGTAGTATGCACAATAATTAAAGAACATATTTTATGAAATATTTAGGGGCTTGTATTTTATTTTTTCTGGCATTGGCTTGTGGAGAGCGAAATTTAAAAAAGGCGGACATAAAAGATGTTGTGAAGGAAGGTCAAAGATGGTCTGCTCAAAAGGCATGGGATTGGTATGATAATGAACCATGGTATCTGGGAGCAAATTTTAATCCAAGCTCTTCCATAAATCAACTTGAGTTCTGGCAGGAAGAAACCTTTGATCCTGAAACTATTGACAGGGAATTGAAATGGTCTGCAGATTTAGGAATGAATCTGCATCGTGTATATCTGCATAACTTATTATGGGAGCAGGATTCCATTGGTTTTTTAGATAGGCTGGAACATTATCTGGGATTGGCTCAAAAGCATAAGATAAAGACGATGTTTGTTTTACTCGATGATGTGTGGCATCCGATTCCTAAACCGGGTATTCAGCCAGAACCCATTCCACATCTTCATAACTCAGGGTGGGTGCAGTCTCCCGGTGCTGAAATTCTTGGAGATAGTACAAGACATCATGAATTAGAAAGCTACATCAAAGGAGTGATAGGTCACTTTGCCAATGATAAGAGGGTCCTGGTATGGGATCTTTATAATGAACCAGATAATGTCGCCGGTCAGCCCGGCAGAAGGGAACTGGAAGTTGCCAATAAACATATTTATTCACTCATACTCCTAAAAAAAGTAATGCGATGGGCAAGAGAAGTAAACCCTGGTCAGCCTTTGACCACCGGAATATGGAAAGGCAATATTGACCACTGGGGTACTCCGGACAGCTTACCTCCGCTGGATAGATATATGCTTTTGAATTCTGATATTATTTCATTTCATGCATATGACGGAGATGTGGATAATGTGAAAAAGAAAATTGCCGAACTCCAAAAGTATAAAAGGCCCTTGTTTTGTACAGAATATCTGGCAAGGGGAGTGGGTAATACTTTTGAAACTGTGCTTCCAATTCTAAAAGAAAATAAAATTGCCGCCATTAACTGGGGATTTGTCTCAGGCAAGACCAATACTATTTATCCCTGGAAAAGCTGGGACTCTACATTTACTGCAGAACCTGAAATCTGGCATCACGACATCCTGAGGCAGGATGGCACGCCTTATTCCATAAAGGAGACAGCCTTTATAAAGCAGCTTAGCGGTAACCCTCAATAATGCCCAAGTTAACCAATTAGTGCCGGTTATTTGCCTTATTTTTTTGTGTAAAAATAATTTTAGTCCTGATGCGCGGAATGAAGCTAAACAGAAAGTTTTTTTGTGTAAAATTTGAATATCCCAATGATTCGGACTAAAAGCAGAACAATCCATAAAGGAATTCATATATACTTACATATACTTCATTTTTAAATCGAGAATCTACCGAACACAGATTTAATTTAATAATTTTGCATCTTAATTTTTATAAAGAATGACTGAAGTGGGACGTAAGTACGTATTTGATTTTGATAGTACATTAACCAGGGTAGAAGCCCTGGATGTGTTAGCGGAAATGACCTTGCAAGGCAAGTCCAACAGAGATGCAGTCATTCATGAAATTCAGGAAATCACAAATCTTGGAATTGATGGAGATATTTCCTTTACAGAATCCCTGGAAAGAAGGATAAAACTCTTAAAAGCGAATAAGGACGATTTAGCTCCTCTTGTTGATGAGTTACGGCAAAAGATTTCCAAATCTATTGCTGCCAACAAGGAATTTTTTGAGAAGTACTCAGAAGACATTTATGTAATTTCCTGTGGATTCAAAGAATTCATAGATCCGATTGTTAAGGAATATAATATTCCTTCGGATAGGGTATTTGCCAATACATTTAAATTTGATGAGGAAGGTAACATCATAGGTTTTGACGAAAAGAATGTACTTGCAACCCATAATGGCAAAATTGAATGTCTTAAGCAGCTCGATCTTGAAGGTGAAGTACAGGTGATTGGTGATGGATATAGCGACTATGTTATGCGGGAAGCCGGCATTGCCCATAAATTTTTTGCCTATACAGAAAATGTTCATCGCGAAAAAGCCGCTGACAAAGCAGACCATGTTACACCCAATTTGGATGAATTTTTATTTGTGAACGACCTGCCCAGAAGCCTTTCTTATCCAAAAAACAGAATTAAGATTCTCTTGTTGGAAAATGTACATCCTGTTGCTTTTGACAATCTCTCGGAAGATGGTTTTTCTGTGGAACTTATAGAAGAAAGTTTATCGGAAGATGAGCTTATTAAAAAAATCAAAGGAGTACATGTCCTGGGAATCCGTTCCAAAACCAGGCTTACTCCTAAAGTAATTGATGCAGCCAATAAACTGCTGGTGGTGGGGGCTTTTTGTATTGGGACGAAGCAGATAGACCTGGATTATTGCAAGAAAAAAGGGGTTGTGGTTTTTAATGCACCCTACAGCAATACGAGGTCTGTGGTAGAATTGGCGATTGGTCAAATTATTATGTTATTCCGTAATGTCTTTACCAGGAGTACTGAACTGCACAATGGAATATGGAATAAAACAGCGGTAAATTCCAGGGAAGTCAGGGGTAAAAATCTTGGCATTGTGGGTTATGGCAATATAGGCAAACAACTGTCTGTGCTGGCAGAGGCTATAGGCATGAGAGTGTATTATTACGATATAGAGGATAGATTAGCCATGGGCAATGCAATAAAATGCGAAACACTTGAAGATTTATTAAATGTATCCGACGTGGTTTCTTTGCACCTGGATGATAACAAAGCCAACCATAACTTTATTGGGGAACGTGAAATTAACCAAATGCGAGACGGTGCAATGCTGTTGAATCTTTCAAGAGGTTTTGTAGTAGAAATACCAGCCCTGGTAGAAGCCCTGAAAGGGGGTAAGCTAAGTGGTGCGTCTATAGATGTATTTCCACACGAACCAAAGTCTAATGGACCATTTGCCTCAGAACTGCAGGGTATCCCAAATGTAATTCTAACCCCCCACATAGGAGGCAGTACTGAAGAAGCGCAAAGGGATATAGCCGATTTTGTACCAAATAAGATCATGTATTATATCAATTCCGGTAATACGGTAGATGCTGTTAATTTTCCGAATATTCGCTTGCCTAAACAGAACAAAGCTCATAGGTTCCTGCACATACACAGAAATGTTCCTGGAATTATGGCTAAAATAAATGATGTTCTCGCCACATATGAGATGAATATTTCGGGCCAATACTTGTCAACCGATAGCGACGTAGGTTACGTAATTACAGATTTGGACAGGGATTATAATAAAGAAGTAATAAAAGCCCTAAAAAAAGTAGAAAATACAATTAAATTCAGAGTACTGTATTAAACTTCTTAGCAGATCAGTCACCAGGAATTACTCATTGGTGATGATATGGCTCATTTCTGAGTATAGTACACGCTCTGTAAATTTGTTCAACAAGAAATAGGCGTACCATTTGATGTGAGAAAGTCATTTTTGAAAGACTTATTTTACCATGGGCTTTTTGTTTAATAGAATCACTAAAACCGTATGGGCCGCCGATTACTAAAACCCATTCCTTAATTCCTCTATTCATCTGCTTTTGCAGGAGCTTTGCAAAATCTACAGAGGTATACTCCAGGCCATTTTCATCCAGTAAATAAAGGGCTTCAGAACTTTCGACATGTTTTAAGATTAATTCAGCCTCTTTTTCCATTTGATCGGATGCAGACAGATTTTTGGTGTTTTTAATATCTGGTAATAGCTGCAATTCAAATTTAACATAGTGTTTGAGTCTTTTCAGATAAACATCTACCAGCTTCTGTAACTCGCGACTATCTGTTTTTCCTATGGCAAGAAGTTTTATCTTCATAGTTCTAAGTTATAACTTTAAGGAAATTGAATTTCTTTATTGGCATATGTTTTTACTAATTTAGTACCCTACAAGTTGCAAAAATGATATCAGAAGAACAATTCCAAAAGGAGATATCTTTAATAATAGAAAATGCCATACGGGAAGATGTAGGAGATGGGGATCACAGTTCACTTGCGTGTATTCCGTCGGGAGCAATGGGTAAGGCTAAGTTATTGGTAAAGGATAAATGCATATTGGCCGGTGTTGAATTCGCCCGGCGGACTTTTAACCATGTGGATAAGGATTTAAAAATGGAAATCCTTCTAAATGATGGTACACCAGGAAATTTTGGGGATGTGGCATTTTATGTGGAAGGACGCTCACAATCGATTTTAAAAGCAGAAAGGCTTGTCTTAAATGCCATGCAGCGGATGAGTGCAATAGCTACTAAAACTAATTATTTTGTTTCACTTCTTGAGGGTACAAAAACAAAAATCCTGGACACTCGCAAAACTACGCCGGGAATACGGGCTCTTGAAAAATGGGCTGTGAAAATAGGGGGAGGGGAGAATCACAGGTTTGCCTTATACGATATGATTATGTTGAAAGATAATCACATAGATTTTGCTGGTGGTATCACTCAGGCAATTAAAAAAACCAAACGCTATTTAAAGAAATCGGATAAAGATTTAAAAATTATTGTTGAAGCCCGGAATTTGGGAGAAGTAGAGGAAATTCTTCAATCTGAAGGTATTTTCAGGATTCTACTGGATAATTTTAGTCTTGAGGACACAAGAAAAGCCGTAAAACGTATCGGGAATCAATGCTTAACCGAATCATCCGGTGGAATTAATGAGAACACCATTAGAAAGTATGCTGAATGCGGTGTGGATTATATTTCATCAGGAGCACTAACACATTCAGTATTTAACAAGGACCTGAGTCTTAAAGCGATATAGATGTCGGAGGAAATAGAAAGAAAGCTCGAAAGTATTCCGATAGTCAAATGGATAGTAAGAATACTTAAAAAAATTAAGCTCCCGGCCTTTGAGGGACTTTCTTTATATGACCTCGTTGAAATGTACATTATTGGTATCGTTCAGGGGGCACTTTCGACCCGCGCGAGTTCTATTGCTTTCAGCCTTTTTATGGCTCTTTTTCCATTGCTTATTTTCCTGTTTACATTAATCCCTTTTATTATTCCCTATGTAAGTGTTGGAAATGAAAATTTTGACAACCAATTTCTTGATTTTCTGGAGTCATTTTTACCAGCTGCCACCGGCGAATATTTTGAAATAATCTACTATCAGATAAAAGACCAGCAGAGTGGCGGATTGGCATCGTCGGCCTTTATTTTGTCTATATTTTTGATGACGAACGGGGTTAGTGCAATTTTTGGTGGTTTTGAAGATTCTTACCATATAAATCTAACCAGGAATTTCTTTAAGCAGTACGCCTATGCCATGATGGTTGGATTTCTTCTTTCTATCTTATTGATTGTAGGTGCGGTGGTTTATGTTTATTTTGAGTTCTATATTCTAGAATATTTAAGTGATTGGGCTACACAAACCAGTGGTTATAATCTTTCAGAGAAGGATATTACAGGAGCTCGCATTGGTAAAACATTATTTTTCATCCTGCTTTCTTATCTCACCACTGCCATCTTGTACTATTTTGGTACACGCGAAGGCAAACATGCTAAATTCTTTTCTTACGGCGCCTTAATGACTACCTTGTTATTTTTATTAACATCTCTTTTGTTCGGCGTTTATATCGACAACTTTGCAAAGTATAACGAATTGTATGGGGCTTTGGCCGGCTTATTAATTCTAATGGTTTATATATGGCTGAATTCCAATATTTTACTTCTTGGATTTGAACTAAATGCGACGCTCAATTACTTGAGGAAAAAGCATCAATAATGAGGTTTTGGTCAATAAAACAGACAGTATACCGGAATGGAAATATTTATTAATGTAATACTGCCAATTCCTCTGGAAAAGCAATTCACCTATTGCGTTTCCGAATATGAAGCTGCATTATTAAAAGTTGGTATGCGCGTGGCGGTGCCATTTGGAAAGTCTAAAATCTATACAGCTCTCGTCGTTGAAATCCATAACAGGCCACCCCTTGCTTATGAAGCTAAAACCATCCATAATATTCTGGATGAACATCCTATTGTAACATCAAATCAATTGAAACACTGGCAGTGGATAGCGGATTATTATATGTGCACGCAGGGCGAAGTATTCAGAAGCGCAATTCCAAGTGCGCTTTTATTAGAAAGTGAAACACTTATATTACCTAATAAAGATGTTATAATTGATGAAGATCAATTAAAAGATGATGATTTCCTGGTCTACGAGGCCCTTAAATACCAAAATATCCTTCGGGTTAATGATATAATGGAAATTGTGGATAAAAAGAATATACTCCCTATTCTCAACAGATTATTACAACTTAAGGCAATTGTACTGAAGGAAGAAATACATGAACAGTACAAACCAAAAATGGTTCGATATGTAAGGCTGGGAAAGAAGTATAATTCAGAGCCTGAACTTGAGAAACTGTTAAGCTCATTAACTCGGGCACCCAAACAAAGCCAGGTTGTACTTTCATTATTTCATCTTCAGGCTACTAAAAAAAAGCCAATAAAGCTTCATGAGCTGGAAATTGACAGTAAGTCGAGCAGAGCTGTAATACGTGCACTAATTAACAAAGAAGTACTTGAAGAATATTTTATTCAAACAGACCGGGTGGCATTTAATGGCAGTAAGGCGCTTGAACCACCAAAAAAATTAAACGAATATCAGGTAAAAGCATTAGATATCATTAAACAAAATTTTAAAAATAAAAAGGTTACCCTTTTAAAAGGCGTTACTTCTTCGGGTAAAACGGAAGTATATGTAAAACTCATTGCAGAGTGCCTTAGCGAGGGAAAACAAGCTCTTTACCTGGTTCCTGAGATTGCCATAACTACGCAACTCATCTCACGATTACTGGAATATTTTGGTTCCACCATATCCGTTTTTCATTCAAAATACAATATGCACGAAAAGGTGGAGGTCTGGAAAAATGTTCTGAATAATAGGCCCAAAGCACAACTAATTATTGGTGCTCGTTCTGCTTTGTTTCTCCCTTTTGCAGATCTGGGCCTGATAATTATTGATGAGGAACATGAAACTTCATTTAAACAGTATGATCCTGCACCGCGATATCATGCCAGAGACGCGGCTATTGTGCTGGGGGGCTTGTTTAATTCAAAAGTGTTACTGGGTTCGGCAACGCCGAGTATAGAGAGTTACAATAATGCCCAAACCGGTAAGTACGGATATGCGCAGATAGACCGAAGGTTTGGAAATGTATTAATGCCAGATATGGAATTAGTAGATATTAAAAGTCAGTACAGGAAGAAACGAATGAAGGGGCATTTTTCTGAACGCCTGTTAGAGGAAATTACTGAAACACTTAAGCTGGGAGAACAGGTAATATTGTTTCAAAACAGAAGAGGGTATGCTCCAATTTTAGAATGTACTACTTGCGGACATTCCCCTCAGTGCCCGAATTGTGATGTTAGTCTGACGTATCACAAGCAAAGAAATCAATTAAGGTGTCATTATTGCGGACATAGTATAGCTTTCCCAAATAGCTGCCACGCTTGTGGCAGCAATACATTAGACACCAAAGGTTTTGGTACAGAGCAGGTAGAGCAGGAATTAAATTCTTTTTTCCCCTCTGCAAAAGTGGCTCGCATGGATTTAGATACTACAAGAGGTAAACATGCCTATGCTAAAATTATTCATTCCTTTGAAAATCAGGAAACGGATATATTAGTTGGAACTCAAATGCTTACCAAGGGGCTCGATTTTAGAAATGTAAATCTTGTAGGAATAATGAATGCGGATGCACTTTTGAATTTCCCCGATTTCAGAGCACATGAACGCACTTATCAATTACTTACTCAGGTCGCCGGCAGAGCAGGCCGAACTAAAAAAAGAGGAAAAGTTATAATTCAGACCTTCAACCCTTACCATCAGATACTAAAACAGGTTACCACCGGGGACTATACAGGAATGTTTGAGGAGCAACTCTACGAAAGAGAGTTATATAAGTATCCACCGGTCACAAGGATTATAAGAATTAGTTTTAAGCATAAAGAATATAACAAATTGAATGAAGCTTCTGCATGGTTTGCACAGTCCCTCAAAAATGCCGGTAAAATTCAGGTTTTGGGCCCTGAATTCCCATCAGTCGCGCGCATACGTAATCAATACTTAAAACATGTTATGATTAAGATTCCAAAAAGCGTATCTCTTCAAAAAACAAAAAAAAGCATCAAAAGAATTCAAAATTCTTTTGATGCAATTGCTAAGTTCAAAGGCGTTCGTATAATCTATAATGTAGATTATATGTAATTAAACATTACTTAAGGCCTCTGCCAATTCTGTTTTTTTGTTTCTGCTTAAAGGTATAGACCTTCCGCTTACTTCAACATTCTTGCTGTTAAACTTCTCTATCTTTTCAAGATTAACTATATAAGACTTGTGAATACGCAAAAATTTATCTTCAGGCAATTGTTTTTCGAAAGCCTTCATGGTAGAAAGAATTACGATGTTAGCCTCATCTGTAACTAATTTTATATAGTCACCTAAGGCTTCAATCCACTTAATGTCATTAAGGATTACCTTTCTTTTCTTCAGATTGCTTTTGACAAAAATATGTTCTTCATCTTCATTTACCTGGTTCATTTGCTCATATTTGGCTACTGCTCTTTTTACAGAAGCGTCAAAACGAGCCATTGTTATGGGTTTATGAAGATAATCTGTTACATCATAGTCAAATGCCTTGAGGGCATAATCCGGTTTACCTGTTATAAGAATGACCTGAGGTCTGTTTTCCAGTGATTCTAATAAGTCAAAACCACTAATAATAGGCATTTCTACATCAAGAAAAATTAAATCAATTTCATTATTCTTGATGCCGTTTTTGGCTTCAATGGCATTACTGTAATCAGCAATAAGGGCTAGGTTAGGATGATTGTTAACTAATTTTGCAACTGCCATACGTTGCATAGACGAATCATCAACAACAATACTTCTAAGTTTCATAAAGGGGTTGATTTGTGGGGTTAAATCATCGACAAAGTACCGAAAAAACAAGTTGAACTGCAATAAAAGTTGTAAACATTGTTAAAAATTCCGTGTAAATGGTAAATGATTATACGTTTTAAGTTTTAGGTTAAGTTTAATTTATATGATTCTTGATAGCTATAACGAAGATTTTTTCAATTTCTTGTATTTAGAACTAAATATTATTACTTTTGCGCTCCTAAAAAACATAAATCAGTATGAACAATTACGAAACTGTTTTCATTTTAAATCCCGTTCTATCAGATACTCAGATAGAGGAAACAGTAAAGAAATTTGAGGATTTCTTAAAGAAAAATGGGGCCAAAATGGTCGCAAAAGAAAATTGGGGGCTTAAGAAATTGGCCTATCCAATACAGAACAAAAAAAGTGGTTTTTATCACTTATTTGAGTTTAGTGCTCCCGGTGAGGTTATTACACCCTATGAGCAGGAATTCAGAAGAGATGAACGTATTATGCGCTTTCTAACCGTTAAATTGGATAAGCATGCCATTGAATGGGCGGAAAAAAGGAGAACAAGATTAAAAACTAAAGCGTAAGTATTATGGCATCAATAGAACAACAGGCAAAAGGTAAAAAGGACGGTGAAATCAGGTATTTGACCCCCCTTAATATTGAGACGAATAAGCAAAAGAAATATTGCCGATTCAAAAAGTCCGGTATCAAATATATTGATTACAAGGATCCAGATTTTTTGATGAAGCTGGTTAATGAACAAGGGAAGCTTTTACCAAGAAGGCTGACAGGAACTTCATTAAAGTATCAGAGAAAAGTGGCCCAGGCCGTTAAGAGAGCACGTCATTTGGCACTTATGCCTTATGTTGGAGATTTATTAAAGTAAAAAACAACGGATCATGGAACTTATTTTAAAAGAAGACGTTCAAAACCTTGGTTTTAAGGATGACGTAGTCAAAGTGAAGAACGGTTATGGTAGAAATTACCTGATACCTAAGGGAGTAGCCGTAATTGCAACTCCATCGGCCAAAAAAGTACTTGCCGAAAATTTAAGACAAAAGGCTCACAAGGAGAAAGAAGTCATAGCCGCTGCCAATAAAACAGCCGATGCATTGAAGGAACTCGAAATTAAAATTTCTGCAAAAGTAGGAGCTGCAGAAAAATTATTCGGGTCTATATCAAATATGGATGTGGCAGATGCTTTGGCCAAAGAAGGGCATGAAATAGATAAAAAGTATATCATTATCAAAGGCGGAACAATAAAACGCGCAGGTCCTTATGAAGCTCAAATAAGACTTCACAGGGATGTTGTCGTAGAATTTCCTTTTGAAGTGGTGCCCGAAAAAAAGTAAACCAAATTGGTTAATAACTATAAAGAGAGCTATGTTCGCATAGCTCTTTTTTTTTTTTATTTTTAATCTCTTGCAATTCTAACAACTAAACTCAAAACCAATGAAAATTTCAGCACTTTTAAGTTTTATTCTATTATGTATAGGAATTAGTGTTAATGCCCAGGTTACAAGCTCTAATATCAGAGGGTCTGTAGTTGATGACCAGGGAGTTCCTCTTTTAGGGGCAAATATAATTGCTATCCATACTCCCACAGGCACTAAGAATGGTACAGTGACTAATGAAGATGGCCGGTTTAACCTCTTAAACCTTCGGGTAGGAGGTCCTTACGAAATTACAATCTCCTATATTGGGTTTAAAACACAGACTCAGGCTGATGTTTACCTGTCCCTGGGTAAAACATTCAATATAGATGCCAAGTTGGTATCTGAAAGTCAGGCTCTGGATGAAGTTACCGTAACTTCTGACAGAGGTGGAACTTTTGGAAGTGATCGTACAGGTCAGGAAACGAGTATTGGCAGCAGGGAACTAACAAGACTACCAACGATTTCAAGATCTGCCTCAGATTTTACAAGACTCGATCCCACAGCTTCTGCAGGAGCTTCCGGCTCATCATTTGGCGGAAGGAACGATCAATACAATAATTTTTCTCTTGATGGTGCCATTTTTAATAATCCATTTGGATTGGATGCGGCAACACCAGGGGGGCAAACCAGTTCACAACCTATTTCATTGGATGCCATAGATCAGATACAGGTAACTACAGCGCCCTATGATGTTACCCAGTCCGGTTTTACAGGCGCATCGGTGAATGCGGTAACCAAAAGTGGTACCAATGAATTATATGGCACTGCATATGGCTTTTTTCGGAATGATGATCTTACGGGAGGAAAAATCAATGGAGACAAAGTTTTTAAAACGGGATTAGAACAAAAACAATATGGGGTTAGTATTGGTGGTCCTATAATAAAGAATAAATTGTTCTTTTTCGTGAATTTTGAGCGCGATGAGCTAACGTCACTTGGAACAGATGGTTTTGTACCTAATACAGGGACAGGTGAAATAAATGAGAGCAGGGTATTGGAATCCGATTTTCAATTAGTTGATAATTTGCTGCGTCAGGTGGTCATAGGTCAGGATGATAGCGGAAATGACATTTTCTATAACCCCGGAAGATATCAGGGATTTAATTTTAACCAGGAATCTACCAAAGGGATAATTAAACTTGATTGGAATATTAATGATAATAACCGATTGGCAATTATTTATAATTTCCTCAATGCTTCAAAAGGTAAACCTGCGAATAGAGATGCGATTACCTTCAGGGGACCAAATACGCAGACTTTACAGTTTGAAAATGCCGGTTATGAAATAAATAACAATATTCAATCGTTTCAGCTGGAACTTAATTCCAGATTATCCGATGAGGCTACCAATAAACTGCAGGTAGGGTATACTCATTTTGATGATTTCAGGAATCCTTTCTCTACACCGGCACCGAGTATTGTAATTTTGGATGATACAGGGAGCTCAAATTATATTATTGGAGGTCATGAGCCCTTCTCAATTAACAATACCCTGGACCAAAAAGTTTTTCAGATAACAAACAATCTTAACTTTTTTCAGGGAGATCATACGTTTACGATTGGTTTTTCTTTTGAAAAATTTGAGTTCGACAACTCTTTTAACCTGGGGGCATACGGTACTCAGGGGGTTTTCTTCCCAACGACTACGATAACAGATTTTCCAAATTTTGCAAGTTCAGGAGCGCTTCAGCAGTCATTTGATAATGCTATAGCTACCAATAATGCGTTCAACGCTGCCGGAGTAGGAAACCCAGGAGGATGGGCACTGGCGGAAACCAATGTCGGTCAATTGTCTTTTTACCTTCAGGATCAATGGGATATAAAGGAAAATTTCAAAATTACTTATGGTATTCGCTTCGACAAGCCACTTTACTTTGATACCTCAGAGAAAATCAGTGAAAATATTGCACGAAAAGGTGGCGTGGAGACAGGAACTTATAAACCATCAATCCAATATTTTGACCCGGCTACCAATGAACCTATATTTCTTGATTCAGAACAACTACCAACGAATAAAGTATTGATCTCGCCAAGGGTAGGTTTTAACTGGGACGTGAAAAATGACAAAACTCTCCAAATCAGAGGGGGATCCGGAGTGTTTACGGGAAGGTTTCCTTTTGTTTGGCTAGGGAACCAGGTACAGGGGGTAGACTTTTTCTTCTA
The DNA here is from genome assembly GCF_000382125.1 of Eudoraea adriatica DSM 19308. Lineage (GTDB taxonomy): Bacteria > Bacteroidota > Bacteroidia > Flavobacteriales > Flavobacteriaceae > Eudoraea > Eudoraea adriatica. Next base: position 744,383 of record NZ_KB907546.1, read on the forward strand.
TCAGATCATGGATCCGGATTTCAAATGGCCACAGGTATGGAGGACTAATGTAGGTGTTGACAAAAAATTTGAAGATGGGTTAATACTAACGGCAGACGTATCTTATACAAAAGATATTAATGCGGCTCATGTTCAAAACTGGGGTCTTAGCGCTCCCTCTCAGACACTCAACGGAGTAGATAACCGTGCGGTATACGCAAACGATGATAAATCACAAATTTTCGGTGGTCCAACAAATGCCTATGTGTTTACCAATTCTGATAAGGGAAGAATTTGGAATGCTTCAGTAAAAGCGCAAAAAACATGGAGCAATGGCATATATGCCATGGCAGCCTATAGTTTTTTAAATGCACAAGAAGTAAATTCTGTTGATGCCGAAATTACAGGGGATGCATTTGCCGGCAATGCAATAGTTGGCGATGCCAACAATGATGTGCTTTCTTTTTCGAGATATGGGGATACACACAGGGTTATAGGCGTTTTCTCAAAAGGATTTTCCACCGGGACTACCGTTTCAGCATTCTTTGAATATGCCAAAAGTGGTCGTTTTAATTACATATATGGTGGCGACATCAATAATGACGGCTCTAGTATAAACGACCTTCTCTATATTCCTACAGCTTCGGAAGTTACCCAAATGAACTTTAGCGGTGCCGGACAGGCTGAAGCTTTTGAGGCATTCATTCAGCAAGATGATTACCTTAGCGGACGAAGGGGTCAGTATGCGGAGCGATATGCTGCCTTAGCCCCCTGGAGAAGTACTTTTGATGTAAAGGTATTGCAGGATATTAATATTAATGACAAAAACAAATTTCAGATTAGTCTTGATATACTTAATTTTGGAAATCTTCTTAACTCTAACTGGGGGGTAGTTGAAGCTCCAAATTTTGACCAGTTAATAGGTGTAACTGTGGATGACACCAATACACCTACATATACTTTCGACCCAAGCAGAAATAGTACTTTTGGAGCAGTTACTTCAGAGCTTTCAAGATGGAGAATGCAGATAGGGTTACGTTATATATTTAATTAAACAACATTTAATTAAAATTGGGCCGCACATTTTGTGCGGCCTTTTTATTTTTGTAAAATGAAATATGCCAGACTTACTAAGGAGCAATTTGAAGAATTACATAATGAGTTTATCAACTTTCTTGCAACGCAGTCCATTACTGCAACCGAATGGGAAACCTTAAAGAATACAAGGCCTCAGGTTGTTGAGGAGGAATTGGATGTATTCAGTGATCTTGTTTGGGAAGGTGTGCTGGGCAAAGTTAATTACCTGGAGAACATTTCCAGGCAGCAAATGCATTTATTCCATTTAGCAGATAAGGAAATGAAACTGATTTCCGTAAAGATATTAAATCCCGATATTGATTTAAATACCTCAATTGGGTTTAATTGGTTTAAGAAGAACTGGCAATCAGATTTTGTTGAATACCTGCAAGCTTCTAAATCCTTTACGGAGGATAAGAATCTGGATAAGTTTAAACTGATACAGGAAGGTGCCGTAATTACAAAAGGAGAATTATACCGCTGGTTTGATGACATAATTGGATAATATTATTCGTCTATCCTAGACAGGTTTGTACAAACAATTATATTTGCAGCAGTTAGCATAGTTTATGGCACAAAAACCATCCATACCAAAGGGCACAAGGGATTTTTCACCTGGTGAGATCGAAAAACGGAATTATATTATTCAAATAATTCAAAAACATTTTAAAAATTTTGGTTTTCAGCCCATAGAAACACCATCATTTGAAAATCTTGATACACTGATCGGGAAGTATGGTGATGAGGGAGATAGGTTGATTTTTAAAATTTTGAACTCTGGCGATTTCTTAAGCAAGGTTGATGATGTTACCTATAACTCCAAAAACTCAAAATCCCTAACCCCTGAAATTGCAGATAAAGCATTAAGATACGACCTCACAGTTCCGTTTGCGAGATATGTTGTAATGCATCAGAATGAAATAGACTTTCCATTTAAACGCTATCAGATTCAACCTGTTTGGCGCGCAGACCGTCCTCAGAAAGGGAGGTTCCGTGAATTTTATCAGTGTGATGCTGATGTAGTTGGAACAAAATCCCTGCTTCAGGAAATAGAATTCATACAACTTTATGATTTTGTTTTTACTGAATTAGGTTTGAATAAGGCCATAATAAAACTTAATAATCGGAAAATACTTTCAGGCATTGCTGAGGCTATTGGGGAAAAAGAGCACTTAGTAGACTTTACCGTAGCGCTCGATAAATTGGATAAGATTGGCAAAGAAGGGGTTATTAAGGAAATGTTGAATAAAGGTATTTCTACTAAAGCCATTGAAAAGGCAGAACCACTTTTTTCACTTAGCGGCACAAATGCTGAGCAATTAGAAAAGCTGGAAACTTTTTTGAAAGATTCTGATGAGGGGTCTGGAGGGGTTGAGGATTTGTCTTTTATTTTAACAGCATTAGATGAATTGGGATTAAATTCTGCTCAGGTAACAATAGATGTTACTCTGGCAAGGGGGTTAAACTATTATACAGGGACAATTTTTGAAGTGGCACCACCTGCAGAGGTAAGTATGGGATCCATAGGAGGTGGAGGTCGCTATGATGATCTTACGGGGATTTTTGGGCTTAAGGATATGAGCGGTATTGGAATTTCTTTTGGTTTGGATCGGATTTATTTGGTTATGGAAGAATTGGGCCTCTTTCCGCATAACATTGGCCGGGCGTTAGACTTATTATTCCTCAATTTTGGGGAGCAGGAAGCATTAGCGTCATTAAAGTTAATTGCAAAGCTGCGCAAAGAAGAAGTGAAGACAGATCTTTATCCGGATTCAGCCAAAATGCAAAAGCAAATGAAGTACGCCAATAAACGGAATGTGCCCTTTGTTGTAATTATTGGCGATCGTGAATTGGCCAACAATTCTTTTGTAGTTAAAAATATGTCCAAAGGAGATCAGAAGACCTATAACTTTAATGATTTGGAAGGGTTTCTCCGGGATTTAAAGTCGTCCCTTAATTGATTTTATAATTGTTTTGTAATATTCGGTGCTATGCGGAACGTACCTTGCAGTATTGGCCAGTCCCCAAACTTCTTCGGCAAATTGAATCAAGGGAATCATAGTCAAGGCTTCAACTTCACTATTCTGTTTTTTTAACGAACCAAAAGGAGCTTTAAGTTCGCAAAGAAAAGTATGGTGAAATTCATTATCTATCAAATTTTCACTATGCTCCTGAATCGATTTGAAAACGCCAATTTTGGTAAGATCCTCTTTCAGAATAGTTAGTCCAATTTCTTCCTTTACCTCTCTCAGTGCCGCATCATAAATATCTTCTCCGGCGCCTATATGTCCGGCAACCGAAACATCCCAGAGCAAAGGGTATGTATCTTTGAATTCACCTCTTCGTTGCATCAGGACTTCTCCCTGATTTGTGTATAACCAAATATGTACCGTGGGATGAAAGATTCCCTGCCGATGTGCATCAGATTTTAAAATGGTCTGCCCCGTATAGTTTCCTTCTTCATCCAGGCGGTCTACTAGTTCATCCATTTTCTGATTAATGAAAATTTATTTAAATAAGCCGAGCTAATCGAAATAACTGAATGTCTCTCCGGATTTTATGGTTAACAAGGTTTCATATATTAACCGGATAACATTTTCTATATCATCCCTGTGTACCGTTTCTACAGTAGTATGCATATATCTCAAAGGGAGAGAAATCAGCGCGGAAGCCACTCCTCCATTGCTGTATGCAAAAGCGTCTGTGTCCGTCCCGGTTGATCTTGATGCGGCCATACGCTGAAAAGGTATTTTTTTGGCTTCGGCTGTCTCTATAATTCGCTCTCTGAGTTTATTCTGAACGGCCGGAGCATATGAAATGACCGGTCCGGATCCTAATTCTGTATGGCCTTGTTTTTTCTTGTCAATCATTGGCGTTGTTGTATCATGACATACATCGGTAATGATCGCGGCATTAGGGCGTATAGTCTGCGAAATCATTTCGGCACCTCTCAGGCCAATCTCTTCCTGTACGGCATTCGTTATATAGAGTCCAAATGGCAATTTCTTTTTATTCTCATGTAAGAGTCTGGCAACTTCGGCTATCATAAATCCACCTGCTCTGTTATCTATTGCACGGCAGACATACTTTTCCTTATTCAAAACCTGAAATTCATCCGGATAGGTAATTACACAGCCCACGTGGACCCCCATTTTCTGAACTTCTTCTTTATCCTTGGCCCCGACATCAATAAAAATATTATCCAGCTTTGGAGGCTCTTCTTTAGCACGGTCACGCGTATGAATAGCCGGCCATCCAAAGATGCCTTTTACAATCCCTTTTTTGGTATGGATATTTACCCATTTCGAAGGTGCAATTTGATGATCACTACCGCCATTGCGAATAACGTACAGTAGTCCATTGTCTGTAATGTAGTTTACATACCAGGAAATTTCATCGGAATGTCCCTCAATAACAACTCTGTATTCTGCATCGGGATTAATTACCCCGACTGCAGTGCCGTATGTGTCCGTAATAAAAGTATCAACATATGGTCTTATATAATCCATCCACATTTTTTGACCTTCCCATTCATATCCTGTAGGGGAGGCGTTGTTAAGGTATTTCTCAAAAAAGGTCAATGATTTTTTAGTGATAATCTTCTTTTGGCTCATGTATTTTTATTTTGAATACAAACTTAACAATATTCACTTTTATTTAGTAATGCAGTCCAATGTTTATCATTAATTTTGGCAAGAAATTTGAAATTAAAATTTTGTGAAGAAGTACTTTCATCTTATTCTTATTTCTCTAATTGGCTATATTGGGGTTTCTCAGTTAAAAGAGAGGCCTTTGGATTCTATTGCTGAGAAAATGATAATCATAGAAGGAGATTCAATTTTTCGACAATCAATTGCCCTTGAAGAGGTCTATGTATTTGGTAAATTGGAGTTTTCATCGTACGGGGATAAACTGAAATACTACATCCTGCGCAGAAAGACTTTTAAGGTTTACCCTTATGCAAAAATGGCTTCTGAAAGGCTGGAGGAACTTAATGATAGTTTGTTGAAAATTAAAAGAAAACGAAAAAGGAAAAAGTTTACAAAGAATTTGCAAAAATATATTGAAGAAGAGTTTTCCGAAGAATTAAAGAAGTTGACGCGTACTGAGGGACAGATTTTAATAAAGTTGATTTACAGGCAAACCGGAAATACCTCTTATGGCTTGGTGAGAGAATTGCGCAGTGGTTGGCGTGCTTTTTGGTATAATAGCACAGCTAAAATGTTTAAGATAAGCCTAAAAGAAGAATACCACCCGGAAAGTATACATGAAGACTACCTTATTGAAGACATTTTGCAGAGGGCATTTGCAGCCGGACAGCTCGAGAGGCAGGAGTCCGTTTTGGATTATGATTATGCTTCACTAAGTAATAAATGGGCCAATACAGAAAAGGAAAAAAAATAGTTGCAGATAACGTTAAAATATATTAACTTTATAAGCCTTTTTTTGCTTTTGCTCTTACAGCAAAAAGCTAGTATTAAGTACGTTAAAAATTAAGGCAAAAATTATTTCATAAAAATTCTTGAAATTTATTTTTAATTAAAAAAAGTGCTCTATATTTGCACCCGCTTAGCTGGGCAGTATATCAGTTTAAGCATCGGGGAATTTTATTTCTTTGATTAGGTAAGTTCATTGACATATTGACAGACAGCGTTTTTCTGTTTATTTCATCTTTTTAATTAGGGATGGGATAGGCGGAAGAATTAAATTATTTTGGAATAAGAATACAAACAAGGGTTAGGATAGGGTTTTCATAGTTTATCTAGGCGTAAATACGTATTTTACGATACAACGATGAAGAGTTTGATCCTGGCTCAGGATGAACGCTAGCGGCAGGCCTAACACATGCAAGTCGAACGGTAACATAAAGTGCTTGCACTTTGATGACGAGTGGCGCACGGGTGCGTAACGCGTATAGAACCTACCCTGTACAGGGGGATAGCCCAGAGAAATTTGG
>NZ_KB907547.1 GCF_000382125.1 Eudoraea adriatica DSM 19308
TACGCGTTACGCACCCGTGCGCCACTCGTCATCAAAGTGCAAGCACTTTATGTTACCGTTCGACTTGCATGTGTTAGGCCTGCCGCTAGCGTTCATCCTGAGCCAGGATCAAACTCTTCATCGTTGTATCGTAAAATACGTATTTACGCCTAGATAAACTATGAAAACCCTATCCTAACCCTTGTTTGTATTCTTATTCCAAAATAATTTAATTCTTCCGCCTATCCCATCCCTAATTAAAAAGATGAAATAAACAGAAAAACGCTGTCTGTCAATATGTCAATGAACTTACCTAATCAAAGAAATAAAATTCCAAGATGCTTAAACTGATATACTGCCCAGCTAAGCGGGTGCAAATATAGAGCACTTTTTTTGCTTGCACAACCCTAAATCAAAAAAAAATATCGTTTAAAAATTATTAAATTATAACATGCTGAAAATGAAGCTTTCACCATAAATATTCATTGGTAAAACCCCCGGATATTTAGCTAAAAACAAAGATAGGTGCAAAAGAACCTCAGAACAAAACAGCAGATAAAAGCCAGACCTTCCATTCCAGGCCGTATTAATTTTCGGTTTATATTATAATCAGGAAAAGAAATTCCACACCAAACCAAATCGTATTACAAAATCGCGATACGGGTAATTGGGGGAAGCATAAAAACTATTGCCGGTAAATGACGAATTAAAATGTTCTGCTTTAAGATATATCCTTGCAGTTCTGACTTTTGCGTTTATAAAAAAGTCTAATAATGGAAAGCCCCCCAGTTTCTCCCTGTTCTGTGTATAAAATTCTGCTAAAAGAGGATTATAAGCATCCATATTATAACTGCTAAAATATTTAAAGGTTATTCCTGTTTGTAAAAACATGGCCTTCTTAAAAACATCCTTGGAAAAATACAGCGTATTCCTTGTTACGAAAGCAGGCAGGTTTAAAACTTCATTATCCTGCGTGACGTTCTGATACATTAATGTATTGCTTAACGCCCAGTCTCCAAACTTAAATTCCTTACTGTATTTAACTTTAAGGTAGTTTATGCTATTTGCTTCCTGAACCGGCTTTATAAAAGCATTCTCTAAATTATCCCCGGCCTGTTCATCATTTGCAAGAGAAGTAAAATAAGTATAATTGTCTGTTGTCGTATATTTTGCGCTTATATTTCCCCATACCTGCGATTCCAGGCTAAATTGCAAACTGCTCAGGCGTTCCTTATCAAAGCTTTCAATGTTATACCAATTGTAATTTTCATAATCGGACTGATATAATAAGAAATTAAAATCAGGCAGTCTGGATGAAGAATGTATGCTTGCACTAATTTTATTCTTTTCATTTATTTGGAAACTTGCCGATGCATCCATTATATTTCCTGTTAACTTCCCGGAGATATTGTAGGCTATACCACCTTGAAGCATAAACCCTCCTATTTGTTTTTTATATTTTGCCCCCAAAGCTACTTCTTCCCCCCTTAACTTATTTGGTATAAAGCCTTCGCCTGTAGTAATTGTACTATTAAAAAAATAGTTGTAGCTGTACAAATTAACAGATGCTTTTAAAACACCAAGGGTTCTGTTGGAAAACTCTGCATTGATCTCATTATACATGGTCTTTAAGCTAGCCGCGTCATCAATTGGGCTCACCAAAGCATCTCCAAAGTATTCGTTTTCTGTATCCTGCTGAAATTGATAATTCTTGGTTTCATATGTAAAAACATGTCCAAACCCCAGGTAATTTGATTTGGAGCGAACAGAGTCCGTTTCACTTTTAAGTAATCTGTATTGGTGCTCCAGAAAATATCTTTTACCAATCAGGAAATTCTGGGCATCGGTAAAAAAAACATCTATTCTGGACCTGTCTCTAAAATCCGGGTCGTTAGATTCAAACTGAAGTTCTTTTTTGGAAATCCCTCCGTTTTCCTCTGCTTCCATTTCCTGCGACGTCCAGTGTGCCCTTAATCTGTAACGGCCATTCTCGGTTACATAATTGACCGTAGACCTGAAATTTCCCGATTTAACCTGGCTCCAGCTGTACTTTCCTAATGACCTAAAGCCCTTATAAGCTATTGAGATATTAAATCTTCTGGATGTATTAAAAGTAAGCATTGCATCCAACAGCTGACCCTGCTCGAAAGTAGTTTTAAAAAAAAGGTCCGTCATAGGGGTGGCCACATTGTAATAGGATATATCCTCCACTTCCATATAATTAAAATGTCTGGCTTTGGATCCAAGAGAGGGGTACAGGGTATTGCGCTCCAGGATTAGACCAAGGTGATTGTATGGCTGACCTACATTGGCAAAAGGCATTAATTCAAAATCATCCCTGCGCAAATAGTTATACCTATATTCTTTTTGAATGCTCAGGGTAGTATCCAGATAAGTGGTATCTCTGGAGTGGGAAACAATTTTATAATCCCTGATTGTAATTCCAAGGGAGTCCTTCTTTTTATCCTTTTTATTTTTTTTTGCGCTAAACTTCACAGTATCCTGCGCTTTAGAAGGCACGAGGGAATCATTCTGGGAAAAGAGTGAATGGCTAATAAAAACCAAAAGCAACAAAAGTAAATGTCTCATTGAAAAATTTTGGTTACTGTTTTTGAAATGCCTGATTCTTATACAACCTCTTAAAATTATAATGTAACAACTAATAAATGGATTAATCTGGGCTGGCCAAAAATAAAATTATGCTTCCGTAAAATCATACCTCTGTCAGCAAAGTTAATTTTTTTGTTCCTAACGAAATGTGAAAGTTTTATGTTGCTTAAGCCCTTCAAAAATTCAATAGACAGTAAACCAGAGATTTATCAAATCACAAATAAGTGTGGTTTAGCAGAAAAAATTGAATATTCTTACTTTTTTCAGCATATTTACAAAAAAAATTACATGTTAAGGAAATTGGTGGTTCTCCTCCTGCTGGCAGGAAGCTTTTCATATGGGCAGTTTAATGAAGGTGCGCCATGGATGAAAGATTTAAAAAAATCAAAGTCTTTAAATACTGCAGCTAAAACTGTAAATTCCACGTCAGACAACTATACCATTTATGAAATATCCAAAGCCTTCCATACCTATTGGGAAGGCAAGGATGAAGATAAAAAAGGTAGTGGCTATAAACCCTATATGCGATGGGAAAACTACTGGATGAACTTTGTAGACAGCCAGGGCAATCTGCCTTCCTCTGAACAATTGTGGGCCGCGTACAAGGCGAAAGAGGCAAATACTATTGGTTTGGCTATTAATCCGGTGAGCAACTGGTCGTCCATTGGCCCTTTCACGCATGGAACAAATTCAGGAAGCCTCCCGGGGCAGGGAAGGATAAATGCCGTTGCCGTAGACCCCAATGATGCCGATGTATGGTATGTAGGCGCTCCTGCCGGAGGGTTATGGAAAACTACAGACGCAGGTGGTAGCTGGACTAACCTGTTTGATAATTTTCTTCAAATAGGGGTTTCAGGGATAGCCATTGATGCCAACAATTCCAATATTGTTTACATTTCTACAGGCGATGACGATGCAGCAGATTCCTACAGTATTGGCGTTTTTAAATCAACCGATGGAGGTATAACCTGGCAGGAAACCGGGCTCAACACATCTACAGACCCCAATATTAATCTATTGACGAATGAAATTGTAATAGACCCCACGAATTCCGATATAATTTGGGTAGGTTCAAATCGCGGGCTCTGGAAATCAACAGATGCCGGGGCCACCTTTGAAGTAAAACGACCTGGTAATATTGCAGATTTTAAACTGAAACCCGGAGATCCCAATACAGTATATGCCGTTTCAGTCTCCTCATACTACAGATCCACAGATGGTGAAAATTTTACCAGAATTGATGCTGGCTTACCTGATGATTCAGGCAGGTTGGTACTTGGCGTTAGCCCTGCAGATCCGGACGTTGTATATATCTTAAGCGCAAATACCCAGAGCAGCAATTTTAGTTACCAGGGATTATACAGATCAGATGATAGTGGCCTAACATTTACTAAAACTGCAAATACTACAGATATCCTTGAGTCTAACCAGGCGTGGTTTGATCTTGCCATTGAAGTATCTCCAACAAATGCCGACGAAGTATATGCAGGTTGCTTGAATATCTGGAAGAGCACAGACGGCGGGGATAGTTTTGACCAGTTAAATCAATGGTTCAGAAACACTGCTGCGTATACCCATGCCGATATTCATACCCTAAAATTCTTCAACAACAAATTGTATTGCGGCAGCGATGGGGGCATTTATGTATCTGAAGACGGTGGGATATCTTTCGAGGATTATACTATAAATGGGATTGCTGTGGGACAGTTTTATCGTATCTCAGTAGCAAAAGACGACTCTGCCAAAATGGTGGGCGGATTACAGGATAATTCTGGTTTTGTCAGAAATAATGATGTCTGGAATGTATATACCGGTGGCGATGGAATGGATTACGAGGTAGACCCCAGCAATAATAATATTGTGTATGGTTTTGTCCAATTTGGAACTACTTTGTTTGTCTCCACAAACTCAGGGCAGACCGTGGGCATAGTCGATTCTCCTGCAGGCAGGGGAAATTGGATAACTCCCCTGGCATTGAGTAGCGAAGGAGACGTATATGCCGGATATGATGCCGTTTACAGATTAAATGGGAATTCCTGGGACAGGCTCTCCGATGATCTTGGAAATACGCCAATAGACGATTTGGAGGTAGACCCTAACAATCCGCTGGTTTTATATGCTGCCGAAGGAAACACGGTCTTCAGAAGTGCTGACGGTGGCACAACCTTTACGGAATTCCATATATTTGAATCTGGCATTTCAGATATTGCAATCAACACTACAGACGGGTCTTTTATTTATGTAACCACCTCCAATAGAGTTGGGTTCGCACAAAACCAACAACAAGATTTAAGAGGTGTTTTTAAAGTACCAGTAGAAGTAAACGGGTCTGCCGGGACAGTAGTAGACATCACGCTAAATCTGCCAACAGACCAGGCATACTTTGCCATAGCACATCAGGGCAGGAATGTAGACAATCCTATTTATGTTGCAACCAGCCTGGGGGTCTATAGATTGGATGACACCTTAACCGAATGGGAAGATTATTTCACAGGCTTACCCAGCGTTGCCGTAAGTGATCTGGATATAAATCTGGTTGATGGAATATTAACCGCTTCCACCTATGGAAGGGGTGTATGGCAGTCCCCTATCCCCCTCAAAATTCCCGATGATGACATTGAGCTTATATCCGTTACCCCTATTCCCGGTACGGTTCTATGCGGGGAATTTGCACCTGAAATAGTAGTCAAAAATAAAGGTATTAACAACATTACTTCAATTGATATGGTTTACAGCCTAAATGATGGTGGAGACCAAACTTTTCAGTGGACAGGCAGTTTGGCCAGCGATGCTGAAACCACCATAACATTGCCCTCACAAAACTTAAATATCCTTGGTTCGGTTACCTTAAATGCAGAAGTTACCATTGAAAATGATGCGTTTGCAGATAACAATACTATTAAAAGCACTTTTTACATCAATCCGTTTGGTCTGGGGGGCTTGGTAAACACCTTCGAAACACCGGAAGACGCACTCCTGACTTTTAACGACAGAACAGATGAAATCCTTTGGGAAAGAGGAGTTCCAACCGGCACAAAACTGGGTGCAGCAGCATCAGGAACGCAAGTATACGGAACCACGCTTAGCGGCAATCACCCGGACAATACAAAAGGGTTTTTAGTCAGCAATTGCTATGAGCTTTCAAACATAGTAGCCCCGGTACTTAGATTTAAAATGGCGTACGATCTTGAGCTTAATTTTGACATTGTTTATGTTGAATATTCTACAGATTCCGGGGTTAACTGGAGTGTATTGGGGAACATCAACAGTGAACCCAATTGGTACAATAGCGATAGAACTAATGATTCTTCAGGGACTGATGACGATTGTCAGAATTGTCCCGGTGCACAATGGACCGGGGAAATTCCTGATGGGCAGATAGGCGAATTTCAGGAATATGCCTATGATTTTGTGGCCAATGCGGCTCTGGGCGAGACTGATTTGACAGCTGAAAGTAATGTTATTTTCCGCCTTGTATTCCAGTCTGACCCCGCAGTTACAAGAGAAGGAGTAATAATAGATGATTTTGTAGTGGATGGTTTCCAGGATGACGAAGATGATGACAACGATGGCATTTTGGATGTCGATGATAACTGCTCCTTGATATCCAATTCTAACCAACTCGACACCGATGGAGATGGTGAAGGGGATGTTTGTGACACTGATGATGACGGGGATGGAATTTTGGACAGTAATGATAATTGTCCGCTTATAGCCAATGCTGATCAGGCAGATATAGACAACGATGGTATTGGGGATGTCTGTGATGATGACAATGACAATGATGGGGTCCCGGATGCTATAGATGCCTGTCCGAATACGCAGGCAGACGCCGTTGTAGATGTTACCGGTTGTGCTGTATTTTCTTTACCCGGTTCAAATTTCAGGGTATTGACAATTGGGGAATCCTGCATTTCAAGCAATAACGGAAGTGTAGCGATTGAGGCAGAAACTATCTTAAATTATACGGCCACTCTTACCGGCTCTGGAATAGACACTTCCAATAATTTCTCTGATGCTACAGTCTTTGAAAATCTGTCTGCTGGCAGTTATACGGTTTGCCTGACTGTGGAAGGACAAGCCGGTTATGAAAACTGTTTCGATATCACCATATCCGAACCGGAACCGCTTTCCGTTTCTTCAAAAATTAGTTCCCTTAACAATGAGGTGGTTCTAAATTTCAGCGGTGGCAAAAACTATTTTATTACGCTTAATGGCAGTAGGTATGAGACTTCCGAAAATTCTATTACCCTTCCTCTTTCGGGTGTTGAGAATAAATTATCGGTAACAACAGATAAGGATTGCCAGGGCGTCTATGAAGAAACCATTGTCTTAACAACCGAGCTGTTTATTTATCCAAATCCGGTGTCAGGTGGGAATATAAATGTCTATTTGGGCAATTCCCGCGGGACAAAGCAGGTAGAATTGGCCTTATTTACCATTGATGGCCTTAAAGTGTTCAGCAAGTCTTTTAACGTAATTGATAATGAAGTAAGCTTTAATGTAGATGCGTTAGCCAAAGGCATTTATTTACTCAATGTAAAAACAGAAAATACATTATTGAATTATAAGATCATAAGAAAATGAAAATAACAAGCAGAGTTTTTTCAGTACTAACATTAATTCTACTGGCTGCATGTGGTGGCAATTCATCCGGCGAAGATACCCCGCCACCTTTGGTTGTAGCCGCACCTTCGGCAACCACTTTGGTTTTTCCGGAGGATAATACTGAATGTAATGAGGGGGTAATTTCCGAAACTGATGAAACGAAAAGCGCCGTTACCTTTCAGTGGAATGCTTCGGAAAACACAGATACCTACGAGGTTAACCTAAGAAATATAAATACTAATACTACTACAAAAACCAATTCTTCCTCTGAAGATGCCACCATAACAATAGACAGGGGCACGCCCTACGAATGGTTTGTGATTTCAAAGGCAAATGGAACGAATGAAACTGCTTCAAGTGCAAAGGCAAAATTTTACAATCAGGGACCGGGAATCGAGAACTACGCACCATTTCCAGCGGAAGCCGTTAACCCGGCAAGAGGATCTACTATCCCTTCTGCTACCACGGTAAATTTACAATGGACCACCAGTGATATTGATGATGATATCGTTGGATACGCTGTTTTCTTTGGTACAGAGACTGACCCAACAACAGAAATAGGATCCACGGAAGAAAGCAATCTAGATGCTGCTATAGCTTCCGGAGAAACTTATTACTGGCGAGTTGTAACTACAGATAGTCAAAATAATACGTCCACCTCTGAAATTTTTGAATTTGGAGTAGAATAACTTCTGGTCAAAATTAGTAAGGTAAAGGTTAGAATTCCGGGCAATCTAAACTGCCGCGGTTATTTGAGCCTTAACCTCAATAGATCTCAATCGCAATTGCTCCGTGCGGCATTTAAACTGCAATGCATACATGTCTACCATCTGATATATATTAATATTACCAATATGTATTTAACAGCTGGGTTAAGATGACTTCTTTTATGATCCTAAGGATTAGCTTCAATAAATAATATTCTGACAGCAGACTTAATGCTAAAGGAGTAAAACACTATTCATAACCGTTATTCACAAAAGCTTAGCGGGTGTTTACCAGATACCAGCTCAAATCTTAAATGTATTTGATAAAAAATACGTTTATATGGAAGGAATAAAAAAGGGTCGCCATTTGCATGGCGACCCTCATAATTCATTAAATTAATTACGAATATCTAGTCAATATCCAGGATATTAACCGTGGTAGATCTCAATAAATCTGTACCACCACGACCTACTTCCAAAGCTCCCTCGGCATTGGAAGCTGTATCTAGTGTAACTATTAATGTCTTATCTCCATCGGCAACATCATCAGGCAAAAGTTCCACAATGATGTCCTCGTTAATAGGTCTTCCGTCAACAGCAGGTTCTGTTGGCAAATTGATTTCCAAAGTTCCGCCTGCACTTGTTGCCCCATCTACAATGAAGTCCGTCCCAAAGACAGCCGTACCACTGAAAGAGTAGGTTACAGTTACCGTAGATAAAGTTCCCGTAGGCACCTCAACGTTTAACTCTAAAGTACCTTCATCTTCCGTTACATCAACTGGACCTGGATTTACATTTGTACCGGGTGAATCAAAAGCCACATATCCGGGCAATTCTTCAACCGAAAGTCCTCGGTCATCAAGCTCATATTCTTCGGTACATCCAGTTAAAACAAGTACCAACGCGGATGCTATATATACTATTTTTTTCATCTTTTTTACGTTTTTATTAGTTTTCAAACCACATTGGTGTTTCCGTAGGCAAATTAGCCGGTGTATTTGGATTACTGGTAACTTCATCCGGAGGATAGTTAAATCTTCTCAATGTAGTACCGATTGTAGATGCAGGTGGTGCATCTAACACGGGGATCTGATTTCTTCTTACATGCGTCCATGCCATTACCGGCTGCAAGAATGCAGAAAGATATTGTTGATTGTAAACATCCTCAATAGTAGGAGCTGCTAGACTACTAACGTAGCCAGTAATATCAGCTTCTGAAAGAGTTGCCAATACGCCCGGTATATCCTGTCCCCACCATCTGAGTGAGTTTGTGACACCTGCTCTGTAATTTGCATCTGCAGATCCTGCAGCGGCAAATCCTTCAAGAGCTAATTCCGCCTTATAAAGATCAATTTCTGATGGCAACATTAACATATCAGGCAGATCAAATCTAATGATATTGTTGCTTAATACAGAAGTAGAATTATCCGGAAAGAATGCAAGTTCTGGTGCAGGCAAGTCATTTCTTGCTACCCAAAGGTCGTATCGCGGATCACCGGAATCTCTTAAAAGATTATCAATTGGTGGTCCGGGTCCAAATACATTCTGACTTTCATTGTCCGGCCCGAAGAATGCTGTAATAATGGTCTTCATTGCATTTTGAGCTCCCGGTGCGCCGGTATATATCAAATATGCCGCTTCATCATTACTAGACATTAAGGGCTGTGCTAAAGTAGCGTTGATCTGAGAATCTACACTGGCTCCTCCATTACGCAACAACATTAAAGCACGCAATTTCAAGGAATTTGCCAAAATTCTCCATTTATCCATATCACCTCCATAGAACTGATCGGCAGTTGTTTGTATCGCAAACTCACCATCAAGCTGTCTACTATCTATTAGAGCTATGGCCTCATCATACAAGCCAACCACAGCGTTAAGCACGTCTTCCTGCTTGTCAAAATTCGGTGCAGGAAAATCCTGTCCGTTAAGTGCTTCAGAATAAGGAACGTCTTCCCAAATACTGGTAAGCTCAAAATAAATATGAGCACTAAGAATAGTCGCTATTGCATTAACGTTGTTACTGGTAGGACCAGCCGCCGTAGCGTCAGCTTTAACCAAAGAAAGGTTACCCAATATCTGATTATACATCATGCCCCATGTATTTCCGGTAAGGAAAATACTGGTGCTTCCGTTTTTAGGACTGTTGAATGTGTTTGATATATATTGTGATACATCGCATATCCTTGTTCCCAGTTCTGTTACTTTTCTTGAAGAATACTGAACAAAAACAAAGGGTAGCACAGCATTTGGATCAGCACTAGTGGCTACCAAAGGATCTGTATTTATATCTAATTTGTCATCACAGGATGAAAACGTACCCGATATAAACACAAAACATAGTAGTATTAATTTTAGTTTTTTCATGTCTTATATTTTTTTTTATTAGAATGTCAACCTTATGTTAAACCCTACACTTCTTGTAGATGGAACACTGGATCTTTCGATTCCAAAACCATCCGCGCCAGAACCAAACAATGTGGCTTCTGGGTCTATGTGAGGAACTTTTGAATAAAGAAGGGCAAGGTTTCTTCCCTCAAGTCCAAGTGTCAGGCTTTTAATAAAACTATCTCCAAGTAATTTAGAAGAAAAGGTATATGATATACCAACTTCCCTTAATTTAACATAAGTTGCATCGTAGATATACGGTTCAGCAACACTGTTATCATTTAAGGAAGTCCAAAAATCCTGGGCATTCAACAAAGGAACATCGTTATCCCTCCTGTCAAAAGTGCCGTCACCATTATCTGTTACGATGATACCTTCTGTGTCAATAAAAGTTCCTTCCCTGTTTTGCAGGGTTTCTGTAACCAAACCACCGGTCTGTAAAGACTCAACAGTTGAGGATTTCATAACACCACCCCATCTTACATCTACGGTAGCGTTTAAACTAAAGCCTTTATAACTAAAGTTATTTATCCAGCCACCTGTCCAGTCCGGAAGCACTGAACCTAAAGTTGTAGCTTCTCCGGCTTGTCTTCTACCAGTGTTAGGGTCTATTATTGGTCTGCCTGTTTCTTCATCCTTCAGGTGAGGAATCGCAAACAATTGGAATTCTTCTCCGGGAACCGCAACAACCTGAACACTATTAAAGCCAGAAGCAATAACAACACGTTCAAGCCCGTCAGTCAACGAAACAACTTCCGAATCTACCTTAGAATAGTTGATTGCAGTATTCCATGCAAAATCTCCATTTTTACTTTGAACAGCAAGGGCATCAAGAGATATTTCAAATCCCTTCTGATCTACCCTACCTACATTTGTTGTTCTGAAAGCAAAACCCGTAGATTCCGGAATTGGAATATTCAGGATTTGGTTCTCATTTTTATTATTAAAGTAAGCCGCATCCAGATTTAACCTTCCGTTAAAGAATTTAAGATCCAATCCAAATTCATAAGAAGTTTGTTCCTCCGGAACCAAGTTACTTGGAGGAATTGTGTTTGATGCAGAATAAGCCAAAGCCCCGTTAAATGGAAAATTGTTATTCAGACTATACTGTCCTGTTGCCGTTGTTACGGGATTAAAGTTAAAGTTCAGTTGATATGCCGCAGTGTCATTACCTACCTTGGCCCAACTTGCTCTCAGTTTACCAAAGCTCAGGATATCGTTTGAGATACCAAAGGCATCCGTAAATACAAATGCTAAACTGGCAGACGGGTAAAAATAAGAGTTGTTATCCTCAGGCAAGGTAGAAGAATAATCATTTCTTGCTGTTAAGGTTAAGGTTGCCCAATTTTTATATCCGAGTTCTGCAGAACCATAGATACCAAACAACGACCTTTTGGTGAAATCTCTCTCAGGAATCGCCTGTGCTGCATTTGCAGGGCTAAACAATTCTGGTATTAAAAGGTCAACACCTCGTATACGTTGTCTTTGGAATGTCCTTTCATTATACTGAAAACCACCAAACACTGTTAAATCCCAATCGTCTGAAAATTGGTTGGCGTAAGTAAAAATTAAATCAGTAGTAAGTTCGTTTCTTCTTATTTCGTCCGAATCAAAGTCACCAAAAAGACGTTGTATGGTTCCTTTTCGGTTTGTAAGTAAACGTCTGTCATCCTGAAGGTCAATACCTGCCCTTCCCAAAATGCTAAAATTCCTTAATGGTTTCCAGGTAATTTGTGCATTACCAAATACACGATCATCATCTCTGTCATTTTTGTTCTCGTTTCTTAACCATAGTGGGTTATTGGATAATACTCCCTGGTTGTCAACAAGTTGGTTAATTTGATTGCCGGACTCATCTATCCATGGAGAAAACAGATTCTGATCAAGCGTGCTGCTAAAAGAATTCCCTAAATCAATAATGTTAGGATCATTTGCTCCTGTAGCCCCGGTACCTCTCGTCTTAGTAGTGGTATACTGAACTGAAAATCTGGATTCTAATTTTTCACTGTGTCTTACACCTGCATTCAAACCAACGGTAATCCTGTCTAAACTAGAGCCTGGCAATACCCCATTTTGGTTTAAAGAAGTAACACTTAGCCTGTAATCCATTTTTTCATCGGCATCACCTATGGCAAAATTGTTTATCCGTGTTACCCCGGTATCAAAAAAGTCATTGATTCCATTATCCTTAACTGCTCTTAGCTGTCCCGGTGCATTTGTAACCGGTGCATTAGGAACTGTCTGACCTTCTATTCTGGGTCCCCAGTCAAATCCAACGCTACCAGAATCATATTGACCATTGGTACCCATTGCATATTCCTGCTGATAGTCCGGAATACGGAACAAATTGTCAAACCTCGTTGAGGAATTAAAAGATACCGTAGCTCCACCATCTCCGCCTCTACCTTTTTTGGTAGTTACGATGATTGCACCTGCAGCAGCACGAGAACCATAAAGAGCTGTAGCGGCTGCACCTTTTAATACGTTGATATCTTCAACATCATCCGGGTTGATAACTGCAGCGCCATTGGAAAAATCCCTATTACCGGTAATTCTGCTTCCTGTAACTGTCTGCGAATTGTTAATTAAAACACCATCTACAACCCAAAGCGGATTGTTTGCCCCACTCAGGGAAGATACACCACGAATGATAATCTTAGATGACCCACCCAGGTTACCCCCGGTATTGGTGATCTGTACACCCGTAACTTTTCCCTGTAAAGAGTTTACAATGTTTGTTTCCCTGGCTTTTACCAGTTCCTCCCCTTTTACGACATCTGTGCCATATCCCAGGGTTCTGGTACTCTTTTGAATACCAAGGGCAGTAACAACCACTTCTTCCAATGCCTGAGCATCTTCTTCCATTTGGATATTGATGGTAGTGGCTGCGCCAACTGTTCTGTTTACGGTCTTTTGTCCTATATAACTATAGCGAAGAACATCTCCTTCATTCGCCTGAATAGAATAATTACCGTCAAAATCTGTTTGTGTTCCTGTAGTTGTAGTCACAACTACAATAGATACTCCCGGGAGCGGTAAACCGTTTTGGTCTGTCACATTACCCGAAATCGTTTTCTCCTGTCCATAAGAGAAAGTGATGAATAGCACCAAAAGAGGTGTTAACATCCAGGTTAACTTTGATCTCATTTAAATAGAATTTTTGAATTAGTCAGAGCAAAAATCCTAATTATTTGTTAACTATACAAGTAATATGTAGGCTGACGCTTCTTTTTTGTTAAAATATCCTTAATTATTATGGTATTCTAATAAATATATATGAATAGTTAAATTATGTTTAATATTTAAAGTTAAAAAAAGGAATATATCTAAATTTTTCCTGAATTTTGACCCTAAATACGGTCGGTAAATGTTAAAATATTACAGGAAAAATGAATTTGAAGCAGGAACGGATGAAGCCGGAAGGGGTTGTCTGGCAGGGCCGGTTACCGCTGCTGCAGTTATATTGCCCTCCTCATTTACCGAAAAATCACTGAATGATTCCAAAAAATTATCCGAAACAATCAGAAACAGGCTCCGTCCTTTAATTGAACTAAGGGCTTTATCTTTTAGTGTAGCACATATCCAAACAGATGTTATTGATAACATTAATATTCTCAATGCTTCAATTCTTGCCATGCACAAAGCTATTAATACCCTCTCCAGTAAACCCAGCTTTATAATTGTAGATGGCAACAGGTTTAAACCAATTAATGAAATTCCTTACGAGTGCATTATAAAAGGAGATTCCAAATTTCAAAGTATAGCCGCGGCATCCATATTGGCTAAAACCCATAGAGATGCTTATATGGAAAAAATACATGAAGAATTTCCGATGTACAACTGGAAACAGAACAAAGGCTATGGCACCCGGGAGCACAGAGAGGCAATTATGAAATACGGAATTACCAAATATCACAGAAGGAGCTTTAAATTAAAGCCCGATCAATTAAAGTTAAACCTATAATATAGGGCCGGCAGGTTTTCCATATCCTTTAAATGCCCAATATGCCAATTCGTTTAATAACATTGCTAACTTCCCGGCTTATGGCATAGATAAGAATAGATAAAGTTTTAAATTTGCCTCAAAGCATTTTACATGAGATTAAAATTAGTTTCCACCCTACTTCTTTTTGTCATCCTTTCCTGCCAGAAACAAAAAGATTTCACAACGCCGCTTCTTCAATTTTTACCCCAAAATGCTTCGGTCATCATTAAAATAAATAATCTGACAAAACTAAAAAGCGAACTAAAGAACAACGACTTTTTAAAGCCTTTGGCTTCAACCACAAATTATGACCATGTCCTGGGAAGGCTAAAATCATTAGAGTATATTCAAAGTGATACCACCGGTATACTTGCTTTTACAGAAATTGATTCTCTAAAATCAGAATTTATTTATACATCTCTTAAACCCCTTAGTTTTATTAATAGTACCGAGGAAAAAAGTACTACGGTGGAGGCTGTCACTTTTCAAGGCAGGACCTATAACAGATATGAAATAGAGCAAAGTACTTTTTTTAGTATTGAGCTGGATGAGCATATTATTCTGGGGTCATCACTAAACCTAATTGATTCTACTATCAATAATAGTAGCCAAACGGAAATAGATCCTATTCTCAATTCACTTTTTCAAACTTCGAATATTGATAAAGCTGCCTCGGTTTATGTAAACCTCGAACAGAGCAATTGGATGGATGATTACATTCTTAAAAAAGATGCAACCATCCAATTTTCAGGTTTTGCAGATTGGGTCACCTTTGACATAGAACCTTCTCAGGACTACCTGCAATTGAATGGGATATCCATCACTGATGATTTTACCAAAAACTTTCTAAGCCTGTTTAAGAATACAAGGCCATCACCAGGCGATTTAAGCATGAAAATGCCCGCAAATACAGATGCTTTTATTTCTTTTTCTTTTGATAATTATGATGTTTTTTCACAGAATCAGAAAGAATATTTAGAGGCGGCATTTAAACGAGACAGCGTTTTCAATACGGTTGAAGAAATTGGCGTTCTGTTCATTGAAAATAAAAAGGCTGTTATTTTAGGCACCTATGGCGCGGAGAATATTACGCGGTTTCTGGAGGATAAGAGCAGCAACAATTCCATCTACATGGGTCGGGAAACTTTTGAACTTAGCAGCAATAATTTTCTTTACGATTACTTTAATCCAATGCTTAAGGATTTTAAAGCCAGGTATTATACAATACTCGACAATACCTTTATTTTTTCCGAAGAGCCTGAGGTCATACAAGGAATAATTCAGGCCAATAGTAGTGGTACAACATTCGACAAAAGCATGTTGTATGAGACCTCACGGAACGTTCTGGCAGATGAATCCAGTATTGTTTTCATGGCCAATAAAAAGGGAATGGAAGAAATTCTGAAAATGCATTGCACCAGGGAGCTATTTACTGATTTTAATAAAACTACGGCCTCTGATTACATTTTTGCCGGACAGATTGTTGCCGATGCAAACTTTTATCACACCAATATAATCATTCAAAAAAAGTACAGGGAAAAAGTCAGGAATTCAATTTCTGCTCTTTTTCGTGTAGAATTAGACAGTGATTTAGCAACTAATCCTCAATTTGTAAAGAATCACAGGACCAACAAAAAAGAAATTGTAGTACAGGACCAGGAAAACAATTTGTATTTAATATCTACCAAAGGTAAAATACTTTGGAAAAAGCAGTTAAGCGGAAAAATACAAGGTAAGATAAGTCAGGTAGACCTTTACAAGAATGGACGATTACAGTTAGCTTTTACTACGGGAAATGAATTCCTGATTTTAGATAGAAATGGTAAAGAAGTACCGCCTTTTACCATGAATTTCGCCGGTGGAAACTTAAACGAACTGGCCGTTTTTGATTATGAAGGCAAAAAAAATTACAGGTTTGTGGTTACCCAGGGATCGAAGGTTTTTATGTATAATTCAAAAGGTAAAATCGTAAGAGGGTTTAAATATACCGAAACAGACAGTCCGGTACTTTTTGCCCCCAAACATATTAAAATTGCCAATAAAGATTATTTGGTTTTTATGCTCGAGAATGGGGACCTTAAAATAATGAATCGTGTTGGCAGGTCCAGAGTTCAGGTAAATGAGAAAATAGATTTTTCCTCGAACAAACCATATTTATATAATAACAACTTTATCGTAACAGATAAAACGGGGACTCTTTATTCCATTGACACCAAAGGCAAAATTTCGAAGACAAAACTCAATTATTCTGAAGACCACGGGCTAGATGCAACAATCAAAACCCTCGTAACCACCAATGAAAATATTCTGAGCATTAAAGGAAAAAATGTAACACTGGATCTAGGCGTTTACACCCACCCTGATATATTTTATGTTCATGATAAAATATACATTAGCGTAACGGACATTCAAAGTCAGAAGGTGTATCTGTTTGACAGTAATGCCCAGCCTATTGAAAACTTCCCCGTATTTGGGTATTCCAGGATAGACCTGGATGACATTGACAATGACCGTAAGATTGAATTTATATGCAAGGATGAGGAAAATGCACTTGTTCTTTACAAAATAAACTAAGCCTTCTCCGAAAACCATTTACACAATAAATTGATCAGTTCGTACAATTGTTTCGGGAACTAACTCATTTTTATTTAATTTTCTTTACAAAGTGCCAATAATTATGTCTTTCAACCTCTTTGTTGATAAAAAAAAGACTGGTTAAACCACTTCAAATTTGCCTTAAATATCGTATTTTTAAAATTGGTCAAAGATTACTTAAATCATGAAAGCACTGCCTCAATTTCGCACAATGCCTTTTCTCCTTTTAGCAATCTTTGCAGTTCCTGATACAAGCTCTCAATTATTAAAAAAATCGGGAAGCGGCTAAAAGGGAAAACGGAAATCTCCCGATGGTAAAACACGAAACTGAAGAGCAGAATTTATAAAAATCTAAATAATGAAACTAAAACTTATTTTTATTGGAATGCTCCTTTTATTGGCATTGCCTGTAACAGGACAAAATTGCAGCAAATACTACCCTATGCAGGAGGGCACTACTTTAGAGTACACTTCCTATAACGGAAAGGGTAAAACTCAAGGAACGATCAGTTATACAGTTTCCAACGTAGTAAATGAAGGAAGTACGTCTTCAGCTACGATGGATATGAAATATATGGATGATAAAGGGAAGGAAGCCTTTAGTTCAGAATTCACCTATTCCTGTACAGGGAATAAGGTAACCATAGACTATGAATCCTTAATGTCTAATCAGATGCTGGAGCAATTCAGTGATATGGAGATGGAAGTTTCCGGGACGGATATTGAACTGCCTAATGACCTGGAGGTGGGTATGGAATTACCGGATGCCAATGTTATCATGAAAATGAGCATGAGCGGCATCAATATGAATTCTCAGGTAGATATGATTAACAGAAAAGTAGAAAAACAGGAAACGATTGCGACTCCTGCAGGCACTTTTGATTGCTTCGTTATTTATAGTGAAAACCAGTCTAAAATGATGATGGCAAGTCAAAATTTCCCATCGCGCCTATGGCTGGCTGAAGATGTAGGAATGGTCAAGCAGGAAACCTATAATAATAACGGAAAATTAATGTCCAGTATGGAACTTACCAACCTGAGCAAATAGTTTTTAAAAATTTAAAACCGGGGTTTAGACCCCGGTTTTTTCTTTAGTAATTTGTGCATGAAATAATTCAGCAAAATGTTTTAGCAGTTTTTGTTTTACCTCTCCGATAGGTACTTCTTTTTGACCCAATTCCACATTCAATGAAGTTACCGACTTACCTTTAATGCCACAGGGAATCATCAAATCAAAATAACCCAAATCGGCATTTACATTTAAGGCAAAGCCGTGCATAGTGACCCATCGGCTCGCCCTTACTCCCATGGCACAGATTTTTCTCGCGAAGGGTGTGCCAACATCCAGCCATACACCAGTCTCTCCCTTTGAACGCTCTGCATTCAATCCGTATTCCTGCAGGGTAAGGATTACCATTTCCTCCAGTAAACGAAGGTATTTATGAATGTCGGTAAAGAAATTGTCGAGGTCCAGGATGGGATAGCCTACAATCTGACCGGGCCCGTGATAGGTTATATCCCCGCCCCTGTTTATCTTATAGAATTTTGCACCCCTCTCCGAAAGCTGTTCTTCATTGACCAACAGGTTCGACACATCTCCGCTTTTCCCCAAAGTATATACATGGGGGTGCTCAACAAACAGGAAGTGATTTGGTGTTTCCAAAATGCTTTCCTCCCGCCTGTTTTTGATTTTAAGATCAACCGTTTGCTGAAACAAGAGTTCCTGGTAGTCCCAGGTTTCTTTGTAATCCTTTAAGCCTAAATCCTGAATAGCAACTTTCTTATTCATCACAGGCAAAGATACAACCTTCAGCTCGGATTATTAAGGATTACGAGGGCTGCTATTACCCCGGGGACCCAACCGCAAAAAGTCAATAGCAGAACAATAAGAAAAGACCCGCAACCTTTACCAATGACGGATAAGGGCGGAAATATTATGGCCAGCAAAACTCTCCAAAAGCTCATAGTATAGGTTTTACAATCCCCCGCTCTATTGCGTGGGCTGTGTAATTATTGGACGAAATTTATCGCCGATTGTTACAATCCGGGTTCAATTAATTTGAAAATTCCAAGGTATAAATCAGGCCCTGCGTCAACAGGGCCTTAAAAGCTAATGAATCACTAACAATTAAATTAAATGACTCAGTGATTACAAAGATTCTTTATCAGCCTCAGATAATTCACAAAGTCCTTTCAAAGCATCTTCTATATCACCTGGTGTACTCATGATTTTCATAAAAGTACCCATTGACAAATCCGGCCAATGCAATGCCAAACGGTATTTACCGTGAAGCATAGTTGCGGTTTTGTCCTGCAGGATAATCTCATAGGGCATAGCCGCAATATGGTCTTCTCCAATAGTTGGTAAGAAATAGGCCTCACCTTCTTCCTGGTTTCCCAAACCAACCCCAAATACCGCTACTTTTTCATTATTGTAGAGAATTTTATATACCAGTACTGTTTCACCCTTTTTAGCTTTGAGGTTGCTTTCAATTACTTCTAGTCCTTCCTGAAATGAGGAAAATTCATTCAGGGTAACAGGATCTGTGAAATACGGCATCATTATTTTGTAGTGATATTTTTTTAATCTGTCCGCTTCTACTCCACCACCAAAGGGGGTGAAGTCCATACCTACAATTTCAAAAGTAGTTCTTAAGTCCTTGGTGAAATTATCAAATGTAGATTTATATTGCCCATAACTATCCCGCAAATATGCCCTAAAAAAATAATCCGGATTTGTATATGAAATAGTTACTACATCATTTTTCTGAACCAAACCAACCTTGAATGCCGCAGCCAAAGCCCCTCTGTCGGCAACTTTTACCACTGCATTCTCTATATCAGGCCTTGTAAAAACTATTACCTTTAAGGATTTCTTGTTTGCAGGATTGTAGGATCCCAGAATAGTATATGAATTTTCATTTAATACCGAAAGTATGTCATCAGATACCTGTTCAATATTTTTATTGGATTTGCCAATTTCAATGTAGGGAGCAATTTCCTGACTACCTATGTGCCAGGAGAAAGCAACCAATGCTACAATACTCAATACGATTTTTTTCATTTTTTAAAGACTTTTGTTTTTACTGGATTTTATGTAATTGTTTTTTTCTCAAAGCATTAAAGAATCCCAAAATTCAAGATGATTTCTCCAATAAAGCATAACAATAGAAATCAGGGACAAAGGAAGAAAAGATTAGATATGGAATCTATGATTTTTATCATGATTGTAAATTAGATTATACAAGGAAAACCAATTTCACAACAGATTGAAAATATTGGATTGATAGATTAGCTCATTGTACCTATATTTGCAGCTTTAACGACCAATTTATGCAACTGTCTGAGCAAGAAATCGTACGAAGAGAAAAACTGAATAAGCTCCGGGAAATGGGGATTAACCCTTACCCGGCTGCCTTGTTTCCCGCAGATACGACATCTGTGAATATTTCTACAAACTTCTTAGAGGGAAAAAAAGTTACCATTGCCGGCAGGTTGATGTCCAGAAGGATTCAGGGTAAAGCTTCGTTTGCGGAATTGCAGGATAGTGAGGGGCGTATACAGGTTTATTTCAACCGCGATGAAATTTGTCCGGGTGAGGATAAAACCAAATACAATGAAGTCTATAAAAAACTGTTGGATATAGGGGATATCATAGGAATAGAAGGAGAACTTTTTACTACCCAGGTAGGTGAGAAAACCGTAATGGTCAAAGATTTCACGATCCTAAGTAAAGCCATCAGGCCTTTACCTCTTCCCAAAAAAGATGCAGAAGGCAATGTCTATGACGAATTTAACGATCCGGAGCAACGCTATCGCCAGCGCTATGTAGATCTTGCTGTGAATCCTGCTGTAAAGGATACTTTTATCAAGCGCACTAAAATAACCAACAGTATCCGTGAGTTTTTAAATGACAAAGGCTATCTGGAAGTAGAAACTCCCGTTTTGCAACCCATACCCGGCGGGGCAGCCGCAAGGCCCTTTATTACACACCATAATGCACTGGATATCCCCCTATACCTCAGGATTGCCAATGAGTTATATCTCAAGAGATTGATTGTGGGTGGTTTCGATGGTGTATATGAATTTTCCAAGGATTTTAGAAATGAAGGGATGGACCGCACCCACAATCCGGAATTCACCATTATGGAACTCTATGTGGCGTACAAGGATTACAACTGGATGATGGATCTAACGGAACAGTTGCTTGAAAAAGTAGCCATAGATGCCAATGGCTCAACTAAAGTTACCATGGGTGATAAGGAAATCGATTTTAAGGCTCCCTTTCCACGCATTCCAATCCTGGAGGCCATAAAGAAACATACAGGTTATGAAGTTTCGGGGATGGATGAAGAGGCTTTGAGGGATGTAGCCAGAAAACTGGAACTGGAAGTAGACGAAAGTATGGGGGTTGGCAAGCTTATTGATGAGATTTTTGGCGAAAAATGCGAGGATCACTACATTCAACCCACTTTCATTATAGATTACCCGAAAGAAATGAGCCCCCTTACCAAGGAGCACAGATCTAACCCAGCCTTGACAGAGCGGTTTGAACTTATTATTAACGGCAAGGAAATTGCGAATGCATACTCGGAGCTAAACGACCCCATTGATCAGCGGGAAAGATTTGAAGAACAGTTGAAGCTTTCTGAAAAAGGCGATGATGAAGCCATGTTTATCGATCAGGATTTTATCAGGGCCCTCGAATATGGAATGCCACCCACAGCAGGGATTGGTATTGGCATTGACCGACTGGTTATGTTACTGACAAATAATGCCTCTATTCAGGAAGTGCTGTTCTTTCCTCAAATGAGACCTGAAAAAAAACCACTGGAACTAGGCGAAAATGAAAAAGCGATTTTTAACATTTTAAAAAATCAAAAATCCATGCCTTTAGCCAAATTGAAAGAAGCCGCCGGTTTAAGTAATAAGGCCTGGGATAAAGGTCTTAAAAGTCTTAACAAATTGGGGTTAACAAAAGTGGTAAAAGAAGAGGACACCCTGCTTTGCCAGATAAATGAGTAAAAAACACCTTCTTTTTTCATTCCATTCATTATCAGTATTTTAAGGGCTTTGTATTTCATCGAATGAGTGTTAAATTTTGAAATAAAAAGGCCGGTACTTTCGTTCTATAAAATAGAATCCCAAATCTGTTTTTATGCCGAAAATCTACTTTCTGATCATTTTAGCTGCATTTTTGACTTCCTGTTCTAAGGATACATCGCCTTCAGAGCCGGATAATCCTGATCCCAGCTCAAAATTAGAGGCTTGTTTTGAAGTAAGCAAAGAGATCCTTTTAGTGGGCGAAAACCTTCAAATAAACAACTGTTCTGTGGGGGCAAGCACATACTCCTATAATCTTGGCAACGGGGAAACCCGAACGGAAGAAAACCCAACTGTAGTCTATGGAAAGTCTGGAGATTATACCATAGCCCTGACCGTTACCAATAAAGCTAACGAGACAAAAACATTTTCCCGGCAAGTTCTGGTAAACGATGCTATTGTAGAAGACTTTTTTATTTTCCCCGAAGTGGCAGAAGGATTTAACGGAATTCCACTGGAAACCGGCATAAACCCGGTAAATGGTTCAATTTATTCTATTGAACTTTTGGAAGACCTTATAGGAACCGGAGGCTCAAAATTTTACTACGTAGAATTAAATGAAAGCTATGAATCCTCGGCTATATATTTGGCAGACAAACCTTATAATTCAAATAGTGCTTTTGTTAACTTCTACCCAAGCGGGAATATGAATTTTGTGTTCTCAAGAACATTGGATGGTCTTTATGGCACTCAGGAAGTAACCTATAATAATGCGTTTAACTTTCTTAATGGAATTAATTCATCTTCCAAGCACAGTTATGGTTACCTGACCGAAGGCACCAATTTCCTTTACTTTGGAACAGAGGAGGAAAATGGTATCTATAAGACAGCTGTGGAAACAAGGAATTCCTCTGGTGATGCTTTTACTGTAGTCCTCAATTCTTTTGGTGATGCAGATTCCATGATTGGGGATATGATTAAAGTTGATGGCGGTTACATTGCATTCGGGGCAGTTTTCAGCAAAAATCTTACAAATCCGAAAATAACAAACTATAAACCTTTATTAATATTCTTTGACTCCGGTCTGAATGTATCTACTCATGTTATTTTTGAGGATTCTGTATTGGACTCTAAAATCACCTCTTCCAACGACCTGAATGGAAGTTATCATCTGGAACAACTTAATAACGGCAATATTGCGATGTATGCCCATGGAGAATTAATAATTGCTAATGCAAACGGCACACGGATTTCATCGTCTTATTTTGAAGGCACAAAGAACAACCAGGCTATGCTGTCCTTAGGAGATTCCTTTGTAATATCGACTGATACTAATTTAAGAAAATTTGATGCAAATGGCAGTCAAATTAAAGAACTTAACTATCCGGGAAATTATTTGCCTGAAATTCTAAACTTAAATGGCAATCTATTTTTTATAGCCGGCTATGATATGGGTGGAGAGGTTAAATTGCTATATGGATCAACCGATACAGACCTGAATCCAATTAATTTAAATGACTAGTTCTTTACTGATAATTGAAAAGGGAGGAAGCTAACTCCCTTTTATTTTTATAACTAAAGTAAAAGGTATAGCTTAGGGCCTAAAATATTCTAAATGGGTCTTAACAAGAAACTCGGACTTATTTCCGGTCCGCTTCTTTTCTTCATTTTTACAAATTTACCAAACCTCATTCCGGAAAATGAAAATGCCAATGGTGTTATTGCCGTTGCTTTATGGATGGTGATTTGGTGGATTACCGAAGCTGTTTCCATTTCTGTTACCGCTCTTTTACCGTTGTTGCTGTTCCCGGTTTTGAATATTATGTCCATAACAGATGTAGGGGCGAACTATGGAAGTCCAATTATTTTCTTGTTTTTCGGAGGCTTTGTTTTGGCATTGGCTCTGGAAAAGGTAAACCTGCATAAGCGAATTGCCCTTAACATCATTAAAATTACGGGGACTACTCCAAATAAAGTGGTCCTGGGTTTTATGATAGCTACCGCATCACTGAGCATGTGGATAAGTAATACTGCCAGCACGGTGGTAATGTTGCCAATAGCTATGTCTGTAATTGGATTACTAATTAATGATGAAGACGGTTATACCAAAGATGACCAGAATTTTGCCCTCAGTGTTATGCTGGGGATAGCTTTTTCTGCAAATGCCGGAGGTATTGCCACC
Source organism: Eudoraea adriatica DSM 19308 (assembly GCF_000382125.1). Lineage (GTDB taxonomy): Bacteria > Bacteroidota > Bacteroidia > Flavobacteriales > Flavobacteriaceae > Eudoraea > Eudoraea adriatica. The sequence goes on from NZ_KB907547.1 coordinate 24,098, forward strand.
GTCATTGGAACTCCGCCCAACTCTGTGATGATTGGTCTGCTGGAAAATGAATATAATATTGAGATCTCTTTTCTAAAGTGGATGACCCTGGGTCTTCCTTTTTCTATACTACTTTTGATAATAGCATATCTTGTTTTGGTAAAGTGGATGTATCCAAACAAACAACTTCAATTCAAGGCATCCAAGGATGTGATAAACGCAGAACTAAAAAAATTAGGACCTGTATCGGGTAAAGAGAAAATGGTGTTGGTCATTTTCGGGATTACCGTATTTCTATGGATTTTCAGAACGGTCATAAACAAACTATTCCCTGGATTAGGCCTTTCAGACACCATAATCAGCATGTTGGCCGCAATTTCTCTTTTTTCTGTGCCCTATAATATCCGGAAGGGAGATTTTATCATAAAATGGAATGATACTCAAAAATTGGCCTGGGGAATTCTTATTCTGTTTGGTGGTGGACTGGCCCTTGCTAAAGGTATGTCTGTAAGCGGCATTGTGGCCATAGTCTCCAACGCCATTGCTACCAGTGAAATCAGTATTTTGTTTACGGCTTCACTTCTTATACTACTTATGTTATTTATGACGGAGTTAATGAGTAATGTAGCCCTGGTGGCGGTTCTGGCTCCTGTAGTCGCAGGTATTGCAATTGGCCTGGAGATACCAATAGTCTATCTTTTAATTCCGGTGACAATAGCCAGTAGTTGCGCATTTATGTTACCCATGGCTACCCCTCCAAACGCAATTGTTTTTGCCAGTGGCTATATTAAGGTTCATCAGATGGCAAAAGTTGGAATCATTTTAAATCTGATTGCTGTTTTATTATTGATCCTGGTTTTCCAGTATGTAATCCCCATGATATTTTAAAAAAAAGCCCCGATACAATGATCAGGGCCTGTTTATTGATGTGTTATACCAATTACTATATAGAAATATTGTCTGATTCTGATGTCCTTGAATACGGATTAAAGTCAGCAGGTAAATAATCTGCTGTTTCCAATTCTAATTGAATGTCATCCATAGGATCAATATAACTTACATTTCGAAAATCCGTCGGATTTCCATACACATTAAAATCTCTTGGTAAATTCTTTTCAGAATCAATATAAACATAAATGTCCTCCACGTAAGAAATAGCATTCAAATCCAAATAATGGTTATATGGATCAAAATCTTCAGGAAGGTATTCTGATGTATTAAAACCAAGATCAAAATTCTCTTCTTCTATATATTCTATGCTGCTGAAATCAAATTGGTTTTCATCACAATTTGGATCCTGAGCATTTAAGCCATTAATAGCTACTGCTATCATAAAGCTACTTACTATTGTTTTTAAATTTTTCATAACGCTATTAGGTTAAATATTTGTACAAAAATACAACTCGTAAATGCACTTCTTATTGCTCTTGATATAGTATTAACAATTGCCCAAATTCAGTTGAAAAACGATTTTCTTAGTCTCTATAGACAAAACTTATGGACTTTTCATAAAAGCTAAACAAAATCTATCAAGATATGGGTATCTATGCCTGGTTGTTAACAATTTGAGAATCCTGTTTTTTAAGTTAAATTTTTGTTAAGTACCTTTTATTCATTATGTATGCCTGCGATTTGGCACTAAAAAAGCCCTTGCAGAGCAAAGGCTTTATGGCGACTAACCCAATAATTCGATAGAAACAAGATCTATTTTCTATACCCTTATTATCTTGATAGAGGATTAAATCCAACCGGTAAATAATCCGCTGTGCTAAAATTAAAATCTAAATCATCTTCGTCTTCTATATACTCTACAGAATCCAGATCCAAATAGAATTCATGTGGATCAAAACCTTCTGGCAAATATTTTGCAGTATCAAAACCCAGGTCAATTGCTTCTTCTTCTATATAGTTAATAGCATCCAAAGTGCCGGGATTGGCATATGCGTTAAAATTTTCAGGCAAATACGCCGCGGTATCAAATCCCAGCTCTGTAACTTCATCATCAATGAATTCAACAGAATTAATATCAAAATAGACATCATAAGGATCAAAACCTTCAGGCAAATAATCTACTGTATCAAATCCTAAATCAATGGAAGTTTCTTCTTCGATATAAACTATTTCGGATACCTTAATATCTTCAGGTGCATTTACTAATGTCCTGCTTACAAGTTTTGGCGCTTTCCATTCAGTTTCAATTTGCATTGCAAGTACTTCAGGATTATTTACATCATCAATACTTACATGAGTACTATCTTCTGTTAAAGTACAATTTGTCGTTAATTTATTTTCTTGCGGCGTGGTGGTTGTGCCCAGCAGTACTAATCCACATAATAATAATAACTTGTTCATTTTATAATTGTTTTTTGTTGATCGTTGTTTGCATATAAGACGGCCGAAAAATTAAATTGTTACACTATTGGCTTTTGTTTAACAGATAATTTTAGCCCTAAAAGCATATCCCAATGAATTATCATTATCTTATATCTTATTGTTAATCAGTATATTAATTAATTAGCCATATAGAGGTTAAAAAATATTATTCTTAGGATTAAATTAACAATAGGCCGGATTAATTTTATGGTTTTTTATACAGTAACAAGCAAAAATCTGTACTATTTAATAGCTCACAATTTTTTCCAAATACATTTACCGGTATTAAATGTTTTAGGGTTACAAAAAATTGTTGGTAGGTATATCTTTAAAATTAAAACGCCTAAAACAGTGGTCAAAGAAGAAATATCAAGATCACAGAAAGATTAAGGCTCGTTGAAATACCTTATTTGAGGTACTAAATGCAAGGCGCTTTTAACCAAAAACCCGGCAAAAACGGGGCAGACCACAAATAATGCCTTTTTAACCATAAAAAAAGCAACATTCACAACAATCATTCCATTTGGCTCGTTATTGGTTATACCTTAGTAAGGAACAAAAACCCCCATAACTATGTCTTATAAAGCGAAAAGTCTTCTTTATTTTGTTTGTTTTGTGTTATCTGCCTTTACCTACTATGAACTGGACAGTTATGAGAACAATGAACAGAAGTTTTCTGCGGTAGCGGTCGTAGAAGTTTCCAATGACTATTTAGCACCTGCGTTCTTCATTGAGCTAGAAGATCTGAATTAGTAAAGCAAATCCATATATAAATTCCTATATAAAGGGCCCGGTATAAACCGTGCCCTTTTTGTTTGTAATAAAGATTTAAATAATACAACTGCAGACTTACCTGCCATGCCCGCTAAGTGTTAAAATTATTATAAACTCAGGACATGGTTTAAACCTAATCACGAATTAACAATCCAATACATATAACAAAAACATAAACACATGAAAAAAGTATTGGTTACAACCGTATTATTAATTGGATTGATGGGTTTTTCTCAAAGAGGGGGCCATTTTGATTCTGAACAAGGTGGGATGAAAGATATGTCTCCGGAACAAATAGCAATCCTCAAGACAAAAAAAATGAATTTGGCCCTGGATTTAAGTGCCGCTCAACAAAAAGAAATCCAAAAGCTCAATTTGGAAAATGCTAAAGAACGACAAGCTTTAATGTTGGAAAGGAAGTCAGTAAAGGAAGAAGAAGGCAGGATCAGGCCCGATGCAGATGAACGATTTGAGTTTCAAAAAGACAAATTGGACAGGATGATTGCTCAAAAAGGAAAAATAAAACAAATTCTTTCAGAAGAGCAATTCAAAAAATGGGAACGTATTCATCATCATCGCAGGAATCATCTAAAAGAAGGCAAGAGGGGCCATGATTCCCATAGGGAACATGGTAAATAGGTCTTAAGTATTAGGAAAAGCGGAATATAGAACAACAACTAATTTGTACTGTATTCCGTTTCTAATTAAAACAACTTCTATTTAAACCAAACTGGGCGCAATTTTCTTTAAGACTTCAATGGTATAGTCCAAATCTTCATAACTAATTGCATCATTGAGGAAATAGCTTTCAAATGCACTCGGTGGAAGATATATTCCTTCCTTTAACATTCCATGAAAATACTTGCGGAAGAATTCATTGTTCCCCTTAGCCGAGCTGTTAAAATCTATTACCGGGTTCTCGGTAAAATGAACAGATATCATTGAACCAAAACGGTTAATTTGATATGGGATTCCTTGTTCTTCCAATACAGAAGACAGACCATTATGAAGATAAATGGTTTTTTTATTGAGGCTTTCAAAAATTTGAGGCCTATTATTCAACTCTGTAAGCATGGCAAGTCCGGCACTCATAGCCAAAGGATTGCCACTAAGGGTCCCGGCCTGGTAGACAGGTCCTTCCGGAGCCAAATAAGCCATAATTTCATCTCTTGAAGCGAATGCGCCAACAGGAAGCCCTCCACCAATCACTTTTCCAAAAGCAACTATATCGGCATCTATTCCAAGGGCCTCCTGTGCCCCACCACGGCCCAAGCGGAATCCTGTCATTACTTCATCAAAAACCAAAAGAATATTTTCCTCTGTACAGATTTTTCTAAGTCCTTTTATAAAAGAATCTGAAGGAACTATACAACCCATATTACCGGCAACCGGCTCTATGATTACAGCGGCTATCTCTCCTTTATTAGCCGCAATCAATGTACGCACGCTATCCAGGTTATTGTATTGTGCAAGCAGGGTATCCTTTGCAGTCCCCTTAGTTACTCCGGGGCTATTCGGACTTCCAAAGGTTACCGCGCCACTACCTGCCTGAATTAGAAAGGAATCTGAATGGCCGTGATAGCATCCGGCAAACTTTATAATCTTTTCCTTAGCTGTAAAGCCGCGGGCCAGACGGATAGCACTCATGCAAGCTTCTGTTCCGCTATTCACAAATCTAATCTTATCAATATTGGGAACCATTGAAACTGCCAATTGCGCTAAATCGGTTTCTATTTCAGTAGGCATTCCAAATGAAGTTCCAAGCCTGGCTTTATCAATAACCGCATTGATCACAGGTTCATGGGCATGCCCCAATATGAGTGGGCCCCAGGAAGAAATATAATCAATTAGTTTATTTCCGTCCACATCGTATAAATAGGCTCCTTTGGCTCGTTCAACAAAAACAGGATCACCTCCAACGGCTTTAAAAGCACGGACAGGAGAATTTACACCGCCTGGAATATATTTCTTGGCCTCCACAAATAAGGCACTGCTTCTCTGATAAATCATACTAGATTATTTTACGCGTTCCGATTTAATAGTCAACTCCTGTCCAATAGACAAATTACTGGAGTTCATGTCGTTGAGTTTCATTAACTCATCGACGGAAATAAAATAAGTTCGGGATATGGAATACAAGGTATCCCCTTTCTGGACAATGTATTTTTTATAATCATATTCTTTAGGTTCTGCCTGAACCAGATATCCCTCGGATATAACTTCTTTATCGTATTTGTAAAGTTCATACCTTTCAATAAAGGAAATCAGTTTTTGAGGATAACTTTTATCCGTGGCATAGCCGGCTTTCTTCAGGCCTTTTGCCCAAGCCTTGTAATCATCGCGCCTTAATTCAAAAAGGGAGGCATAACGTGCTCTGGATGACAGAAAAATACTATGGTCACGAAACGAATACATTGGATGATTGTATTTTCTGAAACATTCCCCTTTTTCATCATCATCGTGATATTCAAACTCACCATTCCATCCATCATGACATTTTATCCCAAAATGATTATTTGTCTTCATAGTTAGAGTACCTGTACCATAGCCACTTTCCAAAATTCCCTGAGCCAAAGTAATGCTCGCCGGTATGCCATAGGCTTTCATTTCAAACTGGGCTATTTGCGAAAAGGTATCCAAATACTCTTCAATGGTGGAAGTAGAGATGTATGTAAACTTTTTGGCATCCTCCGGGAATGGAAACTTTGTATAATCTTTATTGGCTTTGTCGGACTTTACAACCTCAGAGGATGCATTCTTAGAATAGGTAGTTCTTTTTTTAGTTCCGCAACTCAGAAGTAAAAAAGCGAAAACAACTACCAGCGTAGCATGTTTCATATATCGATTATGGGTAAATTTTTACTTTTCAAATATAAATTTATTCCAGCAATTCCTTGCAATCCACCGGTATGTATAGCTAATATTTTTATCCCGGGATCAAAAAAATCCCCGGCAACCAGGTCCAGGACGCCAAAAATCATTTTTCCTGTATACACAGGATCCAAAGGGATTCCGGTGTTTTGATACATCTCATTTATAAAAGATATTAATGATTCATCCACCCTGGCATATCCCCCAAAATGGTAATCTTCACATAATTTCCAGTTCCCATTTTCAACAAATTTACAAATATCTTTTTTTAAAAAGTGGCCTTTAAGGGCAGGAAAACCGATGACCTGTTGGCTGGGAGTAGCACTATTAATTATTCCCGCCAAAGTGCCTCCGGTTCCAACGGAGCAACAAATTATATCAAATTCAGCGTCTTTTGGAGTAAGAATCTCTTCACAACCCCTTACCGCCAGATTGTTAGTACCACCTTCCGGAACCACATAGAATTCACCGAATTCCATTTTTAATTTATTTATAAATGCGGTAGATTCTTTTTTCCTGTAGTCTGTTCTGGAGACAAATTTAAACTTCATCCCCTGCTGATGTGCAGCCGATAAAGTTGGATTATCAGACCATCTCTCAGCTATTTCCTCTCCTCTGATTACTCCTATAGTTTGCATTTTATTCACCTTTCCGGCGTAGGCCGTTGCGGCAATATGATTTGAGTATGCCCCTCCGAAAGTCAGCAGGGTATCATATTTCAATTCCTTAGCCCTGAGGAGATTATACTTCAGTTTTCGAAATTTATTGCCTGAAATTTCAGGATGAATCAGATCTTCACGCTTCAGATGAAGTTCTACTTTCTTCTTCTCTAAGAGAGGATGGGATATCTTTTGATTGCTGACCAACACACCTTCAGGGCTTAATGGCTCCAAAGATATTTAATAAAACTAAACCGTTTTCTTTCTGAAAGGTATTCCATATTTAGTTCATTTTGATAGGCTTCTCGCTCAAAACTAATGTTTTGATATGCTTTGTAGCTGTCAAAATAAAGCAATGCTCTTAACAACCATTCTGTGATATATAAAAAATAAAAAGGAAGAATAAGGAGTTCCTGCTGTTGCCGTAAATGAATCCTTTCGTGATTAATTAAAACCTCATCCTGTTTCAAATAAACATTCTTGAGGATAATAAACGGCCATAGCGAAAGGCCAACATAATTACTGTAAAAAAAATGTCTAATTATCACAATCATAGGCAATTGTATAAAAAGCTGTATCAAATATAATTGTTAATTTTATTTTTGCCTATAAATGACGAAAGCTTACCAACATAATCGTTGAGTTGCCAAACTCAGGTTCTTAGTCAGTTTATCGGGTTTTGAACTGATGAGTACTACTTTATTAACAATATTCCTGTAATTTCGTGTTTATGAAAAAGATATTGCCGGTTGAAGAAGGTGATTTTTACTTATCGGAAGAAGGTTACCGCGTCTTCACAAAAAAGTATCATCTGAAAAGAGGTTATTGTTGTGAGAGCAGTTGCAGGCACTGCCCTTACGGGTATAATGCAAAGACAAATACCCAGTAATTTAACTACCTATTTGGCATGATAATTGTGCCATTATTCTTATCCAAAGATGGTTGACGAACCTAAAATATTTTCTGGTATGAAAAAGATAAAAATAGTTGTAGTTCCGGTGCTTTTCATTCTCTTCCTGACTTCTTGTGCTTCGGTAAATGTATTGTCAGATTATGACAGACAAACCGACTTTACGGCATATAAAAGCTATGCGTTTTATAAAACGGGAATAGACAGGGCGCAGATTTCCGATCTGGACAAGAAAAGAATCCTGAGGGCTATTGAAACGGAAATGGATTCTCTGGGTTTTGTTAAATCCGAAGAACCCGACCTGCTTGTTAGTATTTTTACCAATGAAAGAGTAGAAGTAGATGTTTATGGCCCGGCCTGGGGTTATGGCTGGGGCTGGGGATGGGGATGGGGATGGCCCGGATATTACAATCCTTACTTTTGGGGGCCCGGCTATTACGGCAATAACGTAAGCACCAGAACGGAAGGATCTTTGTATATTGATTTGATAGATGCAGAGAAAAAAGAATTAGTATGGCAGGGCAGAGGCGTTGGCACCCTGAATAATGTGAAAAATATAGAAAAAAAGGAGAAACGTATTCGAGAGTTCGTTTCACAGATAATGCGACAGTTTCCCCCGGAGGCCATGGCCGAAAATTAAACCTGTGACCGCCCGCTTTGGGCGGTTTTTTTGTATCTTTATAAGGCATCAATAAATTGTTATGTCTTTTGAAAGCAATCCTATTTTAGATAAATTACCCTCACATCTTAAACAGTATATAAAACCTCAGAACTATGAAGATTATTCAGCCATAGACCAGGCTGTATGGCGTTATGTTATGCGAAAAAATGTGGACTATCTGAGCACTGTAGCCCATAAATCATACGTGGAGGGACTTAAAAAAACTGGCATATCTGTAGATCACATTCCCAATATGTATGGGATGAATCGCATTTTAAAGGAAATAGGATGGGCCGCTGTAGCCGTTGACGGGTTTATCCCTCCGGCTGCCTTTATGGAATTCCAGGCCTATAATGTCCTGGTTATTGCTTCAGACATAAGACAACTTGAACATATTGAATACACACCTGCACCCGATATTATTCATGAAGGAGCCGGTCATGCGCCAATCATAGCAAATCCCGAATATGCAGAATATTTGAGAAGGTTTGGCGAAATTGGCTCTAAGGCCATTTCCAGCGCGAAGGATTATGAACTTTATGAGGCTGTCCGGTATCTCTCCATAATAAAAGAAGCTCCCGGTATCCCCCCGGCCGATATTGACAAAGCCGAGAAACATATCGAAGAATTGCAGCAGAATATGGGTGAACCCAGTGAGATGGCCCTTATAAGAAATTTGCACTGGTGGACCGTGGAGTACGGGCTTATCGGTACTGTTGAAGAACCAAAGATTTATGGAGCGGGACTTTTATCCTCCATAGGTGAAAGTGCCTGGTGCATGACTGACAAGGTTAAAAAAATACCCTATAGTATTGAAGCTGCGCATATTTCTTTTGATATTACCAAACCACAGCCACAACTATTTGTTACTCCGGATTTTGCCTTTCTGAGTCAGGTACTTGAAGAATTTGCCAATGGCATGTCTTTGAGAAAAGGTGGCCTCATGGGGGTGACAAAATTGATTAATGCTAATGAACTGGGTACTATAGAGCTTAGCACAGGTTTGCAGATATCCGGAATATTTACTGATGTGATTGCCCATGAAAACAAGCCGGTATATGTACAAACAACCGGAGAAACTGCTTTGTCTTACAGAGAAAAGGAACTGGTTGGGCATAGCAGGAAAGAACATGGCAGTGGCTTTGGATCGCCGATTGGTAAACTAAAAGGGATAAATCTGGCCATAGAAGATATGAGCCCCCGAGATCTGAAAGCATATAACATCTATGAAGGTGAAACCATTATACTGGAATTCGAGGGGGATATTACAGTAAAGGGTGAGATTATAACAGGCACCAGAAACCTTATGGGAAAAATTATTCTGATCACCTTAAGGAACTGTACGGTAACACATGGAAAAAATGTACTTTTTAAACCTGAATACGGCTTGTATAATATGGCTGTGGGAGAACGTGTAATATCGGCGTTTAATGGCCCTGCAGACCTCAGCAGTTTTGATTTAGTAACTCATGAAATATCTTCAGTAACAATTAAACCGGCAAAGTCTGAAGCTCGCAAAAAACTGGAACGGTATTATGAGCAGATAAGGCACTTTCGCGAGGGTAGCAATACAACAATATCTAGAAATAAGGTGTTTAGAGAAATACGTGAAAAATACCCCAATGACTGGCTTTTGTCAGTTGAACTCTACGAACTGGCTAAAAATAATAGTGATGATGGCTTCGCACAAGAAATTCGAGCCCACCTGGAGACGGTCAAACTTAATAATCCAAACGTGGGCCATTTAATAGATGACGGCTTAGCCTTAGTTGATGGTCATCTGGTCAGTTAATAAAAAATTATGAAAACGTATGTCTTATCCGCCTGTTTACTTTTTGCCCTCCAAACTATGAATGCTCAAAATATTGCTAATTACGATGAATCCAAGGTCCCGGAATTTGACCTGCCCGATCCTCTGACGACCTTTTCCAATGATAAAATTCGGACAAGTGCCTCCTGGAAAGAACAAAGAAGACCGGAATTGATTGATTTTTTTGAATCTCAGGTTTATGGCAAAGTACCGGGAACGGCAGATGCAATTGCTTTTGAAGTTGTTGAAGAAAGCAATACGGCACTAAATGGGCTTGCCAGGCGCAGGCAAGTAAAGGTAACGGTAAGAAAAAATGAAAGAACATTAAGCTACCTGATACTCTTGTACCTGCCAAAAAATATTGCCAAAGCCCCAATTTTTTTAGGTTATAATTTTCATGGAAATCATACCGTAATTAATGATCCGGCTATAATAATTTCCGAGGCCTGGTCCCTTAATAATGAATCAATAGGTATTACCAACCATATGCTTACTGAGGAAAGCAGGGGAATGCGATCCAGCAGATGGGCTGTAAATAAAATTATCGAAGCCGGCTATGGCCTTGCCACCATTTATTATGGAGAGATAGACCCTGATAAAAATGATTTTACAGACGGTCTCCATTCACTGTTCTACACGGGCGACCAGAAAAGACCTGCCCGGGATGAATGGGGTGCCATTGGAGCCTGGGCCTGGGCTTTAAGCAGAGCTATGGATTATCTGGAAAAGAGCGCGGAGGTTGATCGGTCGAAAGTTATTGTTTTCGGACATTCAAGATTGGGTAAGGCTGCATTATGGGCCGGTGCAATGGATGAAAGGTTTGCGGGGGTAATTTCCAATGATTCGGGCTGTGGAGGAGCTGCCTTATCTAAACGCAAGTTTGGAGAAACAGTGGCTCAAATAAATAAAAACTTTCCTTATTGGTTTTCTGAAAACTTCAAAAAATATAACAATGCGGAGGAAGATTTAATAGTAGATCAGCACGAATTACTGGCTTTAATTGCTCCTAGGCCTTTATATGTTGCCAGCGCAAAGGAAGATGAATGGGCAGACCCCAGAGGAGAATTCCTTTCCGCCTATTACGCCACTTCTGTCTATTCTTTATTTGGCAAAAAAGGCATCCCTTCAAATGAAATGCCTCCTGTGAATTCTCCAATCCAAAATACCGTAGCCTACCATATTCGGACCGGCAAGCACGATGTTACCGAATACGACTGGGAACAGTATATTAAATGGGCTGTTGAACAATTCAATTAAAAGTAATCTTCAGGCACCCATGGGATCAGTTGGATGGAAATAATTCAATAGCACCTTCTTTAATGATTTCATTGTTATATTCCAGGGTCCAGCCTAATGAATTGGTCAGAATATAAAATTTGGAGAGTTCACTTATTAGTCTGTTCTCTGCATTTTTTAGAAGTGAAGAACCCTTTACTTTTTTTAGCAGTGAAGCCTGCACATTTTCCTTAATCTTATTATAATCTTCTGCGCTAAACGGGTTAAAATAATCTGCGCTTACATCATAATATTCAAAATCCGGAGAGATTTTTATTTCCGGTTCCGGGATATGCAATATCCTTAAGGTTTTGGTGGCTTCATCTACCTCAAAATTGATCTCATTCAGATCATATGCCACGCTAACTTCTGCGTTGACAACCACCAATGCCTTCTTATCCGCTGTAAAATAAGGGCCAAATAATTGTTGAGAATCTTTATAACTATATACCTCAGAAAAGTGACCTTCGGTTACTATTAGCTTAGCTACATTTTCTATCTGTTGCCGGATAAGCATACTATTTTCTTTTAAAATAGATTTTTCCACCTTGCCTTTGTTCCACGATTGATAAATTAAAATCATGGCCATTGCGATTACAATTCCTATTAAAATTCGCTTCATGGTTTGAAATTCATAAATGGGAACTCCTTTTGCAGCACTAAAATTTTCTCATTCAGTGATTTTAAAAAAAGTTGATGCTGCTCAGAATCCTCGTTAAAAGGCTTATGGGACAATCCTTTCCGAATTTCCTCAACGGCTTTCATTACACTTCCCGTTTTCTCAGAAATCCAGACATTTTTAAACCTTTCCCAAATGTATTCTATTGCCAGATTATTTGGATGCACCATATCTTCCGCATAAAATCTGTAGTCTCTTAGCTCATCCAGCATAATTTCAAACGCCGGAAAATAGTGGAGGTTTTTAAATTGTTCGGTGGCTTCCATAATTTTCCCCACAGCCAAAATTAAATTTGCCTTACTGCGTTGATTTTCAACAAATCCATCCTTTAAATGCCTTACAGGCGAAATTGTGAAAATCACCGAAGCGCTTTCATTTATCTTTCTGATGTTTGCAATTATACGCTTAAGGCTTTCTTCAATCTCTTCTTCAGCCAGTAACTCTTTGGTAAAGTTCTTTTGGGGCAGCTTATGGCAATTGGCAACCGGCTTCTGGGTTTCAATACTTCTGTATACCCATGCAGTACCCAGGGTAATTATGATATGCGTGGCATTTTCAAGTTGATCTCTTGTTTTTATAAGTGCGCTATTTAAATTGCCAAGCAGCAACTCTTTAGTTGGATCACTCAGGTCTGAATGTGCATCAAAACAGTGCCATCGTTCGTTGAAATAAAAAACATCAGCAGCTTTATATGTCTTCTGCTCAATAGACTTCCCTATAAAGTTTTCTATGGCTAAGGGGTGAAACAAAATTCCAATCGGGTTTTGCAGGGTTTGAAATTGATAGTATTGAAGTTTCTTTCCAATATTTTGAACAAAACAAGAGCCCAGGAGAAATATTGAGCTTTGATAATCAATCTCTTCTTCCTCAGGTTGTAAAGGCACTATTGTTTGAAGTTTCATCCTGTCCATTTTACATGGTTACAAGCACTCGGAGATATTCTCCAGCATTGAATTATAATCCGCCTCCAATTTGGCATCAAACTGATTTATAAATCCGAGAATGCGAAGAAGACGAGCTATTTCCTGAGTTTGTAAAGCCTCTGCCGCCTTGCTAACTTCATTTTGGACCAGACGCTGAACGTTGTACATACTTTCCAGACCATAAAGACATTCATAGCCAAACGCATTAGTTATCCCCATATTCCTGGATGTTTCCCAGGCAATTTCTGATAATTCGGGGAGTTCAAGATTTATTTTGGTATCTCCAGAGTAGCTGTATATAGAATCATTTATTCTCAAAGAATCATTTATTAGCAAAAATCCGGGAAAACTTTTCTGAAATAGTTGCATTTCGGAGATACTAGAAATCACCTGCCCATCTGTTTTAGAGCGCATTTCTTTATATGCCTCTATGGCTTCCGGAATTTTAATATTTATATTCCGCGCAGCCACTAATTCCCTTAAATTATTTTGAATCTCTTCTTCTATTTTATCGATGGCAACCCTTTTATTCTCATCTATTTGATTCGAGGCATTCCAATTATTAAACCAAATAGCCAGGCTAATGCCAATAAATATCAAAAAGATTTCACCCAGAATATATTTCCAATTTACCATATTCGGCTTAAAAAGTCGCATATTTCTTATTTCAGATATTCTTTAGCTTTATCAAATGCCAGCGCAATTCCTTCGGGATTTTTACCCCCTGCAGTAGCGAAGAACGGTTGTCCTCCTCCCCCACCATCAATAAACTTTCCTAATTCACGCACAATTTGTCCTGCATTAAGGTTTTTCGATGCCACCAGTTCTTTTGAAATATAACAGGATAACATCACCTTGCCCTCCTGTACTGTAGCCAGCAGAAGAAATAAATTAGTACGACCCTTACCCAATTCAAAAGAAAGATCTTTGATCCCGGAAGCATTTAAATCTACTTTGTCTGCAAGGAATTCTACTTCATTTACGTTCTCAATCTTCTGGATTAAGGATGTTTGTAGGTTTTTAGCCTTTAACCGCATAAGGCCTTCCACCTCCTTTTTCAGTCTTGTGTTCTCTTCCTGCAATGTTATCAGCGCCTTTAAAGGGTCTTTTATCCCTTTTAATTGATCGCGTATTTCCCGTAATACTTTATCATTCTTTTCATAAGACTTTTTTACGGCATCTCCGGTAATAGCTTCAATCCTTCTTATTCCGGCAGCAATAGCACCTTCGGAAACTATTTTAAAATGCCATATAGAGCTCGTATTTTTAACATGCGTTCCTCCGCAAAGTTCAATAGAATTACCAAAGCGCACAGTCCTTACGGTATCTCCGTACTTCTCACCAAAAAGAGCCATTGCACCTTCATCCATTGCGCTTTTTAGCGGTACATTGCGTTTTTCTTCCAGTGGAATCTGAGCAGAAATTCTTGAATTTACAAAATCCTCAACCTCGGCAAGTTGTTCTTCCGTCATTTTGGTGAAATGGGAAAAATCAAATCTCAAATAATTAGCAAGCACCGCAGAGCCCTTTTGCTCCACATGATCGCCTAATATTTGTCTTAAGCCCTGGTGTAGCAAATGAGTTGCAGAATGATTGTTTGATATTCTTTCCCGATAAAGGCTATCCACTACGGCAATCATAGTCTCGTCGGGGTGTATAGGCAGGTTTTTAGAAAAATGTATAATTTCATTATTCTCCTTTTTAGTGTCAAGGATATAAACGACATCGCCATTAGGAACCTCCAAATACCCTTTATCCCCGGCTTGTCCCCCTCCTTCCGGATAAAATGGGGTTAGGTTGAATACCATTTGAAAAAGAGTTCCTTCTTTTTTAGATATTACTTTTCGATATTTAACTAATTTCACCTGGGTTTCAAGAACATCGTAGCCCACAAACTCTTGTACTACGTCATCCATGAGAATTGTCCAGTCTTCTTTAGATATTTCTGAGGCTGCTTTTGAACGGTCTTTCTGTTCCTTCATAGCCTTCTCAAAACCTGCCTTATCTAATTCAAAACCTTTTTCACTAAGAATCAATTCTGTCAGGTCTATAGGAAAGCCAAAAGTGTCGTAAAGCTCAAAAGCTTTTCTGCCATCAATTACCTTTCCCTTTGCATTCTCCAGAACATTATCTAATAAAAATAAACCCTGCTCCAGGGTTTTTAGAAAAGAAGACTCCTCTTCGCGAATTACATTTTCGATACCATTTCGCCTGTCTACCAACTCTGTATATGTATCTCCGAGGATAGATCCTAATGACCCTATCAAACGAAACATAAAAGGTTTCTTTGTATCCAAAAAGGTAAATCCATAACGAACTGCTCGCCTCAAAATTCTGCGAATCACATAACCGGCCCCCGTATTACTTGGTAATTGTCCGTCGGCTATAGAGAAGGCTACCGCCCTCACATGATCTGCAATAACCCTTATAGCGATATCTGTTTCTTCATCCTTTCCGTAGGTAGTATTTGTAATTGTTTCTATTTCCCGGATTAGGGGTGTAAAAATATCGGTGTCATAATTAGATTGCACCCCCTGCAAAACCATACAAAGGCGTTCAAAACCCATACCTGTATCCACATGCTTTTGAGGAAGCGGTTCCAGCTCACCATTCGCTTTTCGGTTATATTGAATAAAAACCAGGTTCCAGATCTCCACTACCTGCGGGTGATCCTTATTTACCAAAGTTGCACCATCCACCTTTTCCTTTTCTTCATCAGATCTTATATCTACATGTATTTCAGAAGAGGGGCCACAGGGTCCCTGCTCTCCCATTTCCCAAAAATTATCCTTTTTATTGCCCTTAATAATTCTATCCTCGGGCACAATGCCCTTCCACAAATTGAAGGCTTCCAAATCCATTTCCAGTTTATCTGAATCCGAACTCCCTTCAAATACGGATACATACAGGCTGTTCTTATCAATTTTACATACCCTGGTCAGGAATTCCCACGCCCAGTTTATGGCTTCCGCTTTGAAATAATCCCCGAAGCTCCAATTGCCAAGCATTTCAAACATTGTATGGTGGTAGGTGTCTTTACCCACCTCTTCCAGATCATTGTGCTTACCACTCACCCGAAGGCACTTTTGCGTATCCGCCACTCTTGGGTGCTTTATGGGCGAATTGCCCAAAAAGTACTCCTTAAACTGATTCATACCTGCATTGGTAAACATTAAAGTAGGGTCATCTTTTATGACCATAGGCGCAGAAGGCACAATTTTGTGGTTCTTTTCCTTAAAAAAATTCAAAAAATTTGCTCTTATTTCCCTGGAAGTCATCTAAAATGGCAAGGTTTTATTAAATTTAATGGTTTGTGCAAAACAATTTTTATATTTGTTTGTTTTGATAAGACGAAAGCACAAAAATAGGATAAAATCCATTCATGTCTAAAGTAAAATACTATTACGATCCGGACACCCTTTCATATCGAAAGATAGAGCCAAAGAAATCCCGGCGTTACAGGAATATTTTCCTTTTTACCCTGGGTTCAATAATCTCAGGTCTGCTGGGTTTAATTCTTTTGCTCAATACCAACGTTTTAAATACTCCCAGAGAACTTTCACTGCAAAGGGAGGCCAGGAATTATGAATTGCGCTTTGAGCTGCTTAATAAAAAGATGGCGCAAATGGAGCAGGTTCTGGCCAATATCGAAGATAGGGATAACAATATTTACCGACTTTATTTTGAGGCCAATCCTATACCAGAAGAACAGCGAAAAGCCGGATTTGGCGGGGTAAACAGGTACAAATCCCTGGAAGGATTCAATAATTCGGAGATGATAATTTCTACTACGACACGCCTGGATATTATACAAAAACAGATGGTAATTCAGTCTAAATCTCTGGACGAAATTACCAAACTGGCAGAGGAAAAAGAAAAGCTTTTGGCGGCTATCCCCGCCATACAGCCCGTAAATAACGAAGAACTAACGCGAATGGCATCCGGATTCGGATGGCGGTCAGACCCTTTTACGAAGGCAAGAAAGATGCATCGAGGTATGGATTTTACGGCACCTAAAGGCACACCTGTTTATGCTTCCGGAGATGGTGTGGTACAACGTGCAGATAATAGTGCCTCTGGTTATGGAAAGCATATTCGGATAGATCATGGATATGGGTATATGACATTGTATGCGCATTTAAGCAAATACAACGTAAACAGGCGTCAAAAAGTGAAACGTGGAGATCTTATAGGCTTTGTAGGTAGTACCGGCAGATCTGAAGCACCCCATGTTCACTATGAAGTGTGGAAGGATGGTCAGCGTATAAATCCTATAAATTTCTACTATGGAAGTTTATCTGCCGAGGAATTTGAAAACATGTTGAAATTTGCAACACAGGAAAATCAATCACTGGATTAATGCATATAGAATTACCCGAAAAATGTTATTATGGAATTGGCGAAGTTGCCAGGGCATTCGACGTTAATACGTCCCTCATTCGATTCTGGGAGAAGGAATTTGATGTTATCCAACCCAAAAAAAACGCAAAAGGCAATCGGAAATTCACTCCTAAAGACATCCAGAATCTTCAACTGATATA
This sequence comes from Eudoraea adriatica DSM 19308, assembly GCF_000382125.1. Lineage (GTDB taxonomy): Bacteria > Bacteroidota > Bacteroidia > Flavobacteriales > Flavobacteriaceae > Eudoraea > Eudoraea adriatica. The sequence goes on from NZ_KB907547.1 coordinate 41,553, forward strand.
TCATTTGGTCAAAGAGCGCGGATTTACGCTTGAAGGGGCCAAAACACATTTGCGTGAAGAAAGACAAAAGACATTATCTAATTTTGAAATCATTCAAAAGCTCGAGGGAATCAAAGCAGAACTGATCAAAATTAAAAGTCAACTTTAAACCTATACATTAAATTAATTATACGATTATGAAAAAATGGTTAATTCCCGTAATTATCCTCCTGGTCCTTGCATTTGCTATTTATAATTGGGCTGTTGGATTCAACAATACATCCGTAGAATATGAAGCCAATGCTAAAACGGCCTGGTCTAATGTGGAAAGTTCCTATCAAAGAAGAAATGATCTGATTGGAAATTTGGTAAAAACAGTACAGGGTGCTGCAGATTTTGAAAGAGGTACGCTTACCGATGTCATTGAAGCTCGTGCAAAGGCTACTTCTACAACTATAGACGTAGACGACCTGAGCCCCGAAAAAATGGCAGCCTTCCAGGAAGCACAGACAGGGTTATCCTCGGCCCTCTCGCGTTTATTGGTTACCGTGGAAAGATATCCGGATTTAAAGGCAAATCAAAATTTCCTTGAATTGCAATCTCAGCTCGAGGGCACAGAAAACCGAATTAATGTGGCCAGAGACAGGTACAACGAACAGGTCAATATCTATGATATCTACACCTCAAAATTCCCCAACAAAATATTAGCCGGTTGGTTTGGCTTTGAGGAAATGGCTAGGTACCAGGCAAATCCAGGCTCTGAAAATGCCCCCGATGTGAATTTTGAATTTAACTAATTCAGCTCCCATGTCAAAAGTAGAAGATTTCTTAACTGCTGATGAAGAACAGGAAATTGTTAATGCCATTCTTGATTCAGAAAAGAATACTTCCGGAGAAATACGTGTGCACATAGAAACTTCAACTTCCGGAGATCATTATCTGAGGGCGCAGGAAGTCTTTCATTTATTGAAAATGGATAATACCAGGGAAAGTAATGGGGTTTTAATATATGTTGCCGTGGATGACAAGAAATTTGTAATCTGCGGAGATAAAGGAATTAACGAGGTGGTTCCAAAAGGCTTCTGGGATACCACGAAAGATGTCATCCAGAACAAATTCAAAGAAGGAAAATTTAAAGAAGGAATTATAAACGGAATCCTCATGGCCGGTAATGAATTGCAGGCCCACTTTCCATGGAAACCCAACGACACAAATGAATTGAGCAATGAGGTATCTAAAACTTAGTCTTCTTCTCTTATTATTTTCCGGGAGCACTGCTTTAGCTCAATTCACAATTCCTGATAAACCAAAACTCCAAACCAGTGTTTACGATTATTACGGTTTATTATCCGATACTGACAAGAATGCTCTGGAACAGAAGCTGATAAGATACTCTGACAGTACCTCCACTCAAATAGTAGTTGCCATCATAGCATCAACAGAAGGTGAAAACATTAACTACCTGGGCGCCCAGTGGGGACAGGCATGGGGCATAGGGCAGGCAAATGAGGACAACGGAATACTAATCCTCCTGGCGCGGGAAGACCGCAGGATTGCCATTAACACGGGTTATGGCGTAGAAGCCTTACTCACCGATGCATTATCCAAAAGAATAATAGAGAATGTGATTATTCCCGAATTTAAGGAAGATAATTACTATGCCGGACTAGACAAAGGATCAGACGCCATCTTTAGTGTTTTAACAGGTGAATTTAAAGCGGAAAGCGATCCGGGAGGAAACGGGGAATTCCCCTTTGGGGCATTTCTGCCAATTATCATTTTTATTGTTATTATAATTATTCTCAGCAGCCGTAATAAAAGAGGCGGCGGCAAAGGAAGGGGTCGTAAAAGGGGCATAGACCTTTGGGATATAATCATCCTCAGCAATATGGGCCGCGGAGGATATGGAGGATCATCATCTTCCGGAGGAGGATTTGGAAGCGGTGGTTTTGGCGGTGGCTTCGGTGGAGGCGGTTTTGGGGGTGGTGGTGCGTCCGGAGGCTGGTAGGCGTCCTAAAATTGAATTGGATAACCACTTTTGGCAAGAAATTCTTTTGGATCGGTAATGGCAAGAATATCCTGAATAGCAACCTCTTTATCTTCGGCATTTTCGTAGTAGGCTTTAATGATCTTATAGCCCACGGCATACCCCAATAAAATAGGACGATCTTTTTGATCTAATGATTCCCACAACCAATAACTGCTATCCTGTTTATTTAAGTCTTTCTCGAACTTATCCCGTAACGCCTTTTCGTCATCTTCAAAATATTTTAACTGGCTGTAGTCTCCCTCATTATCGCGAATTAGATAGTAATTTATAAATTGGGCGCCACCCTCTCTCAATATCAAATCGAGCATGTTATTTGGTTTGCTGTAGGTCCCAACATACGTTTGGAAACCAAGGGACCTTGCCTGCTGAAAATGTGCAAGTTCATGGATAATTACATTAATCAATCGGTCTGGTCTTTTAAGGCTCCTAACAACGGTTATCAGCTGGCCTTGTGGTGAAGCCTGCGCTATTCCCCTATTCGCACCAATTAACAAATAAGTTGGCGGGTACATTGCATCCGGGATTTTTTGGCCAAACTTTACAAACTCTTTTAGCACTTGTTCATTAAACTCTGACAAAGAATCCAAAAAATAGGGAATCTCTGCATACGCCTCAGGAGCATTTCTAATGGCGCTACTTAAATTTTCCGGGGTTAATCCGTGCCTGTTACAATATTCTTTTAGTCCCGAAGATCCTTTATCAAAATAATATTCCCGTAGTATAGCCAAAGAATCCGATTCCGGGTTCAATAATTTATAGGCTTCTATAAAATTAACTATATCCGTACTTATAATAGATGCATCGGCTGGTGTTAAAGGGTATGCAGGCTGCCCCAGAGCTTTAAAACTTAGTATCCCGAAACAAATTATGGTAAAGTAAAATTTTGATATCATGAGTCAGTGTGGATTGGTTCATCTTTGCTAAAGAATAACAAAATGCAAAATTGTTACAAAAGAACCAAAATCTTAAGGCTATTTTTTTCTCATAAAGATGGTTACGGGCACGCCCGTAAATTCAAAATTCTCACGCAGTTTATTCTCCAGAAATCGTTTATAGGGTTCCCGGACATACTGGGGAAGGTTGCAGAAGAACGCAAATTGCGGATAAGGAGTGGGGAGTTGGGTAATATATTTAATTTTTACATATTTTCCCTTATAGGCCGGAGGCGGGGTATGCTCAATTATAGGGAGCAAAACATCATTCAGTTTGCGGGTCGCTATTCGTTTAGAACGGTTCTTATAAACCTCAACAGCCGTTTCTATGGCTTTAAAGATTCGCTGCTTGGTCAGAACTGATATAAAAAGGATAGGCACGTCCGTAAACGGTTCAATGGCCTGCTTTATTCTTTGGGTGTATAGCTTAACAGCGTGGGTATCCTTCTCTACCAGATCCCATTTATTAACAAGGATAACTATTCCTTTGTGGTTGCGCTGTGCAAGCCAGAAAATGTTTGCTACCTGTCCGTCAAATCCACGGGTAGCATCGAATAAAAGCAAACAAACATCACAATGCTCTATGGCTCTCACCGAGCGCATAACGGAATAAAATTCAAGATCCTCTTTTACCTTTGCTTTGCGTCGAATCCCTGCGGTATCTACCAAATTAAACTCAAAGCCAAAGCGGTTGTATTTTGTGTCTATACTATCTCGTGTAGTCCCTGCGATATCGGTAACAATATACCTTTCTTCACCTATCAATGCATTGATAAAAGAAGACTTCCCTGCATTGGGCCTTCCTACGACTGCAAACCTTGGAAGCTCATCGTCTGCTTCTTCGCTTTCAGGCAATATTTCAACAAGGGCATCCAGTAATTCACCTGTGCCGCTGCCATTAATGCTGGAAAGGTTGTAATAATCTCCTAATCCGAGTGAATAAAATTCTACAGCATCCTCTGCCCGTTTTGCATTATCAACCTTATTTACTGCCAAAAAAACAGGTTTTTTAGCACGGCGCAATAAATTGGCTACATCCTCATCCATACCAGTGACTCCGGTTTCTACATCTACCATAAAAATTATGGCATCTGCCTCATCAATAGCCAGTTCTACCTGCTTGTCTATTTCCTGTTCAAAGATATCATCACTGCCAAGGACATAGCCTCCGGTATCTATTAACGAAAATTCCTTCCCATTCCAGTCACTCTTTCCATAGTGCCTGTCCCGGGTTACTCCGCTTACCGCATCTACGATGGCTTCACGTCTTTGTATTAATCGATTAAAGAATGTAGATTTTCCAACATTCGGCCTCCCTACTATGGCTACTATGGCGCCCATACTTGCAAATTAGGGTGCAAAGGTAGTACTAATCCAGGGAATAATTGAATTTCTTTATAAGGCAAAATTTAATGTTCAAAAAACAATAATGCTTATTTAACGCGAAATATTTGATTATAATGGGTCGATGAAATTGCAGACTTTAACGTTTTTCTATTAAGTGATAAGTAAGATTCTCCAATAGATCTATTTCTGATAATCTTAGATGGTGAGCCATAAGACAATAAATGGCTTCCAAGATTATTTAACACTAAAGCCCCAGCACCCACAACAGTATGTTCCCCTATTTTAATATTCTCTATAATTTGAGCCCCTAAACAAATAGCTGAATAACCGCCTAATTCAAAATTTCCTCCTGTACATACTCCAGGGGCCAAACTGGAAAATTCATGCATATTACCATCATGATCTAGAGAAGACAATGTATTTAAAATACAATGATTTCCTATTGTTGAATTTGAATTTATTATTACTCCCGGCATAATAACAACTCCTGAACCAATAGTCACATTATTACCAATCACAGTATTAGGGTGAATTGATGAAATGAAGTTAAAATCTGGTACAATTTTAGTAATCTTTTTGACTAGGATACTTCTTGACCAATTATCCCCAACAGCGACTATGCCCTCTCTAAGATTATACTTATTGATCAAAAAAGGAAGTTCATATTCAGAGCCCAAAATTGGGTATCCATTGTGCTTACTGCCTTTTTTCTTAAACGAATCTAAGAATCCCGCAACCTTATATTTACCTTCTTTTTCAATACAATCTAAAACAGAGCTACCATGACCTGATGCACCAAAAATTATTATATCTTTCATCTTAAGAATCAATTTTGGTAATTTATCGATTAAACCGTACCGTTCATCGATATTTCAAATATACTAATATATATTGTAATGGTATTATTCAATGCTTTAGAAAAGAATATTATTTAGAATTTTCAATTAACTGCTTATGAAAAAACTGCCTAACGATATTGTTCTAAGGCCAAGGTTTCAGCTGGAGCTCTCACAACCAAAGGAAAGTGCCCTGGTATCTTTTGAGAAAAAAAATAAGGAACCCTTTCTGATTAACAGGGTAGATGATCATGTCTTTATAAAATTCCAAAAGAAAGAGGTTCATTTCTGGTCGCCACAATTGCATTTGGAAATTAATGAAATAGATACTGAAAACTGCAAAGTATATGGGCTTTTTGGCCCTAACCCCACGCTCTGGACATTTTTTATGTTTTTACATTTTGGGGTGGGAACATTTTTTATAATCTTCGGTATCTGGGCGTATTCCAGTGCTTCTTTAGATAAATCCTATGGATTACAACTGGGCGCCATGATATTTATGGTTGTCCTGTGGTTTGTTTTATATGCTTTTGGCAGGGCAGGCAGGAGAAAAGGCAAACCGCAAATGAACCAGTTGTTCCATTTCATGCGGGAGGTTTTAAAATTACATTAATTTACTTTTGATCGTACCCAAACCTTCGAAGTTGTCTCGGGTCGCTTCGCCAGTTTTTGTTCACTTTTACATATAGTTCAATATGGACCTGTTTGTCAAAGAATTTTTCCAGATCCTTTCTGGCAGCGATTCCTACCCGTTTTAGGGCAGCACCTTTATGCCCGATTATTATTCCTTTTTGAGAATCGCGCTCTACCATAATTACGGATCTTATCCGGATTATCTTTTCATCCTCCAAAAATTCTTCTGTTTCGATCTCAACAGAATAGGGAATCTCCTTTTTATAATATTCCAGAATTTTTTCACGTATAATTTCGTTAACAAAAAAACGTTCCGGTTTATCCGTTAACTGATCCTTTGGAAAATAAGGAGGAGCTTCCGGCAATAATTCCAAAATACGTTCAAATACTTCTTTTACATTGAAGTTTCGCAGGGCAGAAATTGGATGTATCTCTGCAGAAGGAAGTTGTTCCTGCCAGTACCTTATTTGCTCTTCAAGTGTGTGTTGATCCGAAGCATCAATTTTATTAAGCAAAAGCAGCACCGGAATCTTAGTATTTTTTAGCTTTTCAAGAAAAGAAGTGTCCTTTAATCCTTTTTCACCAATCTCGACCATGTAAATCAGAATATCCGCGTCTTCAAAGGCCGATTTTACAAATTTCATCATTGAATCCTGCAATTCATAGGCAGGTTTAATAATGCCGGGCGTATCCGAAAGTATCACCTGGAAATCCTCACCGTTCACAATTCCCAGGATGCGATGCCTGGTGGTCTGGGCTTTAGCAGTGATAATAGACAGCTTTTCCCCTATAAAAGCATTCATAAGGGTAGATTTCCCCACATTGGGATTCCCGATAATATTTACAAAACCTGCTTTGTGGGCCATTATACGTTGATTTTAGAAAAATAAGTTTTCATAGCTATATTAACTCTTGGCGACAAATAGAGCACCGCAATCATATTAGGGATTACCATAAGTGCAAAAGACAGGTCAATTAAATTCACCACAAGATCTACAGAAGCCACCGCTGCAAAAGTAATACTACCCACGTAAATATAATTATACAGTTTCCCCACTTTAACATTGGTTAAAAACGATAGGCATTTGGTGCCATAGTAAGAATATGTAAAGAGTGTTGACAATGCAAAGGCAGAGACAATAACCATTAATAGCACATCCCCATAACCAAAGAGCGATTTCTTAAACGCAATCAGGGTCATAACAATCCCATTGCTCTCCGCATCCAAATAGGCGCCACTTAAAATAATAACCACTGCTGTTAAGGTGCACACAACTATAGTATCTATAAAGGGTCCTAACATGGCAACCAACCCTTCCTGAACAGGCTCCGTAGTTTTGGATTGCCCGTGGTACATTGGTGCGTTACCCACTCCGGATTCATTGGAAAAAACGGCCCGTCTTATCCCAATGATTATGAGACCCCATAAACCTCCCTGAACAGCTGTTTTGAAATTAAATGCTTCTGCAAGAATTAGCTTTAAAGAGGGCCAGATTTCCCCCGCATTCATAGCCATAATTACTATAACAGCGAACAAATACAAAAGGACCATAAAAGGAACAATTGCCGTAGCTACTTTTGCAATTTTCTTTAAGCCACCGAAAATAACAAAAGAGGTTATGATACTCAACACAATACCAATGCCAAATTTCCAATTGAATTCACCAAAAACCGCAATAGTTTCGTTGGGGTTAATGACCCCCATCAGGGTTTGTGTAAACTGGTTTGTGGTAAAAGCAGGCAGCACTCCAAAAAGTCCTGCAATACAAAAGAAGACTGCCAAAGGCCTTGCTTTTTTGCCCATTCCCATCGTTATATAATACATGGGGCCGCCCTGCAAATTTCCGGCACTATCCTTATCCCGGTACATTATTGCAAGGCTGCAGGAATAGAATTTGATGCACATCCCTACCAGTGCTGTCATCCAGATCCAGAATACAACACCCGGACCACCCAGATAGATGGCAATAGCCACCCCTGAAATATTCCCCAACCCTACGGTAGCCGCAACTGCTGAAGACAGTGCCTGGAGATGACTTACCTCACCCGGATCATCGGGATTATCGTATTTCCCTGAGGTTATTAAAATTGCGTGTTTAAAATAGCGATATGGGAGCAATTTGGAGTAGGCAACCAGGTAAAGCCCTCCGCCGACTATTAAAAAGAGCATTACCCATTCCGTATAGGGAAGCACGGCTGCTAAAAAGTCATTGAATATCTTCATAAATAAACTTAAGCCCCGAAGTTATACAATTTAAGCTTTTGGGATGTGTCCTGGGATAAATAATTCCGGCATGAAGTTTTGATATAACTAAAAAAGCATCGTATATTTGCCGTCCACATCGCGGGGTAGAGCAGTATCCTTCGATTCCTCAGGACAGGGTACCTACTCGACCTTGGGAAAAGAATAAAAAACACTGCCAGTAAAAATATTGAAAGTTCACATCGCGGGGTAGAGCAGTATCCTTCGATTCCTCAGGACAGGGTACCTACTCGACCTTGGGAAAAGAATAAAAAACACTGCCAGTAAAAATATTGAAAGTTCACATCGCGGGGTAGAGCAGTAGGTAGCTCGTCGGGCTCATAACCCGAAGGTCGCTGGTTCGAGTCCAGTCCCCGCTACAAAGAAAACCAGATATGAAAGTATCTGGTTTTTTTATGGAACAAACGGCCAAGCTTGCTTGAGTCGTTTTGTGAAATAAAAAAATAGATAGCGCCTTGCGCTATTGGTTTTCTTTGTAAAGCCACTCCCCAGGCCGCTTCCGATCCGCTTAAGTTTTAACGAAAGTGGAGAGGAAGCAATCCAGTCCTTTATTGAAATTCAAATCTCAATAGTTGTGCTGAATATCTATCACTTTCTTTGCGAAAAACCAAGTTTACTTGAGCTTTTGAACGAAGGAAAAGAAACAGCATCGGTTTAGCGAGGTTGGTAGCTTTCTTTGTAAAGCCACCCCCAAGGCCCATTTCATGCGAAGCCATGAAATGAATCCAGTCCCCGCTACTAATATTAAAGTCAATTATTTGATAAACAAATAATTGACTTTTTTTCTTCCCGAATATTGTCCGAATAGTCTTAAAAGTAGCATTTTTCGTAGAGTCGATAGTTTTGTGATATCATAAGTTTTTAATTAGCCTGGTGCTTCTTTTACAAACTAAAATTATTAAATTAAATGGTTTTAGATTTATTTAAAAATTTCTCCTTTATATATCTCTCACTATAACCTACTCTTTTAGAAATGTCTTTAATAGAAAGGCCATTTTGATACATTTCAATAGCTGTTTCTTTTTTGCAATCTATTAGGACCTCCAAAGTTGTTTTTCCCTTCTTTGAAAGTTTTCTATTTAATTGAACTCTTGAAATCTTGATGTGATTAGACAGTTGCTCTACTGAGAGAATATTATTTTCTTTAATTATTGTTTTAAGATTCTCAATCGAAATTTCATTTTGTCTAAATAAATTATTTGGTTCCTGTTTGGCATAATATTTTTGTCTAAAAAGTATTATAGATGTCATTATAACCAATAAAATCAAAATTCCATATATGTATGGGTTAAGCCCATTTTGATTTTTCTTGTAATCAACTATTTGCAAATTATAATGGTTATTTAACCAAGCTTCTAAAGAATTAGCAGAGATTACATACAGCCCATTTATTGACCCTGCGTACAATAGCTCTTTATCATAATTCAAAGCATGTCTATTAAATTCCGTTTTAGAGACAATTGGAATTTTTAAGGAATTAACCCATGCATACAGACCTTGGAAGTTGGAGAAAATTAAATTTCCTTTAAAATCAAGCAGTTCATAAAATTCAGTTGAATTGCTAATTTGCTTGACCTCATCTTCTGAAAGTATAAACAATCCTGATTTACCTCCAATTAAAATATCATCATTTACAATTTCAATATCTTCAAAGGAATAATTGGTTTGAATTTTCTTTATATTTAATTGATTTGATATTCGATAAATGGCTCCTGTTCTAGATATTGTAATCAATTCTGAATCTATACTAATGGCTCTAGTTATTTCATCCTCGATTAGAAATGTAGAGGCCTCTTTTGTCTCCAGGTTAAATATGGCTACGCCATTATGAAAAATTATAAAAATATTGTCTCCGAATTCTATAAGTTGTATAATCTCATTTGACAGCGGAAATATCTTAAAAATATCTAATTTGTTAGTAGCCCTATCATATTTGAACAATTGATTGTCACGACAGAGAAAATAGTTCGATCCCACCCTTACAAATTCACCATTGGAATAGGCCCCAATCTTTTTCCCGTCGAATTTATCATGGGCGATCAACTCTCCCCCAAAAACGCCAGAATATGTTGAAATGATGCGTAAACCATCATCAGAATATATATGACGTACGGATTTGCCTTTATATTTTAAATTGGTCAGCATATTAATATGATACTCTAAAACATTTCCGTTGTAACATAAGTAGAGAGTATTATCAATTCTCGCTTTAGTTATTAAGGCATTGTATCGTCCAGGCAGTATGTCTCTGACTAGAGTTTCAGAAACGCGATATTCATCTAAGATCTGCATACCATGACTCCAAAAAAAACCATTCCCAACATAATTTTTATTAATAATTGAAAACCTTAATGCTCCTGGCTCTAAATAATTCAATCTTCCATTTCGATAATCATAGATTGAATCACCAATTCTTAGAAATAGATTATTGCCATCAGTTGATATGTTATTTACGTACTGGCCAAAATTATGTGACTGCCTAAATATAGTATCTTGAGCGTAAGTACTTAAAACAATTGAAAAATATATAAATGCTGTTATTTTTGAAAAGTTCATTCTTCATTTATTACACAATATGCGTGTAATGTAACAAATATTGCTTTAAATGATAATTATTTGTTAAAAAAAAAGCATCTATAATAATAAAATAAACGCAAACCATTATGAAGGTTGCAATTTATAATGGTTTATTTTGCGGTATACATTTATTTAACTAATAAAAATTAGCAATATGATAAAAATTGAAGCTAAAATTAGGAAATCTAAATTCAAAGAGGTAAAACGAACTTTAATTAAGGAAGGATTTGAATCATTTAATTATCATCTAACTAGGTGTATAAGTAAAAAATCTGAAAAAAGGTTTTATCGTGGTGTTGAATTTGATACAATCTCTTCAGAAAGAATTGATTTTTCAATTTACATTAATGATAAGGATGTTAAGAATGTTTTAGATATTATAGTGAATACTGGCACGACTGGAGATGCAGATGATTCCCTTATAGGTGTATTTAAGTTAACACAAGCTTTTATGGTTAAAAATAGTGATGGTAGTGATAAATTAATTGAGAAAATATAAGCGAAATGGAAAATGTAGGTATAGATACAATTTGGGTATTAGTAGCATCTGCTATGGTCATGTTAATGCAAGCTGGTTTTGCTCTTGTTGAGATCGGTTTAACAAGAGCAAAAAATTCTATTAATATTTTGATGAAGAATTTTGTAGATTTTTCAACTGGATCAATAATATTTTGGATTTTTGGATTTTCACTTATGTTTGGTGAAGATATGGCTGGATTTATGGGGATGGTAGATTTTATGAGCAATAGTAATGAAATCGATGGAATACCGTTCAAAGCAAGTCTGATCTTTCAAACAGTTTTTGCAGCCACTGCGGCAACTATTGTTTCTGGAGCTATTGCTGAACGCACGAAGTTTTCTGCATATTTAATTTTTTCAGTAATAATAACGGCTTTTATTTATCCGATTTCAGGTCATTGGATATGGGGTGGTGGCTGGTTATCAGAAATGGGCTTTCATGACTTTGCGGGATCCACAGTAGTGCACTCCGTTGGTGCTTGGGTAGGTTTAGCCGGTGCTATGATAGTTGGGCCACGTCTAGGTAAATATGGTGCTAATGGGAAATCGAGAGCGATACCTGGTCACAATCTTGCTTTCGGTGCACTTGGTGTTTTTATTTTATGGTTTGGATGGTTTGGTTTTAATGCAGGTTCACAATTAGCTGCTTCTGGACAAGACAATGCCACAGCAATAGCACATATTTTTTTAACAACTAATCTTTCTGCTGTTTCTGGTGCCATGTTATCCTTAATAGTATCCTGGTTTAGATATAAAAAACCAGCTTTGAGTATTACAATGAATGGTGCATTAGCAGGACTGGTTGGTATTACAGCGGGCTGTGATATCGTATCGCCAGGAGGTGCCATTCTAATTGGTATGATTTCCGGCACAGTACTTGTATTTGCAGTTGAATTCGTCGATAAGGTACTAAAGGTCGACGATCCGGTTGGTGCAGTTTCTGTTCACGGCGTTTGCGGTGCTCTGGGTACAATTTTAGTAGGTGTTTTTGCCATAGATGGAGGTCTATTGAATGGTGGGGGCACCGATTTATTGTTAACTCAATTACTTGGAGTTGGAGCGGTCTTCGTATGGGCCTTTGGCTTAGGGTATTTATTATTTAGATTAATAAAAGCAACAATAGGTGTGAGAGTTAGTGTTGAGCAAGAGGAAAAAGGGCTCGATATTACAGAACATGGTGAAGAAATTTATAATTAACTGAAATATAGAACAATATAAATTATTTCAAATTTGATTACACCAGGTTAGATTGATATAAACCGGTTGCTAGCATTAGAGGCAAAACTAAAGTCAATCATATGCAATCTTTTGATGGTTATGGAGCAAAATTGCCAATTTAAAAGGAAATTTTGTTACTCTTCCGGAGGGAAATATAAAATGTCAATCCTTTAAAAGGAATTAAATAAACATAATTTTTTAAACTAATAATCATGAAAAAAACAAATTTAAAAAACTACCTATTTGGAGTAATGGCTATTTTCTTTTTAAGTGCCTTTAATTCCAATACCGAATCATTAGTAGATCAAAAACATGAAATTACGATTCTTACTTCTTCTGATAATCTTGATCAATTCACAAGTAGTGAAGAGTTAACATTAAAGTTTACCTATGGATTAAATTTTGCCGGAAAGAAAAAGATTAAAAATATGGCCTTAGATAAATTTAAGGAACTTACTGAAAATAAAGGGTTTACTCATTTACTTATTAACGAGGAAGCTTCTTATAATCGTCAAAATGAAACAGGAAAAAGAAACTTTTCGGTTTTGTTGGTTGGTAAGGCGTTTAAACGATAAATTATTAAAATTTAGTATCAAGTATCTTTGCCATAATTGAGGAAAAAGGGCATGATATTACAGAACACGGTGAAGAAATTTATAATTAACTATAATATAATAAAAATGAGTTCGGCATTAACAGCTGTTAATGCCGAACTTTATACCATCCAAAATCAATCTGCTTGCTACAACAAAACCCAGAATTATGTTTGATTTTGAACATCAATTATGATTAATACCATTTTCAATATAATAAGTTCCGTAAATTACAGATTCTTTATTCTTCTTTTATTACTAGTACTTTTTCCTGTCAATACATTTTCGCAGACCAGCTCACTGCAATTTACTGAAGAGGAGAAATCGTGGATTGAAGCAAACCCAGAAATAAATGTTGGGAATGATCAATACTGGCCTCCAATGGATTTTTATTCTGAAGGTCAAGCTATGGGATATAGTATCGACCTGATGAATCTAATAGCCAAGGAAATAGGAATAAAAATAAATTATGTTTCTGGTTTATCTTGGTCAGAGCTGTTAGAAGCCTTGAAAAGTGGAGAAATTACTGTTTTACCCGCTATTAGTAAGACAGATGAAAGAGAAACCTATATTAGATTCTCAGAACCTTATATAAAACTTCCTTATGTAAAAGTTATTCATAGTTCGAGTGACAATGACACTATTAGCAGTCTTGAAGGAAAAAATATAGCAGTTTTCAAGGGAACAAACATTGAAAATGCCCTGGCATCTAATGTCCCTAACGCTAATCTCGTATATATAAATTCTATTGAAGAAGCTCTCCAAAACGTTTCAACAGGAGAGGTAGATGTTTTGATTGAGGACCTGGCGGTCATAAATTATTATTTAGGTCAAAGTTACTTTCCAAATATCACATTGAATTCAGACGACTTAGAGTTTTTAGGTTCATCTGAGGTTTTTATAGGGGTTTTAAAAGAGAATCGAGTTCTTGGTGACTTAATTGACAAGGGATTTGATGCGGTACCTAAAGAGGAACTGGATAGAATTCGTGCAAAATGGCTTGGAACAATTGAATATCCTACTGAAAAAGATGATTCCATCTCCTCCTATGAACTGTTGGAAATTCTAATATACAGTCTATTAGGGTTAATAATTTTAACTTTAGTAATTAGATTCGGCCTAAAGAAATTTTCAAATGAAAAAATATCCTTAGAATTTGGTTCCAGAAGATTTAGGATATTATCCGTTTTAGGAATGTTTATTATCGTTCTTATTATATCCTTAATCGGATGGTGGGCGTTGGATTATAATAAAAAAAGAATACTTTCAAATCTTGAAATCAGTCTTGAAACAACTTTAAGTAATACACATGAGAGGTTAAATAGTTGGGCGGATCAGTACAGGATTCTTATTGAGCAACTTGGAAGAGATCCTGACCTGTTGAGTGAAACAGAAAAAATACTAAAACTTCAAAATGATGATATCTTATCATCCCAGGCTTTGGCCGAATTGAAGTCTTTTTATGATAAACAATCGGGCAAACTTCAAAGCGTCGGGTTTTATATTATAGACAAAAAATTTAATAATGTTGCTTCTTCAAGAAATAGCGACATTGGCATTGAGAATCTTATATATATCCAAAAACCGAATCTGATTAATAAGGTCTTCAATGGAAATACAGTTTTTATTCCACCTATTAAATCTGATGTAGTTTTAGACTCAACAAAGGTTGGCAACTCTTCGTCTAAGCCGCCAACTATGTTTTTTGTTACTCCAATAAAAAATAATTCAGAAGAAGTGTTGGCAGCATTAGCTATCAGGATTGATCCGGCGGCGGGGTTTTCTAGAGTACTGCAATTGTCGAGAATTGGTAAAACAGGTGAGTGTTATGCTTTTGATATTAGTGGAAGGCTTTTATCAGAGAGTAGATTTGACGATGATTTACGGAAGATTGGCTTAATTCCAAAAGATGGAGAAGGTATCTTAAATATAGAAATTAGAGATCCTGGAGGCAACATGGTTACAGGATATCAGTCAAATATTCCCAGGGATCAACAACCTCTTACTCATATGGCTAAATCTGCAACCAAAGGTGGGTCGGAAACAAACATGAGCGGTTATAGAGATTACAGGGGTGTGTCTGTATATGGGGCTTGGTTATGGGACGAAAAATTGGGATTAGGAATTACAGTTGAAATTGATGTTGAAGAAGGCTTGTCTACTTATAACACCATGTTTTATACCATATCCGGAGTTATAGGCATAGCTTTATTGCTTATGATATTTGCCATTTTGTTTACCCTCAATTTGGGTGAGTCGGCTAATAAAGCCCTTGTAAAAGCAAAAGATCAGTTAGAAGATAAGGTGGATGAAAGAACCAAAGAGCTTTCTACTGCAAATAAACAAACCCAAGCTATTGTTGACAGTCTGGCCGATGCTTTGATCATCATCAATGAACTTGGAATTATTGTGTCATTTAGCCCATCAGCGGAAAAGATGTTTCAATACAAAAAAGAAGAAATAATAGGGCGAAATATCCAGGATTTAATGCCCTCACCTCATAAGGAGGCCCACGATGGCTATTTAGAAAATTATAAAAGAACGGGCATAAGAAAAATAATAGGATTCGAGCGAGAAGTTAATGGTCTCCGAAAAGATGGCAGTATGTTTCCAGCCAGCCTCAAGGTTAGCGAAGTTCTCACTGAAAAGAATAGCCTTTATGTAGGGTTAATGAGTGATTTAACTGACCAAAAAAAATCAGAGTTAAGACTTAAATCACAATCAGCCGCTCTTAAATCGGCGGCAAACGGAGTTGTTATTACGAACATAACCGGTGAAATTGTATGGGTCAACCCTGCATTTTCCGAGTTAACCGGATATTCATGGAGAGAATTAGTTGGTAAAACACCGCGAATTATAAATTCTGGCAAACAGGACAAATCTTTTTTTAAGAATATGTGGGATACTATTATGGCAGGAGATACTTGGCAGGGTGAAATTATAAATAAGAAAAAAAATGGAAGCCTTTTTTACGAAGAGATGACAATCACACCAATAATTAATGATAAAGGGGAAATCGATCAGTTTGTCGCTATTAAAAATGACATATCCGAACGCAAAAAAATGGAGGAAATTCTGATCAAAGCGAACGAACGAATGAGTGGAGAGCTAAATATTGCCAAAGAAATTCAAATGAGCATGTTGCCGTTAATATTCCCGGCCTTCCCTAAACGTAGTGAAATTGATATTTATGCCAATTTGATTCCCGCCAGGGAAGTTGGGGGTGATTTTTATGATTTCCAATTCTTGGATGATAATCATATTTATTTCGTTGTTGGAGATGTATCGGGTAAAGGAGTCCCTGCTGCTTTAATGATGGCCGTCACAAAAACATTGTTGAAGTCCACTGCCGGCAATGATAAATCTACAGCAAGTATTTTGACACATGTCAATAATGAAATTGCAAAAGACAATGATGCCTATATGTTTATCACCATATTCATTGCAATATTAAATACATCAACAGGAGAAATGGTGTATTCCAATGCAGGTCATAACCCCTCTTTTATCGTTAAGTCCGACAAAGAAATCATTAAGTTAGGAGAATTACATGGTCCGGTAGTTGGAGCTATGGAAGATATGACCTACACCGAAACAAAAGTAACTATTGACAAAAACGATATGGTTTTCGCCTATACAGATGGTGTTACTGAGGCTCAGAACCTAAAGGAAGAATTGTATTCCGATCCACGCTTAATTGATTTGTTGAAAAACGGTGAATACAAAGACCCCACAACTTTGATTAATCTTGTTGAAGATAGCGTTTTTGAATTTCAAGGTAAAGCTGAGCAATTTGATGACATAACCGCACTATCTTTACAATATTTGGGTGATAAGGAATACGTGATGAAAAACTCTTTTTCAGCAACAATCAAAAATCAATTGAACCAAATGCCTCAGGTTATTGAGGCATTTGAAGTGTTTGGAGAGAAGAATGAATTGTCGTTTGGTATAATTCAAAAGTTCAATATTGCCTTAGATGAATTACTGAACAATATAATAAGTTACGGTTTTCAGGATGATTCGGAGCATGAAATCCTAGTTGACGTGGAATTAAGGAATGAACGACTGATTATTACATTTACAGATGATGGCGTTCCTTTTAACCCTTTTAGAAATGACCCCCCCGATACAAAACTTTCAATTGATGAACGCAATATTGGCGGACTGGGAATACATATAGTCAAAAATTTAGTTGATGAATATGCTTATAGGCGTCATGCCGATAAAAATATCATCACCTTAGTGAAGTATAACATAAACAAATAGAATTATGGCATTAGAAGTACTATCAAAAGAGATCAATGACGTGATTGTTGTCGATTTAAAAGGAAATCTCGATACGAATACAGCTCCGGATGCTGAGACTTGTATAAACGATTATTTGGAGTCAGGAACAAAAAAAATCATCATTAATCTTGGGCAAACGCAATATGTCAGTAGTGCCGGGTTAAGGGTTTTCCTCGCTACAGCGAAGAAATTAACGGCTAGTGGAGGGGCCTTGAAACTATGTGGCGCCAATGAGGTTGTACAGGAAATACTGGACATATCAGGTTTCAGTACCATATTGGATATAAAAGAAACAGAGGAAGAGGCCTTAAGTGCTTTATAAAAAAGTACTTTGAGAAATAAATACTTAATTGAGATCTGAACTTGAAACTAAAGGTCATGAGGTTACTATATATTTCGAAGTAATAAGAAGTAAGGGAAAAACTTAAATAGGAAATAATGAAAAAAAGTATATCGGAAATTAAAGAACTTTATGGGGTGACTGATAAGGATGTTGCTCCTCTTTTGAAAATGAAAGAACCTGCTAAAAAGCAGATGGATAAAATTGTTGACAAATGGTATGAGTGGCTAAAAAAGCATCCTGAATTTGAAGAGTTTTTTGATGATGAAGACAATTGGAAACGAGTTATAGCTCTGCAAAAGAAATTTTGGCATCGCTTTTTTGAAGCAAGATTTGATGATGACTATTTAAGCGAAAGAGTAAGGGTTGGACAAGTTCATGCTCGAATTGGCCTCCCACAAGATATCTATTTAGCCGGGGTTGATAAATTCCTGGAATTATTTGTTGGAATGCTGGATGGCATGAAACTTAATCAGAAAGATTACAGGGACTGTAGAAGAGCTTTAAATAAAATGGCCCACATGGACATGATGATCATTGTTCAGAGCTATGAAGAAATTATAAACTCTAAGATTGCTGCACAGACAAAGTCTCTCATGGAGATGTCCACTCCAGTAACGCAACTTTGGACAGGTTTGCTTTTTCTACCTGTTGTTGGTTTGATAGATTCAAAGCGAGCCCAGGATATCATGAATAATTCATTGCACAAAATTTCTGATACCAATTCACAATGTTTTATTTTGGATATTTCGGGCGTAAGCGTTGTAGATACAGCCGTTGCGAATCACTTAATAAAAATCACCAAAGCGACCCGTTTAATGGGTTGCGAATCAATTATTTCTGGAGTTTCTCCATCTATCGCTCAAACAATTGTTGAATTGGGAATTGACATAGGTGATATTAGGACCACTTCTGATATGAAAGGGGCATTAGAGAGTGCATTTAGAATTATTGGTATGGATATCTCTGGTTAATCTCATAGAATTTTGCAGACAGAGGGAGTAGTAATACAAATACAAAGCGATTGCGTGCTAGCTAGCGTCCAAATGGATTTGGATAGTCAGTTTTTGGACAATCTCAAAAGGGATCTGCTTAATTTTTGCTTTAATAATAAATCTATAAGGGGTGTTATTCTCGATTTATCGGGGGTTAGAATAATCGATGCTGATGATTTTGAAGGGATTAAAAAAATAATTTACTCAATTAAACTAATGGGCTATCCCTGTGTTTTGTCTGGATTGGGAGCGCCAATTGTTTCATCTTTGGCAATATTAGGAACTAATTTTAAGGGGATAAAGGCGTATAATAGTCTGGATCAAGCACTTGCATCATTCGAATCAATATACAAATGAGTCGGTTAAGGCATTTAATTACGAACGAATTAGATATCCATTTCATGAAAAGTGAAGTGGATGAACTTTTTAATTCTTATAATTTGACCGATTCCTATCGAATGAAGGTTAATACTGTGTTATCAGAATTAGCTTATAATCAGCTCAAATACGCCAAAAAAGGTAGTATAGAAACGAGTTTCTTTAAACAGGCAAGTCAATTGGGAATTAAAATAAAGGCTGCTGATAAAGGACCAGGTATACCGGATATTGATCTTGCACTTAGAGATAATTATTCTACAAGTGGTACATTAGGGTTAGGATTGCCGGGAGTCAAAAGATTGGTGGATGAATTTGTAATTAAATCAGTAGTAAATCAAGGAACAACCTTGGAGGTTATTATTTGGATAAAATGAACGAAATAGAAAAATCCCAATTTAACAGGCCGTTTCTTGGTGAGAGAGTTTCAGGGGACCTCCCCTTTTTTCACGATGACGATTCTTTTAGTTATGCCGTGTTAATAGACGGTATAGGACACGGAGATTCGGCACATTTGATGGCAGAGTCCATTGGTCAAGAACTTATACACTATTGGTCTCCCAATCCTTCTAGAATGATAACCTATTTAAATGATCGTCTTTCAAAAAACATAGGTGCAGCAATAGGAGTACTTGTAATTAATAAAAATACTATGAAGTTTTTCTACTCGGGACTTGGAAATATACGCTGTAAAATTATTGGTAATGAAAGTACTACAAACTTAACCTCCACCGATGGAATTTTAGGAATGAGGTATCGCTCCACTAAAAATCACGAGGGTATATTAAGACCTGGAGATCTGGTAGTATTGTGCTCAGATGGAATCAGTAAATTGGATGAAATCGAAAATTGGAATAGGTTTAAAGCATTGAAAAGTTCTACTATAGCTAGACGAATTGTGAATAAGTACGGTACGGACTTAGATGATTCATCGTGCATAGCAATCAAGATAAATTAAAGTGATAATACTTTTTAAAAAAATATTGTCTACCGAGAAGGATATTACTTCATTAAGAAACAAGTTAAATGATGCTTTAATTATTTTAACGGACGATGAAATGTTTTCGACTCAAAAAGCAAGTACCTTATCGAGTGCACTGAAAAGAAGACTTAACGCTCATGCAGAGATATTATGCTCTATTTCTATAGGAACGAACGACACATTTCAAAATCGCTTGGAAATCGATTCCTTTCGCATTGAGCCTGCCTCTGGATCTAATGAAAAAACCTATACTTTGATAGATAAAACATCATTTGTCCATGCATTTGCCGTCAACGAGATAGAAAGTGCAAAGAAGGTTTTTGACGTCAAAACTGTCAACGAATTATTAATTGATATTCAACTTAAAAATACTGAACTAGAGCGGTCGCTTAAAAACTTACGAATAGCAAAGGATCAGAATGCTAGAATGGAGAGTGAATTGGAAGTAGGTCAATCCATTCAAATGAGCATGTTGCCAAAAGAAAAATACCAAAGTGACAGTATTAATCTTTATGCAAAACTGATTCCTGCGAGAGAGGTGGGAGGAGATTTTTATGATTTCTTTGAAGTAGATTCCGGGCGTTTAGGAATGGTGATGGGAGACGTTTCTGGAAAAGGGGTTCCTGCAGCATTGATGATGGCCGTTACTAAAACCTTATTAAAATCGAGAGCCGTTAATGATAAGTCAACAGCAAGTATACTCACTCATGTGAACAATGAAATTGCAAAGGAAAATGATGCCTATATGTTCATAACGGTTTTTATGGCAATACTTGATATCAATACAGGTGAACTCACCTACTCAAATGCCGGTCATAACCCGTCCTATATAATTAATAAAGAAAGTAGAAAGATCAAAAAGTTGAGTGATCTTCATGGTCCTGTTGTAGGGGCTATGGAAGGTATGGCCTATGGTGAAACAAAATTATCCTTGAAAAAAAACGATATTGTATTTTCCTATACCGATGGGGTCACAGAATCACATAATAGTGATGCGGAGTTATATTCCGATCCAAGGTTGGAAGAATTACTTAAAAGCGGAGAATACGATTCCACTAAAACACTTACGGACCTTGTAATTAGCAGTGTAAAAGAATTTGAGGGCGATGCAGATCAATTCGATGATATTACTGTTATGTCTATTGAGTATTGTCAAAGCCCCACTCTCACTTCAAGTATAGTATCATCTATAAATATTACAAACGACCTAAAGCAGATTGCGCAAGCCATAGAGTGGTATGAAGCATTCGCATTGGAAAACAAAATACCTTTCGCTGTAATTCAAAAAATCAATATAGTTCTTGATGAATTATTGAACAATATTATTTCATACGGTTACAATGATGAAGAAGAACATGAAATTGAAATTGAAGTACAACTCATAAAAAATCGACTAATTCTTATTATAAGTGATGATGGAATACCATTTAATCCATTTAAAAATGAAGCTGTAGATGTTAGTCGTTCCATAGAGGAGAGAGAGATAGGCGGTTTGGGGGTTCATCTGGTTAAAACACTAATGGACGATTACGAATATAATAGACTAGTAGACAAGAACATTATAACTTTAATTAAACAAGATATTTCTGCATAAAGGCAAGGGACTAGAAGTAAATATAAATCAAGTTCATGATGTGACAATCGTACATCTAGCGGAAAATCTCGATACGAACACAGTTCCAGATGCTTGAGTGCAAGAAATTTGGACATCTCTTGGTTTAGTGCCATTATTGATGTTAAGAAAACCTTAGAAGAAGCTTTAACTAATATTTGAAATTAAATTGATGCCTATCAGCGAATTTGGAGAGTTGAGAAAACGTTGGGATATAATTATTGCCATCCTAATAGTTATAAGCTGTCTAATTATTCCATTCCAAATTGCGTTTATTCATACAGCCAATCTTGTGGGGTCAATAATTATTTATTTAATAGATCTTCTCTTCATCTTCTCTATTTTCATAAACGCTAATACAACCTTTCGTGCCGGAGGTGAAGAGATAACGGACCAAAGGCGAATAAGGTCTCGATATTTTAAAAAGGAGTTTATTTTTGATTTCTTTGCGGCGTTTCCTCTGGAGGTTATAGTTTTATTTTTTCCAGAATCTGGATGGTACGGAATTTCCTTCATTTTATGGTTTAGGTTATTTCGTCTTGTTAGAATTAGGCAATTATTTGTTATCATTAAAAGATGGCAAAGACATTATGCCTTTAACCCCGGTTATCTAAGAATTGTTAGGTTTCTTTCGGTAATAACCCTCTTATCTCATTTTATCGCATGTAGTTGGTATTTGACTGCATTCATCTCGAAATTTCCAAAAGAAAGTTGGGCGGCCATTTCTAATATTCAGGAAGCTGATATTTTCACGCAATACCTAAGGTCTATTTATTGGACGATAACAACCATGACAACGGTTGGCTATGGGGATATTGTTCCACACCTCAATTATGAATATATGTTTACAATTGTGGTCATGCTTATTGGAGCTTCAACGTATGCCCTTATTATCGGTAACGTTGCTTCGCTTTTAAGTTCTTTAGATTCGCTTAAATCGAAATTTTGGAACGACTTAGATGCATTTAAAATGTATCTTAACGAAAGAGGAGTAGATAAAGTCACAAGTTCTAGGGTGAGGGACTATTTTGAGTACCGATGGGAACATCATAGGGGATATCACGAAGAAACACTTTTAAATAATCTTCCAGAACCATTGCGACTTGAGGTCATGAAGGAATTAGCAAAAAATTTACTGAACGAAGTGCCCCTTTTTAAACATTGTTCCAGTCAATTAAAGAATATCTTAATTCTCAATCTAAAAGCTGAAACCTTTAACCCAGGCAGCTTTATCTCTAGAGCAGGGGATATTGGAAAGGATATGATATTTATTACTAAAGGAGTGCTACAAATTTTCGATGAGAGTTCAGGGGAGGTATACTGCGAATATGGTCCAGGTGAATACTTTGGCAATCTTTCCATAATGCTAGAAGAAAAAAGAACAGCATCTATACGCTCAAAATCGTTCTGTGAAGTGTTTATACTGGATTCAGAAGCCTTTTTTAGGATTAAAAGAGACTTCCCAGAATTCATAGAAGTCATGAAGAAAACAGCCGCTGAAAAGTCGGATAAAACAAATCAACTATTAATGGATGGAATTATAATATAAGCTATGGTTAAATCAATTTTATTTACTCAATGCCTTCAAAACGACTACTGCAAACCAATAGGTAAGTACGACCCAATTCCTAATTTGGTACATATTGGTTATGAAGAATCTGTTCGATTAATGGGGTTGAATCCCAAAGAAGGCCCGGTGTCAAATATCATGAAATGGGCCTATGAGCAAAGTGATGAGGAGATGGAAATAATCCATTTACGGGATTGGCATGACCCGGAGGACGAGAACCAAAGAGAGCATTTGGAATTATATGGGGATCATTGTATTCAGTACACCGAAGGCTCCAGGTTTGCTTTTCACCTGGATAAATACCCGCGAATAGCAACCATTATTGAATCCCTGCAATTAAACGACTTCGTCGATACCGAACTCGAGGATATCTTAGCGCCTTATAAAAATGAGAAGATTCGGATAGGAATAATGGGTGTTATGACAGAGAGTAAAATATCTTTTCTGGCTTATGACCTAAAAACACGCTATCCACAATTTGACATTGCCGTATGTTCTGCTTTATGCGCGGGATCTTCTATTTCCAGTCATTACACCGCTTTGGACAATATGCAGAAGATTTTGGGAATTCGTGTTCTCAATTCACTTGGTGAATTTACCAGCTTTTTAACTGGCAACGATTCGAGTTTTGAAATTCAGGCACCTTCAAAAGATGATTTCCCTAGGCTTGCGTTTAATAAGGAAGCCAATGTTACAGAAGCAGATGATAAGATTATTAGATTTTTATTTAGAAATGCACGCTCTGTTGAATTATCTGTTTTAGATGGTGGCTATTCTGGTAATTTAGTGCTAGGTGCTAAAAGTATAGATAATGAAGGAAGAGAGGAGGCACCTCATGTTCTTAAAATAGGAAAACAAGAAGAAATTGGGAGGGAACGTATGTCCTTCGAACGAGTCGAGTCTGTTTTAGGTAATAGTGCGCCCAGAATTACTGACTTTATTGATTATAAGGGACGAGGAGGCATAAAATACCGATATGCCTCTATGGGCAAAGGAAATTCTACCACTTTTAATAAATTATTTACTTCAGGTGTCCCTCTTGATAAGGCAAGGAAGTATTTGGACATCGTATTTAAAGATCAGCTAGGTAAGTTTTACAATGCGCGTACGTATGAAAAGTCTAATTTGCTAGAATATTATGGACATGATCCTAAACGTGCTGAACGCCTAAAACCTCGTATAGAAGAAGTTTATGGTAAATCTGCGGATGATAAAACCCTTGTTCTTCCTACAGGTCAAGAATTTCCAAACCCATATATCTTCAATAGGGATGTCCTTAAGGACCTGATTCCATTAAACAACAGGTCGAGCTATTTTTCCTATGTCCATGGAGATCTTAATGGAGCCAATATTATGATCGATCCACAAGAAAATATTTGGCTTATTGATTTCTTCCATACACATAACGGGCACGTGTTACGCGATTTAATAAAGCTGGAAAATGATTTGCTATACATCTATACCCCTATGTATAGAGAAGAAGATTTAAATGAGGCAATAAAACTATCAAAAATTCTATTAGATGTTCGTGACTTGGCACAGCCCTTAAAACCTGTTGAAGAAACTGATTTAACCCATCCAGGTTTTATACGTACTTATGAAACCCTGAGAATATTAAGATCTTATTATCCATCTCTAATTGGACATGACAGGGATTCACTTCAGTTGCTTATTGGACAGTTGAGATATTCGTTACATACCTTAATGTTCTTTGAATCTAATCACTTCCACAAATTATGGGCGCTTTATAACTCTGGACACATTAGTGAAAGAATTGCTCAAAGAATTCAATCAGGTGGAAAGCTAAGAGTAGATTGGATTGATGACGAAAAAGTTGATAAAGGAGCTATTGGTTTAACAATCTTACCCGGACGTCAGGACTATAGTCGCTCTGTTGATGAGGATTTGAAACAACTTAAAAAATATGAAGTCTCTACTGTTATACCACTTATAACAGATGACGAAATGAGTCATTTTGGTGTAAGTGATTTATTAAAAAAGTATGACGATTATAATTTTCAGGTGAAAAGACTTCCAATTATGGATCAACTTGTAAGTTCAGAAGAAGAAATGCGCCAGCTTATATCCTATATTGATGAAAAGTTAAAAAGTGAAGAAAAAATAGTTTTACATTGTGTTGGTGGCTTGGGGCGTTCGGGATTGGTGGCAGCCTCTTACTTAAAGTTTAAAGGAAAAAAAGCTAAAGAATCAATAGAATCGGTTAGAAAAGTAAGAGGCCCTAGGGCAGTGGAATCAAGGATACAGGAAGAATTTGTTTACAATTTTGAATTTTAAAAGTATACCCATGACAAAGGATAAAAATAATTTAGAAGCATTAAATCAATTTTTAAACCAACATAATCTCACCGGCAATTCCAAATTGTTCAGATATACTGGTGTTCATTATATCAAACAGGAAGCTGGTGTTGATTATTTAATTGCTAAAGATGAATGCAGTGATATGGCCATTGATCATTATGAAAATAGAGGATATGTTTTCGTGTCACAAGAATTTGGAAAAGGCCTGTCTTTTTTAAGTAATAAAGAAGCCGAATATGAGAAACATGAAAGAATATGTGTATCTATTCAATTGAAGGACGTATTTGATCAAGGTGGATTAGTATATGAGATTACCTCATTGCCAGCTTATCTATCTGGCTACTTTGTATCTCTTCCAGAGGGGCGAATTAAGGTAAAACGAGAACAGTAAAGGTTAATTCAATAAACTCACTAGTTCATAAATTGAAAAAATTATTAGACTCAAAGGATAGTATCAAAGGATATAATATTGGAATAAACAATGGGGATATTGATAGACAATTCATATATCATTGCCATGTCCATTTGATTCCAAGAAGAGAAGGAGATGTTATAAATAAAGTTGAAAAGCTGAATCAATATATTAAGAAGTGATAAATTAAATTGGAGTTGAACAATATTAAATACTAAATAAAATTTTTAAAATGGAGAAACAGAAAGAATTATTGGCTTTTATGAAGGAAAACAAGCTTAACCCAGAGACCAAATTGTACAGATATACGTCTAAAGATTATTTGAAAAATATTGATGGTAAATTGTATTTGAAAGCGAAGACCAAACCAACTGATATGATTATTGATATTTATAATGGTTCTTCAGAAGTATTTATTGCTTCAGAAATGGGGCAAGGAATTTCTTTTTTGTCAAATAAAGAGGAAGAATATGAAAGCTTTGGTAGAGTTTGTATAGAAATAAAAATAAAGGATGTTCTTGATCAAGAAGGATTGATTTATCCTATCACATCGTTGCCAGAGTATTTAAAAGCGTTTTATTGTACCATTCCTAAGGGTTTGGTAAAAGTCAAAATTTCAGAAAAAATAAAAGTTAATAAACCCGAACAACAGGTGGTAAAGCTAAATCCCCGAGTTACTCAACTTTTTAAATCTCTTGATGTTCATAATCGAAAATATATTTATAAAAGTGATTTACTCGAAACACTTAATCGCTGTGGAATTTTATCAAATGACCTAAGAATTAAAAAAGTTGTAAATTCTCTTGATGAATTTGAAGATTCAAAAAAAATAGACTTAGAGGACTTTAATAAACTAATATATAAAAATGTAGGTATTATAGAAAAAACTATTAAGGGGGATTTGATAATTCCAGATTTTCATGAGTTTTGTAATGATATTACGAATATTTATAATGAAGTAAATACAATAAATGAAGGGGATGTTGCTGACTACATTCCTGAATTAGCAAAGGTTGATCCAAAAAAATTCGCAATCTCCATTTGTACAGTTGACGGTCAAATTTTCAACATAGGAGATAGTAATGATAAATACTGTATCCAGTCGACCTGTAAGCCCATCAATTATTGTTTAGCATTGCAAGAAAATGGAGAAAACAAAGTGCATCAACATGTAGGCTTTGAGCCAAGTGGTGTTAGTTTTAATGAAATAATACTTGGTAAAGGAGGATTACCTCATAACCCGATGGTGAATGCGGGGGCAATAATGTCGTGCAGCCTTATTAAACCTTCAATGGATGATGAAGATAGAATGGAGCACGTTTTAAATACGTGGCGAAGAATTACAGGAATTAAGCCTGCAGTTGATAATAAAGTTTACATGTCTGAACGTGATACGGCTGATAGAAATTTTGCCTTGGCCTATTTTATGAAAGAAAAAAGGGCATTTCCAGAGAATACAAATTTATTAAAAACATTGGAGTTTTATTTTAAATGTTGCTCCATTGAAGTTACGGCTCAAGAGCATGCAATAGTTGCTGCAACTTTAGCAAATGGAGGAATCAGTCCTGTTACTGGAAAAAAAATATTTAAACCTGAAACAATTAAAAATTGTTTGTCGCTCATGTACTCTTGTGGAATGTATGATTATTCAGGTAAATTTGCATTCAAGGTTGGTATCCCTGCTAAAAGTGGTGTTTCAGGAGCTATTTTTGTAGTAATTCCTAACGTTATGGGGATAACTATTTGGTCTCCTCCTTTAGATGAAATCGGTAATAGTGTTAAAGGATTAGCTGTCTGTACAAAATTGGTGAATTACTTTAATTTTCACACCTATGATCATCTGTTACTTTCCTCATCTAAAAAAGATCCGAGACTTCAAAAAAATCAGACAAAAATTGAAGGTATAAATAGTTTGTGTGCAGCAGCGAGCCAAGGTGATTTAGATGAATTTGAAAGATTAGCAAATAATGAGCTTGACTTAAATGAAAGTGAATACGATTATAGAACCCCAATTCATTTAGCTGCTTCAGAAGGACATGTCCATGTAATTAAATATTTTATAGAAAAAGGACTGAATCTTAGTCCAAAAGATCGATGGGGTGGTACACCACTGGATGATGCCTATCGGGGAAATCATCAAGAAGTTATTCAACTACTTGAAAAGCATCATGCACAGAAATCAAATATAAAAGGTATACCAATTAAAGAATTTTTACCTGACACATTAAAAAATATCAATTTGAAAGATTCAATTAAATTGTGCTGGGCCGCAAGTGAGGGAGATCTTATAGAAATTAAAAGGCTTGTTGCAAATGGTTTAAATTTGAATGCAGCAGATTATGATGGTAGAACAGCTTTACATCTTTCAGCTTCTGAAGGCCATATAAATGTCGTTAATTATTTAATTAAACATGGAGTTTATGTTAATCCTTTAGATAGATGGGGAAACACTCCTTTAACTGACGCATACCGACATGACTTTCAAAAAGTAATTAAACTTTTAGAAGAAAATGGTGGAGCTCGTTAAAAAAATGTGTCTTTTAAAGGTGTTAAAAATAAATTTAAAAGATTGATAGGAGGGTAAAGTATTATAAACCTTTTATATAAAAGGGTTTAGTAATTTTTTAATATTTATTAATATGTGTTACCTGTAATGAGGTGTAAATTAGTATCATTCTAAAGTTAAGTCATTGCTGTAAGTAATTAAAGTGTGTTCACCAGTTAGGCTTAAAATTAAGTTAGAAGACCATTGTGTCTGTACACAGGGCAAGATAATTCCTTTTAAAAATGTGTTCTATGAAGTTTATATCAGGAATAGGAAGAAAGAGTATAGAGCTTCCAAACATATCTGCTTAGATTGTCCTATCTATAGTGCGTGTTTAAAAAAGAGTCAGGAAAAGCGAATTACCATAACATATTATAATGAGGATTATGCGCGTAACAATTAACTTGTAAACAGTAGATGGGGAAAGTATATGAAAGGTGAACGACAGCGAGCTATTGAGCCTGTATTTGGTACCCTCACACAGTTTATGGGAACCAAAGAGATCAATGCAATGGGTATAGGTTAGGCCAATAAGGTCATGCATCTGTCAGCTATGGTCTATAACCTTATGAAGTACTTGAAATTTATTACCAATACTGTAAAAAGTGCTGCCAAGGCAGTGGGGTCGTTCCATTTTATGGTCAAAAAGGCTAATATCACTTCAAATAAGGCCATTGGACATCTTCAATTTTTAATAAGAAATAGGGTTTCCAAAAACAAAAGCCCCTTAAAAAGAGCTTTTGGATTACTATTTATATTTTTTAGTGCTTTGTGCAACGATTACCTATCTTGTGCGTAGTTTTTATTAAACCAAGCCATTGGAATGTCTGCTTCAAAATTCTCGGTTCCATTATTAATTCTTCTTTCAAATCTACCTTCAATTTTAAAGCCTAATTTTTCATAAAATGTTATTGCTTTTGTGTTACTTTCTCTAGCTATAAGTTCTACTCTTAAAATTTCAGTTCTATTGTCTTCAATATGTTTTAATAGAGATTTAAAGAGTAATTTACCAAGTCCTTGATTTTGAAATTTCGGGTCAACTACAATTGTCAATTCTGATAAAACATGGTCAAAAACGCTAGGAGTTAATTTATAACAATGTATTTCAGCTATTATTTTACTACAATTTGGATTGTCAACAATTAAAGAGATACCATTATCGATCGATTTTTTTAAATTATTGATAATATACGTTTCAGTAATTTCATTTTCAGTTCTTGCAATTCCTCCATTTATTTTTGAAACACGTTTGTAAAGTTTTAGGACATTTTCTTTGTCCGTCAAATTAGCAAATCTTACAGTATAACTCATTGTCAATTTTCATTTTTCAAATTTCACACAACTTGTTAGTTTAGGGCCAGTTGCATGGTTAAGCTCCCCCCAAGGCCCATTTCATGCGAAGCCATGAAATGAATCCAGTCCTTTATTGAAATCTCAATAAATGTACTAAATATCTGCTTCTTTCTTTGCAAAGCCCTCCCGATAGCTTCTCCTTCGTAATACTATGGAGAAGGAGCTATCGGGAGGGCTTACGATCCAGTTCCCTGAATAAATATCAAAATACAAAAGCCAATACTCCTAGATTAAATCTTTAAATTTGAATAACCTTAAAAACGTTAAAATATGAGAAGTCCAATAATTCTTTTTTTTGTCCTGACCCTCGTTTCCTGCAATGAAAAGGTTGCCAAAGGGGAATTAGAATCTTCAAATTCTGGTACTATTGATATTCAGGCAGAATTGGCATCAATAGAAAAAACACGTCAGACATTCATGAAAGCCGTAAAAGAAGGTGATGGTGAAACCATGGGTAAAATCGCGACTTCAGACATTAAGATCATTTCACCCGGAAGCAGCGATTGGATGGAAATGTACAAGGAAAGTAAAAACCAAGGTCCTTTCCCTTACGACAGTATTATCATGTCCCCTATAGAAACAATAATTGCATCAGACAGTATTGCATATGACCTTGGTATTAGTCGTGTATATTATACGAATAGTCAAGGAAATGTGGTTGAATTGAAAGATAGCTTTTTAGCCATCTTAAAAAAAGGTAAGGATGGTACCTGGAGACTTCATCGGGAGGTAGCGTCTTCAAATGTTACCGATTGATTTTTCTTTAATCAAACAAGAACTATTAGCCACAACAAAACCTAAATAATGATAAGAAACATTTTAAATCCCATTGGATTCCTTTTTTCTATTTTATTATTTATTTCCTGCGGGAATTCGGACGAACTTAAATTGTTTAATGGGGAATCGCTTGAAGGCTGGGAAGGGTCAAATACTATTTTCAGAGCGGAAGAGGGAGCCATAGTTGGTGGTAACCTAAAAAACCCAATTGATGAAAGTTACTACTTGTGTACGGAACAGAAGTATGAAAATTTTGAATTGAGATTATCTGCTAAATTTATTGCGAACGACATAAATACTAATGGGGGCATAAGCTTCAGAGCTAAACGCGTGCCCAATTCTAATGAGGTAATGGGCTACCAGGCCGACATAGGATATATTGATGCCACTGCAATTGCTCAATTTTCTGATTTTACACCGAAGGATACAACCGGCCTTTATCCGCTTTGGGGCAGCCTTGTAGATGAGAACAGGCCGGATACTAAGCGATACCCAAGACCAGATATCTTCCCTGTCATATTTTTTAAGGTAGCTGACAAAGAACTTATGGAGGAAATTATTGATCCTTTTGATTGGAATGAGATTAAAATCAAGGCTAATGGCCCGGATATTGAAATAAAAATCAATGGAGTTACAACGGCCAAATACACTGAGAAAGGCAATGTACCTTCAAACGGTTATATATGCCTGCAGGCACATTCCGGAGGGCCCTATGAAATTTGGTATAAAAACATTGTGCTGAATCAATTAGAACCATAATTGAAGGCTCATAACCATGAATATAAACCATTGGTATAGCCCGTTTACAAGACTGTACTTTATTAGTTTTTTGTTTTTCAATCTCATTAGTAATGGTGCAATATGAAATTAAACCTGAAAAGGATATACCCCTCAAATTGGTATTATAGTGGCCACCCAATCCTATACCCGGGTTGAAACTTTGGAAGAACGCAGCTGGACTGATGAAGAAGCGGAATTTTGGGAAGTTGCCGGAGGTTTGGGAGATGAATCAAGAGACAAATTAAAAGGAAAACCCATATAATATTATTTGGACCTTTGGGATCAGGTCCGGAAGGAAACACTCGAAGGTTTTAAAACCAAAGATGATGCATGGTTTGCTGCAAATATAGATGAAGGGGTAAACAACCATTGGGCGTGGTTTCATATTTTAGAGCATTCTGCCAATCATATGGGGCAAATAGCACTAGTTAAGAGCAGACTACCGGAGTAATTATTATTTTTCCATACATCATTCAACATTTTGATATATTTGAAACTATATATAGTCACGAGCTAAATCTTGCTATTAAACAACAACGGCGATAATTCTCCGGAGGTGGACAGGTTCATCAGGTTTGCCGGGGAGGAAATTATATACGGGGTTGGTGGCATTCATATATAATCGCTAAAAAAATGACTAAAAAGAATAGTGTATTTATTGCTACAAGTATTGATGGTTGCATCGCAGACAAAGATGGCGGAATAGATTGGCTTCATTCCATACCAAATCCCGATAATAATGATATGGGATATGTGGAATTCATCAGCAATATTGATGCTCTTGTAATGGGTCGGGCAACATTCGAAACAGTATGCAGCTTTGATATTGATTGGCCGTATGAAAAGCCCGTATTCGTATTGAGTACTACTTTAAATGAAATACCTGAAAGTCACAGGGAAAAAGCTTACTTGATAAAAGGAACAGCCGGTGAAATTATCGGGCAGATTAATAAAAAAGGATATAATCGTCTTTACATTGATGGTGGTGCTACAATAAGAAATTTTCTTAAAGCAGATTTAATTGACGAAATGACAATTACAATAATTCCGATAGTATTGGGTGGTGGCTCATCTTTGTTTTCAGAGCTTCCAAATGAGCTAAAATTCGAATTGGTAAAAACTAAGACATTTTTGAATCAAATAACTCAGAATCATTATAAACGAAAAAGATAGATACGAAATCCCAGGAGGGGTTTAGCGGTATTCCCGCCTGCCGGTCGGACAGGAAAATAGCCTTTATGCTTACATTGTAGGTAAGAAGAAAATAATTATAATTAATAAACTAAACTTTTATAAAATGAAGAATACATTAATCTATTTCGTTTGTATTTCAGTATTAGCCCTAACAGGCTGCAAACAATCATCTACCCAGGTTGGAGTAATGCAGTTCCCTGAGGGCGTTGTTCAGCATGTGGTTTATGCCAAAGACATTGAATGGAAACCATGTCCGCCCAACTTGCCCGAGGGTTGCGAAATGGCTGTTATGGAAGGCAGCCCAAAAAGCAACGACCTTTTTACTGTGCGTTTCAAAGTAAATGGAAAATTTATTATGCCCCCTCACACACATCCCAAAGACGAACGTGCCACTATTCTGCAAGGCAAAGCCTATGTTGCTTTTGGGAAGGATGCCACCAGAGAAGATGCAAAAGAATTCGGACCGGGTGATTATTACGTAAATGCCAGAAATGAGATTCACTCCGTTTGGGCCGATTCCAATACAATTATTCAGCTTACCGGTATAGGTCCCTGGGAGGCTAATTTTATTGAGGATTAATCAAATGCTATTACCAACAAAGCCTTAATACGAAAAAACCAGGTTTAGCCAAACCAATGATTAAAAATAAATTCAAACAAATGAATACAAAGAAAAACTTACTGCTGATTTTAGGAGTCATCTTTCTATTCTCCTGCAAGGACACTGATAAAAAACACTTAGAAAATACGGCGCAAGTATATTTTGGCGGCGATATTATTACCATGGTTGGGCAAGCGCCTGATTATGCCGAGGCACTTGTGGTAAAAGATGGCAAAATCAGCTTTGTAGGTTCATCTTCTGAAGCAATGACTGTAGCTGGCGCAGGGCACCAAATGATTGACCTTGAAGGGAGAACCCTTGTTCCGGGTTTTATAGACGGGCATTGCCATTTTGCTACTTTTGGTGCTCAGGCCATAGGCGGACAATTGCTGGCCTCACCGGATGCCAATGTAGATGACATAGAAACACTTATTTCTGTTATGAAAGAGTGGAACACACCCCAGAACAGAGAGCTTACGGGCTGGATTTTTGGTACCGGCTTTGATGATTCAGTTCTTAAGGAAAAAAGGTTTCCAACAAAACACGACTTGGACAAAATAAGTACCAAGTATCCAATTATGATAACCCACATCTCAGGGCATTTTGCTGTCGTTAATTCAAAAGGGCTTGAAAAATTGGGGATAAACGCTGATACTAAAAACCCGGAAGGTGGTATTATTAGAAGAGAGCAGAACTCCAATGAACCTAACGGTGTACTGGAGGAATTGGCGGCAATTCCATATATGCTGGAGGCAATAGGGCCCAAATCAGAAGAGGCCGGCATAAAATTCTTTGAGGCAGGTCAGGCAATGGCTTTATCTTACGGGTATACGACTGCCCAGGAAGGTCGTGCCATGCAAAACCATGAATTTTTGACAACAATGGCTGACAGTCAGAAACTAAAAATTGATGTTGTTAGTTATATCGACTATCTATTTGTGGATAAGTACATGAATAGTAAATGGAATAGCAAAGAATACATAAACAAATATAGAATTGGTGGCATGAAAGTCACTCTGGATGGCTCGCCCCAGGGTAGAACAGCATGGCGCACCCAACCATATTTGCTACCACCGGATGGAATGCCTGAAGACTATAAAGGATATCCTGCAATCCCCAATGACAGCATCTTATCCTCAATTTATGAGAAAGCGTTTGTAAATAACTGGCAAATCTTGTCTCATACTAATGGAGATGCTGCTGTTGACCAAATGATAAGGACATTAAAACCTTTAAATGAAAAATATGGCAATGAAGGTAGGCGTGATGTTATCATCCATGGTCAATATATAAGGGCAGACCAGTTGGATGAAGCCAAAAAGATGAATATGATAGCATCACTTTTCCCGTTGCATACTTTTTATTGGGGCGATTGGCACAAAGAATTAATTGGTGATTCACTTGGCAACAAAATTAGTCCTGTAAGAACAGCACTAAATAAAGGTGTTAAAATTACGATACATACAGACGCGCCTGTTGCCCTACCCAGTTTAATGCGCGTGCTTTGGACCGCTGTAGAGAGAACATCCCGTTCTGGAAAAGTGATAGGGGAAGATGAAAGATTAACCCCTTATGAGGCATTAAAAGCAATTACCATATGGTCTGCATACCAGCACTTTGAGGAAGACAAAAAGGGAACCCTCGAAAATGGAAAACTAGCTGATTTAGTAATTCTGGATAAAAATCCTTTGAAAGTTAAGGCAGATGAAATAAAGGATATACAAGTAATTGAAACCATTAAAAAGGGGGTAACAGTATTTAAAAAATAACTAATGCCAACATCTGACAAATGATAAAATGACGGAAAAAGAAAAAATGCTCAATGGGGATTACTACAATTCAAGAGATCCCGAATTGATAAGAATTTACCATCAGGCAAGAAAACTTTTAAAGGTCTATAACAATCTTGATTCTGAATTAATGGCCGAACGAGAACAGGTTTTAAATGAATTATTTGAATTTAAAGGTGATGGCGTTTGGATCGAAGCCCCTTTCTTCTGTGACTATGGGGAAAATATCTCAATTGGAGACAACACATTTATCAACACCAATTGTATGTTCCTGGACAATAACAGAATAACCATAGGAAAAAATGGACTTATCGCACCTTATGTCCAAATTTACACGGCAAGCCATCCATTAGAAGCTTCAAAAAGAATAATTGAAAATGGAAAAGAATCTGCTTATCTAACCTCTGCAAAACCGGTAACAATAGGCAACAATGTATGGATAGGCGGAAATTCAATTATTTACCCGGATGTGACTATCGGAGATAATGTAACAATTGGTGCCGGAAGTGTGGTTACCAATACTATTCCCGACAATGTATTGGCCCTGGGAAATCCATGCAAAGTAGTTAAGGAATTATAAAAAACCTATGCAATAAATGGCTAGCCGTAATGCCCACAAAAGCCGGCATAAGAATTTTTAATAGTACGATAAATGAAAAAACTTAAATTTCCAACGGCCCAGACCATACTTATACTCATAGCTGTATTTACAGCAATCTTAACCTGGTTGGTTCCTGCAGGAAAATACGATAGCCTGGCATACAATGCCACAAGCAATACCTTCACAAAAACAAGTTTAGAAGAAAGTACAGAATTGCCGGCAACAGTGGAAACACTTGAAAACCTCAACATTAAAATTCCTATTCAAAAATTTACAAATGGTGATATTTATAAGCCTATTGGCATTCCTGACACTTATAAAGAACTGGAACCAAACCCACAAGGCCTTGGAGCCCTGGTAAAATCGCCTGTAAAGGGAATAATCGCAGCAGCAGACATCATTTTTTTAATCCTTATCATAGGGGGCTTAATTGGGATTATGAACCTCACGGGAGCTTTTGATGCCGGAATATCCTGGCTTGCAAAAATTTTAAAAGGCAGGGAATATATTTTAATCGTTGTGGTAACCACACTTATTGCAGCCGGAGGCACAACCTTCGGACTTGCAGAGGAAACCATGGCCTTCTACCCTATTTTAATTCCAGTATTCCTAGCAGCAAAATATGACGGAATGGTTGGGCTTGCCTGCATTTTCCTGGGCTCTGGAATTGGATCAATGTGTTCTACCACGAATCCGTTTGCAACTATTATTGCTTCGGATGCCGCAGGAATAAACTGGACAACAGGGCTTAACAATCGCATAATTATGCTGCTGGTATGCCTGACCATTACTATTGTTTATATTCTTCGATATGCAAAACGCGTAAAAAACGATCCATCCAGGTCTCTTATTTTTGATCAAAAAGAAGCTCAGGAGAAGCTGTTTGGAATACATGATGCGAATACTACCACAAAATTCACAAACAGGCTGAGACTCATTATCACTGTATTTTCATTGTGTTTTATCGTGATGATCGTTGGGGTGTCATTTTTAGACTGGTGGTTTGTAGAAATGACATCCACATTTCTCTTAGGCGCAATCCTTATTGGTATTATTGGAAAGGTCAAAGAAATTGTTTTTGTGGAAGCCTTTGCAAAAGGGGCGGCTGAATTGCTCAGCGTTGCCTTTATTGTTGGTATCGCCCGCGGTGTAACCATTTTAATGGAAGATGGACTTATTAGTGATACCATTTTATATCATGCAAGTACTATAACACAAGGGATGAACAAAGGGGTGTTTGCAAATGTCATGCTCTATATTTATGGGGGTCTATCCTTTTTCATGCCCTCATCTACCGGGATGGCAGTTTTAACCATGCCAATTATGTCGCCATTGGCAGATACTGTAAATTTAGGAAGAGAGACTATCGTTGATACGTATCAATATGGAATGGGCCTCTTTTATTTAATTAATCCTACCGGTTTAATACTGGCAGCATTGGCCATCGTAAAAATCGGGTTCAATAAGTGGCTTCAATTTATGATGCCGCTCCTTTTTCTACTATTGATCGCAACCATGATCTTGTTGACCATTTCTGTTTACTGAAGGTCTAAAAACACCGCAGCAAAGTCAATGTAATTTAGAGGAATTACTTAAAAATTTATTAAGACATTTGCCAGTAAGTAAGAAATGATTTTTTTTTTACTAAGAACGAATCAGCTAATCACACAAGATACTATCAGGATTACATTTTATGAATTCAATGAACTTGTATACCGATGCCCTAATCCAAATGCTCGCAGCGAAAGCGGATGAAGATGTTCAAATGTCAGAAGTATTTTTAGTCGCCTGCGGAGGTTCTCTGGTAGACCTCTACCCTGCTAAATTCTTCCTGGCCAGTGAAAGCTGTCAGTTACGCTCTGAACTCTATACGGCCAACGAATTTGTTCATGCCGTGCCAAAGGTGCTTGGCGAACGATCTGTTGTCATCCTTTGCTCCCATAGCGGGGATACACCGGAGGCTGTTGAAGCGTCGAAAGTGGCAAAGGCAGCCGGCGCTCTCACTGTTACAATGACCCACAATAAATCATCGAAGATTGCTAATTATACCGATCACAATATTGTATACGAGTGGGGAGATGAATCCAGTGTTAAAAATAATCCGATGGCAATTACCCTGGCACTTTGTCTCGAAATAGTACAGCAAACAGAAGGGTATGCCAATTACAACGAATTCCAGGAGGCGCTTCTAAAGATAGACGATGTTATAAGAAAAGCACGTAGCAAAGCAGGCGATCGGGCAAAGTCCTTTGCAGAGACTTATCAGAATGAGAAATTGTTCTATATTTTGTCGAGTGGGGCAAGCTACGGACACGCCTATGGTTTTGCCATCTGTTCGCTTATGGAAATGCAAAGGCTGCACGCGAGCTCGATTCACTCCGGTGAGTTTTTTCATGGTCCTTTCGAAGTTACAGACAAAAAAACCAATTTCATTGTCTTGGTCAATGAAGGTCGCACCAGGCCACTGGATCTGAGGGTGATCACTTTCCTTAAAACTTATGCCAGGAATTATGTAGTATTAGACGCCAAAGAGCTGGGTATTGGCATACTTCCCGAATCCGTTGTCGAATTTTTCAATCCAATCCTGTTCTACAGTGTACTTTGTGATTACCGGGAAGCTTTAGCCAAAATTCGTAATCATCCACTTGAAACGCGGCGTTATATGGGTAAAGTTGAATATTAATGAAGATAATGGGGGATGGAACATTGAAAGTTATAGGTATCGGAGACAATGTAGTGGACAATTACATTGACATTCGTACCATGTTTCCGGGGGGCAATGCCCTCAACTTTTCGGTATATGCGTCAATGCTGGGCTGTGACTCTGCATATATTGGTGTTTTTGGAAGCGATGACGGCGCTAAGCATGTGCAGCAAACACTCGCCGACATAGGCGTAGACACCTCCCATTGCCGCATTGCTGACGGACCAAACGGACAGGCCATTTTGAAAATCGAAGACGGGGAGAGAGTTTTTATTTCATCAAATGAAGGTGGAATCAGCAAATCTGTGCCAATGGAATTCATATTTGATGATCTCGATTACCTGCAATCGTTTTCAATTGTGCATACGGGCACATATAGCCATATTGACCTCTATCTAAGCAAAATGAAACAACTTAATCCCCTGATCAGCTACGACTTTTCGGATGACTTCGAAAGGGACTATGCGTTATCGCTATGCCAGTATATCGACATTGGGTTTTTTTCCTGTAGCGAATGGGTCGAAAAAGCAGCAATAGAACTTCTTGAAGAAGCCGTGAATGGGGGCTGTACCATGGCCGTGGCCACTCGTGGGCCCCGGGAAGCAATTTTGTTCGATGGAAGATCCTGGTTTAGACAGACACCCCTGGCCGTGACACCAACAGACACGCTCGGAGCAGGAGATGCGTTCATTAGCGGATTCCTGATTTCCTATTTCAAAGGTAAAACCAATGGCAGTGATTCAGCAGACTCTTTGATTGAAAATGCCCTCAGCGAAGCTGCTGCATTCGCTGCAAAGATTTGCCAGGTGCAAGGTGCTTTTGGACACGGTTTATCCTATTGAACAGGTCATTCTCAAAAAATAAGATAGTTCAGCGAGCGTAACTCTAAAGAATTTAATCAACTATATTTGAAAAAACTATAATACCAGCTGTAATGAAATTAAATATCCTTTCCATAATTCTGCTGTTTTCAATTTCCGTTTCTGCCCAGGAAAAGAAAGAGACTACAAAACCAGTACCGGAAGCAAAATCGTTTGTGACCAA
Organism: Eudoraea adriatica DSM 19308; assembly: GCF_000382125.1. Lineage (GTDB taxonomy): Bacteria > Bacteroidota > Bacteroidia > Flavobacteriales > Flavobacteriaceae > Eudoraea > Eudoraea adriatica. Next base: position 80,784 of record NZ_KB907547.1, read on the forward strand.
TCATCAAATAACTAACGGAGGTAAAATAATCAGATATAAGGCTGTTGCCTCAGAGACCTATTTAAAAAATGATTCCTTAGAACCAGTAGCTTCCATATGGTCTGTAGCCTATATTCAGGAAGGAGTAAGCGATCCTGCCAAACGACCTGTTACTTTTGTTTTTAACGGGGGTCCCGGATCGGCATCGGTGTGGTTGCATATGGGAATGCTAGGTCCCAAATTGGTAAAAGTACAGTCAGATGCAAAAAAAGATGATGGAGCCGCACCCTATAATTTAATGGATAATAAAAATGGATTATTTGATTTGACAGACCTTGTTTTTATAGATCCGGTAGGTACCGGTTACAGCCAGGTCATTGGCAAGGGTAAAGTCAAAGACTATTGGGGTTTAAATGAAGATGCTAATTCTATCGCCAAATTTATAAGACAATGGGTAACAAAAAATAATCGCTGGTTTTCACCTAAATATATTGCCGGTGAAAGTTTTGGGACGGTAAGGGCTGCTGCTGTAGCCAATGCCCTGGAAGAAGGGGGTCAGAACATGTCATTAAATGGTTTAATCCTTATTTCCCAAGCCCTGGATTATGCGGGCTCAACATCTGTTCACGACAATATAACCTCTTATCTGACGTACTTGCCCAGTATGGCTGCAACCGCCTGGTACCATAAAAAAGCAGGGCAAGGAAAATCGCTTGAATCATTTATTGATGAATGCAGAAACTACACCTATGATTCATATGCGCCTGCGCTATACAAAGGTTCATTGCTTAGTGAAGCCGAACAAAACAAAGTTGCAGAAAGACTAAGCTATTTTACCGGGCTCGACAAGGGGTATATACTAAAGTCTGATCTAAGAATATTAATGCCCCGATTTCAAAAAGAATTACTTGCAGACAGGGGTCTGGCCATTGGCCGGTTAGATGGCCGTTTTATGGGTGAGGAAGTAGATGCCTTAACTGATGGGCCACATTTGGGAGACCCGGCAAGTTACCAGATTAGCGGGGCTTATACCGCTTCACTAAATCATTATTTGTCCTCCGATCTAAACGTAAGTATGGATCGACCTTATATTACTTCCAATGATAAGGTCTACAAAAATTGGAAATGGAGACCTATTCCGGAAGGAGAACAATGGGAGCCTTCCTTTGTCAATGTTACCCGAAAACTGGCAGAGACGATGCGGCGGAATACGGAAATGAGAGTGATGGTTGCTAGTGGTTATTATGATTTGATTTGTCCGTTTTTTGATGCTGAGTATACCTATTCGCGCAATGGGATAGACAGAGAAAAGATAGAAATGACCTATTATGAAGCAGGACACATGATGTACACGCACGAACCTGATTTCTTAAAATTATCGAATGACATTCGGGAATTTTTATCTGATTAAAATCACAATAAGAGCATCTCATAAAGAAACAATAGGTTTTCAGGGAACTAAACCATTTAAAACACAAAAGAAATGAAGTTTAAAACATTACTATTTTTTGCACTGGTCATAATTCTAACACCTCTAAAAAGCTATAGCATAACATTAAGTTCTTTAGAAGCAGGAAACTTCAACATAGAAAAAGACCTGCTTTTAGTTAATTACGATTGCAAAACCGATGTGGATGATCTACATTCCGTAGCTGCCTTTATTACACTTATGTCCGATCCCGCTTTTAAGAAAGTTAACTATCATGCAGTTGCAGGTACCTATGGCATTCAGGAAGGGCTGTATGTGCCACCCAATGATCTATTCAGGCTGGCATTTGGGGAAAACTGGACAGACGCACATGAAAATTTAGAAAGTGCTGTGGCTCGGGTTAAAGTACTGGCTAAAAAAACCCTTGCAAGCCAGGGCGATATCTGGATAGCAGACGCTGGTCAATCCGATTTTACCGCTGCACTTGTAAAAGAGCTTCAGGCAGATCTGCCAGAATTAAACATTTCGCAACGTATTCATGTGGTTCAGCATAGCGATTGGAATGAAGAAGTTACCGCACCCGAAAACCTGGAATTCGTAAAGAAAAATACTACCTATCATAAAATCCCTGATGGTAATGCCGTTGGAAACGGAACCCCGGGATTTCGCACCCCGGATTATACAAACTGGAAAGATAAAATTACAGACCCAAAGCTGGTTGCAATATGGCAGCTTGCTATTAACCTAGGAAATAAATACAATGGTAAAGATGGTCGCTACAACAATGAAGCGATTGCGGCTGGAGGATTGGATTTCTCAGACCTTTCCGAAGTGTGCTGGATCCTGGGATTAGGGGATATTAAGGATACCGCACATTTTTTTACTCTTTATTCCAATTAGGAAAGCACAATAAACATGTGGAAAGAAAACTTAGAACTATATGATTAATTAGGCGCTAGCTGTGAAAGCTTTAATAGAAAAGGCAAAACCATGCCCTATACATCGGCTAATGGTTATATGTTTTCCTTCTTCAACAAAGCCGATGAAATAGGAATAATGTTTTTGAAAAAAGTACTTGGAGAAAAATAATACGACCATTTACAAATCCTACAATGCTGTAATGAACGGTTATATTTTGATTTCGGAGGAAAGACTTGAGGACCTTAATAATGTTGCCAATCTATTGGATGGAAGCTATTAGTACGTCATGGGCCTTGAACCAAAATAAATACTGCCGTGAAAAAGAGCTAAATTTCTATTTCCTGCAATACCCTGATATCCCGTGAGGAAGTGCCTGACTGAATAGTGTAGCTGCCTTTTTCCAGGGCCCAATCAGATTTATCTTCATCCCAATAGCGCAAATCTGTAATAGGAATACTAAGTGCCAGGTCTGCTGACTCACCTGGTTCCAGGTTTTGGGTTTTAACAAAAGTCTTCAGTTCCTGAATTGGACGATCTATTAAAGTGCCGGGCTTTGAAACATAGAGCTGTATAACTTCCTTTCCTATCTTATCGCCTGTATTTTTAACCTTGAGTTGTACATGGATGCTATCGTTTTCAACAGCAACAGCCATATCACTAAATTCAAAATTAGTATAGGAAAGCCCGAATCCGAATGGATAGGACACCTTTAAATTAGCTTTATCAAAATGCCGGTACCCAACATAAATGCCTTCCTCGTAGATAGTAAAATCCCTGTTTTTAACCCTATCCTCTTCATCTACCTCATCTGCGAATAACATATCAGTTATTTTCAAAGGTTCCCCATCCTGAGGAAAGTTGGCATTTGAAGCATGGTCATCCAAATTTATCGGGAAAGTCATTGGAAGCTTTCCGCTGGGGTTTATCCTGCCACTTAGGACATCAGCTGCTGCGTTTCCACCTTCCTGACCACCCTGCCATGCAAGCAAAATGGCATCTGGTTGTTCTTTCCAGGAATTCGTCTCTATTACGCCTCCGATATTCAGTACTACTACTACTTTTTTACCTGCCTCATGAAAGGCCAGACAAGTTCTTGTAATCATATCTTGCTCCTGTTGCGATAAAAGGAAGTCGTCCTTTTCAACGCGGTCTCCCCCTTCTCCGGCATTCCTGCCAATTGTAATAATAGCCAAATCTGTTTCTGCAGCTATTTGATCTAATTGCTCTGAAGTATATATAATTTGAGGTGGGATATAGGGGGTAAACATGGCTTTAATCCCCTCTGGCCGCACAAATTCTTTGGAATTGGCCTCTCTGTGGTTTTCAAAAAGACTGCTGGCTGTGGCATTGATTTCGTAACCTGCATTATTCAGGCCCTCTTCCAGTGATACAATATACGCTTCATTGACATCTCCGGAACCCGTTCCTCCGGTTATGAAATCGTAGGAGGTGACTCCTAAAAGAGCGACATTTTTTGATTTCTGAATGGGAAGGGTGTTCTCATTTTTTAAAAGAACCATCCCTTCAGAGGCCGACAAGCGTGCAATTTCAGCATGTGCCGTTAAATCCGGGTTATTCCCGTATTGATAATTCTGCATTTTTCTTGATTCAAAAACCAACTTAAGGATTCGTTTAACGGAAGTATCAATATCCTCAATGGTTAAATTACCATTCTCATGAGCCTCTAGCAGGGCTTTCCATTGTTTCCTGGTTCCGGGCTCCAACAAATCATTGCCGGCACCTACCATAGCAGCTGCATCATTCCCACCAAACCAATCAGACATGACCAATCCTTCAAACCCCCAGTCATCCCTCAAAACACCGGTCAAAAGATCCCTGCTTTCTGATGTATATGTGCCGTTGACTTTATTATAAGAAGACATGATCGTCCAGGGTTGCGATTGCTTTACGATGATTTCGAAGCCTTTGAGGTAAATTTCCCGCATCGCTCTGTCTGAAACAATCACGTCATTGAAATTGCGGTTGGTCTCCTGATTGTTCGCTACAAAATGCTTAACAGATGTGCCTATGCCATTGGATTCTATGCCATTGACCATGGCTGCTCCAATATAGCCTGTGAGAAGAGGATCTTCTGAATAATATTCAAAATTTCTACCACAGAAAGGATGTCGCATTATATTGGCTCCCGGTCCAAGGATTACATCAATTCCGTATTCAAGAGCTTCCTGCCCCATTGCATTACCTACCTGGTGTATTAATTCCGTATTCCATGTAGAAGCCAGCAATGTACCAATGGGAAAAGCAGTGCAAAAATATGTTTTGTCTTCTCCTTTACGACGGGGTTCTATTCGCAATCCTGCAGGTCCGTCAGACAAATAAATGGTTGGCAATCCTAATCGTGGAGTTGGAACGATGGTGCCCACAGCCCCGGCAATTCCCTCACCAGGCTCAACCCTGCCCATCGCCGATGCGAGCCCCGAACCTTTGAGTAAATGTATTTTTTCCTCCAGTGTCATCAGAGAAAGGACATCTGTAACTCTTTCTTCAATGGTTCTGCGTTCATCTTCATAAATATCAAGTTTCCCGTTGCCATTTCTATCCAAAAACCGGTATCCATCAATGGTCATTTCATTGATCTCAGTTTTTTCAGCATACTCTTTTTCGAAATTGAGGAAAGATGAATTTACCCAAATCCAACCTCCTAATGCCAACAGAAGAATTAGAACTAGTAGTGATGTAAAAGTGATTAGGGTGATTTTAACTGGTTTTTTCATCTTCTCGCTTATATTTGTGTGAATTGGCGCTCTATAAATTTATAAAATTCGGAAGACAAACGACAGAAAGAATCCGGGATACCATATTGACTTAAACTGAATTCAGTGCTTATTTGAATTAAAAAACAACATACCCTGCATCACATATAGAGAACCTGGGTTTCATTCGTTTAAAGTTGTCCGGAATACAACAATAAAAACCAGATATAACATGAAAAAACAAACACTGCGGTACCTTTTTATTCTCTTTTCAATTTCTGCGATATTCGGACAAGCAACTGAACAGGAGAAAATAGATTTGATTAAAGCCCGGGTGCTGGTTGATAGCCTTGACAAACAATTCTCAAAACATTTTTTTGAGGGAGACTCCTTGGCATTGTACAATATGTATGCAAAAGGAGCTTACTTTGGCACATCAAAAGGAAAGGATATTCTCTCATCATGGGGCAGGCAGATACGTTATTCCATTGAGAATGATATGCCCAATTTGCTATTTGCAACAACTTCACTTACCACGGATAATGAATTTTTATTTGAAACAGGGAAATACCAAATGAAGGATAGCAAAGGTAATTTAAAAGGAGAAGGTAAATATTTATTGGTTTGGAAACAGGAAGACGGGCAGTGGAAAATATATCGGGACATGGGATTGTGATACAATTGCCCTATACGGGCTAACATCTCGTATATGCAGCACATTCATTTTACATCAAACCTGACTTTAAAAATTTCTTAATTTTAAATAAATCAAAGACTGGAAAATTAGGCGTAAATTCAAATTTTTATATTTATGAAATATACTCATCTAAATTCTATATGCATTCTCTTCTTTTTTCCAATCTTCCTTTTGAGCTGCCAACCCAAACCCGGGAATTCTGATGCAACACAGGCCGCTGCACCTGAGACCACAGAACCAACCTGGACACAGGAAGAAGCTGAAATAAAAGCTGCTGTAGACAACTTATTGATTGCTGCCGGCAACTATGACCTTGAAGCCTTGGACAAGGTAGTTTTTGATAATACAAACCTTGGAATAAGTAGCTTAAAAGACGGGGATTGGTCTAGTTCTGTGATCACTATTTATGACTACTTCGAAAATGTCAAAAATCGTATTCCTTTGCCCTATTGCGAAATAATAAGTGACTACGACATCCTGGTAAGTGAAAGCCAAATGGCTTTTGTAAGAGGTGATGCTATCGTTCATCGATTTGGAATTCCACAAACCCGCGAGATTAACCATTTTACCCTCTTAAAGGAAAATGGAATTTGGAAATTTTTAAATATTTCCTTTACTGTAAATCCGATAGCCGAAGAAAAAAAGAAATTTGACTTGGAAATTTTTGCCAGAAGCTATGCGCAGGCATGGTGTAGCAAAAGACCTGAATTTGTGGCCTCTTATTTTGCCAAAGATGGATCATTGCAGGTAAACAAGGGAGCAGCTGCCCGGGGCACTGCGGAAATAACCAAAGTTGCAAAAGGATTTATGGATGCTTTTCCTGATATGATTGTGACAATGGACAGTTTAGTACCCATAGCGGATAAGACCCGGTTTCATTGGACGCTTACCGGAACAAATACGGGGCCTAACGGAACAGGGAATAAAGTGAAAATTAGTGGATTTGAAGAATGGATTTTAGACGAAAACCAATTCATAAAAGAGTCTAAAGGCAATTTCGATGAGGAGGATTACAATAAACAATTAGAAGGGCTCTAAACTAACCTGCCATATCCAAGGCAAAAACATTTGGCCTAACTCCTATATTTCATTTAAAAGTGAGCCAATATCTTTAAAGAATGAAACTTGTTGCGATTATTTATAAGATACTTCCCTGCTTATTTCCACAAAAGGATGCTCGTAATAGTTTTCTTAAAAAAGCGGTTGTAATAAGTTTATTTTGTAACAATTCTTTTAATAGAGCTACCAATTAGCATAAATAGCCAAAACTTTTGAAAACAATGGCACTGACAAAAAAATCCGGGAGAATACTTGGTTTTCTATTTTTATTAACCGTCCTGGCAGGTGCTACGGGAACTGCCTTCAGAGGTCTTGGGGGTGCTGATGCCAATTCTACTGCGTTTCTCGAACAGATTATGCAGCTTACGGGGCAAATGAAACTTGCAATTAGCCTAGATATACTAGTGCCATTGGAGTTGGAATTGCTATCTTTTTATACGCCTTTATAAAAAAGTACGAGCAAAGACTGGCTATCGCTTATTTGGCCATTGCAGGAATTAACTTTACTATTATTGTAGTTAGCAATATCATTCATGTGAACCTGCTATCTCTAAGCGAAGAATTTGCCTTAACTACTTCGGCAACTAATGAATATTATACAACACTTGCCAAAATGCTTTATGACGCGTATTACTGGACACATTTTTTAATGCTCATGATGTATAGCCTTGGAGGGTTAGTGTTGTACTATTTCCTCTTTAGATCAAAACTTATTCCGGGCTGGCTCTCTATTTGGGGGATTCTTGCTTCCATAGTGGTCTTCTTTGGCGGAGCCCTGCAACTGGCCGATATAAAAGTTTCCGGCCTTTTGTTTGTTCAAAATGGTATCTATGTATTAACTTTTATCGTTTGGTTACTTGTAAAAGGCTTCAATCCAAAGTATATTAAGGAATTAGAATGAGATTCTAAGCGCAGGTGTTTTTTAGTACTCGAGTCATTCCCCCGACTTGCTAAGCTAATTCAAAAGAATGGCCAGACATATTAAAACAAAAAATTGCCATACCAAACAGTTTCCAACCATACTTAGGTAAAATAACACTTTAAGTTTAAGTCTTTAAAACTTGTGCTTTTTTAATACATTTATAGTATTCGAAAAATTAAAACCAGGCCAGCTCCTGTTATCATATGCCAACTCATAGAAATAATTAGACCATGAATGCTACTCTGAAAAATATCTTAGCCGTTGTATTGGGATTAATAATTGGAAGTGCTGTGAATATGGGTATAATTATGATCAGCAGCTCAATTATTGAACCTCCAAGTGGTGCGGATGTTACCACAATGGAAGGTTTAAAAGAGTCTATTCATTTATTTGAACCTAAACATTTCCTTTTTCCCTTTTTAGCGCATGCCCTGGGAACTTTCGCAGGTGCTTTTCTGGCAACATTGATTTCCACAAGTCACAAAATGAAAATGGCTTTGTTAGTTGGAATATTCTTTCTGATTGGTGGTATTATAAATATTATAATGCTTCCTTCCCCTGCCTGGTTTACAGTTTTAGATCTGGCAGGAGCCTATATCCCAATGGCATGGCTTGGATATAAATTAGGCAAAGTGGTTTAGAAAAAGTTCAAAAAGTATGTTGACGAAAAAAACACCTGCTTGCAATACTCACTTCACCACCTGAGCTTGTCATAAAAGCTGGTAATTATAAAATTATTACACTTATATTATTTCAAATGGAAAACGCAGGAGAACTTGCCAAACGTTTTAAAGAGGTAATTTTAAATGGTAAATGGATTGCCAATACCAACTATAAGGATCAATTAAACAATGTAAGCTGGGAACAGGCGACGACAAAAATTGGGTCGTTAAACACCATTGCTGCGCTGGCTTTTCATATTAACTATTACATTTCTGGAATTCTGGACGTTTTCAAAGGAGGAGAGCTTGTAATTCGGGATAAATACAGTTTTGACATGCCGGAAATAAAGTCCATAGAAGATTGGGATCAACTATTAAATGAGATATGGAATAATGCAGAACATTTTGCAGGTCATGTAGAAAATATGACTCAAGAAAAATTAGAAGAATTTTTTGTTAAAGAGGAATACGGCACTTATAGAAGAAGTATTGAGGGTGTCATTGAACATAGCTACTATCATTTAGGGCAAATTTCTCTGATCAAAAAAATGATACAGCAAGCAGATTAAGCAGCGCTATCATGTATCGGAATCTACCCCCTGATAAAATGTTTACAAAGGTTTATTGGTCATTCCCGGCCAAAAAAATCACTCTGAGCTATTTACATTTACGCCTTTTCCGGTCTATTTATTTAACCTAAGCATGCCAAATACTTAGTACATTTTTAATACATTTATTGCGCTAGAAAAATGATGCTTTTTATACACAAAACTATTACTAATGAATATTGAAAATATGAAATTTTCCATTTACCTGGTTCTACTATTATTTCTTGTAAAAGTGCAGGCCCAGGAATCACTGACTTATCAAAAACCATCAAAGGAAATACTTGAGCTTGTAGATGTGCCCCGGGCACCATCAGTAATTGTAGATGACAACAAAGATTTTATGCTCCTCCTTTATCGCGATGCCTTTAAAAGTATTGAAGAAATATCCCAGGAAGAATTAAGATTGGGGGGATTAAGAATTAACCCCAAAACCAATATTGGAAGCCGGGTGACCTATTATAACAATTTAAAGATAAAACCACTCAATAGCAATGAGTCCGAAGAAATCCAGGTGAGCGGATTGCCAGAAAAACCTAAATTGACCAATTTTAGCTTCTCGCCGGATCAAAAGAAAATTGCATGCACAAATACCACATCTTCCGGAGTTGAAGTCTGGGTGGTTGATATCCTTAAACAAACTGCACAAAAACTGACCGAACCAAAAGTAAATGCCAACCTTCGAAATGTGATAAACTGGTTCGAGGATGGGAATGCTATTTTGGTAAAAATGATCTCCCCGGGCAGGCAGGAGCTAATTGACACGAAGAATGCCGTTCCCACGGGACCTACCATTTCTGTGAATGACGGAAAAAAGGCCCAAAACCGAACGTATCAGGATTTATTAAAAAATAAAAATGATGAGCATAACTTTGAACAGCTTGCCCTATCAGAGCTTTATAAAGTTTCGTTGGATGGAAAAAGTGAGAAATGGCTGGAAAGTGATTTGTACAATAGTATAATATTTTCTCCGGATGGAGAATATGTTATGGTAACAACTGTTGAAAAACCATTTTCATACCTGGTACCTTATCGCAGATTTCCATCCAAAACCGTTGTTTATTCGAAGAATGGCCAAAAAGTTGAGACCGTTATAGAAGTTCCTTTGATTGAAGATCTGCCACAAGGTTTTATGGCTGTACGCAAAGGGAAAAGAAGATTTAGCTGGAGGAATGACCTGCCCGCAAGTTTGGTCTATGCTGAGGCTCTGGATGGAGGTGATCCTGAAAAAGAAGTATTGTACCGGGATGAAATTTTTCAATTGGATGCCCCCTTCAACGGAGAACCCAAAAGCCTGATAAAAACCATAAACAGATATGACAGTGCTGTATGGGGAGATGAAGATACAGCACTTATTAAAGATGACTGGTGGAATACCAGAAATACCAAGACGTATTTATTCAATCCGTCTGATTCTTCCATAGAACCTAAAATTCTTTATGACAGAAATTATCAGGATAGATACAGTGATCCAGGAGATTTTGTGACAAAAAGAAACAAAATGGGGAGTGATGTCCTGGCTTTGAAAGGGAGTGATGCCTTCCTCAAGGGAGACGGATATTCTGAAAAAGGACAATTCCCTTTTATTGATAAGATCAACCTAAAATCGCTTAAAACGAGTAGAATTTATCAATCGGGTTATACGGACAAACTTGAAAATTTCACAAGTTATGATGTCGACAAAAATGAGCTCCTGGTCAGACTGGAATCACCCAATGAGTATCCTAACTATTTTATCAGGGACCTGAAGAAAAATGACCTTACGCGGTTGACTGACTTTGATAATCCTTTTAAAAGTATCTCGGACATCCATAAAGAAGTAATTAGTTATAAGAGGGAAGATGGTTTGGATTTATCGGGTACTTTATATCTGCCCGTGGGTTACGATATGCAAAACAAAGAAAAAATGCCCATGATTTTATGGGCTTATCCTCGGGAATTCAAAGACCAATCGAGCGCTTCACAGAAGACTTCAAACCCGAATAAATTTACCTTCCCTTATTACGGATCCCCTATTTATTGGGTGACTAAAGGGTATGTTGTGTTGGATGGCGCTTCATTTCCGATCGTAGGTGAAGGTGATGACCAACCTAATGATACTTTTCGAACGCAATTAGTGGCGAATGCCAGGGCTGCCATCGACGCAGTTGATGCAATGGGTTATATAGACAGGTCCCGTGTTGCTGTAGGAGGCCATAGTTATGGGGCATTTATGGTTGCCAATCTGCTTTCCCATTCCGACCTTTTCGCTGCAGGAATTGCGAGGAGTGGTGCTTACAACAGAACCCTGACACCTTTTGGCTTCCAGAGTGAAGAAAGGAATTATTGGGAAGCTCCGGAAGTTTATTACACTATGTCTCCGTTTATGCACGCCGATAAAATGAAGACGCCCTTACTTATGACTCATGGCGAAGCAGATAATAATTCGGGAACCTATCCAATGCAAAGTATCCGATATTTTAACGCGCTTAAAGGGTTAGGTGCTCAGGTGAGGTTAGTGATGTTGCCAAACGAAAGCCATGGTTACAGAGCAAAGGAATCTATTCTGCATTTGCTTTGGGAGCAGGATCAATGGCTGGAGAAATATGTAAAGAACAAACCTTCCGGCAACGCTAAAAAAACGGAAATGAAGTGAGCAACGCATTAGGTTGTTTTCCGTCATAACACTGCTGATTGAAGATCAGGACTATTCCTAAAATATTTTAAGTTTTTGGAAAAGGCAGGTTTCGTGTGCAACAGGTAAATTTGTTATCAGAGAGGATAAAATTTGACCTTATAAAAAATAATGTACAAAGAATTCGAAACAGAGAGAGTACGCATTAAACCAACCTCTGAAGGAGATTCGGAGTTTATTTATAGACTTATGAATAGCCCGAAGTTCATTCAATATATTGGAGACAGGGAAATAAATTCAGTCATAAGTGCAAAAGACTATATTAAAACCAAAATGTTGCCCCAACTCCAAAGGCTGGGTTATTCTAATTATACCATTTTTCAGAAGACGGACAACACAAAAATAGGAACTTGCGGACTCTATGACAGGGAAGGTCTGGAAGGTATAGATATAGGGTTTGCCTTCCTCCCCGAATATGAAGGACAGGGTTTTGCCTATGAAGCTGCGAATAGATTGAAAAAAGCTGCTTTCGAAGAATTTGAAATTGAAGAGATAAAGGCAATTACATCCAAAAAGAATATTTCCTCCCAACGTCTCTTGGAAAAATTAGGACTAAAAATGGTGGATGTAATTATATTACCCAATGATGATGAGGAGCTTCTATTATATAAAATTCAGAAAAATATTCTTTAAGTATAGGCCACCGGTATTTAAACAGCAATTTATTCAAGCTTTAGTAACCGATTGAAAAACTGACTATTGAAGCCAAAGGAAATAAAGTTAAGGGAACTCCATTTATCTGATAAATCGCAATTGGCAAAACTTGCCAACAATAAGAAAATATGGGATAATCTTAGAGATTCTTTTCCTTATCCCTATAGCGAAAAAGATGCGGAGTTATTTATAAACTTAACCATAGAAGAAAACCCAAAACAAAATTTCGCAATAGACTACGCCGGTGATCTTTGCGGTGTAATAGGGTTAATCATTCAAAATGATATTTACAGTAAATCAGCTGAAATCGGTTATTGGATTGGAGAGTCCTTTTGGGGGAAAGGAATAGCAACAACTGCAATTGAATTAATTACCAACTATGGATTTGAGGACTTAAAACTGAATAGGATTTATGCGGGAGTTTTTGAATTTAATAATCTCTCCATGAAGGCACTTGAAAATAACGGCTATAAAAAAGAAGGTATTTTTAAAAAGGCAGTATTAAAGAATGCTAAGTTTTTGGATGAACACAGGTATTTTAAATTAAATACATGATAATACCACTCTTTAGAACCATGATGTTTAAATAAACCGGTAGAAAATCAGAACACGTCTGCTAATTTCCTATAAACTCCATGTATTCCCAACGTCGGAAAGCGGAATACAGCCAAGGAATTCTCCGGGGATAGGGTCATAATTCAGTACATTTTTACCAATTTCTTCAGAGGAAAAATACCCCCATAAGGCGAGCGATTTGATTGTCCGATAAAACCCTACCGGTTTTTGAGCGCCTACGGCAGTCCCCCAGACTTTACCATTAAATTTACCGGATTCAGCTTCATTTTGTTTCAAATATTCTTCTCGATCTGCGGTATTCAATTCTGTGAATTTACTTCCGAATTTCTCCGCAGACAATTCATCAAACCTGTCCATTTCTGCAATCATTGTATCCTGCCCCTTTTTATCAAACAACCTGGCAAATACTACATCAATAAAAAGATCTACCTTCATATCCAGTGCCCCGGGGGTTTCTGTTCTCGGCAATAATGCATCTACTAATGTGGAAATTAATTCGGCCTGATTAACACTTAAAAATATTGGTTCCCAACCCAGTCGCGGTTGCTGCTGACAGGACTGTAAAATGGAAAAAAGTGATGGAACCAGTGCCGCAGACCCTGCTAACACTGTTGTTTTCTTTAATGCTGCCCTTCTATCCATAATCTTATAGGTTTTTCTTTTTGAGTTCGGAAATTGCATGATTCACAGCCCGGGCCGTGAGAGCCATATATGTCAACGATGGGTTAACACATGAAGACGAGGTCATGCAGGCACCATCGGTTACAAAAACATTCTTTGCTGCATGGATTTGATTTGTGGCGTTTAGTATCGACGTCCCCGGGTCTCTGCCCATACGTGCTGTACCCATTTCGTGAATGCCATAGCCGGGCTCGTGCTCATTATCGAACCCCACAATGTCTTTTACTCCGGCCTTTTCCAGCATTTCCACGGCATCTTCCTTTATCTGCGAATTAATCGCCTTTTCATTTTCTTTAAACTCACAATCAATCGCCAGGACAGGCTGACCCCATTTGTCTACTTTCTCTTTATCCAGGGTAACCTTATTCTCGTGATAGGGAAGGCATTCTGCAAAACCTGTAATGAAGAATTCCCACGGGCCGGGTTTCATTAAGCTATCTTTAAACTCTCCGCCAAATTGTTCCTGATTTGCCCCGGCACTCCAATTACTGCGGCTGCCTCCTCCCTGATAACCAAAACCTCTTACAAATTTATCCGTTTTTGTTTTTTCATCAATATTCACATAACGTGGGATATAAATTCCGTTTGGTCGCCTGCCCTTGTAATATTTATCTTCATGACCTTCCACTCTTCCCATAGCCCCAACCCTATAGGTATGGTCCATTAGGTTATGACCCAGTTCCCCGCTGTCATTACCAAGACCATTTGCAAACCTGCCTGAAGTAGAATTCATTAATATCTGAGTAGTGCTTAAAGTGGAAGCATTGCAAAAAATAATTTTTGCATAAAACTCTATGTATTCATTGGTCTCTGCATCTATAATCCGGACCCCCGTAACCTTGCCCTTCTTATCATCATAAATTATGGAATTGACAATAGAATATGGCCTGATGGTTAGGTTTCCGGTAGCATTGGCAGCCGGCAGGGTTACTGCATTACTACTGAAATAGGCGCCATAAGGACAACCCCTGTCGCATCTGTTTCTAAACTGACATTGGCCGCGGCCATTCAATGGTTCTGTTAAATGTGCTACCCGGCCAATAGTCATAACACGTCCGGGAAACTCTTTTTCTATCCGGCTTTTGATATCCTTCTCAACACAATTGAGCTCCATAGGAGGAAGAAAATGGCTGTCGGGCAACTGGGGTAACCCAAGTGCCTGTCCGCTTATCCCGGCAAATTTCTCTACATAGGTATACCAATCTTCTAAATCCCTGTAACGAATAGGCCAATCCACCCCATAACCATCTTCTGCATTCGCCTTAAAATCCAGATCACTCCAGCGATAACACTGTTTACCCCAGAGCAATGAACGACCACCCATTTGGTGTCCTCTAACCCATAGGAAAGGTTTAACCTCCGTATATGGATTTTCTTCATCATTTGCATAAAAATGTTCGTTGTTAGCTCCAACAAATCCCGCCCGGGCACCTATGGCATGTTTTTGAAGATCTTCGGGGGTCAGGGCTCCTCTCAGTTCCAGATCCCATGGATCATTGTTCATGGTAGGATAGTCAACAACATGTTCAACGATCCTGCCCCGTTCCAGCACCAAGGTTTTTAACCCGCCTTCACAAAGCTCTTTGGCGGCCCATCCACCGCTAATTCCGGACCCTATGACTATTGCGTCATAGGTCATATTCTTCTTTGCATCTATATTATAGTTGGCCATTTTCTGCTATGATTTTCAATCTTTGAATTTAATGAATTATAAATCATTAAAGAAAACTAAATAAAAAGGCATTTATCCTAAAGTTTAGTAACTTAGAATTCTTGTAATTAACCAATCACAACTTAAAAAATGAAAAAATCCGACAAATTATTTTACAACACAACCTCACTTATTCTAATATTTCTTGTTGCATTTCTGGTTCAAAGTTGCAATCAGGCACCCAAGGCCGAAGAGAAAGAAATAGCCGAAGAGAAAGAAATAATTGTGGAACAGGAAAAACCCGAGTATTTCCTGCTTCGCCCGGAAACGGAAAAAGCGTACGGGTATTCGCATGCGGTGAAAATTGGTAATGACATTAAAATATCCGGAGCTGTAAGTATGGACGATGCCGGGAATCCAACGGCAGTAGGAGATTTTGAGCAACAAATGAAAAACTGTTATTCGGATCTGGAAAAGATTTTAACGCATTACGGCTGCACTTTTGATGACGTTGTTGTTGAGAATATTTTTACTACCAATATGCCCTTGTTTCTCGAACTTGCCGGGTACCGCAACACCATTTACACCAAGCAATTTCCTACAGGTTCCTGGCTTGGGGTAAAGGAACTGGCCCTGCCTGAGTTTATGATAGAAATTGAACTGGAAGTGCACAAATCGGAATAGCGGTTTTTAATGAACTTAAATCAAATAACTGTTCCTTCGCGCGATCTGGAAAAATCAATTCCTTTTTATGAAAAATTAGGTTTAAAACTAATCGTAAAGGCCATGCCCCGTTACGCAAGGTTTGAATGTCCTGATGGCGATGCCACTTTTTCCATACATCAAACTGAGAAACTTCCATCAGGGGATGGTATATATGTATATTTTGAATGCATCGATTTGGATAAATATGTTGATGAACTGCTTTCCAAAGGAATTGAATTTGATGAATTGCCGAATGATAAACCCTGGCTATGGCGAGAAGCCAGGTTAAAAGATCTTGATGGGAATCAAATCATTTTGTATTATGCCGGGAAAAACAGGAAGCATCCGCCCTGGAAAATTTAATATCGCATTTTGAAGGTTTCAATAAATAGTTGAGTCTCTATATAGTATCGGATTTATTTTTCTATTTTTAATACCCATAAAGACAGCACTTCCCGCCCTGTTTGTCTTTACAACCTGATGTTTATACTTAAGACAAATTTTTAGATCTCTAAATTATGCTGTTAACCATCCAAACCAGTTTTCCGAAGATCCTTTTAGTAGGGCTTACACTGCTGTCTTGCACTACATTTTATGCTCAAAAAGAAATAAATAAACCAGCCCCTTTTGTAAGAGTTTATGATTTAAATGGTAAAAAAACATCAAAGGGAAGAATTATCGAGATAACAGACAGTTCCCTTGTAGTCAGTCGCGGGGAAAAACCGGTCAGTATTGAATTGGGCAAAATTGGTTTTATAAAAACAAAAAGATCAGCAGGGAATAATATCCTTTGGGGAGCCGGAATAGGGGTAAGTACTGGTTTAATTGCGGGAGCAATTGAGGGTGAATCAGAAGGGTATTTTGGAACTACTATTCCTGCGGAGGAAAATATTATAACAGCCGCAATAGTTATGATGCCTTTTGGCGCGGCAATAGGGGCGATCACTGTTCTTTTTAAAAAGTCAAATACTTACCCGATTGCGGGTGATCCTACCATATGGCAAGCTTTCAAAAAGGCAATGCAAGAAGAATGAAAGTTATTTTAATAGAGTGCAAATTCAATTCCCGTTTATACCCCTGGTTATTTGTTGAAATGCCTTTAAAATTATACCCGTATCCACGGCATAAGAAATATATTGAACCCCTATCTTCTCCCACTTTTTGGCATCCTCAACAGTTTCAACAAAAGTGCCTACCACCTTGCCACTTTTTTTAGCTAAAACAACAGCTTCCTCCATCCGCTTTACCACCTTTTCATGGTGTACCTGTCCGGGGACCCCGCAGGATTGAGACAGATCATAGGGTCCCAAAAAGATTACATCAATGCCATCATTTTCGAGGATCGAAGGCAAATTTTCAAGGCCTGAAACCCCTTCAATATGGATGATGGTTACTATGTTTTCATTAGCCCTGCCAAAATGTTCGGCTTTATCAATAGCGGTATATTCCCCGGCCCTTACATAACGGCACATTCCTCGTTCTCCTTTGGGGTGAAACATAGCCGATTTCACTACTTTCTGTGCATCTTCGGGCGTAGCTATCTGGGGTACCTGAATACACTGTGCACCTATATCCAGCACGCGAAGAATTGAAGTTTCACTATTTTCAGTGACCCTTACTACTGCTGTAATACCCCGAGCCTCTGCGGCTCTTAGCATTTGCTGAACGGTTTCTATGCTATAAGGCCCGTGTTCCATATCAATAATCACAAAATCAAACCCGGCCAAAGCGGCTAATTCAACAACAGCAGGGTCCAGAATCTTACAGAAGGGTCCAAACACAGTTTTGCCTTCTTCCAAAGCCTTTTTCAAAATATTAATTTTCATGGTTATTATTGGTTTAACATTCTTTTCTACGGGTTGTATAATAATGGGAAAAATTTACCTTGCATTTTGTGACCTTTTGGAATTATAGGGACCCCGGATAAGAGCTCATCATCAGTATTGCTTAGCGTACCATCTGCAAAAACATTGATCACAAATGCCCGCCTGCTCATTTCAGATTTGTTTTCATAAGAGCCATGAACCAATAAAGGATGATGAAAGGTTCCAAAGCCTTTTTTCATTTCTATGGCAACCGGTTTAAACTCCTTTTTTTGCTCCTCGGTGAGATATTTCATTAATCCATTCATATCGCCCGCAAGAGAAGGTGCATCCAACAATCCCCATTTATGGCTTTTTGGAACATAGTGCAAACATCCATTTTCAGTGGTTGCATCATCAAGACCGGTCCAACAGGTTAAATGTTGCATAGCTATAGTACGGGTCCAATAAGAATAGTCCTGGTGCCATGCTACAACGCCCCCATGTTTGGCAGGTTTATAGAATAATTGATCATGCCAGAATCTTACCGGTTTATTCTCCAATAACTGATGCGCTGCCATAACGAATGCCGGGTTCCACAGAATATCGTGAAAACCACTGGCAATGCGCCATTGTCCCAGTGAATGGAATAAAACAGAATCGGAATCCTCAGACTCATTGCTATGAAACTCATAAAATAAATGGTGTGCGGGGTGCCTGGGATCCATAACCTCATCCAATTGCTGACATAAAACTTCAATTTGATCGTCTTCCAATAGTTTAATCCCGGCCAAATAACCAAACTCGTGAAAATGAGCTACCTGTTCATCGGTTAACCTGTATTGATCCCATTCTTCACGCGACTTTGGTTGTTTAAAAAGGTCTGATACTAATTCGTGATACTCCGCAAGGTCTTTTATTGCTGCCATAATGAATTTTCTAACAGTTTATTTACGATTCAAATTAATAGAATTACGATAAGTTACAAATAGTTTTAAGTTATTTGATAAACTTATTGAAGAACAGCAAACTATCCTTTATGTGTTCCTGCCAATAACTCCATTCGTGTCCTCCAGAAAACTCCTTATAATCATGCATAATTTGTGCCTTATTTAGTTGTTCGTTCAGAAGACGGTTTTGATCAATAAGCAAATCTTCCGTTCCACAATCAAACCTCAATTTTGGCAAATTATCTTTTCTTACCAGAGCCAGTTCAATAACGGATTCCTCCTGTCTGTTTTTCTGTTCATACTCCTTAAGTGATTCCTCTACGAACATAGACATTTGACCTAATTCTGTTATTGAAGAGTGTGCGGATACCGCTTTGAATTTATCTGCATATTTGATTCCCAGGCGCAGTGCTCCAAACCCACCCATAGAAAGTCCGGAAATATACAGGTCCGATTTTACACTAATTGCTTCAACACTTTCAATAACCGCCCTGGGAACATCTTCCACAATCCATTTTTCAAAATCTAAACCATTGTGCGGTACATATCCGGAACCATCCCCCCAGAGTCCGTCAGAGGGCATAGCAATTACCATAGGTTTTAATTCTTTCCTTTGCATCATTTTCCATGCGGCAATATGTACCCCTCCTTTTTGGGACCATTCCCAGGCGCTGCCATATACTCCATGCAGAAGAATTACCAATGGAACATCTTTAAGCCCTTCCAAAGGTGGAACGAAAAGACAGATATCACCCCTGCCCCTTAAGTTATTGGTTTTAACGGTAATGAAACTCAAGTGATTACTTTCAAACGCAGGGTTGGATTTTTGAATGGTTCTGAACATGTTTAAAATTAATCAAATAGTATAACTCCTTTGGCATTTTTTCCTGCCAGCATATCGTCAAACGCATCTTGTAATTGATGCAAAGTGTAGGTTTGGGTTATCATTTCGTCAAGTCGCAATTCCCCGGATTCATAATATTCAATGATTTTTGGGAAATCTTCCTGCGGTTTGCATCCACCATATAATGGGTTCATATAAATTTTATCCCATTCAAATAAATTCATATCTACGGTAATTTCCTGCTCAATTCCACTCACCTGTACCGCTGTGCCTGCATTCCTGACCATTGCCAGGGGTGCTGCACCCAGCTCCGGAACTGCGGTACATTCAAAGGCATAATCTGCTCCCCTGCCTTCAGTCAATGACTTTACTGCTTCTGCCGCCTTTAATAGCCCCTTATCTTCTTTAGCGGCAAGAATAACATTTGTTGCGCCAAACTCTTTAGCCATATCCAGTCTGTGTTCATTAATGTCTATGGCAATAATCATAGAAGCCTTACTTAATTTTGCTCCCTGAATAACGCTTAAACCAACCCCGCCTGTACCTAAAACAACTACAGAACTATTGGGTTTTACTTTTGCAGAATTTACTACAGAACCATATCCTGTCATTATTCCACAACTTATTATACTTGCTGATGCAAAAGACATGCCTGCCGACAGGTTCTTTACAACTGCCGAGGACTTTACCAGTGTATATTCAGATAAAGTCCCAATATTAAATGATCGTTCAATTGGGTTTCCGTTCCATAAACTTCCCCCCAGATGGGCATGACCTTCGGTATAGCCATTGGACCCCGCAACAACCGGGGAATTATTTTCACAAAGATGCTGATTCCCCGAATTACACTGAAAACAATTATAACAGGGAGTAGCCCAATTTAAAATAACAGAGTCCCCTACTTGTATATCTTTAACATCCCTGCCAACCGCCTGTACTATTCCAGCTCCTTCATGACCCAATATCAGTGGTTTTCCCCAATTTAACGAGTCGTAATCCGTATGGCATAAGCCGGCGGCCTTAATGGCTACTAAAACCTCATCTGCATGTGGTTCATTAACCACGATGTCTTCAATAGTGAAATTGCCATTTCCCAAAGCAACGGCGGCTTTACAATTTACAGGCATAATTTAGGTATTGTATTGCATTAATAAAGGGTATAGGAACTGGATTATACTTAAAATATGAAATATTTAAGCCAAGCTAAGAAAAACAACCGGTCTCTTCAAAGTTCTTTAAAGTATTCAATTGTAAAAATGTTTCATTCACTTAACCTTAGATTTGGTTTGCCTAACTTTATATACCGAATAAAATTAACATTTTAATTTTTTTGAATTAGTTTAGTAATGAGTGTTCCAAAAATTGTGCTCTTTAAAAATTATCAGCTCTATTGATGAAGTATATTGTATGTGAAAAACCCGGCAGGTTTAAGCTCAAAGAAAAAAGCAATCCACTAAAAGTAGCAGGAGAAGCCATTGTTAGTATTAAGAAAATTGGTATTTGCGGAACTGATTTACATGCATATACGGGAAACCAGGCATTTTTTACCTACCCCAGGGTACTGGGACACGAGTTAGCCGCTGAAGTCCTGGAAATTGAAGAAAATAACCAAAATATCCAGGTCGGGGATAAAGTAATTGTAATGCCCTATATAAGTTGCGGACACTGCGTTGCCTGTAGAAATGGAAAAACCAATTGTTGTAATAAAATCAGCGTATTGGGAGTACATGCCGATGGTGGGATGCAGGAGCAGATTTCCATACCGATAAACCTTTTGATCCCGGCGAACAGTTTAAGTTATGAGGAGATGGCAATTGCGGAACCTTTGGCAATAGGTGCCCATGCAGTGAGAAGAGCTCAGATACAACCCAACGAATTTGTTGCTATCATAGGTTGCGGACCAATTGGAATAGGTATCATGAAATTAGCACAGTTAGCCGGCGCCAAAGTAATTGCAATGGATAGAGATCCTGGCAGGTTAAATTACGTAAAAGATAAAATTGGAATAGATCATACTGTCCTCGCAGGAAATACAGCTCTGGATGTCATTATGGAGATTACAGATGGTGAGATGGCAACTGTAGTTTTTGATGCTACGGGCAACAAAGAAGCCCTTGAAAAAGGCATAAATTATATGGCTTTCGGGGGGCGATATATTTTAGTTGGATTATCTAAAGGGAAGCTGGAATTTGATCATCCCACCATACATGCCAAAGAAACTGCAATAATCTGCAGCAGAAATGCTACCTTGGAAGACTTTAAATATGTAATTGCTATTTTAGAAAAGGGTGAATTCCCGGTGAATTCCTACATAACACACAATGTGGGATTTACTGAAATGATACCTCAATTCGATAGTTGGTTAGACCCGGGAAATGGTGTGATCAAGGCAATAGTGAATGTTTAAAACGACTAAATCAAATTAATTCATGAAAAAAGTAGTCACTTTCGGAGAAATTATGTTGCGCCTTGCGCCGCCGGGATTTTTGCGGTTTTCCCAAACAAATTCTTTCGATATAATATATGGCGGAGGAGAGTCTAATGTTGCTGTATCCTTAGCCAATTATGGCATACCGGTTAGTTTTGTAACACGTTTGCCCAAGAATGATCTTGGAGAATGCGCTTTGATGGAAATGCGCAAAAGAGGTGTTGGTGTCGAGGATATTATTTTTGGTGGAGACCGGTTAGGGATCTATTTTCTTGAAACAGGTGCGGTATCAAGGGGAAGCAAAGTAATTTATGACAGAGCCCATTCAGCAATTGCTGAAATTAAATCGGGTATGATTGATTGGGAAAAGGTTTTTGAAGGTGCCGGATGGTTTCACTGGACGGGTATCACCCCGGCCATATCACAAGGAGCAGCAGATGTATGCCTTGAAGCTGTACAAAAAGCCTCGGAAATGGGAATAACTGTATCTACTGATCTTAATTACAGGGCCAAGCTCTGGAAGTATGGGGTTGAGCCCGAAGGAATCATGACCAAACTAACCTCCTATTGCGACATTATTCTTGGGAATGAAGAAGATGCTGAAAAACACTTTGGGATTAAACCCGAAGGTTTAGACATCACTACGCAGGGTCATGATGTAAAAGCCGAAGCATTCCTTTCGGTCTGCCAGCAAATGATGGAAAAATTTCCAAGGGCTAAAAAAGTGATCACTACGCTAAGGGGTTCCCTTTCTGCCTCACATAATACCTGGGCGGGGGTAATGTATGATGGTACGACTTTATTTGAATCGCCCCAATATCAAATAACCCATATTGTAGACAGGGTTGGTGGAGGAGATTCTTTTATGGGCGGATTAATCTATGGATTATTAAAGTATCCGGGGGATGATCAGAATGCTCTAAATTTTGCGGTAGCAGCGTCTTGTTTAAAACACACTATAAAAGGAGACGCCAATTTGGTAACAGTAGAAGAGGTCCGAAAATTAATGGGTGGCGATGCCTCAGGCAGGGTAGCCAGATAATTATATATAACATATTATGGCAAAATATTCAAGATTAGAAGTGGCAATGACCATGCGAGAAAGCGGAATGATTCCTTTGTTTTTTCATTCCGATGCAGAACTTGGCAAAAAAGTACTAAAGGCCTGCTATGTTGGAGGTGCAAGGCTTTTGGAATTTACCTCCAGGGGTGATTTCGCCCATGAGGTATTTGCCGAACTCAATAAATATGCAATGGCCGAACTACCGGGAATGATACTGGGTGTTGGATCGATTACGGATGCCGGGGCAGCCTCCCTCTATATGCAATTAGGGGCTAATTTTATAGTCACACCTGTACTAAGGGAAGACATTGCACTAGTCTGCAACCGGAGAAAAGTGCTTTGGTCTCCGGGCTGTGGATCCCTGACTGAAATAGCAAGAGCCGAAGAATTAGGTTGCGAAATAGTAAAACTTTTCCCCGGTTCTACCTATGGCCCGGGTTTTGTAAAAGCCATTAAAGGACCTTGCCCATGGACAGACATTATGCCTACAGGAGGTGTCAGTACTGAAGAATCTAATCTCAGGGGATGGTTTGAAGCAGGTGTAACCTGCGTGGGAATGGGGTCAAAATTAATTTCAAAAGAAATTCTCGTTCAAAAAGATTTTAAGAAATTGGAAGAAGATGTAAGAAAGACGCTGGATTTAATTAAAGCTGTAAGGAGTTAATTACTTAAAAGTTATGCCCAAAAAATATGTTCAAATAGATCCCAGGGATAATATTATCGTTGCTATAACAGACCTTCAGGAAGGCACCATCACCGATATAAATGGTATAAAAATTATTCTAAAGGAAAATATCAGGGCCAAACACAAATTCGCCATGCAAAATTTTGGTATTGGTGATGAGATCTATATGTATGGTGTCCTTATTGGGAAAGCGGTTAAACCAATTAAAAGCGGCTGCGCAATTACCGTAGAGAATGTCAAACATGCGTCATCAGCCTATAATAGCACAAAAGAAAACTTTAAATGGACTGCACCGGATATTTCAAAATTTAAGGAACGGACATTTCAGGGGTATCACAGGGAAGGTGGCAGTGTTGGCACTGCTAACTATTGGTTGATCATTCCTATGGTGTTTTGTGAAAACCGGAATGTAGATGTCTTAGAAGCAGCCTTATCCGAAGCATTGGGATATATAACCAAAAAGGATTTTGCCGTGGACACCCAGGCATTGATAACTAAATATCAATCCGGGGCTGATGAAGAAGAAATATTTGCTACTTCTATTATCCATACCAAAGATGAAATATCTAAAAACAGGATATTCCCGAATGTTGATGGCATAAAATTTTTAAGGCATGACGGAGGTTGTGGCGGGGTCCGCCAGGATTCTGAAGCATTATGCAGTCTTTTTGCCGGGTATATAACAAATTCTAATGTAGCCGGCGCCACTGTATTGAGTTTGGGCTGTCAGAATGCAGAAGTCCGGCAACTGCAAGAGTTCATTGAGCAAAAGGATCCAGACTTTTCAAAACCTGTATATTACCTGCGACAGCAAAATAGCAGAAGTGAACGGGAATTTATTGAAGAAGCAGTAAAGCGTACGTTTATCGGATTGACAAAAGCCAATAAATCAGAAAGAAAACCAGCCCCATTGAGTAAATTGATTTTGGGTTTAGAATGCGGCGGGTCTGATGGATTTTCAGGAATTTCAGCCAACCCTGCATTGGGATATGCTTCGGATTTATTGGTTGCCTTAGGAGGTACAACAGTTCTTTCGGAGTTTCCGGAACTAAATGGTGTTGAGCAAGAACTTATCAATAGATGTGAAACCGACAAAGCCGCAAAAAAGTTTGCAGCGCTTATGGATGCGTATGCTGCAGCGGCCAAAGCAGTGGGCTCAGCGTTTGAAAACAATCCATCACCGGGCAATATTAAGGATGGCCTTATTACGGACGCCATGAAATCAGCCGGAGCTGCTAAAAAAGGGGGGACTTCCCCGGTTGTTGATGTGCTCGATTACACCGAAAAAATTACCAGGCCCGGATTAAACCTCCTCTGTACTCCCGGTAATGATGTGGAGAGCACAACCGGACTTGCAGGTTCCGGATGCAATATGATAGTGTTCACGACCGGTTTGGGGACCCCAACAGGTAATCCCATAGCCCCTGTTTTGAAGCTCTCCAGTAATACTCACCTGTACGAAAAAATGAAGGATATCATAGATATCAACGCAGGTACGGTAATAAGTGGTGAAGACAGTATTGAAAGTATGGGGGTTAAAATTCTGGATTACATCATAGCAACGGCTAGCGGTGAAATAACAGCCAAAGCAAATCTAAAAGGACAAAACGACTTTATTCCTTGGAAAAGAGGTATATCCTTATAATGGAATAATTTAAAAACCCCGAGATTCCGGTAAACAAAATAACTTTTGAAAGCACTAAACAGAAGCACTGTAACTGCCAATTCCTATCCGGAAAGAATACTGCAATTCGGGGAAGGTAATTTTTTGAGGGCCTTTGCGGATTGGATGATCCATGAAATGAACAAAAATGCCAGTTTCAATTCTGGCGTAGTTGTTATACAGCCCATAAAACAGGGGCTGGTCAGAATACTTAATGATCAGGATGGATTATATACCCTGTACTTAAATGGGATCAAAAATGGACAGGCGGTTAGTGAGCATCAAATCATAGATTGTATTCAAAGAGCTATTAATCCCTATCAGGAATATTCAGCCTTCCTGGCTATCGCTGAAAATCCGGACTTGCGTTTTGTAATATCCAATACCACGGAAGCCGGCATTGCATATCATAAAGCTGATAAATTAGGAGATTCTCCCCAAAAGAGTTACCCTGGCAAATTAACCGCATTTTTATACCACCGATTCCGGTCTTTTAAAGGTGCTTCGGATAAAGGATTAATTATACTGCCCTGCGAATTAATAGACAGAAATGGTGATAATTTAAAAAACATAATTCTTCAATATGCTGTTGAATGGGATTTGGCCGGGGAATTTACCAACTGGATCAATAAGCACAACATATTCTGTAATACTTTGGTAGACAGGATAGTCCCTGGATATCCTAAAAATAAAACAGACAGAATTACAGAAGAATTGGGGTACAAAGACAATCTGCTCGTTGAGGGCGAACAGTTTCATTTATGGGTCATTGAAGGCCCCAAAGAAGTTAAAGAGGAATTTCCTGCCATGCAGAGCGGGTTAAATGTTGTCTTTACAGATAACATGGAACCTTACAGAACCAGAAAGGTCCGGATATTAAATGGAGCACACACTTCGCTAGTCCCCGTAGGTTATTTGTATGGCATAGAAAAAGTACGTGAATCTTTGGAAGACCCGGTAGTGGGTGCATTTTTAAAAAACGCCATTTTCAATGAAATCTGCCCAACCCTGGATTTACCTGAAAAAGAATTGATTCATTTCTCAAATGATGTTTTAGACAGATTTAAAAATCCCTATCTGGACCATGCGCTGCTGAGTATATCACTCAATTCTATTTCTAAATACAAAACAAGGGTTTTACCCTCTGTCCTGGAATTTATCAAAAGAAAAAAAACACTGCCCAGGCATTTATTATTCTCGCTCGCGGCCTTGATTGTCTTTTATAAAGGTGAAAGGAATGGCGAACCAATTGAACTTGCCGATGATCCGGAAGTCCTGGCCTTTTTTGAATCAAACTGGGCCAAAGTAACTGGTTCTAAAGAAAGTATCACCCAAATGGTTAATTTGGTGTTGTCCAATTCTAATTTCTGGGACCAGGATTTAACCAAAATCGAAGGGGTCCAAAACGAAGTTATTTTGAGCCTTATTTCAATACTAGACAAGGGAATGCACGGAGCTATTTTAAACTTGGCAGATTAAACCCAAAATAAAGCATTGGAGCACTTCAGAATAAAGGAAATAAATTGAATATGATATAATTTTATAATCTAAAAACAGGAGTATATGGATTTGGGATTAAAAAACAAGGTAGTGGTGATATCCGGCGCAGCCGGAATGAAAGGTAGTATTGGCGAAACCATTTTACATAGTTTGGTTGAGGAAGGAGCTATTCCGGCAATTATTGACAGGAATGACAGGGCTATTGAATACATAGATGAAATTCGCAAAAATGGTATTGATGGCCTCTTTTGCAAAACAGATGTTACAGATCCTGAACAAATTAAAAAGGCAATTGAAACCATCACCAAAAAGTACGGAAGGATAGATGTAGTCATTAACAACGTAGGCGTAAATGATGGAGCAGGATTAGACGCAACTTATGAGGAGTTCATGGATTCATTAAAACTAAACCTGGTAAGCTTTTTTTTGATAGTTAAATATGCCGTACCATTTTTAAAAGAATCAAAAGGGAATATTCTGAATATAGGATCCAAAGTTGCTTTAACCGGACAGGGAGGAACGTCTGGTTATGCTGCTGCCAAAGGCGGAGTTCTTGGTCTAACGCGCGAATGGGCTGTAGACCTTATAGAATACGGTATTCGCTCTAATGCTATAATTATATCTGAATGCTGGACACCATCTTATAAAAGCTGGATAGAATCTATTGATAATGGGGACCAAAAACTTAAATCCATAATAAAAAATATTCCCCTTGAAAACAGAATGACCACTCCTCAGGAGATCGCCAATACATGCTTGTTTACCATTTCCGAAAAATCCTCGCATACAACCGGGCAGTTCATTACCGTTGACGGAGGTTATGTCCATCTGGACAGATCACTTTTAACACAGGAAAATGACTAAACATTCGGGAAATTATCATTATGGAAAATAAGAAAAGAATACCGGTAGTCTCTAAAGAGGTGTTAATCCCTTTTGTATTAATAACTTCTTTATTCGCTTTATGGGGATTTGCCAACGATATTACGAATCCCATGGTTTCTGCCTTTAAAAAGATTCTTGAATTGAACAATACCCAGGCATCCTGGGTTCAGATGGCTTTTTATGGAGGATACTTTACCATGGCTTTTCCGGCGGCCATGTTTGTAAAAAAATACACCTATAAAAAAGGAATAATCCTGGGGCTGATCCTTTATGCCATTGGTGCCCTTTTATTTTACCCTGCTGCGGCCTATGAAGAATTTGGTTTTTTTCTTGCGGCCTTGTACATTCTAACCTTTGGTTTGGCTTTTCTTGAAACTACGGCCAATCCGTTTATATTATCCATGGGAAATGAAGAAACAGCTACGCGCAGATTAAACCTAGCGCAGGCATTTAACCCTATTGGAGCCTTGACAGGTTTATTTATAGCACAAACATTTATTTTAGGTTCTCTGCAGTCAGATGACCTGGACGCACAAGGAAATGTAATTTATGACACCCTTTCTGAAACAGCAAAAACAGCTGTAAGATCATCAGATTTAATGGTTGTGCGCAACCCATACGTTATTCTTGGCTTGTTTGTATTATTCATGCTTGTTCTTATTGCACTCGTTAAGATGCCTGAGAAAAAAGAAGAAGCGGGGGGTTCAGTAACTTCTGCAGTAAAGCGTTTATTTAAGAACAAAAAGTTTGTCGAAGGCACAATGGCCCAAATGTTCTATGTTGGGGCGCAGATTATGTGCTGGACTTATATTTATCAATATGCGGAAACTTTGGGAATTGATAACCGAAGTGCCGTAACATATGCCTATTGGGCACTGATCCTCTTTTTAATTGGTCGTTGGGTCGGCACCTATTTATTAAAATATATCCCGTCCGGGAAATTGCTGATGTATTTCGCATTCGGGGCCATTGCCTTTACACTCGGAGCGATTTTTATACAGGGTATG
Source organism: Eudoraea adriatica DSM 19308 (assembly GCF_000382125.1). GTDB lineage: Bacteria > Bacteroidota > Bacteroidia > Flavobacteriales > Flavobacteriaceae > Eudoraea > Eudoraea adriatica. Next base: position 109,540 of record NZ_KB907547.1, read on the forward strand.
ACAGGTTTATATTCCCTTGTTGGTATATCATTGTGCATGTCTGTGATGTTTCCCACAATTTACGGGATTGCGTTAGAGGGTGTTGGTGAAGATGCCAAATTTGGAGCGGCTTTTTTAGTAATGGCCATAGTAGGTGGGGCAATTATGCCTGTTCTGCAGGGCTCCATTTTAGACTTTGGTGGTTCAGGTTATACCGATATTAAAATCCTTGGTGTTCCGGAGGTAAATTTTTCATTTGTATTACCTCTATTCTGTTTTTTTGTTGTGGCAATTTATGGCTACAGAACTTACAGTATTCATTCCGTTAAGAACCAGATTTGGTCATAAAGCAATGAAAGATAATCAGACAGGGCAATAAACCGGAAAAAAAATTAACTTATTGGCGGCCAGACCTGATATTTCAGATTTTTATAAAACATTCCTTTTTCTTACATGGCTAATATCCAAAGTATCATTCAACTGCCGTTGTAAGTCTAATAAATCCTGAAAAAGATCATCTACTTTAGCCTGATAAGATGGTTCATTTGAAAGATCATTGATTTCCTCAGGGTCCTTTTCCATATCATATAATAAAACCCTGTCCAGCCCGGGATATACTATAAGTTTGAATCCTTCTTTGCGAATCATCCTTTGCAGGTCTACATAGGCCCCATAAATGCCGTTATAGGAGCTTTTGGCCTGCTTTCCTTCCAACAAATCCATCAAACTGTTAAAATAAATATAAGCCGGTTTCTGTATTCCGGCCAATTCCAGACTTGTAGCCATTGCATCCTGTAAATATATATCCGCAGAAATTATTTTTCCTTCAGGAACATTTGGCCCCATTATGACAAAAGGTGCCCGAATACTGTGATCGTACTGGCTTTGTTTGCCTAGCAGCCCATGCCTGCCCATTGCCAACCCATGGTCTGCCGTAAAAATGATATAAGTATTTTGCATTTGCCCACTTTCTTCCAGACTATCTAAAATAACCCCTATCTGATCATCCAAATGGGTTATGAGCGCATAGTACTCCTGTATGTGTTTTTTAATGGCATATTCTGTTCTTGGAAAAGGAGCCAATGCTTCATCCCTTAAATCAGGCCCGTTCCCGATGCCATCTTTAAAAGGATATTCAGGCAAAAAGCTTTCAGGAACACTGATATTTTCCAAAGGGTATTTATCCAGGTAGGCCTGAGGTGCCTGCCTTGGGTCATGCGGCGCATTAAAAGCGAGATACATAAAAAAGGGTTTATCACTTTTTTTAGTGTTGGCAACAAAACCAAGCGCATCATCCTTTAAGACTTCACTCCAGTGTTTTCCTCCTTCCCAGTATCCGCCATATTTTGGATCTGCAGCTGACCAGCTTGAATCTGCCTCGCTTATCGGTCGGTTATAGCCGACAGGCATAAACTTACCGGGTGATGTATCGGTACCTGCAATACTTTTGAAATTCTCTATCATTTCATCATTTTTCCAGGCATCTTTTGGCATACCCGGTCTCACATGGACCACATTTTGAAAAACACTTTCCGCTTCTGCATCAACATGCCATTTTCCTGTCATATAGGTATCGTATCCTGCATTTTCCATAAGTTTACCCCAGGTTTGGTCCATACCTCTGCCGAGAAGCCACTCCTGTCGAAATTTATTAGCATTCCAAACACTTCTGCCCGATATCATCATAGCCCTTGAAGCCAGGCATACAGCTCCGTTCCAGGCTCCCATATTATAGGCGTGGCTAAAAGTCGTACCTGTGTTTACTAATCGATCAATATTAGGCGTTTGTATTTCTTTATTGCCCAAAGCATTAATTGCGGAATAAGTTAAATCATCCGCAAAAATAAAGACAATGTTGGGTTGCCTGTTTTCTTCTTTATTTTGTTCCAAACAAGAAGCAAATAAGAATAGGCCTGCCAATAGGATTAATTTTTTCATGACTTTAATATAGTTCGGTCAGAGGGTTGCAATAATGGAATACTATGACGAATTAAAAATTAATTAAACAATGGAAATAATTGTGATTCTACTCGCGCATCCTTCATCAATTGGTTCATTTTGCTCACTATTTCCGGATGTTCGGAGGAGATATCATTGTTTTCCCATTCATCTTCTGCAAGGTTATAAAGCTGAATTTTGGGATTGGGATCTTTTTGCAAATCGTATACTACCGCTTTCCAATCACCCATCCGTATAGCTTGCCGACCACCTCTTTCACTAAATTCCCAATAGAGATATTCATGCTTTTTTTGTTCCTTTTGTCCCAATAATTCGGGTAAAAATGAAATTCCATCAGTTTCCGATTTTAGTTGAACCCCTGCAATTTCAGCGCATGTTGGCATTATGTCCCAAAATGCGGAAATATGATTTGAGGTTGCTCCGGCCTTTACTTTATCCGGCCAAACTACGATCATAGGTGTGCGAATACCTCCTTCATAGAGATCCCGCTTTACTCCCCGCAAGCCGCCTGCACTATTAAAAAATTCAGGATTTGCGCCTCCTTCCTCATGAGGACCATTATCACTGGCGAACATAATTATTGTGTTCTTCTTAATTCCAAGTTCTTCCAATTTAGTTACTATTTGTCCTACATATGCATCCAGGCGGGTGACCATGGAAGCGAAAACAGCATAAGGCGAATCCTGAGAACAATATTGATGTGGTATAATGTCCGGACCATAATCAGAAGTATAGGAATTTGTTGGTAAATAAGGTTTTTCTTCAAATTTCCCCTTAAATTGTTGCAAGAGCGAGTCATTAGGCGAAATCAATTCGGCATGAGGTAGTACCAATGGTACATATGCAAAAAATGTTGTGTCTTTATTTTCTTCAATAAACCGCAAAGTGGCTTCCTGAATTTTATCCGGAGCATAGGTAATCGTATTCGTCCAATCATTTCCTTTTAAAAATTCCTTTGTTTCATTATGCCATAAATAAGGAGGATAATACCTGTGTGCCATGCGCTGGCAATTATAACCATAAAACTCATCAAATCCCTGTTTATTTGGATCTCCCTCTTCACCAATAAAGCCGAGGCCCCATTTCCCAAAAGCTCCAGTCTTATAACCAGCTTCTTTGAGTAATTCGGCAAGAGTCAAAGAAGATGCCGGCAAAGAACTTTGCCCCTCAATTTTCAGTTCCTTGTTACCCCGAATAGGGGTATGTCCTGTGTGTAAGCCGGTCATTAAAGAAGACCGTGAAGGTGCACAAACGGTAGACCCACTATAATGCTGTGTAAATTTCATGCCCTGCCTGGCAAGATTATCCAGGTGGGGTGTCTGAAAGTTATGCTGTCCGTAGCAACTCAAATCACCATAACCCAAATCATCTGCCAGAATATAAATGATATTGGGCTTTAATTCTTTCTCCTGCTTTACTTCCGAGCAGGATAACACAAAAAGTGAACTTAGGAGGAATATTATAGTTTTCTTCATTAGTCAGCCTTCCTTAAATGTTCCAAAAATTCCTCATCCGGCCTATTTCTCCACTGCCCTGCTTTCCAGGAGCTTTCATATTCTTCCATAAACTGAGGATTAGTTTTTGGTAATTGTGCATTTACATCTTTCCGCCAGGTATTTAAATCGTTTTGAAGTTCCACCACCTTTTCCGGATAACTTAATCTCAGGTTGTTGTTTTCACCAATATCTTCTTTAAGGTTATAGAGCTCCACCTCTTCATTTTCAAAAATCTCAATTAGTTTCCAATCGCCTTTGCGTATTGCGCTATAAGGCTTTGCTCCCTCCAAATGATAATGTGGATAATGCCAGTATATGGCATTCCTGTGAATATCTGCTCCCGAAGTTAAAAGAGGAGTGAAATCTATCCCATCTATATTTTCAGTAGAATGCTCTTCTAGCTTAATACCTGTTAATCCAAGTATAGTAGGATAAATATCCGCAGAAATTATAGGAGTATCAGCAACCTGTCCTTCTAAAATATTATTGGGCCAATGAACAATAAAGGGAACCCTGACACCTCCTTCATAGACATCTCCTTTTCCGGAACGCAGCGGCAAATTTGAGGTAACTTTTTTTCTGTTATTTTCGTAATTGCCCCTAAGCCCACCATTATCACTGGTAAAAATAACAATTGTATTTTCAAGCATCCCGCTTTCCTCCAGCTTGTTCAATACTTTACCAACAGCATCATCCATATGCTCCACCATGGCAGCGTATATGGGATTTTGATGATTGGCACCTTGCTCAACTTGTTTTTCGTATTTTGTTATCTTATCGGCTTTCGCCTGCAGGGGGGTATGTACGTTATAGAACCAGAAGTTCATAAAAAATGGTGCCTTCTCCTGCTTATTTTCTTCAATAAATTCCAGGGCTGCATCTCCTAATCGTTCAGTAAGGTATTCTCCTTCTGGTCCATCACTTAAACGGGGGTTTAAATAAGGCGGGAAGTAACCATTTCCTCCATCTCTTTTTTGTGGGGCACCCATTGACCAGCCACCTATATTGATGTCAAATCCCTGAAATTCCGGCCAGTATTTGTCTTCTTCTCCCAAATGCCACTTCCCAATATGGATCGTTTTGTAGCCTGCCTTTTTGAATACTTCAGCCAATGTGGTTTCTTCCTGTGCCATATATTGCGTCCACTCCGGAATTTTCAATTTGGCAAAGGGTTTTTTATGCCCGCTTATCCAATCTGTACAATTGATCCGGGCCGGATATTTACCGGTCATTATGCTTGCTCTGGATGGCGAACATACGGTGCAGGTAGCATATGCGTCAGTAAATAACATGCCATTTTTGGCAAGCCTGTCCACATTTGGTGTCTGATATAAATCGCTCCCATAACTGGACAAATCAGTCCAGCCCAGGTCATCTACGACAAAAAGAACTACATTGGGTTTACCCTCCTTTGCTGAATTGCAGCTGACTATAAAAATTAACAAAAGCAGGAGTAAGGAACGCATCTACTGTCTATTTATAAAATTTTCATATTTAATCCTATATATTTCAACCGGCAGGTTCAATCTATAAAGCAAGTGTACTAAATGAAATCATGATATATCCCACAATTGCGAGAATCACTATAGAAGTAACAATATCCACCCAATTGTAACTGGCTTTATTTTCCGCCCTTTGTTCCCGGCTAATTGTTCCAAAAGTAAGGCCCTGCAATTGTGCCTGGGAGGGAGCCGGGTACATCATACTAACAACAACCGCTATTCCTATGCACATTGCAAAGAAATAGGCTCCAAAAACCAGCCAATTTATATCTGCAATGACATAAAGAAAACTCCCTTCTGTAAATCCCGATTTTACAATCTCCAGGGTTAGCTTTCCAAAACCAATGATAAAACCACCAATTAAAGTGGCTATAGCACCGTTGGCATTAATGCGCTTATAAAATATGCCCAGCAAGAAAACAGCGGCTATGGGAGGAGAAATATAGGCCTGTACATTTTGAAGGTACTCATAAAGTCCATCGGAAAGTGTTGTAATAATCGGGATCCATAAAAGACCAAGACCAACCACAAAAAAGGTGGCAATTCTGCCTGTTTTCACCAATTCTTCTTCCGGCTTTTCCGGTTTGAGTTTTTTATAAATATCGAGAGTAAATAAAGTAGAACAGGAATTAAATACAGAAGCAAGAGAACTCATCAAAGCTGCCAACAATCCTGCTGCAACCAATCCCCGAAGTCCGGAGGGCATTAAGTTGCTCATTAACACGGGAAAGGCCTCATCCGGACTATCCCAGTGAAGTTTGCCCTGCATTTTAAGAGCAAGTGCAATAACTCCCGGTATTAAAAAAAGGAATACGGGCATAAGTTTCAAAAGCGCTCCAAAAATACTTCCTCTCCTGCCCTCCTTTATATTTTTAGCCGACAGTACCCTTTGAACAATTACCTGATCTGTACACCAATACCAGATACCCACTACTGTACTGGTAATAAAAAGCGGAAGCCATGGATAATCGGGGTCAGAATTTGGGCGCCACATATTGAAATATTCCGGTCCTATTGTTTCCTTAAGCTCACCCCATCCTCCTACGGCATCCAAACCCAGAAAGGTCAATATGCCTGCGCCAAGTACCAGTATAACGGCCTGGATTGTTTCTGTATAAACCACGGCCCGCATACCTCCCAATACTGTATAAACACCTGTAAGAACTACCGTGGCAACTGCCCCGATCCAAAAAGGAATGCCCAGCAAAGCTGAAACCACTACACCTCCGGCATAGATAGTAACAGAAACTTTAGTCAATATATAGGCTATTAAGGAAACCACAGATAAGACCCATCTGGATCTTGAATCGAATCGTTTTTCAAGAAATTCCGGCATAGTAAATACCCCGCTGCGAGCATAGAAAGGAAGAAATACCCAGCCCAGCATTAAAACAATCCAGGCATGTAACTCGTAAATAAGCAAAGGCATTTTATCTCCGGCACCATTGCCCGCAAGGCCTACAACATGTTCAGAACCTATGTTTGAAGCAAAAATGGAGGCACCAACGATAAACCACCCAATGTTACGACCGGCAAGAAAATAATCTTCAGTATTCTTTTGTTTTTGTTTTATAACCCACCATGCAACTCCAAGTAATAGAAGAAAGTAGATTGTAATTACCACCCAGTCTAAGGTATCCAGTCCTTTCATAAATTATGATTTTAAAGGCCATTTCCTTCTAAAAAGAAAAATGGAATAAATGCTTGGAACAAAGTCTTACGCCAGGTAAGATAATCAAAACCTATTAACTATAAATTTTTATGAAGAAAATTGATCGGGTGTATGAGTTATTCTAAATTAAATGAAAGAGTGGATTAAATATAAAATATATAGGAATCCGGAGCCAAAGGGTAAGATGCTTTGGAAACGCAAATAAAAGTAAAAGCCAATGTGTTAAATTTTATAAAATAATGGAGTAAGGTATACTTATTGTTCCAGGCTATTGCCCTGGAAACTTTCGAGAATATTGTTATTAAATTGTGCTGCAACTTCTATCGGGTTACAACAAATCTCACAATCTTCCACGTAATTCTGCTGTTTGACGGAAGGATCTAACAGCATTGAAATTTCTTCCCAGCAATAAGGGCACTGAAAAAAGTGTTCATACATTTAAGTTATGCAACATTAAATTATTAATAGATTTTATGGAATTTGAGGAATTACATTAAAAATCTACATTCAACAATTGCCCGGTTAAATCCAATAGCTGTAATTCAGCCAGTTTAGCATCGTATTTAGCCAGGTTTTTGGTTGTTTGTGCAGTTAAAAGATTTATCTGTGCCTGTCGGAATTGAATTGAAGTAATTCTCCCAAGCTGGTATTGTTCCCTTGATCTTTCAAAGTTATTCTGATTGGTAATAACAGCTTTCTCCTGTATTTCATATATCGTCAATCTGTTTTCGTAAGTTTCCAGTGCATTCTGGATATCCCTTGCAACTTCCAGTTCAACCTGCTTCTTTAATAACTCCTGATTTTCATAAACTATTTTAGCGTTTCGAACCCTGGTTATTGTGTTTCCTCCATCGAAAAGGTTCCAGGTAAATCCGGCCCCAACGGTAAAATTTTGATTGTTATTAAGGGTACCAGGAAAGAAAGCGGATGCCGGATTCTGGTTTAAATTCCAGCCATAAGAACCTGTCAAACCAATGACAGGTAAATAACCCGATTTACTCACTTTGATATCATATTCATTTATTGCCAAATTTCGTTCAGTTTGCAGAATAGCCAGATTGTTTAAGGATACATCATCTATCATTGCCTGAATTTCGAGCATTGGGATAAAATTTATCAGGGTATCTACTTCATAATCAACCATAAGATCCTGATTTAGGACAACATTTAAATCTCTTTTGGTATTTTGTAATAATTGCTGTGTATTCAGTAGGATAATACTATCGTTTGTTACATCTACCTCAGCATTTAATACATCAAGCTGGGTGTTTTGGCCATACTCAAATGCATATTGCGCCCTTTCAATCCTATCTTTTGAAACCTCTAAAGCCTCCTTCTGGGCGTATTCATTTTCAGATAAACGGGCTACCTCAAAATAGATGCTGAGCAGTTGAAGTATCGTACTCTGAATAGTTTCCCTCGCCTGCAATTCTGTCAACTGATATTGTTCCTTAAGTCGCTTATAATTATAGGTACGGCCCAAACCATCAAATAAGGTATAATTAAGATTGAAACCCGCACCATAACGTTTCGTTTCTGCATTATTAATTTCTACATCCGGTCGGGGATTTCCGTTATCATCAACCTGACCAGGAAATTCGATGGTATTATTATCCTCGGCAAAACTTGCGTTGGCTGTTCCGGTAAGGGTAGGCAAAAATCCTGAATTTAAAATATCCTGATTATTATCTGCAATTTCTACCGTATTTTCGGCAACTTTTATTCCAAAATTCTGCTCTAAGGCAAGAGTGATAGCCTCATTTTTTGACAATACATTTTCCTGTGCTTTAGCATTAAAACCCATTGCTAAAAGCACAACAATCCAGATATAGTTTTTCATTTTTCTTTACCTTCTAATTCAATTGAAGCTTCTTTTTTGTTTTCTCCTTTCACAGAATTGTTAGGAGATTCTTTAATAAGTTTTGTAACTAATTGATTCTGTTGTTGAAGTTCCTCTTTTTGTTCTTTTATTGCACGTTCAACATCTTCCTTTGCAACCATATCTCCGGTCACCAGCCATTTAAACTGTACTTTAACCTTATTGCTAAAAGACAGGAAAATAGGCAACATTACAAGTGTAAGAACGGTAGCAAAAGCAATCCCGTAGGAAATTGAAATTGCCATAGGAATGAGGAAACGCGCCTGTCTGCTTTGCTCCAACATAAGTGGTGCCAACCCGGCAACAGTTGTCAAAGAGGTAAGGAAAATTGCTCTAAAACGTGACTTTCCTGCATCAAAAATTGCATCATCAAAGGTCATTCCGGACCGCAGGTTGTTATTGAATTTTCCTATGAGTACCAGACCATCGTTCACCATAACTCCAATAAGCGCAATAATTCCAAGCATAGAAATAATGTTAATAGGAAAATCATGAATCCAATGCCCCCATGCAACTGCAGTTAAACTAAAAGGCACCAGTAATAACAGCATCAAGGGTTGGCTAAAACTTCGGAAAGTAAAGGCTATAGTAACATAAATCAAAAACAATACTGTAAGGCCTACCATTCGAAGTGATCTAATAAGTTTCCCAGCCTCCCTGTTCTGACCTTCGTAAGATGGTGTTACTGTGGGATACCTCGATAAGATATCCGGCATTACTTCTGTCCTTATCTCTGTCATTACATCCGTGGCACTTACAACTTTTTCATCCTTTAAATCGGAGGAAATCTGTATTTCTCTCTGTCCGTTTAAATGGTTTATTGCCACCTCTCCCCTTACGATGTTATAACTCGCTATTTCTTTTAAAGGAATCCTGCTGCCATTTGGGGTGACGATACGCATTTCATCCAAATCTGTGATAGATGATCTGTTTTCTCTGTCGTATCTTACCCATACCCGGATTTCATCCTGTCCCCTTTGAAAACGCTGTGCCTGAACTCCAAAAAATCCGGCCCTTACCTGGTTCATAACAGATCTAAGATTAAGTCCTAACAAATAGGCATTATCTTTAAGTTGAATTCTGATTTCCTTTATCCCCACCGGATCGTTGTCCGCTATATCTTTCAGTGCAGGGTTATCCATCATAGCTTTTTTCAACTCCTCTTTCGCGGCTTTCAATTCCTGGATGTTATAGCCTAACAATGAAACAGATACAGGATCACCTCCAAAATTACCCCCTGAACCATAGATCAGACTTTCAACCCCTATTACAGGCCCTACTAATTCCCTCAACCTATTGGATACAAGTTCAGAGACAATGGCATTCGGTCTTTCTTCACCAGGCAATAAGTTTATAGTAAGTGTCGCTGCTGATGAGCCAGGCCCCAAATTTCTTATTACATTTTCAAAAAGCACTTTTCCTGTACCCTTGAGATATTGTTCAGTTAACTCCTGATTGACAATTTCTGCCTTCTCTTCAATCAATGAAATAATAGAATCTGTAACCTTCTCATGTGTTCCGTTTGGCATCAATAACTCTACCTGGACCCTATCACTGGCAACCCTGGGGAAAAAAGAAGTTCGAATGATTCCACCCCCAATAGATCCGAAAGTGAGGATTAGTGCAAAAACGAAAAAAGAAAAAGTCAATAATTTATAGCGCAGGGCAAATTTTAGTGTGGGACTATATGCTTTATCGCGGAACCAAATCATAATCTTGTCTCCACCTTTATTGATAGCTCTTAGCTTGGAAAATATTTTAGCAATCCCAGTCTTTGGTCTTTTATCTTCCTTGTGTAAGGCTTTGGAATGAGCCAGGTGAGCTGGAAGTATTATAAGAGCTTCTACCAGAGAAACTACCAGAGTAAGTATGACTATTACAGAAACTTCCCCGAAAAATTCTCCTATCCGTCCATCAAGAAATAAGAATATTGAGAAAGCTAGTACCGTTGTTATGATTGCAGATACAATCGGAGGAATTACTTCCATAGTGCCGTCTATTGCAGCCTGTACCGGTGTTTTCCCTCTCTCGTAATGCTGGTAAATATTTTCCGCAATTACAATCCCGTCATCCACAAGAATTCCAATAACGATGATCATCCCAAAAAGTGAAAGTATATTTATCGTGACATTAAACAAACCTGCAAAAACGAACATTCCCAAAAATGCTACAGGTAACCCAAATGCAACCCAAAAAGCCAAACGTGTATTCAAAAAAATCGACAAAAAGATCAAAACCAGGATCATACCCATTATAGCGTTCTTGGTAAGTAATTCTGTTCGCTGATTAAGTGTGGTGGACTGGTCATTGACCACATTTAATTTTATATTATTGTGTTTCTGATTAAAATCATCAATATAATTCCGGACTTTTTCAGCAGATGAAATAAGATCTTCGGTATTGGTGCTTGTAATAGAAGTGCGCACAGAAAGTTCTCCATTAAAATAAGATGCGTTTGGAGATTCTGCAAAACGATCCCTTATAATGGCCACATCCTTTAATCTTATTGTTTGCCCATCTTCATCTGCCCGAATAATTAAATTAGTAAGCTCATCCCCATAATAGGATCTATTATTAGCTCTGATAAGGTATTCCTCTTCACTGGTCTTAATATTACCTCCGGTTACAAGAATATTAGCATTGGATACTGCTTCTGCAACCTCTGAAAATGACATTCCATAGGCCCGTAAATTGTTCTCATCAACTGCGATTTCAATTTCTTCCTGAGGATAACCTCCCATTTCAATCTGAGAAATTCCATCAATTGCCCGAATATCATTTTCTATCTGACGTCCAATTTGTTTTAAAGTTGCAAGTGGAATATCCTTACCACTTATTGCAAAACTTATAGTTTGTCTTATAGCTTCCAACTTTGAGACAATAAGTGGCTCCATTCCAGTTGGGAAGGTTGGCACTCTGTCTACAGCATTCTTTACCTGTAAAAGCATAAAATCTACATCTCTTCCTTTCTCAATCTCTACATTGATATTTCCACTGTTCTCCCTGGATGTAGAAGTAACCCGATCTACTCCTTCAAGACCCTTGAGATTATCTTCGATTTTCAGCACAATACCCTCTTCCACTTCCTGTGGGGAAGCCCCGGGATAGGTAATGTTAATAGAGATGTTCTTAGAAGCTATAAGAGGGAAAAATGAAGATTTTAACGACGTTGCTCCTACAATACCAAAGATGAAAAACCCAATGATTATAACATCAACGGCGACATGATATTTAATAAAATAAGAGATTACTTTTTTCATTAGTTTTCTGTTTTGGCTGTTTCTCCCATATATTTTTTGACCAGCATACCCGCATATGCTCCAACAACGGGCTTCGTTAAAATAGAAATCCCATCTGGAACTTCCTTCAGAACTACTTTTCTATCAGAAAAATAAACAGGCCTTACATCGATAATGTCGAGTACCGAATCTCGCACGACAAAAATCTGGTTGTTTTCCAGCAATAAGTTTCTGTCTATTTCAATGGCTTCAATCTCCTCCTTTGCATTGAGGTTTGCTTCTAGATACATGCCCTCTTTAAGATCCGGGTCACTTACCTCAATAAACGCTTTAATGGTTTGTGTAGCTAAATCAATATTCCCGTTAATTCTGGAAACGACCCCTTTGTATGTTTTGGTACGATCCAGATTAACAAGGTCCACATGCTCATTAAGTTTTAAAAGATCACTATAAGTCTTACTGACCGAAACTTCTAATTCATAGATATCTGTGTTTATAAATTCTCCTAATTTCTGACCTGACCGCACAAGAGTGCCTTCAGTAACAAGGGCCTCTGTTAACACCCCATTAAAAGGGGCTGATATTCGATATTTACGCAAACGTTGTTCCTGATTCTTAACATTGTAGTAGTTAGTTATGATTCCACGGCCTGAAATAAAGAACTTTTCCTTCTCGCTGGTCATTTCAGGAAGCGGTGGGGTAGTTTGATCAAGGTCAAAACTACTAAGATACGCCTGCCATTTTGGAAATACTTCGGGATAATCCAGACGAAGGTCAGGCATAATGGAAGTGATCAAATTGTATAAATTACTTTTGGAAGACTGTACACTGGCATAATACTCAGAGGCATCAATTTTGATAACAGTCTCACCTGCGAAATAGCGCTGACCAGGTTTAAACAGCCTGTTCCCTTTTTGGAATACGCCCTGCACCTCGGAATAGAGTTCTACTCTCCTTTTGGCCTTCAGATTCCCATGCGCCTGTACAACAATAGGAACAGTCCCATTGGAGACCGTCTCTGTAAAAACAGTTTTCACTACTTTTTCTACTTTTGCCTTGGGCCTGGTTTTACTGTTAGCAATTTGTTTGGCCAGAAAAAAGGAGGCTATTATTATTAAGATTCCTAGTATTGATAAAATTATCTTTCTCATTCGATTGTTAATTAATTTGGGACTCTACTGAGCTTATGTTTTTTTGAATACGCTCAAGAGTGTTTATAAGTTGATATATATTTTCTTCTTTAATATTTTTTTCCATTATTTTTTTAAGTCCAACTATTATGGGCCGGGTCTGTCTAAATGTTATTCTTCCGGTTTCAGTAAGGAAAACGCGGTTTACCCGCTTATCGAATTCATCCTGTTCTCTGGATATATAATTTTTACGTTCCATTTTAGCCAGTAATCTCGCCAGAGAAGATTTGTCCCTTAAAGTCAGATATGCCAATTCATTTTGAATAAGGCCATCATTTTCATGTAATTTTTTAAGGACCACCATTTGCTCTTTACTAAGATCAAGCCCCTCGCTTTGAAAAGCTTCGTGCAAATAGTTGTCGACCATCTTGGCAGTACTACCGATCCACCGACCTACAGACGAATCAAAATCTACTAAAATATCTAAATTGTTCATGCGACAAAGATAACGCCAAATTTTATTAGTTGCATATGCAACTAACGTTAAATAAATCATAATTTATGTTTAAATTTTTTACTTTATTATAAAACAAAAAGGGATGCGATATGCATCCCTTTGGCTGAACTAACTAAAGTATAAATCAACTACTAATGTTCTTCTTCGTCCTCAAATTTCGTATCTGCCATGCGCGTTTTGGAAAAATTGACATCTTTGAAATCTAATTTTACATCGTCCTTATCATAGTCAAAAACCAAAAACTCTCTAGTATTCATAAGTTCCAGGTTTTTGTAAGAATTAAATTTGTTATTCTGAATTTGAAACACCTTCAAACTGGCCAATTGACCAAATTCCTTCGGAATCGCGCCGCCCAACTGATTATTAGCAAGTACCAGTTCTTTGAGCAAAACCAGTTGTCCCAGGTTTCCGGGGATATCACCTTCCAGTGCATTCTCAAAAAGTCCGAGGCTTTCAAGTCGGCTAAGATTTCCTATGGAATCGGGTATATGACCCTCAAAATTATTACTGGACAAATTTAAAACCCTCAGGTTAACTATATCTCCAATACTTTCAGGAATATTTCCCGAGAAAAAATTATTGAAAGCGGTGAGCTCTAGCAATTTTACCATATTTCCTAGCTCCGAAGGAAGTTTACCTTTCAATCTGTTCATCTCTATTTTTAGTACCTCCAGATTTTGTAACCGGGAAATTGTAGCTGGCAATTCTCCACTCAGGGTATTAAATGCAAGGTTCAGAATCCTCAGGTGCGTAAGCTTACCGATGCTCTGGGGTATTATTCCTGAAAGATTATTACGAAATAAACTTATCTCCACTACATGGTTCCCTTCAACAGTAACCCCATACCATTCGGAAACAGGCTGGTCCATGTTCCACTGTTTTACCCAGGACGTACCATTAGTGCTTTTATAAAGATCCAATAAAGCCATTTTTTCGGCTTTACTAACCTTTGCTTGCATCATCTGATTAGATGTTATTAATATAACCAGAAGCAGGAGCAGCTTTTTCATAAGATCAGACTTTAAGAAATACTTTACATCACTAAAGAATTGCCTTACAAATATACCAGATTGTATAGACAAAAAACCTAATTAATCGATAAAGTGCTTGTATTTGTTGTGAAAGGCTGTTTTTATGTTGTAAAAATTTTTTTGTCTTACATTTTATTCCTCTACCTCAGTGTTTTCAAGCTCTAAAGTTACTTTTTCCCAATTGGTCATCAATTCCTCCAGCTCCTTTTTTTTAGCCTGATAAGAATCAAAAAAGTCCGGAATAGCAATTGTAGCATCATAATCCATCAGCAGGTCATGATCTATCCTGGCAATCTCCTTCTCTAATCCGGCTATATTACTTTCAAGAGTACTTAACTTATTCTTTAACGACTTTAGTTTTTTCTGACTTTCGTAATCTGAAGGCTTATTGTTGCGTTTTTCTTTCTTTTTCGAATCGATTTGTTTCTTTTCAATCTCCCTGAAATCATCAACTTTTCGCTGTTCAAGAAAATAATCAATATCCCCTAAATACTCTTTAATTTTTTTCTCCTTAAACTCATAAACCTTGTTGGTAAGCCCCTGCAGAAAATCCCTGTCATGCGAAACTACAACCAATGTGCCTTCAAACTGTTTTAGCGCCTCTTTCAAAACATGTTTGGATTTGATATCCAGATGATTTGTTGGCTCATCCATAACCAGAACATTAAAGGGCTGAAGCAACATTTTAGCCAACGCCAGCCTGTTCCTTTCTCCACCTGACAAAACCTTGACATATTTATCTACATCATCCCCGCTAAAAAGGAATGACCCCAAAATATCTCTAACTTTGCTCCGGTTTTTCTCATTCGCGGCATCTATCATCGTGTCTAGTATGGTTTTATTACCATCCAGATAGTCCATTTGATTCTGGGCAAAATAGCCTATCTCTACATTATGGCCAGCTTTTAGTCTTCCCTGATATTCCAATTCGCCTACAAGGATTTTAGCTAAAGTAGTTTTCCCTTGCCCGTTCTGGCCTACAAAAGCCGTTTTGCTGTCCCTTTCTAAAATTATGTCTACGCCATTTAATACTTCTTTATTGCCATAACTTTTGGAAAGCTCCTCCATTTCAAAGATTACTTTTCCGGGGGTTACAGAGATTGGAAAGCGCAATTTCATGGCGCTGAGGTCGTCCTCATCCACCTCAATTCGCTCCATCTTGTCGAGCTTCTTAATCAGAGACTGAGCCATAGAGGCTTTTGAAGACTTGGCCCGGAATTTATCAATTAACCGCTCAGTTTGCTGAATTTCTTTCTCCTGGTTTTTTCTGGCGCTAAGTTGTTGCGCTTTTATTTCGTCCCTGAGTTTTAAATATTTAGTATATGGCTTATTGTAATCATAGATTCTGCCAAGAGATATTTCTATTGTTCTGTTAGTAACATTATCCAAAAACATTCTATCGTGAGAAACCAGCACCAGTGCCCCGGTAAAATTAAGAAGGAACTGCTCCAGCCATAGTATAGAATCAATATCCAAATGGTTGGTAGGTTCATCCAATAAGAGAACATCATTGTTCTGCAGGAGTAATTTGGCCAATTCTATGCGCATCCGCCATCCACCGGAGAATGTGTCTGTACTTTTGTTAAAATCTTCCCTTTTAAAA
This sequence comes from Eudoraea adriatica DSM 19308, assembly GCF_000382125.1. GTDB lineage: Bacteria > Bacteroidota > Bacteroidia > Flavobacteriales > Flavobacteriaceae > Eudoraea > Eudoraea adriatica. The sequence continues at coordinate 125,547 of NZ_KB907547.1, forward strand.
CCAAGGCCTAAAAGGATTCTTTCTGTCTGACCCTGATAATTGTAGCCTCCATGAACTTCATATTGATGGGTTAAATCATTTAAGTCTATTATCAATTGATTGTAAACATCACTCTCATAATCGGTTCGTTCGGCTAATTGTAAATTTATATGCTCCAACTTCTGTTCAAGGGCTTTCAATTCAACAAAAGCTTCGTAAGCTTCCTCCAGGACAGATCTTCCATATTCAAAATCAAGATCTTGCTTCAGACAGCCTATTTTTATATCTTTTTCTGTGGCCAGTGTACCGGTGTCAGGACTCATTTCTTTAGAAAGAAGTTTAAGCAGGGTAGATTTCCCGGCGCCATTCTTACCAATAAGTCCTACCCTATCCCCGGCATTTAATCTGAAAGCGATTTCTTTAAACAGGTATTCTCCTCCAAAAGAAACAGAAAGATTATGAATATGTAGCATTTTTTGTAATTGATGTTACAAGTATAAACTTCTTAAAATTGTAGTTTTACCTAAACTTTTGCAAATGTTAAAAAAAGGAAACAAACTCTACAGTATTTTAACAGGAAGTTGTCCAAGATGCCACCAGGAAAGTATGTATATAGATCCTAACCCTTATCATCTGGGCTCCCTTTTTAAAATGTATACCCGGTGCGCACATTGTAATACAAAGTACAAAATTGAGCCTTCCTTTTTCTATGGAGCAATGTATGTAAGCTATGCTGTTGGAATAGCATTTGCGGTAGCGGTCTTTGTTATTGCTTTTTTAATTATTGGCATTGGTTTATTAAATACATTTATTGCAATAGTGGTTACAATGGTTGTCTTTTTGCCATTTATTATAAGGCTTTCCAGAAATATTTGGATCAACATCTTTATAAAATATGACCCGGCAACTGCCCGCATAGATTAAACTTCTATGTAGTCCTTATCATATCTCGAAATATCCATTTCAGGGTCTATAACCCTGCCATTTTCTATGAATTCAAGTAACTGGCGCGAAGCATAGGGTGCTATCATGACCCCTCTTGATCCAAAACCATTTAACAAGTACATATGGTTATAAACGGGGTGCTTGCCTACCAAAGGCCTTCTGTCGGCTACAGCAGGCCTTATTCCGGCCACATGGTTTACTATTTTATAATCGCAGTTTAAAAAGGTATCCAGCTTAGCTTTCAGTTCCCGTCTGGCTTCTAAGGTTGGTTCATTCGATTTATCCTTCCATTTGTAGGTAGCTCCTATTCTGTAAAGGTTATTCCCAACAGGAATAATAAAAACAGAGGATTTAATAACGCGCTCTTCTTTAAGAAGCGGGGCATTTATTGTTAAAAGCTCTCCTTTTGTGCCATTAAGCGGCAAATAATTGAAATACTTATTGCTTTTTAATCCATAGCCCGTAGCAAAAACAATTCTTTTGGCTTTTATGGTTCTATAAGAGAAGTAGTCGGTTCCTATCTTTAATTCATCAAAGTTGAAAGTTTCCGGGTCTAAAAGTTTCTTTTTGGACAAATAACCGGAATAGGCTTTTGCCAAAACCTTTGTATCTACTCTTCCGGTATGCAGGACCTCACCAAAGCCAAATGGTGCCTTAATACATGGATTATTATTATCCAGAAGTTTTGTAGAAAGATATGGCTGTAATTTTTTTTTGTCGGCGGCCTCAAACCATAAATTCTGTTCCTCTACAGAGGCGAAAATCCTTAAGACAGGAACCTTATAATCCAATGTTATTTTTAGTTTATCTTCCAGGTTTTTGTAAAAAGGCAGAATCATTTTCAATTGTTCATCTGCTTTCCAGGCAAGACTAAATCTTTTTAAGAGTACCGGATTATACAATCCTCCCGCAATATTCGAAGAGGTCTGTGAGTCATCATTAATTACACTGAATGTTCTGCCCTGCTGTTCGAGCCTTTCACAAAAAGCTATTCCGGCCAGGCCAAGACCTACTATTAAGTAATCTACCATAGTGTAAAATTAAAAAACGCTGCACCAATTGGTGCAGCGTTTTTTAATTTATATCTGAATTGGAATTCAAAAAATATTTCTAGTATGCCCACATATCCTGTTCCCTGTCTCGTATTGCTTCTTTAATACGATCTGCTTCAAGCAACTGGAACAGTGCATTATCGGCTATATAATCATTAATTACACGATCTCCCTGAACATTGTCCTCTCTATAGATAAGACCATTAAAACGTCTTGCATTCAATAACATATCAAAAGATATTGGCTGCGCTGAGTTTTGTTGGTTAAAAACCTTGGCTTTGTGTAATATCTCTCTGGCACTAGGATACCAAACCCAAAAAAGTTCAACTTTATTATCATTGGGATCCATAGATTCATCATCTATAAAGTTAACATCGGGAGCTACCGGGGCAATGCCCAACAGTCGATATTTTAATTCGCCCTGCCGCTTATCAAAATACCATATCCCTTTGATACGATACTCTTCAATATCAGCTGCAGTAAGTTCCCTTTGATTAATGTATTCGGGAGAAAGCTGCTCGCCGGCATTGATTTGCTCATACCCAAGATCTGTGGTATCTACTTTTTTCAATGTAGCTTCCAGGTCACTCAAACTCCTTTTTTCAGTAAAATAAGAATCTACATATACGTCAGTAAGCTTACCGTTTTTAATGTTCTTCATAAAAACATCATACAACGACCTTCTGTCCGCACCAATATCTATGGTGTCAAGCGGATAGTACAGTGGGAAATTTACTCTTTCATCAAGATCAATTACCTCCCATACGGTCTTGGACCAAAGGATATCCCTGTCATCTACGTAGCCGTATGGCAGCGGAGCATCATTATCCGCTGCTATTTGCGCTTCTGTCTTTTTACCAATTTCCTCTGGCAGTTTGGCATTTAATATATTAGCCTGTGCCATCATTGATATTGGTAGCAGCGCTACAGCTCCAGCAATTAAAACATTCTTCCAATTCATAAAATAAAAATTTATACTATTCTTAGTTTGTAATCTCCACAATAACCGGAGATACCTTCTTCAGTTTATAGCTTTTGTTATTCGTGATATAAGCTTGAATATCAAATACCTGAACAGCATCGCCTCTTTTTGCTCTTTGCAGGGCAGATTTAGCTCTATTATCCAATTTGTTGCCATTGACACTTACAGTGGGCTGACCCGGCACTTTGAATTTAAATCCGCTAATAGCCAGATTCAGGTCAAAATCGAAGTCTTCAAGCAATGCACCAATTGTTGCAATTTCAAGGTTTCTTCTAGGCATTTTTGCACTACCGGTTTCTCCTCTGATAGATCCGGATGGTCTTGGAATATCCTTGATCCTGAACTCAGATTTTGAGGAAACACGTTGTCCGTCAGGTAAGGTACCTGAGGCCGTTATTGTTACAGTCCTTCCTGTTCCGGGGTTCATGACATACTTGCTGCCTTCTCTCTTCTTGAGACCAGGTGCAGATGCACTAACCTTGTTATTTGGAATTCCGGGTATCGAAATCGACATTGGATTAGAAACTCCGCGATAAACCACATTCATCTTGTCTGCGGCAATTAATGCGGCATTAGGTTTTGTGATCGTTGCAAAAGTTTGAGAAACAGGAACTTCTGTTCTCTCACCATCCTGAATAAATACCAGATTACCGGCAATCTTATGGTCTCCGGGAGCTCCGGCACTAACTAAAAGTTTTACCTGACCATTATCGATCTCATAATCCTTTCCTTCGCTAAGTTTTCTGCCATCTAATGTAAGATTAACTTCATTTGGCCTAGTTGTAGCATCTTTACGACCTAATACAACTGCCCCTGCGAACTTCTCACCAGCATAAAAGGCTGATTTTTCCTGCTCTAAGAGCGTAGTATAATTAGTCATAGATACTTCACTGGTCAACTGACCTTCCAGCATAGACTTTAAAGCATCCTGCTCTGTAGCCTTAACATCAGCTTGTATCTGTGTTATCTTCGTTAAAGAAGCAACCACCGGAAAACCTTCGAAATGATAGTTTATCCAATCCTGTTTCGTACCATCTCTCTTCTCAACTTTGCCGTTAGCATCACCAGTTTCAAATCTGGTTTGAACAGAAGCCTTCACTTCACTCATGCCTTCCGGTAAAGTAGCTGAAATTTGTGTACGATAATCCGTAATCCTTTTTAAGAATTCTTTACCTTCCGGAGCCAGGTTATCCCCCTGAAAAAATTTCTGATCTAAATAATCAGATTTATCCATAACCTGATAATCTTTAGGATCTTTTATCTCGGTTAACATTTTTCCTTTAAGGGCTTCCAGATAATCATAATACTCCTGGGACAATTCCTTAATTTTTCTGGCATCTTCCAGTAGCGGACCAAATTTTTCCGCATTTTCCGATGCTTTAGTTTCTAAACCATTTAAGAACGCTAGATTGTTCTCAGTGGTTTTTGCGTTAGAAGCTTCCAGCTTTTCGTTCATAAGACCGAATGCCGCCAGAACTTCCTTACTCATATTTAACGCCAGCATTGCGATGAAGATCAAATACATTAAGTTGATCATCTTCTGACGTGGTGACAATTTTCCTCCTGCCATGTTTTCTAATTAGTTTTTGATTAAAATTTTGATTTGGGTTTACTAATACACTAATTAGTTTTTACTCATTGCAGATAACATACCTCCGTATACTCCATTTAAGGAAGAAAGATTGGAAGCAAGAGATTCCATTTGATCTTTAAGGGCACTTGCATTTTGGACAACTTCTTCGTTAACAGAAGCTTGTCTGCTGGCGCTTTCCAATTGTACTTTATATAAGCTATTTAAAGACTCCATTTGAGACGCTGCCTCTACCATTTCATCAGAATATTTCTTGGTAGACTCCATTGCATCCACTGAAGGAGCAATTCCTTTTGCAGCACCTTCGAAATTACGAATGCTTTCTCCAAGGCTTTCCATAAGGTTAGCATCAATGTTGGCTTCTTTTAAAAGCTCATCTAATTTTCTGGACAAAATTCCTTCTGCCTCTTTTGCATCCTGAACATCATTTTTACTTCCAGACATGCCGCCTGTTAATTCTGGATATACCAGAGACCAATCGTATTCATCATCTACCGGTTCAAATGCACTAATTGCAAAAATAAGTGCTTCAGTAATAAGACCTACTGCGAGTAGAAGTCCACCTGTAAGAGGTCCAAATTCCCAGTGCAGGATTTTAAACAACGCACCAATGATAACCACTGACGCTCCAAGCCCATAGGCCATGTTAAATAGTTTCTTTGTTGATTTTGACTGTGCCATAATTCTAAATTTAATTTAAGTTTAATGTTAAAAATAAGTATTTGGTTTATTGTTTGATTTATTTATGTACGTAAAAACTACTGTGTTGAGTCTTCTTCTCCCATATAATCTTGAACGGTTCTGAAACCGATATAACTTCTGGCAGAATCTCTGTACTCATAATCTCTGGTACTTACCTGTAGGAAATAAGCAACATCTTTCCAGGAGCCTCCACGTATAACTTTTCTTTTGTTTTCATAATCCCCGCCATTCGGATTCATGGTAGATACGTAATCGTAAGAATTTGGGTCATAGCTGGAATTGGTCCATTCAGAAACATTTCCTGCCATATTGTAAAGATTGTAGTCATTTGGCTCATAGGACTTTGCTTCTACAGTATATAAAGCTGCATCCGCTGCGTAATCACCTCGCTGTGGTTTAAAGTTTGCCATAAAGCAACCTGTATCACTGATCACGTAAGGACCACCCCAGGGATAGGTTCCACTTTCGATCCCACCTCTGGCTGCATATTCCCATTCAGCTTCCGTAGGCAATCTGAATCCATTAACAAACTGTTTGCCTCTGCTTCTCTGATCGTCATTTTTAAATTTCGTCCTCCAGTTACAAAAGGCCTGGGCCTGTTGCCAGGAAACACCAACTACCGGATAATCACTATAGGCATCATGCCAGAAATAGTCATTGTGCATTGGTTCGTTGTAGGAATACTGAAAGTCTCTTATCCAAACAGTTGTATCCGGATATATCTCCAATTCCTCATGCTTTATAAAATCCTTTCTTCTGGCATCTCTCGAACGCGCTGCAGCTTCGATGTCCATCCAGCTGTATTTATATTTCAGCTTAGTAACATCTATTGTGCGCTGCCCGTTATACGATTCCTCTTCCGGAATATATATTGAATCCATTATTTCTGTGTAGTATTCATCCGGGTATTCCGAAGTATCCCAGATTAAATCCTCATCTCTGTTTAATCCTCTCCCTTCATATCCGGTCTCACCCATGCCGGAATAATTATCCAGCATATATTTATCATAGGTAGACATATTAGTGGTGTCCGCATCTTTAAATGCATAATCACCAATGCCTCCGTCTTCCGGACCCATCCCCAGTTCGTCAGCCAGGATTGCCAACTTTGTTCTTACAATGGAATCTTTCACCCATTCTACAAATTGACGATATTCGCTGTTGGTTATTTCCGTATCATCCATATAAAAAGATCGTACGGTAACAGTTTTGGTTGGAGCGTTCAGAACTTTTGCCATGTCTTCCTCACTTTTACCCATGATAAATGATCCCCGGGGGATCAGTTCCATTCCATAAGGTTTTTCCGGATACCACTTTTTACCCTGGACTCCGACTAGTTCTCCTTTTGTTTTAGACCCACAGCTTGTGAGCAAAAAAACAAACGCTATAGATAATAACAATAGCTTCTTCATACTTTAGGTTAAATTTCGATTAAGACTATAAACAGTATTCACAATTATTATTCTCTAAAACTGCATTTTGAATAATTTATTGTATAAAACAGTCTATCCTTTAAAATAAATTAATGTTAGTTAAAACCTTTCTTATAGGCCTTGAACCACCTTTCGGGAATATTTTGATTACATGCGTCTAAATAGTCCTGTTCAGTGCATGGTAATAACGCAGGTGAATTTATTTTAGTATGTGAAGATAAAATTGATGGAATCTCGACCCACCATCTTTCGGTAAGCAAACTTTTGTAAAAAATCAATTGCTCCGTTTCAGTGGGTACATTAAACTTATTGAAGTCTTTGCTTTTAGCACTCGGTATTTCTTTTATTCTGTAGTTATATCCCTCTATAAAATACCATATAATTTGCGAAATTAATTGAATAGAATGGGGAGTATTCTCGCTTTCATATATTCCAAATATTGCAACATTGTCGCTCATACCGGCATACCTGGCTATTGCACAAATTTCTCTTCCGTTAAATCCATTTGGTGAAAAATTCTTTGACCCACCTATCTCTCCGGCTTTAATTGCCCGGGCATCCAGGCTTACAATATGTGCGTTCCGCAATACGGGTTCTGCCAATGAAATGTCTGATGTTATTTCTCCCAACCGGTATGCATCAAAAAACAAACGGTCCATAAGATCTATTTCTTCCTGGGCATTAAAATAACTTTGATAACCAATATTTGAAAAGTTAAATAGATTGTTAGGCTTATCTGTAATTATTTTACTCATATAGGAATGTGAAGAAATGAGCTCCTCATCTGCACCGAAATCGAACCTGCTGTCTATCGACACCAGATTTACCATATCCTTAATTTTATCAAAGGCCCTGTATGTAGGGTAAGTAATATCCTGGGTGGCCCCTATTATTATAGGAATAACATTTTCTTCAAGTAATTCGGCTACAATTTCCTTTACTACAAAATAAGTATCCTCCACCGATTCTCCTTCTTCTACATCACCAAGGTCTACTAAAACTGAATTCCAATTGCCCATCATAAGCTTGTAAAGCTGAATTCTGATCTCAGTCGTATCCAAACGCTCCGATTTCTTTTCAAATGCATTTCTGGACTCCAGAACGCCCATCAGGGCAAAAGAGGCATTAGCTAAAACTGGTAAACCATTTTTCTCAGTATGCTTATTAATATTTCTGCCAAGTGATTGTTGTGGTAAAAGTTCACAATGCGCCAGGGCCATATCATCTACAGGAAGCAAAAAATCGAATGCCATATATATGCTAATCTTAGGTTTTCTTGGTCTTTTTTGAAGGTTTTTTCTTTTCAAGCAATGCCTGTGCATCTTCCAGCGAGATTTTGGCAGCATCTACATCTTTGGAAAGTTCTACCTTCATTTTTCCTTTAATAATGCTATGCCTTCCCCATCGCGCCTTTTCAATCCGGATGCCCTCATCGGCCCATTCCCTGACAAGCTTTTCTGCCTCTTTTTGTTTTTTAGCTTCTATCAACTCAACTATATCAGCCTGGGTAAGATTGTCAAAATCATACTTTTTATTCACATTTATGAACATCCCATCCCATTTGATAAAAGGTCCGAAACGGCCTTTGCCTTTGATGACATCTTTATTCTCATAAACCGCAATAGGAGCATCTGCTTTTTGTTTTTCGCGAATCAATTCAATCGCCCTTTCTAAATCGACATCAAAAGCACTTTCCCCTTTATCCAGTGAAACGAATTTTTTTCCGTATCTGACATAAGGACCAAATCTGCCTACATTGGCCTCTACTTCTTCACCTTCAAATACCCCTAATTTTCTGGGTAATTGAAAAAGCTCCATGGCCTCTTCGTAGGTAATCGTATTAAGCGATTGTTCCGGGAGCAAGCTGGCAAATAATGGTTTGTCCTCTTCCTCAACGGTACCAATTTGAACCATAGGACCAAATCGTCCCAAACGAACCGCTACCTGTCTTCCGGATTTAGGATCTGTGCCCAGGACACGTTCTCCGCTGGCGCGGAGGGCGTTCTCTTCTACATCGAGTACTTGGGGGTGGAAATCCTCATAAAAGTCTTTCAATACCTTTTGCCAATCTTCCCTGCCTTCGGCAATTTCGTCAAAATCTTCCTCCACTTTGGCTGTAAAGTTATAGTCAAGAATATGCGCAAAATTATCTACCAAAAAATCATTGACGATAATCCCAATATCTGTTGGAACAAGCTTTCCTTTATCAGAACCAATTAATTCGGATAGTGATTTTTCCTCAATTTTATCTGACTCCAATATAAGTTGCGAATACTTTCTTTCCTCACCTTCAATACTGCCCTTTTCTACATAACCCCTATTTTGAATAGTAGATATTGTTGGTGCATAGGTAGAAGGTCTTCCTATACCCAGTTCCTCTAATTTCTTTACCAGTGTAGCTTCTGTATATCTGTAAGGAGGCCTTGTAAAGCGTTCCGTTGCCGTTATATAATTATAGTTCAGGTGATCACCAATTTTCATTGCAGGAAGCAGTCCTTCCTGTTCTTCAGCTATGTCCTCTTCGTCCTTACCTTCAAGATATACTTTTAAAAACCCATCAAATTTAATTACTTCTCCATTCGCGGTAAATTGCTCCTGATAGGAGTTGGTCTTTATTTTTACATTTGTCCGTTCCAATTCTGCATCGCTCATTTGTGAGGCAAGTGTGCGCTTCCAAATCAATTCATACAATTTTGCCTGATCTCTCTCCAATGAAGGAGATTGTAAATTCATATCCGTGGGGCGTATGGCCTCATGCGCTTCCTGAGCACCTTTAGATTTACCTTTGTAATTTCTGACTTTACTGTATTTCTCACCATAATTCTTAATGATGGTGTCCTTAGCCGCTCCTATGGCTTCCCCGGATAAATTTACACTATCCGTCCTCATATAGGTAATAAGACCAGCTTCATATAAGCGCTGGGCAACCTGCATGGTTCTTGCTACTGAAAAATACAATTTCCTGGATGCCTCCTGTTGTAATGTAGAGGTCGTAAACGGGGCCGCCGGGGATTTTTTAGCAAGTTTTTTATCCAGAGCGGAAACAGAAAATACAGCGCCGGCATTTTTATTCAAAAATGCGAGGGCCTCATCCTTTGTTTCAAAGTTCTTTAAGAGTTTTGCGCCAAATACACTGCCATTCTCCGTTTTAAATTCCGCCACTACCTTATAGGAAGCTTCCGGGTTAAAAGCATCGATTTCGCGTTCCCTTTCAACAATTAATCGAACAGCTACAGATTGAACCCTCCCTGCGGATAAGCCGGGTTTAATTTTTTTCCAAAGAACAGGAGATAACTCATATCCAACCAACCTATCCAGAACTCTTCTCGCCTGCTGGGCGTTAACAAGGTTATAATTTATTTCTCTGGGGTTTTCAATTGCCTTTTGGATAGCCGACTTGGTAATGGAATTAAATACAATCCGTTTAGTTCTGGATCGATCAAGGTTCAATGTCTCTGCCAAATGCCAGGAAATAGCTTCTCCTTCGCGGTCTTCATCACTTGCCAGCCATATGGTCTCTGCTTTTTTAGCGAGGTCCTTCAACTTTTTTACAACAGGCTTCTTCTCCTGGTCGACAATATATTTCGGTTTAAAATCATTCTCAACATCAACTCCTAATTCCTTGGAAGGAAGATCTGCTATATGTCCAAAGCTAGACTCAACTTTAAAATCTTTTCCCAGAAATTTTTCTATTGTTTTAGCCTTTGCAGGCGACTCTACGATTACTAAATTCTTAGCCATTCATCAGTTTTTGAAAAAACAAAAGTATATGAAATTTTTTATTCTAGCTGATAAGATCGCAAATCCAAGTCCTTAGCAAGTTCAAAGTATTAGTTATTTAGCGCCTTTTATTATGTATTTAGGATTTGTTTTTAATTGGCAAAAAGAAATAAAAAATATGTTATTTTTATCCAAATCGCTAACCCAACATATTATGCTTCACAAAATCTTTAAACTGGTTTTTATCCTTTTTCTAATTATTCCTATAACTTCAAATTCGCAAAGAAAAACTAAAGACAATAACTCTGCTATATATAATGAAGCCCTTTACAAAAGCATAGAATGGAGATTAGTAGGTCCGTTCCGGGGTGGCAGGGCCGGAACCGTAACAGGTGTAAAGGATAATGATTTGCTTTACTATATGGGAACTGCCGGTGGTGGCGTTTGGAAAACTACCGATGCAGGAAGCACATGGGAATGTATTTCTGATGGTTTTTTTGGGGGCTCCATAGGGGCCGTTGCCGTTTCAGAATCTGATCCTAATGTAATCTATGTAGGGGAAGGGGAACAAACGCTGCGAGGAAATGTTTCTTCCGGAAACGGGATTTGGAAAAGTGTAGATACCGGAGAGACATGGAAATTTATTGGCCTGGAAGGTTCCGAACACATTGCCAGAATACGGATTCACCCTACCAATCCCGATATTGTTTATGTTGCAGCCATCGGAAATCTATGGATTCCCAATAAGACCAGAGGAGTTTACAAAAGTCTTGACGGCGGTTCTTCCTGGGAAAGGATTCTTTATATAAGTGATAAAGCTGGAGCTGGTGATCTCATTATGGATCCTAATAATCCCAGAATTCTATACGCCTCAACATGGGAAATGAAGAGAAATGGTTATAGAATGGACAGCGGCGGACCAGATAGCAAACTATATAAAAGCACTGATAGTGGTATTACATGGACGGATATTTCAGAGTATGATGGGCTTCCTTCAGGACCCTGGGGTATTGTGGGCATTACCGTATCACCTGTAGATTCCAATAGAGTCTGGGCAATAATAGAAGCAGAAGATGGCGGGCTTTTCAGATCTGATGATGCAGGAAAAACCTGGAAAAAAATCAACGAAAACAGAGCGCTTAGGCAGAGAGCCTGGTACTATAGCAGAATTTATGCAGATACCCAGGATAAGGATAAGGTTTATGTAATGAACGTAAGTTATGGTGTGTCTGCGGATGGCGGCAAAACTTTTACCTTGAAAAATGCCCCTCACGGTGATCATCATGATTTATGGATAGACCCCACAAATAATCAGAGGATGATTATTGCGGATGACGGCGGGGCTCAGGTATCAAATGATGGGGGAACCAATTGGACAACCTATCACAATCAGCCTACCGCACAATTCTACCGGGTTACCACAGATAATGTTTTTCCATATAGAATCTATGGGGCGCAACAAGACAACTCTACTGTTAGAATCTCCCACAGGAGCTCCGGTAACAGTATCGGTGAAAAAGATTGGGAGCCCACAGCGGGTGGCGAGAGTGCGCATTTAGCTGTTGATCCAAAAAACAATGACATAGTCTATGGCGGCACCTACAAAGGATATATGATGCGATTGGACCATACATTAGATCAGACAAGGTCTACCAATGTCTGGCCGGATAACCCCGCGGGCTCGGGAGTAGAAATTATGAAATATCGTTTTAATTGGAATTATCCTGTTATGTTCAGCATGCATGACAAAAATCGCTTATATGCCGGATCGAATTTTTTGCACATTTCTACGAACGAAGGACAATCCTGGGAGATAATCTCTCCAGATTTGACCAGGGGTCTGCCGGAGACTATAAAATCCTCCGGAGGACCCATTACACAAGATAATACCGGGGCAGAGTTTTATTCTAATATTTTTGCGATCGCAGAATCATCCTTAGAGAAAGGGGTTATTTATATAGGGAGCGATGACGGCCTGGTACATATTACCAAAGATGACGGGAAAACATGGAAGAATATAACCCCCCCATCTCAACTATCACCTAAATTAAATATGATTAATTGTATAGAACCAAGTCCCTTCAAAGAAGGTGTTGCCTATTTGGCTGCGACGTCCTATAAGTTTGGCGACTATACCCCTTACCTTTATAAGACCATTAATTATGGAGAGAGTTGGACACTTATTACCAATGGGATAAAGAACAATCATTATACAAGAGCTATCAGGTCTGACAAAGTTAGGGAAGGCTTATTATATGCAGGTACCGAATGGGGAATGTACATTTCATTTGATGATGGACAGCATTGGTCTTCATTTAACCTTAATCTTCCGGTGACCTCAATAAGAGATTTAGCGGTTCGGGATAACGATCTTATTGCTGCCACACATGGAAGAAGTTTTTGGATGATTGATGATCTGACCCCCTTACATCAGCTCACCGAAGAAATGGCTAAAAGTGATTTTTATCTTTATAAGCCTGATATTACTTACAGAACGCAACAGTCCTCCAGCAGGAGCAAACCCAACCTGAAGTTGGTAGGTGAAAACCATCCTGATGGCGCCATTATAAATTACTATATAAAAGACAGAAAAGAAACAGATACCATTGCCCTTGAAATTTTGGATGCTAAAGGCGCATTAATTCAAAAGTATAACACAACCTCCAAAGCGGACAAACAGGATCCGTCAGCAACAAAACCACTAACAGTTGTAACAGGAGGCAATCGCTTTATCTGGGATTTAAGGTATCCGGGCTTCAAAACCTTTGAAGGAATGGTTTTGTACTCTTCTCCGAATACAGGCCCAAAAGCAGTGCCGGGCACTTATAAGGTAAGACTTACCTATAATGGGATAGCGTCTGAAAAGGAATTTACAATTGTAAAAGATCCAAGGCTCCCAAACACAGAGGCCGATTTTAAAAATCAATTTGATTTCCTCATAAAAGTAAGAGACCAGGTCAGCAGAGCCAACCAGGCAATTATTGATATCCGCTCTGTAAAAAAGGATATGGATTACTTAAAGAAAAAAGTTACAACCGATGAGGAGTTCAAAAAACTTTTAGACGAATTTGAAGCCAGGTTAAACCAGGTTGAAAACAGGATTCACATGACAAAAAACCAAAGCAGGCAGGATCCATTAAATTATGGCATAAGAATAAACAACCGCATGGCTTTTCTGATGTCAGATTCTCAAAGAGGGGATTACCCTCCAACGGATCAGGCACTTGCTTTTTTCGAGGATATTAAAAAGGAATTGGATATAGAGATTAACAGCTTAAACAGTTTGTTTGAGGCTTATATAAATAAAATTAATAGTCAGGTATTAGATAGACAGATTAAAATGATTTCTACCAATTAATACTTATTTAGAGTATCACTTAACTGTTATTCCGCCTTCAAGCTATCTGAATTTAATTCTAATTCAGATAAACAGATGTTTTATGGTGCTATAAACATTGACAAATAATTAACTGTCAATTTGTCACTAGTATGCAGAATGTGTTATCTTTGCAGACTGTTTGAGATACCTCTGGAAGAGACCATAGCATGGAGAAAATTATTGAAGAAAAAAATCAGGGCACTGCACTTACACTGGAAAAAGACCAGAAAAACACCCGTAATTTATATATAGAAAGTTACGGTTGTCAGATGAATTTTTCAGACAGTGAAATAGTTGCTTCCATCCTGGCGCAAGAAGGATTTAATACCACGAACTCTTTGGAAGAGGCCGATCTTGTTTTGGTAAACACATGTTCCATTCGGGAAAAAGCAGAGCAGACAGTCAGAAAAAGGCTGGAAAAGTTCAATGCAGTTAAGAAGACCAGGCCCCACATCAGAGTAGGGGTTTTGGGATGTATGGCAGAAAGGCTGAAGAGTAAATTATTGGAAGAGGAACGCATTGTGGATATGGTGGTTGGCCCTGATGCCTATAAGGACCTGCCTAACCTAATCCGTGAAATAGATGAGGGAAGGAATGCAGTCAATGTAATACTTTCCAAAGATGAGACCTACGGAGATGTAGCACCTGTGCGATTAAATTCAAACGGGGTAACCGCTTTTGTTTCCATAACCCGTGGCTGCGATAATATGTGCACTTTTTGTGTAGTACCATTTACCAGGGGTCGGGAACGAAGCAGGGATCCGCAGTCGATTGTGCATGAAGTGAATGAACTCTGGGAAAAGGGATATAGGGAGGTAACCCTGTTAGGACAGAACGTTGATAGTTATTTGTGGTATGGCGGGGGGCTTAAAAAAGATTTCGATGCAGCCTCAGCTATACAGAAAGCCACGGCTGTAAATTTTTCCAATTTATTGGCTTTAGTTGCCGAAGCCCAACCCAGGATGAGGATTCGTTTTTCTACCTCAAACCCTCAGGATATGACTCTTGATGTTATTGAAACTATGGCCAGGTTCAAAAATATCTGTAATTATATCCACCTGCCTGTTCAGAGTGGCAGCGACAGAATATTAAAGGCCATGAACAGATTACATACCAGGGAAGAATATTTTGAATTAATAAATAACATCAGAAAGATTATCCCGGACTGCGCTATAAGTCAGGATATAATTACGGGTTTTCCAACCGAAACGGAGGAAGACCACCAGGATACTTTGTCTTTAATGGAATACGTTAAATATGACTTTGGGTTTATGTTTGCCTATTCTGAACGACCGGGTACTTTGGCAGCAAGAAAACTCATGGATAATATCCCGGAGGAAGCAAAGAAAAGAAGGTTAAGTGAGGTCATTGATTTGCAATTAAAGCATAGTTTACAGAGAACAAAAGAACATTTAGGCAAGATTGAAGAAGTCCTCATTGAAGGAACATCAAAAAAATCTGAATTACAATGGATGGGACGAAATTCTCAAAATACGGTAGTGGTTTTTCCCAAAGAGAACTATGCTGTAGGAGAATTTGTAATGGTGCGAATAGAAGATTGTACCTCAGCTACTTTAATGGGCAAGGCGGTTGGCTATTCTGAAAATAATTA
This sequence comes from Eudoraea adriatica DSM 19308, assembly GCF_000382125.1. Classification (GTDB taxonomy): domain Bacteria; phylum Bacteroidota; class Bacteroidia; order Flavobacteriales; family Flavobacteriaceae; genus Eudoraea; species Eudoraea adriatica. Next base: position 140,942 of record NZ_KB907547.1, read on the forward strand.
AGTATGGAAAGCGTACAGGCAATAAAACAACGTTTTGAGATTATTGGCAATGATCCAAAGCTTAATCGTGCACTGGAAAAGGCCATACAGGTTGCTCCTACAGACATTTCTGTTTTGGTTACCGGTGAAAGCGGGGTTGGTAAAGAGGCGGTGCCAAAAATTATTCACTCTTTATCTCATAGAAAACACGCAAAATATATAGCTGTAAATTGCGGTGCCATCCCGGAAGGCACAATAGATAGTGAACTATTTGGCCATGAAAAAGGAGCTTTTACCGGTGCAACGCAAACCAGAAGAGGTTATTTTGAAGTTGCCGATGGCGGCACTATATTTTTGGATGAAGTAGCCGAACTTCCGCTTACAACACAAGTACGACTGCTCAGAATTCTGGAAAACGGAGAGTTCATGAAAGTGGGATCTTCCCAGGTTCAAAAAACAAATGTTCGTATTGTGGCCGCCACTAATATGGATATGACAGAAGCCATCAAAGGAGGTAAATTCAGGGAAGATTTATTCTACAGGCTAAGTACAGTAGAAATTCATATTCCCCCTTTAAGAGAGCGAAGTGAGGATATCCATTTGTTATTCAGAAAATTTGCCTCTGATTTTGGTCAGAAATATAAAATGCCCACAATAAGGCTTCAGGATGACGCCATACAATTACTTACAAAATACAGATGGCCCGGAAATATCAGGCAATTAAGAAATGTTGCCGAACAAATCTCTGTGCTGGAATCAGAAAGAAATATAAGTTTGGCAACATTGAATGGTTATTTGCCGCATGCAAACGATTCTAATCTTCCGGCCGTAATTGCACGAGGGAAAAAGGAAAATGACTTCAGCAATGAAAGAGAGATACTTTACAAGGTGTTGTTTGATATGAAAGCAGATTTGAACGATCTGAAAAAACTTACCTTGAAAATGTTGCAGAACAATGATTCCTCGAAGGTACAGGAGGAAAATGAAAATTTGATACGAAAAATATATGGCACTAACGGTGAGGATATTGAGGATGTTGAGGATATTAAAGAAGAAAAGACCCGGGCCATGAAAGCTTTGCCACTTCCTGAGGCCAGAATAGAATCGAGCCCCGAAGTAGTGAAGGAAGACAAATACCATTTTGCGGAGGAAATTGAAGAAGAAGAAACACTTTCTTTACAGGAAAAGGAAATTGAACTAATACGGAAATCCCTGGATAGAAACAGAGGAAAACGAAAGGCAGCTGCTGCAGAATTAGGGATTTCAGAAAGAACGCTTTACAGAAAAATCAAACAATACGATTTATAACCATATATTTAGTTAATTAGTCAACTCTTTGAACTTTATCTTTTGAAAAAAATATTTAAAAATATCCTGAGCATCTCCCTGGTGTTTCTTACGCTTGGTTGCGGGGCATATAACTTTACCGGTGGCGATGTAGGTACGGCAACCTCGTTTCAGGTAAATTATTTTCAGAATTATGCTACGCAAAACCCCGGATCTACTTTTGATCCCGGTTTGGATAGAGATTTTACTTTGGCCTTACAGGATCTGATCCTTAACCAAACAAGCCTAGATTTAAGAAGTTCTGATGCCGATTTGATATATGAAGGAGAGATTGTAGAATTTAGGATATCTCCGATGACAGCAACTGCACAGCAGCGGGCAGCTCAGAATAGGTTAACCATGGGCGTAAACGTCCGTTTTTTTAACAGAACGAAGGAAGATGTAGATTTTGAACAGCGATTTTCCTTCTTTTATGATTACGATGCCAATACGCAATTCTCATCGGTTAGGGATGAAGCGCTGGGAGCTATTTTTGAAAGGATAACCCAGGATATATTTAATGAATCTTTGGCAGACTGGTAAAAATTGAAATATGCATGGCATGAGTTGTTTTGTTTTTTGTAAAACTTCAAAACGATGATTACGAGTTAATTCAAATGAACGTAGCAGATTTTACATTCTTATTACAGAATCCGGATAAGGTTTTAGAACCTGTCCAGACAAATCAACTGGAAGATATCCTTAAGGAATATCCGTATTTCCAGGCCGCCCGTGCACTTCATTTAAAAGGACTCAAAAATCTAAATAGTTTTAAGTATAATAACGCCCTGAAGGTTACAGCGGCTTATACGGCAGACAGGGACATTCTTTTTGACTTCATTACCTCTGACGTATTTCTTCAAAATTCAATTGCAGATACAATTTCGGGCAAATCATTACCCTTGTCAGACAAGGAGATCATCTCTGAAGAAGTTGAACCAAATCCGGATACAGATACCCATCTTATAGATGACTCTCAGGACCATCCTTTACCTCAGAGCACCAGGGATGCAGATAAAATTCTTGATCCCCAGCTTTTTACTTCAAAAGATCCCAAAGTAGATAAAGTCATAGCGGCCAAAAAAAAGGCAGAAGAAGAATTAGAGATAGGGAAACCCCTGTCTTTTACAAAACGGGAAAAGCATTCTTTTGGGGAGTGGCTGCAGCTTACTTCATTTAAATCTATAAAAAGGAAGAAGGAAGAGTTCAGGGAAACGGAAATGAAGGATATTCATTTTCCATTGGAGGAAGACATCCTGAAAAAGAAAAAATTTGAGATAATAGACAAGTTCATAGAAAACAATCCCAAGCTCGTACCAAAGGAAAATCTGGCTTCAAGCGTCAACATTAAAGAGTCTACCAAACTTGATAAAAATGAGTTGATGACGGAAACATTGGCAAAAGTATATCTGGAGCAAAAAAAGTATAAAAAAGCCATCCAGGCATACAAGATTTTAAGTTTGAAATATCCAGAAAAAAGTAGTTTCTTTGCAAACCGAATAAAAGCAGTAGGAAAGTTACAGCGAGAAAATAAAAAATAAATGAGCACATTTTCAATCTTTTTGGTCCTTATCTTAGTAGTATGTTTACTCCTGATATTGGTTATCATGGTACAAAACCCAAAGGGAGGTGGATTATCTTCTTCTTTTGGCGGTGGGGGTACCCAAATTGTTGGGGGTGTAAAAAAGACCGGAGATTTCCTGGATAAAAGTACCTGGACTTTAGCGACCCTGTTGATAGTTCTTATTCTATTATCTAATGTTGCTCTGAAAGGTAATTTTGCAGAAGCCGAGTCCAAATTACTTCAAGGTGATGATATTGAAAGTACAGTTCCCGAAACTGTACCTGAGGAAGTTCCTGAACAAGTTCCGGGATCTGAGGGCGGTAATTCTTCCGATACAATTCAATAGTGTTCAGAAATGACATATCCTAATGCCAGCAAAAATGACAAGCTGGCATTTTTATTTTAAAATTATGTCAGTTTTGAGCAATGGCATAATTTCTGCCTATTAAAAGGAGAAATTTATAAACTAAAAACTAAATAATATGGCTAAAGTAAACATTAAACCACTTGCAGACAGGGTCCTTATAGAGCCTATGGCAGCAGAGACAAAGACGGCATCGGGGATATATATCCCGGATACTGCCAAGGAAAAACCTCAACAAGGAAAAGTCGTGGCAGTTGGCCCGGGTACAAAAGATGAGAAAGTTACAGTTAAAGTCGGCGATAAAGTACTTTATGGAAAATATGCGGGCACAGAGCTAAAGCTTGAAGGCTCCGATTATCTTATGATGCGTGAAAGCGACATTTTAGCAATTATTTAATAACCAAAAACTACGAATAGAAAATGGCAAAAGATATAAAATTTGATATTGAAGCACGCGATGGTCTGCGCAGAGGCGTTGATGCCCTCGCTAATGCAGTGAAAGTAACATTAGGTCCTAAAGGAAGAAACGTAATAATTAGTAAATCGTTTGGGGCTCCTGCTGTAACTAAAGATGGTGTTACCGTTGCGAAGGAAATAGAATTGGCAGATCCTCTTGAAGATATGGGGGCACAAATGGTAAAAGAAGTTGCTTCTAAAACCAATGATCTTGCAGGTGACGGAACTACAACAGCTACGGTTTTAGCACAGGCTATTGTTAAGGAAGGACTTAAAAATGTTGCTGCGGGTGCTAATCCTATGGATCTTAAGAGAGGTATTGATAAGGCAGTTGAGGCAATTGTAATTAACCTGGCCAAGCAGGCTAAAAAAGTAGGTGATTCTTCTGAAAAAATTAAACAGGTAGCCACTATTTCATCAAATAATGATGAAAACATAGGAGAACTTATTGCCCAGGCTTTTGGAAAAGTTGGTAAGGAAGGAGTAATAACCGTTGAAGAAGCCAAAGGAACAGATACTTATGTAGATGTTGTTGAAGGAATGCAATTTGACAGAGGATACTTATCTCCTTATTTTGTGACAGATTCAGACAAGATGATCGCAAATCTTGAAAACCCGTATATTTTGTTGTTCGACAAAAAGATCTCGACAATGAAAGATCTGTTACCAGTTCTCGAGCCGGTAGCGCAATCCGGGAAACCACTATTAATTATTTCTGAAGATGTGGATGGAGAAGCATTGGCAACTTTAGTAGTTAACAAATTAAGAGGTTCCTTAAAGATAGCTGCCGTAAAAGCTCCTGGATTTGGAGATCGAAGAAAAGCCATGCTGGAAGATATCGCTATTTTGACTGGTGGTACGGTAATTTCAGAAGAAAGAGGATTCTCTCTTGAAAATACAACACTGGATATGTTGGGAAGCTGTGAGAAAGTGACCATAGACAAGGATAATACAACTATTGTCAATGGATCCGGAGCCGCCAAAAACATAAAGACCAGAGTTAATCAAATTAAATCTCAGATAGAGACCACTACCTCAGATTATGACAAAGAAAAACTTCAGGAACGTTTGGCTAAATTGGCCGGAGGTGTAGCGGTGCTCTATGTTGGTGCAGCATCTGAAGTAGAGATGAAGGAAAAGAAAGACCGCGTAGATGATGCACTTCATGCCACAAGAGCGGCTGTAGAAGAAGGTATTGTTGCCGGAGGTGGTGTTGCATTTATCCGAGCCAAGTCGGCTCTTACCAAAGTTTCAGTAGAAAATGCGGATGAAGAAACGGGCTTGCAAATAGTTACGAGGGCTATCGAAGCTCCATTGAGAACTATTGTATCCAATGCCGGTGGTGAAGGCTCTGTGGTTGTTGCAAAAGTTCATGATGGCAAAGGCGATTTTGGCTATGATGCCAAATCTGAGAAGTATGTCAACATGCTTGAAGCCGGAATCATTGATCCAGCAAAAGTTACAAGAATAGCGTTAGAGAATGCGGCATCAGTTGCAGGAATGATCCTGACAACCGAATGTGCATTAACCGACATCAAGGAGGAAAATCCTGCTCAGGGAGGACCACCAATGGGTGGCGGAGGAATGCCTGGTATGATGTAAGGTTCTGAATAATTTAAATTTAAAAACCGTTCTTTTTAAGAGCGGTTTTTTTATGGATACGCTTTAATTGTTATAAAAATCCGAAAGCTTCTCCTTATAATTTTTAAAGAAGCCCCTGATCCTTGAGGCTAAAAATAACATCAGATATATGCCCTTTACCTGTCTTCTCCAGAATATTTCTGCGATGAGTGTTCACGGTATGTACACTTAAAAATATTTTGTCAGCTATTTCTTCACTAGTTAGACCTGATGATACCAATTTAATAATTTCAAACTCCCGAGGAGTTAAATGATGACACATATTCAATAGTTCATCATTAGGATAGGCAAACAAAGAAACATCATCGCCAACATAATAATGAAAAGTATCTCTATGCATTTTAAACCAATCAATATTTGTATTTACCTGAAGATAATAAACAGATTTATGGGGTATTGGACTATAGAACATATAACATTGGAAAAGGAGGTCGGCATATTCCTGATCCGGTTTTAACATTCTTATATTGGTAGATAATAATGCTGCTCCCTTTTTGGCAATGAAAAGATCTTTATCCAGATCCAATAATTTCGACCTCCCTAAACCAAACCTGTGAAGATCTTCAGGATGTACTTTACTCATCATTTTTAAAGGGTCATTCTCAGCGGGCTTAATACCAACCATTTCAATACTTCGCTTACTTGTATAAATAATCTTTGTTTGTGTAAGATCCATTACTATAAGCATTTGATCATTTATCTCCATCAAACTTTCCAATTTACGCATGATCGGATCATTGGAGTCAATATTCAGAAACCCCGAAGGTAAATACGACTCAATAAAATCATGATAAATATTATAGTCATAAGGTGTCTTGAGCATTGTCGATTCCGGATAACAGTTCAATACCTACAAGGTAAGAAAAATACTCATTAATGAGTATTGTCTACCGTCCAAATATGCCATAATTTAGAATACAATTTATTTCCTTTAAACCGAACGAAATGGCAGAATTAACTGCAAAGTTATTTCGTAATTATTTTGGTGGGAGCTGGCTTGGTAAAATAACAAAGAACGGCGAGTTTCAACGTGAAATACTGTTTAACTGGCCCGTTGCATTTGAAAAATATTCTTCGATCGGGACAGAAGAAGGGTTAAAAACTCCTCAGGGTATTGGTTTTTATGACGACACCAATAAAGTGTGTATCGCTGGATGGCGTCAAGACGTTAAGAGGTGGTGCATGACATGGTTTAATGAATTTGGCGGCTATGGTGAGACACAATGGGTATCACAAGAAATCATAAATGGTGTAACTGTAATCTACGGTTATTGTAATGAGTGTAAACAGGAAAGTGATGATATAACCAATCACATTGTTTTATGCGAAATTACAGATCAGGACAATTTCAAATATTCGATAAATAGTTTTAAGAAAGGTCTTGTGGAAATTGAAGCCAGGAGGTTTCGTACGGCCAAAAAATTGAAATCGCTTATGCAGCAGGAGGACAACGCCATTGAAATGTTTACCGAAAGTATAAATTACACGAAGAAGTAGTTTTTTATGAGATCGATTTACATCACCTTAAAATTCAGCAAAAGCAAGGACGTGTGGAATAACCCTTTATTTGTCAATCCTTTAAAATGAAACAAATGAAACAAAAAAGGAGCGCTATTGCAAGGAAGTTGTTATTCTGCACTGCGTTTCTATGGGGGCTGCTGTACCCAACGCTGATATTTGGACAACTCGGTTCCGTCCAGAGCGGCGCAACTAAATCTTCAGCAATACAAGTTGATACTTCAGGAACCGCAGGAAGTGAAGGTTTTTTTAATCAAGAATATCTGACCGGTAATTGGTGGGGGGCACGTTCCTTCCTTGAAGACAGGGGTGTTAGTTTTGACCTGAGGTACAGCGCTACCTATCAGGGTTTAATAGAAGGCACCGGCGACAAAAGCTTTGATTATGGTGGCAAAGTGAATGCACTTATAAATTTTGAAACAGATAAGATGGGGCTTTGGAAAGGAGGGGGTTTCAACTTTCACCTGGAATACAGACATGGTCAGGCACAAGCCAATCTGGGTGGCACCGTCTTCGCAGTAAATACGGCGCTTTTTCTACCTTCAGATTCCCCGGAAGAGTTGATAGCTACAACAGTTACATATACGCAGAAAATAGGAAATGGACACTTAATTAAACTAGGCAAATTTAATCCCATTGATATCTATGCGACAGATCCTTTCTACGGGGGTTGGGGGGTAGACCGGTTTATGAATATCGTCCTTGTAGCACCACCCAGCGGATTGATTCCTGTAGTTTTTATGGGGGGGTTAGCCTCCATAAATCTGGAGCCAGTAACCTTAACTGCTGTCGTATTTGACCCGAATGACCGTACCAACGATTATTTCCCGGGGGACCTGTTCAAAGATGGCGTAACTTTCGGGGTAAATGCCACAAGGGTTGCTAAACTGGCTGGTCGCCACACCTCTTACGGTATCACAGGTTTCTATAGTACAGCAGAGGGAACGGATTACTCCACCCTTGGTAATGGTATCATTAATACATCTACCGAAACGGGAGCCTTTAACATCAATGTGCAATTTAAACATAATCTGCAAGAAAGCACCCGATATCCCAGCGCAGCCTGGGGGATTTCTTTTAAGACTGGAATCGCCGATGGAAATCCCAATTATGTTCGGGCGTCCCTGGTAGCAGGAATCGGAGGGAACCCATTGTTTTTTGGACGTCATCAGGATTCTTTTGGTATAGGTTATTTCTACTACAACCTCAGTGATGTCCTCGAGGATTCCTTTAACCCTCTGGTGTCCATAGAAGATGAATCCGGTATGGAAATATTCTATTCGTATTCTATTACCCCCTGGCTTTACATAGGGGTGGATATGCAATATATCAATCCGTTTAGAGAACGTTTTAAAAATGCATTTATAGGAGGGCTCAGAACTCAGATTCGAATTTAACTCAAAATGTATTTTACGAAAATTTATCGACGATCAAACTAACTAATTTTTACTTATAACTTATTGATTTTCAAGTTTAAATAAAATATTTACCCTTTCCGGAATTCATTAAAAATACCTATTAATAGGTATTTTAATTCGTGTCTATCTGTCGTATATTTATATACAATGTTCTATAGAAATCCTTAGTGCATTATACAAAAAAAACAGTACTGGACCTTCTTGTACTTACAAAGTTAGCGGGGAAAACTCCAGGATTGCGAAAAATTACATTAAAAGGAAAAGGAACCTGATTCTTCATGAATGAAGAAAACAAAATGGATTATAGATCTTATTTGACTGCTGAAAAGGAAGAAAAAGACGAGAATTAGATTACCTATTTCTCGCCAAGTAGAATAATATAAATATTAAAGTTATGGAAAATCAAGTTAAAAGATCCGCTCCAAACATGGATGAAATCCTGGCTGAAGCAAAAAAATTAGGAAAACTCGAGACCGTACCATTAGATTGGACCGAAGTGTATTATACAAATTGTCCACTGGTATCCGCCAGCAATGTGGATCAGGAATTGGGATGGACTAAAGGCGAGTTTAAAAAAATAGGTGTGAATTATCAATATTTGCGGGCTCGTCAAGAGAACAATTGGTACCCACACTATATACACAATATGGATAACTTAATCCGTTTTGGAGGTTTATTTCCTCCTGTTCATGTTCATGCCGATATTAGAAGAACAAAACTGCTTGGGGTAACTCAGGTATATGAAGGTGGCGTTATGATGGTGCGTTCAAGAGATGATATTTATAGGATGGCTGATCTTAAAGGTAAGAAGATTGGTCTTTCAAGAAGTCAGAATAAAATAAAGACTGACTGGTGGGGTATACAGGAAGAACAAGGTATTGAATTAATGTTGCGCATGAATGGCATGACCCGGGATGATGTAGAAATAGTAGAATTTCCGTATCCGGATGACTGGTACGACGTACCTGAAATGATGGGCCCACCTATGGAAAATCCGTCAGAACTTTGGTTAAAACGAGACCACAAACATGACCTTGCATTCCGTCCGCTGGAAACAGCTTTGGAAAATGGCGTAATTGATGCCATGTACAGTCAAAGTAAAGTGCTCAGTGTACTCTCTGAAACAACAGGTAAATTTAAGTCTATAGAGGATCTCTCCCATTATCCGGACTGGACATTGCAGATTGCCAATGTGCCTGCTGCTATTACCTGTACCGCTGAGATGGCTGAACAGCACCCGGAATTAGTGGTCACATTCCTGAAAGGTATGATTAAAGTAGGCCGCTGGGCTAATGAGCATAAACAGGCAGCAGCAGCCATTTTGGACAAACAGACTTTCTACAGGGACGTTGAAGACACATATGAAGGAATTAGACGTGTTGACCTGGTTCCAAACTTGTCGCCACAGAATTTAGTATCTGTTGCTATAGGAAAGGACTTTATGCATAGCCATGGTTACATTAAAAACGATTTTGATGTAAACGAATGGGCAGCGCCTGAATTCTTGGAACAGGCAGCAAGAGAATTGTTGGAAGAAGAATGGAAGAAAAGAACTACTTCAAAACTTCCAAAAGCAGCTGATCCTTTATCAGGCAGAGGTAGAGTTGGTTAGTTTTAAAAGATAAAAGAATATTAATGATGCCTTGGCACTGCAATGATGCCATAGCACTGCCAAGGCTCACTTTGTTTTCTTAATATTTTTATTCGTTTTTCAATTTAAATCCATACTAGTAAATGTTAAAAAACCAGATTATAAGTTGCATTTGCCATTATGAAAAACAATAAAGTAAAATCAGAAGTTGATACTCGTGAAGCTTTAGAGCCCAAAACTGACCTGGCTGTAACCCGAACTATTATGGCAGCCGACCGATCTTTGATGGCTTGGATTCGTACTGGGCTTGCTTTGATAAGTTTTGGATTTACTATTTATAAATTCCTGGATTATTCAAGAGAGCAATTTCTTGGATCTGGTGTGATTTCTCATTCTGCTTCAAGCCCCAAGATAATTGGACTTTTTTTGATTGGGTTGGGTGTTATTTCTTTACTAATGGGAATCATGGAAAATGAAGTGACCATAAGAAAGTTAAGGAAAAACTATGTATTCATTCAAACCAGGTATTCCCTTATTATGTCCATAATACTCATGATTTTTGGGGTTCTTCTTTTTTTTGGAGTGGTTTTACGAATCTCGGTATTACAATGAATGGGTGTTACACTGTCAATCTAAAAATAAAGTGAAATCCGAAATAATAACAGACTCAGAAATATTATAGCCAAAATACATTATTATGACTCCATATGCCCAAATAATAACATTTCTCTTTTTGATGCTAGGGCCTTTTAAGATAATAGCCCCTTTCGCAAAGATTACGGTGGGAGCTGATCCTTCTTTAACTAAAAAAATAGCTTTCCGCTCCATCCTCTACGCATCTATAGCGCTCCTGCTGGCAGGCTCATTAGGGGAAACCATTTTAAGCAAATACGGGATCCCTATCCCTATCCTGGCCCTGGCTGGCGGGATTGTAATTTTCTTGGTGGCTCTTCTCGAAATCATTAAACAATTTACACCTCATGAAACCCCTGAAGCGAATCAAATTACTCCTTCGTTAAAGATGGCGATGAACCCCCTGGCCTTCCCGACCATCGTTACACCCTATGGAATCGCGACCATCATCGTATTTCTTAGCATGTTTTCGGATTCCAGGAGTCAGTTGATCATTGCTGCCATAATTGTTGGGATCATGTTATTAAACCTGGTCACTATGCTCGTGACCAAACGCATTTTTAAATACTTGAGTGTAGTGCTCCCCATACTGGGTGCTGTTCTGGGGATTGTACAGGTAGCCCTGGGCTTACTGATCATTTATAATCAGTTGAAGGAATTGGTTGGCATTTAAAAAGGTGGATCTGGCAAACTAATTTTTAAAAACTCACTATTATGATAACACAGAAAATGAATAAGATACCTAATCTAAGTCCGGGAGGTCCTGGCGGATTATCAAAAGAAAAGGTCAGGGACACGCCCGTCAAAAATAAGACCCCTATGAATGGATATGATACATCCGTAGCTACTAAAAAGTCCAACATATTAATATTGATTATCACCATGAGCATTATCGTAACACAACCAACTGCCGGGCAGGACAAAAGCCCCGGGCTTCCAGTAGAAAAGCAAACAACCCTGGGACTCTACGCAACTGCCAAAGAAGCGTATGAGAAATGGCAACAAGCACCCGATGAAATCAACATACTGGATGTACGCACCCCTGAGGAATACATTTACATAGGGCATGCGCCAATGGCCTGGAACATCCCTGTTTTTATTCAAACCCACGACTGGGATGCCGAGAAACAACATTTTTCAATAAAGCCTAGTGCGGCTTTTCTTAAACAGATCAAAGAAGTTTTTAAATCAACCGATACTATTTATGTTATGTGCCGCTCCGGCGGAAGAAGTGCCTGGGCGGTAAATCAATTAGCTGATGCAGGGTATAAGAATGTTTACAACATTACCGATGGTTTTGAGGGTGATGCTGTATCAGATACCGATAGCCTCTACAAAGGCCAACGACTAAAAAATGGATGGAAAAATTCCGGAATACCATGGACATACAAAGTGGAAAGGACCCTTATGAAACTACCAGAGGAGAACTAATCTGACAACTAACGACCATGAGAACAAATCAATGTTACCTTTTACCTATATTTCTTTTTGCGGGCATATTACTCTCCCTGTTTTCCACAGATCTACGTGCACAGAAAGATGAAACTTCAGCCGCAGGCAAAGACCAATGGTCATTTTTAATTGAGCCCTATATGCTGTTTCCCAACATGAAAGGTTCCGTGGGGCTGGGTGTTTTACCAGATGCTCCGATAGATGCAAACACCAATGATATTTTTGGGAATCTGAAAATGGGGTTTATGCTCAATCTGGAAGCCTCCAACGACACCTGGGCTGTGGGCTCGGACTTTATTTATATGAATCTCTCGAGGGGAGTAGAATCAGGGATTTTAATTGATAGTGGTGATATTTCTGCAAAACAATTTGCATGGGAAATAATGGGGTTGCGAAGAATCACGCCATGGCTTGAAGTTGGTTTGGGAGGAATATTAAATTCAATTAATGCCGGCGTCGACCTAAACCTAAATGCCATAGGGGGTGGTACCACACCTCAAAGCAGGAGTCTGACCAAAACATGGTTCGACCCCATGATCATTACCCGTATAAGGAATGGGGCAGGTGAAAAATTCATATACCAGTTCCGGGGAGAAATAGGAGGTTTTGGGATCGGCTCTGATTTTGCCTGGCAGATACAGGCCTATGCAGGCTATCGATTCTCAAAGCTATTCCATGTCACGGGGGGCTATCGAATTATCAGCCTGGATTATACAAGCGGGAGCGGACAAGATCGGTTTATGTATGATGTAGATACTTCCGGTCCGGTTATACGACTGGGCTTCAATTTTTAGTGCTATTTTTTTTACTCTGAGCTAAGCCAGGATATCTCAAATTAATTGAGAGCATCAAATAGGTAATGGCTAGTTATGACTCTCATGTCCTGTCATTACTTGTTCGGCTTTTTCGTTCATCATGGATTTTTTTCCTTTGAGTTGCGCCGCAGCATCTACGGTAAAGGTGCCATTTGTAACGATTTCTTCCCCTTTTTCTAAACCCGACAAAACAACATAGCCATCATTAATTAGATCGCCAAGGGTTATTTCGCGCATGGTAAAAGTTGGGTTTTCGGGGTCAGTTTTGATATAAACCACTGAGCGTTCCCCGGTCCAAAGAACAGCACTTTCCGGAATAACAAGCATCTCGTTTTTCATTTTCGATCTAAGCCCAATTACGCCAGAGACAAACATTCCCGGTTTTAGCTGGCCTCTTGAATTTTGCAAAACTGCCCTGACCTCAATGGTCCTTGTTGCCGAATTCAATACAGGATCTATAAAGGATATTTTGGCATCGAATTTGGTGTCGGGATAGGCCTTGGCTACAATGTCTATTTTTTGGCCTTCCTTTAAAAGAGAGACCTGATTTTCGTAGGCATCAAAAACCGCCCATACAGTATTTAAATTTGCAATTTTAAACAAGGGTGACCCTTGTTCCACATAGTCTCCTGCTTTTACCATGATTTCCGTTACCGTTCCTGAGACATTGGCATATACAGGGAAGTTTTCTCTAACCTGGCCAGAATTCTCGATTTGCTGGATTTGCTCTTCAGATAATTTCCACAGTTTAAGCTTATTTCGGACGGCCCGATACAAATCTGGCTGGGATTCTTTCAGGCTGGCAGCCGTAATCAATTCCTGTTGGGCCGAAACAAGTTCAGGAGAATAGATTGTAGCCAGTTGTTGTCCGCTTCGGACTTGCTCCCCTTCAAAATTAACAAATAACTTTTCTATCCGTCCGGCAAAGTAGGAAGCTTGTGTTTCCATAGCTTTTTCGTTCTCCTTTATTTTTCCCGAAAGTTTGAGGACATTATCGCCCGAAGCAACCAAACCAACTTTGGTAGTACGAATATTGGCCAGGGCCATTGCATCCTTAGTCAATTTAAACTCATTTATTGCCAAACCATTGGTTTCGGCCTCTGCAGGGATCAAATCCATACCACAAATCGGACATGAACCAGGTTCTGGTTGCATAACCTGCGGATCCATAGAACAGGTCCACATCTGGCTTTCTGTCATTTCCTTACTATGGTCATGTTCTTCGGATGAACTTTCATTTGAGTTATTTCCAAAAATCAGGTATCCGGCCAACAAACCCCCGATTACTGCTAATCCGATATAAAGAATATTTTTTTTCATAATTCAAAAATTTACTTTTTTGTCTTTCTAATAATGGTTCACGACATATGCTAAACCTATGGGCCTACCCCCACCCCGGATTGGGATATGATTCCCCTGTTTTTATACTATTTTACTTTGAACCATATGTTTAACCTATCATCGCATTTCTCAATCTGAGCGAATTGGCAATTACAGAAACAGAACTAAAGCTCATGGCTGCAGCAGCTATCATCGGAGATAGCAATATCCCAAAAAAGGGATACAGAACTCCTGCCGCAATTGGCACACCAAGGGTATTGTACACCAAAGCAAAAAACAGGTTCTGCTTTATGTTCTCCATTACCTTGTTGCTTAGGTTTCTTGCCCTTACAATTCCATGTAAATCTCCCTTTACCAAAGTAATGGCTGCACTCTCAATAGCCACATCTGTTCCGGTACCCATAGCAATACCAACATCGCTTTTTGCCAGGGCCGGAGCATCATTGATGCCATCACCTGCCACGGCAACAAGCTTCCCTTGTTTTTGTAGTCTTTCTACTTCCTGTAGCTTATTTTCCGGAAGCATTTCCGCTTTAAAATCCATCAGACCGAGTTCGCCTGCCACGGCCTGTGCAGTTTCATAGTTGTCACCCGTAAGCATAATAACTGCAATACCATTATCCTGCAAATCCTTGATTGCCTTAGCACTGGTCTCTTTAATTTTATCTCCAATAACAATATAGCCAACGATCTTTTGATCAACAGACAGGTAAGAAACTGTTTTGCCCTGCTTTTGATAGATCCGGGATTCGTTTTCCATTTCCTTCAAATAAGAAGCGTTAGTCTGTTCCATCATCCTGGTATTGCCCAAAGCGGTTTTCTTTCCATTGACAGTTCCTTCAACCCCTTTGCCTGTTACCGAATTGAAACTATCGACTTTGAGGGATTCCACACCTTTTTCTCTGGCATATTTCAGGGTAGCTTCCGCTAAGGGATGTTCGCTTTGGCTGTTGAGCGATACAATGTATTTTAAAACATCATTTTCATTAAAATCATCCCCAACTGCACCTACTTTTTCAACCGTTGGTTTTCCTTCGGTAATAGTTCCGGTCTTATCTACTATCAGGGTATCTACCTTGTTCATGGTTTCCAGGGCTTCGGCATTTTTTATGAGTACTCCGTTCTGCGCGCCCTTACCAACACCTACCATGACCGACATGGGTGTAGCAAGACCCAACGCACAAGGGCATGCAATTATCAATACCGCAATCGCATTTATTAGTGCATATACATAAGTTGGCTCCGGCCCCCAAACAGCCCAGGCTATGAAAGTGATGACCGCTATAATTATGACTATCGGAACAAAATAGCCCGATACCGTGTCCGCCAGCTTTTGAATTGGTGCACGGCTGCGACTGGCATCGTTGACCATTTGGATAATTTGCGATAGTAAGGTATCCGAGCCAACTTTTTTTGCCTTCATCAAAAAAGACTGATTACCATTAATAGTTCCGCTGCTAACCACATCTCCGGGACCTTTACTCACAGGAATGGGTTCTCCCGTGATCATAGATTCATCAATGGACGTTACACCTTCAGTAATTATACCATCCACAGGAATTTTCTCGCCTGGTTTTACTCTTAGAATATCATCTAATTGTATTAGGTCTATGGGAACTTCGCTTTCCTTACCATTAACAACCCTTACTGCCTTATTGGGAGCCAGCTTCAGCAATTCTTTTACCGCAGTATTTGTTTTGCTGTGTGCCTTTGCCTCCAGTACCTGACCTAACAAGACCAGGGTAAGAATGACCGTAGCGGCTTCAAAATAGACATGAACGCTTCCCGATTCCGTTTTGAATTGGGCAGGAAAAAAATCCGGAAAGAGTATCCCAAACAGGCTAAACAGCCAGGCTACACCTGCACCTATCCCAATTAGGGTAAACATATTAAGGTTCCATGTTTTTATGGAGCGATAGGCCCGTTCAAAAAAGATCCGGGTTGTATAGAAAACAACAGGGATAGAAAGTACAAATTGTACCCAGTTCCAGTTTACCTGATCCATTATGGCATAGAGTGGATTATTGGACAACATTTCGGACATTGCAATCAAAAAAATGGGAAATGTGAAGGCCAGTGATATCCAAAACTTTTTTAGCAACTTTTTATAATTCTTTTCCTCTACGGAAAGTTCTGGTTGCATCATTACGAGTTCCATTCCACAGATTGGACAACTCCCCGGTCCTTCCCTGATGATTTCCGGGTGCATGGGGCAGGTGTATTGTACTGAAGATACAGAAGCAATGTTTTGTTCGCTCACCAAGTCCATGCCGCATACCGGACAATCACCAGGATGCTCATACGTCTTTTTGCCTTCACAATGCATAGGGCAATAAAATGGCCCGTTGCCTTCTTCCTTGGGCGTACTCATTTTCGTTTCTTTACTATGCCGATGCTCTCCTTGGTTGTGTATGCTATACCGTCCGCCAAAACTTGCCAGAGCACCTTGTAATCTATCGATGGAAATGTGATTTTCCATCTCAATTGCTGCCTCGGCTTTTTCTAAATCTACCGCAACTACAGTCACACCTTCCACATTTTGGAGAGCTTCCTCCACATGGGTTTTGCAACCGTTACAAGTCATTCCGTGTATGTGATAGGTGTGTTTCAAATTATATTAATTAATTATTTCAGTTACTTTTCCACATTTCAACATTTTATCTCCATAATACGGATTCCTGATTTCCTCAACGTCGGAAATCCAATACCCGCCTTTTCCTTCAAAAGCCATTGGGCAAAACTGCTTGTAGATCGCACCTTCAGAAATAGATTCTTTGAACAATGTTTCCACCTCCGCTGTCATTTGGGAAAACAACTCCCTTTGTTTTTCAATGTCATTGGTTTCAGCCATGGCCATAACCATGGAATTCATCGCATCACCTTCTCCGGTCAGACTTTTGTAGAGATTTCCGGCGGCCAGATTCACTTCTTCGTTATCAGAATTAACCAAAGCAATACGAATCTGCTGATAAGCATTGAATACCTTTCCGGTCATTTCATCGGAAAAGGAAGCGTCAACTATTTCAGGGGTGTCAGCCTTTTTAGTTTCAATTTCTTCTGGTGTACTTATTTCGTTATTCTGCTTCTTCCTGGCATCCCCGCATGAAGCCAAACCAATTAGTAAGATTGTCATGATCGTTAGTGTTACATTACGTTTCATCATTTTGCTTATTTTAAGATTTATATTTAAAATTGATAATCAGTTAATTGTATTTTCTATTGATTAGTGAGGTAGTTGATTATTGCCGTTTGAACATAATTATCTTTTACTGCCTCGATTAGTTTCAACTGGAACCGCAATTGCAGTTCCTGTATATCAAGTACATCGTTAAAATCTATAGTCCCCGTTTCATAGTTTTTTATAAGGATTTCCTCTGCATCTTTTGCCTGTTCCAAATTCCTTAGTTGTGTTTGGTGTTTGATATAAGAGGCTTCCCTTTTATTAAGTGCATCACTCAAAATGGATTCCAATAGATTTCTTCGATTGGCCTTTTGAGAATTGATTTCCTCTTGTCGAAGTTCATTCTGCACGGTTCTCGATTTATAGTTGTTGTTAAAAATGGGAATAGACAGGGATACCATAGGCATGAGAATATCTTTCCCATTATCGCTAAAATCCGGACCCGGTCTTTTCGCCACAGGTATATAGTCCAGTCCAAATCCAATGTTGGGGTTTCCATCCTTCTGATTCAAAACTTCTGAATGTGCCACTGATTCATATAGTCTGTCATATTTTTCTAATTCCGGATGCAGTTCCAGTTGATTCAGTCCTACTTCAATGGGCTCGTATATTGCCAGGTCATCCACTACGGCGATAGAACTATATTCATCCCTATTCAAAAGATTATTGAACTTCGTTTGGATTGCCTGAAATTCCTGTTCCAGAATTAATTTGTCTTCCATCAGTTCATTCTGTCTTATTTGGAGTCGAAGAACATCAACTGCTGATGCACCTCCAACCTCAACAGAGGTTAAGGCCAGCTTTTCATAGGTTTTCAGAAGCTGGATGTTTTCCTCCAACACTACTTGCTTTTCGTTAATGGCATATAGTTCATAATAAGATTGTGATACGGATAGACGTAATTTTCTTTTGGTAATAACAATATCCAAATAATCTACTTCGGCCAGAGAACTTGCATAGTTGTCTCTTAATGTAATGGTTCCAAACCAGGGAAGCATTTGTTTTACTGAAAAACGTGCTTTTTGAGCACCGGTTCTTGTTTCAGGCTCGCTAACAAATACCCCTGCACTTAATTCAGTCCTTGGAAAGGCATCCGCTTCTTCAACCTTTTCCTTTGCGATATTGTATCGCAATTCAAATGCCTGCACTTCGGGATTGTTGTTTTCGGCCTCCAGAATATAAGACTCCAGGGTCTGAGCTTTTACCGCTGTAACCATCAATAATCCGGCAATTATGGTCATTGTATTTTTCATGCATTAATTCTTTTAAGTTGCCATTCGCTTTTCCAACTATACAATACCGGCACCACCAAAAGGGTAATAAGGGCAAACAACATGCCCCCGAAAGAGGGTATTGCCATGGGAATCATAATATCGCTTCCCCGACCAGTAGATGTCAGTATGGGCAATAAGGCCAGAATGGTAGTTGCCGTGGTCATCAGACAAGGACGTATCCGTTTTTCTCCTGCTTCCACAACCGATGCCCTGACAGCTTCAATTGTGTCAGGTTTGTTCCTCTCGAAAGTCTGGGTAAGGTAAGTGGCCATAACAACACCATCATCTGTAGCTATTCCAAAAAGGGCGATAAATCCTACCCAAACCGCTACACTGAGATTAATGGTATGCATCTGAAAAAGATCCCTTAAATTTTCCCCAAAGAAATTAAAATTCAGAAACCAATCCTGTCCGTAGAACCATATCATTAAAAACCCTCCTGCAAAAGCCACGGCAATTCCGGAGAAAACCATCAGTGAAGTTGTTACAGAACGGAACTGGAAATAGAGTATTAAAAAGATGATAAGCAGTGCCAATGGCACAACTACAGACAAAGTTTTTTCGGCCCGTAACTGATTTTCATAGGTCCCCGTAAACTTAAAGTTGATGCCTTTTGGAACCAGCAATTCACCGCTATCAATTTTTTGACGGATAAGTTCCTGGGCATTCTCTACCACATTCACTTCTGCAAAACCATCTAACTTATCGAACAAGACATATCCCACCAAAAAAGTATCCTCGCTTTTGATAACCTGAGGCCCCTTTTCGTATCGGATGTTTACCAATTCATTCAATGGAACTGGGCTGCCTTTAGCCACCGGAACATAAATATTCTTTATGTCCATTGGATTTTCCCTAAGCTCCCTTGGATAGCGTACCCTAACCCCATAACGTTCCCTGCCCTCAACTGTCTGGGTTAGTATCATACCACCCACTGCCACTTCCAAAACCTGTTGAACGTCTTCTACCTGTATGCCGTATCTAACCAGAGCCTCTCTGTCAATATCAATTAGCAAATAAGGTTTACCAATAATCCTATCAGCGAATACGGCTTCTTCCTTAACTCCTTTCACATCTTTCAGAATATTTTCCAATTGGATGCCAAAGGCTTCTATTTCCCCTAAATCCTGACCCTTGACCTTGATACCCATAGGCGCACGCATTCCTGTCTGGAGCATGACCAACCTGGTTTCGATAGGTTGTAACTTGGGAGCAGAAGTAACCCCCGGCAAACGTGTTACACTGATAATTTCCTCCCAAATGTCATCGGGTGAATTAATTTCTGGTCGCCAGTTACGGTAATATTCCCCGTTGGGATCTGCCACCAAATCATTATGCCTTATTTCCGAGAAATCTTTGATCTCTGCTTCCTTGGAAGTATCCATATTTTCTTTGAGCACCGTATTTGGGTTTAAAGTGAAATTACCGTCTTTTAATACAAATAATCCGTCTTCATTTACCTTAAACCGTTGCCGTTTACCAGCTTCGTTAAGCATGTATTCCCGCTTGTACTGAATCACATTTTCGTACATTGATAAAGGCGCTGGGTCCAGTGCTGATTCCGTTCGCCCTGCCTTGCCTACCACAGTTTCGATTTCCGGGATGCTGGCTACCGCCATATCCAATTGTTGCAATACCCGTTTGTTTTCTTCCACTCCGGCATGGGGAAGGGAAGTCGGCATCAATAGAAACGAACCTTCGTTCAGGGCGGGCATAAACTCCTTGCCCGTATTCTGCATGATGAGTACTCCAAAGAATACCATCACTGCCGGCACAGACAGGAACAATACTTTGTTGCCAAGAGCCCAATTCAAAATACTGGTGTAATATTTACGAAAGCTTTTGAAAACTGCCAAAAGTCCAAAACAGATAAGGGCTACAAAGAGTAAATTCCAGAAAATATTCCTATCCCAACCTAAAGGCCTCCAATATTCCGCAAGAAGAAAAATGATAACCAAAACGGAAATCGCAATATTGATGAGATTTGAACTTTTATCTGTTAATGAGAAGCCTTTGAAAAAGCGCGAACCCAGATCCGGGTTCTTTAAAAGTCCTGCTATCCCAAATGCAACTAAAGCCAATCCTGTCCAGTACCCAAAACCTATTGCCAGAATTCCCAGAAAGGCAATAATTCCATTTATTATATAGCTTAAGGTTTTTTTATTGCTTCTCTTTCTAAAGAGAAAAGCAGCAAATGGCGGTATAAGGAACAAAGCAATTATTATGGACGCAGTCAAGGCAAATGTTTTCGTAAATGCCAAAGGACGGAACAGTTTTCCTTCGGCCCCTATCATTGTAAATACGGGAATAAAACTGATAATGGTGGTCATGACTGCCGTAACTATAGCTCCGGAAACCTCTGCCGTTGCATTATAGACAACTGTATTTATAGGAAGCTTTTCTCCATCTTCGTCCAGATGTCGGATGATATTCTCAGAGAGAATAACACCCACGTCCACCATTGTTCCGATTGCGATAGCGATCCCGGAAAGCGCTACTATATTGGCGTCCACTCCAAAAAGTTTCATAGCAATAAAAACCATCAAAACGGCTACCGGCAATAAACCTGATATTAAAATAGAAGCCCTTAAGTTGAATACCATAATTACAATTACCAAAATAGTAATCAGTATTTCCAGGGTTAGCGCTTCATTTAAAGTTCCCAGTGTTTCTTCTATGAGTTCTGTACGATCATAAAAAGGAACAACTGTTAATTGGGAAATACGTCCGTCACTTAACTGTTTGGATGGAAGTCCTGAACTCAGCTCCCTGATTTTTTCCTTTACATTGTTGATGACTTCAAGTGGGTTTGCTCCATATCTGGCCACGACAACACCACCCACAACTTCCGCCCCTTCCTTATCGAGAATACCGCGCCGAACAGCAGGGCCCAATGATACATTGGCTACATCTTTTATGCGAATGGAGGTGAATTCTTCCGAAGTTACTACGGCGTTTTTTATATCATCCAATGATTCCACATAGCCAAGGCCTCTAACCAAATATTCAGCCTGATTGATTTCCAGGGTCTGCGCGCCAATATCACGATTACTCTTTTTAACTGCATTGACCACTTGATGAAGGCTAATATCATATTGTTTCATCAATTCGGGATTAACATCAATCTGGTATTCCTGCACAAAACCACCTATAGAAGCTACTTCGGAAACACCACTTGCTGAGGAAAGGGCATATTTTACGTAGTAATCCTGAATACTCCTCAATTCCTGGAGATCCCAGCCACCTGTAACGTTCCCTTCATCATCCCTGCCTTCCAGTGTGTACCAAAAAATCTGACCTAAACCTGTTGCATCAGGCCCCAATGCAGGATTTACCCCATCCGGCAATAAATCAGTGGGCAACGAATTTAATTTTTCAAGTATTCTGCTGCGGCTCCAATAGAACTCCACATCCTCTTCAAAAATGATGTAGATGCTCGAAAACCCAAACATAGAGGAGCTTCGTATTGTTCTTACTCCCGGTATACCCAAAAGAGAAGTTGTCAATGGATAGGAGATCTGGTTTTCAATATCCTGGGGAGAACGACCGGGCCATTTGGTAAAAACGATCTGTTGGTTCTCACCTATATCCGGAATAGCATCCACCGCAACGGGATTACTGGGTAAAAATCCAACCTCCCAGTTAAAAGGGGCGTTCACAATGCCCCATCCTACAAAAAGGACTAGCATCAGAACAGCTATCAGTTTATTATCTATCAGGTATTTAATGCTCTTGTTTAGCATATGAATTGATTATTAAACAGTTAGAAACCAGAGTTGGTAAAATCTATACCAACACATTAAGCCCGGTGTACAGTCTTAACTGTAGGGCCTTAATTTCAATGTTTAAAAATCAAATGAGAAAGGTCTGATCCAGAATCTGAATGTCCCTGATCAGAGGGGGCGGGGAATACTCCTTAAAGGAATTTATGTTATTATCAACTCCTTTAAACAAGTTTATATAGGTGTAAAAGAATGTTGAGACAAAGATCTGTTGCTCGAAAGTTAAATTATCGATCGAGATTTTCAGATCATCCCGGCCTTCCATTACTATTTCTAAATCGGTGCAGCAGTCCATCTCCATTTGCATAATAGAATTCTCTCCCGGTGATGCAGAAGGACTTGTTGCCATTGAACAACGATCTGCAGCCTCAAAAAAACTGTAATCAACCAGCTGATCCCCACAATAATGCATATCTACCGTAAAAGAGAGGGTAGAGAACAAGACCATGAGAGCCATGCAAAATGATGCTATTTGACGCAAAGTTTCCTTCATCTGAATAACAAAACTACTAAATTTTGTCTTTTATTGCATTGATTAACATAAGTTTAAAAAATAATTTTCCCTAATTCGCACTCTTACAGAGGTAAGATTTATACTAATCCGCGCAATTAAAATTGCCAATTTGAATACTTTTACAAAAAAAAGAGATATGCTGAGTGAATTACACCCGAAAATTGTTTCCATAATACATTCGAATGCTGAGGTATCCCTGCGCCTTCAGCAAATATGTGATCTTCTTCAGGAGTCTGTCCCATATTACGACTGGGTGGGTTTTTACTTTAAAAATGGCAACAAAGAAGAGTTAAAACTCGGGCCATATACAGGTGCTCCAACAGACCATACTATTATTCCTTTCGGGAAAGGAATTTGCGGTCAGGTAGCCCTGAGCAATGAAAACTTTGTTGTACCCGATGTTAAAGCACAGGATAATTATATCGCCTGCAGTATAAACGTAAAGGCAGAAATCGTTGTCCCCCTTTTTGTAAATGGCGAGAATATTGGTCAAATTGATATCGATTCCAATACCCCTGACCCATTTACACAGGAAGATGAAAGGTTTTTAGAATTTATAAATAAGGAGGTAGCGAAAATTCTTTAAAACTTTAACTCTTTTGTTAATAACACTCTCTAAATAATAGCTCCAAAAAAATTACATTTGTTTCCTTTGGCTATTCTATTTAAGCACTACAAAATGAGCACTACAAAAAAAATTAACTCGGCCTTAATTTCAGTATTTCACAAAGATGGCCTGGAACCTATTGTAAGGAAATTTGACGAGTTAGGAATTTCAATCTACTCTACAGGTGGCACCGAAAAATTTATCAGGGAATTGGGAATTGATGTAATCCCTGTTGAAGAAGTTACCAGTTATCCTTCTATTTTGGGTGGAAGAGTAAAGACACTGCATCCAAAAGTTTTTGGCGGTATTTTAAACCGGCAGGATAACGAAGGGGATGTAGCTCAACTGCAAGAGTTTGATATCCCTCAGTTAGATGTAATAATTGTTGACCTCTACCCTTTCGAAAAAACGGTATCCGGAGGTGCATCTGAACAGGAAATTATCGAAAAGATTGATATTGGCGGAATATCCCTTATCAGAGCTGCCGCAAAAAATTATAAAGATGTATTATGTGTTTCTTCCATGGAAGATTACGGTGAATTCCTGGAATTAATTAATACATCGGGCGGGGAGAGCACGGAGAAAGACAGAAGGCATTTCGCCACAAAAGCATTTAATGTTTCCTCGCATTATGATACTGCAATTTTCAACTACTTTAATAAGGAATACAAAAAGCCCGCTTTAAAGATTAGTGAAACCAAGGCGAAGGTTCTGCGATACGGAGAAAACCCACACCAAAAGGGATTCTATTTTGGAGATTTCGAGGCCATGTTCAACAAGTTGCATGGCAAGGAACTCTCCTACAATAATTTATTGGATGTAGACGCCGCTATAAATCTCATGAATGAATTTAAAAATGACGACCCTACTTTTGCCATTCTTAAACACAACAACGCATGTGGATTAGCTACACGAAGCACTATACACCGGGCCTATGTTGATGCGCTGGCAGGAGACCCGGTATCTGCTTTTGGAGGCATCTTAATAAGTAATGTAAAAATTGATGTTCCAACAGCACAGGAAATACATAATTTATTCTGTGAAGTGGTCATTGCACCAGCTTATGATGACGAGGCCTTAAGCATCTTAAAAGGCAAGAAAAACAGAATTGTATTAATTCAAAAAGAAACAGCACTGCCCGATATGCTGGTGAGAACATGTTTAAACGGATTTCTTCTTCAGGACAAAGATTTTAAGACAGATACCCTGGAGGATTTAAAATATGTAACAACCAGGACTCCCAGCCGGGAGGAATTAGATGACCTTATCTTTGCATCTAAACTTTGTAAGCACACAAAATCAAATACGATAGTTTTGGCTAAAAACAAACAGTTGTGTGCCAGTGGCACGGGCCAGACATCAAGGGTAGATGCCTTAAACCAGGCTATCCATAAAGCAAAATCCTTTAATTTTGATTTGGAAGGGGCTGTAATGGCAAGTGATGCATTTTTTCCATTTCCCGATTGTGTAGAGATTTCATACAATAATGGGATAAAGAGCGTTATACAACCAGGAGGCTCAATCAAGGATCAATTGAGTATCGATTATTGTAACGAAAATGGAATGTCAATGGTAATGACAGGGACTCGTCATTTTAAGCATTAATTTTACTACTTTTGTCGATGAAATTCACCCTTTAAACCGAAACCAAACTAACGCAAATGGGATTTTTTGATTTCTTAACTGAAGAAATAGCTATAGACCTCGGCACTGCAAATACCCTTATTATCCATGCAGACAAGGTGGTTGTGGACAGTCCGTCTATTGTTGCAAGAGACAGAATAACCGGCAAAATAATTGCTGTGGGAAAGGAAGCTAATATGATGCAGGGAAAAACCCATGAAAACATCAAAACCATCCGGCCTCTCAAGGATGGCGTAATCGCAGATTTTGATGCTTCGGAAAAAATGATCAATATGTTCATTAAGAACATTCCCGCATTGAAGAAAAAATGGTTTCCACCTGCTTTGCGCATGGTAATATGCATTCCTTCGGGTATTACAGAGGTTGAAATGCGTGCGGTAAAAGAATCTGCAGAACGGGTAAATGGTAAAGAAGTTTATCTTATACATGAACCCATGGCCGCAGCAATTGGAATTGGCCTGGATATTATGCAACCCAAGGGTAATATGATTGTAGATATAGGTGGTGGAACAACCGAAATAGCAGTAATTGCTTTAGGAGGTATTGTTTGTGATAAATCGGTTAAAATAGCCGGTGATGTATTTACCAACGACATCATATACTACATGCGTACACAACATAACCTCTACGTTGGGGAAAGCACCGCAGAGAACATTAAAATAACAATAGGGTCTGCGACCGAGGACCTTCAATCTCCACCAGATGATATGTCTGTGCAAGGTCGGGATTTGCTTACAGGAAAACCAAAACAGGTTTCAATTTCCTTTAGAGAAATTGCCAAAGCTTTGGACAAGTCTATTTTGAGGGTAGAAGATGCCGTAATGGAGACTTTGTCGCAAACTCCTCCGGAATTAGCGGCTGATATTTATAATACGGGTATTTACCTGGCCGGGGGTGGATCAATGCTTCGCGGACTGGACAGAAGGTTATCACAAAAGACAGATTTGCCGGTCTATATTGCTGAAGATCCATTGAGA
Source organism: Eudoraea adriatica DSM 19308 (assembly GCF_000382125.1). GTDB lineage: Bacteria > Bacteroidota > Bacteroidia > Flavobacteriales > Flavobacteriaceae > Eudoraea > Eudoraea adriatica. The sequence goes on from NZ_KB907547.1 coordinate 167,019, forward strand.
GCGGTAGTTAGAGGAACAGGTATTGCCCTTAAAAATCTGGAACGCTACAAAAGTATTCTTATTAAATAACCTGAATTCCTCAGGGATTTGAGTTATGACTTGGCATCTCATTTTAAACGCTTAACATAACAAGTGAATGCAGCAGATAATCAATTTTATCATCAGGTATAAAACCTCGCTGCTTTACCTTTTATTGCTGTTAATTTCCCTGGCCTTTACAGTTGATTCACATTCCTATCATCGATCAAAATTCTTTAATTCTTCGAACCGAATATCTGGTTCAATATACAATGCTGCGGATGGTATTACGCGTTATTTTAACCTGAATGAAGAAAACAAAAAACTGGTCGAAGAAAACATTAAATTAAGAAGTTTACTTTTTAATTCAAATAGTGGAGATACAGTCGAATTAGATACTACGAAGTTTAATTTTACCACAATATCCGGAAGAATTATAAAGAACAGTTATGCCAGCCCTAATAATTATATAACAATAAACAGGGGAACAAACCATGGCATTAAACAGGATATGGGCGTAATTACGGCTGAGGGAATTCTCGGCATTATTGAACATACAACAAAAAATTATGCTTCCGTTCAAAGTATTTTGAACACTAAATCAAATATAAATGCCAAAATTAAGAATACTAATTATTTTGGGTCTTTGATTTGGGACGGACGGAGTTATAACCAGGTAAAACTGGAGGATATTCCCAGGTTGGTGCCTCTTTTAATTGGAGATACCATAGTTACAGGTGCCATGTCGAGTATTTTCCCCGAGAACATTCCAATCGGGACTATTAAAAAATTTGACCTGAACGAATCCAAGAGTTTTTATAGTATCGATGTAGAACTTTTTAACGATATGTCTAATGTGAAAAATATCTATATCATATACAACAAAAACAGACCTGAGATCCTGGAGCTCGAAACTAAAATAGCCAATGACCAGTAGTTATTACTATATAAATATTATTAGATTCATTTTACTTGTACTTGTTCAGGTATTGGTATTTAACAGGTTGAATTTTTTTGGCTTTATAAATCCAATGGTATATATTCTTTTCCTCTATTGGTATCCAATAAAGGAAAATAGGATAGTCTTTATATTCATAGGTTTTTTACTTGGTTTGTCTATTGATTTTTTTTCAGACACCATGGCCTTGCACGCGGCATCAACGGTTACCATAGCTTATCTGAGACCAACAATTATGCGTTTTGTTTTTGGTGTTAATTACGAATTTCAAAGTTTCAAATTATCTAATACTACCAGAGTACAACAAATTGCCTTTTTGACGTTATTAATTGTAGCACATCATATGATATTCTTTACTCTGGAAATTTTTAGTTTATCAAATTTGCTGCTAATTTTGAAGAAAGTAATTTTTACAGGAATTGCCACGCTCATATTGTGTTTACTTTTTGGTTCACTTTTCAGTGCTGAGAAAGAATAAATTGGTAATACAACAAAGTATTGAAAGCTAAATTTCAATGAAGAAAATATTATTATCTTCCATAATCATCCTCATCGGGATAACCTTTATAGGCAGGCTATCCTATTTGCAAATATTTAGCTTTTCACCGGATCAGGTATTGGACGACCCGGCCATTAAGGCTATATACGATTATCCGGAACGAGGTTACATCTATGATAGAAACGGAAAACTTTTAGTAGGAAATGACCCCGCCTACGATGTGATGGTCATTCCACGGGAAGTAAAACCTCTGGACACCCTGGAGTTTTGCAGCCTTTTAGGAATAGATAAAGATAAATTTGTACAAAAACTCCGTAAAGCCAGAATTTATTCTCCACGTCTGCCCTCGGTACTGGTGCCGCAACTTTCCAAGGAAGACTACGCAAGGCTTCAGGAGAAAATGAGGAAATATGAGGGGTTTTATATTCAGAAAAGATCTTTAAGATATTACGACACCAAAGCAGCTGCAAACGTGCTGGGATATATCAGGGAGGTAAATGAAAGAGACCTGGAAAGAAACCCTTATTACGTGCAGGGAGAATTAACCGGAGGCAAAGGTGTTGAACAGCAATATGAGGAAATCCTTAGAGGCAGAAAAGGGGTTCAATATATTCAGAAAGACAGATTCAATCGAGATATTGGCCCGTATAAAGGCGGTATACTGGACACTCTTCCGGAGCAGGGGAAGGAAATTAGCCTTACCATAGATAAGGAACTCCAGGAATATGGAGAATTGCTAATGAATGGTAAATGGGGCGGAATAGTTGCCCTGGAACCATCCTCCGGGGAAATATTAGCGATGATCTCCGGACCAACCTATGATCCAGCACTGCTTGTAGGCAGGGAGCGTTCAAAAAATTACAGCAAACTACATTATGATACTATATCCAAACCTCTGTTCGACAGATCTATTTCTGCTGAAGGTTCACCGGGATCACCGTTTAAAACGCTAAATGCCCTCGTAGCTTTGCAGGAAGGGGCAATAAAGCCCGGCACAACTTTTCAATGCTATAATGGATTTTATGTAGGCAGGACAAAAAGGGGATGTCATTGCGGAGGTGGAATAAGAAATTTAAATAGTGGTATATATAATTCCTGCAATGCATACTTTGCAGGAACATTTCGAAAATTTTATGAAAAATTTCCAACGACAGATGAAGGTCAGGATGTTTGGCAAAAACATATGAATAGCTTTGGTCTTGGAAATTTTCTGGGATATGATCTTCCAACCGGAAGACCGGGAAGGATCCCGGGTAAAGCCTACTATGACAAATGGTATGGAGATGGTCGCTGGGCTTCATCATATATTATTTCCAATTCCATCGGGCAGGGCGAAATTGCAGCAACCCCCGTTCAATTAGCCAACATGACTGCTGCTATTGCAAACCGGGGTTATTATTACACGCCCCATATTCTGAAAAAAGTTGAAGGCGAGGATATTAGTATGCCAGAATACGTTCAACCAAAGTATACTACCATAGACAAAGAGCATTTTGAACCTGTAATAAAAGGCATGGCCGATGTTTATAAAAAAGGTACAGCCAGATGGGTACAAATACCCGGAATAGAAATTGCAGGCAAAACAGGTACTGTAGAGAATTATACTATAATTGATAGTGTACGCACACAGCTTACAGACCATTCCGTATTTGTTGCTTTTGCACCTGTAAACAATCCTAAAATTGCTTTGGCAGTTTATATTGAAAATGGCTATTATGGATCCAGATACGCAGGTCATATAGCATCTTTGTTAATAGAAAAGTACTTAAAAGGAAATATTACCAGAAAGGATCTTGAAAAAAGAATGCTCGAAAAAACTCTTGAACATGAATATGCCAAACCATACAGCGGAGAAGAATTCAAGATAAATGAGTATGTTTGGTAGAAAGGCATATAAGCGAATTGATTGGCTTACCGTACTGTTTTACCTTTTGCTGGTGGCGATAGGTTGGCTAAATATTTACTCCAGCACATTTACTGAAGGCGGCGCTTCTATTTTCGATTTTGGCGAACTATACGGAAAACAATTGTTATTTATAGGTTTAAGCCTAATTAGTATCCTGGCATTACTTGCACTGGAGGCTAGTTTTTATGAACGTTTTTCCAGCGTTCTGTACATTATTTCTATGGTTCTTCTTCTTGGGCTATTTGTCTTTGGCAAGACTATTGCCGGAGCGACCTCATGGTACGACCTTGGGTTTTTTAATTTTCAACCTTCCGAGCTTGCCAAGGTTGCCACCGTTTTGGCTTTGGCAAAGTATTTAAGTGACATTCAGACAGATATTAAAAACCGGAAGGATCAATTTTATTCTTTTTTAATTATCCTGATACCGGCCATTTTAATCATTCCGCAACCAGATCCGGGCAGTGCGCTGGTGTTTTTTGCGCTGGTCTTCGTTCTTTTCAGAGAGGGATTACCCCTGTTTTACCTGGGTATTGCCTTTTTAGCCGTGATTGTTTTTATAACCACTCTGATGTTCGGAACTACCTGGGTGGGAATTGGCTTAGCTTTGATAATTGCTCTTTTTCTCTTACTTAAAAGAGCCTCTTTTAAAATTCCGATCTTCCCTTTAATAAGTGTTTTTATTATTACTATCGCTTTTTCGCTTTCCGTAAATTTTGTATTCAACAATGTCTTTGAACAACGCCACAGAGACAGATTCAGCCTCTGGCTTCGTTTGGAAAAAGATCCTGCCAAACTCGAACAAATTCGCAAAACTATAGGCTATAATACATATCAATCTGAAAAGGCTATTGAATCTGGTGGGTTCTTTGGAAAGGGATTCCTGGAAGGTACCAGAACAAAAGGGGATTTTGTTCCTGAACAACATACAGATTATATTTTTAGTACGGTGGGTGAAGAGTGGGGATTTTTGGGCACAACTATCGTTGTCATACTTTTTACACTACTACTTCTACGGCTTGTTTACCTGGCCGAAAGGCAAAAAAACGATTTCAGTCGAATGTATGGCTACGGAGCAATATCAATTTTGTTAATTCATTACTTTATCAATATCGGAATGGTCATTGGTGTGCTGCCAACCATTGGGATTCCTTTACCATTCTTTAGTTACGGAGGATCTGGCCTATTAGGTTTTACAATTCTACTGTTTATATTTCTGAAACTGGATGCAAACCGATTAAATGAGTGGGGCTAGAAACTCCAATATTCTAAATTTATGCTCTGTTCCATTGGAGATTCAATATCTTCTGTCGCAGGTGGGGGGGAATACAGGCAGGGAATATTAAATTTCTCAAACATCCTGGGACATGGAATACAAGGAATTAACAAAGAAATATATATGGTTTGTTAGCCCTCTGTGATCTTCCATGCAACATGATTTATATTTGGTTTAATTCCATTGAATTTTTAATTGAACAGATTGTAAGTCAGAGGTATTAAATCCGACTTAAATTACTTATTTTACCCATTGGTAAAACTTTTAAATTTTAGTATTCACTATAATAATAATTCTATGTTGACCTGGAAAAACATAATAAACTTTACGGTAAACGGAAATCCCGAACCAGACAGGCGTGTTGAAAAAACAGAAAATGAATGGCGCGAAATACTTACGCCAGACCAATTTCGTATTACCCGGAAAAAAGGAACTGAAGCGCCTCATTCAGGGGCATTATGCAGCATCCATGATGCAGGTAAATATTCCTGTGTATGTTGCAACACTCCCTTGTTTGATTCTACTATAAAATTTGAATCAGGCACAGGATGGCCAAGTTTCACTCAGCCCATAGCAGAGAATGCTATTAAATATGAAAAAGATGTCACCTTTGGAATGATAAGGGTAGAAGTATTGTGCAATACTTGCGATGCGCATTTAGGACATGTATTCCCTGATGGCCCGGAACCCAGTGGTCTTCGCTATTGTATCAACTCGGAGTCCATGGTAATTGAAAAGGAGGTTGTTGATGGAAAGTAAAAAATTGGAAATAGCAACCGTGGGTGGAGGATGTTTTTGGTGTACTGAAGCTGTTTTATCAGAGATTAAAGGAGTAGATAAAGTGGTCTCCGGATATTCAGGGGGCAATGCTCCGGGTAAACCAACGTACAGAGAAATATGCTCCGGACGTACCGGACATGCCGAGGTAATACAGATAAGCTTTGATCCCGACATTATTTCTTTTCGCGATCTATTACTTGTTTTTATGACTACCCATGACCCTACAACACTAAACAGACAGGGGGCAGATGTTGGAACACAATACCGTTCTGTCATTTTTTACCATAATCAAAATCAAAAAGAAATAGCGGAAGAAGTTATAGCTGAAATGTCTTCCTATTACGAAAATCCGGTAGTTACAGAATTGAGTCCGTTAAAAATATTTTATGAGGCAGAGGACTATCATCAGAATTATTACAACAATAATCAAAGTCAGGGGTATTGCAATTTTGTAATTACTCCAAAGTTGGCTAAACTAAGACAAATACATGCAGATAAACTAAAAAGCACAAGTTAGTAAGACGAGGATTGGATTAACTATGGCTAAAATGTTTATGCCAGGTGTTTCTGATAATACGGCAAGATATTTTAATAAAAAAAATCTCAATTAACTTGAATGCTTTTATCCAGGTATATTCAAATATTTTATCGCTGTTAATGGCCCTGGAGAATGAAAATAAAAAAGAGCTCCGGCAAAAAACCGGAGCTCTTTTTTTTAAAGTAACATGTACTTCTTAGCCTTTAACGCTGGCTAATTTACCGTTTTTGATATTGTTTAATTTCAAATCCTGAAGCACATTTATTGCCTCTTCCACATAGACATCTTTTGCAAGATTATTATGCCAACGGTCGCGTTTTTCTCTTAATACTGGGTCTTTTGTAAAAAGTTCTTCTTCGTATTTGAGAGATTCAAATGTTAAATGCGAATCGTAATCCGATATGGTCTTAAAATATGTAGATTTTTCTTTATCCTTTTTCTCTTCGCTCTTGTAGATATCATAATTGAGTGAAACTATATTTTCATCCTGCTGCTCCTTAAGCCATTTGGCGTTTTCTTCAATTAAGGCAATCTGCGGATTTTGCGCCATGCGCTTGGCACTATTCTCAATTGTAGCTTCATAATCTATATAACCTTCCCAGGGCTCATAATCTGCCGGTGATATTTTATCCCACGTCAACGGATTTCGCTGATCCCTTTCCCCTAAATCAATATAACTATATCTGTCCGGAACAACAACATCACTTTTAACTCCTTCTAACTGTGTTGATCCACCATTTATCCTGTAAAACTTTTGAGTTGTTAGTTTTATTGCTCCAAGATCACCATGCTCATTGCTCCTAACAATATTTTCCAGGGGGATCACATTTTGCACTGTTCCCTTGCCAAAAGTTTGTTTACTGCCAATTACTACAGCTCTCTTATAGTCTTGCATGGCAGCTGCCAATATTTCAGAAGCAGAGGCAGAAAGTTCATTCACCAAAATAACCAGTGGACCATCCCATTGAATCCTTTCATCCTTATCTTCATATACGTCCTTTTCTTTTCCGGAAGACCTTACCTGAACCACAGGACCATCTTTTATAAAAAGACCGGCCATTTCCACAACTGTTTTAAGAGAACCTCCCCCATTGTCCCTAAGGTCAATTACAAGGCCTTCTGCGCCTTCTTTCTTTAAACGCTCAACCTCCTTGGCCACATCCGTTGCTGCATTTCTCTCGGCATAATCATTAAAATCCACATAGAATTTTGGAAGGTTAATAATACCGTATTTTTCATTCTCCTTAATAACCGTTGCTGATTTGGCATAACTCTCTTCAAGTTCAACTACATCTCTTATGATAGAAATTTCTTCTATGGAGCCATCTACTTTTCTAACGGTTAAATCAACTACTGTGCCCTTAGGGCCTTTAATTAGTTTGATAGCATCATCCAAACGCATCCCGACAATATTTACCGGTAATTCTCCATCCTGCCCAACTTTTAATATTTCATCACCTACTTCCAATTGCTGGTTTCTCCAAACGGGGCCGCCCGAAATTATCTCAACAATCTTAGCTCCCTCCGGTTTTTTCTGCAATCTTGCGCCAATGCCTTCAAATTTACCGGACATACTAATATCAAATTTATCTTTATCCTCTGGAGCAAAGTAATAGGTATGAGGATCAAATTCATCTACAATTGTATTGATATAATATACGAACCAGTCTTCCCTTTTAAGATCATCTACAAAGTCGAAATATTCATCCAGCGTCTTTTTAGTAGATTCTCTGGCCTCTGATTCCATTTGCTCCAGCGACATGCTTTCCGTATTGGGATCGTCTTTCTTTTTTTGTTCCTGGACCTTAAATTTAGAATCAAAAGTTCCGATGGTGGCATATTTAAGTTGTTTTCTCCAGCGTTCTTTAAGTTCATTTCTGGATGCCGCAAATGACTGGTCTTTATAATCTATGTTAATGGATTCTTCGATTGAATAATCGAAAGGATCACTTAAAACCTCCGCATAAAGCGATTTGGCATTTTCCATTCGCTTCATGAATCTTGCATAAACAATATTGAAAAAGGATATATCTGTATTTCTTATCTGATCGTCTATTTGAAATTTGTATTTCTCAAACTCCAAAATATCCTCCTCGAGAAAATACCTTTTTGTAGGGTCTATAACATCGATAAAATCTTCAAAGACACTAACCGAGAAATCGTCATCAATTTCCTTGGGCTCATAGTGTCCGCGTTCTAAAATATAAGTAATAAGATCTAAGAGTAATTTATCCTTATCATCATTTTCAAATGACTTATTGGTAAAACTGCATGATGCAATTGCAATAAGTAGCACCAAAAATCCAAGTATGAGATTTCTTTTCATGTATTTTTTTTTAGGTGTGGTTACTATTGACCCACTTACTAACAAACTAAAATTATAAACAAAAACATGGCAAAGCCAACGAATTCCCTAAGATACTGAAAAAACCATGCCACTTTAAAGCGTGTAGCATTAATTTTTTGTTAAACACCATGAGGGTTTGTCTCCAATAAGGTAAATAATTAATCCGTTATACCGGATTTTTAAGTAATGAGGAAACATATTCAAGAACCTACCATAACCCATGTTTTTGAACAGGCCCTCTATAAGCGCGCCATAATAACATATTAAAAACGTATTTTTACCGGAGAAAGTATACAGTATGCAAAAACCCCTTATTCTGGTAACCAATGACGATGGAATAACGGCTCCTGGTTTAAGAGCTTTGGTTCGTTACATGAAGGAAATTGGCGAAGTTGTTGTTGTGGCACCAGACAGCCCGCAATCGGGAATGGGGCATGCAATAACACTGGATAATGCACTTTACTCCAAGAAAGTTACCATAGATCTTGAAAATGGTGGCCATGAGGAGTACAGCTGCAGTGGAACTCCTGCCGATTGCGTAAAATTAGCACTTCAGGAGATACTTGGCAGAAAACCTGATCTGTGTGTAAGTGGAATAAATCACGGTTCCAATTCTTCTATAAATGTTATCTATTCAGGAACAATGAGTGCAGCTATCGAAGCAGGAATTGAAGGCATACCTGCCATTGGCTTTTCATTATGTGATTATTCCTGGGAAGCTAATTTTAAAAGCACTGAAACAGAAGTGAAAAAAATTGTTGAAGAAGCACTGAGTAATGGTATTCCTAAAGGTGTTGTTCTCAATGTAAATATTCCGAAAACAAAAGGCGAAGGTGTAAAAGGCATTAAAGTGTGCCGCCAGGCAAGAGCCAATTGGAAGGAGAAATTTGATAAACGAACCAACCCAATGGGTAAGGACTACTATTGGCTCACAGGTGAATTTGAACTTTTGGATAAAGGAGAGGACACGGATGAATGGGCCTTGAGTAATGGCTATATTTCGATAGTTCCCACACAATTTGATTTAACCGCGCATCACGCTATACAGGATATAAACAACTGGTCTTTTAATGAATAATAAAAAGGAAATATTAATTGGTTTCACAGTAGGAATTATTGCCAATGTAACCGGCACACTTTTGTACATACTGTTATTTTCCGATTTTGGAATTATGGAAACATTCAGGGCGGCCGTTCAACAGGGACATATTGGAAGTTTACTGGCTCTTGGCGCAATTTTAAATCTGATCGCCTTTTTTGGCTTTCTAAAAATAAGAAGGGATCAAAGAGCAAAGGGGGTATTAATAGCCACTTTACTCACTGCTTTGGTTATTCTCTATTATAAGATTTTCTAAAATGAAGTATTATATCATCGCCGGTGAAGCCTCCGGGGATTTGCATGGATCAAATCTTATTAAAGCAATTCTTGCTAAAGACACCAATGCCCAAATCCGCTGTTGGGGAGGTGATCGAATGCAAAAAGCCGGCGGCACACTTGTAAGGCATTATAAGGAAATGGCTTTTATGGGTTTTGCAGAGGTTATTACTAATCTTAACACCATCTTTAAAAGTATAAAATTCTGCAAGGAAGACATTAAATCTTATAATCCGGATGTTATTGTATTTATAGATTTTTCTGGTTTTAACTTGAGAATTGCCCGCTGGGCCAGGGAAAACAAATACCACACTAATTATTATATTTCACCCCAGATTTGGGCTTCAAGAGAAGGCAGGATCAAAAATATCAAGAGAGATATTGATGCCATGTATGTCATCCTGCCATTTGAAAAGGAATTCTATGAAAAAAAACACAACTATCCTGTAAATTTTGTGGGGCATCCATTAATTGATGCGATAGCACAAATTGAAATTGGCAACGCAAAGGATTTTAGAACCGAACACAATCTGGATCCTGATAAACCAATTATTGCACTTCTTCCGGGTAGCAGAAAACAGGAGGTTCGGCAAATGCTTGGCCTGATGTTAAAGATTAGCCCGTCATTTTCAGAATACCAGTTTGTAATAGCCGGGGCTCCCAGTCTGGACATTGATTTCTATTCCGAATTCTTAAAAAATTATGATGTAAGCCTTGTTTTTGACAGGTCTTATGAATTGCTGAGCCATTCACACGCAGCTTTGGTGACTAGTGGTACTGCCACTCTGGAAACAGCTTTATTTAAAGTGCCTCAGGTTGTCTGCTACAAAGGCAGCTGGATTTCCTATCAGATTGCGAAACGGATAATTACGTTGGATTATATTTCATTGGTCAATTTGATTATGGGCAAAGAAGTAGTAAAAGAACTTATTCAGGCCGATTTGAGCACAAAAAACCTGGAGGTGGAGTTAACCAAAATACTGGTTGGCCCTGCACGTGCAGCACAAATAAAAGCTTATAAAGAGTTGGAAAAAAAGCTGGGCGGCAAAGGCGCAAGTGAGAAAGCTGCTGCACTTATAATAGAAAATGCTTAATTTTAGTTCCTGGTAAATCATATATATCCCGGGATGAATAGAAAGATTTTTGTTTTTTATATCAGCATACTCCTAACCGGATGCGGTGTAGTTAAAAAGAAAACCACCTATGGCAAGGAACGAACTGTTACTGTTGCCGCGGTAGAAAAGGACACTTTAAGCACGATAGAAAATATTCCGGTGGCAGAAACGACAGTTGTCGTCCTCGAAAAAGCAGATCGCATTATTAATACTGCCATGGCTTACTCCGGGGTAAGGTATAGGTATGGTGGAACCACAAAAAAAGGAATGGATTGTTCGGGCCTGCTATATGTTTCTTTTGGAGAAAATGATATTCCTTTACCCCGGGTGTCTTATCAAATGGCTGACGAAGGCCAGAAAATTAAATTGAATAAAGTCACCAAAGGAGATCTTCTGTTCTTTAAAACCAGCAAGAAAGGAAAAAAAATTAATCATGTCGGGCTTGTAGTTGCAGTAGACGGGCGTGATATAAAATTTATTCATGCCACTTCTTCGAGAGGAGTTATCGTTTCTTCATTACAGGAAGGTTTCTGGAACTATGCTTTTGTAAAGGCCACAAGAGTACTTTGAATACAAACTGCATCTTCTGCGGATTGTTTTGCCTAATAATTGATTTCATCTAAATTTTCCTCACTGAACCTAACATTCAGTACCCAATGCTACTTTAATAGCTCGTACAATCAACCAAATAAACTCCATGAAATTATTGGATTTTATTCCGATAAAGCTCACTCTGTTTCTGATATTTGGGATTCTTGCAGGGTATTATTTTACTATATCCCTTTGGTTAGCAGCAAGCCTTAGTTCTGGATTCCTGGTCTTAATGGGTATATCCCGGAGCGGTAAAAACATACTGGATAATCTGCCCTTCGGTATCCTTTCCCTGTTATGTACAATTTGTTTAGGCATGATGTCTGTAGCACTGGCATTACCAGAAAACAGCATAAAATATTACGCCAACTTTAAACTTCCAACGGAACAATATTTACATCTTAAAATCAATAAAACCCTAAAACCAAATAGTTATAATGAACGCTATATTGCCAGTGTAATTGAAGTTGATGGTATTGCAGCAAAAGGTAGAATTCTTCTTATTTTTAAAAAAGACACTTTATTAACCAAATTCAATGTAGATGAGGAAATCTACACACTTAGTCTTATAGAAGAAATTGGTTTGCCCCTAAATCCATATCAATTTAATTATCCTAATTATCTCGAAAAACTAGGAATTAATTATCAACTTAAATTAAATCGTCAGGATTGTATAATCAGGAAAAATCCTTCCTCAACTTTACCTGGTTTGGTTGCTGCTTTTAGACTTAAAATTGTTTCAGGCCTGGAGAAGTTAAATTTTGGCAAAGAGGAGCTCGGCATAATCCAGGCACTGATTCTGGGACAAAGAGAAGAATTAAGCGAGGAAACGTATACCAGCTATAAGAATGCAGGCGCAGTGCATATCCTAGCTGTCTCCGGGCTGCACATTGGAATAGTATTACTGTTTTGTAAATTTCTGCTAAAACCCCTGGAGCGTTTACCCGGGGGAAAGACATTGGTCCTGATATTAACTGTGATTATTTTATGGGGCTATGCCATTTTAGCAGGTTTATCCCCTTCTGTGATAAGAGCGGTATGTATGTTTTCTTTCGTTGCCTATGCTTTGTATCTGAACCGGCCAACCAACACATTTAATATCCTTGCTTTATCCATGTTTTTTATTCTGTTGGCCTATGACCCGATGTTATTGTTCCAGGTAGGATTTCAATTGAGTTATGCAGCTGTATTTTCCATTTTTTGGTTATTCCCCAGGCTACAGCAATGCTGGAATCCTGAAAATATACTTTTCAAAAAATGCTGGCAATTGGCATCAGTTTCCTTAGCCGCGCAAATTGGCGTGCTCCCTCTAAGCCTTTATTATTTTCACCAGTTTCCCGGTTTATTTCTTATCTCTAATCTTATAATTATTCCTTTTTTGGGCGTAATCCTGGGAGCAGGTTTTCTGATCATAGTCCTGGCACTATTGGATATGCTCCCGGATGCACTGGCTGTAATATATAATAAACTCATTAACCTGATGAATCTGGCTATAGAATGGATAGCCCGGCAGGAATCCTTTATTTTCAAGGACATTTCCTTTGATTCCGTACAGCTTGTACTATGTTATCTTTTAATTATTACTGCAGTATACAGCCTCACGCAGAAGAAATTTAAAAATATTCTGGCCTTAGCATTATTCGTAATAGCCTTCCAATTATGGCTCATTTCCACAACGATAATAAAAAGCAGGCAGCAAAAAATCATCGTCTTCCATAAAACAGGAACTTCGGCCCTGCTATATCAAAAAGGAATTTCATTGGAAATAAATTGTTTGGACTCTGTTTCAGTGCTAAGCCTGATTAAAAATCTTAAGGTAGAAGAAAGCATCCAAAAAGTTAACTACAAAACGCTGAAAAACAAATATAAAATTAAAGATCATGATTTATTGATCTTGAATAACGCTCAAATGACCTTCCATAAATTGCAGAAAACTGATTATGTTTTGCTCAGTAATTCTCCCAAAGTAAATTTTAACCGATTCCTGGACTCCGTGAAACCGAAAAGCATAATTGCGGATGGAAGCAATTACAGGAGTGATATTGAAAGATGGAAAAAATCTTGTTCAAACAGAAACTTACCATTTTACTATACCGGTGAAAGGGGTGCATTTATTCTGGAAATAGAATAAAATCAGCGCACCCCATGCATAAGTCTTTTTAAAACCGGGTTTAGTATTATAGAAATTATACCAAAAGCAATAGGTACCAGGGTAAACATCAGAAAGAATATGCTTAAGGAATATTGTTCTGAAATTTTATCTATCATTCCGCCCATAGTGCCTGCCGTCTTTTGCCCTATGGCAATTGCGAGATACCAAATACCAAACATAAAACCAATCATTCTGGCTGGCACCAGTTTGCTCAGATAAGACAGTCCAACGGGTGAAAGACATAATTCTCCCATGGTATGAAGCAAATAGGCCAGAATAAGAAAAATCATGCTTACCGATGCCGTTTTGGACCCCTGTACAACACCGGCAGATCCATATGACAAAATAGCAAATCCAAGGCCCAGAAGAATTAGTCCCAGGCCATATTTCATGGCAGCACTAGGATTATATTTGCTCTCCCACCACCGTGAAAATAAGGGGGCTAGTGTAATGATAAAAAATGAGTTTAAAATTCCAAACCATGATGCATCTATCTGATTTCCCTCTTGTGAAAATTTGTCAATCAAACGATAAACAACTAATCCCCAAATCCCGACAAATGCCAATGCCAAAACAATATTGGAGAAAGCAATTCTGGAATACGTTTTTTTAAACAGGAGATACAAAACCCAGGTAATAATAATGAGTGGTACGGTTGTAAGCAGGGCATCCACAATTTTGAAAACCATGGCTGATGACCCCACCAAATTTCTATTGGTGTAATCTCTTGCAAACAAAGTCATAGAACCCAGCGCCTGTTCAAAGGCGGCAAAGAAAATCACAGTAAAAATCCCGAAGAATACAACTGCAATAATCCTGTCTCTTACCAGAGGAATGTATCTCGAAATCCTTGAAACAAGGAGAATGAGAAACAGAACCAAAGCAAAGAGTACTATGAAATTGGAGCCAGATAAACCCCAGATCTCAAAAGGCAATAAATTTTCTCCGCTTATCTTTTCAATTGGGTCGTTAAAGAGGTAGAGTAATCCACCTATGGCGGACAGAGCAATAAGTATATAATCTAAAGTTAAAAACGGATTTAATTTTTCCGCTGCTTTTTCCTCTTCAATAATCTTCGGAGATTCTTCATTAATGTTTTGTGGTAATTCTACTTCATATTTTTTACCTGGTTTTCCGCCAACGCTGCCAAATAATTTTTTAGCCAGCAAAAATTGCATCATCCCGAAAAACATAAAAATACCTGCCAGTCCAAAGCCCCAGGACCAACCAAAATTTTCTGCCAGATACCCGCACAACATCATCCCGAAAAAAGCTCCGGCATTTACACCCATATAAAAGATGGTATAAGCCCCATCTTTTTTGGATTCTTTGCCTTTATACATTTCGGAAATAATAGAAGTAATATTAGGTTTAAAAAAACCAGTTCCTATGACCAAAAAAGCAAGACCCAGATAGAAGGTAGCAGTAGTTTCTAATGCCATAAAAGCATGACCCAAGGTCATAATAGCACAACCTATTACAACAGCTATGCGATATCCCGTAAGTTTATCGGCAATATAACCACCTATAATTGGGGTTAAATAAAGTAAGGAAGCATAGGTTCCTATAAGTGCCAGGGCGTTTTCGCGTGGCCAATCCCATCCCGGATTATCACTGGCAAAAGGTGCAGTAAGAAAAAGGATTAAAAGAATACGCATTCCATAAAATGAAAAGCGTTCCCACATTTCTGTAAAAAATAAGACCATTAATCCTGCTGGATGGCCTAAGACCTTATCCTTAAACAGATTCTCGATATCGGTATTCATTGGTTTTGGTTTGATTTGTTAACAGTATAGGTAAACCTCTTAAAAAACAGTTTCTTAGTCGGTTATGGCTCGTTCATCCTCTTCAGCGCCATGGGTCAGCCTTTTTAAAGGTTTCAGGATAGCGATCACAAGTAGCCCAAAGGCTACGCAAAAAATAGTAATCCCGGCAAAGATATTCAGCTCACCGGCCTCCGAAGCCGATTCCCCGATTAATCCGGCTACCTTATTTCCTAAGCCGGTAGCTGCAAAATATACACCCATCATAAGGGCGCCATATCTAATGGGTGCCAGCTTGGTTATAAAAGATAGGGCAACCGGCGAGGCGCATAATTCTCCTATTGTGTGAAAAAGATAGGCCAACGCCAACCAGTAAAGTGCAGATTTACCAAGTGTTTCATACTGCATTGAGGCAAATACCATAAAAACGAACCCCAGTCCCATTATAATAACTCCATTTGCCATTTTAAAAAGAGAAGAGGCTTCTTTTCCCCTGTGCTTCCACCACATCCAGAAATTAGCTACAGGCACCGCAAATACTATTATGTAAAAAGGATTGAAAAACTGAAAAGCCGCTGCAGGAATTTGATAGCCAAATAAAAAGCGGTCTGTCCTGTTCTCTGCGTACAAGTTCATCAGGCCACCTGCCTGTTCAAAAGCACCCCAAAAGACAATGACAATAATAAAAGATAGTAGCAATACCAAATAACGATCCTTTTCTACTTGAGAATGAAGGTCCTGGTATATAGTCAACATCATTCCTACAACAACAGAGAGGAAAATAAAGAAAATTATATAGGCCAGCCTCTGGTCTTCAATAAAATTCCATGCGATAACACTTGAAGCAACCGCTAATAATAAAGTTATAGTTAGCGGGATACGGGTACTAAATTGCTGTGTAAAAATATCCTTAATGGACACATCGTCACTATTTGCCTCCTTTTCTTTGGGTTTATTCCCGACTGTAACGAGGTATTTTTGTCCGGACAGATAGATTACCTGACCCATGACCATGCCAATGGCAGCCAATCCAAATCCTGCATGCCAACCCCACAAGTCGGCTACCCATGCTACAACAAGGGCTGCCAGGGCTGCTCCGGTATTTATCCCGATATAAAAAATTGAAAATCCCTTATCCCGGCGTTCGTCACCCTGTTTATACAAACCTCCGACCAGAGTAGATATATTGGGCTTAAGCATCCCTACCCCGGCGATGATAAGTCCTAGGCCGGAGTAAAAGGCCCACATGAGTTCTATAGATAAAATTCCATGACCGGCCACCAGTAAAAAGCCACCTATCATAACTGCCCTTTTTTGTCCAATTATCTTATCCGCTATAATACCTCCCGGAATTGAAGCCACATAGACCAACATAGTGTACCATCCGTATAAGGATAAAGCTTCTCCGTCTAACCATCCTAAACCCGGGTTATCACCCCTTGTCTGAGCTGTCAGATACAACACAAGGATACCCCGCATTCCATAGTAGGAAAAGCGCTCCCACATTTCAGTCATAAACAGGATATAGAGTCCGGCAGGGTGTCCAAAGAGTTCTCTCTGGTGTACTGGTTTTTTTGTCTTAGCCATGGTTTGTTTTGGTTTCTTACAGATTATTTTTTATGAAATTGGTCATTTTAGTATATAAATGCAGGCTGGTATTCCCACCGTAAATTCCATGGTTCTTGTCGGGATAAATTGCCCAGTCAAATTGCTTATTAGCCTGGACCAGGGCTTCTATCATTCTCATGCTGTTCTGCACATGCACATTATCATCACCGGAACCGTGAACCAACAAATAATCTCCCTTTAATAACTCCGGATAATTAAAAGGTGAATTCTCATCATAACCTCCGGGATTCTCAGCCGGAGTTCTCATAAATCGTTCTGTATAAATTGTGTCATAAAAACGCCAGCTGGTAACAGGCGCAACCGCAATAGCCATTTCAAAGGTGTCACTGCCTTTCAGAAGGCAGTTTGTAGACATATGACCGCCAAAACTCCAGCCCCAGATCCCTGTTCTATCCGGGTCTATAAAAGAATATTCACTTAGTTTTTTAGCCACAGCAATTTGATCCTCAGTTTCGTATTTTACTAAATTCAGGTAAGTAACTTTCTTAAAATCACGTCCTTTAAAGCCGGTGCCTCTTCCATCCACACAAGCTATAATATAACCTTCTGAAGCCAGGATCTGGTGCCAATAGTCATTTGAACCCATCCAGGTATTGGCTACTTGTTGAGAGCCCGGCCCGCTGTACTGAAACATCAATAAAGGATATTTTTTGGAAGGATCAAAATCTTTTGGCTTCACCATCCACATATTCAATTCATTACCGTTGATTGCTATTGTAGAAAATTCTTTCGGGCTCATCTCATATCCGGAGAGTTTTGCTGAAAGCTCCTTATTATCCATGATTTCTTTTAATTTAATTCCCGATTTAGTTTTGTGCAGTGTAAATTGATCAGGTGTGGTATTGTTGGAAAACTTATTAATGAAATAGGTAAAATCTGCACTAAACTCAGCAGAATTAGTCCCTTCTCCGGTAGACAATCGCTTTTTATTCTTAGCGCTGATATCAATACCATAGACATCTCTGTTTATTGATCCATTTTCCGTTGATTGGTAATAAATTCTTTTCTCGCCCGGATCATATCCATAGTACTTGGTTACTTCCCAATCCCCCCTGGTAATCTGGTTCTTTAATTCCCCACTGTTCGAATGCAGATAAATGTGGTTATAGCCATCCTTTTCGCTCGTCCAGATAAAGCTGTCATCGGGCAGAAACGTAAGGTTATCGGAAACATCAACATATGCCTCGTCCTTTTCCTGAAGTAAAAGAGATACTGAATTGTCCTGCAGGTTTACTGCATATAAATTTAAATTATTCTGGTGCCTGTTTAAAGTTTGAACACTTATATAATCTGAATTGTTCATTCTGTCTATCCTGGGTATGTAATAGGAGTCAGGAAGTGAAATATCTGAAATTCTATTTGATTCAATATCATAGGAATGCAAGGTGACAACGGAATTATTTTCACCGGCTTTGGGATACTTAAATATATATTGAAAAGGATACAAGTCTGTTCCATAAACATCCATAGCAAATTCGGGAACAGTGGTCTCATCAAATCTTAAAAACACAATTTTAGTGCCGTCCGAGTTCCATTCAAAAGCCCTGACAATTTTAAACTCCTCTTCATATACCCAATCTGCTATACCATTAATAATACTATTCTTTTCTCCGTCAGAAGTTATTTTTACTATTTTACCATCGCTTATATTAAATAGATATAAATTATTATTGTTTCCAAAGGCCACCTTTTTGCCATCCGGTGAAAAGGTGGGTTCCTGAATCCAGCTATCCGCAATTTGAATTATATCTTTAGTGATAAGGTCATAAATATAATAGATCCCCACTTTGGAACGCCTGTATATTGGAACCACTTCCGTTGCCAGCAGCAGTTTGGATTCGTCTGCGCTAAAGGCATATGAGCTAAACACCGCCTTTGAAGGTGTCTCCTGCGAAGTAACCACAGTTTCTATCTTTTCCAGAGTACTGTAATCATATTTATCAATGCTAACAACACCTGTATTTTTATTCGTATTCAACACTGTGTAGTGTTTGCCATTTTTTAAAGGATATATAGCTTCCATGCCCTTGGTGACAAAGGCGCCTGACCAAAGTTCTTCCAGAGAGAGTTTTTTTTGTTGCGCAGGAGCGTAATCTATAAAACAAAAAATAAGAAAAATCAGGAGGAAAGATTTATTCATAAATTCTAAAAAATTTGTTATAAACTACCAAGTTTACTAATATTTTTGCTAAAAAAATAACTTTAAACTTAAAATATTGCAAGTTAATCGCTGATACCCGTAATGAAGAAACTCCCTGCAATAATTGTGTAATCACTATATTTGCCCTTATACAATAAAAGCTCATGAAAACACCTATCCAGGGTTTTTCGAAACTTTCCAAAGAAGAAAAAATCAAATGGATTGCCGATAATTATACTGATAATTCGGATACTACTATACAAATTCTTAAAAAATACTGGAATCAGGATAATGAGTTGCAAAAACTCCATGACGAATTCATAGAGAATACGATCAGTAATTACTACCTTCCTTTTGGGATTGCGCCGAACTTTTTAATTAATGATACCCTATATGCCATTCCAATGGCTATCGAGGAAAGTTCAGTTGTTGCAGCCGCTAGTAAAGCTGCAAAATTCTGGCTGGATAAAGGTGGGTTTAAGACCCGGGTATTAGGAACCCAAAAGATTGGGCAGGTACATTTTATCTTCAAAGGCCCTTCTGAGAAGTTACAGGAATTCATTGATGCAATAAATCCAATTTTAGTTAGTGATTGTAAATCCATCACCCAAAATATGGAAAAGCGCGGCGGTGGAATAACATCAATAGAACTTCGGGATCGAACACATAAACTTGATAATTACTATCAGTTGCACTGTAAATTTGAAACCCTGGATGCCATGGGCGCAAATTTTATAAACTCCTGTTTAGAACAGTTTTCCTCTACTTTGAAAAGAGAAGCGCTAACCTATACATCGTTTAATGAGGGTGAACAGCGAATAGAAGTGGTCATGAGTATTCTTTCCAACTATGTCCCGGAATGCCTTGTGCGGGCGGAGGTAAGTTGCCCGATTAATGAATTGGAGGCAGAACAGTCTGTTTCCCCTGAGGAATTTGCAAAAAAAATGGTAAGGGCTGTAGATATCGCCAACGTTGAACCCTACAGAGCGGTTACACATAACAAGGGAATAATGAACGGTATTGACGCAGTTGTGCTGGCCACAGGGAACGATTTCAGAGCTGTTGAAGCAGGCATCCACGCATATGCAGCTAAAGATGGTTCCTATAAAAGTCTTACACGCGCCTCTCTTGAAGATGGTATCTTCAAATTTTGGATCGAAGTGCCTCTGGCCCTGGGAACCGTTGGGGGACTAACCAGTTTGCATCCCCTGGTTAATCTCGCTTTGGAGATTTTGCAAAAACCTTCAGCCCGCGAATTAATGCAAATTGTTGCGGTAGCGGGATTAGCGCAGAATTTTGCAGCGGTGAGATCATTAGTGACAACCGGAATTCAGGAAGGACATATGAAAATGCATTTGCTTAATATCCTTAATCAAATGCGTGCCTCTGAGGATGAAAAGAAAACTTTAGTCGCCTATTTTAAGAAGAATGCCGCGACTCATAATGCAGTTGTTGAAGCACTACAAAATTTACGGAACAAATTATGACCCGGCGGTTCTACAGCAATGGAAAATTGCTACTAACGGGCGAGTACGCAGTTCTGGATGGTGCTTTATCCTTTGCACTTCCTGCCAAATTCGGGCAAACCCTGACTATAAGTGAGGCAGATTCTCCATACCTTAGTTGGACAAGCCTGGACGAGAAGGGTGAAAAGTGGTTTCATACCTCGCTACATCTGGATCTTTTTCGCAATTCGCAAGAGGGGGGTTCCTATGAATTGAAAAATCTGCCTGCATCGGAAGATAAGGTATCTGAAATGTTGCTCAGAATTTTACTTGAGGCTAAAAGGTTGAATCCGGATTTTTTAAAGGAAAAAATTGGCTGTGAAGTTCAAACGGCCCTTAGTTTTCCCAGGGAATGGGGGCTTGGATCTTCATCCACCCTAATTAATAATGTTGCTCAGTGGGCCAACGTTGATCCTTTTGCCCTTTTAGCTAAAACATTCGATGGAAGCGGTTACGATATTGCCTGTGCCCGGCATAACCATCCACTTCTTTATAAGATAGAGGATGGAAAACCATTTATAAAAGAAATTGAGTTTAACCCTCCTTTTAAAGACGCATTATACTTTGTACACCTCAACAGGAAGCAGAATAGCAGAGAGGGGATAAACAGATACAAGGAAAAGGAATTTGATAAAGAAACTTTAATTAAGACAATTTCAGAATTAACCAAAGAGTGTATTCATTGCAATGAACTAAGCAGGTTTAAAGAATTAATGAATGCACATGAATTACTTTTGGCAGACATCCTTGAACTAATACCTGTGAAGGAAAAACTCTTTCAGGGTTTTAAAGGGGCTGTAAAAAGTTTAGGGGCATGGGGTGGAGACTTTGTGCTTGCCATAGGAGATAATACTACTCCTGAATATTTCTTTAAGAAGGGGTATAAGACTGTAATTCCATATGCAGAAATGATACTTTAAAAAAAGCCTCCCAAATGAGAAGCTTCTTATGATGCCAATTAAAGCACTATTCTTTTCCTGACGTCAAAACCCCAAAGCACTATATTTCTTAATAGAAAGTTGCTCTGTTATCTGCAATCTCTGAATTTTCTTTCAAGGCATCAAATACACTGGTATTAACGCGGGTTCCGTTTGAAGCCTGAATAGAATTGGCGAAAGTGGAATAATTTTCCAACGCAGGACCTTCTTCTTTTTTGGTTACTTCAACTTTAAAAACTCCGGTCTCTCCTTCAATAAGATCTGAAACACTACCTTCTGCCAAGGCATAAGCGGTTCCCACGACCAAAGGCTCTCTTCCTGCACCCGCTATGGTTGGAGTTTTAACTGTTAAGGCAGAAGCCGTTGATATATTGGTGTTGTTATCTGATGCCAGGTCCTCCAATGATTTTCCCTGATTTTGAGAAATAATCATTGCTGCTTTTTTTCTTTTCCTGATTACTGGGAGAACAGAAGCGGAAGCATCTTCAACAGACATTAAGCCTTCTTCATACTTTGCCGTTAGCTGTACAACGGCATAACCGTTGCTAATACCGAATCTCTTAATATCTCCTATTTCCGTTTCGGAGTTAAAAGCCCACTGAACAATAGCCCTCTGGTTTGAAAGTCCGGGAAGGTTTTCGTCCAATTCATTTATTTTATTCACCGGCCTTACAACATATTCATTTTCTTTGGCCAAATCAGAAAAAGACTTTTCAGACGAAGTTGCCGCCATTTCAAATTTAGTAGCATCTGTAAAAAGTGAATTTAGTGTTTCATCTGAGGCTTCTATTTCCCTGCTAAGAGTTGCCAGCTGAACCAAATCCTGCTTATCATCTACGCGCACAATATGATATCCAAATTCTGTTTCAACCAATCCGATATGACCTGCCGCGTTTCCAAATGCAAAATCATTGAACTTTGGAGTCATTACCCCTTCCTGAAAGTAACCCAGGTCACCTCCTCTTGGAGCAGAGGGGCCATCAGAGTTATCTCTAGCCAGCTGGGCAAAAACCGCACCTTCTGCCTTAGCTTGCTTCAGCAGATCTTTTGCTATGGCCTCGGCTTCTTCTTTGGTTCTTTTTATTTCGGGGTTTGCCCTTTCGGCTCCTTCCCATGTAATCAAAATATGACTGGCCTTTACAGATCCATTGGGTTTTTTGTTGACCATTTTAGTAATTTTCCAACTTTCACCGTCATTATAAGGCCCAAATAACTCTCCAATATTTAAGGCCATCAGGGTATCTGCAAACTTTAATGGCAACTCATTTTTAGACTTATAAATAGTGTCGAATTTGATGTCCGAATTTCTGTCAAGAAAAGCAGCGTTATCTGTTGTATTCCTAAATCCGGGAATGGTATCGGTTTCATCGCGTTCTTCAAAATATTCAACGGTATCGCCAAGAAGCTTTGTAATTTGATCTTTTATAACAGCTTCATCCTCAGCGGAGGCTTTATCTTCAAAATAAACAAATTGGATATCTCTGGACCTCTGTTGCTTGTAATCCTGCGGATGTTCATTAATATAGTCGGAAATCTCCTTTTTGGTAATTATAAAAGTACTGTCGGGGATTGAAGCATAAGGAATGCGTACATATCTTATATCTACTTTGTCGGTAGTAAGTTTATAATCTAATTCTCCCTCCTTTAAAGTGGCACCAACTCCTGCTCTAATTAAGTTAAAATAGGTTTGCTCCTTTGCGCTTTGAATAATGGCCTCTTCGTCTTGCAGCCAATCGTTATATTGTGCCGGGGCATTGATTTTCAATTCAGCAATAAAATCCCTGAATTTTGCTTCATCAAATATTCCGTTCTCATCTGTAAATTGCGGGTTTTGAGCTATCCCGGGACTAGATTTAATGACATTTATTATCTGGTCCTGCTCAATATCTATACCCAAATCCTCTATCTGTTGCCCAAGGATTGTGTTTCGTTCAACCTGGTTCCAGACAGTATTTACCAATTGCATTGATGAATTTGTGGGCCCGGATCTTCTTGATGCCCTCTCAATCTTTCGCCTGAAGTCATCGATGGAAATTTCTTCACCATTTATTTCACCTACAGCAGACCCAACTTTTCCACCGGAAAAATCATTGCTGGTAAAAATTCCAGAAATCACGAACGCAAATAAGGCCATCCCTATGATCAGGATTAAAACAGTAGTTCGTTTTCTAATATTCTCTAGAATTGCCATTTTTCGTTTATTTTAAATCAGTTGGCGAAATTAGTATTTTCCATCTAGAAATAAAAACTTAAAGTTGGCTATCTGACTGATATTAATTGGTCTAGTCTTTTTCTTTGACTTCAAGGGTCACCAAATCTATTTTTGTGCTGGAAACTTCCAGGATAGTAAACAAATAATGTTCTATAAGTATTTCAGAATTCTGGTCCGGGATCTCACCCGTTACATTGACTATGAGGCCTCCAAGCGTTTCGTATTCCTCACTTTCAGGAAGTTCCAGCTTGTATTGTTCATTCAGATAATCTACTTCCAGCCTGGCAGAAAATTTATAGGTAGTACTATTGAGTTCCTCTTCCATTAAATCTGTCGAATCATGTTCGTCCTCAATTTCTCCAAAAAGTTCCTCCACAATATCTTCAACGGTCATTATTCCGGAAGTACCTCCGTATTCATCGAGCACTACGGCAATACTTTTTCTTTTTTTTGTCAAAACATTGAGAATATCCTGGATTAACATTGTTTCCGGGACGAATTCTACAGGCAGGAGTATACTTTTTATTGTTTTGGGCTTGCTAAATAACTCATACGAATGAATGTACCCGATAATGTTATCTATGGTATCTTTGAAGACCAATATTTTTGACAAGCCGGTTTCCGTAAAAAGTTTAGCAAGGTTTTTTGGGGTTTCATGTAATTCTACTGCAATAATCTCTGTCCTGGGAACCATAACCTCCCTGGCCTTAACCGCTGAAAATTCAAGTGCATTCTGAAAGATCTGAATCTCAGAATCTATATCATCCTCTTCCATCACCGTTTCCATTTGTTCGGTAATATAGTCTCCTAATTCAAGCTTGCTAAACGCAAGTTGCACTTCGTCTCCATCTGTCTTAAAAAAGGTTTTGAGAAGCACATCGGAAACTTTTATGACAAAATCGGAAACGAAAGAGAACAACAAATAGAAAAAATAGGCAGGTGCTGCAAGAATTTTGAGCAGTTTGTTTGCATAGATCTGAAAAAGTACCTTGGGCAGAAATTCTGCAGTGAGCAAAATTATGATTGTGGAAATAAGTGTTTGGGTTAACAGGCTGAAGTCGGTAAACATCAGTTGAACAAAGTTATTGTCAGCTGGTAATTTGGTTTGGAACCAATTCATTAATAAATCTCCCATGTACAAACCGTATACCACCAGTGCAATATTATTACCGATGAGCATGGTGGCGATAAACTTTGAAGGTTTATTTGTTAAGCGGGTTAGTATCTGCGCCAGAATACCTTCCTGTTTTTTTTCAATTTCAATATGAATCTTATTCGCAGAAATAAAAGCTATCTCCATTCCTGAAAAAAATGCAGATAACACCAAACAAATACAAATGATAAGTATGCTGGAGTCCACGGCTATTGCTGATTATCCCGTTTTCGCTTTTCAAAACGTTTTCTGTAGTTACGCCTGAAAATAAACATTCCAACAGAGACTATTGCAAAGAAAATAAAGATGTATGTGCCCTCTCTGTTACTATTCCAGAGTTCAATTATCTTGTATACTGATATAATTGCCACTACCAAGTACAAATATTCCGTATATCTCAATATTTTAATCATGTTTGATCTTCCTTAATTGTGATTAATCCGTAGGTTTTATGGGCATTGAAAAAACTAAAGTCTTTATTGAAATCCATTCCCTCACCATCCATTATTGTTCCATCTTCCGGATTAGTAAACTTAAATTTCCGCTGCGTAAATATCCATTCATTTGACTGATCATAAAAAAGTTGGGGGGCTTCAAGCTTTTTTCCATCATGAGATTCTATTACAACATTACCCTGCAGGTCTATTAAATTAGTGTTGGAATAGATAATACCGTAATCGGCCCTGATTGTGCTTTTGTTGTCCTCTGCATCAAACAAATCTACTTCTAATCCATTTGGAAAAGTCCTGAACTTAAATCTCATATTGTCATAGTCTTCACTCAACGGGCTTTTTAAGATAGCAATAACCTTTGAATTCTTAATGTCTTCGCTTCCCAATTTTTCCGGAGTCTCTGTATAGGTAAGAATGAAATTCTGAGCAACCCCCTGAGGGTAAATTGTTTGCTGCGCTTCTTCTCCAACCCTTTTGTAATTATCCTTACAGCCATAAAAGAACAATGCCACAGTAAATACTATGGCAATGCTTATAAATTTATTTCCGATAGGATTATTCATTGTTACAAACTGGGCACGGTTACACTGCCTCCAACCCAACAATTAAACGGAATTGTTTTACCTGCTAATCCAGAATTAAAGATATCTGTCTTAGAGGGCGCCTTTGCACTATAGCTGGCTGCAGCCTGATTGGCATTTCCGCTTAATGAGGGATCTACCCTGCCCGCTCTTCTGGCCATATCTGCGGCTTTCCAATAAATTGCTCTTTTCTCAAATGGAGTACTTCCACAATCATTTGCGCTCGTGGCATATAAATTGGCTATAAGTAAATATGCCCTTCCGTTTGATGGATTTGCGTCTATGGCCTTCTGTGCATAGCTTCTGGCTGTAGACTTACTAGACCTTCTGTAACTTGTTGCAATTTTGTATGCAATATTTGATTTCTTTCTAGGATCGGTTTCTAATTCAAGGGCTTTGTTATAATCTGCTATAGCACCTTTACTATCACCGGCCTTATTCTTCAAGGTTCCACCATATACATAGGCATCTGCCGAAGGATCCAATGCCAGCTGTGCTTCAAATAGTTTTTGAAACATCGGATCATCTATGCAATCTTTGCTAAACATCCTTCCCACTGCTCTTTTAACCCAGGTTACGTCTGTTTTTTTGGATTCAAAATTCTTTTCGTAAAGCGGAATCAGGTTGTCGCAATCTGCCAAAGCACCTAATTTTGAATCCACACTTCCGGCAATCTTACCATAAGATTCCGAATTAGTTGTAGCAACCTTCAACCTCCTATTTTCTTTAGAAGTAAGGGTACCCGCCTCTTCCTTCGGAAGCAATTGGCTGATGATATCTGTTAATTTTGTATTCTCTTCTTCAATCTTTTCCGTAACGTCATCGTAAGTATCAAACACTGCCGAAAGATCTTTTTTTCCTGCATTATAAAGATCTACCAGACTTGAAAAATAAAGATAAAGTGCTTTTGGGTTTTTAAAATTGGCCTCATCCTGCTTAAATGCATTATCAAGCAAATTGTAGAGCTCTTCATCAGAAGCCATTTTATTGTCATATAAAAGTAATGCCTTGTCTATGGCAACAACCGCTTTTGGAAATTTATCCGGGAAAACTTTTAAGCTGTTGTCATATAAAGCAAGTAGGTCATTTATATAACCATCTTTTTCTGCGCCTGAACTATTATCAATCTTATAGGACAGAATTTTTTCCCCAAGAGAAAAATTAGCCTTATTAATAGACGGACATGTTTCATATACCATTTTCCATGGTGTATACGCAGCATCATAATTTTTCACTTTTGCATGCTCAGCATAAATAGAAAGATTGGTCATACATTCCGGATTTTGGGCTTGTGCATTTGCTGTGCCCATTACTGCCAGTAAGCCAATCATCATACAGTAAAACTCCTTTTTCATCGTATATAAATTTTAAAGTGGTTAATGTACTAAATTTTTATCAATTTATTTTCCTTTTTTGGAACCATTTATCGTTGAATGACAGTCCCACACTGACTTTGAAGTAAGTTTCCTCAACTAAATTTGCCACCGTAGTTCCCCGTTTTCCATATTCAAAACCTACATTCATATTGGAAAAACCTCCTCCAACCGGTAAACCTAAACCAAAAGTTATGCCAAAATCATGAATGGATTGATCATTTACCATTAAGCCGGTCTTCGAAGTGTGTGCACCTGCCCTGTAAGTGACTCTTTTTAAATAACTTGTAAACGAAGCATAATCGGGCACCAAATACCCGCCTATTCTCAGCGTATTGGCATCTTCATAGGTAACATTATCCGGATCAATAAAATCGTTCCTAAATGAACTCACCCCCTGAAGACTATATTCAGCTCCTAAAAACCACTTTTTATCCCGTCCAAATCCAAGCCCAAAAGTAGTGGTTGTAGGGATTTTTAATTCTGTATTCCTAAGATTTGCAGGTTCTAAATTTACATCCCTTACTTCAATTTCCTCTCCCGTGCTTAATGAAAATGAACCTAATCTTTCCGTATTTGAAGATACCAGGTTTGCCTGTGTATTTACGGTAACTGAAGTAAACAAAGTGTATTTGTCTTTAATTCTGGGAGTATACGTAGCACCATAATTAAAATCATAACCATTTACTTCAGATTGCCTGGTGTTTATTGTGCCATACTGCACTCCTTCAACACTTTGAACACTTTGGTATTGTAAGTTCCCAAAGCTAAAATTGACAGTTGCACCAACGTGCAGGTTTTTGGTAATTTCATATCCTGCAGATAAAAACACTTTATTTAATCCGCCATCGCCAGTAAACTGATTTATCACTGTATCCTGAGTGGCATTGGTGCTTTCGGAAAAAACATTGTATCCTACAGCAGTATAAGGAAGAACCCCAAGCCCGACACCAAACTTTGGCGATAAGGGAAATGCCAGGGCAATATATTCCAGAGAGGTAACAGAAGAACTTTCCTGTTCTGTAAAATCTTTCAGTTTCACTTCTTTATGTCCGCCTGCTGCTGTATAGGTTACCAATCTAAGTTTGCCGTAAGCTGCAGGGTTTCTAAGGTTTACATGAATACTATCCGTGTACATGCTTAAGCCTCCCATTGCCTGATTTTCTATAGTAGCCTGCGGTCTGAAATCTCCAATGCCACCAAATGAATAAGGTGACACGGTTCCGTCACCACTCTGGGAGTAAGCTGTTATTGCAGTTATGCAGAGTATAAGCAATACGAATTTCTTTACCATCTAGCGTTTGTTGTATTCCAGCAAATAGTTCAAGCCTTCTAGGAGAAAATTAGAATTCGCAAAGATGGTATTTTTTAATCGTTTAGACAAAATTTGAGCGTCACCGCCTGTTAAAATAACTGTTAAATCTTCAAAACGCGATTGGTATTGGTCTATTACTCCATCTATCTCCCTGCAAATACCATTTAAAACACCGCTATGGATACTTGCATTTGTTGAATTTCCAATTATATCAAGAATATCCTGAGGCTCAAGCAGTGGCAACTTTGCAGTATATTCATGTAGTGCACTATAGCGCATACGCAGACCCGGAGAAATTGCACCCCCAAGATACTCCCCATAATCATTCATCATATCATAAGTTATACATGTACCTGCGTCTATAACAAGGGTATTTGCGCCAGAATTTTGATAGAACGCCGCTGTTGCAAGTGCAACCCTGTCCATCCCCAGGGTCTGTGGGGTGGCATAGGAGTTCTTAAATGGAATTTTTGTGCTATGACTCAATAAATGAACCTCAGCAAATACGGATAATACCGAAATATATTTTTCATCAAATAGCCCTACCGATGAAATCATTGCCGCTTGTATGGCAGGGTATTTTTTAAATACTTTTTTAACCTCCTTTGGAAAGTCATCTGGTTCGTGCTTTTGTTGCCATAAAAGGGTATTCCCGCTAAAAACAGCCAGCTTTATATTGGTATTCCCTACATCAACAATAAGGTTCATACCGCAAAGATTGTAAAATGAAAAAAAACAGCAGGCTTTTTTTTCTTTTTTGTTTGTAGTTCCTAAATTTGAAAGTATATTTGCCCCCTCCTACGCACTGCGCTTTTGCTTGTGCTTCGGAGGGTGCAAACCCTAAATAAGGTACCTTAGCTCAGTTGGTAGAGCAACGGACTGAAAATCCGTGTGTCCCTGGTTCGATTCCTGGAGGTACCACTTAAAGCACCAAACCCACTCCTGTACAAGAGTGGGTTTTTTATTTGCTCAGATATGGAAGAAGGGAGTTATCTCCCGGAAGACCTAGAAAGAACAATAGAACTACAATTCCAGCAAGATCGCCATGATATTTACCCATGCAGTCACAAAAGTTATTCTTATCCGGAAAATTTTTACGATAATGAGGTATATTAGTATGCATATAACGAGTTGCAAGTAATTGTAAATAAAATAAATAGATTAATTATATTTAACCTTCATTAAATTTTTTCTTTGCTCAATTCCTTAAAAATCAACACAATGAAAATCACTAAAATTAAACAGTACAAAAAAAACACGATCATGCTTGCCTTTGTTTTTTTAACATTCGGGTTGAATGCTCAGAGCAACGATCTTTCTGACTCAGAAACTTCTATTAACACAACCATAGATAATAAGGATTTGAAATGGCTACCTGCTCCAGATTTCTTTCCAGATTGTTCCTTTACAATACTTCATGGAGATATATCTAAACCTAATTTGGATTTTTTCTTTAAAATTGAACCTAATACTCAAGTTGTGAATCATACTCATAATTCTCCTGAAAGAATGATTTTAATTTCAGGAGATTTGGAGGTTCAATACGAAGGAGAAAAACCAGTGGTATTAAAAGCTGGCTCTTATGCTTATGGTCCTGCAGGAAAACCACATAAAGCAAAATGCCTAGATAATGGCCCTTGTGTTTTATTTGTCGCTATGGTCGATCCTTTTGATGCAGTGCCTATTATAAAAAAAGATTAAGGTAGTTTGTAAAATCCAAGCAATTAAAAAACAACTACTTGCTACAATGTATAAACTACACTAAAACATAGTTTATACGAGACCGGTGTGCTTCATTATTCCTACGCTGAAGCTTCGGAATAGAAACTATGACCAACCAATAACTAATGATTAAATTCTTTAGACACATTCGACAGCGACTACTCTCTGAAAATAAATTCAGCAAGTATCTTCTTTACGCCATTGGAGAAATAGTTTTGGTAGTCCTTGGAATTTTGATTGCACTACAAATCAATAATTGGAATGAAAATCGAATTAATTCCCGGAGAGAGAAATTGATCCTAAATAGTTTAAAGTCGGAGCTAATAATCAACCTGAATGAATTAAATACCGATTATGAAAGAACAATCGAATTTCATCAGGCTACCATAAATGTCTATGACTTTATACAAAAGAAGCCGATGGAAATGGAATCTATGTATAAAGATTTTTTTAATTGCGTTCAATTCACTTATTTCTTTCCAAAGACTTCAACATACGAAACTTTAAAATCCGGAAACCTGGAACTAATCAGAACGGACAGTCTGAGGGAAATTATTACTGATGTTTATGAAACTGGTTTTAAGAGAATCGTAAACAAAGTGGATACAAGGAGAAATGCAGCTCGTCTTCTATTTCCTTATTATCAAAAGCATTTTAAAACAAAATTTCTTAAAGATAGAGATAAGGTGGGTTTTCGGGAATATGAATTCATGATTGGTGTACCTAATAATTATACATTCCTTTTAAATGATCCGGAATTTGAAACCTTATTAGTAGAGGCAATTAGTGGCAGGGCAAATTTTCTAAGAGATTATGAAAGAACAATTCGTAATGTAGAATTATGTCTTAGCCAGATAAATAAATATTTAGATAAATGAAAAAGTATGCAGATTGGTTCTTTTTATCATAAAGTAAAACCAAAGGCTAATAAGGTGTATTAGGACATAGGGGCTAATCGCCAGTATTCTTAATAAACATAAACGTTGTGCTTCATCCCCAAAGTTATTGGAACATGCAACCGCTTTTAGCCGGGAGGATGGCGGCAAGCATTGAACCCGGATATATTAATCATTATAAAATTCAAACATGAACAATTTCATTAAATTACCACTCAAATTGATTTTTTTATTTTCTATCTTCATTCTCATGGGAAGTGAAACTTTACATAAACAATCGGATAGTAGCGAAACAAAAAATACAATTGTAATTTTAAAATTCAAAGCCCAACCGGAGAAGGGTAATGAAGCAGTTACTGAGTTGATCAAACTCCTGGAAAAAGTTAAGCATGAACCCCATTTTGTAAATATTAAGCTGCACATTGACCCAAACGACAAATCAAACATAATGCTATATGAAGAATGGGATGACGCTTCTTATTACAACTCGGAACATATGGGGACTGATCATATTCAAGAATTTATGTCAAATTCCAGTAACTTCTTGGTCGGACCGCCGGATATATCTTTTTGGAACATCCAAAATGAATTTAATTAATAATGTCACCTGCTTAACTAGTATATAGGTTATTTCCGCCGGACACACGGGTAAGGAAACGGCTCATAACCTTGTGCTTTGCTCCATTATTTCTGCGCCAGTCTCCTAATTTAGTCAACGTGCTATATGGTAAACCGTTAGACAAAATAAAATGATGAAATTAATCCGACTGATATTACTAACAACCCTAAGCATAATGGCAATAGCTTGTCAATCCCAGCGCAGAGATTCTGAGAAGGAGAAGGAAACAATTGGCAGTGATTTTGCAAAGTAGAAATAACAGATAAAAAAGTATATTTAGTACTGGCAGACAATTTCCGTGGGAAATGTCAGTAACAAATCATTCACGAACCGTTGTAAGTCATTAAAAGAACAATATAATGAATTATGAAATTATTATTAATTCAATAGCAAGTATAGGAGTTATCTTATCAGTCATTTTTCTTGCATATCAAATAAAGAAAAACACAGAAGCTTCCAGGGCTAATTATTATGATTCTCTGAATAAAACAAATATGGAGTTTCTTAGACAGTTAGTGGAAAATAGAGAACTTGGAGAACTGCTTGAAAAGGCGACATCCAATTGGGATAATTTAAATGAAGATGACAAGCGAACTTCTAATTATTTATTTATTCAGCTATTTAGACATTGGGAAAATATGTTCTATCAGCACAAGTTGTCTGTATTGGATAAACAACTTTGGTTAAACCACTTGAATACTATGATTGGATATTTTCATCACGACGGAACACAAGAATGGTGGCTTAAACGCAAAATGGCTTTTGCAAAAGATTTTAGAGATTTTCTTGAAAAAACTGAAAAGCCAAAACAAATTTATCCTACAATTAAGGATTTAACGATCGAAA
Organism: Eudoraea adriatica DSM 19308; assembly: GCF_000382125.1. Lineage (GTDB taxonomy): Bacteria > Bacteroidota > Bacteroidia > Flavobacteriales > Flavobacteriaceae > Eudoraea > Eudoraea adriatica. Next base: position 199,715 of record NZ_KB907547.1, read on the forward strand.
ATAAATAACGCCTTATAACAAAGTATATAAGCCATTAAAACGGCTCGTATACGAGACCGTTGGCATTCATTCCTCTGGATTAGAAAAATGAAAAAATACTTTCTCCCCTTAATTATTACAATTATTTGTTTCTCATGTAACCAGAGACCAGAGAAGATTCATGAGAAACCAATTACAGATGGTATCGCAATTTTTGAAGTCTACCTAGAAGATACCCTTGCAGTTAATAATTTGAGTAACATCCTACGAGACACTCTAAAATTACCTGTTGAATGGGAACCCTTTGATATATTCGGAAATGAGGTAGTTTATGATGCGGCATTCTATCTAGGAAATACAACTTTAGAACTTCTTTCAGTCAACCCTCCGATTGAGGGTATCAAAACTCCAGGTAAATACAATAGATTATTGTTTCATTCCAATAATATCGATTCTTCTTACTCGGCCATAACGGCCAAAGGATTCTCGTCCAAACCCCCTTTTGATTTTAATATTGTTTCAGATGGGGCAGAATTGTCAATTGGCAAGCAAATCAATTTGGATTCCTTAAGTAAGAAGTCCAATGTGAATGTTTCATTGTGGCAGTATCTCAATCCTGGCTACCACTTTAAAGAAAGGTTCATAAAAGAAAATAGTAAGGAAGAATTACTCATGAAATTAGATTCGGAATTTAAAGCCAATCCAATGGGTATTATTGAATTAAAAGAAATCCATTTAAAAGTAACCAAAGAGGTCCTAAATAATTGGAGATTGTTAATGGGTCCGGATACCGATCATAAATGGTTTCTTTCAAATGGCCCTATCGTATCCTTCGAAATCTCTAACGAAAATATTGGTGTAGATTGGATTACCATAGGTGTTCAAAATTTAGATAAAGCTAAGGAGTTTTTATCTAGCGTGGAATTGCTCGCAATCCGGAATAATAGAGTAACTGTATCACAACAAAAAGTGTATGGTTTGAAAATTTATGTGGAAGAATAGAACGACATGCCAACACATTATAAAAACCATTAAAACAGTCTTTATTCCTAACCGTTACCCACAAGCTGAAAACCCACCGCACAAACAGCACATTTATTTTTTGCCATCGCTCAATTCCAACGCTCGAAAAAATAAAAGAGCTGTTTGTGCCAACGCGCGAAACAAAAACTTTGAACGCTAAAATTTTAATCGTAATATTGCAATGTATTAATAAAAGACGAAAATGGGATTAGCGAAAACCGAAATGTTTACAGACCAACAAAATGAAATTTCTCTTTTTGCGAAAGTATTCGGACATCCGGCAAGAGTAGCTATTTTACAACATTTGTTTAAAATCAACTCTTGTTTTTGCGGAGATTTGGTAAACGAAATTGGGTTAGCCCAACCTACAATCTCGCAACATTTGAAAGAACTGAAACATTTAGGCTTGATTAAAGGAAATGTAGAAGGAACAAGTGTTTGTTACTGCATTCATCAAGAAAATTGGACAGCAATGAAAACTGTAATGATCGAATTTCTAAACCAAGACTTAACCGAAAACCAAGATTGCTGTTAAAAAAATTTGAATTAATTAATCGTATTATCGCAATAAACAAATAGTCTTATGAAATTATCGCATGCAAAATCAGTATTAAAAGAGATGGAAACTATACGTTTTCAATTACCAAACGGAGATTTAGTACCAAACCACTTTCACGTAACGGAAGTTGGTAAAATCACAAAACATTTTATCGATTGTGGCGGAACTGAAAGAAATGAAGAAGTCGTAAACTTCCAACTTTGGAATGCAAACGACTATGACCACAGATTGCATCCAGAAAAGTTATTAAACATCATTGAACTTTCTGAAAAAGTTTTAAAAATAGGAGATTTAGAAATCGAAGTAGAATATCAAGCAGATACGATTGGGAAATTCGGACTTGATTTTGACGGGCAACATTTCTTGCTAACCAACAAACAAACAGACTGTTTAGCAAAAGACAAATGCGGAATTCCGGTAGAAAAAACTAAAGTAAAATTATCAACTTTAACTGATGAACCTTGTTGTTCACCTGATGGAAACTGTTGCTAAAACCATTTTAATTTTACAAAAAATGACAACCTCAAAACCAACTCTATTTTTAGAAATAGAAAATTTAATCAAAGAATTAAATCATCAAACAATTTCAAACGAGCGAAAAGAAGTTTTACAACAGCTAACCGATTTTATTCAGTCGAAGGTTTCCGAAAACCAAGAAATCCGTATCAATTTCATTTGTACTCACAATTCAAGAAGAAGTCATTTATCGCAAGTTTGGGCACAAACAATGGCAAACTACTTCAATATTAAAAACGTGTTTTGTTATTCAGGAGGAACAGAGGCAACAGCACTTTTTCCATTGGTTGCAGAAACTTTGCAAAATTCAGGGTTTCAAATAAACACTATTTCAAAAAACGATAATCCTGTTTACAGCATTAAATATGCTGACAACGAGCATCCAATAATTGGATTTTCAAAAAAATTAGATGACGATTTTAACCCAAAATCTGAATTTGCAGCAATTATGACTTGCGATTCGGCAAACGAAGCTTGCCCATTTGTTCCAGGGGCTGAAAAACGTATTCCGATAACTTTTGAAGACCCAAAAGCGTTTGACAACACACCACAGCAGTCAGAAAAATACAAAGAAAGAAGTATGCAAATTGCAACTGAAATGTTTTACATATTCTCTCAAATAAATTCATAAAAAATGGCTTCAAAAAAATTAAGTTTTCTTGACAGAAATCTAACACTATGGATATTTGTTGCAATGGCTTTTGGAGTTAGTATTGGTTATTTTATACCAACATTCCCAAATATTATAAACTCATTTAGTAGCGGAACTACAAACATTCCAATTGCAATCGGTTTGATTTTAATGATGTATCCACCTTTGGCAAAAGTCAATTATTCCTTATTACCAAAAGTTTTTAGAAACACCAAAATCCTTTCTATTTCACTTATTCTAAATTGGATAATTGGTCCTGTTTTAATGTTTATTTTGGCAATTACATTTTTACGAGATTATCCAGAATATATGGTCGGACTAATTTTAATTGGTTTGGCTCGCTGTATTGCAATGGTCTTGGTTTGGAACGACCTCGCAGAAGGAAGTAGCGAATATGGTGCAGGTTTAGTTGCCCTGAATAGCATATTTCAAGTGTTTGCTTACAGCTTTTATGCCTGGGTTTTTATAACGGTTCTTCCACCCTATTTCGGATTTGAAGGGGCTATTGTAGATATTTCAATCCGAACGATTGCAGAAAGTGTCGCCATTTATTTAGGTATTCCTTTTGTAATGGGAATATTGAGCAGACTAATTTTAGTGAAACTAAAAGGCGAAGATTGGTACTCAAATAAATTTATTCCGACAATTTCGCCAATAACCTTAGTTGCGCTTCTGTTTACAATTGTAGTTATGTTCTCTCTTAAAGGAGAATTGATTGTAGAAATTCCAATGGACGTTCTGATTATTGCAGTTCCTTTGCTTATCTATTTTGCATTAATGTTTATCATTGGATTTTTCGTCACCAAAGCAACGGGAGCAGAATATGACAAAACAGCTTCAGTTGCATTTACAGCAGCAGGAAATAATTTTGAGTTAGCGATTGCAGTTGCAATTGCAGTTTTTGGACTGAATTCAGGACAAGCATTTGCAGGAGTTATTGGTCCTTTAGTTGAAGTGCCAGCTTTGATTTTATTAGTTCGAGTTTCCTTTTGGTTGCGGAAAAAATATTTCGGAAAAGGCATCGCTTAAAGCCATACACATATGCAATTAGCACCAGCCAACGCTTCGCCAAAAATTGCAAAAGAACATGTCTTTGCCAATGCTGATAACCAAGCTGAATGAAAAAAGCCAGTGAGTAACAACGTATTTAAAAAATAGGGGTTTAGGTGCAAATCTGAACCGCTTTTGCTTTTAATTAAGTATATTGTTTTCCGAAAAGTTCGTGCAAAAAATCCGCTACTTTTCATATACAGGACCGTTAGGCAAAATAGAAAAAATGAGATCAAAATTGTTATTAATAGCTGGGATATTTGTTTTCATTACAGCATGTCAGAATCAAAAAAAAGAAAATCTGAAAAGTAGTGAGAGCGTACCAGAGGAGAATCACTTTGATTTCCCTGATAGTTTATCTGCCAGGAGAATTTCTTTCGTTCTAAACCTAAAACAAGCTGTTGCTAAAAATACATGGCCCGACTTTGGTAAAAAAAGCACTGAAGGCACTTTGATTTACTTTAATACAAACAAGTCTGAAGTTTTCTTTCCCGATTCGCTGGTAATTAAAACTTTAGTGGCCTTCGATAAGTACAGTGATGATTATTTGTCTGCATCAAGGACAGACAGTATTCCTTATCATATGGAAAATATGTTAAGTTTCGACCCTGCAGATTCCACTCATTTCTACTATGATAATCCAGTAGAACAATATTCTTCTGTTGAAGAAATTGGTAATTATATTCCCTCTGTAGAGAGCTCTGAAATGTGGTCTACAATGGTGATACATGAAATGTTTCACCATTATCAATTCAACAATGTTAACTATAAAGAATATGCTAGAAATGAAATTAACCCACTATCATTTAATCCTAATAATTTATATTCTTTATGTAAAGAAGACGAAAATTTTTTGACAATGATTCAAAAAGAAAACGACCATCTTATGAAAGCCATTTCGGATAATAATGGAAGTGGTCGTGATTCATTAATTTCAACCTACCTGGAAAAGAGAAAGAATCGTATTGAGAAATATAGCATGGAGTATCCAGATTTAGAGAAAGTAGAAGATTTCTACGTCATTCAAGAAGGATCGGCCAGGTACATTGAGTATAAAAGTATGTTTATTCTTTCCGACTATGCCAACAGTTCAGATTCCATTGTCATTTTAAATGACCCAATGTTTAAATCATATGTCGAGTTTAAAGAGGTTGACCTAACCAAGCAAGCATTTAGTTATCTAACATATGCAGCTCCTTCGGATTATCACTATACTATTGGATTTAATATAATGCGACTTTTGGATGTATTAAGAATTGACTACAAGCCCTATCTGCTCAACAAACCACAAAATGGTTTGCACAAATATTTAGAAGATTATATAAATACTTTGCCAAACAATAGTTATGTGCAATATTAAAAAACAAGAATAAAAATGAGAAGATTATTACTTATAACTCTAATAGCAATCTCTCTGGTTTCTTGCCAAGACAAAACTAAAAAGACGGAAGATTCCATTAGTACCATTCCTTTGAATTCTGAAAGAACAGTTAAGGCTGATATTAATTTTAAGAGCAACCCCATAGCTGAAAGTTACAGAACTGTAATCACCGAAAAGTATAATGAACTTGAGGTGAATTTTGCTTCCTATTATGTAATTACAACTTGGGGTTGTGGTTCTGGTTGTGTGACCGGAGTAATGGTTGATATTCGAGATGGTTTTGTTTATTCAATGCCTGAAGACAAGGATTGGGGAGGTAACGGAACATATATTGAATCAAAAAAAGAAAGCAAAATTCTTAAAACAGTTGCAGTAGCTCAATCGTCATCAGCAGAAATTGAAGAGAGCAGGAAATACTGGGAATGGAATGAGGATTTAAAAAAATTCAGGTTTATAGAAGAGGAATCTGTTTTAGTGAAGAAATAAGAATACAACAAGGTAAAACAAAGAACTGAGCTAAAAAAAAACTCTTTTCTAAGCTAATTTACCTCTGTAATTTTCATCATAATTCAACCCTGATTTTGCGATACCGTAAGCCTGTTTTATTAGCTTATTACTAACTGCTATCAAGGCTAATTTTGACTTCTCTCGACAACTAGATTCAAATTTTCTTATTGAATAAGTATTAAACTCCCAAACAAGTGCCAAAATCTGGACAAATTTTAGGTAGAATTAACCATACATGAATAAAAAAAAGAATTATAAAAAGAAGACCAATTAGTAATGCGTGACGGATATATATACTTCATCTCCTGCTGGTTTTAGTTTTGGCCACAACAATCCAAAAATACCTGTCACAAATAATAAGAAAGGAACTCCAGAGAAAAAAACGAGAAATTGCAAGCTAAATTGTTCTTGTAACGAACCGTAAAAAATAAATCCAATAATTAATGAAAGTATTAAAGGAAGCAAGTAGATTATTTTTCGTGGGTTACTTTTAGGCTTTTTATGATATATAGTTTTTTATAGATTAAAGCTACTTAACTAAACTATTTTGAGAAATGACAATCATCACTTGTTACATTTTTATGTCCTTATTCTGAATTTTTTTAAACATCAGTTAATAAAAAGAATATATACGGTTAGACAAATTTTGAAATCGATAAAAATAAATTATAAAAAAGCCAGATGCCCAGGCCGTTGTGCGCAATAGTTAATATGCCCTACTTCTGCAATTTGTAAATGACATACGGTGCAATCGTTACCCATATCAGAACTAAGATCCAAACTCTCCCTTTTACAATATTATAATCATGAAGCAACTTGTCCCAGGAATGTCCAACAATATAGTGTCCAAATAAAAACTCAAATATTACTGTGAATAAAAGCCAAAACACGCCTATCATTAGTGCCTGATTGGTAGTTTCAGGCTCCCATATTTTAAGCAGCACCCATACATAGATGCCAAAAAGCAGAATCATGGAAGCAGTGGAGGCTTGGTGAGCCTGAAGTTCATTTAAACGTCCGGCTAAGAATTTCTCTCGAAATAATCCGTTGGCAATTGCTATAATAATCATGGGAAACCAGGCTACTATATATTTACCCATTAGAATAATCTTTTATAAATGATTTGACTTAATCTGTAAAATAAATGTACGCAACTAAGCACTGCATTTTAATGACTTTTTTCACTATATGGTACAAGATGGTGTATTGCCCACAACTCGTGATATACTCAAAAATTCATTAACTTTCACTCTAATAAATTTTTGTGTGGCCAGTGCAACTGTTATTCACAGTGCAGGCCATATAAAAGACCGTTGGCTGTAATTAATATCTTGCAATAATATTTATGAATTCTCTTCAAACTGCTTTTTATGTTAGTATAATATCACTTTTCTTACTTCCTCGAATTGTAATGGCTCAAGACAGCCTTTTGGTAAGGTTGGCTATTGACAATCAAAAAGAATTCAATCTAGAGAACAATAAATTTCATGGTGAAGGATGGGAATATATAAAAAGGAAAACCATAAATAGTAAAAATATACTGGTGGGAGAAGATCATTTTTCTAATGAAATACCGGTTTTTGTGAAAGCTCTAACTGACATAACATCATTTGATAATTTCTATATAGAAGTTGATCCATACAGCACCAGGATTCTCGAGAAGTCTTTAAAAGAGTATTCGGATTCTGAACGGCAAAAATTTAATGCCGTGTATGGTGAGTTGTTTTCATTTTATTCTATGGAACCTGAATATAAACTTTTAGAGCATATTGCCAATAACGGGATTAACTTATTGGGTTCGGATCAAATAGTAATGTATGCCGACCGGTTGATTGTCCAGGATTTAATGACCAGATCAAAAAACCCATCTGCAAAAGAAATCTACTCGAAAATTATTGAAAAATCCCTAATAGAATTCGAAAGGTTTCATGAGGTCACAAAAAATCCATTGACAATGTATTTTATGACCTCAGAATTTTTGGATGATATAAATAAGCTGGAGGCACTAGTATTAAGTGAAGAGGAGGATATGATTATTGCAGACATGAAAGAATCTGTAACAATATATAAAGAACAAAATCACAGAAAAAGGGTGAGACTGATTTTAAATCAGTTAATGAAAGATTACCCGGAATGGAAAAATTCAAAAAACCTTTTCAAATATGGAGCAAATCATATGGCAAGAGGAGAAAGCTTTTTGACAACATTTGATATAGGCAATATGGTGGCAAATATCACAGAAAGTAATTACCAAGAATCCTTCCATATAATGATTATAGGTGAAAGTGGAGCCTTAGGTTCTCCCTTTAAGTCTTTTCCTCCAAATCCCATAGATATTGAAAATGGGTTTTATTTAAGTTATTTAAAACCGTTTTTTAATATTACAAAAGGCACAAATTGGAAAATGTTTAATCTAATCCCCCTTAGGAAGATGGTAGAGAGGAGAAAGCTTCAATTAGATAACATAAATTTACTTAGAGTCATAAAGGGGTTTGATATTTTAGTTATTGTTCCAGAGGTAACCCCAGCTAAACTATTAACAACACCAAACAATAAATAATTACTAAGGAAACAGTTCTTATACGAAACAGTTGTTAGTAATTAAATACAACCAATTAACTTTTTAAAAAAATAGACATTATGAAAATCCGAATACAATTATCAATAGTTCTTTTTTTAATTGTTGGACATAATTCTAATTTATTCAGTCAAACGCATCCAAAGGACTTTGATTGGGACGAATTCAATAGGAAGGCAACTTATTTGAGTGATCTTCAATTTTCACCGGATGGCAATTATATTCTATACGCTACGAGGAATTCAGATTTTGATTCAAATAAATGGGTTGTCGAACATCATGTAATGAATATTTCGAACAAGAAGGATTCCATTTTAAAATTTGAACATAAAGGTGTTCGTGAAATTAATTGGTCTCCTTCAGGGAAATATTTGTCATATTTAGCTAATGAAGATGGTAAAAGCCAAATATTTATTCAGGAACTGCCAACTGGAAAAGTAAAAGTTATTAGCAATCATTCTTCAAATATTTCCAGGTTTTACTGGAGTCATGACGAAAGCAAAATAGCTTTTATAGCAAAGGATACCCCAATTGAAAAAGAAGAAAATGAAAAATTTATTTCCGCTTTTGAAGTCGGACCACAAGGGTATCTCAGTGACGATCAATATTTACCCTCTCACCTCTATCTATTAGATGTTAAAACCCAAAATGAAGAACGATTGACCCAGGGAAAATGGACCATCAATTCTGCTGTAAGCTGGGCGTTAAATGGCGAAAAACTTGTGTTTGCAAAAAAAGCAGATGCTTATTCTTCTCGCTGGAATGATTCTGAAATCATGTTTTATGATTTAGCAACCAAGTCTTTGATTCCATTTTCCAAAAACAACAAATTTGAATTTAATCCTGAATTTACACCAAAGAATAACCGGATGTTATATTGGTATAAAACAGATAAGAATCCCGCAGGATTAACGGACTTATATATCAGAAATGAAGACAATACATCTGTAAACCTTAGTTTATCTTTAGATAGAAATATAAAATCCTATGTTTGGCTCAGTTCTGATGAAGGAATTCTAGCATATGGCCAAGACGGCACTAAAGATGGTGTTTGGATTATTTCTCTTGACGGCAAAATCAGAAAAGCATCTTTCAGCAATTCTTTGGTGATTTCCAGTTTGACTATTAATAAAAATGGGGAATTAGTATTAATAGGCTCTAAAGGGAATCAACCTTTGGAATTGTTTTATCTAAAAGATCATTCCTCTGCACCAATTCAACTTACTCAATATAATGACACTTTTAAAAAAATGAAACTTGGTAGCGTAGAAACCATTGAATGGAAAACAGATCTGAATTTAACAACAGATGGTGTAGTAACCTATCCACCAAATTTTTCAGCCAGCAAAAAATATCCCTTGGTGTTGTTAATTCATGGAGGTCCAACTGCCTCATCAATGGAGTCATTTAATCCGGTAGCACAAGAGATGGCAGGTAACGGATGGATTGTATTCCAACCAAATTATCGCGGAAGCAACAACCGTGGCGATTCATTCCAGGAAGCGATTATGAATGATGGTGGCGAGGGGCCGGGCAGAGATGTAATGAAAGGCATTGAGGCCTTGAAATCCCGGGGATATATTGATGAATCCAAAATAGCGGTTTCGGGTTGGTCGTATGGAGGTTTTATGACCTCATGGCTTATTGGAAGATATCCCGACGTCTGGAAAGTTGCAGTAGCCGGTGCCGCTCCAATCGATTTTACAGATATGACCAGTCTAAGTAATATGAATCTTACCTTACGTCATGCTATCACTAATTCACCATGGGTAGGAGATAACTACAAGGATCATTACAATATGTCCCCTTTAAAAAATCTATCTAAGATAAAAGCTCCAACATTAGTAATGTCTAAGGTAGAAGACCAGGTTGTAACAGTGACAGGATCATATAAATTATATCATGCTTTATTGGCAAATAACATCCCTACAAAGTTCATTGCTTATCCCGGAGGAGGTCATTTCCCTTCCGACCCTATAAACAGAAAAGATGTCTATGACAGGTGGATTAGCTGGTTAAAAGAATATTTGAATTAATAAAACATGAAAAATATTCTGCTCTGCATTGCTATCGTATTATTTGTTTCCTGTGAAAGGAAATCGAACAAGGCATTGGACCTTTCGGATGGGGTTTCGAAAGAACTTGCATCGTATCGAAAAAATCAGGTTTCAAACGTCAAATACCACCTTTTCTTTAAAATACCTTCAACTAAAGAAGACTCCATAAATTCCAAACTCATTTTAGAATTGTCAGTACATGATTTAAGTAACCCTCTGTTCTTAGATTTTAAGTCGAACAAAGAAACACCTCAATCATCGGTTGTAAACGGCAAAAGTGTTCCAATTCAATATCAAAAGGAACATTTAACTATCCCCGTTGAACATTTGGTAATAGGCAGCAATAAAATTGAAATCGAATTCATAGCAGGGGAAATGTCATTGAACAGAAACGATGACTATCTGTATACCCTGCTTGTACCAGACCGGGCAAGAACTTTATTCCCTTGTTTTGATCAGCCAAATATTAAAGCAACCTACCTGTTAAACATTAGTGCCCCGAAAGACTGGAAAGTGTTATGTGGGGCACCATTAGACAAAACTAAAGACAGGCCTGGTTTTGTAGAATATCAATTTAAAGAATCTGATAGAATGAGCACCTACCTATTCTCATTTGTCGCAGGAAAATTTGATGAAGTAACCTCAACCGAAACAAGATTCAAAATGTCTTTACTTCATCAGGAGAAAGACAGTACTAAAATTCAACTAAGCACTTCAAGAATATTCGATTTACACCAACAATCCGTTGACTTTTTAGAAAAGTACACGAACTATAATTTTCCTTTTCAAAAATTAGATTATGCCTCCATATATAGTCATCCTTACGGTGGCATGGAACATACCGGGGCCATCCAATACCGGCAATCCCCGCTCTTCCTGGATAAAAGTGCCACTCAAAACCAGAAATTAAGGCGAGCCAAACTAATAGCACATGAAACTGCTCACATGTGGTTTGGAAATTTAGTGACCATGCAATGGTTTAGCGATGTTTGGCTAAAAGAGGTCTTTGCCAATTTTATGGCAGACAAAATTGTAAATCCACAGTTTAAGAGTATAAACCACGATTTGTCTTTCTTTATCGATCACTATCCGGAAGCCTATACTATAGACCGCAGCACAGGGGCAAATCCCATCCGCCAAAATCTTGACAACCTCAACAACGCAGGGTCGCTATATGGTAATATAATCTATCATAAAGCACCAATAATGATGCGCCAACTGGAGGCCCTAATTGGGAAAGACAATTTCCAAAAAGGCATAATTGAATACATAAAAACGTTCGAAAATGATAATGCTGATTGGAGCGATCTGGTAAATATCCTCGATAAATATTCGGTGTTAGATTTAAAGGAATGGAGTAATGTATGGGTTAATTCACCGGGGCGCCCCATTATTGAAAGCACTATTCTCTATGATGATAGAAATAACATTAAATCCTTTGATATTGAACAGCAGTCAGAAGATAATTCCGGAAATATCTGGCCTCAGCTATTCGAAATATCACTTATTTATCCGGACAGTGTGCATATAATAAAAGTTGGTTTAAAAAAACAAAAAATCCGGCTTACGGAAGCAGTGGGTTTGCCAAAACCAAATTACGTAATATACAATAGCAATGGACTGGGGTATGGGGTATTTCCGGTATCAGATACAGCCTTGGAATTTGCGTCAAAAGTTAAGGATGAAATAGCCCGGGCAAGCATATACCTTAGCTGTTATGAAAATGCATTAAACGGTAATATCTCCATAAACAAAGCATTCGGGATTTTACAGGAGGGGTTAAAAAAAGAAAAAAACGAGTTGCTGTTATCATTACTCTCCAACCAAATAATTCATTTGTACTGGACCTATTTTTCGGAAGAGGAACGAAATAAGAAACAAAGCGAAATAGAGGAACTCCTGTTTACCCGGCTCCAACAGGATGAAGAACCGAGTATTAAAAAAACACTGTTTAATACATTTCAATCCTTTGCTTATACCGGGATTGCCCGGGATAGACTTTACAAAATCTGGCGTAAGGAAATAGTCATTCCCGAATTGCTTTTAAATCAGGACGACTTTACAGGAATTGCAATGAGATTGGCCCTTTATGAACACAAGGCAGCACCTGAAATACTTGACGAATCAAGGGCAGCCCTCAAGGATTCTAATAAGGTGAAACGATTTGATTTCCTAATACCGGCACTGTCTGCTGAAAATGAAGTCAGGATGGATTTTTTCAGGTCACTGGCAGATAAAGAGAATCGGGAGAAAGAAAATTGGGTGCTGTCTGCCTGCTATTACATCCACCATCCTTTAAGACAAGAAACGCCTATTGAATCGCTGGACCTTAGCTTAAATCTAATTGAAGAAATTCAGCAAACCGGGGATATATTTTTTCCAAAAGGATGGTTAGACAACACTATTGGCTTACATTCATCCGGTGAGGCATACGCCATCTTAACGGAATTTCTCCAGGCTAATCCCGAACTGAACCCCCAACTCAGGTTGAAGATCTTACAAGCCACAGATGATTTATATCGAATTCAGCGTAAAGGCAATGGAAAACCTTAAATTAGGATAATGTCAAAAAACACTACAACAACAATTATTATAAACAACTAAAAATGAAACAATCAACTATTTTTTCAATATCCAAACCCAAAGGCTATCTCACTCTTATTTTTTGGATTTTTATAATTGTATTTGGTGGTAGTTTTATCTTAAAAGATGCTCTGCCCTATTTCGGATTCAATGAAGATATCCTCGGCAGATGGTGGGAGTACAAATGGTCTTTAATAGGACATATTTCAGGTGGTCTTTTGGCGATATCAATTGGGCCATTTCAATTTTGGAAAGGTTTCAGAAATAAATACCTGAAAACGCACAGGTGGTTGGGGCGAATATATCTAATTGCCATTTTAATTGGAACCATCTCAGCAACTCATTTGGCATGGACAAGTGCATTGAAAATCCATTGGACCTGGGCATTTGCACTTCAAGGCTTAGCCATTGCATGGATTATAACCGCTACCATGGCATATGTTTCAGTTATGCGAAAACGAATCCAGCAACATAAAGACTGGATGATCAGAAGCTATGTAGTAACTTTTGCTTTCGTAACATTTCGATGGTTAACTGAATTGCCAATGGTTCAGGAGTTGGGTTCATTCGTGGAACGGGGGCCTACGACAATTTGGGTTTCCTGGGCAATCCCATTATTAATCACTGAAGTATTTATTAATTGGAATAAGAAATAATTACTGAATTAATTATTATCTTGAAACAGCAGGCTTTTTTAAAACACAATAATGAACAAACTTATTATTTACCTGTGGACAGTTTTGGCGCTACTCATACTTTTGGTCGTTGGTTGTGAGTCTAAAACCAAGCTTATTCCTGGGGAAGGCTATGTGCCAGTTAAAGGTGGACAAATATGGTACAGAATTGTCGGTGACAGCGATAAAACCCCGCTGCTATTAGTACACGGTGGGCCGGGATTCCCGAGTTACTATTTAAACCCATTGAAAGAATTAGGTAAGGACAGACCGGTAATTTTTTTCGATCAGCTTGGTTGTGGAAGGTCAGAAACTGAGGTTGACAGCACATTGATGACCATTGATAATTTTGTGGAACAACTTGAAACCCTTAGGGTAAATTTAGGGCTGGAAAAATTTTACCTCTATGGTCATTCATGGGGTACAATGTTAGGAATGGATTATTATCTTAAATATCCCGACCGTGTAAAAGCACTGATCTTTGCAAGTCCGGCACTGAGCATTTCGAAATGGACAGAAGATACAGCAGAATTAATAAAGACACTCCCGGATTCTATCCAATCTGCTATTAAAGTTAATAATGAAAACGGTACCTATGATTCACCTGAATACCAACAGGCCATAAATATATTTTATGAGAATTTTGTGGCTAAAAAACTGCCATGGGATGCCAATATGGATAGTACTTTTACAGGGGCAAATATGAATATATACAATTATATGTGGGGGCCGAGCGAATTCAATGCCACGGGGATACTAAAGGATTATGAACGGGGCGAACAATTAAAAGAAATAGAAATCCCTACCCTGTTCGTTTGTGGTGAGTTCGACGAAGCCAGACCTTCAACAGTACGGCATTTTCAAAGTCTTGTTCCAAACTCAAAGATGGTCGTAATTGAAGATGCCGCTCACATATCTATGCATGATAACCCAGATGAAAACAACCAGGCAATCAGGGACTTTTTGTTCGAAGTGGAGAATTGAATTAAACATTATTCGTAATTAGTTATTGTTGCTGTAGAAAAGCTTGTGAAATCAAACCTTCGGGTAGTAAATAAAAAAATATGCAGACAATATTAGGAGCTGGTGGAGCCATTGGGGTAGAACTAGCCAGGGCATTAAAGGATTATACCAACGACATAAAGTTAGTTAGTAGAAATCCGAAAAAAGTGAATGAGACGGATGAACTTTTTAAGGCAGATCTCCTCAATGCCTCGGAAGTTAAGAACGCCGTGAAAGGCTCATCCATAGTCTACGTTACAGTTGGGTTTCCATATAATCTCAAAATCTGGAAAGAATGCTGGCCAAAATTTACAGAAAATGTTATTGATGCCTGTATGGAATATGATTGCAAACTGGTATTTTTTGATAATATCTATATGTATGATCCAAACTACCTGAACGGTATGAATGAGGAGACACCCATAAATCCCCCAAGTAAAAAAGGTAAAATACGTGCACAAATAGCAGATATGATCCTGTCTAAAGTGAAAGAAGGAAAACTTACTGCCCTTATTGCCCGTTCGGCAGATTTTTATGGCCCGGGCATTAAAAACACAAGCATGTTAACAGAAACGGTTTTTAATCCTTTCTCTTCAGGCAAAAAGGCAAACTGGATGGCTTCACTAAACTACAAACACTCTTTTACCTATACTCCGGATGCGGCCAAGGCCACAGCACTACTAGGCAACTCTGAAAAAGCATATAACCAGGTATGGCATCTTCCTACTGCTAAAAACCCGTATACCGGACGCGAATGGATTCAGGCAATTGCAAAGGAAATGGGCGTAGCACCTAAAACGCAGACGGCTGGCAAATTTATAGTACGCCTGCTTGGGCTTTTTATTCCCCTGATGCGGGAAATGCCGGAAATGATGTACCAGTACGACAGGGATTATGTCTTTAATTCGGATAAGTTTGAAAAATATTTCGATTTTAAACCCACTCCCTATCCGGACGGAATAAAGGAAATTGTAAAATCAGATTACAGTAAATAACAAAACTTAGTAATAGAATTATCAAATGAGGAAAATTGGTTTTTACATCACAATATTAGTTGTAGCTATAGCTTGTCAGACTCATACTAACATAGTATCTGTTGAGCCCGAGGGCCTGGACTGGCTTCCGGAAAGTGAGGAATTTAATGCCGGGGCAATCCTCGTACCTGAGAATCATGATAACCCTGATGGTAAAAAAATTCAGATTACGTATATCGTTATAAAAGCTAAAGACACCCTTTCCAAGGAGTTTCCAATGATCTTCTTTTCCGGTGGCCCGGGAGGCAATACGTTAAGTCCCGGGATGATTCAATTTTTAAAGGAACACCCACTGAGAAATGAACGTGATATTATTTTGTTTGACCAGCGTGGTATAGGCTATTCATCTGCCATGCCGGATATGTCTTTTGATGCTTTTAATATTATGGCTGAAGACGCTAATGAGGAAGAAGAACTGGCATTAACCGTTAGCATGATAAGTAAATATAAAAAGATGTGTGAGGAGCAGGGCATTAACCCGGAATATTATAACACCATACAAAATGCCCGGGACGTAGGAATGCTTTTTAGACATTTGGGATATGAGAAATACCATCTCTTTGGGGGTTCTTACGGCACCCGCATCGCACGGGTGGTTCAGGATATGTTCCCGGAATATATTCATAGTTCTATCCTCGATTCACCTGCACCATTAAGTGGTGATTTTCTTGTCAATCGCCTGGACAGCTATTCACTGGCCCTGGGTAGGATTTTTGAGTTTTGTGATAACGATCCCGATTGCAAAACAAAATATCCCGATCTTAAAGAGGATTATTTTAAAGCAATATCTGCTTTAGAGGAAAAGCCATTGAAAACAAGCCTGAACGATTCTATAAATGTAACTATTAATGCACAGGACGGGATTTATTTATTGCGGAGGTTGTTGTATCAAAGTAATTCCAGGGAAAAAGCCCCGGAGCTCATAAACGCATTCAATGAGGGAGGCGGTGATGTAATTAATGAAGTTTTGTCGTTTGAATACCAGTTAATAGGCGGACTAAATCTTACAATGTTATTATCTGTAGAAAAATACGAAAACTTTAATCCGGCTAATACGCCTGAAGTTATCCTGGAGAACTACAAAAAATATCCCTTGATTCCAGTTAAACTAGGCTTTTTTGATGCTTTCTACATTGCCGGGATGAATTGGCATTCCAATAATTTACCCATGGAAGATCGCAAATTTCAGGATTCTGAAGTGCCCACCCTTATTTTCGTAAACAGGTATGATCCTGTTACCCCTCCAAAAAACGGATATCTTTTTAAAGAAAATCTCAGTAACGGAACACTGCTGGTACTTGATGAAGGAGGGCATGGTGGTGGAAACGAAGAATGCAAAGACAAGGTTATGATCAATTTCATGAACAACCCGAATGCGAAGCCGGATGTCTCCTGCCTGAATTTATTTGAAGAATAAAATTGAACAAGCAGTTTAGGCAATTGATTCCAAAGGTACTAAAGTTGGAAATGCTTTAGGAAAAAGCTGTTTGAAGAATTTCGTAAATACCATGTTCCTGAAATGGTATAAAAAATCTCCGGAAAGCGTAAGTATTTATTTGGTTTTGGGACTATATTGCAATAAAATTAGCACTCTTTGATAGCTATAGATACCCATACATCCATACCCACCCTTCAGAAATTACTGGAAGACAACAATTGGTTAAACCCAAATGAAAAAATAAGTGCACTGTCCAAGCCGGGGGAAGGCAATATGAATGTAGTGCTTCGCGCAGAAACAAATCAGCGCTCCTTTATTCTGAAACAATCACGCCCGTTTGTACAAAAGTACCAGCAAATTGAAGCCCCGCTTAACAGAATAGAAGTGGAATATAAGTTTTATAAAGCCATCCATGATGCATCCATAACTTCTCACATCCCTTCAATTTTAGGCTTTGATCCAAAAAATTACCTCTTGCAAATGGAAGACCTTGGGCAGTGTGAAGACATGACATTTTGTTACCGGGATCGCAGCATTGCGCAGGAGATCCTTGAAAAACTGATCAACATAGCAGCAGCTATCCATAAAGTAGGTCCTTTAAATGACTTTCCCGAAAATATGGCTCTCAGGAAGTTAAATCACCAGCATATTTTTGTGCTGCCATTTCTGGAAGACAATGGATTTCAATTAAATGATGTGCAGGAAGGTTTACAGGAATTATCACTTCCATATAAAAGGGACAATACAATTAAAGCTGTTGTTAATAAACTTGGAGATATGTACCTTTCCAAAGGAAATGTTTTGATCCATGGCGATTATTACCCCGGAAGCTGGATGCAATTGGAAGATGAAGTTTATATCATAGATCCGGAGTTTGGTTTTATCGGTTTCAGGGAGTTTGATCTGGGTGTTATGACAGCTCATTTAATCCTGGCAACTATGGATCCATCTTCCCTGAAAAAAGTAATGCAACTTTATAAGTCAGATGCAAATGCCGGTCTGGTTTCCCAGGTGGCAGGAGTTGAAATTATAAGGCGCTTAATTGGCCTTGCACAGTTACCCCTAAAAAGAAGCCTCAGTGAAAAAGAGGATCTTTTAAAGCTCGCCAGAAAAATGATTTTAGTATGAAATATCCCATTTTAATTATCAGTTTGGTTTTGTCCGTAAGTCTGTTATCATGCAAGGATCAGAAAGCGCAAATAGATATCCCTGAGCCAAAGAAATCTGCTTACGCCAAGGATTCTCTTGTTTTAGACAAGGAAGAACTTTATGACAAGATTCTTGGTGCACTGGTTGGTTCTGCAATAGGAGATGCCATGGGTGCATCTACCGAGATGTGGCACAGATCTGACATTCAGAATAAATATGGATATATTACCGGACTTACGCCCGCGGAGCGTATTCAATCTCCTGAAGGAACCTGGGAGCATAACCTCAATGCCGGGGCTACTACGGATGATACAAGATGGAAGTACTTTATGGTTTCTTATATTGAAGCAAATTCACCCGACCTCAATGCCAATAATTTTGCAAAATTTATTATAGACTATTATAAATCTATTGCCTCAAAGCTTGGCGATAAAGCAATCCTGGCCTCGCCAGATGCCCTGGATTCGAGATTAGAAAAGGTTGACTGGATTAAAGAATGGGCAAGGGTAGCAATGGCTTATCAGAATAGCACGGAGGAGTATCTGGAGGCCCAGAATAGGTTTTACGGAGGGGAAATGTCCTGTGCAGGCATGTTATACACCCCGATGTTTGGTTTGTTGGAACCCAACCCCGAGATTGCTTATCTCACAGCCTACAAACATTCGCTTTTTGATATTGGATATGCCAAAGACATTTCCGGACTGGTGGCCGCTATGACACAAATGGCTATGCGAACCACAAATATGGATTCTATACTCAATACGGCTGTCTTTATAGATCCTATGCGTTATCAGGATAGCAGGCTGGTTGGGCGACTTTCTTACAATACTGCAAACGCCACCCGAAAATATGTAAACCTGTCCAGGGAAATAGAAATATCAGATTCCATCTTGTCAAAGGATGCAATGGCAATGAAAATTCCTGATCGCTATAATGGGACAAAAGAAGATTGGATACAGCAAGAATTTGTTTATGCACTATTGGAGGAAGACGAAAAGGCCGTCCCTTTTCATGCAGGTGAGATCTGGCAAATATTAATAGCCGGACTGGCTTTCGGGGAAGGCGATTTTGAAAAAAGCATTCAGTTTATTGTAAATTATGGCAGAGATAATGATACCGTAGCCGCGGTAGCCGGAATGATCCTTGGTGCCAAGGACGGATTTAATAAATTACCCCCTGAATTGCGCACTGAAGTACTTCGTGTTAATAAGGAACAATTGGGAATTGATCTGGAGGCACTTGCATCCAGGATGGTTGAATCAATGTTGCCGGCAACCATAACAACAAATTAATATGGCTATAAAAAACTTTATACACGAAGATTTTTTATTGCAGACCTCTTTTGCGAGCAGGCTGTACCACGATTACGCCAAAGACCTGCCCATTATTGACTACCACAATCACTTGTCTCCCAGTAAAATAGCAGAAGATTACAAGTTTGAAAATATTTCTCAGGTATGGCTATATGGTGACCATTATAAATGGAGGGCAATGCGTACGCTAGGTATTGCTGAAAAATATATTACCGGGAAAGCCTCGGATTCAGAGAAATTTATGAAATGGGGGGAAACTGTTCCATATACAGTCCGAAATCCCTTATATCACTGGACCCACCTTGAATTAAAGCGCTATTTCAATATCGATGACCTGCTGGACCAAAATAACGCAGAGGAAATTTACAACACTTGCTCTGAACATTTACAAAGTCCGGATTATAGTACTTTGGGTCTCCTGGAAAAAATGAAGGTTGAAGTCGTCTGCACCACGGATGACCCTCTGGATACGCTTGAATACCACAAAAAAGCAAGTAAAAATGATGGCTTAAAATTGATGCCCGCATTCAGACCAGATAAAGCCTATGCAGTTGAAAATACAACCGCCTTTCTTGAATACCTGGGCAAATTGGAAGGAGTTATCAATGCTCCAATCCATTCCTACCCCGATCTTCTGGATGCCTTAGAATCAAGGATTAATTATTTCCATGAAAATGGCTGCAGACTTGCGGATCACGGTTTGGATTATCTCCCTTTTTATAAAGGTGAATCTTTCAATGCCTCTAAAATCTTTAGCACCTTAAAAAATGGAGTCTCGCTGAATTTGGATGAAATCGCATATTTTAAATCTGATATGTTAAAATTTCTATCGAAGTGTTACCATAAAAAGGGTTGGGTGCAGCAATTTCACCTGGGCGCCCTCAGAAATAATAATCAAAGAATGCTACAACAGCTGGGGCCGGATACCGGATTTGATTCTATAGGCGATTTTTCGCAGGCAAATTCCCTGAGCAATTTCCTGGATTACCTGGACAGCACCGATGAGTTATGCAGGACCATTATTTATAATTTAAACCCGGCAGACAATGAAGTCATTGCTGCGATGATCGGGAATTTTAACGATGGGAGTGTAAAGGGTAAAATTCAATTTGGCTCTGCCTGGTGGTTCCTGGATCAAAAAGATGGGATGGAAAAACAATTGAATTCTCTTTCCAACATTGGCCTGCTTAGTTGTTTTGTAGGGATGTTAACAGATTCCAGGAGTTTCCTGTCATTTCCGAGACATGAGTATTTCAGGAGAGTACTCTGCAATCTTATTGGCAATGACGTAGCAAATGGGGAATTACCGGAAGATGAAAAGTGGTTGGGTAAAATTGTGTCTGATATTTGTTACCACAATGCAAAGGCATATTTCCCATTTTAGTTTGGGAGGTACTTTAAGAATTTAACTTACTTAAGTTATATTTGGAAACAATAAGCAGATTTAGGGAATCTGTATTTAAGAGCATCCTAAATGAATTACACCTAACAAAGCATCTATGTCTGATTTATTTTCGGTAGACAACAAAATTATTGTCATTAGTGGGGCCACGGGTATATTGGGTTCTGCTATTACGGCATATCTGGCAGAGCAGGGAGCCAATGTAGTTGCTTTGGGCAGAAATCCGGATAAAGTCAATACCTTAATCGGGGAAATTAAAGGTACAAAGCATAAAGTATCTCCGCTGATTGCGGATGTGACCAATGCGCAAGACCTGGAGCATGCAAAACTGAAACTTGAAAATGGATTCGGCAAAATAGATGTCCTGATCAATATGGCAGGTGGGAATATGGCCGGGGCAGTAATTACTCCTGAACAAAGTATATTGGATGCCGGCATAGATGATCTGAACAAAGTAATGGAATTGAATTATATGGGTTCCTTTCTTCCAATTAAAACATTCCTGCCCTTGTTTCTCAAAGATTTGAAGGGAAGTATCGTAAATATTTCTTCCATGGCTGCCCAAAGGCCTGTTACCCGAGTTCTGGGATATGGCTCAGCCAAGGCGGCCATTGATAACCTGACCAAATGGTTAGCGATAGAATTTTGCCATAAACACAGTGTGGAATTAAGGGTAAATGCTATTGCACCCGGTTTCTTTTTAACAGAACAAAACCGCACCCTGCTCACCGGGGCAGATGGCGAATTAACAAAACGCGGCAGACAAATTATAGCGAATACCCCAATGGGCAGATTTGGTAAACCCGATGAACTGTTTGGTGCACTTCAATGGCTGTGCAGTGATGCCTCAAAATTTGTTACGGGAACAATTATTCCGGTCGATGGCGGTTTTAATGCTTATTCAGGCGTATGAGAACAATGGAACAAACTATGCGATGGTACGGGCCAAAAGACCCCGTAACCCTGAGTGATATAAGACAAGCCGGAGCAACAGGTATTGTAACTGCTTTGCATGAAATTCCAAATGGCGAGATATGGAGCGTAGAGGAAATACAAAAACGAAAAGGTCTCATAGAAGATGCCGGACTGAGATGGTCTGTTGTAGAAAGTGTCCCTGTACATGAATTCATTAAGCGGCGCAGCGGAAACTTTCAGGAACTTATAGAAAACTACAAGAAAACAATCATAAATCTGGCCTCAGAAGATATCAATATCATCTGTTACAATTTTATGCCCATTTTAGATTGGATTCGGACTGAATTGGATCATGAGCTTCCCAATGGTGCAAGAACATTAAATTTTGAAATGAAGGCTCTTGCCGCTTTTGACTGTTTTATACTCAGGCGAAAAGGTGCCATGGAATCTTATCCTCCGGGCATTATTAAAAAGGCTGAATCTTATTACGCAAATTTGGATACCAAAGGAATAGAAAAGCTAAAAAGGACCATCCTGGATAATCTCCCCGGGGCAGAAGTTGGCTATACCCTGGATGAATTTCAACAGGCATTGGATAATTATCAGAATATTGATCGTGCTATTTTAGAAAGGAATCTGCATCTTTTTCTGAATGAAGTACTACCTGTTGCTGAGGAAAATAATGCTTTTATGGCCATACACCCGGATGATCCACCTTATCCAATTCTCGGTCTGCCAAGAATTATGAGCACTACGGCGGACATTGGGAGAATCCTGTCAGAAAATAATAGCCCAAATAATGGAATTACATTTTGCACGGGTTCACTCGGGGTAAGGAAAGATAATGACCTTGTACAAATCGTAAAAGATTACGGAGATCATATTCACTTTGTTCATCTCAGAAGCACTAAAAGAGATGAAGAAGGAAATTTCTATGAAGCATGCCACCTGGAAGGAGATGTGCCAATGTATAAAGTAGTAAAAGAACTCCTGCAATTACAGGAAAAAAGAAAGAAGCAATTACCCATGCGCCCGGACCATGGGCAACAAATCTTAAACGACCTCAGCTCCAAGACCAATCCGGGTTATCCCGGTATTGGCCGCCTTAAAGGACTGGCAGAATTAAGAGGGCTAATGCATGGTATTTTAAATCAAAACAATTAAGGGCTTACCATATTGACTCGGCCCGGCTAACTTCAAAATCATTGATTATCAAATTTTCAGCAGAAACATTTTTGAAGGTTAGGTATGTATAGTTTTCATTGGGAAATATCTGTGCAGTCAACACCCGCTGACCATTATTGATAAAAATTTCAACAGATGACCAATCCATCAAAACTCTCACTTCAATTTCCCCGTCCGGTATATCGGTGATGGGCGCTTTCTGAATAATTTTTCCAAACTCCTCTTGGAAATCGGTTTTTCCGGATTTACTGCGGTCTAACAAAAACAGTTCCTTCTCCCCATCTAAGGCCATGGATAACTGCTCCCCTAAACCATTGCCAAAGATAAATTCAAAATTTCGGTTAGGAGTTTTAAACCTTATTTCTGACTGATTAAAATGATCAAAGGATATCATTTCTGAACCTTCAGCCACCAGTTCAAAGTCCTTTTTCAATTCCGGTTTAAAAATAGTCCCTAAATTATCCAAAGGGTAATTCGTCAATTCATATGAATTACCCGATTTATTCAGTGATAAACTTCTTGGTACGGTCATAGCACTTCGCCATTCCCTGGTTGGTGTATCCCTGGCATAGGCCCAATTGCTCATCCATCCGATAAAGATTCGTTGGTCATTTGGTTCATTATTGTATGTTATCCCGGCATAATTATCCGTTCCCCAATCTATCCATTTTTCCTCCTCCTGGTCAGATGTAAAAGTAGTGCCATCAAATCCCCCAATAAAATATTGGGTGCCACTACCACCGTTTGGCGCACCGGGATTTATGCTAATAATAAGAACCCATTTTTCCTCCCCCGAATCAGAGACCTTTAATGGAAAAAGATCAGGGCATTCCCAAACGCCGCCATGTGCTCCGGATTCTTTTCCAAACTCACTTAATAAGTTCCAGGAAATCAGGTCCTCAGATTTGTAAAACCGGGCATGGTCGCCCGCAACCAGTACCAATATCCAACTTTGCGTGGGGTCATGCCAAAAAACCTTAGGATCCCTAAAGTCCCTTATCCCTTCATTGCCTAATACAGGATTAGACTCATATTTAGTCCAGGACTCGCCATTATCGAGGCTATAGGCAATACCCTGTGTCTGAAAATCATCGGAACCGTCTTTCTCTTTATTTATATCGTGGTAGGTAAATATGGCCACTAAAGGCGGGTTATCCGGTGTTCCCAATCCGGAGGTATTATTTCTATCTACAACGGCGCTCCCTGAAAATATATAACCATTTTCATCAGGGAATAGTGCAATAGGTTTATGCTCCCAATATATAAGGTCCTTACTGGTAGCATGGCCCCAATGCATAGGGCCCCAAATAATATCTTCAGGATAGTACTGGTAGAAAAGATGATATATCCCATTATGGTAAACGAGTCCGTTGGGATCATTCATCCACATCTCTGCGGGAGTGAAGTGAAATTGTGGTCTGTAAGGTTCCTTAAATAAGGATAATTCGGGTATCGGGGCTGTTTCAGTATTATTCTCTTCTTTATTCCTGCATGAAAATATGGAAACTACAAATAGGCATATAAAAAGATATATTAATTTGACTCTCATAGTAAACACTTTAATTTTATAAAACTACATTTTATTTGTTGGACCTGAAAACCTGAACTTTCAGGAAAAATTTTACCTAAATGAGTATCTTTACACCTTGTATAATTCTAATACAATGCAGTATTTTATAAACTTATTGTTTTCTGGTTTTCTGTTACTTTCTGCTTGTGCACAGTCTTCAATAGACGAGGCTCTTGAGAGGTATAATGATGAAAGTGTCCCTTATATTACGGTTGCAGAAATGCAAAATTTCCAGAACAAAATTATTCTGGATGCCAGAGAGCGGGAAGAATACAATGTAAGTCATCTGAAAAATGCCATATGGGTAGGTTATGATAATTTCAAAATTTCGGAGATAGAACAAATATTGCCGGATAAAAGCGCAGATATCGTTGTCTATTGTTCCATTGGCGTGAGATCTGAGAATATTGGCGAAAGACTTTTGGAATCCGGGTTTTCCAAAACCAAAAATTTATATGGAGGCATTTTTGAATGGACCAATCAGGGGTATCCTGTTTATAACTCCAATGGTGAAAAAACCAAAAAAGTACATGCCTATGGTAAGTTATGGGGAAAATACCTGACCAAGGCGGAAAAAGTATATTAGTATTAATTCATAGATGAAGTTGGAAGAAACTAAAGAAAGATTGCTACTTATTTTTTCGAGAAATCCCAAATTAGGAAAGTGTAAGACAAGATTAGCAGCAACAATAGGAGATCAGGCTGCACTGGATATTTATATGATCTTACTAAGACACACCGCTGAGATTACTAAAGACCTGAATTGTTCAAAAGAAGTTTATTATACTGAGGAACCTTCGGCAAACGATTTATGGGATATAAAAACCTATTCCAAACATTTGCAAAAAGGCAAAGACCTGGGAGAGCGAATGTACAATGCTTTTAAATCAGGATTTCAAAAGGGTTACAAAAAGATAGTCATAATAGGAACTGATATTTATGATTTAAACAGCATAACCATTGAAGAAGCTTTTACAAAATTGGAAAAATCCGACTTTGTAATAGGACCCGCAGAAGATGGGGGCTACTATCTTCTGGGGATGAAATCAATAAATAAAGAGATATTCTTTAACAAGAAGTGGGGAACAAATAGTGTGCTGAAAGACACTCTCAATAACTTAAGTCACAAAAATGTAGCACTGCTTCAAACTAAAAATGATATTGATGTCTACGAGGATTTAAAGGATGTTGATATTTTTGAAACTTTTTTAATAGCGTAAGTCCATGACACAAAAGCTGCTGGAAGAATCTTGTCTATACCTGAAAAATAAAGGCTTTGAAAATCCGGAAATCGGAATTGTCCTGGGTACAGGGCTTGGCAGGCTGATTGACCATATTGAATTTGCTGTTGTTGCTCATTACCACAACATTCCTTTTTTTCCCCTGGCTACTGTAGAATTTCACAGCGGCAAGCTAATTTATGGCACGCTCGAGGATAAAAAAGTAGTGGTTATGCAAGGTCGTTTTCATGTTTACGAAGGTTATGAATTTGAGGAGGTTACCTATCCTATTCGGGTAATGCGGGAATTGGGAATAGAGAAGCTTTTCATCTCCAATGCAGCAGGAGCTGTTAACCTAAACTTTAAAAAAGGTGAGCTTATGCTGATAGAAGATCATATTAATCTCCAGGGTGGATCCCCATTGGCATTTAAAAATGTTGCAAACTTTGGAATTCGATTTGTGGATATGAGCCAGCCATATGACCTGGAGATGTGTGAAAAAATTAAATACATTGCCCGGCGCGAAAATATTGTCTTGCATAAGGGCGTATATGCTTCAGTAGTTGGGCCTCAGCTCGAAACAAAGGCCGAATATCGAATGTTAAAAACCATAGGCGCAGATGCCGTTGGCATGAGCACCGTACCCGAGGTAATTGTTGCCAACCATTTAAACCTCCCGGTAGTAGCAGTCTCAGTGCTCACAGATGAATGTGACCCTGATAATCTGGAGCCGGTACATATATCGGAAATAATTAAAGTCGCTGAGGAAACCGAGCCTAAAATGATAAAATTATTTTTGGAATTGATTAAAGATTTATAAATAAGTCATATGTCACATTAATTTATGGGTAGTTAATGCCGGGAATTAAACTCTCCATGCAACCAGAAAAATTTGTAAGTTTTAAGCTGCCTGTTCAACTAATAATTTAAAATTTTCAATGCTCCGAATAAGCATACTTCTTTTATTTCTTCTTTTGCAGCCTATATCACTGTGGTCGGACTCAGTAGCTATAGTTCCAATTACAAATGAACAGAATTGCGCCTCTTTAGACCATAATATCTGGGACAGATTGCTGAATAGCTTCGTTGACGACAATGGGAACGTAAACTATATTGGCTTTAAGAAGGAATCAGGAACATTAAACCGGTACCTGGAGCAATTAGGCAGTAATACGGTAAATGAAGACTGGTCCAGAGAAAAAAAGCTGACATATTATATTAATCTTTACAATGCCGCCACGGTAAAATTGATACTGGATAACTATCCGTTGGCAAGTATAACAGACATACCTAAACCCTGGGATAAAAAATGGATAAAATATGGTGGAGAACTCATTTCTTTGGGAGAAATAGAGCATAAAATCCTTAGAAAAATGAATGAGCCCCGTATTCATTTTGCCATCAATTGTGCCTCATTTTCATGCCCGAAATTACTAAACACAGCCTATACAGAAGATAAGCTGGATAAGCAATTGGACATGGCGGCTAAAGATTTTATAAATGACCCCAGCCGAAATATTATATCTGAAAACAAAGTACAATTGTCCAGGATCTTTAAATGGTATAAAAAAGATTTTGAAAAAAACGGTTCCTTAATATCCTATTTGAACCAGTATTTAAAATCTTCAATAAGTCCGGATACGAAAATTGAATACATTAAATACAATTGGAGTTTAAATGAAATTAAGTAATAATCCCAGTCTTAGCATAATAATACCTGTTCTAAATGAAGAAAGCAACATAGTTAGGCTTTTGGAATATATTCAGGAAAATTCAAGCAATGTCAATATCAAAGAAATTCTTGTAGTAGATGGCGGGAGTACGGACGAAACCAAAGAAGCCGCTTCACAATATGATGTTCTGGTCCTCCATTCTGAAAAAGGTCGTGCAAGGCAAATGAACCTGGGCGCGGAAAATGCCAAAGGTGAAGTACTGTATTTTCTTCACGCAGATACTTTTCCGCCAAAAAACTTTGACAAGATAATTTTAAATGCCATTAAAAAAGGAACAAAAACGGGTTGTTTTAGAATGAAATTTGATAGTGATAGCCGGTTTTTGAGTTTCTTCTCCTGGTTTAGCAGGATAAACCATAAAATATGCAGGGGTGGAGACCAGTCACTTTTTATAACCAGGGAATTATTTAATAAATCGGGTGGCTATGATGAAGCCTATAAAATATACGAGGATAATGAATTCATAAGTCGCCTCTATAAGATTACTGATTTTAAGATACTTCCCGATCAGGTACAAACCTCAGCAAGAAAATATGAACAAATAGGCAACTTCAAACTTCAATTTTATTTTGGAATAATTCATCTTAAAAATTATTTAGGGGCAGATCCCGAACAGCTGTACCGATATTACAAAAGAAAAATTTCCACTTAATCCCGGCTGTGAATATTTAATCTTTACTCCGCCTCGTAATCAAGAATTACACCTTCAGAAATCCATTTAGCCAGGGCCTGCCTATTATCGTAATCAAGAATGCGTCGCTGGTCCTTTTTATTTCGAATATTCCCAATTTCAATAAAAGTCATTGCAGGCAAGGTTTTCTTTACCAGGTATAAATTGCTCCTGTCTTCAAAAGTTCCCGAATAACTTCGATTTGGCTGGTATTTTTTGTATTTATTTTTAAAAGTATTGTGAATACTTTCCGCTAGTTTTTTGCCTTTCTTGCTTTTCTCGTGGTAGTAGAAAAAAACATCAATATTTTGCCCTTTACTGCGGCTGTCAACATGGGTAACTACCAAACGCTGATGCTTGCCTTTATGCTTAACATATAATTTATTGACGGCATTTACCCTTTGCTCCAGTCTGTCCTTTTGGTTCAACGGAATAGCCTGGTCCGGTATGACCAACTCGTCCTTATCCATTTCCAGAATTCGCTCATCTCGTATACCATCATCAGGATCCCTCACTATAACATATACCAATGCGCCATGGGATAGTAATTCTCTGGCCAATCGCAAAGTAACATCATAAGCGTATTCATCCTCCGAAATAGACTTCCCGGCAGTTTGAGTCATTGCTCCCGGATCAGGGCCACCATGACCTGAAATTAAATAATAAACCGTTCCTTTTAAGCGCTCACTTTTACTAATTACCTCAGCATATTTCTCGCCAAATATATCATAGGAATTAGTCTCAATCGAATTGTTTGATCCTTCCGTCTTAGTTTCCTCTTTAGCTTTTTTCAGGCTTTCTCCTACCCCTTCAGGAATTATATAAGACATTCCCTCGTATAAATGCATACTATCCCTGAGTCTTGGAAGATTCAAAGCAATGAAGTCATCATAGGTAATATAAGGATCAACACCCTGCTTGCGGAGCAAAGAATAAATCCCGTCCCCTTTTTGGGCAATTACCGTATTCAGAGAATCCTGGGCAATTAAGATAGCGAAGGGAAAACACAACAGAAGTACTAATAGGGATTTTATAGATTTCAAAAGCACAATAATCTTTTTTTACAAAGATTATCAAAAATGTTACCAAATTGCAAATACTTCCGCTTAGGAAAAATTAAAAACAATTAGTTGGTCAATTGGTTTGATAGAATAATTTAATGATTTCTTCGGCAGGTTTATTTTGAGGTGTAAACCTGTTGTCCATTCCACCACCGGCCTTTTCGTGATTAATAAACCACTTCCAGACAAACCCCCCTGCAAACCATTCTTCCGCCCAAAATTCTTCAAAAATCGCTTTTTTAGCGTTTACCTGCGCCACCAGGTTTACCCCTTCTTCATTGCGATCAACAAGCCAGGGTTTTTTAGCGGTGTAATCCATACTTCTATATCCGAATTCGGTAAAAAGCACAGGGCGTGAAGTCTTCTTTGCCAGGGCAGCTATATTCTCCTTCCAGGGCCTCCAACCCTCTTTTAATTGCTCTACACTTGGAGTTTTGGCATCAGATAACGGAAAATAAGCATCAATCCCAATATAGTCCAGGGATTCCCAAAAAGGAGTTCGCTTATATTCATCCCAGTTGGAAGCATATGTAAGTTTCCCTTTATATACCTTTCGGATTTTAACAATTAAATCTTTCCAATACTGTGGCCTGTTACTAACAAATTGCTCCAATTCTGTACCAATGCAAAGAATTTCGGCTTTGGTATCCTGGGCCAATTGGGCATAGGTAAGCAAAAATTTTTCATAGGATTCCTCCAGAATCTTCCAGTCTTCCTCTGTTTCCATCTTTAGGCCTCCGGTAAATGCCCCGCGCCATATCCAGATTTGCGGTTTTAGCATCACCTTTACTTTGTTTGCCCTCAGGAGTTCAATATATTGCCTGGCACCACCCTGGGTTTCGCCATACCACTGGCGATCTGTATCAAATATTATTTCCGGACTTTTAATATCCCGGATGAAACCAAAAGGCATTACAGCCGCATGATCCGCATGAATCTTCAGAAAAGCATCTACATGCTCCTGCACCGCTTTATCCCTGGAAGCAACAAAACTTATTCCATTGATCTTATTAACCGATTGGCTGGAACAAGAAATCTGGAGAAAGGCTAAAAGTAAAAACCCGTATCTTTTCATAATTGGTTTAAAAGGACATTTACAAAAATAAGGTAATAAAACTTGATATAATTTTAAAATTGCTGTTAAGTAATTTTCTTTATATTCGACTTAATAGCTATCAACCTGTTAACAGTATGGAAAATATTGTAATAATTGGGAATGGAGTCGCAGGGGTAACTGCCGCCAGACATATCCGCAAGAACTCAAACAAGAGAATTATAATAATTTCAGCTGAAACAGACCATTTCTTTTCCAGAACAGCATTGATGTATGTTTATATGGGTCATATGAAATTTGAACATATTAAGCCCTATGAAGACTGGTTTTGGAAAAAAAACAGGATAGAACTATTAAGAGGTTTTGTTAGCAAGGTTGATTGTGATAAAAAAGAACTTCGGATTGAAGGTGCCCCGGTTCTGAAATACGACAAGTTAATTCTGGCTACCGGATCAAAACCCAACAAATTTGGTTGGCCAGGTCAGGATCTCCACGGGGTACAGGGTTTATATTCCAAACAAGACCTGGATCTATTAGAAATAAATGCCCCAAATAAAGAACTATGTAAGCGGGCTGTTATTGTCGGAGGCGGATTAATAGGAATTGAATTGGCCGAAATGTTAAGAAGCCGGGATATCCCTGTAACTTTTCTGGTACGTGAAAAAAGTTTTTGGGATGGTGTACTTCCGGATGGAGAATCGGGTATGATAAATGAACATATTCAGGACCATCATATAGACCTGCGTCTGGCAACGAATTTAAATGAAATCCTGGCTGATGAAAATGGCAGGGTAAAGGGAGTAATTACAGATAAAGAAGAAATCATTGAATGTCATATGGTAGGGTTAACACCTGGTGTTTCTCCCAATATTTCTTTTTTAGACGACTCAGGAATTGAGCTGGGAAAAGGCATTAAGGTAAACCGGTTTCTTGAAACGAATATCAAGGATATTTACGCTATAGGAGACTGCGCAGAACAACGTGAACCTATTGGAAACCGCCGTCCTGTGGAAGCTGTTTGGTATACGGGCCGCATGATGGGAGAAACCGTAGCACAGACTATTTGCGGAAACAGGACCGAATACAAACCCGGACACTGGTTTAATTCGGCAAAATTTCTGGATATAGAATACCAGACTTATGGTTGGGTCTTTAGTGCCAACGGCAAGAAAGCGTATGAACAACATTTTCATTGGAGACATCCCTCTGAAAAAATATGTCTTACAATTGCTTTCCACAAAGAATCCGGAAAATTTCTTGGAATAAATACATTTGGTATTCGCATGCGCCATGAGATCTTTGATAGGTGGCTTAATGAAGAACGGGATGTTATGCATGTGATAAAATATCTTAAGGACGCCAATTTTGATCCTGAATTCTACGCAGTATATGAAAATGAAATTGTGGCTAAATTCAATTTAGAATTTGGCACAGATCTTAAGCCGGAAAAGAAAAACTGGAAACGAATTTTTGCTGGCGGATAATCAGGCAACTCTTAAATGTGGTCTAAAAAACTTTCTAATACTCAAATAATATATGAGCACTCTTGATAAAAGTATGGAACTGGCAGGACAACCTCCGGTAGCTTTGAGCCGATTTCAAAAAATGGCTGTAATCCTTGGATTATCGGGTCTCTTCATAATACTCCTCGCCGCTTTTAATGCAAACTTCCCCAATAAAGCAATGTGGCTGATCATTTCTCTCACAGCTATGTTTATTGGAGTATTTTGGTTTACAAAAGAGGCATATGATAAAAAACTCAAGGGCATAAAAAATGATGGCGTTTGGTTTAAATCCATATCCTCTAAAGGGTTATGGGGCTGGATAACCGGAATAACACTTACCGGATTTTACATCGTCCTTTATTTCTTCCCTGAATTCCTGGGCTTAGTGAAGAATGGTGCAAATACGGGTATCATTGCATTTTTTGATCCATTAAGCCAACTATTGAGCGGAAATCCCGCCAGCCAATGGTTCGTCTACGGCACACTTTATACCGTTGCTATTCTGGCTTTCGGCATTAAATTTATTTCGAAATACAGGCATAACAGATACGAGATCATTCGTACCATAAGTGTTATGTTTTTTCAGCTGGCATTTGCATTTATGATTCCCGAAATAATGGCCAGGTTAAATGGAAAGCTCCCCTATTATGACCTGAAGAATATATGGCCTTTAAACTATTACAATTTTGAAAGATATCGTATTAATGCATTTATAGATTCCGGGGATGTAGGTATGGCAATGCTCTTTTTCGGCATATTGTCCGTTTTTGTAATCTCCCCTATCCTAACCTATAAATATGGCAAGCGTTGGTATTGTTCCTGGGTTTGTGGTTGCGGAGGATTGGCAGAAACGGCCGGGGACTCCTTCAGACAGCTAAGCGATAAAAGCTTATCTGCCTGGAAAGTAGAGCGCTGGGTTGTTCACAGTGTTGTGGTATTTGTTACCCTCATGACAACGGCCGTAATTTATTCTTATCTGGGTAACGACACCAGCAAGTATTGGTTGACAAAAAATACTTTCCTGATTGGTGTAGCCTTCTTATTAACCATGATTTTTGTCCTTGCCATGGTATTCAAAAGAGAGCAGTTTCAAAAAGATGCCCGATATGGTGCAATAGGATATTTCGCGATTATCATGGCCTTAATTGGTTTTCACTTTCTTAGTGGAGAGGGCAATGTATTCCTTTTCAAATCGGAAACCTTAAGAAAATCATACGGATTTCTTATTGGCAGTATATTTTCGGGGGTTATAGGCACAGGGTTCTATCCTATTTTCGGCAACAGGGTTTGGTGTCGTTTTGGTTGCCCAATGGCCGCGATTTTAGGATTTCAACAGCGTTTGTTTTCAAAGTTCAGAATAACAACCAACGGGGGTCAATGTATATCATGCGGCAATTGCTCCACCTATTGTGAAATGGGAATTGATGTGCGCGCCTATGCCCAGAAAGGGGAAAACATAGTTCGTTCTAGCTGTGTAGGTTGTGGCATATGCTCTGCGGTCTGTCCCAGAGGTGTTTTAAAACTTGAGAATGGCCCCTTAAAAGGACGTATCGATGGTAATGAGATCTTATTGGGAAATGATGTGGATCTAATGACCCTGGTCAATCAAAATAAATAATACTGGATTTCAACTACGTCGCATCAGTATCTAAATTCCATTGCTTCTGGCTGCCGTATTTTCCGGACTTCCCCGCCACGGCGAAGTATCATCCGATTAAAAAGAATTATTTGATATATCATTGGTGACTTAAATAATGATATTTTTGCACCGCAAAGGCAAAAAAAGTAAACGGTTTATCAAGAAATGTCCAAAAAATTAAGACACGTGGAGATCAACATATCATTCTGGAGCATATGAAGGACATTAATGTCATAATTCCGGCATATAATGAAGCAAATTCCATTGCAAAGGTCATTCAGGAAATTCCAACTACAGTTTCCGAAATAATTGTTGTAAATAATAATTCAACCGACGACACTGCTATGAACGCAAACAGAGCAGGGGCTACCGTATTAAATGAACCAAGAAAAGGCTATGGTTATGCATGCCTTTGTGGAATGGATTATATAGCAAAGAAGTCCAGGAAGCCAGATATTATCGTATTTATCGATGGAGACTATTCAGATTACCCTGAAGAGTTGAATAAAATTGTAAAACCTATTCTGGATGATGATATGGATTTGGTGATTGGGGCAAGAACAAAGGCCTTGCGAGAGGAAGGCTCAATGACCCCTCATCAGATTTTTGGTAATAGACTGGCCACATTTTTAATGAAGATATTTTTTGGGTCAACATTTACGGATTTAGGGCCTTTTAGAGCAATAAAGTACGAGAAGCTTCTGGAGATGCAAATGGAAGATAAAACCTACGGGTGGACCATTGAAATGCAGCTGAAAGCACTCAAAAAGAAAATGGCATATGTCGAAATACCAGTGCGTTACAAGAAAAGAATTGGTGTGTCCAAGGTGTCAGGTACAGTAAAAGGTAGTATCTTTGCAGGATTAAAAATATTGGGTTGGATTTTTAAATATAGTTTAAGATAATATGGGACTAACAATTGCTTACATCATTATAGGGATTTACAGCACGGCGCTCCTACTGATCTTTTTTTACAGTCTGGCACAATTAAACCTTCTGGTTAATTATTTAGGCAACAAAAAGATTAATGAGGTTGCTCCAAAATATAATTTGCTGGACCCAAAGGAGATCCCGTTTGTAACTATTCAGCTGCCCATCTATAATGAAGAATACGTCGTAGAGCGATTGCTGGAAAATATCTCAAAAATAGAATATCCGAAAAGCAAACTGGAAATTCAGGTACTGGACGATTCGACGGATAAGTCTGTTGAAGAAACAGCGACAAGAATAAAAGCCTTGCAGGAAACAGGATTAGACATACAGCATATCCGAAGAGAAAACAGAACAGGCTATAAAGCCGGGGCACTCAAAGAAGGGCTGAAAATAGCAAAAGGTGATTTTATCGCTATTTTTGATGCCGATTTTCTTCCTGATAGCGATTGGTTGAAAAAAACGGTTATTTATTTTAAAGACAGGGAAATAGGTGTAGTTCAAACCAGATGGGGACATATTAACCGTGACTATTCCACACTTACTAAAATTCAGGCTTTTGCACTCGATGCTCATTTCACTCTTGAACAGGTTGGAAGAAATGCCAAAGGCCACTTTATAAACTTTAACGGCACTGCAGGCATCTGGAGAAAAGAATGTATCCTTGATGCAGGAAACTGGGAAGGTGATACCTTAACGGAAGATCTGGACCTTAGTTACAGAGCCCAGTTAAAAAACTGGAAATTTAAATATCTTGAAGATGTTGAAACACCGGCGGAACTTCCTGTAGTAATCAGTGCTGCCAGATCTCAGCAATTCCGATGGAATAAAGGAGGTGCAGAAAACTTCAGGAAAACGGTTTGGAGTGTAATTACTTCTAAAAATATTTCATTCAAAACCAAATTTCACGGAGTAATGCACTTATTAAACAGCTCCATGTTCCTTTGTGTTTTTATAGTGGCTATGTTGAGTATTCCTATGCTTTACATAAAAAATAGTTATGGCCATTTAGGCTGGATATTTGAGGTGACAAGCTTTTTCATTTTAAGTACTGTAATCTTATTCATTTGCTATTGGTTCACTTATAAAAGTATTCAGGGGAGTAGTTTTGACAATTTTGTAGATTATATAAAACTATTCTTTACATTTTTCTCTGTAGCCCTTGGTTTCTCTTTGCATAATACCGTTGCCGTTCTTGAAGGCCATATGGGAAAAAGAAGTGAATTTGTGCGTACCCCAAAATTCAATATCAACAACCTCACAGATAGCTGGAAGGGTAATAAATACCTGGCCAAAAAGATATCTCCTAATATGATACTTGAATTCGGCCTTATGATCTATTTCCTTTTTGGAATGTACAGTGCTATTCCACTAAATGATTTTGGTTTGTTCCCTTTTCATTTTATGTTGTTCCTGGGGTTTGGTTTTGTTGCTTTTAAATCTCTGACTGCTAAAGCCTGACACTTCAATGTTTTAGCCGAATTCCCTGATGTTCTAAAGTCTCCCGGGTTATTTTACCAACCTTTTGGAATGCGTTTTTAGTACTTGAAAATTGTCTTTTTTTGTGTACTTTGTAAAGACCAAACTTTAAAGACCAATGGCGTCAAGGATTTCTTCTTTTTGGAATCTTCATAAGTTCTCAATACTATTGGTATTAGCAAGTCTATTGTTCTATACCAGCTTTGCATACGAGCTCGTAAGAACAGACTTCATAAAGCTTATAAGCCTTTTTTTTGCGCTCTTTTTTCTCACATTCAAGTTAATTCAATTTGAAAAATGGAATTTTAGTTTTCTTCTGATTTCGGGTATTCTTTTTCGTTTGATTTTTTTGATGGTAGAACCAAACTTATCTCAGGACTTCTATAGGTTTATCTGGGATGGTGAATTAGTGCTATCTGGTATGAATCCATATTTACAGACACCTGATGCAATTATGGAAAACGGCCAGATACTTTTGGCTAATGCATCTGAACTGCACAACGGCATGGGCTCATTAAGCGCCAGGAATTTTAGTAATTACCCGCCCTTAAATCAGTTACTATTTGCAATCTCTGCCTTTTTGGGAGGTAAGAGTATTATGGGGTCCTTAATTGCCATGAGATCTATTATTATAATGGCTGATATAGGAATATACTATTTTGGGAAGAAATTACTCCGCCACTTAAACAGATCGCCACATCTTATTTTTTGGTACTTTTTAAATCCCCTTGTAATAATAGAACTTACAGGAAATCTTCATTTCGAAGGAGTGATGCTCTTTTTCTTTGTTTGGGGGCTCTGCTTTCTCACAACAAATAAAAGCCTGTTTGCAGCCATTGTATTTGCATGTTCCATTTCGGTAAAACTTGTACCCTTAATGTTCCTGCCTTTATTTATTTCCTACTTCGGGTTCAGGAAAAGTATAAAGTTCTATTCGGCATTGGGATTAATAACTTTATTGGGTATTCTGCCATTTTATTCACCCGAACTCTTTAGCAATTATACGAATACTGTTGGCCTGTGGTTTTCTAATTTTGAATTTAATGCAGGTCTCTATAACATTATTAAACAGATTGCTATAAATTTTGATGTGAAACCCTGGGAGATAATAAAAACCTATGGGAAATTGATTCCTTTTATAATAATTGGTTTTGTTTTAGCACTTACTTTTCTAAGGGATAACAAAAAATTGTCCGTCCTCATAAGTTCAATGTTATGGACACTGGCACTTTATTACTTTCTTTCTTCTACAGTGCACCCATGGTATATAATTTTTTTGGTGGGATTGACTGTTTTTACAGATTATCGATTCCCCCTTGCCTGGTCACTGGCAATCATTTTAAGTTATTCCGCTTATGCGAATCCTGAATTTAAAGAGAATCCTGGCTTTCTATTAATTGAATATTTAATAGTTTTTGGGTTTATGGCTTACGAAATATATAAACTGAAAGGTAAAAAATTGCTAATTCGTAAAAATTAGAGGGCAAATTATGATAGTTCAATTTAATTTGTACATTTGATCTGCAATGGAAAAATGCGCAAACATAACTATACCAACCTGGAATTTTGTTCCGGCATCCACCTTTGTACGTCCTCGCCCGTAAGGGTGTATTTCTTTCTTGGAAATAGGTGAGTCCATTTCCGCACAATCAAATCAACTGTTTTTTACACCTATAAATAAAGCTAGCAATGGAAATATTAATTGCTAACGAATCGCACTTTAAATACGCCAAAATAATTAGTGACACTATAACCGAATCGGCTAGTGTGCGCGGAACCGGTATCGCCCAAAGAACGCCGGAATACATCATAAAAAGACTGGAAAATGGAAATGCCGTTATTGCTCTGGACGGTGACAAATTTGCCGGATTCTGTTATATAGAAGTGTGGGGTCACAAAAAGTTTGTTGCGAATTCCGGGCTTATAGTCCACCCCGATTACAGGAACCAAGGCCTGGCAAAAAAAATTAAGAAAGCAATTTTTGAACTCTCTTTAAAAAAGTTCCCGGAAGCTAAAATCTTTGGCATTACAACCGGTCTAGCTGTAATGAAGATGAATTACGAACTGGGATATAAACCCGTTACATTTTCAGAATTGACTGATGATCCTGCCTTTTGGAAAGGATGCCAGACATGTAAAAATTTTGATGTACTTACGAGGACCGAACAAAAAATGTGTTTGTGTACCGGTATGTTATATGATCCCGCTTTGGCAGCTGCAAAAAAAGAAAAACTCAACGATAAGGCTTTTAAAAGGCTTAAAAGAATTAAGGAAAGACTACTTCTAAAACGAAAGAACAAATGAAAAAATTAGTTTTGGCATATAGCGGGGGACTTGATACTTCTTATTGCGCCAAATATTTATCCCGGGAAGAAGGTTTTGAAGTACATGCAGTAAGTGTCAATACCGGTGGGTTTTCCCCGGAAGAAATTACAAGCATTAAGGAAAAGGCCATTCAGCTGGGTGCTTCGAGCTATACTTCCATTGATGCTCTGGAACATTTTTATGAAAAGGTAGTAAAGTACTTAATTTACGGCAACGTATTAAGAAATAATACATATCCCTTATCTGTAAGTGCAGAAAGAATAGTTCAGGCTATCGAAATTGTAAACCATGCCAAAAAAATAGGCGCCGGGTATATAGCCCATGGCAGTACGGGCGCAGGTAATGACCAGGTGAGGTTTGATATGATTTTCCAGACTCTGGCACCTGATATTAAAATTATTACTCCCATAAGGGATAAAAGTCTGTCAAGGGAAGCGGAGATTAAGTACCTTCAGGAAAACGGTATTGAGTATTCCTGGGAAAAGGCTAAATATTCTGTAAATAAAGGATTATGGGGTACTTCAGTTGGTGGCGATGAAACACTTACTTCTGATTTGCCTTTACCGGAATCTGCATTCCCTTCTCAGTTGGTTGCTACAGAACCAAAGGATATTAAGCTGGGTTTTTTCAAGGGAGAATTGGTTTCCATTAACGGTCAGGAGGGAACTCCGATTGAAAATATTATTGCACTGGATGCTATAGCCTCGGCATATGCCATAGGCAGGGATATTCATGTAGGTGATACCATCATAGGCATAAAAGGAAGAGTAGGCTTTGAAGCTGCGGCATCAATGATAATAATCAAATCCCATCATTTATTGGAAAAACACACCCTTAGCAAATGGCAGCAATTCCAAAAAGAGCAATTGGGCAATTTTTACGGAATGCTATTACATGAAGGGAATTATCTGGATGAGGTAATGAGAAATATCGAAGCCTTTTTAACAGATACACAAAGAAATGTATCGGGTGAGGTTACAGTAAGTTTACACCCCTATCGATTTGAATTAAATGGCATTAGGTCTGAGAATGATTTAATGAATGCCTCATTTGGCAATTATGGAGAAACAAATAAAGCCTGGTCAGCCGATGACGCGAAGGGCTTCATTAAAATTTTGTCCAATCCGGGTAAAATAGCGAATCAAATAACTAAGAATCATGATTAGAGCAGGTATTATCGGAGGGTCCGGATATACGGGGGGAGAGCTTATTAGGCTTTTAATAAATCATCCCAAAGTGGAGATCGACTTCGTATATAGCAGGACAAAGTCCGGCAAAAAAATTAGTGGGGCGCATGCAGATTTGCTGGGTACTACAGATCTGGCTTTTACAGATTCCATCAATCCGGAAGTCGATATACTTTTCCTGTGCCTGGGTCATGGTAATTCCAAGAGTTTTCTAAGTGAGTATTCTTTTTCATCCAAAACAAAGATTGTTGATTTAAGCAATGATTTCAGATTGATGCAAGATGCTTCTTTCAGCGGAAAAGATTTTGTATATGGCCTTCCCGAATTAAATAAAAACACAATTACAAGTGCAGAATATATTGCCAATCCGGGTTGTTTTGCGACCTGCATTCAGTTGGCTTTACTTCCACTGGCCGATGCCAAATTGTTGAATTCTGAGGTCCATATAAATGCAGTAACCGGGAGCACCGGGGCCGGAGTCATGCCATCTCCAACCACGCATTTTAGCTGGAGAAACAATAATGCATCCTGGTATAAAGCTTTTACACACCAACATCTCGGAGAAATAAATGAAAGTCTGGAATCGCTTCAGGAAGACATTGGTGAACTTTTTTTTATTCCCAACAGGGGCAACTTTTCCCGTGGTATTCTGAGCACAGCATATACCAGGTTTGAAGGCAGTGATGCAGAAGCCTCTGATCTATATCATGAATTCTATAAAGATGCAGTTTTTACACAGATTTCAGAAGATCCTGTACACCTTAAGCAAGTGGTGAATACGAATAATTGTCATATCCACCTGCATAAGCACAAAAATGTTCTACTAATAACATCTGTAATTGATAACCTGCTTAAAGGTGCATCCGGACAAGCAGTACAAAACATGAATTTAATGTTTGGTTTTGATGAAAGCCGGGGTTTGAATTTAAAAGCGACTGTTTATTAAAAGGAACCCTAAAAAGAAATAAGATCTTAAATAAGTATATATGAAAATAGCCATTATTGGAGCAGGAAATTTAGGTTTATCCATTGCCAAGGGAGTTTTACATAGTAATGGAGCTACCACCATGTATCTGACCAAAAGACATGCAGACAGCATTAAGAACTATGAAAAATATGGAAATGTAACTGTAGGTTCAGATAATAGAAAAGCAGTAGAAAAATCTGATATTTTAATTTTTGCTGTACAACCACGCGATTTTGCCAAGATTTTAGAAGAAGTTAAAGATCTTCTAACTGATAAACATGTAATCATTTCTACCATAACCGGCTTTAGTATTGAAAAAATGGAAGCTATTCTCGGAAAGGAAAAACATATTATCCGCAGCATGCCTAATACGGCTATTTCTGTTGGCAAATCTATGACTTGCGTGTGCTCCAATACAGCCGGTAATAAGCGTATAGATCTTGCAAAAGCCATTTTTAACAGAATGGGGTATTCCATGGAAATACCGGAAAACCAAATGCAAGCGGCTACTGTAATATGTGCAAGTGGAATCGCCTTTTGGATGCGTCTGATAAGAGCAACCACGCAAGGGGCTATTCAATTAGGTTTCGATGCTAAGGAAGCTCAGGAACTGGCTATGTATACTTGTAATGGCGCAGCGGGATTACTAATAGAATCCGGGAATCATCCGGAAGAAGAAATAGACAAGGTAACGACACCAATGGGTTGTACTATTCAAGGGTTAAACGAAATGGAGCATCAGGGCTTAAGCTCTTCGCTTATAAGGGGAATAGTGGCTTCCTTCGAGAAAATAAACGAATTTAAAACGAAGGACTAGGTATTGAGATTTATTCCTATGAACCTTTTCTAAAAAGAAATAAATGGAACTATTTGATGTGTACCCTCTTTATGATGTAACACCGGTTAAAGCAAAGGGTATTGTAGTAATTGATGAGAAAGGAGATAAATATCTGGATTTTTATGGCGGCCATGCGGTTATCTCCATTGGACATTCACACCCCTATTACATTAATTGCATTAAAAATCAATTAGATCAGATTGGCTTTTACAGCAACTCGGTTAAAAATCCATTACAAAAACAACTGGCAGCCAGGTTGGGACAATTATCGAAGTGCGAGGATTATAATTTATTTTTATGCAATTCGGGAGCAGAAGCTAATGAGAATGCCTTAAAATTAGCATCTTTTCATACCAATAAATCACGGGTAATTGCATTTACAAATAGTTTTCATGGCAGAACCTCGGCTGCAGTTGCGGCAACCGACAATGAAAAGATAAATGCTCCTATAAATAAACAACAAAAGGTTACATTTTTACCATTTGAGGATCTTAAAGCCTTTGAGACGGAAATTAAAAAGGGGGATGTCTGTGCGGTAATTTTGGAAGCTATTCAGGGAGTCGGCGGCCTGGATGAACCATCCGGGAAGTTCTTTCGGGAAATTGCTGCATTATGTAAAAATTATGGTGTAGTTCTAATTGCAGATGAGGTGCAATCTGGTTTTGGACGCAGTGGTTCTTTTTTTGCCTTTCAGCATCATGACATTGAACCAGATATTATTACAATAGCCAAGGGCATGGGGAATGGCTTTCCCGTTGGTGGGGTATTAATTCATAAAAGAATAGAGGCATCCTATGGCATGCTTGGGACTACTTTTGGGGGGAATCATCTTGCCTGCACGGCTGTTTTGGCAGTTTTAGAGGTTCTGGAAAAAGAAAAGCTAATTGAAAATGCTGAAAAACTGGGTAAATATTTCAAAGAAAAAGCCAAAGAAATCCCACAGGTTAAGGAAATTAAAGGCAGGGGGCTTATGCTTGGATTAAAGTTTGATTTTGAGGTTGCGGATTTGCGCAAACGACTAATACACAACCAACATCTTTTTACAGGAGGCGCAAAAGACAAACAAGTTCTCAGGATTCTCCCTGCGCTGACAATTAATGAAAAGGATCTGGATCTGTTTTTTGAAGCCTTAAAAAATGAATTGCAATGAAGCATTATCTTTCTGTAAACGACATAGATTCGATTAATGAATGGGTTAAAGACGCCTTGATTCTTAAGAAAAATCCATTGGCATTTAATAAGCTTGGAAAACAAAAGACCATTGGGTTGTTATTCTTCAATAATAGTTTAAGAACACGTCTAAGTACACAAAAGGCCGCAATGCACCTCGGGATGACATTCATGACCATGAATTTTGGCAAAGATGGATGGGCACTGGAGTTTGAAGACAGATCTATCATGGATAAAGGTAATGCCGAACATATAAAGGAAGCCGCGCAGGTAGTCTCACAATATTGTGATATCCTGGGAATCCGTGCTTTTCCATCCTTAAAAAATAAGGAAGCCGATGAATCCGAAACGGTTATAAATTCATTCAGTAAATATGCAAGCATCCCCGTTCTGAATATGGAGAGTTCACTAAGTCATCCTCTCCAGGCTTTGGCAGATCTCATAACAATTGAAGAACACAAGAAGAAATCAAACCCAAAAATTGTATTGTCCTGGGCTCCTCATCCCAGAGCTCTTCCACATGCCGTGGCAAATTCCTTTGTAAAAGCTATGCAACTAAAGCAAGCCGATTTTACAATCACACATCCTGAAGGATATGAACTAGATCCAAAAATCACTAATGGTTGCCGAATAGAATACGATCAGGAAAAAGCACTGAATAATGCGGATTTTGTTTATGTTAAGAATTGGAGCAGCTATAAAGATTATGGTAAGGTAATTAACCAGGATAAAAATTGGATGATGACTCAAAAAAAACTGGGAACTGCCAAATTTATGCATTGCCTGCCAGTAAGGCGCAATGTAGTTGTAGAAGATGAAGTACTGGACGGGAATCAGTCTCTGGTTATTGCGCAGGCTAACAACAGAACTTTTGCTGCTCAAATCGTTTTAAAGAAGCTATTGGAATCATTAAAATAATTGAACTTTTGCCGCATATACGGCAAAAAACAGGAAGCTATGAAACAAAAACTTTCAATAATAAAAATTGGAGGGAATATAATTGAAGATCAGGATTACTTATCTCAATTTCTGAAACTATTTGCCCAACTGGAAGGCCGCAAAATTTTGGTTCACGGCGGTGGAAAGCGAGCTACAGATTTAGGCAAAAGACTTGGGATAGAATCTAAAATGGTAGAGGGAAGAAGAATTACGGATGCCCAAAGTCTCGAACTTGTTGTTATGGTCTATGCCGGCTTAGTTAATAAAAATATAGTGGCTCAGCTACAGGCAAATAATTCTAATGCGATCGGATTAAGCGGTGCCGATGCAAATACGGTAATTGCAGTAAAAAGGCCGGTAAACAAATTGGACTTTGGCTTTGTTGGCGATATCGTTGATGTTAATGCCGGATCTATATCCGTGCTATTGAACGCCGAATTCGTACCTGTTTTTTGTGCTTTGACCCATGATACAAAAGGGCAGTTATTCAATACAAATGCAGATACAATTGCCTCTGAAGTGGCCATAGCCATGAGCCAGGC
The DNA here is from genome assembly GCF_000382125.1 of Eudoraea adriatica DSM 19308. GTDB lineage: Bacteria > Bacteroidota > Bacteroidia > Flavobacteriales > Flavobacteriaceae > Eudoraea > Eudoraea adriatica. Next base: position 243,541 of record NZ_KB907547.1, read on the forward strand.
TTATGATACAACATTATATTATTGTTTCGAGAAAAAAGGAGTTCTTCGCTCTGTTACAGATGAAGATTCTGTTATACAGAAAATTAACCGGGAAAATTATCAAAAGCTGAAGCAGGATAAAATTGTTGCAGATGGAATGCTTCCAAAGTTGGATAACTGTTTTCACGCACTGAACAAAGAGGTTCAGCGGGTTTGTATTGGAGATATCTCCATGTTTGAGCCCGAAGCGCAATTATTTACTACAATAACCTTATGATAACAGAACAAAATTTATTGACCAAAAAAGCGATTGAATTACTGCAAAAGCTAATTGCCACCCCTTCTTTTTCCTCAGAAGAAGACATGTCAGCGCAACATCTTGAAAATTGGTTCAAGGAATTTGATATTCCATATAAAAGAGAAAACAATAACGTATATGCCTTCAATAAATACTTTGACAAGGAGAAACCTAATTTACTGCTAAATTCACATCACGATACCGTAAAACCCAACGAAGCATATTCCAGAGACCCATTTGAACCTCATATTGTGGATGGCAAGCTTTTTGGTCTTGGAAGTAATGATGCCGGGGGTTGCCTGGTTTCACTTATTGCGACTTTTACCTTTTTTTATGAATCGAAGAATTTAAATCACAATATAATAATCGCGGCTACAGCTGAGGAGGAAAGTTCCGGAAACAAGGGTTTAAATAGCCTTTTAACTATCCTTCCGGAAATTGATGTTGCAATCGTTGGGGAACCAACATTGATGAACCTGGCGATCGCAGAAAAAGGCCTTGTTGTTTTTGATGCAACAGTTCATGGCACTCCTTCTCATGCAGCACATCCAAATAGCAATAATGCCATTTATAATACCATTGAAGTGTTGGAATGGTTTAAGAATTATAAATTTCCGAAAATTTCCGAAGTCCTGGGCGAAGTAAAATTAACGGTTACACAAATTAAGGCTGGCAGCCAGCATAATGTCGTTCCTGCTAAAGTAAATCTGGTTATTGATGTGCGTGTTAATGACAGGTACAATAATAAGGAAATTGCAGAAATTTTGTCGAATGAAGCCCCCTGTGAACTAAAGCCAAGATCACTAAGGCTAAATTCTTCATGTATAGACAAGAATCATCCTTTGGTAATTTCAGGGATTGCATTGGGAAGAAGCTCATACGGGTCTCCTACCCTTTCAGATCAGGCTGCGCTTAGCTGTCCCTCATTAAAATTAGGTCCGGGAGATAGTACACGCTCACATTCTGCCGATGAATTTATTTTCATTGAGGAAATTGAAGGAGCAATTGATCTTTACATTAAGATTCTGAACGGATTTTTAAATAAAAAAGAGCTTTAAAGAGGAATAACCACTAAAAATAAAAGCAATGAAACTTTGGGACAAAGGATACAGCACAGACAAAAAAATAGATCAGTTTACAGTGGGTAATGACAGGGAGCTTGATTTGGTACTGGCTAAATACGATATACAAGCCTCCTCAGCCCATGCTAAAATGCTGGGTAAAATTGGCTTATTGACAGCTGAGGAAACCCAGGCCCTGCTTAGGGAACTGGAAAATATAGCCCTTAGCATCAAAGAAGGAAATTTCATCATTGAAGATTCGTTTGAGGATGTCCATTCTAAAATAGAATATATCCTTACCGAAAAACTGGGCGATACGGGGAAAAAGATTCATACCGCCCGTTCCCGAAATGATCAGGTTTTGGCAGCTATGCAATTGTATCTTAAAGAAGAATTATCTGAAATAAAACACCTTACTAAAGAACTCTTTAATTTACTGCTCCGACTTGCAGACAAACATAAAGAACAACTTTTACCAGGATATACCCACTTTCAGATTGCGATGCCTTCTTCATTTGGCTTGTGGTTCTCCGCCTATGCCGAAAGCCTGGTAGATGATCTTCATTTTGTAGGTGCAGCGTACAAGATAGCAGATCAAAATCCGCTTGGAAGTGCAGCCGGATATGGAAGTTCATTTCCCATAGATCGTTCCTATACAACTTCGGAAATGGGTTTCGCAGATTTGAAATATAATGTTATTGCTGCCCAAATGGGACGGGGAAAAGTGGAGAAAGCTGTAGCAATTGGAATTTCGGGAATTGCAGATACTCTTTCAAAACTCGCGATGGATATTTGCCTCTATATGAGTCAGAATTTCAACTTTATTTCATTTCCGGATGCATTAACAACGGGAAGCAGTATTATGCCTCATAAAAAAAATCCGGATGTCTTTGAACTAATAAGGGCCAAATGTAACAGCCTGCAGGCCATCCCTAACCAGATAACCTTAATCACAAGCAATTTACCCAGTGGCTATCACAGGGACCTTCAAATCGTAAAGGGATTGATAATACCTGCTATTCAAGAAATAAAATCCTGTTTGGAAATGATGACTTTTACTTTAAAGGATATTAATGTGAATGCCAACATTCTGGATGATCCTAAGTACGATTATCTTTTTAGTGTAGACACATTAAATCATCTTGTACTTAACGGAATGCCCTTCCGAGAAGCATACAAACAAATAGGTTCCGAAATTGAAGCAGGAAATTTTAAACCCGAAAAACATTTAAACCATACCCATGAGGGCAGTCTGGGCAATTTATGCCTCGATAAGATAAAGGCCAAAATGAAACCATGAATTTTGTGTGCATTTTTCACTAAATGATTCCCTAAACGAACTTAAAGAATAAATATTTTTATCTTTAAGGAAGGGATTACAGATACGCTATTAATCATGTTTTGTCTCGTTTATAGATCCACTGCTCAACTGGCTTTTAAGACAGTTGATGTTAAAGAAATGCTGGAAAAAGCCAGGTTTAGCAATTCACGCGATAATATTACAGGTTGTTTGCTGTATTATGAAGGTGAGTTTATTCAGTATCTTGAAGGTAATCAGATTAAGGTTCTAAACCTCTTCGATAAGATCAAAGCAGATAAACGGCACAAAGACATCTCTATTCTAGCTCACGGTATAACAGATTCCCGGGAATTTAAGGATTGGGAAATGGCCTATGCAGATTACTTTGGAGACAATGACCAAATTAACTATTTCCGGTTATTGCTCGATTCTTATGAAGAAATGGAAGATTCATCTATTCACCCAAACCCGTCTTTTAATGCCTTTTGGATTGCTGTCAGGGAAAATCTTGGAAAACCTCTAACGTCACAGCCCTGAATTATTGGTTCATCCCTAAATTTATGACTTCCTGTTTGGTTAAATGTCTCCAATGTCCGCGTGGAAGATCTTTTTTAGTTAAGCCTGCAAATATTACACGATCCAGTTTTTTTACCTCATACCCCAGGTGTTCGAAGATTCGCCGCACAATCCTGTTTCTTCCACTGTGTATTTCGATACCTACCTCTCGTTTTGGGGAATTGTTTATATAACTTATTTCATCAACCTTTATCGGACCATCATCTAACGTAATGCCTTCCTGTATTTTTTTTAGGTCTTCCGCTGTAAGGTTTTTGTTCAATTCAACATGGTAAATCTTTCGAATACCATGTTTAGGATGTGTAAGTTTTTTTGACAGATCCCCGTCATTGGTAAAAAGCAAGAGGCCGGTGGTGTTCCTGTCTAGTCTGCCAACCGGTACTAATCTGGATTTTGAGGCTTTCGAAACCAGTTCCATTACTGTTCTTCGCCCTTTTTCGTCGCTTGTAGTCGTGATAAAATTCTTGGGCTTATTCAACAGTACATATTCCTTTTTCTGCGGGTTTAGTATACGCCCGTCAAACTTAACAATATCTGTAAGCCTAACTTTGTGGCCCATTTCAGTAATGGTCTTCCCGTTAACGGTTACATTGCCTGCTTCTATATAGGTGTCGGCTTCCCGCCTGGAACAAACTCCGGCATTGGCTACATATTTATTGAGTCTTATTAAATCAGGGTCTGAAGAAACGCGACTAGTACTTTTGGTACGTGGTTTGGCACCTCCTTTTGAGAAAGTTTTTTTTACATACTCCCTGCTTTTTCCCGGAGATTTGCCTTTATCCTTATTTGATTGCGGTCTGCGCATTTTCTATATTTTGAGCAAAGGTAGTAAAGGGAATTGGATGTAGCTTACGGTAAAAGTCAATATATATGAAAGTTAATCCTCCACTTCAATTGTTGACTGCCTTTGCCTGTTTACCACCAACTTGGTTACATCTGGTCTTGAGTAGTGCCCGGCAGGATCAAAATTTTGCCGTTCTTCAAAGACTGCGTTAAAATCTATTGTTTGAAAAATAACTTCTTCCTTCCCAACAACAGGTGCCAGAATCCATTCACCGTCAGGACCTGCTATGCAAGATCCTCCGTTGGCCATGATTTCAGGGGTCTTACTCAATAAGTGCTCTAAGTGAGGTAAATTATCCGGGAAATCATTCTTATTCATGAAAGATGAAACCGAGACTACAAAACTCCTTGATTCCCTGGCTATAAAACGTGTAATGTCTTTTGTATTATAATCACTGCCAGGCCAAACGGCAACATGTAAATTTTCTCCCAGGCCATACATTGCAGCCCTGACCAAAGGCATCCAGTTTTCCCAGCAATTTAACCCTCCTACCGTAAACTGTTTTAATTTATGGGTTTTAAGGCCGTGACCATCTCCCTGTGCCCACGTAAGTCGCTCGTCATAGGTAGGTTGAAGTTTTCGATGAACAGATTTTACTATGCCGTCATTGCTGATGAATACCAAAGAGCAATACAAGCTATGACCACCTCTATCCGGGGCTCGTTCTATAATCCCCAGGTATATTGCTAGCTTATGTTCCCGGGCCAGGTCGCAAATCTCATCAAGGTCCCCATTTTCTACCTGAATAGCATTGTGCATATAGTGCGCATGTATTTCCTTATTTATCTTGAGATCCCAGGAAGCGCCATCTGTATATGCCAGCCAGAAAGGATACCCAGGCAGAAACCCTTCACCAAAGATTAATAGTTCCGCATTATTTTCGGCAGCTGTATGGATGGTTTCCTTTACTTTGGCAATGGTGCCTTTTTGGTCCAGCCATACCGGGGAGATTTGCGCCAGTGCTAATTTTAAATGATTCTTCATCAGAATATCCTGTTTAAAACGAGATCTACGTCAATCAATAATATACTAAAAACCCCGGAAACAATTATAAACTTAAGAATATTGTGGAGCCAGATATAATCTATTTTTGTCCTGGATCTCCAAAGCAAAAATAGAAATACTATTAAAAACAGGATGCAGGCAACAAAGTAAATATACATATAGCCAACATCAAATTTCCTTATTAACAAAGACGCCGGAATTAATGTCAGAAGTATTAGAAGAGTTATGATCAGTTTTGAATAGAATGAACCATACAATACAGGTATGGTCTTGTAATTCTGAGCAAGGTCGCCTGTAATATTTTCCAGGTCTTTAATCATTTCGCGAGCTAAAATTAACAAGAACAAGAAAGTGGCATGAACAAAGATTACAGTTTCAAAATTCCTGTAATAGACTAAAATTGCAAAAAAAGGAGTGACTATTAAAGTGGCGGAAATAATGTTTCCTAAAAAAGGTATTTTCTTTAATCTATGTGAATAAAACCAAATTCCAAATACATAAGCTGAGAAAAATAAGACTGCTCTGAAAGACACATAGCTGGCAAACAGAACGGCAAGAAAATTAAATACAAAATAGGCGCTGAGCTTTGTTCGCTGATTAACCAACCGGTCCAGCATACTTTTTTGAGGCCGGTTAATTAGGTCCTTCTCAGAGTCATAAAAACTATTAATAATATAACCGGCAGATATTACCAGAGCCGATGCTAATACAAGTACAAAAAGGTTTGGATCAAATACTACCTCACGCAGGCGCATGTTGGGAGCCAGAATATAAATAGAGGCCAGATACTGGGCCAGTGTTATCATAAGAACATTGTAGCCTCTTATGATAGAAAACAGACTCAGGCCTTTTAATAGGAAGAGTTTGTTTTTTCTGCTAAGCATTTTCAGGGACTTAGAAGTTGTACACCACTTCTAACTGATAGTCTTTTAAGGCAGTTTTCGCTTTCTCCATATCCTGAGTGAAACCCAAAATATAACCACCGCCTCCGGAACCGCATAATTTCAGGTAGTAGTCATTAGTTTCTATACCCCTTTCCCATAGTTTGTGAAATTCTTTAGGTATCATAGGTTTAAAATGATCCAAAACCACATGCGAAAGTTGCTTGAGATTTCCGAACAGCGATTTTACATTTCCGCTTACAAAATCATCTACACAGGCATCCGTGTGTTTTATAAACTGATCTTTCAAAACTTTACGGAAACCTTCATTTTTCATCTTCTCCATAAAAATTTGAACCATCGGGGCTGTTTCTCCGATAATTCCACTATCCAATAGAAATACCGCACCTTTACCATCCAAATTTTGAGACGGAATACTGGTTGATTCTATATTTTCCTGAGAGTTAATTAGAATAGGTAAACTCAGATAACTGTTTAAGGGGTCCAGGCCGGAAGATTTACCATGGAAAAATGATTCCATTTTACCGAAAATCTCCTTGAGTTTTAGCAATTTTTCACGAGTAAGGTTTTCCAGGATGGTTATTTTTTCAATAGAATACTTGTCATAAATCGCAGCAACCAGGGCGCCACTGCTGCCAATCCCATAACCCTGGGGAATAGAGCTGTCAAAATACATCCCTGTATCTACATCGTCCTTTAAGCTTTTAAGGTCTAAAGAGAATAACTTTGGTTCCCGATCCTGTAAATCACTTAAATAATGATAATACTTTTTAAGGCTTTCATTTGATTTCTCAGCTGTTTCAGACAGGTTTTCGTCTTTTTTCAGAGCACCTTTAAAGAAATTATAGGGAATAGAAAGTCCTTTGGAATCCTTGATGATTCCGTACTCGCCAAAAAGTAAAATTTTTGAATAAAAAAGGGGTCCTTTCATCTAAAATCAATTATTTATACAACTAAGATAAGATGTATTAGCATTAATAAAGGCTCAAATTACATTTTTTTGGCTCCAAAACCAATTTGGTCGCAAATATACTGACCATTTTCACAATAGGCAATTAGCTCTTCTTTTATAAATTTTTCTACCTCCTTCTTCTCATTATTTGGATAAAGCAGGTGCACGTTTGCCCCGGCATCCAGGGTAAAACAAAGATGCTTTTTCCCGGTCCTTCGATATTCCCAAATTTTCTCAATTATGCTAAGTGTATTCGGTTTCATCAGTATAAAATACGGGATGCTGGTCATCATCATTGCATGCAAAGTAAGAGCTTCACTTTCTACTACTTCCATAAAATCATCCAGATTACCTTCGGCGAAAATTGAACGCAATCGAATCAGGTTGTCATGAGCCTGTTTAAATCGTTTTTCACTGAAGGGGTGGCCGTGCATAAGATCATGGCCTAAAGTGCTGCTCACACTCTTCTGTCCCTTATGCACAAGGAGTATTGTATCCTGGTAACTTTTAAACACATCATTTACGGGAAAAGGATAGGGTATTCCGTATAGATTTGTGCTCCCAACTATTTTATCGTGCTCTCCCCATTGCACAAGGCTACCCTTTACGCTTCTGCAGGCACTACCCGATCCCAACCGAGCTAAAAAAGATGCTTTTTTATAAAAAAAATCCGGATTCATTTCTGAAACCATTTGTTTTTCTATATCCATTAGACATAAAGACAATGCAGCCATACTGCTGGCGGAAGAGGCAATTCCACTGCTATGTGGAAAAGTGTTCGACGTATTAATAGAAAAATGATAATTTTTAAGAAAAGGAATATACCTTTCGATTCGTTTGAAAAATGTTTCAATCTTGGGTTTAAAGTCTTCCCTTTTTTGTCCTTCAAAAAGTAAATCAAATGAAAATTCTTTATCTACTTTATCGAGCTTAGTAAATTCAACAGAGGTTATAGTTCTGCACTTATCAAGTGTAAAGCTTACAGAGGCGTTGGCCGGTATTTGATTTTGCTTCTTACCCCAATACTTAACTAATGCAATATTACTCGGGGCTTTCCACTGTACTCTACCTTGTTCCTTGTCATGCGCATAGGATGAAGGAATAAAGTCGTTTTCAATCATTTACAAAACAATTTATGCAAAGATAGTTTTTAACCGCCTTTGCAATAGCCACAATTAAAATAAATTACTATTTTAGATAACTTATGATCAACTAATTTTGAAAAAGAAACTAACCTATATTGCCATTTCCGTAGCCATTTGTCTTCTCATTGGTTTCTTATCGGGCTTTGCTACCCAGTCTTCTGTAGGTGATTGGTATGTATCCCTGAATAAACCCAGTTTTAATCCACCAAATTGGATTTTTGGTCCTGTCTGGACACTGCTGTACATACTAATGGGAATCGCCGCAGGAATTGTTTGGGCCAAAGGTTTTTATCATATTTGGGTGAAAACAGCATTGTATAACTTTGGTTTTCAGTTATTATTTAACGCACTCTGGAGTGTCGTTTTCTTCGGGTTTAAAAACCCATTTTGGGCACTTTTGGTAATTCTGTTTCTCCTCGCATTAATTTTAGTAACTATTAAGTGGTTCAATGTAGTGAGCAGGACTGCTGCATATCTCCTTATCCCCTATTTTTTATGGGTTTGCTTTGCCACTATCTTAAATTATAAAATTTGGGAAATGAATTAGCTGCCTGCCAGCTCCAATAGTTTTAAAGTAGTTTTATGGTTTCTTGCTGTAGCATTAACACCTAGTCTTTTTTCAAAAATATTGGTAGTAAGTTTGGCTTTCCCCATCCCTGCCAGACATTTCAGATAAATATAATCCCTTTGAATAAAAAACCTTTCATTTTTATATTTAGTCTTATTGAATAATTCTACTGCCGCCTTTTGTGGTAAATCTTTCAGGAATACATAATAAATTTTATTGATGTCATCTTCATCAAAAGGTTTAAAAGGATTCTCACTAACTATCTTTTGAAGTTTTGAATTGGTCAATACCATTACCGGCACCTGAAAACCAAATGCCTTTTCTATAGATTGTTCTATTTGATGTTCTAACTTTAGAATATTCGTTTCATTGCACATAAATATTACATTCCCACTTTGGATATAGGATACGACTTCTGAAAAACTCAATTTTTGGAACAAGATCTTCAATTCAGTCATCTTTATTTTCTTGTGACCTCCAACGTTGATCCCGCGCAATAGGGCTATATATTTAGGCATGGTAAAACAAATTTTTACATACAGACAAAGAATACCGGGTTTAAATTAGCGAATTATGAAGTATTACATAAATCAATTACATTTATTACCTTTCACTTGTTAATTCTTTAAATCCATTTTTCAGTTAGTATGCAAACATATATCCTTGCATTTGATCAAGGCACTACAAGCTGTAGAGCACTAATTTTTGATAAAAAGGGAACTATCATTTCCACTTCGCAGAGAGAATTCACACAGTATTTTCCAAAACCGGGCTGGGTAGAGCACGATGCAATGGAAATATGGTCTACACAAGTGGCTATGGCAGCTGAAACCGTTACTAAAAAAGGATTAGAAGCAACCAATATTGCCGCAATAGGGATAACCAATCAACGTGAAACTGTAGTTGTCTGGGATAAAAAAACGGGGAAACCCGTTTATAATGCCATTGTATGGCAAGATAAAAGAACAGCTGACTATTGTGACCTTTTAAAAAGTGAAGGCAAGTCCGGGTGGATACGAGAAAAAACAGGCCTGGTAATCGATGCTTATTTCTCCGGAACAAAAGTAAAATGGATATTGGATAATGTAGAAGGGGTCAGGGAAAGAGCAGAGTCTGGTGACTTGTTAATGGGAACAATAGATTCATGGCTTATCTGGAACATGACCAGGGGAGAATTACATGTGACGGATGTAACCAATGCATGCAGGACACTTCTATTTAATATCAATACCCTGGAATGGGACGACGAACTTTTGAAATTATTTACCATTCCAAAAAGTATGTTGCCCATTGTAAAACAGTCCAGTGAAGTTTATGGGCAGACTGCTCCGGGATTGTTTGCTGCCAGAATTCCTATTTCCGGAATAGCCGGTGATCAGCAGGCTGCATTATTTGGACAAATGTGCACAAAGCAGGGAATGGTTAAAAATACTTATGGCACCGGATGTTTTATGTTAATGAATATTGGCGATAAACCAATAGTATCTAAAAACAACCTTCTTACTTCGGTAGCCTGGCAAATTAATGGTAAGGCCGAGTACGTTCTGGAAGGAAGCATTTTTATTGCCGGTGCTGTTGTACAGTGGCTTAGAGATAGTCTTAAAATCATAAAAACATCTGAAGAAGTAGAACAACTGGCTGGTTCTGTGGAGGATTCCGGCGGGGTATATTTTGTTCCTGCTTTTGCCGGATTAGGCGCTCCACACTGGAATCAGCATGCGCAGGGCACCATTTTTGGTCTTACGCGCGGTAGTACAGATGCCCATATTGCCCGGGCTGCACTGGAATCAATTGCATTCCAGACCATGGATATTTTAAAGGCTATGGAAGCAGATTCGGGAATTACAATTAAGGAATTACGTGTAGATGGTGGTGCTACTGTCAACAATTTACTCATGCAATTTCAGGCTGATGTATTAAATACAGTAACCGTAAGACCCAAAGTAGTAGAAACTACAGTCATGGGGGCGGCTTTCCTTGCAGGACTGGCAGTAGGTTATTGGGACAATCTGGAAGAAATTCAGGAGATTTGGCAAACTGACGTTCATTTTAAACCAACCAAAGACAGGGATTCCATAAATAGTCATATCGAGGGTTGGTATAAGGCCATAAATGCCCTGGAATTTTGGACAAAATAGTTAAAAACCGATAGTATATATGACACCATTTATCGCTGAAATAATAGGTACTTTTCTTTTAATCCTTCTTGGGTGCGGAGTTATTGCCAATGTAGTTCTAAAAGATACCAAGGGGCATAATAGTGGATGGATTGTAATTACCACGGGATGGGCCTTTGCAGTTTATATCGGTGTGCTTGTTGCCGCTCCATACAGTGGTGCACACATAAATCCGGCTGTAAGCATTGGTCTGGCCGCTGCGGGGGAGTTTCCCTGGGAAAGCGTTCCCTCCTATTTGCTAGCCCAATTTATCGGTGCTATGCTGGGTGCTACATTAGTATGGCTGATGCACAAAGATCATTTTGACCGTACGGAAGAACAAAGCTTAAAACTTGCAGTTTTTAGTACCAGCCCGGCAATCAAAAATACATTTACAAATCTTCTGGGAGAAATTTCCGGAACATTTGTCCTGGTTTTCGCTGTTCTCTTTTTTACCGATGCCTCCTTAACTGAATCAGAAACTGTGATTGGTCTGGGTTCTCTGGGGGCACTTCCCGTTGCATTGGTAGTTTGGGGAGTTGGACTTTGTTTGGGTGGTACCACGGGTTATGCAATTAACCCCGCCAGGGACCTGGGACCAAGAATAATGCACGCCATATTACCTATAAAGAACAAGGGGTTAAACAATTGGTCTTATTCCTGGATTCCGGTAATTGGGCCCGTCGTGGGAGGAGTCATTGCGGCTTTACTTTACCTGGCACTTCCATTAGTTTAGTTAATCTTCACTGCTATAAAGACTTCCCAATAGCCTGAGCGGCGATATATGCTCCGGTCCATGCATTTTGAAAGTTGAAGCCTCCGGTAACCGCATCTATATTCAATACTTCTCCGGCAAAATACATGCCGGGGAATAATTTGCTTTCAAAAGTCTTAAAATTTACCTCTTTTAAATCTACACCACCTGCAGTAACAAATTCATCCTTAAAAGTACTCTTGCCCTCTACATTAAATTCTGAAGCCGTTATAAATTGACTGAGTCTTTCTAACTGTTTCCTGGAAACATCAGCCCATTTTAAATCCTTTGCTATATCCGAGGCAACTACCAGTTTTCCCCATAACCTGGCCGGGATGTCGATGGCTTTTGTTTTATAGATCGTCTTCTTGGGGTCAATTTTCTTTATTTCATTAAAAAGAGACAAAAGCCCCTCTTTATGATAGTCCGGCATCCAGTTTATCCTTACCCTAAATCTGTAGTTATATTCATTTAATAATCTTGCTGCCCGGGCCGACAGTTTTAAGACAGCCGGTCCACTTAGACCCCAATGGGTAATCAAAACAGGGCCTTCTGAAGTTAAATTCAAAGCCCCGCCTATTCTGCTTTTAAACCTGGATTTGATCTCCTCCCCCATCATCTGTCTGGGTAAAACTTCAATTTTGGCATGCGTGCTCAGCCCCGGTATTCCGGAAATTCTAACATCATTAATATTAAATGTAAACAAAGAAGGTACAGGCGTTACAATTTTATGACCCAGTTTTTCCAATAAACCCCATATTTTAAGATTACTCCCGGTTGCCACAACAATTCTTTTTGCGTAATAAACCTTTTTAACCGATTGCACCTGCCATACAGCTTCCTCACCAAATTTATTATCCTTGTGAGGCCCAATATCTACAACTGAACTGCTCTTCAGGAGGGCAATACCGTATCTCTCAATTTCACTAAGAAAACATTCAATAATGGTCTGGGAGCTGTTGCTTTCGGGAAACATTCTGCCATCAGACTCCGTTTTTATCCGTATTCCGCGTTTCTCAAAAAACGCTACTGTATCAGCAGTAGAATAGATGTGAAAAGGACCAAGAAGTTCTTTTTCTCCACGGGGATAATTCTTTACCAATGAAGATGGTTCAAATTCGGCATGGGTAACATTGCATCGGCCACCACCGGATACTTTGACTTTAGAAAGCACCTGTTTTCCCCGCTCAAGAATAGCTATTTTCAGTTTGGGATTTGCCTCTGCAATGTGAATGGCACAATAGAATCCCGCGGCCCCTCCCCCTATTATTATAACATCAAACATTACTTGACCCGCTCCGGATAATTTGTAAAAATACCATCGACCCCTATTGATTTCATTTTTGAAATTTGTTCCGCATCATTTACTGTCCAGGTAAATATCTTAAATCCGTGACTTCTGATTTTTGAAACATTTCCTTTGGTTAACCTCTTATAATTTGGGTTAATAGCAACTGCATCCAATTCTTCTGCAATAGCTATGGCATCCAAAGGATTGGACTCTGTAAGGACAGCAATTTCTATATCTTTGTCAATAGCACGCATCTCTTTTAACTCCTGCCAGTTAAAACTTGAAATCAGAAAATCATCCAAACGCCAGCCCCGGTTTTTTATATAAGAATTAATAATTTCATGCACACCTTCGGATGTGCCGGGTCCTTTTAATTCAATATTTAAGGGCACCTTATGATCTATTACATCTAAAACTTCAATTAGTAAAGGAATTTTATGATTCCCTTTAACGGTTAAATTTTTCAGAGCTTCTAAATTCATGTTTTCAATAGCGCCACTGCCATTTGTTAAGCGGTCTATTTTCTCATCATGAAATACTACTATTTCGCCACTGGAAATTTTAAAGACATCTATCTCTATCATATCCACATTCAGCTCCAATGCTTTTTGTATTGAGGCGATGGTATTTTCCGTCTCATGGCCCATAGCTCCCCTGTGTCCTATGTTTAAAATGGTGTTATCCTGTCCTATACAATTCATAAAAAAAAGAATAAGAATAGATGGTAGTAATCCTCTCATCAAACTAAAATTTTATTTGCTCAAAAGTACAACATGATCCTTAGAATAATTAAGAATAAGACGTCTTATAGCATAATGGTTTTGCGCCTGGCACATTTTATTGTAAGGCGCCAGAAGAATCCATAATGCAGCGTTATTTTTAAATCTAAGACCCGGGAATTAGTTTTTAGCGGTCTCGTATCTGACCATTTTAACTAATCCAGGAGTTTAAAGATATAAGATTCCAGCGGAGCAATCTCCACATTTAATTTACCGATTCCATCAATAACCTTCAACTCTTTCTCTGTTTTGTCATATAATGCGTCTTTCACCTTAAAAGACCCCTCTTTCAGGCTCCATTCCTGTATAGTCCCCTGTGGTATTTTTAATTCAAAAGAATAGGATTCTTCGGCATCAAAATTGGAAATGACAATTAGTTTTTCATTTCCGGACCATCGTACATACGAAAGTACTCTGTGGTTATAATTCTCCGTATGCTCTTTGTTGTAATAGTGTATATCAGCATACTTACCCATTAATGCCTCGCTGCCAATTGTAAAATTAAGTAACCGTTTGTAAAAATCTCTTAGTTCCTTTTCTTCGGGTAAAAGCTGACCTCCATCAAACTTTTTATTGTTTACCCACCGTTGATGGTTAGGAACTCCAATATAATCAAATATAGATGTACGGGTAGGACTGCCAAAGCCTGCATGTTCTTTCGCGGGCTCACCTACTTCCTGACCAAAATAGATCATAGTTGGTGAAGTGCTAATTGTGGCTGAAACCACCATGGCAGGTTTTCCCTTTTCAGCATTGCCGGCAAAATCCGGACTGGCAATACGCTGTTCATCATGATTTTCAAGAAAATGCAACATTTGATGTTCTATATCCAGCATTCCTTTTTGTACTACCGGAATATGGTCTGTCCAACCGTGACCCTGCATAATATGTTTCAGGCTATCGTAGAATTCCACCTTATCATATAGGTAATCCATTTTGCCTTTATGAATATAAGTCCTGTACAGATTCGGATTATAAACCTCCGCCAGGAGAAAAGCATCAGGGTTTTTCATTTTAATATTGGAGTTCAGATAGCTCCAGAATTCCACAGGTACCATTTCGGCCATGTCAAAACGAAATCCATCTACCCCCATCTCAAGCCAATACAAGGCAATATCCTTAAATTTTACCCATGAATCCGGGAGGTCCTTATCAGACCAAAAAGCAAAGTGTGCTTTATAATCCTTTTGGGTGTATTCATCGGGCAGGGTTTCAAAATCATATGAGCCATCCGGTCGTACGCCATAATTGATTTTCACAGTTTCGTACCAATCATTGAAGTCTGGTTGCGACAGGCGTGAACCATTTCCTGTCCATTTTGCCGGAACCTCATCAAATTTACCATCCGCCAAAGGGTGTTTTTCACCTCCCAGAGGTAGGTAGCCGTTTTGCCATTCCGGTACTTTGAAGGATCCTTCTGTGATATAATAATAATTATTGTCCTTATCGTATTCCAGGGTAGTATCGTCCTTTGCCCCAAACGGATCATGGCCCTCCGGGGTTGATCCGCCTTCGTATTTTCGGGCAACATGATTTGGAACTATGTCGATTAAAAGTTTTAATCCCGCATTATGTGTTCGCTCAATCAAAGATCTGAATTCCTCCAGTCTATTTGAAAGGTCATCCGCCAGGTCCGGATTAACATTGTAGTAATCTTTAACGGCATAGGGAGATCCTGCCCTGCCTTTCACAACATCCGGATCATCATTAGAAATACCAAATGCCGTATAATCAGTTACCAATGCATGATGCGGCACCCCCGTATACCATATGTGAGTAACCCCAAGATCTTTGATCTCTCGTAAGGCTTTATCTGTAAAATCAGAAAATTTACCCACTCCATTTTCCCGGATAGTCCCCCAGGGCTTGTTTGTGGTATTTGTATTTCCAAACAAACGCGTAAATACCTGATATACCACTTCTTTATTTGATTGATTTATGCTATTCATTTTTTTAATATTTGTTCGTTCTTTTTCCTTAACGCACCCCATAAGTACAAAGCAACTCAATAACACAAAAAAGATCCTTTGCATCTTATTCAGATTTTTTGGTTAATAGTAATACGCCCTTTTCTTTTAATTGCAATTCATTTTTCAAAATTACCTCCTCTGAGCTAAGTACATTTTTAAATCGGGTCCCTATAAGATTCATTTCATTGTATCGCTCCAGGTTTAAGGCAAAAGGTTTCTCATTTTTGTTTAGTACAAGCATTACGGTTTCATCCCTGTCCTGCCTGAAAATAATATAAACGCCATCTTTCGGAGCAAAGTGAACGGTTTTACCCGAGTGAATTGCTGAACTTTGTTTCCTGTAATTCAGTAATTTTCTTGTAAAATCCTGCATTTCTTTCTGATCCTTATTGAGGCCTTCGCCCTTAAAGGCGTTTACCAAATCCTTTTCCCATCCGCCCGGAAAGTCAGTCCGGATTAGACCATGATCTCCGGGATTT
Source organism: Eudoraea adriatica DSM 19308 (assembly GCF_000382125.1). GTDB lineage: Bacteria > Bacteroidota > Bacteroidia > Flavobacteriales > Flavobacteriaceae > Eudoraea > Eudoraea adriatica. The sequence goes on from NZ_KB907547.1 coordinate 259,600, forward strand.
TCAGTATTACTAAGCAATACTTCCGTCCCATAATATATTTGAGGTATTCGCGGAGCAGTTAAAATAAATGCGAGTGCCATTTTTGTTTTAACAAAATCTTCATTCAACTGGGTAAATAAGCGATCCATGTCATGATTATCTCCAAAAAGCAATATGGAAGAGGGATCGTGGTAAGCAAAATCATTTGCAAGTCCTTTATATAATTTTATCCAACCCGAATCCCAGTGCTCTTCTTCATTTAGCGCTTCTATTAATGCGCGTTGTAAGGGAAAATCCATTGTCGTTTTTAGGTTAGATTCATAACCATCACTATTACTTACCCCCTGCTGCCAGTAGCGAACCAAAAGAGGGTTATAGGACCACTCCTCCCCAACTATATTGAATTCCGGATATTCGTCCATTATTTTACCTGCCCATCTTGACATAAATGCCTTATCGGGATAAGGATAGGTATCCTGCCTTATTCCACCGAGTTTTAAAGTCTCAATCCACCAAATACTATTCTGAATAATATAATTTGCCATAAATGTATTCTCTTGGTTTAAATCTGGCATTGAGGGCACAAACCAACCATTATTCATAAGGTCTTTATCGGCCTGTGAAGCGTAAAGGTCCTGATTAACTGTGCGCTGATGGTTCGTAATCATTGCCGCAGAGCCTTTCTCGTAATCTGATTGATAGTTTATCCAATCTTTAAATGGTAAATCAGACATCCACCAATGACCGGTCCCGCAATGGTTTGCAACCTGGTCCATTATTAATTTAATGCCATTTTCAGATGCTTTTTTTGAAAGCAACTTATATTTCTCAAGATTTCCAAAACGTGGATCCACCTTGTAAAAGTCCGTCATTGCATAGCCATGATACGAAGTCCGGGGCATATCATTGATCAATAGGGGGGTTGGCCATAAAGCCGTAAAACCCATTTCAGAAATATAATCCAAATGATCGATCATTCCCTGTATATCGCCACCATGCCTGGCGTAATCATCTTTTCTGTCGATCCTTTTTTCCAGTAATCCGGGGACCACATCTAGTTCAGGATCGCCATTTGCAAATCGATCCGGAGTAATTAGATAAACTACATCCGATGCATTAAAACCCAAAAATTCCTTAGAAGACCTTTCTCTTTGGTTTAAAGGATACGAATAAGTAATTTCATTTCCATCCAAAGCAGTAAATACAATTTCCATCCTCCCCGGAGAAGCAATTTCCGAAATAGAAATATCCATGAATAAATAATTGGGGCTTTCAGCCCTGTGGAAAGCTTCCAGCGTAACACCATTGTATAGAATTGACGGAGTAGTTGTGCCAATATCCTTGCCATATATCATTAGCTGTACGCTGGAGTTCTTAAATCCTAACCACCAATTCGGAGGCTCTACCCTATCTATCTGAGCGGTTGAAAAAGTTACTATCAAAAAGAGCATAGCGGTTAAAACAATTGATTTAATCAACCCTCCAATTTTCATCATAGGTTAATTTCTTGTGAAGCATCATCCTAATAAAATCATATAGCCTGATCTCTTAGATATTTTGAACAATGGTTTCCTGAGATGGTTTTAAGAGAATCCGTTTGTCATTTACACGCAGCGTCATTTCAGCAGTGCCATTGTATTCAAAACTTGTCTGATTTTCTGTTACGTTTACCTTAATAATACGATTTCTGAAATTTACTTTAAATGAATAGGATTTCCATTGCTTTGGAATTTTTGGAGCAAAAGAAAGTTTATCATCTTTCATTCGCATTCCTCCAAATCCCTCCACGATACTCATCCAAGTGCCAGCCATAGAAGTTATATGCAAACCTTCTTCCACTTCTTTGTTATAATCATCCAGATCCAGTCTGGATGTGCGCAAATAAAATTTATATGCCTGCTCCATCCTTCCCAATTTGGCGGCCTGAATACTGTGAACACATGGCGACAGAGATGATTCGTGAACTGTAAATGGTTCATAGAAGTCAAAGTGCCTTTCAAGTTCGTCTATGCTAAAATGGTCTTCGAATAAATAAAACCCTTGTAAGGTATCGGCTTGTTTTATATAAGGGGAACGCAAAATTCTATCCCAGCTCCATTTTTGATTAATTGGCCTTTGGGAAACATCAAGATCTTTAACTGTGATAAGTTCTTTATCCAGGAAACCGTCTTGCTGAAGGAAAATTTGCAATTGGTCCGAATAGGGAAAATACAAATTTTGTATAATCTCTTTCCATCTGTCCGTCTCCGTTTCAGAAAGTGATGTACGCCCCATAATCCTTGTGTAGTCTTCTATATAGCCCTCTTTTACTTTTTGCAATTGTTGGAGCGTATATTCCATACACCATTTTGCAAGATAATTTGTATACCAATTATTATTGACGTTATTCTCGTATTCGTTGGGGCCCGTTACTCCCAGAATTACGAACTTATTTTTGTCATTTGAAAATGTGGCTCTTTGGCTCCAGAAACGGGAAATCCCTATCAGTACTTCGAGGCCCATTTCTGGTATATAGGAATAGTCTCCCGTATATCTGAAATAGTTGTATATGGCAAATGCTATTGCTCCATTACGGTGTATTTCTTCAAAAGTAATTTCCCATTCATTGTGACATTCTTCTCCATTCATTGTTACCATAGGGTACAAGGCCGCCCCATTGACAAAACCCAGTTTTTTGGCATTCTCAATAGCTTTTTCCAGGTGATTATATCTGTATTGGAGGAGATTTCTGGCCACAAGGTGATCTTTGGTTGCCATATAAAATGGAATACAATAGGCCTCGGTATCCCAGTAAGTACTACCTCCATATTTCTCTCCGGTAAAACCTTTCGGGCCAATATTTAGTCTGGAATCTGTTCCCAGGTAAGTTTGATTAAGGTGAAAAATATTAAATCGTATACCCTGTTGCGCTTTTACATCGCCCTGTATACTAATGTCACTCATCTCCCAGATTTTAGCCCAGGAAGCTATCTGCTTTTCCAACAAATTTTCGAATCCCAGAGAAGTAACAGATTTGAGGGCTTTTTTTGCGGCATTGACAAGCTCCTCTGGTTTGTGGTCCCTGGAGACGGTGTAGCCACCATATTTATAAAAAGTAACTTCTTCGCCCTTATCCGCAGCATGTATATATTTATGCCCTACCCATACTTCTTTGACTTCTTCAGAAACAGCTGCAGGGACTTCTGAACCGGCAGCCGTTAACCGGCACTCCATAAATGTGCAAATCTCAAAATTCGTTTTCATGGTATGAGCCTCTATAAAGGCTTGTTTCCCTTCAGAACTAACATTGGTAACATTCCAGAATTTGTCGTCCCAATTGCTGTCCTCGTTCGTAATGCCATTATCTAGATATGGAGTAAATTGAATTTCAGCACTTTTATTTACCGGAGTGATTTTATATTTAATGGCCCCTACTTCATCAATATCCAGGCTCAAAAACCTAACCACTTCAATAGCAACAACAATACCATTGGGTAAAGCAGCTGTGAAGTTCCTTTTGTACCAACCCCCCTTCATATTAAGCTCACGCCTGAAGCCGGTAATATTTGTACAGGTATTAAGATCTAAAGGTTCCTCATCAACGAAAACATTAATCCCAATCCAGTTTGGTGCATTTAATACTTTGGCAAAATACTCCGGGTAGCCATTTTTCCACCATCCTACCCTTGTTTTATCCGGATAGTATACACCGGCGATATAGCTGCCCTGAAATGTGGGGCCAGAGTATTGTTCCTCAAAATTTGCACGTTGCCCCATGGCACCATTTCCAATGCTAAAAAGGCTTTCAGAAGATTTAACATCCTCTTTGTTAAACCCTTCTTCAATTATGGACCATTCGTCTGCTTTAATATATTCTTTATTCATTTTCTAAATCGTTACTTTATTTAAGGATTGAAAAATAGGGAATTAGGTAGAATTTGCCGGATAAATATCTTAATTTTTGCTCTCAAGCAGCAATATAAGGTCATCCAAAAACTTTACATCTATTTCGGTGAAGTTGTTAAAGCCATGGTCAGCATCAGACAAAATTTTAACATCTCCAATTCCAATACTTTCCATGCCCGCAATATTTGCAGCCTCTATTCCTGCCAATGCATCCTCAAAAACAACACAATTTTCGGGTTCGGCTCCTATTTTTTTTGCCGCTATTAAAAAGACTTCTGGATCTGGTTTAGCCTTTGTAACCTGAGTTCCATCTACAATTGCATCAAAATAAGACATTAGCGCAACCTTTTCCAAAATAGAAACAGCATTTTTACTTGCAGATCCCAAAGCCATCGGTATTCCCTTATCCTTTATATAATCCAGGACTTTAGTCACATCCGGAAGTATTTCTTTCTTATCCATTTTGGAAATATATTTCAAATAGTCTTCATTTTTTTCCTCCAGCCATCTGTCGAATTGCTCTTTTGAAACGGTAATATTACCCATTTCCAATAGAAGCTCCAGACATCTTTTACGGCTAACCCCTTTAAATTTCTCATTATCTGCTTCGGTGAACTCTATGCCCAGTTCATTGGCCAGATTTTTCCAGGCCAGATAATGGTATTTCGCGGTATCCACAATTACTCCGTCTAAATCGAATATAAATCCGGCTTTTTTCATTTTGCTTTTAATCATTTTATTTGGTTGATTGTAGATTCTCTTTCAATCAGCGTTGCTTCAATAACTGCTGTTTTAAAGCTTTCTACTTGCTGAATTTCATCATCCCGCTCTATTTTCTCTATTAGCATTTTAGCAGCTACCTTACCCATTTGTTCTCCATGTTGGGCAATAGAGGTAAGTGCAGGATTAGCCAATTTTGAAAGAATGCCGTCTGTAAAACCAATAAAGGCGATATCTTCCGGGATTTTCTTTCCATTTCCTTGGGCAATTCGCATAGCTCTGACCGCAAAAATTTCATTCACACATAAAACCGCATCCATAATGGTTGAAGCAAAGAAAGCCTCACTCTTTTTTTCATCTTCGAATTGATAGGGTAGACGCAAAATTAAATTTTCATCCAACTCCAGATCATGGTCTTTCAAAGCCTTGTAATAACCTTGAGCCCTTTTTTCACTGACATTCAGATAGCTTTCTGTCGTTATCAGGGCTATTCGTTTTCTCCCATTTTCTATTAGTTTTTTGGTAGCCATGTAAGAGGCCTCAAAATCATTAATCACTACCTTATCACAAACCACTTCATCGGCAACCCTGTCAAAAAGAACCAGAGGCATTCCCTGATCAATTATTTCCATTAAATGATGAAAGTCTTTTTTTTGCTGTGTTTCTGCGGACAAAGCCAATATAAAGCCATCAATGCTTCCGTTCGCCAGCATTTCCATATTGATCACTTCCTTTTCAAAAGATTCATCAGACACACATGCAATAACATTATAACCTTTGGTGTCTGCATATTGCTCAATTCCTCTGAAAACAGTAGTAAAAAAATGGTGAACTATATCAGGTATTATTACTCCAATATTTCTGGTGCGCTTATTTTTAAGGCTAAGCGCTATATTGTTAGGCTTGTAGTGGTAAAGTTTAGCAAACGCCTGAATCTTCTCAGTAGTATCCTTGCTAATTTCTTTGCTGTTTTTCAGAGCCTTGGAAACCGTTGAAATGGATACTTCCAATTCCCTGGCAATTTGCTTAAGAGTAATTTTTTTTTTCAAAAGTCAAAAATTGAAAGTCGCGTAAATATTAAAGTAACCAATTTCCAGATAACTTATAAATATATCCTTTTTTTAACATATTAAAAGCCCCAAAACCATGTAAGTAAAGAACATTAAAACCTTGTGGAATAAAAAAAGTCTTATATTTGTTCCGTTATTGACAAAAATTGAACCTGTTAAATAAGGATATCAGAATTTTGCCAATTCTATATTATCATACTCATATATTTCAAAAGTTATCAACACGAAACCGTTTTCGTTGTTAACATATGTTGACAAGAGTGTGGTGTTAACAATTATTTTACATAGGTTTAACCTTTGGTGCTAAAATTAACTAAACTCAAAATTAACTTTTTATGAAGATTACGCTACTAAAGAGCTTTTTATTGGTTGGGGCTATTCTAAGCTTCGGACTTGCAAAAGCGCAAGAAGTATCAGGTACAGTTTCTGATGCAAATGGTCCTTTACCAGGGGCCAGTGTTGTTGTAAAAGGAACTACCAACGGTACACAAACAGACTTTGATGGTAACTACACGATAAATAATGTAGACAGCGATGCTACATTGGTTATTAGTTATATCGGTTACAGTACTCAGGAAGTCGCCATTAATGGAAGAACTACTGTTAATGTAGTTTTAGAAGAGGATGCGCAAGCTTTGGATGAAGTAGTTATCATAGGATATGGTACAACTACGGTTAAAGATGCAACAGGTGCGGTCTCCGCAATTAATTCTGAAGACTTCAATTCGGGTATTATTGCATCTCCTGAGCAATTGATTCAGGGTAAAACCGCAGGGGTTCAGATTACTCAGGCCAGTGGGGAACCAGGTGCAGGAGTAAACATCAGGATAAGGGGTGCAAATTCTATCCGTTCCAACAATAGCCCGCTATTTGTTGTGGATGGTGTTCCTTTATCATCTGAATCTACTACGCCCGGTGGTGGTGACATAGCTGAAGGTGCACTTGCTTCAAGAAACCCGTTAAACTTTATAAACCCATCTGATATTGAAAGTATCTCTATCTTAAAGGATGCCTCTGCAACAGCCATTTATGGGTCCAGGGGGGCAAACGGGGTAGTAATCGTAACCACTAAAAGTGGTAAAACTGCCTCAGGTGGTGTTTGGGAAATAGATCAAACCATTAGTTTTTCAACGCCCAGAGAGAATTTTGACCTTCTGGATGCACCAACATTTCTTGAGCAGACCGCGGCATTTCGTGGTGAGCAGAGCGCAAACGATATTGATGAAGGCTTTAATACAGACTGGCAGAAAGTAGTTTTAAGAACTGTAGCTTCTCCTGTTACCAATTTATCCTATTCCAATAATTATGGCAGTGGTAATGTAAGGGGAACTTTTTCTTATGGAAAACAGTTTGGAGTTCTCGAAGGTTCTTCTCAGGAAAGAATAACAGGAAGAGTAAATGTGAATCAGCGCTTTCTGGATGACAGGCTAAAATTTGATTTACAAGCCTCACTTGCCCGTGTTAATGATTTGGCTCCTCAAATTAGTGGTGGTTCCGGTGCCAGTGGTAACTTAATTGGAGCCACATATTCCGCAAATCCGACATGGCCGAACAACCCATCGTTTTTTATTCCGGGCAACCTCTTAAACCCAGCGAACTTTTTGGCTTACTACCGCCAAAAAACCAATACAGACAGGTTCCTGGTAAACTTTGCGACTTCTTATGATATTATCGATGCTGATGATAATGAATTGAGGGCTAAAATAGCTTTGGGTTATGATGATTCTGATGCTACAGCTAGCGCAACTATTTCACCTTTAGTAAATAATCTGAACAGGGTGAGTGGTCAGGGACAGGCCTCATTCAATGAATTGCGGGCAACAAGTAAATTACTTGAGGCTACGCTTAATTGGCAAAGAGATTGGGAGAACGTTTCTTTAGATGCAATTATTGGTTTTACCTATCAGGATTTTCAAAGACAAGGATTCAATTCTCAGGGTTGGGGTACGCCGGAAGTTAACCTGGACCAGATGGGCAGAAACCTGAGACAAGACATAAATAATGCAGCCAGTACCATTGAAGGCCCATACCAGCAATTTGGTTATGATTCTAACGGTACTTTTGTAAACTCCCTAAACCCATTCAATGATAGCGGAGTGCTCCCTACTGTTCAGGGCAGGCAATATAACTCTGTCTGGGTAAACAACTTCAACAACACCGATGAATTACAATCGTATTTTGCAAGGGCAAATGTAAGCCTCCATAACAAATACTTGTTTACTGCTACCTTTAGAGCGGATGGTTCATCCAAATTTTCTCCGGACAACCAATATGGTTATTTCCCATCAGGTGCCTTTGCATGGAAGGTTAATGAAGAAGAGTTCATTGGCCCTGCTTTTTCTACATTAAAACTAAGGTTAAGTGCCGGTATTACTGGTAACCAGGATGGATTATCCTATGGCCAGTTCATAAAAAGACAGCGTTTTGCGGATCCAAACATTGAAGATAATGGTAATATAAACAGGCCAGGACTTGAAACGGTTGCGGTGCAAAATCCTGATTTAAAGTGGGAAGAGACAACGGATTTCAATGTTGGTATTGATTTTGGTTTCGGCCTCGATCGCTTAACTGGCTCACTAGACTTCTACAAAAAGGAGACTAAAGATCTCTTGTTCAGACAATCGGCTGCTGCACCGGCTTTTGATCCTTTTGTATTTAAGAATCTTGAAAATGGTAAATTAGTCAACCAGGGGGTAGAATTGGCGGTTGCCTATGATTTTATTCAAAATGATAAAATGACCTTCTCAGGAGCATTTAATATCTCCTATAACGACAACAAGGTTAAAGGACTGGAAGGTACAACTGCAGATTTCGGAGAAATTAATGGACCGGGTCTTACCGGAGCTTTCGCGCAACGTCTTGGTGAAGGAATATCTATTTTCTCCTACTATATGGCAACATATTCGGAGGATGCCAATGGTAACCCTAACTTCAGTGCTGACGATAAAGATTTTGTCGGTGAAGATGCGGTACCTGATGTTCTTTCCGGACTTACCCTTAACCTAAATGCAGGCAATTGGGATGCCAATATCTTCTTTGCAGGACAGTTTGGTTTCTCGGTTTATAACAACACAAGAAATGCCTTCTTAAACAGGCCTACCTTCTTAACTTCCAGAAATACAGATCCCGAAGGATTAGCGCTTGTATCGCAAGAAGTATCTACTCTATATTTGGAGAAAGGAGATTTTGTGCGCTTACAAAACGCAACGGTTGGCTATAATGTGCCTCTTAAGGATGGAACGTTTAAGAATTTGAGATTCTCTTTAACAGGACAGAATTTATTACTGTTTACTGGCTATAGCGGTCTGGACCCTGAAGTTTCGGCCAACACGGGCGATTTTGGTACTGGTATCCCAAGTCAGGGAATAGATTATACCACATTCCCAAGACCACTTACAGTGACCTTAGGTATAAATGCTAAATTTTAATTTAAAAAAAAACTGCAATGATTAATTATTTAAAAACACGATCAAAAATTTTGATGTTTTCGTTACCGGCATTGGCACTGTTTTTCTCATGTACCGATCTGGAAATCGAACCGACGGATTCGTTGCTTGCCACTAATTTTGAGGGCATTGCAACTGCAGAAGAAGCAGCTAGCCAGGTATCCGCAATGTATAATTCCATTAACACATTCATTGGCGACCAGGCTAACCTGTATGCGCTGAGTGAGGTTACCACGGATGAAATGTTGGTTCCTACAAGAGGTTCTGACTGGGGGGATAATGGTATATGGAGACAATTGCACCAGCATTCATGGACACCGGATCATCAGTATATTACTACTGTTTGGAATCAATGGAATGAGCTTCAGCTCGTAGCAAGTGAAGTATTAGACCCCAGGTCTGCATCTTCACCAGATTCAAGGGCAGCCGCATCTTTCTTCAGGGCTTTGGCAGTATATGTTATTTTAGATAATTTTGGCCAGGTCCCAATCAGGGACACTGAAGCTCCACCATTGGCAGATCCTGAGGTTCTGACCGGTGAAGATGCTATAGCCTTTATAGTTTCCGATTTAAATGATGCTATTGCAGGACTTCCTGCATTAGGACCTTCAGGTGCAGAAAACGTAAATGTTTCTCAAGCCGCAGCCAGGTATTTATTGGCTAAAACACATTTGAACAGACATATTTTGAATGGTACCAGAACCGTTGATCCTGCAGACATGACAATAGTAATATCCTTGGTAGATGAAATTGAAGCCGATGGCTACGCATTGGAAGAGGGATTCTTTGATATCTTCAGGGATACTCCGGATAATGAAACCATATGGTGGATCAATACTAGTGTTGGTAACCGGATTTGGAATGGTTTGCACTATAACCTGGTTACACCAGAGCAATCTGGTGGTTGGAATGGTTTTGCTACCTTATCTGAGTTCTACGATCTTTTTGAAGGTCCTGAAAGTAATGTAGAAGGTGGAGGACAGGAAGAAAGAAGAGGTGCTGTACCCCTTCAAGGTTTGCCTGCCGGCACAGATGGCACCGTTGATGATGATGGTGATGGTATTGCAGACGGAACACATATTGGATTTGGTTTCCTTAAAGGGCAGCAATATGGACCAACCGGCACTGCTCTTAAAGAGAGAGGTGGCGATCCTTTGGATTTTACCAGAGAATTTGTGAGTTCGGTTGATGGCCAGCCAAGCCTTTTGGATAATAATGAAATAACTGGTATCAGGGTACTTAAGTACAATCCCCGATATGGTGCAACTACTACACATGAAATCTTTTTCAGATATTCAGATGCGCATTTAATGAGAGCAGAAGCTATTCAAAGAGGCGGTAGCGGTGGTGCCAAAACAGCCTTGGCCTATGTTAACGATCTACGTAGTTTACGTGGCGCCACGACATTAGGAAGTTTATCAGATCAAGACTTAATTGATGAAAGAGGCAGAGAACTATACATAGAGTTTTGGAGACGTAGTGATTTAATCAGATTTGGACAATATACACGGGATTGGGAATTTAAAGACCCTGCCGCTGTTGGGAATTCAGATCGTGAATTATTCCCTATTCCTGCTACGCAGATTATTCTTAACCCCAATCTGGTTCAGAACCCGGGATACTAAGAAGTTTTTTTAAGTTTATTTTTTTAATCCCTGATCATAGAGATCAGGGATTTTTTGTTTTTGTTTGCTTGGCATATCCCCATAAAAACAATATCTTAAGGCGTTAAAAATCAATCCCAAATATGTACACTTTAGGCTATGACCTTGGAAGTTCTTCGATAAAAGTAGCCTTAGTAGAGATAGCCTCAGGTAAAAGTCTGTCTGTATTAAGCGAGCCTAAAAAGGAAATGAGTATGCTATCCCTTAAAAAAGGATGGGCAGAACAGGATCCTGATAATTGGTGGGTACACCTGTGCAATGCTACAAAGGAAATACTAAAAGAAACAAAAGTAGATCCGGGTAAAATAACTGGAGTTGGCATTTCCTACCAAATGCATGGCCTGGTTTTGGTTGACAAGAAAGGGATTCCCTTAAGAAAATCCATCATATGGTGTGATGGCAGAGCTGTGGCTATTGGCAATAAAGCTTTTGACGATCTGGGGCATAATACATGTTCCGAAAAACTTTTGAATTCCCCGGCAAACTTTACGGCCTCCAAATTAAAATGGGTTAAGGAAAATGAACCCGATCTCTACAATAGCAGTTTTAAGGCCATGCTACCCGGCGATTATATTGCCTATAAGCTTAGTGGTAAAATGAATACTACCGTATCCGGACTTTCGGAAGGTATATTTTGGGATTTTGCAGAGGATAAAATTGCACGTTGGTTATTAGACTATTACGGCCTGGATGAAAAGCTTATCCCAGAAATTGTAGATACGTTTTCAGACCAGGGTCACGTATCGGCAGAGGGCGCCATGGAAACCGGTTTAACCGAAGGCACTCCAATTCTTTACCGTGCCGGCGACCAGCCCAACAATGCGCTATCACTTAATGTATTCAATCCTGGTGAAGTAGCCGCAACCGGTGGCACATCTGGGGTTATCTATGCAATTACGGATAATCTGTCTGTTCGGGAAAGTTCGCGTGTTAATAATTTTGCGCATGTCAATTACTCATCGGGCAATATGCGCATAGGCAAATTGCTTTGTGTAAATGGGGCTGGGATAATGTACAGGTGGCTTTTAAACAATTTAGATATTTCTTCCTACCACGAAATGAATGAGTTAGCCAAAAAAGTTCCGATTGGTTCTGAAGGAGTTGTTATTTTACCTTTTGGAAATGGCCCGGAGCGCATGCTGGATAACAAGGATTTAGGAGCGCAATTAGAAAATATAAACCTAAATATTCATAGCAGCTCACACCTTTGCAGGGCTGCATTGGAGGGGATTGCCTTCTCCTTTGTCTATGGAATGGAAATACTTAAGGCAGATGGCATTAAGGCCAATGTTATCAGGGCAGGGAATGATAATTTATTCAGGTCTCCAATTTTTTCAAACACTATAGCCAGCTTAATAGATCAGGAAATTGAAATTTACAATACCACAGGTGCTATTGGTGCAGCTCGTGCCTGTCAGCTGCATGATGGAAATTATGCGGCTTTCGGGAAACAAATTATGGATAATGACTATATTATGAGCTATAAACCCTCATCAGCAAATAAAGAGTATAAGATGGCATATGAAATCTGGAAAAACAAACTGGAAATAACATTAAAAAACAACTAATATGGCACTAATAGGAAACACAGAATTTTATAAGGGAATAGGTGAAATACCTTTTGAAGGCAAAGAATCTGATAATCCCCTGGCATTTAAATACTACAATCCGGAACAAGTGGTTGCAGGCAAAACAATGCGGGACCATCTAAGATTTGCAGTGGCCTACTGGCATACATTTTGTGGTGTAGGAGCTGATCCTTTCGGACCCGGAACCCAAAATTTTCCATGGGATAATTTTAGCGATCCTTTAGATGCCGCAAAAGCAAAGGCGGATGCCGCCTTTGAATTTATTACAAAAATGGGGTTTGACTATTTCTGCTTTCATGATTTTGACCTGGTAAGGGAAGGAAGTACATTTTCGGAATCCGAAAAGAGGCTCTCGTCTATAGTCGATTATATTAAAGAGAAAAAAGCAGCATCCGGAGTAAAACTTTTATGGGGTACTGCGAACTGTTTTTCACATCCGAGATATATGAACGGCGCCGCTACCAATCCGGATTTTAATGTACTGGCCAGAGCAGGTGGCCAGATAAAACTGGCTCTTGATGCCACAATGGCCCTGGATGGAGAAAATTATGTTTTTTGGGGAGGCCGGGAGGGCTATATGTCTTTATTAAATACAGACATGAAACGCGAATTGGACCATATGGGCCGTTTTTTGGCAACAGCGAGGGATTATGCAAGAAAACAAGGTTTTAAAGGGACTTTCTTTATAGAACCGAAACCTATGGAACCTATGAAACATCAATATGACTTTGACGCTGCGACGGTAGTGGGCTTTTTGCACCAGTACGGTTTACAAGATGATTTTAAACTGAATCTTGAAGTGAATCATGCCACCCTGGCAAGTCACACCATGCAGCACGAAATGGAAGTTGCCGCAGCCCATGGAATGCTTGGAAGTATCGATGCAAACCGGGGTGATTATCAGAATGGCTGGGATACAGATCAATTTCCAAATAATATTACAGAAGTCACGGAAGCCATGCTCACATTTCTAAAGGCAGGAGGTTTGCAGGGGGGCGGTATTAATTTTGATGCCAAAATAAGGCGAAATTCCACAGATCTGGACGATGTCTTTCACGCCCATATTGGCGGTGCAGATACTTTTGCCAGGGCTTTACTCATTGCGGACAAGATTATAACTTCTTCACCCTATAATGAGCTTAGGGAAAAACGATATCAGTCCTTTGATTCGGGTAAAGGAAAGGAATATGAACTGGGTAAATTAGACATGACTGATCTTTATGAAATTGCCAAATCAAATGGTGAATTGGAATTACAAAGCGGCAAGCAGGAATTGTTTGAAAATATTGTTAACCAATACATTTAATATTAAGGTTAGAACCTAATATATTTCAAGGCTATTTTTTAATTAAAGAAGAATTTTGCCTAAATTGAGCAATTAGCATATTATAATACTAACAACCAACCAAACAAACTATGACATCATCTTTCGGATTTTGGGATTATTTTATTTTTGTGGCATATGCCTTCCTGATTTTAGGGGTAGGCCTATGGGTATCCAGAGATAAAAAAGGACATCAGAAGAATGCAGAAGATTATTTCCTGGCCAGTAAATCTTTGCCCTGGTGGGCAATAGGGGCCTCCCTGATTGCTGCCAATATTTCAGCAGAACAGTTTATTGGAATGTCCGGATCAGGATTTGCTGTGGGCCTTGCAATTGCCTCTTATGAATGGATGGCGGCAATAACATTGCTGATTGTTGGTAAATTTTTCCTTCCAATTTTTATAGATAAAGGTCTGTATACGATCCCGGAGTTTGTTGAGCAACGATATTCCACAACTCTAAAAACTATTTTAGCCGTATTCTGGATCGCACTTTACGTTTTTGTAAATTTAGCTTCTGTTTTGTATTTAGGTTCACTCGCATTGGAAACAATAATGGGAATTCCAATGGTTTACGGGGTAATTGGGTTGTCATTGTTCGCGGCGGCATATTCACTTTATGGAGGCCTTTCTGCCGTTGCTTGGACAGATGTGATCCAGGTTATCTTCCTGGTTTTCGGAGGTTTAATTACATCGTATTTAGCACTAAATACAGTCTCAGACGGGCAGGGAGTTCTGGAAGGTCTTAAAGTAGTTTACGAAAGTGTACCTGAAAAATTTGTCATGATTCTGGATAAATCCAATCCGGAATATGCTAATCTGCCAGGACTGGGAGTATTAGTTGGTGGTTTGTGGGTAGCCAACTTATATTATTGGGGATTTAACCAATATATTATTCAAAGAACCTTAGCTGCAAAGTCTTTGCGTGAATCACAAAAAGGTATCATTCTGGCTGCTTTCCTTAAAATAATTATTCCTGTAATCGTAGTTGTACCGGGAATTGCCGCCTATGTAATGGTTAATGACGCTGAAATATTGAATCGGCTTGGTGATGCCGGACTTCAAAACTTACCTACCCTTGAACAGGCGGATAAGGCTTACCCATGGCTATTGCAATTTTTACCAACCGGGCTTAAAGGGGTTGCTTTTGCTGCTTTGACAGCCGCTGTGGTGTCTTCCCTGGCCTCTATGTTAAATTCTACATCCACCATTTTTACGATGGATATTTACAAACAATACATAAACAAAAACGCTACAGACAAAAAAACGGTGAATGTTGGTCGTATTTCAGCAGCCGTAGCACTTGGCATTGCTTGTGTCATGGCACCATTGCTGGGAGGGATAGATCAGGCATTCCAGTTTATTCAGGAATGGACAGGACTCGTAAGTCCCGGTATTCTGGCTGTGTTTATGCTGGGCTTATTCTGGAAGAAAACTACCAATAGGGCTGCCATTGTTGGGGCATTGGTGTCTATCCCAATAGCGTTCTATTTCAAAGTGGCCCCAAGTGGCTGGTCTGATAGTGCAATTTTTGCTGATGTCCCTTTCCTGGATCAGATGGGATACACAACACTACTTACAATGCTTGTTATAGTTTTGGTTAGCCTTAATCAAAATAAAGGCAAGGATGATCCTAAAGGCATCCCGCTTACAAAAGGTTTGTTCAATACCAGCGCTAAATTCAATATCGGGGCGTTTGCAGCAATGATTATTATTGCTACGATTTATGCATTATTCTGGAATTAATTTCAGGTTTAATTATGATAAAATATGAAAAGAGTCGAATAACTTCGACTCTTTTTTATAAACCTTAACCTCCATACTAAAATGAGACAGGAACTCAGGTTGCATATCAGCAATGTACTGTAAATTGGTTAAACATTAACTCGTATTACACTCCTGTTTCTGCCGTTTTCATTATCTTGCCAACCAATTTTGGAGCATAAATGAAAAGGATTTTAAGACTTCTTTTAATTGCGTTTATTCTAATAACCGCTTGTAACAAAAAGAAAGAAAAACTGTTTAACAAAGTTGATCCTTCCTATTCCGGAATTTATTTTAAAAACCTGCTGATTGATACCCCTGAACTTAATATTCTAAACTATCTGTATTATTATAACGGAGCAGGTGTAGTTTCAGCCGATTTTAATAATGATGGATTGGCTGATCTTTATTTTTCATCTAATCAGGGGGAAGATAAGCTATACTTAAACAAAGGAGGATTAAAATTTGAAGATGTCACCAAGGCAGCACAGATTGATAATTCCGGAAACTGGACTACAGGAGTTTCTCATGTTGATATTAACCACGATGGCTTGCTGGACATTTATGTTTGTAAGGCCAGTAATTACAGGGGGTTGAAAGGCTCAAACCTGTTATTTATCAATAAAGGCATAAACGAACAAGGTATTCCTCAGTTTAGTGAGGAGGCGTCTTCCTATGGTCTTGATTTTAGTGGGCTCTCAACACAGGCCGCATTTTTTGACTATGACCTGGATGGAGATTTGGATATGTTCCTTTTAAATCATTCGGTTCATCCTAACCATACTTATGGAAAGGGGGCGCAACGTTTAGAAATAGATTCGCTTTCTGGTGATCGCCTCTACAGGAATGATGACGGGTGGTATGAGGATGTTTCAGCAAATGCCGGGATTTTTCAGGGAAAAATTGGATATGGTTTGGGACTTGGCGTAAGTGACCTCAATGATGATGGATTCCCGGATATTTATATTGGCAATGATTTTTTTGAAAACGATTATTTGTATATCAACCAGGGCGATGGCACTTTTAAAGACATTATTTCATCAGACAACAGGCACCTGGGACATACTACGCATTATTCTATGGGCAATGACCTGGCAGATTTAAACAACGATGGACTAACCGACATCCTCTCATTAGACATGCTTCCCGAAGATTTGGAAACCTATAAAACTTCCGGACTGGAGTATTCCTATCCAACCTACCAATACTATTTAAAAAATGGATATGCCCCCCAGTATATGCAAAACACCCTGCACTTAAATCTGGGCACATCAAATTTTAGTGAGATTGGAAACTTATCCGGAATATCGGCTACAGAGTGGTCCTGGAGTGTTCTTGCTGCAGATTATGACAATGATGGTTATAAAGACATTTATATCTCCAATGGAATTAAAGGTGCCACCAATGATATGGATTTTATAAGTTTTATCGCCAATGAGAATATTCAAAAAAGAATAAGTGCTGGCATGACTCAAACAGACATGGCATTTATTAAAGAATTACCGGAGAAGAAAGTAGCAAACTACCTTTTCAGGAATGAAAAAAACCTTTCTTTTCAAAATGTCTCCAAAGAATGGCACCACCCGGAATTATCTTTTAGCAATGGTAGTGTTTATGCAGACCTGGATAACGACGGCGATTTGGAAATTGTTGTGAACAACATAAATGAAGAGGCCTATCTTTTTGAAAATAAGTCAGATAAAAACACAGACAACAATTACATTCAGATCACCTTAAGCGGAGACAGGAAAAACAGTTTTGGCATTGGGACTAAAGTAATGGCTTATACAACAAATGGTATTTTAAAACATGAAAATTTTGTGACCAAAGGATACTTATCAGCCGTTTCCAATAAAATTCATTTTGGCCTCGGACAGGATACTTTGATAGATTCCATACAGATAATATGGCCCGGCGGGAGATACGAAACAATAAGGTCTGTTAAATCTAATCAGGAGCTATTCATTGATGAGCAGAATGCGCGAGGTGATTTTTATAAGGAACACCAACCAGAATTAGAAAGTCTAATTGTTAACGCCCCCGAAACACTCGATTTTAAACATCGGGACCCAAATACCCTGGAATTCAACCGAGACCCCCTTGTGCCCTTTGCAAATACAAATGAAGGTCCTTCCATTTCTGTTTGCGACGTGAACAAAGACTCCAAAGATGATTTTTTTATTAGTGGCGCTAAGGGGCAAGCCTCCGCACTCTTTATGCAGGATAGTTTAGGTAGATTTAAAAGAAAACAGTATGCTGTTTTTCAACCGGATGCAATAAGTGAAGATGTATCGCATGTCTTTTTTGATGCCAATGGAGATGACTATGATGATTTGTTGGTAGTTAGCGGAGGTAATGAGTTTAAAAAAGGTAAACCTCTTCAACCCCGTCTTTACTTTAATAATGAAGGCACATTCAAAAAAGATACTTTGGCATTTCTGAATATACAAACTAACGCCTCAAAAGTCACTGCATCGGATTTTGACAATGACGGGGATTTGGATATAACCATAGCCTCTGACCAGCTTCCTCTGACATTTGGGGCTGTCCCAAATCAATATTTATTTTTAAATGACGGATATGGTAATTTTAATGAGGTAACTGCCAAAATAGCTCCCGAATTTCAAAAAACAGGCCTGGTCAAAGACCTGATATGGAAAGATCTTGACAATAATGGATATAAGGATCTTATTGCCGTTGGTTATTGGATGCCCATTTCTGTTTTCATGAACGATGGTATTAAATTAGAATTACAAAATAATAATGGTCTTGATCTTACCAACGGTTGGTGGAATACGATTATAGCCGACGATTTTGACAATGATGGAGATACAGACCTGGTCTGTGGGAATTGGGGTTTGAATACTAAATTAAAAGCCTCTAAAGAAAAACCTCTATCGCTTTATAGCTATGATTTTGATGAAAACGGCACTTTAGATCCAATTGTCACCTACTTTCATAAAGACAAAGAAACCCCTTTTGCTTCGAAAGATGAACTGGTTAAACAAATGCCCTATTTAAATAAAGAATACCTTTCATATAAGAAATTTGCCGGGGCAAGCTTAAAAGACCTTTTTACCGCCGGCAAGTTAAGTAAGGCCAGGAAAATACAGGTATATGAATTAGCCAGCTGCTATTTTGAAAATGAAGGCAATGGAAAATTCAAAAAGAAAGAATTGCCGCTACTTGCACAGTCTTCTTCAATAAGGTCAATAGCAGTAAATGACTTCAACAAAGATGGGTATAAAGATTTGTTAATTGTAGGCAATAATTATGAAATTAGCACGCAATTGGGTAGGATGGATGCCTTACATGGCTTAATTTTGCAAAATGATCAGAAAGGAGGTTTCGTGATGGTTAACCAGCAGAATTTTGATGTTTCCGGACCGGCAAGAGATCTGAAAAATATAACTATAGCAGGGCGTGACTACTACATTGTGACCATAAATAATGATTCTCCTATTATTTTGGCAAAAAACAACAAATAATCTATATGACAATATCAGGATTAAAAAGAATAGCAGGTTTTATGCTTGTGCTTTCATTGGCTTTATCTTGTGTTTCAGAAGAGGAAAATACTACCGAGGAAACAAGCAATGAAAAAACACTCTTTACCCTTTTGTCTTCAGAGCAAACAGGCATAGACTTCCTTAACAAAGTTGAAAACCAAAAAAACTTCAACATCTTTAAGTATAGAAATTTCTACAATGGTGGCGGGGTAGCCATAGGTGATATAAACAATGATGGATTGGCCGATATTTATATGACCGGCAATATGGTGGCCAACAGGCTATACCTCAACAAAGGAAATTTAAAGTTTGAAGATATCTCAGAAAGTGCAGGAGTTAAAGGGTCCAAACCCTGGTCCACCGGGGTGGTTATGGTTGATATAAACCAGGATGGATTGCTGGATATCTATGTTAGCAATGCCGGAAATATGAAGGCCAATAATCATGATAATGATCTCTATATAAACAATGGAGACCTCACTTTTACAGAAATGGCTTCCGAGTATAATTTGGCTAAAACCGGGTTTTCTACACATGCTTCTTTCTTTGATTATGACAAAGACGGTGATCTTGATGCATATATCCTTAACAATAGTAACATTCCTGTAAGTAGTTTAGGGTATGCAGAACAAAGGGAAGTAAGAGCTCAGGACTGGGAAGGAGTCCCGGATATTTTTAAGGGCGTTGGGGATATGCTTTTAAAGAATGATAATGGAAAATTTGTTGATGTCAGCGAGGAAGCAGGCATCTATGGAAGTCTTATTGGATTTGGCCTTGGGGTAATGATTACAGATATCAATAAAGACCTGTATCCGGATATCTATGTTTCCAACGACTTTTATGAACGAGACTATCTGTACATCAACAATCAGGATGGCACCTTTAAAGAAGATATTAAGAACTGGACTTCCCATCTCTCCTTATCTGCTATGGGCATTGATATTTCGGATATTAATAACGACGGTAATGCAGATATTTTTATTACCGATATGCTTCCGGAACCAGATCAAAGGGTAAAATCTGTTATGGAATTTGAAGGTTATAACATTTATAAATTAAAGCAAAGCAAGGATTTTTACCAGCAATACATTCAAAATACCTTGCAGCTGAACAATGGAAACGGATCCTTTTCAGAAATAGCCTATTTCAGCGGTGTGGATGCTACAGATTGGAGTTGGGCCGGACTTCTTTTTGATATGGACAATGATGGGTTAAGAGATATCTATATAACCAACGGCATGAATCACGATCTTACGGATCTGGACTTTAATGATTTTTTTGCCAATGAAATCATTCAAAAAATGGTTTTAACAGGTAAGAAAGAATCGATTGATTCCATAATAAACAAAATGCCCGTTAGACCACAACCAAATTACGCCTATAAAAACAATGGAGATCTCACATTTTCGAACGCTAACAAAGATTGGGGGTTTGAAATACCAAGTTTATCGAATGGTGCTGCTTACGGAGATTTGGATAATGATGGAGATCTGGATATCGTAGTTAACAATGTAAATATGGAGTCGTTTGTATATGAAAACAATGCTACTTCACTCACAGATAACAATTACATAAAGTTTCGGTTTGAAGGTCAGGATAAAAATAAATTCGCAGTAGGAACAACCGTTCTGTTGTATTATGACAAAAATGTAATCCTGCAAGAATTAATACCTTCACGGGGATTTCAATCTTCCATGGATCATGTAATGACAATAGGCCTGGGCAAATTCAAAACCATTGATTCTGTCCGGATTATTTGGCCGGATGATAAAACGGAAAAATTAGAAAATGTTGCTGCCAATCAATACCTTACCCTAAAGCATTCCAATGCCAGGGATGTATATACTCCCAAGGTAAAAGACAAAAAACCTGCCTTATTAAAAGAAATCAATAACAGTAAGCTCATTGCCCATAAAGAGAATGCCTACAATGACTTTGATTACGAGGGTCTTATTTACAAACAGCTATCACAGGAAGGACCTGCCCTGGCAGTAGGTGATATAGATGGCGACGGTAACGAGGATATATTTATAGGTGGGGCAAAAAAACAAGCTGGAATAATCTACAAACATAATGGTAAAGGTAGGCTAAGTGTTATACCGCAACGCGATTTGGAAGAAGACGAAGAATACGAAGATACTGCAGCTGCTTTTTTTGATGCAGATGGTGATTTGGATTTGGATCTGATCGTTGGAACCGGGGGCAATCAGGTAGGTGAAGAAAATAATTATAGAGCACGCCTTTATTTAAATAATGGAAAAGGGACTTTCGTTAAGTCGGCGGAAAAGCTTCCCTCTGCATTTACAAATATTTCAACCATAGCCCCTTCAGACTATGACAATGATGGAGATATAGATTTATTTATTGGTTCAAGAAGTGTTGTGGGTATTTACGGAATTAATCCCGGTCATTTGTTTTTGGAAAATAAGGGTGACGGCACTTTCGAAAATGTAACGGAGAGAATTGCCTATGATCTTAAAGATGCAGGAATGATCACAGATGCAACCTGGGTTGATATGGATGGGGATTCTAAAAAGGACCTCATTACCGTTGAGGACTGGGGAACTCCAAAAATCTTCAAAAATTCAGGCCGCCGATTGAGCCTGCGTTCTTCTGCACTGGACAGCCTTCATGGATGTTGGAATGTTGTGGAAGCCGTTGATATAGATAAAGACGGAGATAATGACTTGATTCTTGGTAATCAGGGAAAAAATCTGCATTACAAACCTAAGGAGAATAGGCCAATGAAAATGTGGGTTAATGACTTTGATGATAATGGTACTATTGAACAAATAGTAACGCAAAATATTGATGGGAAGGATCTTCCTATCCATCAGAAAAAGGATCTGACAGCGCAAATGGTTGCTCTGAAAAAGCAAAACCTAAAGGCATCTGAATATTCAACCAAGGCCTTATCGGAGTTGTTCCCTAAAGAAGTTTTTGAGAACTCAATTATGAAAAAATCGGCTATTTCTGAATCTGTAATTGCGGTCAACGAGGGTGGTGGGAACTTTAGAATTATTAAACTTCCTTCAAGGAGTCAATTATCTTGTATATGTGGCATCACCTGTACCGATGTAAATAATGATGGGAATATAGATCTCATCCTTGGAGGAAATAATTTTGAATTCAGACCACAGTATTCCAGATTAGATGGTAATTATGGTAATGTACTACTGGGAGATGGTGCACTGGGATTTGAATGGCAGGACTATGAAACCAGTGGTTTCTTTATTAAGGACGAGATAAAGCATCTGAAACAGTTTAAGGATAAAACAGGAAAGACTTTCCTAATAGTCGCGATCAATGAGAATAAACCGAAGATATTTGAACTCAATGAATAAATTCCTGACAGTTATTCTTGTTACTTTGGGTTTTATAAGTTGCACTTCAAGGGAAGGTGAATTATTTTATAACCCGCCTGCAGCAGAAACCGGAATATCATTTGAAAATACCCTGCAGGAAACAGACGATCTTAATATTCTGGATTATCTGTATTTCTATAATGGAGGGGGCGTTGCTGTTGGAGACATAAATAATGACGGCCTTGCAGATATTTTCTTCTCTGGAAATATGGTTAAGAATAAACTCTATTTAAATAAGGGGAATCTTGAATTTGAAGATATAACGGAACAAGCCGGGGTTGCTGGAAATAGCAGTTGGAATACCGGATCTGTAATGGGTGATGTGAATGGTGATGGTTTGCTTGATATTTATGTATGTGCTGTGGTAGGAATTAATGGTTTTGATGGCTACAACGAACTTTACATCAATCAGGGAGATTCAACTTTTTTGGAAAGTGCTTCGGAATATGGCCTTGATTTCGATTCCTATAGTTCATCGGCAACATTTTTAGACTATGATCTCGATGGTGATCTGGATATCTACCTTCTAAACCACGCTGTGCATACCCAGGAGTCTTTTGGTACGGCTGACCTGCGTTTAAAAAGGAATTACGAGACCGGAGACAAGTTGCTGCGAAACGAAAATGGAAAATTTATCGATGTAAGTGAAGAAGCCGGAATCTTTGGAGGTGTTAATGGATATGGTCTCGGGGTTGCTGTCTCCGATTTTAATCAGGATGGATACCCGGATATCTATGTGGGCAATGATTTTCATGAAGATGACTACTATTACTTAAACAATGGTGACGGAACGTTCACTGAGGGTATAAAAAAGTATTTTGGGCATACCACCAGATTTTCTATGGGTACTGATGTTGCAGACATTAATCATGACGGATGGCCGGATATTCTATCTTTAGATATGCTTCCGGAAAATGAGAACGTCCTTAAATCTTCTGAAGGCGATGACAACATTCAAACGCAGAAAATGAGAGTCGAAAAGTTTGGCTATCACTACCAGTTCACCAGAAATATGATGCATTTAAACCAACCGGGAAGTAGCTTCGCTGAAATTGCATTATACAGCGGCATTGCAGCTACGGACTGGAGTTGGAGTAGTCTTTTTGGGGACTTTAACCAGGACGGTGAACAGGACTTATTTATATCCAACGGTATCCCGAAACGCCCTAACGATCTGGATTTTATAAATTTTGCTTCCAATGATCAGATTAAGAAAAAGATTAGTAACACCAAACTGTTAGATCAGCAGGCTCTTGATATGATGCCTTCTGGTATCGTACATAATTACATATTTAAAGGAACTACAGACCTCTTATTCGAAGATAAATCAGGGGCATGGATTGTTTATGATACCCTTGTTTCCGGGGCCACGGCGATGGCGGACTTTGATAACGATGGTGACCTGGATCTTGTGACCAATAATATAAATAGCCCTGCCAGTTTATATATCAATAAAACAAATGGGGAACACAATTACCTGAAAATTAAAGTAAACTATTCGCCGCAAAACCAATTTGGAATCGGAACAAAAGTACTCTCTTATCACAATGGTGTTTTACAGTACAAGGAATTATACCCGGTCAGGGGATTTCAAGCCTCTTCAGAGCCAATAATTCATTTTGGATATGGTAAAGCCGAAACTATAGACTCTCTAAAAATAGTCTGGCCCGATGGTCAGTATCAGGTGGTCAAAAACATTAATACCAATCAAACCTTAACTGTTTCACCCCAAAAAAGGATGCCTTTTGATTATGCATCTCTTCAGCCCTCAAGAGATATTATCTTCAGTGAGGTAGAAGATAACCTAGGAATCAACTTTGTGCATAAGGAAGATAACTATGTAGATTTTAACAGGCAAAAACTAATCCCTTATCAACTATCAGACAGAGGGCCCGCAACCGCAATTGGAGATATCAATAATGATGGCAAAACCGATATTTTTTTTGGAGGATCTAAATTTATTCCTTCCAGGATCTTTTATCAGACAGACTCTTTGTTCACAGAAAAAATGATCCCTGAAATTCAAAGAGATAGCATTAAAGAAGATGTTTCCGCGGCAATTGCTGATTTTACGGGCAACGGTAAAGCTGATTTAATTCTGGGTTCCGGTGGGGGAGATTTTTATAATAAAATGGCACCATTATTAGACAGTTATTACGTTCAGAATGATTCCGTTTTCGAACAAGCTACACTGCCTGAATATTTTGAGAACGCTTCGGTTATTAAAGTAAATGACTTTGACAATGATGGGGATCTTGACCTATTTGTTGGAAACCAGGCAGTGACCAATGACTTTGGTAAAATACCAAATTCTTATTTGCTTAAAAACACCAATGGTCAGTTCAGCATTGTAAAAAATGAGGAACTCCAAAATGCGGGGATGATCACCGAAGCCCTATGGGAAGATTTAAATGGAGACGGTTTTAAGGATCTTATCGTAATTGGGGAATGGATGTCTCCCAAATTTTTTATCAATAGCAATGGTCTTCTTGTTGAAAAGAAACTTTTGAACAACGAAATAAATGGCCTTTGGCAAAGTGTAATTGCTTTTGATATAGATCAGGATGGCGACAAGGATTACCTGTTGGGTAATTGGGGTACTAACAATAAGTTCAGGGCATCTGAAGACTATCCCTTAAAACTATTTTATTCGGATTTTGATGGAAATGGCAGCACCGAAACTATTGTTGCCATACCCAAGAATGGAAAATACTTTCCACTGGAAGGATTAGATGGTATTGCCGGGCAAATAATAGAATTGCGTAAAAAGTTTACCAACTACCGCGATTATGCAGGCAAAACCATTGAGCAGGTATTTGATAAGAAAACCTTAGATAAATCTATTGTTTTAGAAGTATCGGAATTGAGATCAGGATATCTCGAGAATACTAATGGTAAATTTACCTTTGTGCCTTTTGAAAATGAGTTACAACGGGCACCTATAATGGCCTTTCTTGCTTATGACTTTGACCAGGATGGTTCTGAAGAAGTGTTGGCAGCAGGAAATTATTTTGGGGTTAAACCTTATCATGGACGTTTTGGTTCTTTTCCCGGTGCT
This sequence comes from Eudoraea adriatica DSM 19308, assembly GCF_000382125.1. Lineage (GTDB taxonomy): Bacteria > Bacteroidota > Bacteroidia > Flavobacteriales > Flavobacteriaceae > Eudoraea > Eudoraea adriatica. The sequence continues at coordinate 284,972 of NZ_KB907547.1, forward strand.
ATGATTAAAAGCAAAAATGACGTAATTTTGGGACATAATATAGGACTGGATCTTTCTCAAAAATCGACACGTCATCTTAATATAATTACGTTAAACAACCAACCTTATCTACTGTTAACCTTTAATAACGAGAAGGCCCTTGTTTATGAATTAATAAAACATAACTGAAAATGAAGAAGACATTAGGAGTATTATTGGTACTGGCAACCCTCGTTGCCTGCAATAAGAACGTAGAACCCATTATTGTGACAACAGATGAACTGCATATGGCCATTGATAAAGTTACAGAGATAATGATACATGATATCTTCTCTCCGCCTGTTGCCAGTAGAATATACGCCTACCCGAATATTGCGGCCTATGAAATAATAGCTCTAAACGATGAAACTTACAATTCATTGGCCGGTCAGGCTCACGAACTAACTGCTATCCCCAAACCAGATACAACCAAACCGGTAAATTATGCTTTATCTGCCCTGGTAGCGCATATGGATGTAAGCAGCAGAGTAATATTTTCGGAGGAGAAACTGGCGGTCTTCAGAGATAGTCTGTATGCAGTCTGGGAATCCAAAAACCCCAGTGAATTTAATGCGTCTAAAGATTATGGTCTGCAGGTAGCCGAACATATTGCAGAATGGATGAAGGGCGACAATTATAATCAAACAAGAACAATGCCTAAGTTCACTGTCAATACTGATGATCCTTCAAGATGGCAGCCCACCCCTCCGGCATATATGGATGGAATAGAGCCGCATTGGAATAAAATACGCCCCTTCGTTATAGATTCTGCTAATCAGTTTGTACCCGATCCTCCCCCACCATTTTCTATGGATGAAGATTCCGAATTTTATAAAGAAGTCAAGGAAGTATACGATATTAGCCTGGAAATCACTGAAAAAGGAGATGCCTCGGAAGAAATTGCGATAGCCCAGTTCTGGGATTGTAATCCATATGTCTCCGTGACCCGTGGACATTTGATGTTTGCTACCAAGAAAATTTCTCCGGGAGCACATTGGATTGGAATCGTTAAAATTGCAGCTAAAAAGACAAATAGCGATTTTAACAAAACCGTTTATGCCTATACAAAAACATCCATGGCCATAGCAGATGCCTTCATCAGCTGTTGGGATGAAAAATACAGGAGTAATCTTATTAGGCCGGAAACCCTGATAAACGAGCATATTGATGAAAACTGGCAGCCGGTATTACAAACTCCGCCATTTCCGGAGTACACCAGTGGGCATAGCGTTGTTTCCGGAGCTGCGGCAACTGCACTTACGGATATTTTTGGGGATGAATTTGCCTTTGACGACGATACAGAATTACCTTATGGATTGCCTGTAAGAAGTTTTAATTCCTTTAATGAAGCCGCAGATGAGGCAGCTATCAGCAGAATGTATGGAGGCATCCATTACAGAAAAGCCGTTGCGGTCGGTGTTAAACAAGGAAGAGATTTAGGCCAGTACGTTTTGGAAAACCTTACAATGGCTAATTAGGTATATGAAAAAAGTCATTTTTGTTTTAGCACCACTAGTAGTTGTTGGACTTGTTTGGTATTTGTTTTTAAAACCCTATGATTATCTTGTGACTTTTGAAGCCAGGACTTTTCCCGGCACCATTAATCAATCCATTAAGCTATGGAATTCTACACTGGAAGATGCCCAAATAGTGAATCAGGAAAGTCTAACACACCTTGAACAAACAATAAAATTCAGCGATTCTACCTATTCCTATGAATGGGAAATTACCCCTGTAACAGATTCTACTTCCAAAGTAAAAGTCTACATAAAGGATCTTGATCATAGCCTTCAAAACAAAATTGCCATTCCATTTTACAATACGGATTTTGAAAAACGAACCATAAGTACTGTTAAGGATTTTAATGAAAAGCTAAATGAACATATAGGATTGTTTAGGGTTAAAGTTATCGGTACGAGTCAATTACCTGCTACATATTGTGCTTATGTTTCTGTGAAAACGGATCAATTTGGTAAAGCCAAAGGAATGATGTACAATTATCCATTACTAAATTCTATCCTTGCAAATAATGGGATTGAGCTTAACGGAAGACCATTCATAGAAGTGAGACAATGGAACAAGGAAACAGATAGCATTCGATATGATTTTTGCTATCCCATAATTAAATCAGATTCTTTGCCACAACATCCAGACTTAAAGTACAGGGAGTTTAATACAAGAACTGCGCTTAAGGCAATCTACAATGGCAATTATATAACTTCCGACCGAGCCTGGTATGCACTAATGGATTATGCCAATAAAAATGATTTGGAAATTTCAGGTTTGCCTGTTGAAGTTTTTCATAATAACCCTAATATGGGAGGTGATGCCCTTAAATGGAAAGCGGAGATTTACATGCCTTTAAAGGATATGGATGACTAGATATATATCGCTCTTATTTTTTAGTCTTTTAACCAGTTGTACCAACTATGGACAACTGACTTTCATTACTAAACTCCCTAAAAAACTGGATGAAAATTCAGGAATGGTTGTAAGCAAGGATTCAACTATCTGGATGATTAACGACAGCGGTGGTGCCGATAAAATTTATCAGACAAATTTCAAGGGAAAATTGCTTAAAGAACTTGGGGTAAAAAATGCCGGAAACATAGATTGGGAAGAACTGGCTATGGATAAGGGTGGTAATCTTTATATAGGAGATACAGGTAATAACAACAATAAAAGAAAAGATCTTGTGGTCTATAAAATCCCCGATCCGAATAAGGAAAAAGGAGACAAGATAGAAGCGGAACGCATAGAATTCAGTTTTCCGGAACAAAAAAAATACCCTCCAAAAAGGAGCAAACTTCTATACGACACGGAGGCCATCTTCTACGCTAAAGACAGTCTTTATTTGATAACAAAAAATCGGTCTCATCCCTTTAAGGGTGAAGCTTTGATATACAGAATCCCGGCAAAAAAAGGAAAATACAAGGCTACTTATCTGGGTGCCTTTATTCCATGTACAGAATTTTCGGTTTGTAAAATTACGGCGGCAGATATTTCGCCAGACGGTAAAACTATTGCCCTGTTAGGCTATGGTAAATTATGGCTTTTCACAAATTTTGACCTTTCCAAATTCTTCGAAGGAGAACTAAGAACAGTAGATCTTGGCGTTAGTACACAGCTGGAATCTATTTCGTTTCTTAATGATAAAACATTGCTTCTTTCAGATGAACAATTAAAACATAGAGGGAGAAATCTATATTCTTATAAAATCAATTAGCGTTTTTTCAGTATTTGACATGAATAGCCTTGACGGTTTTCAAATTTAAGTCAATTAAACAGTAATTATTCTTTAGTAAGATCAACGTATAATAATTCTACTTAAAAGTAAAAAGCACTATATTTCATAAATTTTTACACAAAATAAATCATATTAAAACGATTGTTCAATGTCTTATTTAAAAAGCATCCTATTTGTAGTATTTTCAATGATCTATTTTAACCTTACCGCCCAAGAGCTAAGTAAAGAAGAAAGAAAAGTTGAAATTTTTTCTTCCGAGGAAAAGGATAATCTTCAACGCTGGTTCCATGATGAAGTAAAAAGAATGGGCCTCAACGAAGAGGAAATGAGCCAATACAGCAGCATTATTGTTTACTATGTGGCCAAAATTGCACGCTTAGACGATAAAGACAAAGATTTTTCAGAGGAGCAATTTAAAAAGGAATTAAACGGTTTGTTGGCCAGACAGGATAAAGAATTAGAAGATCTTCTCACTCCGGAGCAATTTGATATACATAAAGAAATTTATGGAGAATTTCTGAGATCGGCCTATAGGAGATGGGGTATAACAAATGATTAATTATGATAGTTCAATTGAAAAAATTAAGTATTCTATTCCTGTTTTTTACAATTCCTTTTTTAGGCTTGTCTCAGGTATTGGTATCCAATAACAAAGCCTCTAAAACAGATTTTAAAAAATATAAAACCTATCAGGTTTATGGCCTTAATGTTACAACTATCCCGGAATTTGAACCAAAAAAAGAAAGCATAAATTTTTTAATTGCAGAGATTGGTCAACAAATGGCCGCAAGGGGATACCAAAAAGTGAAAGAGAATCCGGATTTAATCCTCAATATTGGAATTGTCATCACAGCGGAACAAAAAACACGGCAAACCGATATAAGAGATGCTCCAAGATATATAGGGCAACGCAACTACCATTGGGAATCGGAAGAAATCGTTGTTCAAAATTACAATGAAGGAACCGTTATTCTGGATGTTGTGGAAAGTGAAAATAATAAGCTGATCTGGCAGGCAGTGTCCAAAGGAATGATTTCAGGCTCTATGGATACAAATATGGGTAGGATTACAAAAGCTGTAAAAAAAATGTACAATAAGTATCCGGTAAAAGTAAAAAAGTAGTTCAAATTTAAATCGTTCACCAACCACATGAGAATTACTGTACCATCTCATCTTAAATATATTTTGTTTTGCGGTGTTCTTTTCTATTTACCCAATTGCTATACACAGGATGTAGAACCCAGGCGATGGAGTTCTCTCCCTTTGGGAATTAATGCTGTTGGTGCAGGATATGGCTACACATCCGGAGATGTCTTTTTTGATCCTGTCTTAGGAGCAGAAGATGTTATTTATACAGGTAACGGATTCGTTGCCAGCTATGTTCGTCCTTTCAGATTGGGTAATAAATTAGCCCGGGTAGATATATTACTTCCAGTTTCTTTTTCACGTTGGGAAGGTCTTTTAAATGGTGTCGCAACAAGTGTTGAGCGAAACGGTCTCGCGGATCCCAGAGTTAGACTATCCTTAAATTTAACAGGTCCTCCACCCTCAGGCCCTAAAGAATTACAGGAATACAGAGCCGCACACCCGGTTTTTACAACCTTTGGTGTTTCCTTGGCCATTACAGTGCCTTTAGGGCAATACTCTAATTCTAAATTGATAAATCTGGGCGGTAATCGTTTTGTTATAAGACCGCAGGCAGGTTTTGTGCATTATTGGGGGCCATGGTCCTATGAACTTACAGCATCCCTGATACTTTTTACAAAGAACAATGATTTTTTTAACGATGGTGAACTAAAACAAAGGCCACTTTTTGCCTTTCAAACACATCTTATAAGACAATTTAAAAAGCGCTATTGGGGATCCATAAGTGCTGGACATAATCAGGGAGCGGCTTCTATTGTTAATCAACAATTCAACGATGATCGGAGATCAAACTTTATTGGTGCGGTTTCCTTAGGTGCTAGCTTTGCAGGTAATCAGGGTATTAAATTAGCATATGTTTATTCCAAAACACTAAAGGACGTTGGTGCTACAACCAATACTGTTCTCCTGGCCTGGTCTATTATATTCAAATAACGCAAAATCTGGTTAATCCAATGTAAATACAAGGCCTCCGGAAAATGCCCCCATCACGGTTGTTCCAGAGGCGTAAACACTGGTTCCAAATCCGTTTACATAAAGCCCTCCCCACGAAACCGGAAACATAAGATCTCCCTGTATTTTTATGCCAACTACATCGCTTAAATTAAAGATAACACCTCCCTTTAAGGCAAAAGAAAATTCTGTAGTAGAGCTCAAATCTCTATTAGTTATAGTGGGGTTTTCATTCTTTGGTGTAAAAATTGTTACTCCCGCACTCACTCCAAAAAAAGGCGTTAAATCGCTTGCCGAATCAAAATATCGGGTACTTCCGAGGTGAATCCAATCCATTGCAAGGTCCGCTAAACGGTCTTCGGTTGGGCTAATAAGAACATCCCTTATCAATAAATCTGTATCCATCTTCATATAAGTAAGTTCCAACATAGTACCATAACCTACTTCAAAACCCGCTATTCCCCTAAAAAACCCACCATCAGAGGCTTTAAGATAATTAGACCCGTATTTTAGCTTAGTTCCCAATTGGTACCCATAATCTACGGATAAATCAATTCGTTGCGCTTGCACCTGAAATAAAAATGCAGATAGGGCTATAAAACTTACAATTTGAAATATTTTTAATTGTTTCATCATATTTTCTTTTCAATGGTCTTTTCTATCCCCTCAGGATAAAATAATTAGCGGCAAATATACAGTGAATAATATAATTCTATTTAATAAAATAAATGCGCGGATTGGTAAAGAACTATTGCAGTAATTTGATTAACTTTAAGCTTATATTATACCCTGGTGAAGTTAAGAGCAATGCAGAAATTCATAGTATTTTACAAACTTTTCATATGGCTATTCCTCGCTCTCAATACTTCCCTGGTCTATTCCCAGAATACAGTATTATCTGACTCCACAGACAGCTCTCTTACACCCTTTCGCAAAGGACGCTGGCTGACATCCTTGTCGGGAAACATTAGCACAACTACTCAAGAATTAAAATCAGCGAATAGTAAAACAATCTCTAATGAATATGGAATAAATCTGTCAAGCGGTAAATTTTTTAAAGAAAGATGGTTGGTTGGAGTAACTTTTCAGGCACAAAAACAGGAATCGAAAGGAGAATTAAAAATTGTTAGTGAATCTTTTTATATCGGACCACAATTTGCCAGGTACTTTTCAAAAACAAAGGACGGTTCATTATTTTTGAATGTATCCCCCGGTTTTATTTTGTATCGCAGTCTCGCCAGTATAAATGATATCCCTGATCTTAGGGTGGAGGAGGATGGAAATGGTTTTGGTACTCTGATTAGTTTGGGTTATTCTTATGTTATACGTGATTTGATTTCCTTAAATATTGGTTTTAACCTTGGGCATTACTGGATTGGAACAGATAGTATAAACCCGGATGGAATTCCGGAATCTGACAATATTACAATAAGTGACTTCTCGTTTACTTTCGGATTTGGTGTAATTCTTGACGATTTTTTCTTTTAAATGAAGAAACATATATTATATAAAACATTGTTCATTATCCTGCTTTCTGTTAATATATATTCTCAGGATCGGAACGAAGAAGGATTTATCCAATCCGATACTATAAAACAAGGAAAAAGTTTACAGTTAGTTGCACTGCCTATTGTTTTTTATACCCCTGAAACCAAGTTTGGCTTTGGTGGAGGTGGCCAGCTATTCTTTCTTAAAAATATTAATGAATACAATCAACGATTGTCTAATATTTTTTTTAGTGCAATCTACACTTCCGAGAAACAATTTATATTTGAAGCTACTCCTCAAATCTATCTGGGACATGGTGATTATTTTATTGATATGTTTTACACCTACAGGGTTTTTCCAAATTCCTTTTGGGGTTTAGGAGCCACAACTCCGGAAAGCAATAAGGAATCCTATAATCAGACCACCAACAAATTTGACATAAACTTATTAAAAAGATTACCGCCAAATTTAAATTTTGGTTTGTCTGTTAATTATGCTAATTATGAAATTACTGAAGTGCTCGAAGGTGGTATTTTGGATTCAGGTACTGTTCCTGGGAGTGAAGGAGCAAAAATCATTGGACTGGGAGCTATCTTTAATTTGGACTCAAGGGATGATATTGGCGCACCACAGTCGGGTAATTATCTTAGTTTAAGTGCACGCTTTTCCAGTGAGCTTTTTGGTGCTACCCATGCATTTAACAAATTCATTTTAGATTTGAGGACCTATCAACCGTTAACAAAAAGTAGTATTTTGGCTTTTCGCCTTTATTCAGAAAACAATTTTGGCGATGTTCCTTTTCAGGGTATGGCCAGCTATGGTGGCAGCAAATATGCACGGGGGTACTTTAATGGAAGATTCATAGATAAAAACATGTATATCATCCAGGCTGAATACAGATGGCGATTTAAGGAACGATGGACCTTAGCTGGTTTCGGTTTGTTTGGAAGTGTAAGCGACGAAGCGGGTGAACTGTTATTTAGATTTGATAACTTAAAACCTAGTTTAGGCGGAGGAATACGTTTTAAACTGATTAAAGATAAAAGCACCTGGCTCAGGCTGGACTACGGTAGAGGAATAGACGGCCAAAGTGGTATTTACTTCGGGGTTAATGAAGCATTTTAATTACAGACTTCACAGATTTCTTGTCCCTGTTGAACACTCTTGTATTAATTCCCTTTGCGGTTGTCCCTGATATATTTTTCAATTACCACCGCCGTAACAATTACAAGATAGAACTGACCCAAAAGCCCTATCAGAACAGAAGCTTTCCTGGCCAGCTGGGAAATAGGTAATATGTCTCCGTAACCAATGGTTAAGAGCGTAACAAAGCTGTAATATTGTAAACTATTTTTATATGCTTCAGGGTCGGATTCAAAGGAAGCGAGGCCATAAAAAGAACCTGGCTCCGATTCTTCAACCGCTAAACAAATAAAAAAACCAACCAGACCCAAACAAATATACCCGCAAATAAGTCCCAGGATTACCCCTCTGTCTACTTTAGAGCTTTGCCATACTTGTGATATAATTTCATATGTGACGAAACAATAAAAAGAAAACAATATTGCAAATCGAATATAGCGATAGACTTCTTCATCCGTAACCAGATACGAAGAAAACAGTATGTATAAAATAGTTAGTAAAAACAGGCCGATAAAAATCCTGTGCAACTTCTTTTTTTTTGAAATTAACAAAGTTCCGGCAAGAATATTGACTATAAAAAATATTGGGGCTATATAAGTAATAAACGTATAAAAAGGAATTAAAAGGTCTCCAAACAGTATAAAAAGAAGGCTAATAAAGAATATTGTAAATCTATAAGGGTATAAATATTCTATCCTTTTCATAAATTAACTAAATCTTGACTAAAATTAAATTCATATAATCCTATGGCAAAAGTGCCGGGGAGTATATTTTAAAATGCAAAATCAATTTTTGTCATTGCTTATATACGATTTTTTCGTCTCTGGAAATGTAATCATTCAGTATATGTAAATATAATTTATTTTTTTAAGCATCAGAAGTTGATACGCGCTAATGACAGAAGGCCTTTTCCAAACCAACCCCTGGAGCGAAAATAGTATTACATTTTATATTTTGAAAATTGACGTCCTTAATCTTCCACAGGATGCAGGATTTTTTTATTAAGAGATTGGCTTCGAAAAAATCTCCAGATGTACTAAGATTCAAGGGTAGTTAGTTTTAGCTAAAATTGAAGAACCCCAACTTAAAATTCGTGGGGAAGATTAGGACAGGGAGAATTAACTTCCAAATATTATGCATACATTAGTCGCTCAAAAAAAATAAAATGAAAAAAATATCAATTCTATTATTCCTGCTCACAGGGTTTTTCTTGACCAGTTGCACAAGCTTTAAGGTTATTAAATCATGGAAAGCCGAAACAGCTAATGAGATGCGGAATAAAAAGATACTTGTTATTGGCAGATCAGGCGATATGGATATCAGGATGGCCTATGAAAATGCAATTACAAAAAAACTATTAGCGGATGGCTTTAATGCAATCTCCAGCTATACGCAGTTTCCGGATTTTAACCCGGTAGCCAAAATAACTGATGAACAAAAACAACAAATCCGAACCATTTTAGAAAAAAACGAGTATAATGGTGTAGTGCTTACCGCCCTAAAAGATTATCAGGAACATACCCGCGAAATAGGCGCTGAAAAATATGATACTCAGGTAATTTATGGCGGAATGAATTATCCTGTTAACTATGGTGGGTTTTACAATTATTTCTATCTTCCGGGATCTTATTCGGTAGATCAGGTTTCCCTGAAAACAGAAGGAACTACAATAACCTCCAAGCTATATATATTGGAAACCGTTGTATATGACCTGGAGCAGGAAGAAGGAAAACAGCTGGTGGCCTGGATCACCGCCTCAATTGAAAATCCGGACAATTCACCTGGCGTGGCATCGGCCTATGCAAATTCTATTGCCAAAGGATTCAAGAAATAGCATTTCGTCATAAACATTGGTTTAGAATTGTGCACTTTCTACTGGTATAATAATTGGGTTGAAATAGTCTGAAATTTATCATGATAAGAGGGATTCTTTCACTTGTTTTTTGTACCTTTTCTGACCTTTTAAGTACGTCTCGTAATCCTGATTACTTCTAGGCAACAAGGATGTGCTTTATGTACTATTAAAGGATTAAAATAATTAATAACTAAACGAAATAAAAATGAACACTATCCATTTTAAAAAAACACACTTTTTGTTACTTTTTGTATGTTTTGCCTTTTCTCTTACTTCTTATGCTCAGATAGCCGGCTGGAAACCTGAGTTGGAAAAGGATTGCAAAGAAGCTTTAAGCAAAATGATCCAGGACGCTCCAAAATTACAAACTTTTAAAGACCAGGCTTACGGATATGCTGTTTATCCCAAAATTACAAAAGCGGGCTTAGTAATTGGCGGAGCCGGTGGTGAAGGCATTGTTTACAAAAATCATGTTGCAACAGGTTCTTCAAAATTGGGCCAGGGAACATTCGGGCTTCAGGCAGGAGGACAACAGTATAGCGAAGTAATATTCTTTGAAAATAAAGATGCTTATGACAGATTTACCGGAGGTAAGTTTAAGTTTAGCGGTCAGGCTTCGGCAACTGCAATTACAGAAGGTGCCTCAGTTGACGTGGCCTATCAGAACGGCGTTGCGGTCTTTACAAGGGTAAAAGGAGGACTTATGCTGGAAGCCTCCATAGGCGGACAAAAATTTACATTTACTCCCGTAGAATAAATCATTATAGCACAATTATAATTTTAAAAGCCCGGAACACCGGGCTTTTTCTTTTCAAATCAGTTCAGTGTTAAAGTGGGGCAGTTTTATAATCGTTTAATAAAATGAATAATATAAACCTACATTAAGGGAGTGGCTAATCTTGCCAGTTTTTCCTTTACACGGTCAATATTAGGTCGGGCCGCATGTTCCTCAGGGGTTAGCTGTTTACTGCTATTCTGAAACAACGCAAACTGTTTCTTCATGGTCATTGTAACTTCCTTATTATAAATCAAAGCGTTTACTTCAAAATTTTGTTCAAAACTGCGAATATCCAGATTAGCCGTTCCAATTGAACAAACAGAATCATCCGATAAAATTACCTTTGAATGAATAAACCCTTCCTCGAACAAATATATTTTAACCCCGGCATTGAGGAACCTGCTAAAAAAGGATTGTACCGTCCAATGAATCATAGCTGACTCAGAATTCCGGGGAACTATTATTCTCACATCTATACCGCTTAAAGCCACAGTTTTCAGAGCCAGGGAAAGGGTGGAATCGGGTATTAAATAAGGATTTACAATATAAACATACTCCTTTGCCTGATATAATATATACAAGTACTGTTGCAGGATATTAGGGTAATCTGCATCGGGACCACTAGATACAATTTGTACAGGGGTATCTCCAACTTCATCCATCAATTTAAACATCTCAGGTTTAATGAGGTTTTCCCTGGTTACAAAAAGCCAATCTGCAAGAAACACAAAATGCAGGAAGTTTACACTCATGCCATGGATTTTTAAATGTGTATCAGTCCAATGTCCCAGAAAGTCATCGTCTTTAATATATTTGTCGTCCACATTAATGCCGCCAGTAAAACCAATTATTCCATCGACAATTAAAATTTTGCGGTGGTTGCGATAGTTTAGTCTTGCCAACCTGCCAAACCGCACGGGCATAAAAGGAAAAATTAGCACTCCAATTTCCCGGAATTTATCTATCATCCTGTTGGATAAATCCCAACTGCCGAGGGCATCGTAAATTAACCTCACTTCTACCCCTTGTTTTATTTTCTTCTTAAATAGTTCAGCAAAACGATCTGCCAAATCCCCGTCTATGAAAATATAGTACTGAAGGTGAATATACTTTTCAGCCTTCTCACAAGCCTCAAAAATGGCATCGAATGTTTCAGGCCCATCATTTAAGATCTTCACCTTATTGTTAAAAGTGAGGATAGCACTATTAACTCTGGTTAGAAGTCGAATGAGGTGTAAATAAGTAGCGGTAACATCATGTCTTTTCAAAATATTTTTTTCCGCTTCCGCGGAGTACCTTTTTACAAAACGCTCAAACTGCACATAATCAATCTCTTTTTTTAGATCAAAAATCTTTTGCCTTCGAAGATTGACACCAAAAGCCAAATATAAAATTGCACCAATAAATGGAATAAATACAATTACGAATATCCATGTCCAAATACGTTCGGGTTTACTGCCATCTTTTATTAACAAAAACAGGCAGGACAGGGTAAGTACAATTTCCAAAAGTGTAACAAAAAAAAACCAAGTCATATTAAATCAGTGCCGTTATTAAGTATTGCATATATGTAAATTGGTTTGCCTCCTGTTTATTTTATCCATTTCTTGCTAAAGCTGAAAATCCAAAAAAATAAAAAAACCCTGTATGCGCTAAAATTTAACATACAGGGCGGATTGTTATTCTCCGGATCTTTCTTTATCAACCAGAACCAAAACCAAAGGTTTCATTGTTATTAGTCATTTTAGCAGAACAGTCTATCCCGCTATTGGCATTTTATTGCTATTTGGAGCCTCCTCCTTTTTTGAGTGTCTCCATTACCTTATCCAGTGAAAAACTGGCTGCTTCCTGTCTGGGCGGGTACTCCCTGAAAGTGTTTAAAAATTTTCCAACATAAGCTTGTGCGGGCACCAGTAAATATGCCCTGTCTATCATCCAGTCGTAATAGCTGTTTGAAGTAATCTGTGCCCGCTCATACGGGTCTCTCCTTAGATTAAATATAAGAGGTAATCTTAAAGGTGTAAAAGGGTTAGCCCATAACAACAAAGTTCCCTGTGCCCTTTGCTCCATAAATACCAGCTTCCAATCATCATAACGCATGGCCGTTAAATCCCCATCATCGGAGAAATAAAAGATTTCATGTCTGGGGCTTTTTACATTTTTAGGGTCCTTTAGATGGTCGATGATGTTGTAACCATCTAAATGAATCTTATAGCTTCTTCCAAGCGACTTAGATACATAGCCATCCAAAAGATCTTCTTTTATATCGGTTTTTCCGGCAGCTGCCACAAAAGTGGGTAGCCAATCCATGTGATGAACAATTTCATTACTCACGGAGCCCGGCTTTATAACACCCGGCCAGCGAACCATGGCCGGCACTCTCCATCCACCTTCCCAGTTAGTGTTCTTTTCCCCCCTGTAAGGAGTAGAAGCGGCATCGGGCCAGGTATTGTAGTGCGGCCCATTATCTGTGGAATAGTGTACAATAGTATTATCTGCTATCCCCAACTCGTCCAGAACTTTAAGGAATTGCCCAATGTGCATGTCATGTTCCACCATACCATCTGCATATTCATTTTGTCCCGAAATTCCCTTAAGTTCCTCTTTAACGTGGGTTCTAAAATGCATACGTGTTCCACTCCACCAAACAAACCATGGGTTTCCAGATTTTGTTTGTTGTTTAATAAATTCAATAGCTGCTGCCGATGTTTCATCATCAACGGTTTCCATCCGTTTCTTGGTCAAAGGACCGGTATCCTCAATGGTTCCGTCTGAAGAAGATTTTATTACCCCTCTTGGGCCATAGGTGTCCCGAAATGTCCTGCCATCAGCCATAATCATATCTCCCGGATAATCAACGTTCTCGGGCTCTTCTTCCGCATTTAAATGGTAAAGGTTTCCAAAAAACACATCGAAACCATGGTTTGTAGGCAACATTTCATCTCTGTCTCCCAGATGGTTTTTTCCAAATTGCCCTGTAGCATACCCCTGGTCTTTTAATAAAACTGCAATGGTTGGGTCCTCAACACGCATACCTTCTGCAGCTCCCGGAAGGCCTACTTTAGACAAGCCTGTTCTGAATACACTTTGACCCATTATAAAAGATGAACGGCCGGCAGTGCAGGATTGCTCTCCATAATAGTCTGTAAAAATAATTCCTTCCCTGGCTATTCTGTCAATGTTTGGTGTTTCATAACCCATCACGCCTCTGGTATAGGCGCTTATATTGGATTGACCAATATCATCGCCCCAAATTACCAGGATATTTGGTTTTTTCTGTGCAAAACTTACAGCGCAAAATGCTATTAGTAATAATAAAGAGATTCCTTGTTTCATTTTCATATTAAATTTAGTGTTTCTAATAATTATTTTCTTTTATCCACGCTAAAGGCCGGGGGTAAATCCAACTTGGCTTAATAAATTTTTTATCAACCTTAAGCATATTCGATTCATTCAATCCAAAGCAAAATTAGGTCTCTGAAAACAAATCGTTTCATTTACAATTTTAATTCAATTAGTTCAAGGTAGTTTTTTAGAATTTCAGCATGACAGGGGGCATCAGCATTATTTGAAATCCTTTGGCAATATAAGGATTATTTTTTCAGAAATCTAAAAGATTATATATAGGCTAGTTGGCGAAATATTGTTGGCGCAAAACAAAAAACTAAACAAAAGTGAATCCAATTCCAGAAAACCAGTGGCTATTGCAGGTATTCTTTTCCGCGGTTCTAGATGCTTGCAAGGCTTCCTGTAATAAGGATACTATTACAAATAATTTGCAATTAGAGGCAGTCGACGCTGTATTAGTCCTTTAGACCGCTTTTCTCATCCAGTATTGATACAACTGGTATACTACCGACAATACTACCGGACCTACAAATAGCCCTATAATACCGTGCAACAACAACCCTCCAATGGTCCCAATCAGGATCACTATCATAGGTGTCTTTAACCCTTTTCCCAGGAGAATTGGTTTCAATACATTGTCTGCCAGGCCTACAAGGACACAGTATATGGTAAAAATGATGGCATAGGTTGGTTCTGCCATAGAAAATGCCAACAGTATCGGAGGCAACATTACCAGGAATACGGGGATTTGAACAATAGCGCCAATAAGCACAAGTAAAGCAAATATACCTGCCGCGGGTATTCCGATGGCCGTAAACCCTATAAATGCCAACGCTGTCTGAATAATAGCTACTAAGAGGATTCCCTTAACAACATTTCTAATAGTATCCCGTGAAATTAAAATCACTTCTTCTCCTTCTTCCCCCATTAACTTCATGAATAGTTTAAGAGATGACCTATACGCACTTTCAGCATTAAACATTAAAACCAGGGCAATAAAAAATGAAATAATAAAAGTAATCATGGTACCCAAAAAACCCTTCACCGAACTTAAGACAACCCTGCCATATTCTAATATGGCATCCTTATGAACGATAGCAAATTGCTCTATATTATCAGATAGAGCATACCACTCATCATAAAGCTTCTCTCCTATTAAAGGCAGGGACTTAATTTTTGATTCGGGTAATGGTATTTCAAATCCTTCACTTTTTATCTGATCCACAATAATTGCAATGGATTCGAAAATACTGGCGAGCACAAAGTAAGCCGGAATCGCTAATAAAAGCACTGCAATTAATGTAAAACTGAAAGTTGCCAACTTTTTACGCTGCTCCCCTAACTTAGCAACAAACCATTTATATAAAGGATATAAAGCAACTGCTAAAAGAATTGACCAAATGGTAATAATCAAAAAAGGCCTTATAATTAAAAAACACCAAACCAATATTAAAAGCAAAGCTACTATCCTGAGTACTGTTGTAATATTGCCTTTTGTATTCATAAGTCAGATATTAAACTTTTCTTGATTAAAATTATGACTATGAATTTAAGAAATCTAAACTCTACTTTAAGCTACGTAGTAAGAAAAATGATTTAGTTACTAAATTTAAGAATTAACTATACCCTTTAATTAAACAAGGATACTAATGCAATCCGTTTTAAGCAAACAAGAAAAGTGACATTATTTTTATAAGTCAAAATAGGCTAAAAGATTGCCATACTGCTACTCAAAGCTTTTGACCATAGTTTCCACATATTTTTCCGCAGTTTTATATGCTTCCTTGGGGTCGTCCAATTCAGTCGTAACAACGGCGACTAATTGATTTTCTTCTGGCTCATCAAGATTATAAAAAACGGTCTCTAAAATATAGGTTATAGAGGTACTCGTAGAAGTGGAAGTTGGAATATAACCTCCAAACGAACTATAGTAAGGACCATAGGCATAAGGGGTTCTGTAGTAATTATAAAATCCGCCATAATAACCAGGATAGCCATAGCCAGACGAAACTCCCACACCTATACCTGTGCTCGATGTTGTAGTGGTACTCTCCTGATCCTTCACAACCACAATAACTATTCCTGTATATCCTTCGCTATTCAGTATGCTTTGTATAAAAGCTACCCTTTCTTCGGTTATTTCTTTTTCCGTATAAATTTTCGGAAATTTTTTAAAACTCTCTGATGCATTATAATTCCTTGCCCTCATTTCGTTGGCTAATGCTTCTTCAAAAGCTATTCTGGCTGTGTTGTCTGCCGTCCTGGCTAAAACCAGAATTTTCTTTTCCTTGAATTTCGCAATAGTTTCTTCTTCTGCAGTCCAGGAGTCTCTAACTTTTACACTGCCACAATTCTGAAATGCAAAGGAAAAAACAAG
The DNA here is from genome assembly GCF_000382125.1 of Eudoraea adriatica DSM 19308. GTDB lineage: Bacteria > Bacteroidota > Bacteroidia > Flavobacteriales > Flavobacteriaceae > Eudoraea > Eudoraea adriatica. Next base: position 301,323 of record NZ_KB907547.1, read on the forward strand.
TAATAATAGTATGGTAATATTTTTTTTCATAACAATTGGCGTTTTTAGACGTCCGATATTTAAGTTGGCCAAGCTAATAAAAATATGCCAATTAATTCTATAGAACTATTATTATATTTAAATGAGCATCGAACTATAATCCCAAAATAAAACCAAAATAAAATCGCAGCCCATCGTCCGAACCAAAGAGCCCGAGGTTGGCAGTGACCAAATCTGTACCGTTTATGAAAAACCCGCCTCCATAGGAGGTATTCCAGGTATTTTTATTAAAGGAGGGATCCACAACGAGACTGTCATCTACCCAGATTCTGCCTATATCAAAACCGCCAAATACACCTACTTCAACCGGTACAAGACCTGTTTTATATCTTTTAAAATTAAAGCGCAGGTCCGAAGTCTGATAGAAGGAAGATTTTCCTGTAAAACGCTCGTTTCTATAACCACGCAAGCCGTCGTTACCACCAATACTCGCGGCCTGGTAAAACTCAAAATCATCGCCAAAAATAATATGGGCCTTAGATTTGGTAGCTAAAACCAATTGCCCATTTGGCGATATCTTATGCGCAAAACCGAGCGTTGGAATGAAATATCCAAAAGTATTAGAATCGTCAAGGTTTGTAGTAATTCCGGTTCTAAATTCTGCTACCATACCGAGAGTCGGAAATGCAGGGTTATCACTATTGGTATAACTATATACGGCTTCGGCTCCAAAAAAATTATTCCTCTCTTCCTGAGGGATAAAATCTGAAAATAAATTTATATACCTCCCCTGAGTCTCTTCCAACTCATAGGTCTTATAATTCACTCCTATACTAAATTCCCCATTATTTTCTCCATGCCAGACCAATCCTGCAAAACCTCCTAAGGTGCCCAGTTTAACACGATTGTAGTTAAGATTAAAATTATCTTCATCTTCAACATTCGGATTTAGTGTAGAATTCCCAAAACCAAAAAAGTTTATGCTGTAATTCGGGCTGGTTAAGACACCATTGACGGCCAGATTCCATTTACCCACCACATGAGCAAATTCTCCCTGATATCGTATATCAAATCCACCGGTAGAGGTGTATAAGGCAGCTGCTATCCTATTGGTGGATGTAAACGGGTTTCGCTCGAAGCCATATCTGGTATGCCCGGCAATTATCCCAAGCTTTAGTCCATCATCCGGGTTTATCCCAATTAAAGGGAGTACTGCATTAACATTGTATTTCGGTTTCCTGTAATTATAATTATTATTCTCATAATCATCCCTGATATGCTGTTTGCCCTTTTTTGTTACCAGCGTATTGGGCTTACTTTTAAAATCATAAATATGGGCCTTTTTCCCATTCAAGACCTCATAACTATCATTGTTGGAGCCGCCAATCATGCGCAATTTTATGGGATGATCTCCTTCCCCGGCAACATGAAAATAATCTTTATCGTCCAGGCCATACACCCAAATTTCCTTAGTGCTTTCGGTTTCATATATTTTTTCATGAAACACAGGGCCCTTTTCATCTTTCTTTATTCTATAGCCCGTAACTTTGGTTTGGCCATTTGGCATTCTTTCAATCTCAAACCAATCATCCTTATCCGTACCACGTACTACGGCATATCTGTTTACAACCTTAAAATAGGCATCGGAAATTTTTCGCAAATTCGAACGCCTGCCTTTTAACTTGCGCTTAATATCCTCCATATTCTCATCCTTTACTTCATCAGGCAACTTGTCAAATGCAGCTTCTATTACCTCATCTGTAATATGAGACGCTACATAAGCTGCCTGTTCATCCCAAACTGCTTTATCTGATTCCTGTATGACCGCAACATCAAGAACATATGGATTTAAATTGCTCCATTGTACATCTTTGATATCTTCTTCATATGAATTTAAAACCCGTGTAGGGGCTGCCAGCCGGGTGGCCAGCCCCAAAGCAAAACCGTCATTCATAATTGAAAATGCCTGATCCCTGTCTCTTGGAACAGGTTTATAAACAGTACCCCCATTTTCTTCAAATATGGCCCAACGCCATTGATCCTGATGCCGATCCCAATCTCCCAATAACATATCAAACAGCCGTGCTCTCACATAAGTGGTTTCATCTATTTTGTGATCTTCATTCTTCTTTACCTTTTCGAGCATATCCAGCGTACTAATCATTTCATTGGCATAGCCAAAACTGGCTTTGTCTCCGTGCCCGTCAGCCGTGCGTTCCTCAATGGCATAGAGTGCATCCCCAAATTCATCATTGAAGCGGCCAATAGCATTCTGCCTGGGTACATAATATAATTTAGGATTGGTATGGAATATCCCTGCGGCATCGGCAAGGTCTCCGATGATAAATTGTGTAAAAGGATGGTCTCCTGTAAATACATCCAAAACAAGTTCTTCCGTTTTTGTGCCCGCAAACTCACTTTTTACAAATTGGTCCTTAAAGCCGACAGCCTGAATATATAGCAGCGCATCTTTCCGCATTGCTCTCATAATATACTCCTGTCCTTCTTTGTTTTTTAAACGCAGGGAACTAGACTGGTGACCGCCTCCTTTTCTCACCGGACTAAGGCCTCCAAATAAGGTGTCCAGATTCACTGTGGGCACAGTGAGTTCAGTGCTATATAATTTACGATAGCGCTCTCCCCAAAGCCATTTAAAAGTTTTGCTTTTATTCGTTTCTTCCCTGGTATAAATTGACGCTGTTTTTTCTTGTGGAAAGTTATCCGTATAATCAGTTATTATTGGGCGATCCTCCGGCAGTACCTCAGTTTCAAATACTACTTTATTATCTTTTGTTGAGAAGAAGCTTACACGGGAAGAACCATCCTTGAAAACATCCAACCTGGCATAACCCGGAGATCCATAGGAAAATTTGCCGCCGCCAACATTTCGTGTGGGCGTAGTTTTAGAACCTGCACCACTGACTATTTGTGGTAAATTGGATTCAACCAAATATTGAAGGCTGTGTTCATGTCCGGAAACAAAAATTATTTTATCATTATCCTGAGACAGGGTAATTATTCGATCCCGGAATTCATCATATCTCTGGTATTGTATATCCGCAGGGGAAACGCCACCTGCCCGTCGGAGTACATTTTTTAAAGTACCCAGAATGGGGATTGGAGTCATATGCTGCTTTACTGAAAACTGTCCGCCATGAGGGCCATTGGTAAACAATGGGTGATGCAAGGCAATCACCGTAGTCTTACCTCTTGCCTTTTTGATAAGACTCTCATATTCGAGAAAAAAACGGTTACGGGTTCTAATTTCACAATTGTCATTTAATGTTGGAAACTTATCCCATTTGGTAAGGTACCATTCCGTATCCACAATAATTAACTCCACCTCATCATTGATTTCAACTTTTCGGATTGGGCAGCCATCCTCGGGAAGAAAAGTGTTTTTCCCAAGCTTATCCTCAATGTATTCTTCCTGCCTTTCCAGACCTTCCGGTCCTCCGCTATACCAATCGTGGTTTCCGGGAATAAAAATTGCCCTCCCGGCGAAATCCTTTACAACATCGGTTTGAACATTCAGCTGATGCTCAGCATATTGCCTGCCTTTTGCTCCTTTTTTCGGCAGGCCTTTTGGATAAATATTGTCTCCTAAAAATAGGGCTGTGCTATTCTTTGAGGCACGCATAAGTTCCTTTTCAAAGGACTGGAGTGCCTCAGATTTTGATCCTATTGGCGAATACCCGGCATCTCCGATTAAATAAAAAGAGTGTAAAATTTCTCCATCAGCTTTTTGGGCAATTGAGTTTTCGTCCTTGTATTGGGCCTTGTATGAAGCGCAGGAGGATAATAGTACAATACAAACTATTGCAGCCAATTCCTTATATATCCGTTTCATTGCTGTTGAAAGTTGCTTTTAAACTCAAATAAGTTGATACCAACATAAAATATTCGACAAAATACAAAGTTATAACTCAAATTTCCCTTGCTTTCCCAATTAATAATTTCTTATTTATAAATACCAAAGGTCACTTTAAAAGCAACTACTCATTTAGAAATTGCTTCAGTAGGTGAAAAATTATCCATGAAATACTAATTGTAATGCTATTCAGGTTGTGTCATTAATTGTTGCTACAAGTTATATACATTTGTGTAAATCATAGTGTTTGTAATTTTTGTTTTATAAATTTGAAACATGTCTGAAATTCTGGAAAAAACCGAAGCTTTTGTTGTTGATTTGTTGTCAACAGAATTAGATCCAAAATATCTTTATCATAATCTGAAACATACCCAAAGGGTAGTAAAAAACACACAGGAATTGCTGGATGCACATAAACTGGAGGATAAGAAAAAGGAGGTTCTTTTATTGGCAGCCTGGTTACATGATACAGGTTATACGAAGGGTCATGAGGAGCACGAAAGCAGTAGTTGTAAAATTGCAAAAAAATTTCTCGAAAAAGAAGGATATGATAAAGAGAGTATCAAACAGGTTCAGGATTGCATCATGGCAACTCAAATGGTCTATGAACCGAAAAACCTGAGCGAACAAATAATCCGGGATGCCGATGCCTCACATTTTGCCCAAAAAAGCTATATAGAAACCTGTGAACTTCTCCGGGAGGAACTTTCCCTGTTGGGCGTAGCTGAATATTCTTATAAAGATTGGATGGAGCAGAACATAAAGATGTTCAGAAAACAGCACCAGTTTTATACAGATTATGCCAAATCTAACTGGCAGGAGCGAAAAGACAAAAATCTAAGGGTCCTTGAGAAAGAGATTAAAAAGGAAAAAGAAATTGCAAAAAAAGAACGATTAAAGGCAAAATATAAGAGTGAAAGTCCGGATAGGGGCATTCAGACCCTATTCAGGGTAACCTTAAAAAACCACATAACACTTAGTGAAATTGCGGACACCAAAGCAAATATTTTGTTGTCTGTCAACGCAATTATTATTTCTGTAGTATTGTCTAACCTAATACCAAAACTGGATAACCCCTCCAATACCTATCTTATTTACCCTACCTTAATTTTTTTATTATTCACAGTTACTTCAATGGTTATGGCCGTTATCGCTACACGTCCAAATGTAGGCAGTGGCAAATTCAGCAAGGATGACGTAGCCAATAAAAAAGTGAACCTACTATTCTTTGGAAATTTTCATAAAATGAAGTTGAAAGAGTATGAGCTTGCCCTTCAGGAACTGGTTAAAGACAAAGATTATATTTATTCTTCGCTCACCAAAGACCTGTATTTTCTTGGGTTGGTACTTCACAGAAAATATAAGATCTTACGCTGGACCTATAGTATCTTTGTAATAGGTATTGTTGTTTCTGTCATAGCCTTTGCCCTTGCGTTTAAACATTTAGGCCAGGGTTAGCTTACTGATCTCACCGGTATTTCTAGGTTTTTAATTCCTCCATGAGATCCTCATAGGTAAAAGTTTGTTCGTCTTCTGCGTTCTTCTTATATAGAATCTCAGCTCTTATTGCCTTTAGCCCGGATACGCCCTGAAGACCTTCAAGGTCTACTATTTCAATGTTATTGGTAAAGTACCCTTTGGATTTCAGGAAAGATATATATCTCAGGTACTCCAGTTCATCTTTCTTTTGAGAGTAAACAATGGAAAGCTTTCCTTTTTGGGTTAGCCTTTCATTGGTGCCTTTGATATATGATTTATCAATACGCTTTTTTATTATTTCGTAACGGGCATTATAGGTGCCATCCACATCAAATCGTTTTTCATCCATTCTGAAGCGAATAGACAAGGGAGTGCTATAAACAAGAATAAGAGATGCAACATCCAGCTGAACATCTAATTCCGGCTTAAGGTTGTAGTACTTGTTTTCCATCTCGCACATCACCTGAAGTTGCCATAAGCGGAGATTTTTTAAATATAAGGGATCAAAATCTTTATCCTCGGCAATAGAGCTTCCAATGTAGATGTTGTGTTCAATCCCATCAGTCTTATAACGCTCATAATAGTGAGGAAACATCTGTTGTGCTGCCTCCTGATGTTTGTCAATTACGGATGCAAGTTTTTTATTAATCCGCATAACACTGTCATCATATTGTTTCCTGTGATCATAATATGAATGAGTTTCAGCATTGATGGTTTTTTCATATGCATCTATCAAATCAGACAATTCCTTATTTTGTTTTTTCAGATGATCAAATATGGGTAGCACATCAGCATTTACGAAATCAAATACGGTTTGCTCACTGTTAGAAAACAAAGTCTCTTTTATGTCATCAACATACTTGTCTATCCTATAAATCAACTCTTCATAAATTGGCAACTTTTCATTTTTCAATGCAGCATTCAATATTTCTCCAATATTGGATAATTGAATCATCAAATCTCGCTGAATGGCGGTATTTCGCGCCTGTGAAGAGGCTTTAATATCTATTTGACCATATAATGGATAGACATCTTTAAAGACAATTTCTTTAAATGAAGGCTGCCGGCCTTCCAGCCCGTCGATGATAAATTGTTTGGCTTCCTCTTCAAATCTCCAGTGAACAGAGGAGTGCACCGAAGTACATTCATTTTGAATGATGGCATCTATTAAGTTTTCCTCTTCTATTTTAGAGCGGACAACAGCAGCAACAATATAGGGCATTACATCATCCAGCTTTGTTGCGTTAACTCCGTTTAGCTGGTTTTTTACAGTGGATACAAGTTCCAGCACACCTAAAAGCTCTCCTTCATTGACTATGGGAGCAAAAATGGCACTTTTTATTCCTTGTTCATACAAGCTTCGGTAAGGCTCTGCCCCTTCAGTTATTTTATAGTATTTATCCACATCAGATATTGCAAAATAGCCTTTCTCCTTCACTATCTTATCATAGGATCCAACGCATAGGACATGATTACAAGCCTCATTATTCTTCTCTTTAAGGAGAAAGCTTTCTATTCCATTACCATAAACACGTTCCAGCTGATTATCTTTTGTGTTATAGGTGACAAAACCAATTTTTAATTCTTTAATCTTAAAGAAGGATCTGAAGGTCTCCTGCAGATCTGAAATAAAGGTTTCGCTACCTCGTTTATCACTCGAGATAAGATTTGTTTTAATTTCAGAAATAGTATGTTCCGCTGTAACATCAAACATATTTGAGATAACAAAGCCTTTGGAAATAAAGCTATTTGGAGGGATCATTTCCTTCCAGAGTCCAAGATCTTCCGGATTTTCTAAAAGTTTATCCACATCTGCCTGGCTCAGATCTTTAGCCAAAGCTGTTGGAAGAATATCCATAAAGTCTGCATTATATAAAATACGATAATGATGTATTATCCCTTTAGCATCCGGGATATCATAAAAATACGGCCTGCTATAATCAAGGTTGAATCCATAGTAAAATTTAAGGATTACCGTACTGGCCATAATATAGTCTATCCCCTCTTCCTGATCTCGTATAAAAGGTTTAAAATCCGTTCCGGCATTGTCTAAAATCTTTTGAAATCTTTTGGATTTATTAAATACGATATCAAAATAAGGCATAGAAGCAGCCTTAATTTCGTTTTCACTGAGCACTTCTGCAAAGGAATCCTGCAAAATTACCCGAATAATATCCTTATGTTTTTCAAGAAGCCGAACATCTGAAAAACCTTCCCTGAGTTCCGGATATGGTGCCTGAGTTTCCAAGACATACCTGGCCCTCGATGACAAAAAAGGGTCATCACTTTTGGCCATTATATCGTACTGCTGCAATAGCTTATCAAAGCTAATCAACATTTGTATCGGCATTTCTTTATTCATTGGTTCCATACTGCTATTTGTCTGCGGAGTGTCCATAAAATTACAAAACTATTCAATTTACTTTTGATATTGGATATTTTACGATGTTCCGGGCATTTTTTGGATATTTATACAAAATTCATATATGTCATCAGATAAAAGACTTAGCAACGCCTACAAACGAGCTAAAACCATAGCATTTGATGATTCCTCAAAGTTTATCCTTTTTAGTGATTGCCACAGAGGCGATAATAGTTTTGCTGATGAGTTTGCCAATAATCGGAATATCTATTATCATGCCTTAAAACACTATTTTAATAACGGGTTCCAATACTGTGAACTGGGAGATGGTGATGAACTCTGGGAAAATTTGAGTTTTGAACCAATTTTTGAAGCCCATAAGAATATTTATATGCTAATGAAACGCTTTCATGGGGAAAACAGGTTGCATATGATATTCGGCAATCATGATATGGTCTATAGAAATCCTGCCTATGTACAAAAACATCTCTTCACCTACTTTGAACCAAAAGAAGGAAAGGAAACTGGTTTATTAGATCAAATACAATTTCATGAGGCTATCCTCCTAAAGCACAGCAAGAATGGGCAAGAACTATTTTTAACTCATGGCCATCAGGCAGATTTTATGAATTATCATGGGTGGCGGTTTAATCGATTTTTAGTACGTGTTCTTTGGAAACCTCTGCAGGTTTGGGGAATTGCAGACCCAACCAGTCCGGCCCGAAATCATCGGGAATTAATCAAAGTAGAACGAAGAATAAAGAAATGGATCTTAAAAAACAAGCTATTAATAACCATAGCTGGACATACACACAGGCCCAGATTTCCGGAACCGGGCGATATTCCTTTTTTTAACGATGGAAGCTGTGTACACCCAAGAAGCATTACAGGTATTGAAATAGTACACGGTTCAATTTCACTTATTAAATGGCAAATAGCAACGAAGGAAGATGGTACCCTGCAGATTGTCAGGGTTTTACTCGAAGGACCTCAGCAGTTATCAGATTATAAACAAAATGAGGATTGATTCTTTCCAATACCGGGGTATTAGTCGAATCAATCCTCGGGAAATAGTCATGTTTCCTATTTCTATTGAATCATAAAGTTAATGGGTATGCTATAAGGAACTTTTACAGATTTTCCGCGTTGCATCCCGGGAGTCATACTGGGGAGTGAAGCAATTATTCGGTGTGCTTCTTTCTCCAATAGTTTATCCGGGCCTCTTGTTCTAATTCCTTCTACTACACCTTTTGAATTTATCATAAACTGAACAAATACTTTTCCTTTAATTCCGAGTTCAAGGGCACTCTCAGGATATGTAAATTCTTTAACAATATGTGCTTGTATCATCTTTTGGAAACATGCCTTTCTTTCATCGTTACCATTTGCACTTTCGCAACCAGGATAAATTGGAACGTTTTCTATGACTGCAAAGGGTACTATGATTTCTTCTTCTTCTTCTCCAACTTCAACGTCGTCAACATCCATTACTTGGTCAATAACGGTTTCCTGACTGGTTTCGGTGCTTTCAATAATAGTTTCTTCTATTTCCTCTGTATCTTCTACTACTTCAATTACTTCAGGAGCTGCAGGAGGTGGGGGTGGCGGAGGTGTATTTAATACTTCGGTCACCGGTACATCTTCTTTAAGGTCATCAACTGCCTGGGCAATTTCCAGAGTTATGGTGTCTTTGGGATATGATTTGTATTCCAAAGCGCGCCAGGTCAAAAATAGAACCACTGTAAGTCCAATAACGAAATACAGTCCACTATTTCTGTTTAAATCTACTTTTGGGTTTTTCTTGACTTGCATGACTATTTTAATTATGACATACTCAAATTTAAGTCATGTAAAATGTAGATTATATGATATTTATCAGGTTTAACTGATAATATCATAAACTAACCCGCATAAAAAATTAGACATAAAAAAAATAATCAGGGCCTTTTTAAGCCCTGATTACTTAAACTACAATATTGCAGAACTGCTTATAAAAGCCGCTGTCTCATCAATTAAAGGCTGGATAATAACACCTCGTCAAAATCAACTCCTTCAATAGACACAATGCGCTGTGCGGCGGCGTCCCAGTCTATTCTTCTTCCAAGCTTCACCGAAAGGCCCGCCATATGTGCAGATATTGCTTCATCAAAACCTTCATTTATTCCACAGCTAACTTTGCCTCCGTTTCGCGTGGCACTAAGCCATTCCCGTAAATGTAGAAATGTTGAATCAACTCTTGCTCCATTAATATAAGTCCACATAAGCCCTTTATCTGCAAAATATTGTGAGGTTGCAGAAGAAACGGCATCAGGTACACTGGCCCCGGGATTGTATGAATAAACCGGAACCGATGGTTTCATTTTTCCAGATTCAATCATTTCGGCATACTTAGTAGAACGGCTATCCGGCCAGACTGTAAGCCGGTTACCCAATTCCATCGTGGCATCATGCCCCATAAGAATAGTAGGCCTGCTAAATCCATTGCCCAGTGTTGCACTGTAAACAAAAGTCATCCCCTTTTCCTTGCCTTTTTCCTGGCTGCTTCCTGTGCTAAAATCCGGAAACTCCATATTTACCTGAAGTACATCAGGAACATTTCGCCCGTCATTGTGTGTATAAATTCCTCCGGAAGCGCTAACCGAATTCGGGATACCCATTTGTAAAACACAATTAAGACGATCATAATCGTGGGTCAATAAATCCCCGGAAAGGCCAGACCCGTATGTCCACCATTTTCTCCACCTGAAAAAGTGATTTTTATTAAAGGGTATTTTTGGTGCAGACCCTAAAAACAGATCCCAGTCTATGGTCTCCGGGGTCGCTTCATCTTCTATATGATAATTCCAGGCCCCATTGTCATCATTCCTGTTGGTATTGGTCTGAACAAGAGAAACATGGCCTAGCACGCCTTTAGAAACGATATCCTGAGCTGTTTGAAAACTCAAAGTTTGTCTGTGCTGGTGACCTACCATAAGTACTGCCTTAGACTTTTCAGCAGCTTCCTTTAGCCTGTAGGTTTCTTCCACCGTATGAGTCATTGGCTTTTCTACATAGGCATGTATCCCATTTTCCAATGCGTCTATGGCCATAGGAGCATGCCAATGATCTGGCGTGGCTATAATTACTGCATCTACTTTACCGCTTCGGATCATGTCTTCATGTGTCTTAAATCTGATCACCTTCGTGTCTTCTGTAGAAAAAGAATTAATTACTCTTTCTGCCCTTACATCATAGACGTCGCAAACTGCAGTAAGTTTTATATTCAGTTTATCCTGATTCTTAAAATCCTTTAAACGAGAGTGATTCGGATCCTCTTTCGCAGCTTGTTCCATTTCATCCAGCCATTCTTTGGTTGCAAATCCCATTGCCCTGCATAATTGTTCTCCCCGAATACCAAAACCAATTATTCCTACTCTTACCGGCTCACCGCTAATTTCCTTTACGGCAGAAGGCAATGAAGGCTGTATATTCAATTGTTCTAAAATGGCTGTGCGCTCCCTGTTTTTGGAAACAGCATTTGAGGCACCTGCCCACCAAACAGCTCCAAGAATCGGGATTCCACCTAAGCCTTTAATTACATCTCTTCTTGTCCATTTCATAAGGTTTCAGTTTTAGTTTGTTCTTTGTTTTTATTAAATAGGTTTGATATGCCAAAATATTGTCCGGTAGGAAATTGATAAATAACCATGCAAGCAACAAGCTCAATTAAATTTTTATTGATAAACCAGTAACTTCCCTCCACATTAACTTGCTGCAGCCATGGAAAAGGAGGATGGGCCAAATAATACAGGGCAAGAAGCAATATCCCCACCAAAGCACCTTTTTTCTCAAATATGCCTAACAAAAAGGTGATTCCTACAAACATAAGTGCCAACCAATTAAGGGTATCTGCCCATCCAATGAATGGCTCTTTGGCAATTGCCAAAAATAAGGGCTCCAGAGGGCCTTGTGCCGTCGCCAGATAGCCAAATGAGGTCCAGTCCGGATTATAAAGCTTTATAACACCTTCGTACAAAAAGTGCCAGCCAATAAGTACTCGCAATAAAACAATAGTATGTTTTAATTGCCATTTGCTTTTAGTTTCAGTCATATTGTTTAGTTATAGTTGTTAATTAATTATTTCTTCAGGACAGATTTCAATTTTGGTTTTCAGATCGTGAGCCACACAATAAAAAGCTTTTGTCTCTATGCATTACTATATATTTCATGCATATAGAATTTAGAAAATTACTTTAATCAATAATTATAAAAAACTTGTGCGCAGCACAATAAACCCTGACTCAATGATTAGGATAAAACTGATCAAAACTAGATTCACAGCCCTATCTTTCCTATGACATTTATCAGTTTATTTCTATTTATCAGATTAACATTAGTAATCAGACCGAACAGATTTTAACTAACCTTATATTCTTGATGCCAATATGCTTACCGCGTCCACAAATGTATCCAGTTCTTTTGTAGTTGTGTACACATTAGGGGTAATCCTACATCCATGCACATTGGCATAATCTACAGCTACCGTAAATATATGAAATTCATCAAAAAGAGTATTAGCCAACTCAGCAGGAGCCATTTTTTCAATTCCCACATTGGCAATACCACAACTTCTATAATCCTCAACGGGCGTATTTACTCTGACATTTTTTACATTTCTTAATTTTTCGGACCAATATCGCTGCAAGAACCTTAATCTTTTCTCTTTCCGCTCCAGATCAATAATTTCCAGATAATCTATGGCATTGTCAATAGCAAGATCTGTATGAACCGGATGGGTTCCTGTATGATTCAGCCTTGTGATATCATTTGGCTCGCGATCATGTTCTGCCATAAGCGGCCAAATTTTTGATATTTTATCCCTGGCAACATAAAGCATCCCGGCTCCCAGAGGAGTGCTTAACCATTTGTGAAGACTTGAAGCGTAATAATCGCAGTTCAGATCATCTATCTTAACCTGAATATGGCCAATACAATGTGCTCCGTCAACCATTACCTCTACACCTTGTTTATGTGCCATATCACAGATCTTCCGAACAGGCAATATTTGCCCTGTAATGTTGATCATATGGCACACCATAATTAATTTGGTTTTAGGAGTAATCTGGTCCTCGTAAAGTGCTACAAGTTCTTCATCCGAAACCGGGTGGTTAGGTATTGAAATTATCTTATTGACAACTCCGTAGCGTTTGGCAACCAGTCCAAAATGGTCTTGCATGGATCCGTAATCCTGCTCTGAAAAAATTGCCTCATCATCCTTTTTCCATGGATAACCCCCAATTATCATGTCCAATGATTCTGTAGTATTTCGGGTAATTATCAATTGATCTGATGAACAGCCAACCATACCGGCCAAACGTTTGGTAACAAGGCTCTTATTTTCCCACTGAACAGTTCTCATATAGTAAGAGCCTTCGTAGTTAACTCTTTTAATATGTTCCAGATACCTGTTCATTATTGGCTGAGGCGTTATATTATAGTATCCGTTTTCCAGGTTAATATATTCGGGTTTTAACAAATAATCTTTTCGGATATTCTTCCAGAACTCCTCATCGCTATTCCCATAATCCCTGTGAATTTCGTTCTCCCTGGCATCCAGGCTATAGGGGAGAAAAGGCGTAATTGCCGCCATCTTCCCAAAACTTTTAAGAAATGACCTTTTATCCATACTATAATATTTTACACAAGATAGCAAAAGGAATTCAATGTATATAAACTATAATCCTGTAGCATTATTCATCTTTATATACACCGTTACTTAAATGAAGACTTTGGCAAAAATGTTTATCTTGTATAAACTTTTTAATAACCAACAAAACATAAAAATGAAAAAATTATTAGCAGAATTTATCGGCACCCTATGGCTGGTGCTGGGTGGCTGCGGGAGTGCTGTCCTGGCCGCCGCCTATCCGGAACTTGGAATTGGTTTCGCGGGAGTTTCACTGGCCTTTGGGCTTACAGTATTGACAATGGTTTACGCCATAGGGCATATTTCGGGATGCCATCTCAATCCCGCAGTATCTATTGGGTTATGGATAGGCGGGCGTTTTGAGAGCAAAGAATTGGTGCCTTACATTATTGCCCAGGTATTGGGGGGCATTGCTGGAGCCGGGATATTGTATCTCATTGCCACCGGTAAAGCCGGATTTGAAATTGGGGGATTTGCCAGCAATGGTTATGGGGAACATTCCCCGGGAGGTTATAGCATGTTAGCTGCCCTTATTACAGAAGTGGTTATGACTTTTATGTTCCTCTTCATTATTCTTGGAGCTACTCATTCCAAAGCTCCAAAAGGAATGGCAGGTATTGCCATTGGACTAGGGCTTACACTGATACACCTTATTAGCATCCCGGTTACAAATACTTCAGTGAATCCGGCAAGAAGTACCAGCCAGGCCTTATTTGCAGGCGACTGGGCTATTGGCCAGTTGTGGCTTTTTTGGGTAGCACCCATAGTTGGTGCCATTTTAGCAGGCCTGATATACAAATATATTTCGCCGGAAACCAAAAGTTAAAACATACAGGGGCCAAAAAGGCCCCTTATTTTTGTTTTCGCTTAACGCATCAAATTCCTTTTTGAAATAGTATATTTAGATTTCAAAGATCAGAACCAACTACTCATATGCCTCTTCTTATAGTAATTCTAGGGATCATACTTCTCTTTATCCTGATTGTAAAATTTAAGCTCAACGCATTTATAACCTTCATAATCGTCTCGTTATTTGTTGGCATTGCAGAAGGTATGAAACTGGAAAGTGTCATTGAATCTATTCAGAATGGAATAGGCAATACCCTTGGTTTTCTTATAATGATCTTAGGCTTTGGTGCAATGCTTGGAAAATTAGTAGCCGATAGCGGAGCAGCGCAACGCATAACTTCAAAGCTGGTAAGTAAGTTTGGTTTAAAATACATTCAATGGGCTGTAGTACTAACAGGGTTTATTGTAGGTATTCCAATGTTTTATTCGGTAGGTTTTGTTATTCTAATACCCCTTGTTTTTACTGTGGCTGCGGCCACGGGACTTCCTTTGCTTTATGTTGGCCTACCCATGTTGGCTTCATTATCGGTAACGCATGGTTACCTCCCTCCGCATCCTGCTCCAACTGCCATTACCGTGATGTTTAACGCAGACCTAGGAAAAACCCTGGTTTATGGTATAATAGTGGCAATTCCTGCTATAATTGTTGCAGGCCCCTTATTTTCACGAACAATTAAAAATATCAAGGCTACACCATTGAAGGAATTTATTAATCCGAGAATACTCGAAGATCATGAAATGCCCGGTTTGGGAATAAGCATCTTCACAGCATTATTACCTATAATTCTTATTGCTTCCGCTACCCTGGCCGACCTATTTTTACCGGAAGATTTTTATTTTAATCCAATTATATATTTTCTTGGCAACCCTGTAATAGCCATGCTTATTGCTGTATTAGTTGCCATCTATACACTGGGGCTGGCGCGTGGCAAGAAAATGCCTGAAATCATGGGCTCTGTAAGCAGTTCAATTTCAGGAATTACAATGGTATTGCTCATAATAGCAGGCGCAGGTGCCTTGAAACAGGTTTTAGTAGATAGTGGTGTAAGTGATTATATTGCTGGTATGCTCCGGGGGTCAACAATTTCTCCTTTATTATTGGCATGGTTCATAGCTACCATCATTAGGGTTTGTGTGGGATCTGCCACAGTAGCCGGCTTAACAGCTGCAGGAATAGTATTACCGATGGTTTCAAACCCCGGTGTAAATGCAGAACTAATGGTCCTCGCAATTGGATCTGGAAGTTTAATGTTATCTCATGTTAACGATGGGGGTTTCTGGTTGTTTAAGGAATATTTTAACCTGTCTGTCAGAGATACTCTCAGAACCTGGACCGTTATGGAAACCACTGTTGGCGTTATGGGACTTATTGGTGTATTAATCTTAAACACATTTATATAAAAAACATGGATATGAACAATTTACCTTCACAACGAATAGAAACTTTGGGATTAAAATTACCTCCCCCTCCTCCGCCAGCAGGACTGTATAAACCAGTCCTTGTAATAGACAATTTTCTTTATGTATCAGGACAGGGTCCTATGCAATCTGATGGAACATTAATGACAGGCAGGGTTGGAGAAGATCTTAACCTCGGCCAGGGTAAACTGGCGGCCGAGCAAGTAGGCTTGACAATGCTCTCTACAATACAAACTCATTTTGGAGATATAGACCGCATTAAGCGGGTAGTGAAGGTACTGGGTATGGTAAATTCTACTCCAGATTTTGGGCAACACCCTTTAGTTATTAATGGTTTTAGCGAGTTGATGGCGGATGTCTTTGGAAATGAAAATGGTGTTGGCGTGAGAAGTGCTGTGGGTATGATGCTGCCCGGAAACATCCCTGTTGAAATTGAAGCTATGTTTCAACTGCATTAATCAGTTACAAAATGGCAGACAAAAATTGGTACGAAATTGATACTCCGGAAGAAATTGTTTCTCCCTCATTGTTGGTATACCCAGATAGAATTGAAGAAAACATCAGATTAATGATTAAAATCATTGGGGATGTCAACAGGCTACGCCCGCATATAAAAACCCATAAGACCGCAGAGATAATTGAGATGCAAATGGAGCATGGTATTCAAAAATTTAAATGCGCTACCATTGCAGAAGCAGAACTCCTGGCTAAATGTGGCGCCCGGGATATACTGCTGGCCATGCAACCCGTTGGGGCCAATTTAAACAGGTTTTTTAAACTTATGGCCACCTATCCCAATTCACAATTTTCTAGTATTGTGGACAATAAACATTCTATTGACCTTATATCCAATATCGCTGCCTCCAAGAATACAACCGTACGATTATTCCTGGACCTCAACACCGGCATGAACAGAACTGGAATAGAGCCTAATGACACCGCAGTGGAATTATTTACCAGGATTGCTCAAAATCCTGATTTGATTCCGTGCGGACTCCATGCCTATGACGGTCATATAAGGGATACAGATATAGTTCGGAGAAAAAAAGCTTGCGATGCAGCCTTTAAGTTAGTTACAAACCTTAAACATAAAATAGAAGCTTCAGGAGTGGAAGTGAAAACATTAGTTATGGGCGGATCGCCTTCATTTCCAATACATGCCAAAAGGGAAAATGTAGAGACCAGTCCGGGAACTACATTGCTTTGGGATGAAAGATATGGAACTTCATTTAGTGATATGCCATTTTTGCCGGCAGCTGTATTGCTAACCCGAATTATCAGCAAACCAAAAGAAGGAATTGTCTGTTTGGATTTGGGGCATAAAGCTATAGCTCCTGAAATGGATTTTCCTAGGGTTAAGATCTTTGGATTGGAAGATGCGGAACAAATTGGGCAAAGCGAAGAACATCTGGTGCTTCGTTATGCTAAAAGTGAAAACCTGAAAATTGGTGATGTCTTTTATGCCATTCCTATGCATATTTGCCCTACAGTGGCTAAATATTCTAAAGTACTGACTGTTGAGAAAGGTAAGATCAGCGGGGCATGGAAAATTGCCGCAAGAGATCATCAAATGCAAATCTAAAAAAATACCTATGTTTATTTTTGATGCACATCTGGATTTAGCAATGAATGCTATGGAATGGAACCGGGACCTGCGCTGGTCTGTTGAGGATATTCGGGCGAATGAGAACGGATTGACAGATAAACCAGACAGGGGTAAAAATACAGTTTCCCTTAACGCAATGCGAAAAGGCAATGTTGGGCTTTGCATGGCCACTCAAATCGCAAGATATGTAAAAAGAGGGAATCAGCTTCCCGGATGGAATTCTCCGCAACAGGCATGGGCACAAACTCAGGGCCAGCTTGCCTGGTACAGGACAATGGAAGCCCTTGGAGAAATGTATCAGATTACCAACCTTCAGGAATTAGACAAACACCTGGAACTTTGGAGTTCCTCCGTTAAGGAAAAAAAACCCATTGGATATATTTTAAGCCTTGAGGGAGCCGATTCTATAATTACTATAGCACATCTGGAAAAAACCTATGAGCAGGGGCTTCGCGCCATTGGACCGGCGCATTATGGTCCCGGAACCTATGCACATGGCACAAATTCTATTGGGGGCATTGGCTATAAAGGTAAGGAGCTCTTGAAAGAGATAGCGCGACTAAATATTATTCTTGATACTACCCATTTATGCGATCAGAGCTTCTGGGAAACAATGAATGCCTACCAGGGCCCACTATGGGCCAGTCATAATAACTGCAGGGCTCTTGTAGACCATACAAGGCAATTCACTGATGAACAGTTTGTTGAATTATTTAAAAGAGATGCCGTAATTGGTGTTGCCCTGGATGCATGGATGATGGTTCCGGGCTGGGTGCGTGGTAAATCTACCCCTGAGGCCATGGGGGTAACCCTGGAAACGATGGCAGATCATATAGACCATATCTGCCAATTGGCAGGAGACGCTTTGCATGTGGGAATCGGCACAGATCTCGATGGTGGATTTGGAAGGGAACAAAGCCCGTCTGATTTAGATACTATTGCCGATCTTCAAAAACTGCCGGGCTTACTCAAAAGCAGAGGTTATACTGCCGGAGATATTGAAAATATAATGCACGAGAATTTTATTCGATTTCTAAGAAATATTTGGGTCTAATTAAAAAAATCCTCCCGAAAGTATGGGAGGATTTGAATCAATTAATGTTTAATTTATTTGTTTACCGCACTTTTCTTATCAAAGTGGCGTGAGTCAGTGACTTAAGATCCCGAATGTTGGCTATATCCTGCATGGCTTTTTGCTGTGCCGCAGTTAATGGCGTATTATTGCCTCCGTTAAAGAACTGATCATAACCTGTGTACATATCAAACACAATATGGGTTGCATAGGCATCAGTTGCATAACCAAGCATATTCCTCAACATGCCCCAGCTTGCCCGGCCACCTGATTCTACATCCTTTTGGTGCATTGGTTTAAAGACTTCGGATTCCATTTTCTCATAGGCTGCTGATTGCCCCGGTTTTGCCTTCATAAAGTTGATAACAGCCAATGTCCCGATAGGCATATCAAAATCATCTTTGGTTATATCAATTTGCCGGAGAAATACCCTATGTGTGAGATCCCGGCTTTTTGCGGTCATCGCCATTTTTTCGTTACTTTCTGCCTCCGTTAAATTTGGATAAGCACCTGTCCAGGCCTTATTGAAATCGCCGCCTTCCATCATCTTCACGGGGTCATTGTACAGACTTACTGTCATAAACTGAGAGCCCTGCTCCTGTCCGCTTGGCTCAAGGCGCCAAAGATCCCAACCAATGCAATCTCCATTTTTAACTCTTTGCACATGAACTTTTTCCCAAAATTCTTCCGTATCTTCGTAATTAGCCCACTGGCCTTCATCTACGTGCATAAACTCAAAAATTAGGAAAAGTGGTTTTTCATCCTGCCCGAAGGCAATGGTAGTGAAAAAAGCCAATACCAAAATCGTAATTAATTTTTTCATCTTAATTGAATATTAAAGGTTTATATATCCAAATAAAGAAGAATTTGAGGTATAACCAAGGGCAATAGGACGAACATACCTAAAATTTGTCCCAAGCATGCCTTCTATTTATCAAAAGCAGTAAAAAAGACTTTTATTTAATGATTTTTTCTTCCCTTAAAAAGGTATCCAGGCTATCTGCAATGTCATAACATCTGCTCACATTGGTTACACCATTGCAAAATCTTGAATCTAATTGATGTGCTTCGCATTCAAAGCCAGATAAATTTACTTTTTCAAAATTTCTATTCACGGCTTTGCATTGTTCATACAGAGAATCAACAGATGCACTTGCCTCCGGCTCGATACCATTTTCAATCAAAAAGCCCTTTAGGTAATTCTCTATCGCAATATGAGAGTTCTGACAAACCATAAAAGAAACAACATCTTCCGCAGGTCTGCACAATTCATCATTGGCTTCTTTCAGTTTTTGAATAGCGGTTTCATAAAGTCTTTTTGCCTTATCTTCCATAGCTAATATTGATTTAAAGTTAGCTTTATTAAAAACCTTTTATCTAATCCTGAATTCTGAAAAACAGAATTACATATTTCTAAAAAGTTCCAGTCGTTCCCATCTTGTTTCTACTTCCTCCTGAGCTTGTTTTAAGAGTTTCTCGCCTAATGCCGCGTCTTCTTTTACAACCCTGGTAAAACGGGTTTCGTTATACATAAAATCACTTAACGGCTTAGTAGGTTCCTTAGAATCTAATTTGAATTTTTTTCCCTTAGGCTTAGAAGGATCAAATCTGAACAGAGGCCAATAGCCCGTTTCAACGGCTTTTTGTTGTTGCGTAGCCCCATCTTTTAAATCATATCCATGTTCACCACAGTGCGAATATGCAACAATTAGAGATGGCCCTGGATATGCTGCGGCTTCTTCAATAGCTTTAAGGGTTTGAAGGTCCTTTGCCCCCATTGCCACCTGAGCTACATATACATTCTCATAGGATATAGCCTGTAGTGCCAGACTTTTTTTGCCGGTTCGCTTTCCGGATACGGAAAACTTAGCACTAGCGCCTAATGGCGTTGCTTTAGAGGTCTGACCTCCTGTATTGGAATATACTTCAGTATCCAGTACCATAATATTCACATCTTCGCCCGAAGCCAAAACATGATCAACCCCTCCATAGCCAATATCATAGGCCCAGCCATCACCACCAAGAATCCAGACTCCCTTCTTGCGCAGGTACTCTGTAAGCTGACTTAATTTTTTAGCTTCGGGATTGTCTTTTACTCCGGCCAATATTTCCTTAAGTTTGTCGATATCATCAAATTTCCGGCTTCGCTGTTCTTCTGTTTCTTCCGGATTGGCAAGAATAGTTTCAGTTAATTCTTCCCCAACCACATTTTTAAGCTGTTCTAGAAGGTTAACTGCAATTTCCTGTTTCTTGGTTAAAGCAAGCTTCATTCCAAATCCAAATTCCGCATTGTCTTCAAACAGTGAATTTGCCCAGGCAGGACCTCTTCCATCTTTGTTGGTTTTATATGGTGTTGTTGGCAAATTACCCCCATATATTGAGGAACAACCTGTTGCATTGGCAATGATTATGCTATCGCCATATAACTGGGTAAGCATTTTAATATATGGCGTTTCACCACAACCGGAACAAGCTCCTGAAAATTCGAATAACGGCTCTAAAAACTGGGAGCCTTTGACATTGGTTATTTGTAGGGCAGATCTGTCATAGTCGGGAAGGTTGATGAAATAATCCCAGTTTACATTTTCCACAGCGTCAAAATCGAGTTTCTTCCGCATGTTAATGGCTTTAAAATTCTCGATTTCCTTGCTTTCGGCAGGACAAACGGCAACACAAAGGTCGCAGCCCGTGCAATCTTCAGGGGAAACCTGTAAAACGTACGATTCCGTTTCTGCTGAAAATGGCCTTCCTTTGGCAGGAATTGATTTTAAGCTACCCGGAGCATCTGCCATAACTTCATTCGGAACAACTTTAGCTCTGATTGCAGCATGCGGACAGATAGCTACACATTTATTACATTGTGTACAAAGTACTTCATCATCCCAAATGGGGATGAAGTTAGCGATCCCGCTTTTCTCATATTGGGTAGTACCGGTAGGGAAGGTACCATCAACCGGAAATGCACTAACGGGCAATTCATCTCCATGCCCTCCCAGTATTTTCTCAAGTACCTCCTTGACAAAGCCATCGGGGGCGTCGGTCATTGCGGAAAGCAATCCTCTCTCGCTGCTCACATTTTTCGGATAATCTACCTGATATAAATTCTCAAGTGATTTGTCAACAGCATTAAAATTCATCTCTACTACCGCATCCCCTTTGTGAGCATAGGATTTAACTATAGCATCCTTAATTTTCTGAATGGCCTCATCTTTAGGAAGGATCCCTGATATTGCAAAGAAGCAGGTTTGCAAAACAGTATTAGTCCTTTTACCAAGATTGGCTTCATGGGCCACTTTTGTAGCATCCACCACATAAAATTTGGCCTCCTTTTCGATAATACCTTCCTGCATTTTTTTAGGCAGTTTGTCCCAAATTTCCTCTTTCGAAAACGGAGAATTTAAAAGGAATGTGCCACCTTGTTTTAAATCGGCAATCATGTCATACCTTTCAATGAAATTGAATTGATGACTGGCTATAAAATCCGCTTTGTCAATTAAGTAGGAAGAGTAAATTGGTTCGGGGCCAAAACGCAAATGCGAAATGGTTTGCGCACCGGCCTTTTTGGAGTCGTATACAAAATATCCCTGAACATAGTTTTCTGTCGTATCTCCTATTATTTTGATGGAGTTTTTATTTGCTCCGACAGTACCATCAGATCCGAGACCATAGAACATGCAATTTATGGTTGTCCTTTTTACTTTAAAAGCAGGGTCAGATTCCAGGCTGGTATGAGAAATATCGTCATTTATTCCTACTGTAAAATGATTTTTCGGTTTCTCTTTGGCCAGCTCATCGAATACTCCTTTTACCATTTGAGGTGTAAATTCTTTAGAAGACAAACCGTACCGGCCTCCTATAACATCTATATTTCTGTGGCTCTCTACAAGGGCGGTAATTACATCCTGATACAATGGTTCGCCCGTGCTTCCCGGTTCTTTAGTTCTGTCCAAAACGGCAATTTTTTTGACGGATGCCGGAAGGCTTTGGATAAAATGAGAAACAGAAAATGGCCTGTATAATCGGACAAATACCACCCCAACTTTCTCATCCTTATTTGCCATGGCTTCTACGGCTTCGCGCACTGCCCCCTGGCCAGATCCCATAATTACCACAACCCGCTCTGCCTCGGGATGACCTAAATAATAAAATAAGCTGTATCTTCTCCCTGTATGTTTGTAAAAATCATCCATAACTTCCTGTACAATTCCCGGAACCTTTTCATAATATGGATTTGATGCCTCTCTGGCCTGGAAGAAAACATCAGGGTTTTGAGATGTCCCCCTGATAACCGGATGATCCGGATCTAAGGATCTTTTTTTATGTTCCATGATTTTATCATCGGGCATCATAGCTTTAATGACGTCATCAGGAATTGCATCAATCTTGGAAATTTCATGGGAAGTCCTGAATCCGTCAAATATATTTAAGAAAGGAACCCTTGAGTGTAAGGCGGCTACCTGTGAAATTAATGCAAAGTCCATTGCTTCCTGGACAGACCCGCCAAACAGCATGGAAAAACCGGTTTGTCTTGTAGCCATTACATCCGAGTGATCTCCAAAAATAGACAGCGCATGAGTCGCTACGGTTCTGGCAGCAACATGTATGACAGAAGGCAACAATTCCCCTGCAATTTTATACATGTTAGGGATCATTAATAGCAATCCCTGAGAGGCTGTAAATGTAGTAGTCAATGCACCTGCCTGGAGAGATCCATGAACGGCTCCGGAAGCGCCTCCTTCACTTTGCATTTCAACAATGCGGGGTACATTTCCCCAAATATTTTTTTGCCCTTTAGAACTAAATACGTCTACATGCTCCCCCATTGGCGAAGCGGGGGTGATGGGATAGATTGCACATACTTCATTCGTTTTGTGAGCAACTCGTGCAACCGCCTCGTTCGCATCGCAAATTAATTTCGGAAAATTTTTCTTCATGACTATTTTATGATTAGAGAAACTGGCAGTTTATAAATATTAAGGTCTATTTAAAGATTTCTTATTCCAGGAACTGCAAGTGTAAAAGTTTTAAATTTTGATAAATTTAGAGCCATTACTGCAGTCATACTATGACAAATGTCAGGTATTTATGTCCCGGATGAAGCAGAGAACAGAACGTAATTCCTGAATAGAAAAAGGCAGGAGCTATTTAAAATAATTTATAAAAAACCTTCTGAATAAAAACGCCCGATTGACATTCAATCGGGCGCATCTTTGTAGTCTTTTTAGTAGTTCTGAGTTTATTCGCCGTGCATCCAGACTTTTTTTGCCAATAATTCTTCCTCAGTTTCAACGTGGTCCTCATCAGGCACACAACAGTCTACCGGACAGACAGAAGCGCATTGAGGTTCATCATGAAAACCTTTACACTCTGTACATTTATCGGTAACTATAAAATAGAATTCATCAGAAACCGGTTCATTTTCAGCATCGGCATCAACTTCAATTCCTGCCGGAGTTGTTACCATACCACTTAAAGAGGTCTCATCTGAATATGACCACTCCTGATCCGGTTCATATATTGCATTATTCGGGCATTCTGAAACGCAAGCATCACAGTTAATGCATTCATCTGTTATGATAATAGCCATAATTATATGTTTTTGAAATAATTGTGCGTAAATTTAATGTACTACAAATATCTGTCTAATGATAAAAGTCATATTTCTTTATAAACCTCCAATTTATATTTGGCTCCAATATTTTTATCAAACGACATTTAATATAAAAATAAGTAAAAAATAAACACATATCCATGATTGCTACAAAAACAAAACAACCTAAAGAAACACTGGAAGCGGTGATAGTAAGATTTGTAGGTGATTCGGGCGATGGTATGCAATTAACCGGAACACAGTTTTCTGACACTTCTGCAATGTTTGGTAATGATATAGCCACATTTCCTAATTACCCTGCAGAAATCAGGGCCCCGCAAGGTAGCCTTTATGGCGTGTCGGGTTTCCAGGTACATATTGGCAGCGTTGAAGTAAGTACCCCTGGTGAAAATGTAGACCTTTTGGTTGCCATGAATCCAGCCGGTCTCAAAACTAACCTGCATGCCCTTAAACCGGGCCACACGGTAATTGTGGATACCGATGCTTTCACCAAAAAGAATTTGGAAAAAGCCCAATATGAGTCTAACCCTTTGGAAGATGGTAGTTTGGAGAATTATCACGTAATAGAGGTAAGCATGACATCCCTTACAAAAGAAGCACTCAAAGATGTTGAGGGATTAGATAATAAAAGTATAACCAGAAGCAAAAATATGTTTGCGCTGGGAATGGTATATTGGATGTATAACAGGTCTACGGAGCATACGATAGATTTTTTCAATAAAAAATTTAAGTCAAAACCAGAATTAATTGAAGCAAACACAAAGGTTTTAAATGCTGGTTTTTTCTTTGCAGAAACCCTGGAGTTGATTCCTAATTCTTATACCGTTGCCCCTGCCAAAATGCCTGCGGGCACCTACAGAATAGTCATGGGTAATACCGCCACTGCCTGGGGGTTTTTAGCCGCTGCGGAAAAATCAGGTCTGGAACTATTTTTGGGTTCATATCCCATTACCCCGGCCTCAGATATTCTCCATGAACTGGTTAAACACAAACATTTTGGCGTTAAAGCTTTACAGGCCGAGGATGAAATAGCCGGTATCACCTCTGCAATTGGCGCAGCCTTTGCCGGTGATTTAGCCATCACTACCACTTCAGGACCGGGTTTGGCTTTAAAGGGAGAAGCCCTGGGCCTCGCAATGATACTGGAATTGCCATTGGTTGTTGTTGATGTTCAAAGGGGTGGGCCATCTACAGGTCTGCCTACTAAAACAGAACAGTCAGATTTACTTCAGGCGCTATATGGCAGAAATGGTGAAAGCCCCGTGATTATTATCGCTGCCAGTACCCCGGCCAATTGCTTTAATTATGCCTATGAAGCAGCAAAACTGGCAATAGAACATATGACCCCGGTTATATTGCTCACAGACGGTTATATCGCCAATGGATCTGCACCATGGAAAATAAAAACCGTATCCGAAATGCCCGATATAAAACCCAGGATAATAAAAAAAGCCGCCGATACATGGAATCCATATGACCGGGATGAAGCAACCCTGGCACGGGACTGGGCTATTCCCGGAACATTTGGATTGGAACATAGAGTGGGGGGTCTTGAAAAAGATAAAGTGACCGGTCAGGTATCCTATGTTCCTGAAAATCATGAGTATATGACCAACATTCGTGCTAAAAAGGTGAAACTGGTTGAAAATTATATTCCGGAACTTAAAACCGAATTTACCGACGAAGGTGATTTACTAGTAATAGGATGGGGTGGCACCTATGGCTCCCTTTATTCTTCCGTAAAAGAAATCAGGCATGATGGCTATTCATCTATTGGTCTCGCGCATTTTAATTATATTAATCCTTTGCCAAAGAATACAGGGGAAGTCCTAAAAAGATTTAAGCGAATCATAGTTTGTGAACTAAATACAGGACAGTTTGCCTCAGTATTAAGAGCAAATTTTCATGGCATTGAATTTTTGCAGTACAACAAAGTTCAGGGATTACCTTTTGGCAATTCAGAACTAATAGAGGAATTTAAAAAAATAATGAAATAGAAATGGATACAACAGCAACTAAGAAATATACATTTAAAGATTTTGCGAGTGATCAGGAAGTAAGGTGGTGCCCGGGTTGTGATGACTATGTCATTCTGCGTTCCATGCAAAAAGCACTTCCCGAAATGGGACTTAAAAAAGAAGATGTAGTATTTATTTCCGGAATAGGATGTTCTTCCCGTTTTCCATATTATATGAATACATATGGAATGCACAGTATCCATGGAAGAGCCCCGGCAATAGCTTCAGGTGTTAAACTTGCCAACCCTGAACTCAGCGTATGGGTAATAACCGGTGATGGCGATTCAATGGCTATAGGCGGCAATCATTTTATTCATGTTTTAAGACGAAATCTTGATTTGAATATCGTTTTGTTCAATAATGAGATCTACGGACTAACCAAAGGACAGTTTTCCCCAACTTCATTAGTTGGTCAAAAGACCAAATCATCTCCCTATGGCAATACGCAACCGCCATTTTTACCCGGTGAGTTGGCTATTGGGGCGCATGCTCGTTTTTTTGCAAGAATTGGGGGAAACACCCCAAAAGAAATGACAGACATTTTTATTAAATCGGAAAAATTTAAGGGTACCTCACTGATAGAAATCCTTCAAAATTGTCCGATTTTTAATGATGGATGCTTCTCAGAATATACAGATAAGGCCGTAAGAGAAGACAAACAATTATTTGTTGAACATGGAAAACCCATGATATTTGGCAAAGAAAGAGACAAAGGTTTGATCTTAAATGGGTTAAAATTAGAAGTAGTAACCCTTGGAGAAAATGGAATTACCGAATCGGATCTGCTTGTTCATGATGCGGAAGAAAAAGACCCTACCTTGCATCAAATGCTGGTAAGATCAGAATATCCGCTGGTAACCGGTATCATCAGGAGTTTTCCCGATATTACTTTCGAGGAACGTGTTGATGAATTAACGGCCAGGGTTAAAGCTGGTTCCAACTTTACGAAGACAGATGATCTGTTCTTCTCCGGTGAAACTTATGAGGTTAAATAATATAAATTAGCGTATGGGTTCAGAAGCCATCATTGTATTTTTTCTTGCTGGAATTGTCCTGGTTGCAGGGGCTAATTTTTTATCAAATTTAATTTCACACAAGTCAGATAACCCCCAGAAAAGGGAACCTTATGAGAGTGGGATGACCACTATTGGACCAACATGGGTTCAGTTTAAGGTGGGGTACTATTTATTTGCTATTTTATTTTTGATTTTTGATGTTGAAGTTGCCTTTTTGGTACCCTGGGCTGTAGTATTTAAAGATATTGGTGCAATTGCATTTATTGAAATATTAATCTTCCTGGTCATTTTAGGTTTAGGCCTATTGTACGCATGGAAAAAAGGGGCATTAAGATGGGAATAGATCAGAAAAACGGACCAACGGGCCAACCTGGTGAAGTTCCGGAAGACTTTCCGGGAAAAGTTATTCCGGCAGGAAACGGTGCCAATGTTATTGTAACATCCCTGGATAAAATAATAAACTGGGGAAGATCTAATTCTCTTTGGTCCCTCTATTTTGGAACGAGTTGTTGCGCTATTGAAATGATGCAGACCGGTGCAGCCCGACATGATTATTCCAGGTTTGGATTTGAAGTAGCCAGACCTTCACCCAGGCAGGCTGATTTGATCATAATAGCAGGAACAATAGTAAACAAAATGGCGCCGGTTCTACGACGCCTATATGATCAGATGGCTGAACCAAGATATGTTATTGCAATGGGAGCCTGCGCTATTTCCGGAGGTCCATTTTTTTACAATACCTATTCGGTAGTAAAAGGAGCAGACCATGTTATTCCTGTTGATGTATATGTGCCGGGGTGTCCTCCCAGGCCTGAAGCCCTATTGGAAGGTATGCTTATGCTACAGGATAAAATAAGGACAGAAAATATGAAACATAAAACAAACCCAATTGAGGGTTTTGATGAAGGCATATAATAAAAAAAGATGAAGAACGAGGAATTACAGGGGTTAATAGGCAGTTGGAGTCCTGATTTGATGTTTTCTGAAGAAGGATCCCAATACCTGAATGTAACGGTTCCAAAAGAAGAATTGCATGCCATCCTGTTCAAATTAAAACATGATGAACAGACAAGTTTTGATTATTTGTTTTGCTTAACTGGCGTAGATTGGGGGGAAGAGCTGGGTGTTGTTTACCATTTGGAATCTACAGTCTTCAGGCACAGCCTTGTTGTAAAAACTCAAACGGCAGAAAGAGAAAATCCTGCTTTGGACTCAGTCTGCGATATTTGGGCAACAGCTGAGTTTCACGAACGTGAGGTGTTTGATTTTTTTGGAATAGAATTTACTAATCATCCTAACCTAAAACGCCTTTTCTTAACAGATGATTGGGATGGTTTCCCTTTGCGGAAAGATTATGAAGACAACATTAATATGATTATCAAATAATCGGTTATGGAGACAGTCACCCTCGATAGTAACTTTAAATCTGAGGAATATTTTATAAACATGGGGCCGCAGCACCCTGCTACCCATGGCGTTCTAAGGCTTTTGCTTACGATAGATGGTGAAATTATAAAAAAAGTTGAACCGGATCTGGGTTATATTCATCGTTCCATTGAAAAAATGTGTGAACGAGATAGTTATCAGCAAATAGTTCACTTAACGGATAGAATGGATTATTTGTCGGCCAACATCAACAATGAAGCCGTTTGCCTTACAGTGGAAAATGCCCTGCAACTGGAAATACCTGAGCGGGTCAAAGTAATCAGGACTATTATTGGAGAACTTACCAGAATATCTTCGCATTGCCTGTGGTGGGGTGTAATGGGTATGGATGTTGGTGCCTTAACCACTTATTTTTATGGCTTTAGAGACAGAGAACTCCTAAATGACATATTTGAGGAAACCTGCGGAGCACGCCTCACTATGAATTATAATGTGCCTGGCGGGTTGATGTTTGATATCCATCCTAATTTTGTAAAACGCGTAAAAGACTTTATTGCGCATTTTAAAACCAAACTACCGGAATACGATCGCCTTTTAACAAACAATATTATTTTTCAGAAAAGAACGAAAGGGGTAGGCATCCTCAGCAAAGAAGATGCGATATCCTTTGGAGCTTCCGGCCCTGTGGGCAGGGCATCCGGCTATTCGTGTGATGTAAGAAT
Source organism: Eudoraea adriatica DSM 19308 (assembly GCF_000382125.1). Classification (GTDB taxonomy): domain Bacteria; phylum Bacteroidota; class Bacteroidia; order Flavobacteriales; family Flavobacteriaceae; genus Eudoraea; species Eudoraea adriatica. Next base: position 330,399 of record NZ_KB907547.1, read on the forward strand.
ACACCATCCCTACAGTGCACTGGACAAGGTAACTTTTAACGAGGCGCTGAGAACGGAAGGCGATACCTATGCCCGCTATTTGGTAAGAATTCAGGAGATGTGGGAATCCTTGGCAATTGTTGAGCAATTAATAGACAACATACCTGAAGGAGAATACAGGGTAGCAACCAACGCAGTAATAAAATTACCAAAGGGAGAATATTATCAAAAAGTTGAAACAGCCAGAGGTGAATTAGGTGTCTATGTAATAAGTACTGGATTAAAAAGTCCCTATCGCTTGAAATTCAGATCTCCCGGATTTTCAAACCTCTCTTTGCTAAATCATATTGCTGTTGGAGGTAAAATAGGTGACCTTGTAGCTTCAATGGCAACACTTGATCTTGTAATACCCGATATAGACAGATAAAATTATGATATGACCATTGCTTTAAGTATCACAAAAAATATACACGACTGGCTCTATAGCATTATGCCCGAGACGGCAGCTATGTATGCTGAGATGGTATTGATAGCCCTTGTTTATCTCGGAGTTTTTGCAATTGCTGGTTTGTTTCTCGTACTACTAGAAAGACGGGTTGCTGCCTGGTTTCAATTGAGAATAGGTCCTAATCGCGTTGGTTTTCAAGGTTTGTTACAGACAATGGCAGATGCTATAAAGCTGCTTTCCAAAGAATTAACCGGCACGGCTAAGGCAGATAAATTCCTATATAATTTAGCTCCGTATTTTGTTATAATTTCTTCCCTAATGGCATTGAGTGTCTTTCCTTTTACACAGGAATTTCAGGCATTCGACATTAATATTGGAATCTTTTTTCTGATTGCAGTTTCTTCTATTGGAGTTATTGGAATTTTGTTAGGAGGATGGAGTTCAAACAATAAATTTGCGATGATCGGCGCAATGCGAAGTGGGGTGCAAACCATTAGTTATGAACTATCTATTGGTCTGTCGCTGCTAACCATGGTTTTAATAACAGGAAGCTTACAACTTTCGGAGATTGTGGAAGTTCAAAAATCGGGCTGGCTGATAGTTCAGGGCCATATCCCTGCTATAATAGCCTTCATGATATATATGATTGCAGGAACAGCTGAGACAAACAGGGCTCCTTTTGATATGGTTGAGGCCGAATCAGAACTAGGTGCCGGATTCCATACGGAATACTCAGGAATGAAGTTTGCCTACTTCTTTTTGGCGGAATTTATTAATATGTTCATTATTGCAGCCATTGCAACCACCGTTTTTTTTGGGGCCTGGCTCTCTCCTTTCGGAATTACAGAATCTATTCCGATGTTGGGCGTATTTTGGTTTTTGCTTAAAGCCCTTATTCTTGTCTTTTTGATGATGTGGTTTCGGTGGACATTCCCAAGGCTAAGAATAGATCAACTGCTTACATTGGAATGGAAGTATTTATTACCCCTAAACCTTGCAAATATTGTAATTATGGCCTTGCTGGTTTGGCATAATTTAACCATTAGTTTTTAATATTATGAGCTACTTTTCAGATATATATAAAGGCATAAAATCCTTGCTCACCGGCATGAGTGTTACCGGAAAGTATTTTATAACCTCAAAGAAAGGTGCTATTACACAACAGTATCCGGATAACAGAGAAACACTTAAAATGTTCGATCGTTTTCGCGGAGAGGTCATTATGCCACACAATGAAAATAATGAACATAGATGCACGGGCTGTCAAAAATGTGAAATCGCATGTCCAAATGGAACTATTGAAATCATTTGGGATAGAGGTATTGAGGAAAACACAGGTAAAAAAAAGAAAAAAATAGACAAGTTCGTATATCATTTGAGCATGTGCACCATGTGCGGACTTTGTATAGATGTCTGCCCTACAGATGCTATTAAATGGGGTCAGAATTTTGAAAATTCTGTTTACGACAGAACTGCCTTAACTAGAGTTTTAAACGAACCGGGGTCCAAATTACAGGCCGGTGTAGAAGATTAAATATGGAGAAAATTATTTTTTATTGCCTGGCAGCAGTGATCATCGCATTTGGCATAGCTTCAGTAACAAGCAGAAAAATGCTTCGTTCGGTGATTTATCTTTCTTTTGTTTTAATCAGCATTGCCGGGATATTCTTTTTAATAGATTACAATTTTCTTGCTGCAATTCAACTCACGGTCTACGCCGGTGGAATTGTTGTGCTTATTATATTTTCAGTGTTGCTGGTACATCATATTGAAATGGAGTTAGAAATGGCCAAAGCCTCTAAAAAGATAGTGACAGCCATTGCCTGCTTAATCGGACTTGCCGTATTTTTAACTGCTATTTACTCTTATGATTTTGAAGTAATCAATAACTCTATAACCACCACAACGGCAGAAATAGGAGCCGGTTTACTAAGCTATACCGCAGGTGGCTTTATTTTACCATTCGAAGTAATTAGTGTACTCCTATTGGCAGCAATGATAGGAGCTATTGTAATTGCCAAAGGAAAAAAATTAACCGAGAACAATAACCAATCACAATGATACCAGGAGTAAGCATATATGAAATCCTTACCATAACTTCAATACTGTTTTTTATAGGAGTGTATGGCTTTATAACAAGAACCAATCTGATCTCAATTTTAATTTCTGTTGAATTAATTCTAAATGCATCAGTAGTAAATTTTGTGATCATCAATAAATATTTATTCCCTGAAGCCCTTCAGGGAGTTTATTTTTCAATTTTCATTATTGCCGTTGCGGCTGCGGAAACGGCTCTGGCGGTTTCTATTATTATTAACCTGTACAGGCAAATTAGCTCGGTGGAAGTGAAGGAAATTGAAACTATGAAATACTAATACAAACTGGTATGAATCTGAACCTCGTCATTTTAATTCCCTTAATACCTCTTTTGGTGTTTTTGGTCCTCGGGCTTTTTTATAAAAAAATTAAACCTGCAGTCTCGGGATATATCGGTGTTTTAGGTTTGCTTTTCTCCACTGGTTTAGCATTGTATACAGCCTATAGGTACTTTATAGCAATCGGAAAAACAGAAGGGGTTTATAAGACCATTGTAGAAAAAACAGTTTGGATGAACTTTACGGATAGCCTGAGAATTGATATGGGGATACTATTAGATCCTATTGCAGTAATGATGCTGATCGTAGTTTCAGTTATATCCTTAATGGTTCATATTTATAGCAGGGGATATATGAAGGGCGATCCGGGTTACACCAAATATTTTGCATTTCTGTCGCTCTTCACATTTTCCATGTATGGCCTTGTTTTGGCAACCAATTTATTCCAGATCTACATTTTCTGGGAATTGGTAGGAGTATCCTCTTATTTATTAATAGGTTATTACTACACAAAGGAATCTGCTGTTGCCGCTGCTAAAAAAGCCTTTGTTGTAACGCGTTTTGCTGATCTCGGTTTTCTTATTGGTATTCTGATAATAGGATACTATACTGGCACATATGATTTTGAAACTTTGAACAACCCGGAAGGAAACAGTATATTAAATTGGGCGGCTACCTCCTTTATGGGGTTATCTGCACTAACCTGGGCATTGATTTTGATCTTTATTGGAGGGGCTGGCAAATCAGCCATGTTTCCACTGCATATCTGGTTACCGGATGCGATGGAAGGGCCAACTCCGGTTTCGGCATTAATCCATGCGGCAACCATGGTTGTTGCCGGTGTATACCTGGTGGCTCGCCTTTTCCCGATGTATTATTTTATAGAAGATGGCTTTGCCTTGAATATTGTGGCTTTTATTGGTGCCTTTACAGCTCTTTTTGCCGCTGTAATCGCCATTACCCAAACAGACATCAAAAGAGTATTGGCCTTTTCAACCATGTCCCAATTAGGCTATATGATGCTCGCACTAGGTGTTTCAGGATATGATGGCCATGATGGTCTGGGCTTTATGTCGTCAATGTTTCACCTGTTTACACATGCCATGTTCAAGGCCTTGTTGTTTTTATGCGCAGGTTCTGTAATTCATGCTATTCACAGTAATTACCTTAAAGACATGGGGGGGCTGCGAAAATATATGCCCATAACCAATATTACATTTTTGATAGCGGCCCTTGCAATCGCTGGCGTACCTCCCTTAGCAGGATTTTGGAGTAAGGATGAGATACTAGTCGCAGCCTTTGAACATAGCCTTTTCCTTTATGTAGTTGGTTTATTCGTTGCGGGACTGACAGCATTTTACATTTTTAGAATTTACTTTGGGATATTCTGGGGCAAAGAAGGTAATTATAAAGAAAAGCCACATGAATCCCCCGGATCTATGACCGCGCCTCTTCTGATACTGGCATTATTGAGCATTTTTGGTGGATTTATACCATTTAGTGAATTTATAAGCCCGGATAAATCGGGGTTTGAAACGCATCTCAATTTACCATTAGCAGCAGTTGCAGTTTTTGCGGGCTTGCTTGGAATTGTTCTTTCCTGGATATTCTATAAAAAGGAAAGCAAACTCGCAGACAAATTTGCAAAGGGTTTTGGAGCCTTTTACACCTGGGCCTATCATAAATTTTATTTTGATGAATTATACCTGTTCGTTACAAAGAGAATACTTTTTAATGGTATTGCCCGTGGTGCAGCAAAATTTGATAAAAAATATGTTGATGGGACCATGGTTGGCATAGGAAATCAAACCGTTAACACATCTGAAAAAATTAAAGGTATACAGTCTGGCAAAGTTCAGGATTATGCTTTTGCATTTATAGCTGGAGCAGTAGTGCTCGCTATTATTTGTATCTATTTATGGCTGAATTAAATATATAGTATGGATATTTTGTCGCTTTTTATTGTCCTGCCGGTACTTACTGTCCTGGTATTGGTTTTTACCAAAAATCTAAAACAAGCCAGAATAGTTGCGATGGCTGGAAGTCTTGCGCAGTTGGGAATGGCAATTAATTTAATTTTTGCCTACCTCAGGGAAATAGAAACTAATGATGCCATTATGGTCTTTACCAAAGATGTTGTATGGTTTAAAAACTTTAATATTCATTACAATATAGGGGTTGACGGTATTTCTGTGGCTCTATTGGTATTGACGGCGATTGTTGTGCTCGCCGGGGTGTTTATTTCCTGGAGAATGGAAGATTTACCAAAAGAGTTTTTCATTTCGCTAGTTGTACTTTCCATTGGTGTATATGGCTTCTTTATTTCTATCGACCTCTTTACCATGTTTGTATTCTTCGAGATTGCGGTTATCCCAATGTATTTACTGATAGGTATCTGGGGTACCGGCCCCAGGGAATTCTCTGCAATGAAATTGACCTTAATGCTTATGGGTGCATCCGCTGTACTCCTGGTTGGGATATTGGGCATTTACTTTAACTCTGGTGCGGACGGGGGTGCCTTAACGTTTAACATCCTGGAAATAGCCAAGGTTAATATTCCTTTTGAAGTGCAAAGATTATTCTTTCCCATAACCTTTATTGGTTTTGCAGTAATAGGAGCTTTGTTTCCTTTTCATACCTGGTCCCCGGATGGTCATGCTTCGGCCCCTACGGCTGTTTCTATGTTACACGCCGGAGTATTAATGAAACTAGGCGGCTATGGTGTGTTTAGAGTAGCTATCTATTTATTACCTGAAGGAGCATTGCACTGGTCCTGGTTTTTTATTATCCTGTCTGCTTTTGGCGTCATCTACGGAGCGTTTGCAGCTATTAAACAAACTGATTTAAAGTACATCAATGCCTATTCCTCGGTAAGCCATTTGGGCCTGGTACTATTTGCATTACTCATGTTGAATAAAACGGCCTGGAATGGAGCCATATTACAATCACTCTCGCATGGATTTATGACAGCACTTTTCTTTGCTTTAATAGGCATGATCTATGGAAGAACACATACCCGGGATGTTACTAAACTTGGTGGCTTGCTGAAAGTAATCCCCTTTATATCTGCAGTTTACGTTATAGCAGGTCTCGCTTCACTGGGATTACCTGGTTTTAGCGGCTTTGTGGCTGAGATGAACATTTTTGTGGGTGCCTTTGAAAATGATAATATCTTTTATAGGATCGGAACCGTGATTGCTGTATCGGCCATTGTTGTCACTGCTGTATATATATTGCGAGTTGTGGGCATTATGTTGATGGGGCCTGTAAATAATGAAGCTTACTTAAATCTTGAAAGAGTCCGATGGTATGAAAAACTTGGCATTTTCCTGCTCCTATTACCTATAATAGCGATAGGTGTTGCACCGTTGTGGTTAAGTGAACTGATCCTTCAAAGTCTGGATCCGTTTTTAAAAGGAGTGTTATAATCAGAATAATAAATAACCAAAAATGAATTTAAGCAGCTTTTTATTAATGAGACAAGAAATTGCTTTACTGCTAATTATCCTGCTACTTGTTATAGCCGAGATTTTCATCCCTAAAAGGAGAAAAGTTAGCATTGTACACCTTTCTGTTTTTTTGTTTGGCATACATGCCATTGTTGGTTTTTTTGAAATTGATGAAAGCACTTTATTTGGTGGAATGTTCCGCTCCAATAACCTGATTCACTTTTTTAAGAACGTATTGAACATTGGCGTCCTTATCCTATTGCTTCAGTCCGCCGACTGGATAGAGGAAAAAATAGTAAACCAGAATAAGGGTTCTGAATTCTTTATTCTATTGTTCTCTTCTTTATTAGGCATCTATTTTATGATATCAGCAGGTGATTTTCTGATGTTTTATTTGGGACTTGAGTTATCCACGCTCCCTGTAACTGCCCTTGCCGCTTATGAAACTATGAAAAGAATTTCAAGCGAATCGGGAATAAAGTTAATACTATCGTCCGCTCTTGCTTCCGGGGTTTCATTGTTTGGTATTTCTATGCTCTATGCTACAACCGGCTCTATTTATTTCAGTGAAATTGTCCAGGCACTCACTTCAACCAATCTAACTCTTCTGGGGATGGTACTGTTATTCGCCGGGATAAGTTTTAAAATTTCTCTTGTCCCCTTTCACTTTTGGACTGCTGATGTTTATGAAGGTGCCCCTATCAGTATTGCCTCTTATCTATCGGTTATATCAAAAGGTGCCGCCGTTTTCATTTTAATGATCATCTTGTTTACTGTTCTGAAACCATTGGCCCCTATTTGGGAAAATATGATTTATACTATTGCCATCGCAACAATGTTTATTGGTAATTTATTCGCTTTAAGGCAACAAAATATGAAGCGTTTCCTGGCATTTTCGTCTATAGCCCAGGCAGGTTTTATTTTACTTGGGTTAATTGAAGGTTCTCAATTGGGCACAGCTACGGTGGTATACTTTGTGCTTATATACATATTCTCTAATTTGGCAGCTTTTGGTGTAGTACAAGCTATTTCTTTACAAACGGGTAAAGAGCGCATTAAAGACTATGAAGGTTTATACAGAACCAATCCAAACCTGAGTCTGGTGTTAATGCTTGCACTATTTTCTTTAGCCGGTATTCCTCCTGTGGCAGGATTTTTTGGAAAATTCTTCCTTTTTACTGCTGCAGCCAGTAAGGGGTTCTTCTTACTTGTATTCCTGGCAGTAGTAAATGTAACTATTTCCTTATATTACTATTTGTTGGTTGTAAGGGCAATGTTTTTACGTAAAGGTGATAACCCTATTCCATTTTTCCGAAATAAAGTTTATATGAGAATTGGGTTGGTAATTACTGTGCTGGGTATTTTATTACTCGGCATATATAGTCCGCTATACGACTATATTTATGATTTAAGTAGTGCATTAAATTAATGGTTATGAGTTTAGGAGGTAAACATTTATTTGGTAGTATTGAGGATACAAGGGTGACTTTTGTGGAAAAAAAAGTAACTGCAGAAAGGACAGAATTTTTAAAAAAGCTCCTGGAACACAACGGGTTTGAAGTTCTTATTCAGGAAGAAAAAAGAACTTCAGAAGAAGAACCGCAATTATATACATTAGGGGTTACAGATATGGTATTTAACCCAACTATTTGGGTATACCAACGAAAACTCAAAACTTTTGACGGGCACAAAGTCACCCCGGATTATTGGGAACAGCGTTCGGAAAACACCCACCCGCAATATTGGAAAACACCTAAGGATAATTAGTCCTTCCAGAAGAATATCTGGATGATATTTCCCTGGTTGAATTTTAAATTTCATCGATTTTAACAGCAAATTAAGCCCCTATGGCAAGGTATTTGCTAAATTTACACCGTAGAATTACGGTAATGAAACACCAATATTTACTTACATTATTTCTTTTGTCCGTTATTTGTTTAAACGCACAAACTGATTTTCCAAGGACTCAGCCCTTAAATATAGAGGCCGATAAGAAATTGGATTTAAAAAGTAATCCCAATAGCGGAACCGCGCTAAAAATGCCATCGCTCCTGGATGATAGTGCCAATAGCAGTATCAGAGAAACCAAAAATTCAAGGAATGTAAAAATGCTTCCTGAAAAAGAGCTTAAACAAGCCGGTTTTGATTTGAAATTAGATACTAAAGTAGGTGAACGCCAGAATAACAACTCCAAAAAGCACTTTGGTGATATGTATTTGGGGGATGTAAAAACTGAAGGTAACTTTGTAGGCGTTGTTTGTCGGGACCATGAATATGTTGATGGTGATCGGGTAAGAGTCTATGTAAATGGAGAAGTCGCTGAGTACAATATCCTGCTTACGGCAGGTTTTAAAGGCATCAATATAGATCTGGAAAAAGGATTTAACCGATTGGATTTTGAAGCTCTAAACCAGGGAACTTCAGGGCCAAATACTGCTCAGGTAGATGTTTATGATGAGAAAGGTGTATTAATTCATTCTAATCAATGGTTGCTTTCAACAGGCTCAAAAGCTTCATTAATTGTTGTAAAGAACTAAACAAGCAGGTCTTATTCCATCCCGGGCTTATATGAAATTTTTGCCCTTTTAAGCACATCCTCTTTGTAAAACGCTGCTTCTTTGAACTGTACTTTTGCGTATGGTATCGCCTGATCATCAAAATGAGGTGATTCCGGATTGCCACTCTGACCACCGGCCAAAATTGTTTTAGCCTTAACTCTCGGACCAAATTCTACTACCGCTACAAAGCTATTCCCCCTTGTTCCATAGATCTTTTTAGTATTGTTGTTGTATCTGGCGCCATAGGCAGCCAATGCTCCCCAGCGACCAGATGCAAACCCAATTGGCATGCTTGGTTTTTCATCATCAAATGCCTGCCTGATATCCCCATTTAAACGCTGATACCTGTTAACCTCACCCCACGGTATATTCCAATTCCCGAAATCACTTTCCAACTGGGATACTACCTCCTTAAAAATAGATATGCGCTCATCTATTGGCGATTCCGAGCCGAAATACGAGATTAATTCCATATTATTCATCGGGGCAGGCCTATTGCCTTTTTTACTGTACAAAGTGCCATAGAAATGAGCCAGGGTCATGGCTACAGATTCTTCCGATGTTCTGTAATCCCATCTACGCAAAATGTCAATTGCACCTGAAAGTTCAGGAGATCGGGCACCGGCTTCATCATAAGCAGATACTAACCCGGGAATTAATTTTGCAAAAGAGGGCAGATACGAATCATAAGCTAAAGCAATAAGGCTGTCAATTGTATATCCTTTTCTATCCTTTAACAGTTGAATAGCATGAACCCCCCGAAAATTTTCGCGGTCAATAGACATGTATTTGGGATAATTTTCACGCCTTGGACTATATTCCAGGGCAGATGTAAAAGGCGTGGAATTGCAATTTTGAATCCATCCGTTTTCAGGATTCAGCACCAGAATATTTTCATCTACTGTATGTAGTCCCTTCCAGTCAGTCTTAGGGTCACTGCCATCAACCGGTTGGGTATAATCAAAAATGGTATCCCGAACCGGTACAAAATTCCCATGAAAATATGCAATATTCCCATCTGCATCTGCATACACCGTATTATTTGAGGAGTTGGTACGAATATCCATCATCTTGCGAAAACCACCATAACTACTTTGTTTTGTTCTTATAAAGGACTGCTCCAGTGCCTTTACAGGTTCCCACATCATGGCAGAAGCCACAGGCGAATCATTCATTATATGCGTAATGGGCCCGTGATGGGTGCTATAAACAGGGAATTTATTTTCTTTAATTCCTTCTTTATCCTTAAACTTTAAAACGATTTCCGTTTGAGTCACTGGTCGTAATTCCTCTCCATATACATAAAAGAGTTTCTTCTCCTTTTCTACAAATACCTCAACAAATTCGTCCATAACATCTGTATAGGTAGAGGTATGCATCCATCCTGTTTTCTCATTAAATCCCTGGTAGACAAAAAACTGTCCCCAGGTTACTGCTCCGTAAGCATTGAGACCTTCTTCACTTACCATATGAACTTCTCCCCTGAAATAAAAAGAAGTATGCGGATTTATGAGTAACATTGCGTTACCACTCTGGGTCAATTTTCCTGAAATAGCTATGCCATTAGACCCCTGAGGTTCCAATTCTTGCTCACTTTTTTTTATCCGGGCTGCTTCCGCCATTCCTAATGCTCTGCCATCTTCATAAAAAGCACTTATTTTCTCTGTACTAATTCGTTCAATATCACCACCAATAGAGCCCTCGCTAAAATACATCGGCATCCAGGGTTCAAATCGGCTTAACAACTTAGGTTTCACTTCAGGGTGGGTATATAGAAAGTAATTGATCCCGTCCGCAAATGCATCACAGAGTTTTTTTAACCAATCCGGACTTTTATTATAATTAGCAATGGCCTCTTCCCTACTCATAAACATTTTGGCACGCAAGTCACTGTACAATGCTTCTTTTCCCTCAACTTCTGCCAATCTGCCAATTGCCCAAATATAATTCTGTTCTACCCGGTTAAAGTCGTCTTCGCATTGGGCATATAGTAGTCCAAACACGGCATCCGCATCAGTTTTGCCATAAATATGCGGCACCCCAAAATCGTCTCTGATAATTGTTATGTTTTCCGCTTGTTCCTTCCATTTATCAATTTCGGATTGCCCTTGCGCGGTTTTACAGGAATTATTAAGTACCAGGGATAGAACTAAAAAGTATTTAAGAAAGGAAAAATTAATAGACATTATATGTATTTATATTAGAGTTAAGCAGCATAGTCCTAGGCTTTCTTCAAAAACCGGGTTTTAAGAACAATCTGACTTTTACCTATTTTACATTCCACTTCCTGTGGATTATTTGTTAATCTTATATTCTTAATTATATTGCCCCGTTTCAGGGTTTTGGACATCCCCTTAATCTTCAAGTCTTTGATAACATGCACATTATCGCCATCTTCAAGTGCATTTCCGTTACTGTCTTTTGAGGCCATAAGTTGATTTTAGTATTCGTGAAATTAAAAGGTTTATAAGTTATATGCTAATTCTTCCTTAAAATAACACCCGCTCTTAGAGTTTTAGTCATTAGAGGACAATTTTACTGTAAATTGCACTTTTTCATATCAAAATACAGATCAATCTCCAATGTCCGATAAAAGAGTAAGTATCCTTAAAGCATTTAAAACCATTATTTGGCCCAGAAGGAACCTGGTTTTAATAGGTTTGGCATTGATAATAATTAGCAAGGCAGCCAGTTTTGTGGCACCCATGTCGCTTAAATATTTAATGGATGACATTATCCCAAACAAAGATCTGGAATTCCTTAAGATGCTCCTGGGAATAGTAATATTCGCAATTTTAATACAGTCCGTAACCTCTTTTCTTTTAACCAAGATACTTAGCGTACAGGCCCAATATATGATTTCTGAATTGCGGGCGCAGGTACAGAAGAAAATTTTATCCCTGCCAATTCGGTTTTTTGACAATACGAAATCGGGCGAATTGGTCTCAAGAATTATGACTGATGTGGAAGGCGTTCGAAATCTAATAGGTACCGGCTTAGTGCAATTGGTAGGAGGAACAATTACTGCTGTGGTATCTTTAATCCTGCTGTTAAACATCAGTCCTAGTATGACCCTATTTGCATTAATTCCGCTTGCTATTTTTGCCGTAATCGCCCTAAAAGCCTTTAAAGTTATCCGGCCAATATTCAGGAATAGGGGCAAAATTAATGCTGAAGTTACAGGCAGACTTACAGAAACATTGGGTGGCATTAGGGTTATAAAAGGCTTTAACGCAGAAGAGCAGGAGCATGGTGTTTTTGAAGAAGGTGTCCTTCGATTGTTTGAAAATGTAAAAAGAAGCCTTACTGCAACAGCATTTATGACCAGTTCTTCTACATTTCTTCTGGGGCTCGCCACTACGGGTATAATGGGTATGGGAGGCTATAAAATTATGATTGATGAACTCACAGTCGGCGAATTTTTGACCTTTACTTTCCTCTTGGGATTAATGATTGCCCCCATAGTGCAGATGAGCAATATTGGAAGTCAGCTTACCGAAGCTCTGGCGGGTCTGGACAGAACAGAAGAATTGATGAATATGCAGCCCGAATCTAATGAAGAGGTCCGCACATTGACACTCAATGGCATAAAGGGAGATATGGTATTTGACTCTGTTTCATTTGCCTATGAAGAAGAAAAAGAAGTTATTCATGATGTTAGTTTTAAGGTAGACGCAGGTACTGTAGTAGCCCTTGTTGGAAGTTCGGGTTCGGGGAAAAGCACCATAGCCGGACTTGCGGCTAGTTTCCTGAACCAGCAAAGCGGAACAATAACTGTTGATGGCCAGGATTTGGCCCGGGTAGATCTTAATAGTTTTAGGAAACACTTAGGTGTTGTTTTACAGGACGATTTTTTATTTGAAGGAACTATACGCGAAAATATTTTGTTTCCAAGACCCAGCGCTTCTGAAGAACAATTGCAGGAAGCAGTGGAAGCGGCTTATGTTGATGAGTTTACAGATAGATTTGAAGATGGTTTAGATACACTCATAGGAGAGCGGGGTATAAAACTCTCAGGCGGCCAAAGGCAGCGCATAGCAATTGCGCGAGCAGTGCTGGCTGATCCCCGTATTTTAATTTTAGATGAAGCAACCTCAAATCTTGACACTGAAAGTGAAGCTTTAATCCAAAAAAGTTTATCGCATCTAACTGAAGGCAGGACAACCTTTGTAATTGCGCATCGATTGAGCACCATTAGAAAAGCTGATCAGATTTTGGTGATTGAGAATGGCAGAATTGCAGAACAAGGAACTCATGAATCCCTGATTGCTGCAAAAGGGAGGTATTATAATTTATTTACTTACCAGGCCAGAATATAATTCCTAAGATTAATCTGAAATTAGCTGTTATGAAAGGCAGATCATAACCGGTTAATTCTTTAGCCAATATTGATGACTTTTTCTATTTGTGGTGCATGCTTTTTAATTGTCATTTCTACCCCACTCTTCAGTGTCATTTGGTTAACGCTGCAACCCACACAATTTCCTTCCAGCCTTACTGTTACCAACTTATCCTCAGCAATAGATACTAATGCAATATCGCCACCATCACTTTGTAAAAAAGGGCGAATTTCATCTAACGCTTTTTCAACGGCAATTTTCAGTTCCTCTGACGTCATGATCATTTCTTTTTAACAGCAGCACAACCTGCCATAGTCGTTATTTTAATGGCTTCAGTAGGGGGTAAACTTTTATTTCGCAATACAACTTCCTGAACCACATTCTTAGTAAGTTCTTCAAATGCTTTTTCTATAGGGGTGGCTGTTTGAAGAGCGGCAGGCCTTCCAACATCTCCGGCCTCACGAATACTTTGAACCAATGGTATTTCACCTAAAAAGGGTACTTTAAGGTCGGTGGCCAGATTTTTCGCGCCGGATTTTCCAAAAATGTAATATTTGTTGTCCGGAAGTTCCTCCGGAGTAAAGTAAGCCATATTTTCAACAATTCCTAAAACCGGCACATTGATCGCTTCCTGCTGAAACATTGCTACCCCTTTACGCGCGTCGGCCAATGCAACCTCCTGGGGTGTACTTACTATTACAGCACCTGTTACCGGCATAGATTGCATAATGCTTAAGTGTATATCTCCCGTTCCGGGCGGCAAATCAACCAGCATAAAATCTAATTCCTCCCAATGTGCATCAAAAATCATCTGATTTAAGGCTTTTGAAGCCATGGGTCCTCTCCAGATAACAGCCTGATTAGGTTGCGTAAAAAAACCTATAGACAAAAGCTTGACTCCAAAGTTTTCTACCGGTAACATTTTTGAATTACCGTTAATATTGGTTGCCAATGGTTTTTCCGTGGCAACATCAAACATAATGGGCATGGAGGGACCATAGATATCTGCATCTAGCAGACCAACTTTAAATCCCATTTTTGCCAGAGTAACTGCCAAATTAGCCGTAATTGTTGATTTTCCAACGCCACCTTTCCCAGAAGCCACAGCAATGATATTTTGTATTCCCGGTATTGGTTTCCCCTTAATTTCATTAGTCTTAGGCTTAGCCGGCGTATCAACTTTGATATTTACAGTAATTTTTGCCTTTTCATAAACCTCCCTGTGAATTGCCTTGAGTATTTCTACTTCGGTTTTCTTCCTTGCCTGTAAACTCGGGTTGTTAATGGTAATATCTACCACAACTTCATCACCAAAAACCTGTATATTATTTACCGCACCACTTTCAACCATATTCATTCCCTCACCCGGAACTGTAATATTTTCAAGGGCTTTTAGTATTTCTTTCTTATCCAACTTCATGAACTAGGGTATTTATCTCTTTATATAAAATGATTCTAAACAACAAAGATAGGTTATAGGTGTGAAAGTATAAAGTTGTAATATTGAAAAGGATAATATTAATAAAATTGACATCTTAAGTTAAGGTGGCATTACTATTCTTAATACAATCCTACTACAAGGTCCCGGGGGGTAATTCTTTGGCGGGATCCCAGAAGTATTCTTCAAAATTCACAATTTGATTATCCTGTATTTCGAGACCTTCATTTTCCAGCAATTGTTGCATTAAATTGGTGCCTTCGAAGTGATGTTTTCCGGTTAATAAACCTTTTCTATTTACAACCCTGTGTGCCGGGACACCCTCAATTGCACCTGCTCCATTCATAGCCCAGCCCACCATTCGGGCACTCCTTGCAGCTCCCAGGTATTTCGCGATTGCTCCATAAGAGGTAACCCTTCCAAAAGGAATTTGTTTAGAGACCTGGTAAACTTTTTGAAAGAAGTTTTGGTTTTCCGGTTTCATAACACTAGTAAAATATTCTGAAAATCGTAATTACGAGCAAAACCATCATTAATGCACTAAGAATGTAATTCGAATTTTTAGAAAATCGAGCCGTTTTAGCTTCCAATTTGTAAAAATAAACGGTGTACAGATACAAGACCGTAAACGTGCCACTTCCGGCAGCTATAATGAATGTCAGTATATCCCAAATTTCAAATTTAATCCAACCAGATGCGTTCCACATTGCATTGAGCCCGCTATAATATGGTATAGTTAGTAAATTTAGGGCTGCAAGGAGCATTCCCTTAAAATAACTATTCTTTTTACTCACTCTAACGATTTTTATTTTTTTGGTTTTTTCGCGCTTAGCGGAAACAAAAAAATAAAGTGCAAAAAAGGCAAAAACGACAAGCGCAATTTTAAGCAGCAAATCTATTACCTCAGGATGTCTGAATAAATATTTAGAAATCAAAACGGCAATGTAAGCCTGGATCATGATCATACTAGCCACCCCAAGACTAAACATAATACCGTTTAGTTTTCCTTTTTTAACACTGGTTTTTGCAGCATTCATATTTAACAGTCCCGGAGGAACAGTTGCCATAAATGCTGCTGAAAATGTCACAAAAAAAAGTATTATTAAATGTGTCATTGGTCAATTGACAGTGAACTTAATATAAGTTATTGGTTTGCCATCTTCAAGATACTGCTTTTCATAGAAAGTTTGTATATCCACTACTTCTTTTGGGCTTCCCTCGTTCCTGTATACATCATGATTTGCATTTAAAATCTCACAATCAAGCCCATGTAACAACCCCAATGTGTACCCATGCATAAATTCACTATCTGTTTTTAAGTTGATTACACCTTTATCCTTAAGTACAAACTTATATTTCTGTAAAAACGCCTTGTTCGTTAATCTGTGTTTAGTTCGTTTGTACTTTATTTGCGGATCTGGAAACGTAATCCAGATTTCATCTACTTCATTTTCAGAAAAAATTAAATCTATCAATTCTATCTGCGTTCGTAAAAATGCCACATTCTCCAAATTCTTCTCCAGAGCCGTTTTAGCGCCTCTCCATAATCTGGCGCCTTTAATATCCACACCAATAAAATTTTTGGAAGCATTGCGCTGGGCAAGACCAACAGTGTACTCTCCTTTGCCACAACCCAATTCCACAACTATGGGGTTTTCATTATTAAAATAACTCCTCCATTTTCCTTTGAATTCAAATTTGCCTTCAATTAGTTCATCCCTGGTTGGTTGAATAACATTGCTGAAAGAACTATTTTGTTCAAATCGTTTAAGCTTATTTTTACTTCCCAATATGAGCTATATTATGATGTTTCAGCAAAACTAAGAAATTCTTTAAGAGGACAGATTTAGTTGGCCTGAGGCTTGGCTTTTTCTAATGTAAATGAAAATTCGGATCCCACATCCACAACACTTTCAACATATATTTTTTCGCCATGTGCCTCAATTATGTGTTTTACAATAGACAAACCCAGACCGGAACCACCTTCTTTTCTGCTTCCGCTTTTATCAACCCTATAAAAACGTTCAAAAATCCTTGGTATATGTTCTTCGGGAATTCCTTCACCATTATCAGTGACTCGAACAATTACTTTGTTCCTGATAAGGTTTTCGACGCTTACTTCGGTGGTACCTCCCTTATTACCGTATTTTAAGGAATTCACTATTAAATTAGACAATACCTGTTGTATCTTATCCTTGTCTGCTCTTACATAGATCGGAGCTTCATAGTTCATATCGAAAGCCAGTGTTATATTTTTTTTGGCCGCTTTCATCTCCATAAGGTCAAAAACACTTTCTATGAGTTCAATAATATCAAAGTCCGTTAAATCCAAATTAAGATCACCAACTTCTAATTTTGTGATCAAATCGAGGTCCCTAATTATGTAAATAAGCCTTTCTATGCCTTTTTGGGCGCGTTGTAAATATTTTTTCCTAACCGCTTTATCATCCATAGCGCCATCGAGAAGTGTAAGAATATAGCCTTGTACGGTAAATAAAGGAGTTTTGAGTTCGTGAGAAATATTACCTAAAAAATCCTTTCTGTATTCCTCCCGGATTTTTAGTGTATCTATTTCAATCTTTTTGTCGAGGGCAAATTTTTCTATTTCCTCAGTCAGAGTTTTCATATCTGTTGTTACAGGATCGGCAGGGAAAGAGGAAGACTCCAACAGGGATACATCATCATAAATTTTCTTAATCCTCCGGTATATATATTTCTCAACGCGGACTTGAATTATACCGAAAGATATTGCAAAAACCAATAGTACTAAAAATAGAAGTATATACCAGTTGTCTTGAAACTGTTTTAGGTACAACAGGAAAAGACTTAGAGATAGGGCAAGAATAATAGTGATTAAAAGAGCGGAACGGAATGCAAACTTGTATGACTTTTTTAACTTTATAGCCATTATAATACAAACTTATAGCCTACTCCCTTGACAGTTTTAAAATGATTATCACCAATTTTTTCGCGAAGTTTTCTAATATGCACATCAATTGTTCTTCCTCCCACCACGACTTCCTGTCCCCAGACTTTGTCCAATATAACTTCTCGTTTAAACACCTTATCTGGTTTTGAAGCTAATAATGCCAAAAGCTCAAATTCCTTCCGTGGCAGTATTATCTCCTTTCCCTTATTGATAACTTTGTATTCTTCACGGTTAATCTCAATGTTTCCGACTTTGAGAATATCTTCACTTTGACTCTTTTCTTCACTTAAACGCCTCAATAAAGCCTTTATCTTACTCACCAATAATTTTGGTTTTATCGGTTTGGTAATATAATCATCTGCACCGGCATCGAAACCTGCGACTTGAGAATAATCCTCTCCCCGGGCAGTCAAAAAGGTAATTATAGTATTTTCTAATCCTTTCGTATTTCGAATAATCTCACATGCCTCGATTCCATCCATTTCTGGCATCATGACATCCAAAATAATCAAATGTGGAATTTTTTTCTTTGCCTTTTCAACACCTTCAATTCCATTTTTAGCTGTGTACACCTGATATCCCTGAGAAGAAAGGTTATATTTAAGAATCTCCAAAATATCCGGCTCATCATCTACCAATAAAATTTTTATGTCCTGCTTTTTCATGGATTACGGTTTGATCTATCTGATCAAAAGTAAAGATAATACTAATATGCTTTGATTACTTAACATTGATTTAATGATGATAACATTAATATAACATCTAAAAGTAAAATAGATGAAAAGTTGGTGTGCCATTCTCATGGAATTGTTCCTAATTATGCATTTTGTCGAATATTATGCATTTTACAAATTGATGAAGGCAGATGGCTAGGTAAAATTTCTATATTTGTGTTTATTAGTTTGTTGAACAGTGTAAATGAAGCAATTCTACCTAGTTTTTTTCTTAGTTTTTATTTCTTTTAGCTACGGCCAGGAAGCCCGGACTACCAGTGGTGAGATAGAGGGTTTTGAACTATATCCAAATCCTGTCACAACTGGTAAAGTTTATATACAAACAGCATTGAATGCCCCGAAAAGAATACTCATCTTTGATGTTTTTGGCACGCAGAGACTTGAGACAACAATTCTAAGAAAGGAGCTCAATGTCTCTAATTTGGTTGCAGGGGTATATGTCCTTAGGGTATATGAAAAAGACAGAATGGCGACGAGGAAATTGATTATAAAGTAAAATTACACCTCCAAAAAAGTCCCGGTTAAACCTTCTCAAAAAAAATATTGTTATCGGTGTAATGCAAATTTCATCGATTAACGTAATGCTCGTAAAAGTTTACCTACAAATATTTAGTTTTCACAACAATTTCTGTTAGGAGAATAGCTATTGGTTTATATTTACTTTGTTGATCCCAAATCAATATTGATGCAAAAAGCCTACTTATTCTTTTTACTGGTTTTTACTTTAGTAGTTTCCGGACAGGAAAAACTTCCGGCTATCGACGAAAAAGACCAGGAAATCTCAGGTTTTGTACTTTATCCAAATCCTGCTATTGATGGCATTGTTTATATTAAGACTTTAAATATTGGAAGTAAAGATATTACCGTATTCGACGTCTTTGGTAAAATTGTTCTACAAGATCGGATTTCAACAAACATGCTTAATATAGGAAGGCTTTCACCGGGTGTTTATGTAATTCAGGTGATTGAGAATAGTAAAACAATGACCAGAAAGCTGGTTGTAAAATAGTCCTAAAAATAGTTCCTTTATCCTGCTGCTCCCCTGAGGGGCTTTTTTTATTTTAACTATTTTTGTAGCCTTCTTACTGATATGGATATCAATAGCATTTTTGAGATAAGAACTTCATCGCAATTTAACAACATGGCGCTGGAAATATTTAATTTTCAATATGCCAATAACCCCATTTATCAGAAATTTTGCAGCTATCTTGGCAAATCCAGATCCAATGTAACTGCAGTAGAAGAAATTCCATATTTGCCAATTCAATTTTTCAAATCCAAAAGAGTAATAACTACTAATCAAAAACCACAGCTTGTTTTTGAAAGCAGCGGGACAACAGGACAACTTGTAAGTAAGCATTATGTCATAAAGCCGGAAATTTATGAAGAGAGCTATTTGAACACCTTTGCTCATTTCTATGGGAACATAAAAGATTATTGCATATTGGCTTTGTTACCTTCTTATATGGAACGAGAAGGTTCTTCACTTATCTATATGGTAAAAGATCTCATTGAGAGAAGTGAAAATCCGAAGAGCGGCTTTTATCTTGATAACAAAGTTGAATTACGAAAAGCCCTCCAAAGCCTGGATAAATCTGGCCATAAGACTCTCCTTATTGGTGTTTCCTATGCGCTTCTCGACGTTGCGGAGAATCATTCTATGAATTTAAAGAATACAATTATTATGGAAACAGGCGGGATGAAAGGCAGGAGAATTGAATTGGTTCGTGATGAATTGCATAGAATTTTAAAAAATAGTTTTGGACTTGAAGCGATTCATTCAGAATATGGAATGACCGAACTGCTTTCCCAGGCATATTCAAAAGCTAACGGGATATTTAAATGCACACCCTGGATGTCTGTCTCAATAAGGGAAACAGATGACCCCATGTCTACTGAAACTTATGGGAAAATCGGCGGAATAAACATCATAGATCTCGCTAATATTTATTCTTGTTCGTTTATCGCAACACAAGATCTGGGGAAGGTTTATAAAGATGGAAGCTTTGAAGTACTGGGCAGATTTGACCACTCAGATGTTCGTGGTTGCAATTTAATGGTCCTTTAGTACGTGTCTAAATTATATATAAATCATTTCATAATACGTTTCGGGCTTTCGGTACCCATCCATTTATCCCAGAATGTGAAATATAATCCAAAATTATAATTGAACTTTCTGTGATGCTTGTCGTGATGACTAGCGCCAATTACCCATTTCCCAAACCATTTTCCATATTTTCCCGATGGATATATCTCAACTCCTGCATGATTAATTGTAGCTGAAATAGTCATAATTAGCAGGGTAAACAAAAAAGCATAAAAATGCAATGGTATAAACAAAACTATAAGTGGAAGTATAATAGCCTGCAACACTGTTTCAAAAGGATGAAAGGAGAAGGCAGTAAATACGGAAGTATGCACACTTTTATGATGAATCTTGTGAATGTACCTGTAAACAGAGGGTTTGTGCATCCAACGGTGAATCCAATAATAATAAGTATCCTGAATGAATAAAGTTATGAATACTCCAATTGGTAAATACCATAATGGATAATCATTAATATCGAGGTAGATCGCTGTATAGCCCATAGACCACAATAAATAAATCGCTATAGCAAAAAATGCAAAAATCAACCCGCTTATCGCTGACCAGTACAATTCCTTAAATAATTGCTTTTTCTTTAAGGGTGTATGATCCAATATCCTCTTGTCAAATTTTTTTCTGAATAAAATGAAAAACGTATAGTGATATACTCCTGAGACTATCAAAAAGCGAATGAAAATGATAAGGAATAGAGTAAAAGTCAAAAGTAGCACCGCACTTAAGTCAAAAAAATCAATATCATTCATTTATATTCCCAATTTATTACTTTAAAACCAGTATAAAATAATTCTTTTTACCTCGCTGGAGTAAAACATATTTATCGTTAATCAAATCTGCTTCCGAGATCAGATAATCTTCTTTTACTTTTTCCTTGTTAACAGAGATTGAATTTTGTTTCAGTTCTCTCCGTGCCTCCCCATTAGAACCTAAAAATCCTGTTTTAGCCGCCAATGCTGCAATCATGTCCAATCCGTTATCTAATTCAGATCTGAGAATCTCGGCTTTAGGGACGCCCTCGAAGATATCTAAAAAAGTGTTTTCGTCTAAACCCATAAGATCTGCAGAAGTTGAATTTCCAAAAAGAATAGAACTTGCAATCAACGCTTTTTCAAATTCTTCCCTGGAATGAACCAAAATCGATATTTCTTCTGCAAGGCGTTTTTGCAGTATTCTAAAATGCGGTGTCCTGGAATGCTCAATAATCAAATTGTCTATTTCATCTTTAGACAGAAATGTAAAGATTTTAATGTATTTTTCAGCATCCTCATCCGATGTATTCAGCCAATACTGATAAAATTTATAGGGCGAAGTTCTATGGGCGTCTAACCATATATTTCCACCTTCTGTTTTTCCAAATTTAGTTCCATCGGCTTTGGTAATAAGCGGGCAGGTCAGTGCATATCCTTTACCCCCTCCAATCCTCCGAATAAGCTCCGTGCCTGTAGTTATATTACCCCACTGGTCACTCCCTCCCATCTGTAGTGTACAATTATAATTCTGAAACAGATATAAAAAATCATACCCCTGAACCAGCTGATATGTAAATTCCGTAAAAGACATACCCTCCTTTTCATCTGGCGACAGTCTCTTCCTGACAGATTCTTTGGCCATCATATAATTTACCGTAATATGTTTCCCAACATCACGAATAAAATCCAGGAAAGTAAAGTCTTTCATCCAATCATAATTGTTAACCAAAACCGCAGAATTTTCTGCCTGGCTATCAAAATCCAGAAAACGCGACAATTGTTCCTTTATCGATTCCTGATTCAATCGAAGCGTAGTTTCATCTAATAAATTTCTCTCCGCCGATTTACCGGAAGGATCACCTATCATACCTGTAGCCCCTCCAATCAGCGCATAAGGTTTGTGGCCGGCAAGCTGAAAGTGCCTAAGCATCATTACACTCACCAAATGGCCAATATGAAGCGAATTTGCAGTTGGATCTATCCCTACATAGGCAGATTGCATCCCGGTAAGTAAATGTTCTTCGGTTCCGGGCATAGCATCGTGTACCATTCCCCGCCATTTTAGTTCCGAAACAAAGTTTGAAATCATTTTACAGTCTCTTAAAATAGTTGCTGCAAATATAATAGAAATAGCCAGCAGCTTAACTTATTGAACAAATATATCCAACCGAAATGAGTAATTTAGCAGCATGATTTTAGTTACGGGAGGAACCGGTCTGGTAGGTTCTCATCTTTTATTTCATTTGCTCAGGCAAGGTGCTTCTGTTAAAGCTATTCATCGAAAAAATAGCAATATACAGAGGGTTAAAGAGGTATTCTCTTTTTATGAAGAAAATCCCGCAGCACTTTTTAGGCAAATTCAATGGATAGAAGCTGATATTAATGATATCCCGGCGCTTGAATTGGCCTTTGAAGATGTTACTTCGGTCTATCATTGTGCAGCCTTTATTTCGTTTGATCCAAATGATTTCAATTCATTACAAAAAATAAATAAAAGGGGTACAGAAAATATTGTAAACCTAAGTATTGCCAGGAAGATCAGGAAATTGTGTTATGTAAGTTCCATAGGAGCTTTGGGAAAGTCTGCAACAGGCCAAATGATCAATGAAGAAAGTGAATGGAATGATGCATTTTCAAATGTCTATGCATCTTCAAAACATTTTGCAGAAATGGAAGTCTGGAGGGGTGCGCAAGAAGGGCTCTCCATGGTAATTGTTAATCCTGGTGTTATCCTTGGTCCGGGATATTGGAAAAGTGGCAGTGGATTACTTTTTCAATCGGTTGCCAGGGGAATGCGCTATTACTTCCCGGGAGGCACCGGATTTATTTCAGTGGGTGATGTGGTTAAAATAATGGTTCAGCTTATGGATTCGCCTATCAAAAATGAACGTTTTATTGCAGTGGCGGAAAATTTGTCTTTTAAAAGTATTTTAGAGAAAATCTCTCACGGCTTTAACAGGCCCGCTCCTAAAATTCGATTGAAATTTTGGCAGTTAGAATTTTTCTGGAGAATAGACTGGGTTTTAAAATTGTTTATCTCCGGAAAAAGGAAATTAACAAAACAAGGGCTAAGATCTTTGCGCTACCCACAGGTTTATGATAATTTAAAAGTACAGGAAGCACTTAACATGGAATATGAACCGATAAAAGCATGTGTGGACTATGCATGTGTAAAGTATATGGAGGCTCATTCCTCCTCCTGAATTTCAATTAAGCTGTCTTTTTTACGTTCACCCAATTTGACAAAACGTTCTTTTTCATCGGTAATCCTGTTTTCCAATTTCTTATAAATATCCTCATATTCTAAAGGCAAGGAGGCATAATATAAATCACTGGTTACAAACTGTACACTATCAACTTGATATTTATTATAAATATAATCCATGGGCTCAAAATTCATATTTTCCATAACCTTGGGCCCCGAAGACTTAGCTGCATTTATAATGGCCAAATCATAAAGAATATCGATCATTTTGTCTTTGGAAATTAGATTAACAGGCTTTTCTACGACCTCCTCTCCACATGAGAAAAGAGTACCAATAAATACTATTAATAAGAAAATATTACGCATAACTATCTGTCAAAAGTGAGTCTTTTAGCATTTCTGAAACTCGAAAATTCTCCATTATTATAGGCTAAATGCCCATTTACAAAAGTTTGTGTGACTTTTGTTCTAAATCTTGTACTATCAAAGGGCGACCATGCGCATTTATATAAAATATTGTTTTTAGCAACAGTCCATGGTGAGTTCATATCTACTATAGCCAAATCTGCATAATAACCCTCTTTTATAAACCCTCGTTTTGCAATTTGAAATAGCTTTGCGGGATTATGGCACATTTTTTCAACCACTTTATCTATAGTAATAATTCCGTCCAGTGTTTTCTCCAGCATAGCAGCTAATGCATGCTGCACAAGAGGACCTCCGGAGGGTGCATTCATATAAGAGTTATGTTTTTCTTCTAAGGTATGTGGTGCATGGTCTGTGGCCACAACATCAATTCTATCATCCAGCAGAGCCTGCCATAATTTATCTCTGTCTGCAGAGGTTTTAACAGCAGGGTTCCATTTAATTAACGTTCCCTTCTCTGAATAATCCTTATCGGAAAACCATAGATGATGAATGCATACTTCTGCTGTAATCTTTTTTTGTTCTAAAGGAATGTCATTCCTGAAAAGCGCTGTTTCTTTTCCGGTAGAAACATGGAAAACGTGTAATCTGGCCCCTGTTTTCTCTGCAAGGGCAATTGCACGGGATGAAGAAAGGTAACAAGCTTGCTCACTTCGAATTAAAGGATGGTATTCCACGGGTATATCATCGCCATATATCGCCTTATATTTCTGTGTGTTTTCTCTGACGGTCTTTTCATCTTCGCAATGGACAGAAATTACCAGTTCTGTATTCTTAAATATTTTTTCAAGAACTTCCTCATCATCCACCAGCATATTTCCTGTAGAAGACCCCAGAAATAACTTTATGCCTGAACAGGCATACCTATCAAGTTTTTTTATTTCCTCCAGATTATCATTGGTGCCACCGAACAAAAAGGAATAATTGGCATATGATTTCTTTGAAGCTATTTCAAATTTTTGCTCCAGTTTTTCAATAGTAGTTGTTTGTGGCTTCGTATTGGGTTGCTCCATATAAGAAGTTATTCCACCTGCAATTGCAGCCCTGCTCTCTGACTCTATATCCCCTTTGTGTGTAAGCCCGGGCTCTCTAAAATGCACCTGATCATCTATTATTCCCGGTAAAACAATCTTCCCGCCTGCGTCAAGAATTTCTGCGTTTTTTGAAGAAAGATTACTCCCGATTTTTGCGATAATCTCATCTTGAATTAAAATATCTGACTCAAATCTTAACCCTTCATTTATGATTACAGCATTTTTAATGAGTGTTTTACCCATAACTTAAATTTTGGTAAATAAACTTCTAAATTTCATATTGATAACTCCAAATACGGCTTCCCAGATAATTGAAGAACTCATCTTGGACTTCCCTTTCTCGCGATCTGTAAAAATGATGGAGACTTCTTCAATTTTAAATTTTTTGAGGTATGCTCTAAATTTCATTTCTATCTGAAAAGCGTATCCAACAAATTTTACGGTATCAAGGTTTATAGCCTCTAAAACTTTCCTTTTATAACAGACAAAGCCTGCTGTAGGGTCATGAACTCGCATGCCTGTAATTAATTTTACATAAAAAGAAGCGCCATAGGACAACAAGACTCTATAAAGTGGCCAGTTAACCACATTTACTCCTTTCTTATAGCGCGATCCAATTGCCAAATCTGCCCCATTTATACAGGCCCGGTATAATCTTTGCAGGTCTGAAGGCCTGTGTGAAAAATCGGCATCCATTTCAAAAATATATTCGTATTTTCTTGCCAATGCCCACTTAAATCCATGAATATAGGCAGTTCCCAAACCAGATTTCTCTTTTCTTACTTCAAGAAATAACCGCAAGGGATATTTCTTTTGTAATTCAATGACCTTATTGGCTGTACCATCGGGTGAATTGTCATCCACTATAAGGATATCAAATTCCTTTTTAAGTTGAAAAACCTCATGGATGATAGCCTCAATATTTTCAATTTCATTAAACGTTGGAATTATTACTAGGCTATCTGACATTTGGTTTTTGGCAATTTCAACAAAAATACTACTTTAAAAGGTCTGGCAGAAAATACGAAAGTAATTTTATCGTTTCTTTAAAGGAATTAATTAGTGCTATTATTTGTAATTTTGAACCGAATAGGCAACCGGAATGAAACTCAAACTACCCAGAATTTTCCTTTACTTATTGGTATTAATTTTTATACTAAACCTATTACAGGCTTATTTTACTGAGCTGATATTTGACGAAGCCTACTATTGGTATTACGCACAGAACATGGCATGGGGCTACTTTGATCATCCGCCTATGGTTGCTTTGATGATAAAGATAAGCAGCCTTTTTTTTAGTGGAGAGCTTGGAGTTAGATTTATAAGTACTCTATTTTCTGCAGGCACTTATATTGCTCTCTGGTTTTTATTTGATAACAAAGAAAAGAATAAATATATACGCCATTATTTTGTGTTGATTTTCTCAATGACCCTTATCCATGCCTATGGCTTCCTAACACTTCCCGATACACCTTTACTTTTTTTTACTGCTTTATTCTTATTGTTTTACAAGAAATTTTTAAAGTCGCCTTCCATAGGGATATCAATTATTTTGGGACTTGCTATGGCTGCTTTAATGTACAGCAAGTACCATGCTGTCCTGGTCATACTATTTGTGCTGGCATCTAATCTGCGCCTTGTCTTTAACAAATATGCCTGGCTTTCTGTACTGGTTTCACTGATATGTTATACACCCCATTTTATATGGCTTATTAATAATGACTTTATTTCTATTAAGTACCACTTGTTCGAAAGGCCAAACAGGGCTTATGAATTTGGGGATTTTACGGTGGGGTTTTTTATCAACCTCATGGTAATATTCGGATTAACGTTTCCATGGATATACAGAGCCTTATTAAAAACAAATAATAATGATAAATTCAATAAAGCTCTTCTGTTTTTAATCTATGGAATAATTGCTTTCTTTTTTATTTCCAGTTTTAACAGACGTGTACAAACACAATGGTTAATTGTTATTTGCATACCCATGATCGTAGTTGTATACAATCAAATACTCAAGGATAGGGTTACCCGAAAATGGATTTATATCCTGGGGATGGCAAACATTGTAATTTTAATGTTCCTTAGAATAGGGTTGATTTACCCCCCTCTTTTTCCAATTGTCTATGAAACACATGGAAATAAAGATTGGGTAAATGAAATTAGCTCACAAGTAGGATCAATTCCTGTAATATTTGAAAATTCCTATACGAAAGCACCAATGTATTCCTTCTATTCCGGCAATACCTCCTATTCACTCAATAATATCAGGTACAGGCAAAACCAGTTTACTTTAGACGAGTCGGAAAACCTTGTTCAGGGACAAAAGGTCATTTATATCTCAAGGTTTATGGATGAGGGTGACATTTCTTATTACGATGCAAAAGGTGATAAGCACTATGGCATCTATATAGATGATTTTGAATCTTTTCGAAAGTTGAGAACCATTATTGACGAGCCTGTTGAGTTGCTGGAAAACAAATATTTAGACTTTAAAATATACAATCCATACGCAACCGATATAGAAATCTCCAAATTAGAATTTGGAGTAGTTTTTCTTAACAAATACAAAAACTTCAGAGAAGTACAAAAATCTGAAGCAAGGCCCTCCCATGAAAATATGAGTATACTGAAATCTAAAGATACAACCAGCTTTAAAATTTTAATGCCAGAACCTAAAATTAATGATGCCTACTTTTTTAAGATTAGCATTTCTGAAAACGGACTTTATTGGGGTATAAACGGGGAAAACGTTAAATTGCCTTAATGGAACCTGTTCAAAGAGTAATTCATAACATAAACTGGATAACGATCATTATCTTTTCCAGCATTCTCTGTATAGTAATTGCAAAGAATTTGTTTTATAACAGGTTCCTGAATTTTATGATTCTTCCTTTTAATAACAAGTATATTTTTATGTATAATAAAAAGGATAAACTAATAAACTGGTTCAACATTTTTTTTACACTATTCCAGTTACTAAATTTTTCACTTTTTATTTACTACGCTTCAAATATTTTGTCTAATTCAAATAGTGACCTGTATTTTTTAGTTTTTTCAATTATTCTGGGGTTTCTGGTTTTATTTTTATTTGGGAAAATATTACTCCAACTGGGTAGTGGTTTTATCTTTAATAATAATAAAATAATATCCGAATTCATTTTTAAAAAACTATCCTACCTTAACTTCAGCAGTATCATCATGTTAGCGGCAAATATTGTCCTTACTTATGTGTTTAAGGACTCTAAAATAGTTGTATTTGTCAGCATATTCCTGGTTGTAGTTGTAAATATTATTGGTTGGATAACAATTATAAAAAATTATCAAAAAATAATCTCCGGTTACTTTTTCTATTTTATTTTGTACCTTTGCGCACTCGAAATTGCACCCTTTGTAATCATCGCAAATTATCTAAAAGATCAAGGTATATGAAGATAAAAACGATTTTGGTATCACAACCAGAACCAAAAATGGAAAATTCTCCATACCTAAGGTTAATTGAAAAGGAAAAAGTAAAGGTAGACTTTAGGCCATTTATACATGTTGAAGGGGTAGAAGCCAAGATTGTAAGGCAGCAAAAGATAGATCTTAAAAATTATACGGCTATAATCCTTACCAGCAGGAATTCTGTTGACCATTTTTTTAGAATAGCGGAAGAAATGCGTTTTAAGGTACCCGATACCATGAAATACTTTTGCCAATCTGAGGCAGTGGCTTATTATCTTCAGAAATATGTTGTTTACAGGAAACGTAAAATTTATGTAGGTAAAAGAAATTTTAGTGAATTACTGCACTTGTTTAAAAAATATAAAGAAGAATCCTATTTACTGCCTTCTTCTGATGTATTAAAACCTAGCATCCCCAATACATTGAATGAACTTGGAGTGAATTGGGATCGAGGTATTTTTTATAAAACGGTTATAAGTGATCTTTCTGATTTAAGAAATGTCTACTATGATGTTCTCGTATTTTTTAGTCCCTCCGGAATAGAATCATTGCTTAAAAATTTTCCGGACTTCGAGCAAAAAGACACGAGGATTGCGGTCTTTGGAAATTCAACTGTGGTTGCGGCAACGGATGCTGGCCTGCGAATAGATATCCAGGCCCCTACTCCGGAAACACCTTCCATGACTATGGCTTTACAGAAGTATATTACCAGTGTCAACAAAAAATAAAAACTAAATTAAAAAGGTCTCATTTACTGAGACCTTTTTAACTGGTAGTAATAGCATGTGGCACACCCGGCCTGATAACTTGGCTGGCTTGATGTTTAATGAGTACAAAGGCAGGGTAGCCCAAAACAAAATTATATCCCCCCCGGCCCCGGCTAAATTTTAAGTATTTATTGCTAAAACCTTCTGATTTCCAAGCCAATCAGTAATTTGATGAATCCGGGTTATTTAAATTTTTTACATGCCTGATACCCTAAAAGTATCCAGCCAATAATCAATAGCAGGCCCCCGATTGGGGTTATAATGCCTATTGTTTTAAAATCAAAGCCGGTAAGACTATTCGTAGCGAGGAAATAGATTGAAAATGAGAAAAAAATAATCCCCGAAACAATAAAATAAAACACCACTTTTTTTTCTTTGCCTGGAATACTTTTTATACTTCCAAGAATAAGTAGTAATAGCGCGTGATACATTTGATACGTAACCCCGGTCTTAAAAGTCTCTTTTTCGCTTGCAGTGATTAGGTCATCCAGGCCATGAGCCGCAAATGCACCCAGTATTACCGCCAAAACAGCAAAGAAAACCCCCGTACAGAAAATTGTTTTGTTCATAACTTAAATGGCCATATTTCTTGTAAATGTAACAATTTGATACCTTAGTCCTCGCAATAGTTTGTATAGAAAATAAGTTAAATGTCACGAAAAATATTAGTCATTGGGGCAGGCAAATCCACCTCCTATTTGTTGGATTACTTGCTGGAAAAAGCAGATTCGGAAAATCTATTTTTAACTATAGGAGATCTGAATCCCGGAATAGTTCCTGATGAAATAAAAAACAATCCTTCATGCAAAGTTATTAGGTTAGATATTTTTGAGGATGATGAAAGGGATATGGCTATTAAAAACTCAGATATTGTCATTTCCATGCTCCCGGCCCGTTTTCACATAAAAGTTGCTGAAGATTGTATTCGCTTAAAAAAACATATGGTTACTGCCTCATATGTAAGTGAAGAAATTAAAAAATTAGACGCTTCTGCCAAAAAAAATGGTTTGGTATTTATGAATGAAATTGGCCTGGACCCGGGCATTGATCATATGAGTGCAATGCAGTTTATAAACAAAATCAGGGACAAAGGAGGCAAAATGTTATTGTTTGAATCGTTTACCGGCGGCCTGGTTGCTCCGGAGAGTGATACTAACCTGTGGAATTATAAATTTACATGGAATCCCAGAAATGTTGTTATTGCCGGTCAAGGTGGAGCCGCTAAATTTATACAGGAGGGCACATACAAATATATTCCTTATCATAAACTATTCAGGAGAACAGAATTTATGAAGATTGAAGGTTATGGGACCTTTGAAGCATATGCTAACAGAGATTCTTTGAAATACAGGGAAGCTTATGGCTTAGAGAAAGCACTAACTCTCTACAGAGGCACTATGCGACGTGTTGGTTTCTCCAAAGCCTGGAACATGTTCGTTCAACTGGGCATGACGGATGATAGCTATACTATAGAAAATTCTGATGGAATGTCCTACCGGGAATTTACCAATCTTTTTTTACCCTATTCACCAACCGACTCGGTTGAACTTAAACTAAGGCATTATCTCAAAATAGATCAGGATGATATTATGTGGGAAAAACTGCTGGAATTAAGCCTTTTCGATTCAAAAAAAACTATCCACATAAAAAATGCTACTCCCGCGCAAATGCTGCAAAAAATATTGGAAGACAGCTGGACGATGGAGCATGACGATAAAGATATGATTGTCATGTATCATAAGTTCGGATATGAATTAGATGGGAAAAAACAACAACTTGATGCAAATATGGTGGTGATCGGTGAAAATCATACCCATACGGCAATGGCCAAAACAGTTGGCTTACCGGTGGCTATTGCTACCTTACTGATATTGAATAAAAAAATTACAACTCCGGGAGTCCAAATTCCTATTTTAAAGGAAGTGTATGAGCCTATCTTAGAGGAGCTGGCAACCTATGGCGTAGTTTTTAAGGAGTATAAAAAACCCTATTTGGGTTATAATCCTGATTCCGTAGCGGGTTAATATTTGAAACTATTTTTGGTATATTTAGATATTAAATGCAAGCCAGTTCATGAAATCAGGTAATGAAAATATAAAAATTGATGGGATTGATAAAAAAATCCTAAGGTACTTAATGCAGGATGCCAGAAAACCAATACTGGAAATTGCGAGAAATATTGGGATTTCCGGTGCTGCAATTCACCAAAGACTGCGAAAACTCGAAAAGTCAGGTCTTATTGCCGGATCCAAGTTTATTGTGAACCCAAAAGTTTTGGGTTATACAACCATGGCATACATAGGTATTTTCCTGGATAAGGCTATGAGTAATCCTGTTGCCGTTAAACAATTAGAAAAAATACCTGAAGTGCTGGAATGCCATTATACAACAGGCAATTGGTCTATCCTTGTAAAAGTTTTATGCAAAGACAATGAACATTTAATGCATTTGTTGAACAAAAAAATTCAGCAGATTGAGGGTGTTTCGAGAACAGAGACCTTCATATCACTGGATCAGCAGATAGACCGCCAAATTACTATTTAACAATTCAACAATATTGAAGCAGTGAACCTAATCTCTTCCACCGAAAACCTGGAATCCCCAGTATACCAAAGATGCCAGAGATCCAATTGCTGCAACAACGTAGGTTCTCGCCGCCCATTTTAAGGAATCTTCGGAACCTTTATATTCTTCCTGCGAAACAATGTTCTTCCTTTTTAACCATGCCAAAGCTCTGTTGCTCGCATCATATTCAACGGGAAGAGTAATAAAACTAAATAAAGTGGCAAACCCCATCATTATAAGTCCTGCCACGGCAATATAAAAACCGAACTGACCTCCTTGTCCCTCGGTTGAAGCTGCCAGTATAAGCCCTCCAAAGACTACCCATGTAGACATCCCCGATGTAACACTGACCACAGGAACTAATTTAGATCGTATTGAAAGCCACTCGTAAGCCTGAGCGTGCTGTACAGCATGACCACATTCGTGAGCTGCAACAGCCGCTGCGGCTGCATTGCGTTGGTTGTAAACCCCTTCACTCAGATTAACAGTTTTGGTTTTTGGGTTATAATGATCCGTAAGCATTCCGGCAGTCGAGACTACTTTGACATCCCTTATACCATGGTCACTTAACATTTGTTCGGCAATTTCCGCACCGCTCATACCATTGCGTAAATGCACTTTAGAATAATATTTAAATTTGCTTTTTAGCTTGTTACTTACCAACCAGCTCACCAGGGCTATAGCACCAAGTAATATATAATACATTGTCATAATTTCGTTTTTTACTAATTTAAAAGTAAATATTAGATAACAAAAACCCGGCCAATATTGAGCCGGGGTCTATTTACTGACAAAAAGTACATTTAAACTGTAAGCTCATTCCAATTAAAAGCTTCCAAAATCTCCTTATACACTACTTCTCCATGTACAATATTCAGGCCTCTCTGCAAAGAAGAATCTACTTCACAGGCCATTTCCCAGCCCAAATTTGCAAGTTTAAGGACGTATGGTAATGTAACATTTGTAAGAGCCATGGTAGATGTATGAGGCACCGCTCCGGGCATATTAGCTACGGAATAATGAACCACATCATTGATTATATAAATGGGGTCTTCATGTGTAGTTGGTCTTGTTGTCTCTACACACCCGCCTTGATCTACAGCAACATCAACAATTACAGTTCCTTTGCGCATGTCTCCTAACATATCTCTGGTAATGAGCTTAGGAGCCTTTGAGCCTTTCAACAGAACTCCGCCTATAATTAAGTCATGCGTTTTTATATGCTTTCTTATATTGAATTCATTAGAAAACTCAGTTACTACATGGCTGGGCATTACATCATTTATATATCGAAGCCTCTTCATATTTACATCCAAAATTGTAACATGTGCACCAAGGCCGGCTGCCATTTTTGCAGCCTGCGTTCCAACAACCCCGGCCCCAAGTACAAGAACCCGTCCCGGCGCAACCCCGGGAACACCTCCCAATAAAACCCCCCTTCCTCTGACGGGTTTCTCCAGGTATTTTGCACCTTGTTGTATTGCCATCCTCCCTGCAACTTCGGACATTGGAGTTAATAAAGGCAGTGTTCCATCTTCATCTTCAACAGTTTCATATGCAATGCACACTGCTTTGCTATCTATCATGGTCCTGGTTAAAGACTCACTGGAAGCGAAATGAAAATATGTAAAAACCAGCTGTCCTTTTTGGATATAATTGTACTCCTCTTCAATGGGTTCCTTCACTTTGACAATCATTTCAGCCATGGCATAAACCTGCCCAATAGTATCTAATATCATTGCACCGGCTTGTTTATAGTCCTCGTCAAAAAATCCGCTTCCTTCACCGGCACCAGACTGAATGTAAACTGTATGATTGTTTTTAACTAGTTCAAATACTCCGGCGGGGGTCATTCCAACCCTGCTTTCGTTGTTCTTGATTTCTTTAGGTACCCCTATTATCATTGTGATAGAATTTTATGTTCAGTTCAAAAATGTAACAATAATCCTTGAAAATGAAATAAAATCGATAAAATGTAGGGTAAATTCCCTAATTATAACATTTTTTAATGGTTAGCCTCTATTTTAGAGGGGGTATATTTTTAAAATATTAGTTTTTTGAACGCTTATTTACTAAAATAGAGGGGGTGTGTTCTAATTTATATCAAAATATGCTGGTGACTATCGTTTTATGCCAGCGTGTAAAATTCCTTACAATTACTCCTCTTAATCTCGTAATACTTCAAGACGGAAATTTTGGCTATTTTGAATGATGGACAAGAATTAACCTACGATATTTACAATTTTGCCGGGAACCACAATTACTTTTTTAGGGGTACGCCCCTGAAGTTGAGCCTTTGTTTTTTCATGAGCCAGAACGGCTGATTCTATTTCTTCTTTTCCCATATCCAAAGGAAGCTCAATCGTGAAACGCATTTTACCGTTAAATGAAATCGGATATTCTTTGCTGTTTTCTATAAGATAATCAGCTTCAAATTTTGGAAATGGCTCCGTTGAAATAGATTCTTTATGTCCTAGTTTTTCCCAAAGTTCTTCAGCAATATGGGGGGCATATGGCGAAACCAAAATTGCGAGGGGCTCCAGAATAGATTTATTGCTGCACTTTTGCGCGGAAAGTTCATTTACACAAATCATAAAGGTTGCTACCGAAGTATTGAAAGAAAATTGCTCTATATCCTCCTCCACTTTCTTTATTGTTTTATGAAGTGTTTTTAGTGCTTCTTTAGCAGGCAACTCTTCTGAAACATGAAAACTACCCTCTGAACCAGAATGATATAGCCTCCATAGTTTTTTCAGAAAAGCATATACCCCTGAGATACCTGCAGTATTCCATGGTTTAGCCTGTTCAAGCGGCCCAAGAAACATTTCATACATGCGCAGTGCATCTGCACCAAATTCTTCGCATATTTCATCAGGGTTCACCACATTATATTTGGACTTGGACATTTTTTCAACTTCTCGTCCAACAATATACTTTCCGTTCTCCAAAACAAATTCGGCATCCTTGAACTCAGGTCTCCATTTTTGGAATGCCGCAATATCCAATTCATCAGATGAGCTAACTAAAGAAACATCGGCATGTAATGGAGTAACTTTAAGTCCATTTATCAATCCTTTGGAAATCAACTTATTCGTACCTTCTTCTCTATAAACAAAGGCGCTGGTTCCAAGGATCATCCCCTGATTTATTAATTTTCTGGCATATTCTTCATAAGGAACCAATCCCTTATCAAACATAAATTTCTGCCAAAAACGGGAGTATAACAGATGTCCGGTGGCATGTTCAACACCCCCTATATAGAGATTTACCTGTTGCCAGTAGTTAATTGCTTCCTGTGAGAAGATTTCCTTATTGTTTTCCGGGTCCATGTACCGGTTAAAATATTGGGAACTTCCTGCCCATCCGGGCATAGTATTAAGTTCTAAGGGAAAAACAGTCTTGTTATCTATTAAATTATTATCTACAACTTTACATTGTTTTATATCCCAGGACCAAACCGAAGCATTCCCTAAAGGGGGTTCTCCAGTATCTGTAGGTAAATATTTTTCAACTTCCGGTAATGTTAAGGGTAGATTTTCCTCGCTAATCATTTTTGGGATTCCATCAACATAATAAACCGGAAAAGGTTCTCCCCAATAACGCTGGCGACTAAAAACAGCATCTCTAAGGCGGTAATTTACTTTCCCTTGTCCGCTGCCAATTTTTTCTAGTTCGGAAATCACTTTTTTGGTAGCTTCCTTAAAATCCAATCCGTTTAAAAACCCGGAATTAGTAATTACAGTTAATTCTTTATTTGCAAAGGCCTCCTCAGAAATATCAATACCTTCAAATATGTTTGGAACAGGAATATTAAAATGTTTTGCAAAATCATAATCGCGCTGGTCTCCGGCTGGAACGGACATTACGGCTCCGGTACCATAACCCGCTAAAACATAATCCCCGATCCATATTGGTATTGATTCCCCTGTAAAAGGGTGTTCGGCATATGCACCTGTAAATGCACCCGTGATACTCTTAACATCTGCCAGCCTATCTCGTTCGGATCTTTTGGAAGTGATTTGAACATAGCTTTCAACTTCCTCTTTTTGTTCCTGTGTAGTAATTTTCGACACCAACTCGTGTTCCGGAGCGAGAGTCATGAAACTTACACCAAAAATCGTATCCGGACGTGTTGTGAAAACCTCAATAGGATAGGAACTTTGGTTGTCTACGGAAGGCATAGTATTGAATGTAACTGAAGCTCCCACGGACCTACCAATCCAATTTGCCTGGGCATCTTTCAAAGACTGAGGCCAATCAACTTTTTGTAAATCATCGATGAGTCG
Source organism: Eudoraea adriatica DSM 19308 (assembly GCF_000382125.1). Classification (GTDB taxonomy): domain Bacteria; phylum Bacteroidota; class Bacteroidia; order Flavobacteriales; family Flavobacteriaceae; genus Eudoraea; species Eudoraea adriatica. Next base: position 366,452 of record NZ_KB907547.1, read on the forward strand.
CTGTGCATATGCAGTAATACGCATGCTCCATTGGGTCATTTTTTTCCTTACAACCGGATGTCCTCCACGCTCGGAAACACCATTAACTATCTCGTCATTAGCAAGTACTGTTCCCAGAGCAGGACACCAGTTAACCACCGTGTCTGCTAAATAAGTTAATCTGTACTTCAATAACAGTTCTTCCTGCTTTTTTTCATTCAGTTTATTCCATTCTGCAGCAGTAAATACAGGGGTGTCTTCGTCACAAGCTGCCTTGATATTCACATTCCCCTCTTTCTTAAAAATCTCTATAAGCTGCTCTATTTCTTCTGCTTTATCCTTGCTTTTGTCATACCAGGAATTAAAAAGCTGAATAAATATCCATTGCGTCCACTTGTAATATTTCGGGTCAGAGGTGCGGACTTCCCTATTCCAGTCAAAAGAGAATCCCAGTTTATCCAATTGCTCTCTGTATCTCGCTATATTGGTCTCTGTAGTAACAGATGGGTGCTGTCCGGTCTGTATGGCATATTGTTCTGCAGGCAGACCAAAAGAATCATATCCCATGGGATGCAACACATTAAATCCCTTATGTCTTTTATATCGGGCATAAATATCGCTGGCAATATAACCCAAAGGGTGTCCTACATGAAGTCCGGCACCTGATGGGTAGGGAAACATATCCAATACGTAATACTTCTCCTTCTCAGAACCATCAATTGCTTTGAATGTGCTTTTTTCCGCCCAATATCTTTGCCATTTGGCCTCAATCTCCCTAAAATTATAGCTCATAATTTTTGTTTATAACCGATACCGCGCAAAAATAAGTTTATTCAATTTACTTTCCTATTTTTACGTATTCATATCCCGCTATGAGCAAATCTTTTGAACTCTATCAAAAACGCAAGTTGATCTCTTCCTACTTTTCGGTGGTTTTGAGTATTGGGCTTGTATTATTTTTATTAGGTGTTTTAGGCCTATTAGTGCTAAATACCAAAAAGTTGGCGGATCATTTTAAAGAACAAATAAAAATATCCGTTTTCTTAAAAGACAATGCCAAAGAAGTTGAGGTAGATCAATTACAGAAAAGCCTGGTAATGGCAGATTATACCAAATCTGCAGAATATGTCTCCAAAGAAGAAGCCGCTGAAGTGCACAGTGCCGAAATTGGTGAAAACTTCCTGGATTTTTTGGGTTATAATCCTCTTAAAAATTCAATTGATGTTACTTTAAAAGCAGATTTTGTATCAACAAATCAAGTAGCGGAAATTGCAGAAGAAATAGCCAAAAGGGACTATGTGGAAGAAGTAAGCTATGATAGGCCACTTATTGCTTTGCTTACGGAAAATGTAAAACGAATCAGTTTCTGGATATTGGTAGCAAGCGCTGTTTTTACACTAATCGCCGTTTTATTAATTAATAGTTCAATCCGCTTATCTATATATTCTAAAAGGTTTATTATTAAAACTATGCAAATGGTGGGTGCTACAAAAAGGTTTATCAGAAGGCCATTTATTTGGACAAACATTAAATTAGGAATGCTGGGTTCCTTATTAGCACTGATAGCCCTGGGTACTGTACTTTATTATGTAAATATGAATTTCCCGGAATTAAATCTTTTACAGGACATTATGATATTAAGCATCCTTTTCGTTGGCGTTTTTGTTTTAGGTGTACTTATTTCATTAATTAGCACCTATTTTGCGACACAGCGTTTTCTTAATCTCAGAACAGATGATTTATATTATTAAATTTGCAGCATGAGTCAAAAGCAAAAAAACAAACAAACCCAGGTCCCGAAGGCCGAATTTATCTTCCAGAAAAAAAATTATTTCTTTATGTTTATAGGGCTTGCGTGCATAGCTCTTGGTTTTATTTTAATGAGCGGAGGTGGAAGTGATGACCCTAATGTATTTAATCCGGATATTTACAGCTTCAGAAGAATTCGGTTGGCGCCAACACTGGTCCTTATTGGTTTAGGGATAGAGATATATGCCATCCTATTAAATCCTCATAAGTCGAAAAATAACTAATTGGAAATCATAGACGCAATTATCCTTGGCATAGTACAGGGATTAACAGAATTTTTACCCGTTTCTTCCAGTGGCCATCTGGAATTGGGAAAGGCAATTTTAGGTGATAACTCTATTCCTGAAGAAAGTCTTTTGTTTACCGTTGTATTGCATTTTGCCACAGCCCTGAGTACCATTGTTGTCTTTAGAAAAGATGTTTGGACAATTTTCAGAGGATTATTTCAATTTAGATACAATGAAGAAACCCTTTTTTCATTAAAAATAATTGTCTCCATGATTCCTGCGGCTGTTGTTGGCCTTGTCTTTGAAGAAGAGCTGGAAGGCCTTTTTGGCGGTAATGTAGCGTTTGTTGGATATATGCTCACCATAACGGCATTACTGCTTTACTTAGCAGATAAGGCCCGGGAAACCGAAAAGAAAGTTACCTTTCTAAATGCATTTATTATAGGAATTTCACAGGCTATTGCAATTTTACCGGGTATTTCCAGAAGCGGGGCCACTATTTCCACATCCGTATTATTGGGTGTAGATAAGACCAGAGCTGCCAGATTCTCATTTTTAATGGTTGTACCCCTTATAATAGGTAAAATGGCCAAAGATATTATTGGGGGAGAACTTCAATTTGAAAGTGAACAGACACTTGCCATGGGAGCTGGCTTTGTGGCCGCTTTCATAGCCGGTTTAGCCGCCTGTACCTGGATGATTCAGCTCGTGAAAAAAAGTAAGCTGACTTACTTTGCCATCTACTGTTTTGTTGTTGGATTCATTGCTATTGGTTTTGGTCTTTGGGGTTAAGTTCATTATTTATGTATCTTTTCATTTAAATTAATGTCTTGAAAACGGAGCAAGATTTTTTGGAGGGGCAACTTATTCTAATAGATAAACCTTTAAAATGGTCATCTTTTCAGGCCGTTAACGCTATAAAGTGGGCAATTAGAAAAAGATACCAGTTAAAAAAGATTAAAGTGGGTCATGCCGGGACATTAGACCCTCTTGCCAGCGGACTCTTATTAATTTGTGTCGGGAAATTCACAAAGCGAATTCATGAATTTCAAGGAATGCCAAAAGTTTATGAGGGTACTATCACATTGGGTAGCTCCACTCCTTCTTATGATTTGGAGACTGAAATAGATACTTTATATCCAACTGAGCACATCACCGAAGAACTGATTCATAAGGCAAGAACTTCATTTCTAGGCAAGATTGCCCAAAAACCTCCTGTTTTTTCAGCTTTAAAAAAAGACGGAAAGCGCCTGTATGAATATGCAAGAGAAGGCAAGGAGCTGGAGCTAAAGGCACGGTCCGTTGAAATTTTTGCATTTGAAATATTGCAAATAAATATGCCGGATATACATTTCAGGATACAATGCAGCAAAGGAACTTATATTCGATCTATCGCCCATGATTTTGGAAAAGCATTGAATTCCGGAGGATACTTATCATCCCTAAGAAGAACCAAAATAGGTGAATACAACGTAGATAATGCGGTAACACCGGCATATTTTAAGGAAAATATAGATATTTAACCTCTTTAAAATAAGCTAATGAGTGAAATATATTTTTAAAAAGGTGGTTATACAAATATGGACCTGAATAGAAGTCAGCTTTCTCTTATAATTACTTTCTTCTCCCTTTCTATCGTGATTTTATTACTTTTTAATATTCACCTTGGATCAGAGGAGCAGGAAGAGTATACAATAGAATTAAGCCTGGCCGACGAGGAGCTTGAAAAAATAATTGAAGAGTTGGAGAGGCAGGAAGAACTGGCAAATGCAGATCCCATAAAAAGTCATATGGCTTTTAACGAAACAGCCAAATCCAGTTTTGAAGAACCTGAACCACTTAAAACACTTGAAGAACTATTAGAAGAAAAAGAAGCCTCCATGAATGAGGATGAATTCCAGGAATATTTGAATTCAGATTCAGGGTATGCCGCGAGCCTTAAAGACCTCGTTAAAAAAAGAGAGGAAAAAAAACAACAATTAGAGGAAGCTGAAGCTAAGAAAAAAGAATTCACGAATAAGCTTGAAAAAAGGAAAACCTCTATTTCTTTTTCCTTAATCGATCGCACTAATTATTTGCTCCCCCCACCTATCTATACATGCATAGAAGGAGGGAAAGTGGTTGTTAACATTGAAGTAGACGCCTCGGGTAATGTTGTTGACGCCAGTTATAACGAAAAAAGTTCAAATACTTCTAATGGTTGCCTTGTTGAAAATGCTATTTCCTATGCGCTAAAAGCTAAATTCAGTTCCGCAACAAGAGATAGCCAGAAGGGAACAATTACCTACCTATTCCAAAGTAAGTAAACCCTATAGGCCATCCAATACAATTTAGTTACCCTTCGTGCTTATCATACCAATGTTGTAAATCCTGCGTAAACCGGGGTGTGAGTTCCACAGGTTCTTTTCATAATCCCCAACCATTTCAGTTGCCCTGTCAGGTCTTGGACCTCAGGAATTAATAACCTTCCTAACTTCGTTTATCCAACATTATTAGCATGGGAACAGGCATGGCACCATTGGTTAGAAACAGATTAATAAGCTCCGGGGTTTCATCTCTCAATGCAACTTTGAAAATAATTTCAGCAGATGCTTTATAACCTTATTCATTACAGGAATTAAGGGAGCAGCATTACTACCCCAACTTTCGGCTAAATTGCCCGTTTCTTGATCATTCCACCCCTTGTATCATTTATACTATTCATAACCACAAATGCATCAGGGTCTATCTTTAATATTTCGTTGTTTAATTTGTTGATTTCTAATCTTGTAATTACCGTATAGATGACTTCATAGTTATTGTGCATTCCATTTTTTTGATAACCACCACGGGCGTTGTAAATTGTCAGCCCTCTTCCAAGTTTATTAGTAATCATCATCCGAATTCTTTCACTTGCCTCAGATATAATAGTTACTCCTGTATATTCCTCTATCCCATCCACAACAAAATCAAGAGTTTTGGAAGCGGCCAGATAAGTAAGCATAGAATATAATGCTGATTCTATTGATAGCATATAAGCCGCGGCGAGAAAAATGATTAGATTAATGGCAATCATAACATCTCCGATTTTAGTTCCCAGTCTTTTGCTCAAATAAAGAGCAAGTACTTCCGTTCCGTCCAGAACGCCTCCTCCTCTAATTGAAAGACCAATACCAGCTCCTAAAAAAAATCCGCCAAAAACGGAAACTAAAAGTTTGTCTTTTGTTATCTCCGGAAACTCTATCAATGCAAGCGTTAAGGAAAGGCCGAGGATGGCAATGGTAGTTTTAATCGCAAAATTTTTTCCTATAACTTTAAATCCCAATAATAGAAAAGGTAAATTCACAAGAATAATCAAGGAATACAAAGGGAGTATTGTAGTTTCTGTTATTAAAAGTGATATCCCTGTTACGCCCCCATCTATGAATTTATTTGGGAGTAAAAAACTTTCTAACCCAAATGCAGCAGATAAAATGCCTGTGGAGATAAAAAAAGTATCCTGAATGATCAATTTAGGTAAAGTTGGCATAAGCTTGGTATGAGGCATTTTCAAACTGGTTTTTAAAATTTTGGTTTCTAAAGATTTTCCGGATTAATTGCCAGGCTTCTAAATAATTTAGCCTTGGCACTCAGGTATTTGTTTTGAACTTCATTTTGCTTGAGTTCGGAATCAATGAGTCTATTTTCCCTGCTAATTATTAAAAACAAGGAACTTTCTCCGAAATCGAATTTTCTTTCTTCTGCTGCCAATAGTTTATTATAGTCACTAACAATATCCTCAATAAGTGAATTCTGTATCTGATAAGAATCCAAAGCATTATAGGTTGCCAAAACTTTATTTTGAATTTCTATTTCAGCATTGTCCAATTCAAATTGAGTATCGTTTAGTTTAAACTTTGCTAATTTCAGATCTCCTCTTTCCTTTCTTAAAAATAATGGGAACAGGAAGTTAACACCTCCTTTATATTGCTGTGAATCATAAGAACTCAGAGTGCCCGGGGTTTCTGTAAGGAAGTTATACTCAATATCAATTTTTGGCAATAATTTATTGGCTTTTAACCTCTTATCTACCTCCAGGCCGGCCAATTTAAACCCTAAAGACTTAATCTTAGGATGGTTTTCCAATGAAAAACTATCTAACGGTTTTCCCATGATTTCCAGCGTAATATCCACCTCCTTATTTATGTCGATATTTGGAATGACATTTGGCTGCAACTCTATTGGAATATTATTTTCGATCCATAAATAATTCGAAAGCTCCAAAGTCGTATTGGTCAACTCAACCATGGCTTGTTCGAGACGAAGTTGCCTGTCCTGTAATGCAATTTTGGCTTCCACAACATCTATTGATGCAATATCACCTGCTTCCGCACTACGCTTAATTCCTTCCAATCTAGAACCGGCATTACCAACAAAATTCTCATAAACCGTTTTGTTTCTGTATGCCTGTAACCAATGGAAATAGGCTACTGACGCTTTATATAGAATCTCATTAACTAATAAATCTCTATCTGCCAGGGTCTGTTCTTTAAAATATTTGGCTCGTTTTAAGGTTGCCATTCTTTCATTGATCCATATTCCCTGAAGCACTGAAACAGAGATTCCCGCACTAAACAATCCGTCCTCTGGCAATGATTCATCCGGATTTAGAAACTCTCCATCATCCTGCTGAAAGTTACCTTTCAATTCTATCCCATACCAGGTAGGGACTTTGAAGGTAGCGTTAAAACGGTCATAATACTCAACACCCTTAAACTGCTTTCTTTCGTAATCTACTTCAATTTTTGGATCAAATCCACCTCTTGAGCGCATTAGATTTGCTTGCCCAATACCAATTTGTAATTCGGCCTGACGAGCAATAGGATGATATTTTTTTACATATCCTAAGAACTCGTAAAAGCTTAAAACTAGGGTGTCGTTCCCCTGAGCGTTTAATGAAAGTGAAACGAAAAGAATAAGTAAAAACCAATGCTTTTTCATATTACTTTTTCTCAGATTTAGACATTTCCCCATTCGGCTGATAGTAATTAGGAGGGAAACCATTTAGCTGTCGCCACAATTCAAACCAAATCGGCACGTCCTCTAAAAGGGCTATAGTATAGGCTCCGGAACCAACTCTTAAATCCTTTGGCCATTCATGGTCATTTGGATCAGGTGCTAATAGAATTCTGTATTTTCCATTGTCACTAATAAAAGTTTCAATGGCTACTACCTTTCCTCCATAAGTACCATAAGAGGCATTAGGCCATCCGCTAAAAACAATAGCTGGCCAGCCATCAAATTGAATGCGCACCTCTTCGCCCAAATGCATTAGCGGAAGATCTATAGGCTCAACATAAGTCTCAACTGCCAAATCATAGTCCGCAGGCATAATTCCTACCAAGCGCTCTCCTTCTTTGAATGTTTCACCTACACCGCCTTTAATGGCTTTATTGATATAACCATTTTGCGGTGCCCTTACGTAATACATTTCATTACGCATACTATAATTTGTAAACTCATTTTCCAGCTTTGTTACCTGAGCTTCAGAATCAAATTGATTGGATTGTGCCGTATACATATCGCTTTGCGCTTTGGATATTTTATCTGTATACGCCGCATTAACTCTGCTTATTTCTACCTGGGCATTTATAACCTCATTTTTTGAAGCAAGTAATTTATTCTCCTGCGAGATTAGTTTAGCCTGGGTTTCCTGCAACTTCAACCTTTTCTCCTCTACATCTGTTACGGCCTTTAATCCTTCTTTCTGCAATTGTACTACCCTGTTATATTGCCTTTCAGCAATACTGATGTTAGTTTTGGCGGCCTCCAGGTCAATGCTGTCACTTTGAACCTTCAATTTTGCCTGAATCAATTTATTCTCTGCCTGTTGATATTTCAGTTTCCGTTCGTTATTTAAAGCACTTATCTGATTATTAAGGGCTTTGACTTTACCTTCATAAGAAGTTACCGCATTTGACTTTGCAACTATTTGTTGCCCCGTTCTTTCTACCAAATTAGGATCGAAGTACTCATTTTTCGTTTCTGAAATAAATAAAATAGTATCGCCTTTTTTCACATAATCCCCTTCCTGCACATACCATTTCTCAATTCTACCGGGAATAGGCGACTGAATGGTCTGCGGCCGCTGATCTGGCTTTAGGGTAGTTAGATAACCCGTACCAGAGACATTTTGTGTCCAGGGCAAAAAAAGAATAATTATACCCGTGAATGCGAATATCAAAAGGAAGCGATTAAAATGCTTATAATGACGCGTATGAAAAACTTCCCTGGCAGAACTAAATTGTAATAAGTTCACCTTTTGATTTAATCTATTTGGAGATATATTTAGCATGTCTTTTAACTTTCACTAATTATTTTGCCTTTGTCCATTGTGATTATTCTTGTACAATGGTTTACCCATTCGTCATTCTGACTAACTACAACCAATGCCCACGGCCGGTCTTTACCAGAGAGAAAATTCATGATTTCCTTAGTTTCCTCAATTCCAAACTGATCTAAGGGGTCTTTAAGAATAAGCAACCTTGGTTTTCTGACAATACTTCGCGCCAGAACAATTTTCTTTGTGATTACATAGGGTATTTGTTGTCCTTCGGGATATAACATGGTTTTGATTCCTTTAGGTTGCTCCTTGACAAATTGCGTTAATCCGGTTTTTTCAAGAGCCCAGTAAACATCTTGATCGGATATATCTGTATCCCCAAAAGTGATATTTTCGAGTATACTTCCTTCAAAAGGGGACTCCTCTGTAAGAGACTGGCCTAAATGTGAGCGGTAATAATTTAAATTAATTGATTTTAAAGAAACATTATTAACAAAAATATCACCTTGATCGGGCTCAATTATACCCGCTATCAGCCGAAGTAATGTAGATTTACCGGATCCACTGCCACCGCGTATTAATATGGCGCATTTAGGTGTAATATTCAAGGAAACAGAATCAATGATATGTTTGCTTCGTCCTGGAACATTGTATCTTACATTGTCTAATTCAACTACAAAACTTTCATCATCCTTAAATGGTTTTTCACCTTGCTGTGGCTCCAATTCTTTGTCTACTACCTGACCTAACTTTTCAAGTGAGGTTAGTAAATCATAAAATGTCTCCAAACCCAATATCAGTTTTTCCACTGAACTTATTACCAATAATATGATAATTTCTGCCGCAACAAACTGCCCAATATTCATCTCCTGATTAAGTACAAGAATCCCCCCTATAAGCAATAAGCCCAATGTTACCAACACTTTAAAGCCAATCATTTGAATAAACTGGATCACTAATATTTTAAAGTGACTTTCCCTCGCACTAAGATAATCAGACACCAGTGCGTCCGTTTTATTCATAGCTAAATTGGTCTTACCAGACAGCTTAAAACTAATTATGGAGCGCGCCACTTCCTGTATCCAATGGGCAACTTTGTATTTATTTTTTGATTCGTCCAAACTAGTCTCCATCCCGCGTTGTGCAGTAAATTTGAATACTATATAAATAAGTAGTAATAGCAGAATCCCATAAATAATAAAGAAGGGATGATAAAATGAAAGCAATAATAATCCAAGTATTATTTGAAGTAAAGCGGCAGGGAAATCAATTAATATTTTAGAAAGCCCCTTTTGAACATTGAGGGTGTCAAAAAAACGATTCGCTAACTCCGGAGGATAGAAATTCAGCAATTGGTTCATCTTTATTTTCGGGAACCTATAGGCAAACTCAAATGCTGATCTAGTAAATATTTTTTGCTGAACATTTTCAATGATCCTTATTTGCATTAATTGCAGGACTCCTACAAAAGCTACTGCCAAGGTTACAAGTATTACCAAAATAATCCAGGAAGTACTAACCTGCGCACCCTGTATAAGGTTAATTATAGCCTGTATTCCCAGGGGAAGAGACAAATTAACAATTCCCGCAAAAATTGCGTAGTAAAAAACCTGGAGAATATCTCTCTTATCCAGCTTTAGCAATCCTAATAAACGCTGCCAGGCACTAAGAATATTTTTAGCCATTTTTTTTAATATTTAAGGTATTAAATGTGAGGTGTTTAAAATATTCCGTGGGGGTTATTTTCTTATTGCAACTTGTTAAAGAAGAAAAATGATCCATTAAAAAATACTGATGCAAAGCCCCCTCTATAATAGTACTGGCCAGACTTGAGGAATAAGGATAATCCGGATTAACCTCATTTATCATAAGGCTCATTCTATTAACCAGTCGTTTGTATATTACGAAATAACCGTCCTTGTTTTCCTGATCTACTTCTTTAGTCAGATAAGATTTGGAATACTCATTGATTACAATTTTATTCAGTAGAACTTCATTAATGTGGGTAAAAGCCAAGTCAATCTCGGTGGCTTGCGTCACAATTTCAATGGCTCTTTCCAGTTTGGAATTAGCTTCCGGGATACTGTTTGTTGCAAAAACCAACTGATATTCAAGCCAACCCCAATACCATGAAGCCAGATAAAGCAAAAGTTTATGTTTGTTTTCAAAATAGCGGTATATAGAACTTTCATTAGATCCGATTTTTTGACCTAGCTTTTTAAATGTAAAACTCTCGAAACCAAAATCATTGATCATAAAAATACTTTCTTCAACAATTCGTTTACCCAGGTTTGAGGACTCCGGGTCCTTTACATATAGTTTATCATTAATTGTAATCCGAACAGACTGGAATAATCTTTCCATATACTTTTATTTAAATATTGCGCAAATATAATAGTATTACTATCATGTTATAATAGTTTAACTATTTTTTAACGAAAGTATTACTATTTTTTATCTCTGAGGATAGCGTACAAATATTAACTCCTAATAAATTCCATTCCGATTAATGCTATATCTTTATATAAAAGATTGTGTTTATGGAAGTGCATAAATGTGGTTGGTGTCTGGGCAATGATTTATACGAAGCCTATCATGATGAAGAGTGGGGTGTTCCTGTAAAAGATGATGCTACCTTATTTGAATTCCTGGTATTGGAAACTTTTCAGGCCGGGTTGAGCTGGCTTACCGTATTAAAGAAACGGGAAAATTTCAGAAGAGCTTTTGACAATTTTGATTACAGGAAAATTGCGGCCTATAATCAATCTGAAATTGACGCTTTGCTAAAGGATTCAGGTATCATTCGAAATAAACTTAAAATTAGGGCTACAGTTTCAAATGCCAGGGCTTTTATTGAAGTACAGAAAGAATTTGGGAGTTTTAGCGACTATATCTGGGGTTTTGTAAATGGTAAACCCATAAAAAATAGTTTTGCAGATTACAGGGATGCCCCGTCAAAAACATCACTTTCGGATACTTTAAGCAAGGATCTGAAGAAACGCGGGTTCAAGTTTGTTGGAAGCACGGTGGTTTATGCCCATATGCAGGCAACAGGGATGGTCAATGATCACGAATTAAATTGTTTTAGATATGAACAGGTATAGGTTTTTATTATTGGTAATTATAGCTTTATTGCAATATTCAACAAGCCTTTCTCAGGTAAAAGTTGAGCGCGAACATAGAATTAAAAAAAATCAATTCCCCGATGCAGCCCATGATTTCATCCAGGAGAAACTGCAGGATGCCAAGAAAATTCGTTTTTATAAAGAAACGGATACTACAAAAATTACTTATGAGGCGAAGTTTAAAAAAGATAAACTGCACTACAGTGTTGAATTTGATGAATCTGGCAAACTTGAGGATATTGAAATTCTAATCAAAGAAGTAGACGTCCCCGAGGATTCGTGGTCACAAATCACAAAGTTTCTCAAAGAAAAGTTTAATAAATATAAAATTAGAAAGATTCAGCAACAATACCCTATTACCCGTGGTGAAACAGCAGAATCTACTTTAAACAATGCATTCCAAAATCTTTTGATTCCTTCCTTAAATTATGAATTAATGGTATGGGGTAAAATACAGGAGGAACATGCAGACTTTGAAATACTGTTCGGAGCGGACGGAGGTTTTATTAAAATGAGGGAATCTCTTCCGGCCAACTATGATCATGTACTCTATTAATAATTACAAACTTTTAATTGGCTTACTCCTATTTTCTGTTTTTATCAGAGGTCAGGAAAATTTCACTACCTATGCAGAGCCCCGTTTATCTCTGAATTACAACCTTTCCAAAATGTATTCGCACAACTGGACCGTTGCCAACAGGAGCACAATATATGAATCATCAGAATTAGAATTTAATGCACTTCAGTTTGACATAGGTCATTTTTCAAATTTCAAAATAGGTGGTAATCAAAGTTTGAGCCTGGGAATATTATTCAGATATTCTGAACTATTTGAACGGGAAAGTATAAATGAATTTCGAATAACTGAACAATACAACATTATATCCAGATCACATATTGTTCGCTATGGCCATAGATTTAGGGCCGAACAAAGAATTACATCACTACTAACCATTCATCGATTCAGATATAGATTTACATTAGACCTGCCCCTCGAAGGACAGAATTTAGATGTAGGAGAAAGTTATTTTATTGGAAATGCCGAAACACTGCTGAATGTAGGTAAGGATTTAAAGCCAATTTACGAACAACGTTTTACAGCGAATTTTGGTTGGTTATTAAGCTCTAAAACCAAATTGCAATTTGGGCTTGAATATAGATTGCTGAATTTTACAGAGACCATTCTACATAGAACATTATTGCTTTCTTCCCTAAACTTCAGCCTGTAACAATTCCAAAAATTTCTTTCTCGGGATCTCCTCTGCCCCCAAACTTTCCAAATGTTCTGTGTATAATTGGCAATCAATGAATTTATAATTAAGTCTTTCCAGGTCCCGGGCTAATTTTATAAATGCAAATTTAGATGCATTTGACACCTTAGAGAACATACTTTCACCACAAAATACATGCCCCAGATCAATGCCATAAAGGCCTCCAACCAGTTTATTATCTTCCCAAACCTCGTAAGAAATGGCAATACGCAGATCATGAAGCTTCAGATAGGCCTCTTTCATGTTAGAAGTAATCCATGTGCCATCCTGCCCTGCTCTCTCTATTTGGGCACAGGCTTCCAGAACTTCCTTAAAGCATTTATTCCTGGTTAAAGTAAACCGCGTACCCGACATAATTTGTCGCATACTTTTAGAAATCTTTATTTTCCCGGGGAATAGGACCATCCTTGGATTCGGACTCCACCATAAAATCAAAGAATCATCATTGAACCAGGGGAATATACCCGATCTATATGCGAGCAATAATCGTTGCGGAGATAAATCGCCCCCAATGGCCAATAATCCCTCCGAATTAGCATTTTCTGCAGGAGGGAACTCCAACCGCTCTGTTAATAAGTAAATTTCAGTATTCTTTTTTTTCAAGTTTAGCAGTTCTTGGAATTACTGGTCAACCTAAAAATATTTTACAGATGTAAAATGCTTTTGTCTAAAAAGGAAGGTCGTCATGATCCTCTTCATTTAGTTCTTCAGCTGGTTCAAATGCCTCTATTGGAGCTACCGGTGGCATTCCGCTTTCAGCTTGATCTGTTTGTAATGATTCTATTCGCCATCCCTGGACAGAATTAAAATATTTTACCTCACCCTGAGGGTTTGTCCATTCTCTTCCTCTTAGGTTAATGCTGACTTTTACTGTTTCACCAACATTATGCTTATTAAGTAAGTCGCATTTATCCTGAACAAATTCTACCAATATATGTTGAGGGTACTGTTCTTCTGTGGTAATAACCAACTCTCTTTTTCTAAAACCATTATTTCCAAAGGTTTTAGTCTCACCAATCATTTTAATTTTTCCTTGTATTTCCATTTATTTCAATATTTATTAGCAATACTTTCCATGCCGAAAGTATCTTATTGTTATCTAAGTATTCTCTTGTTATTTTTAGTAGTTCTGTTGTATCCTTGTTTTTAACAATTGACCTGATTTGATCATTTGAAGCTATGAATTCTTCAATCTCATTTTTATCAGGGATCCTATCCACATTACCCAATAATCCCAGATCGTTCCCGGTAAGCATTTTTAGTGATCTTATTTCTTTTGGTATATTATCAACTCCAATTCCTATGGCAGAAAGAGGTTTTGGAACTTCAAACATGCCCTTATTAGCCCTGCTGTACCAATTACCGCCCATACGGGCTACCTGGTCTATCTTAAACTGGTCTATTAAGCCATTCTCATCTAAAATTGATTCATAGAAATGCATTTTAACAACTTCTGAAAAAACCAGATTCCCAGCCCCGCCTTCTTCGCCCAGCGGTTCAACTTTTGTTACCTTGCATTCAAATTGAACAGGAGATTCTGCAACTCTATAGGGCCTGACCAAATCCGATTCTAACATTGTTAACCCTGCTTTTTTAAATTCATTTTCCTTTTCCCCGTATTCCGTGCTGGTCAAAGACATTTGCTGAACGAGCTCATAATTTACAATATTAATAACCACTTCTTTAATTTTAAGCACATTATCCAGTGTATGTTTCGTTGTATTATCCCGCACTCTTCTAGCCGGTGAAAATATTAAAATTGGTGGATTTGCACTAAAAACATTAAAAAAACTAAAGGGCGAAAGGTTTGGAATACCTTGTTCGTCTATAGTACTTGCAAAAGCAATTGGCCTGGGTCCAACAGCCCCTAAAAGATAAGCGTGCAACTTACCAGTGGGAATCTCAGAAGGTATAAGGGATATAGCTTTTTGCATCATTACAAAGGTATATAAATTGTGTCCCATTTAAAACTTTAACTCACTAGCATAACACAACATTTTAGATCAATTTCTGTTATCTTTATTACTCATTAACTACTTGCATGAATTTTAATTCCCAAAAGAAGATTTCTAACCTGTTTTTATTAATAGCAGCTTTTGTTATTGTAAGTCTTATACTTTGGAATACCAATAGTTTTTTTAAGAAATTCAAGGAAGAAGAGCGCCATAAAATGGAGATTTGGGCCACAGCCCAGTCTGAATTATTGCAATCTTCAGAGGGTAGAGACCTGGGAAATCTACACGTTAAAATTTTTCAAAATAACACCTCAACCCCAATGATACTCGTTAACATGGATGGCTCCATAAGAACCAACAACATGCCTGAAGAATTAGTTGGTGACACAATTTATATAAAGAAAAAAATAAAGAAATTCAAGTCGGAAAACACCCCTATTTCTATTGATTATAACGACGAGCAACTAGCCACTCTGTATTACGGTAATTCAGAAGTTTTAAATAAATTAAAATATTACCCTATTGCACTGTTGTTAATCATATTTTTGTTTGCGGCGGTTATCTTCTTTTTCTTTAAAACCAATAAAGCTTCTGAGCAAAACAAACTTTGGGCCGGAATGGCCAAAGAAACCGCCCATCAGATTGGCACCCCTCTGACCTCGCTTCTCGGGTGGAATGAACTATTAAAAAGTGAACAAATAAACCCGGATATTACCAAGGAAATTGAGAAAGATATTGGCAGGCTTCAGAATATAACAGACCGCTTTTCCAAAATAGGTTCCCTGCCAAAACTTGAAGAACACGACATAGTTGAAGAAACCAGAAGTGCTTTTGAATATCTGAAACTCAGAAGTTCCAAACTTATTCACTTTAGCTTTAATTCTCAGGTTGAAAGATTTCCAATTCTATTAAATAGTTCTTTATACAACTGGACCATAGAGAATTTAGTTAAAAATGGTATTGACGCCATGAAGGGTAAGGGCAACATTGCTATTGAAATAGTTTCGGAGGGGAAGTACGTAAATATTTTAATTTCAGACACCGGACATGGCATTGCTAAAGGAGACTTTAATTCTATTTTTAATCCCGGGTTTACATCAAAAAAACGAGGTTGGGGATTAGGATTATCACTTGTTAAAAGAATAATAGAAGAGTACCATAAAGGAAAGATAAAAGTGCTTTCTTCGAGCAAGGAAGGCACCATAATGCAGATATCCTTAAAATCGGACCAAAAATAGATGGTAAAAGAAAAATTAATTGTCTTAAAAGAAGCAGAAATTACGAACAATTGTCCTGAATGTTTTAATCAGGATATGAAACTTACGTTTTATCAAAAGCACTTATTTCAAAGGCTATATCATAGAACAACCGCAACGATTACTCATCAAATTAAATGCAATAAATGCAAAAAGATTATTTACCCCGTAAATTGGACAGAAGATATTGAACGTGTTTTTGAATATTACCAAAAAATGATTAATCCGGAAAAAGCGAGTATTAAATTCACGCCTTTATTCTATATACTAATACTATCTCCCTTCCTTATTGCAGGCATAGTATATTACCTGTACCAAAGTGGTATTATTTCAATTTAGAACGGATCTTTAACGCAATTTCCTGAAATTCCTCCGTCGATAATTGAATTTTATTTGTAAAAGTTGCATCTGCTATTTTATTTAATGGAATAAGGTGTACATGAACATGCGGCACTTCCAATCCTATTACCGTAATCCCCACCCTTTTGCAGTCTATTGCCGCCTCAATGGCCTTGCCTACCTTTCTGGAAAATGACATTAACCCAAGATAGTCTGCTTCTTCCATATCCATTATTTTATCCACTTCTTTCTTTGGCACACAAAGGGTATGGCCCCTGGCATTGGGATTAATATCCAGAAAGGCAAAATGATTATCGTCTTCGGCGATTTTGTAAGACGGTATATCGCCATTTATTATTTTAGTAAAAATACTACCCACGACGAATAAAGATTTAAATAGAATTCCTTTTACTATTAAAAAGATTAAATATAAATAGGTTTTAATTCCTGCTTATCTCAAGAATATCAAATTTTAGAGTCCCATTAGGAACTGTTATTTCCGCAACATCCCCGACTTCTTTACCGAGGAGTCCCTTACCAATTGGGGAAGTAACAGAAATTTTTCCCGCCTTTAAATCGGCTTCACTCTCAGCCACAAGCGTATAGCTGATTACCATACCATTTTGGCGGTTTTTAAGCTTTACAGTCGATAGCACCAACACTTTGGATGTATCTAATTGAGTTTCATCAATTAACCTTGCATTAGACAGGGTTTCCTCCAGTTTAGATATCTTTAGCTCCAGTAACCCCTGTGCTTCCTTGGCAGCATCATACTCGGCGTTTTCAGATAAATCACCTTTATCCCTTGCATCAGCGATAGCCTGCGAGGATTTAGGCCTTTCAACGTCTCTGAGGTAGTTTAATTCCTCTTTCAGTTTTTTTAATCCTTCAGCAGTGTAATAAGACACAGTACTCATAACTTCATAATTTATTGAACATAAAAAATGCTCAAAATCATTAAACAATAAATCCTACGAAAACGCAGGATTAGTTTAAACAATCATTTCGATGTAACTAATTTAAGATAAACACATTAGGTGGGGGTTTTCATCAAAACGAAGTTCAACTTATAAGAAAATCCCCTTTTTTAAAGAGGATTTAACGCAAAGATACATATTTTTTACTCAATTTTGTTCAACGGATCTGAATTGAATCCTATTATTCTATGAAAAGATTATACATATGGTTGGTATTTATTTTACTTCTGGCATGCAGTGAAGATGAAGGAAACCGCAATCCCTATTTATTAGAAGTTGGATTCAGATTTGAAGTAAATCTTAATTTACCTTTATATAGTCCCTTAACTAACACAGGAAATGCCATATTTATAGGGAACCAGGGTGTGGGAATAAGAGGAGTTTTTGTAATCAATAAAGGTTTTAACGAGTTTTTTGCATGGGAGGCCAGTTGTCCAAATCACGCTCCAAATGCATGCTCTACAATGGATCTTAATGGTCAAACTGTAGTCTGTTCATGCGAAGATTTTGAGTATAGCCTGTTTACCGGGCAACAACTAAACAGGCCCGATGATGATGAACGTTATTATGACCTTTTGTTTTACAACACTTCATTCAATGGAACATCCATTGTAATCTCGAACTGAGGAAGGGATATCCTAATTAATTATCCGACTAACCCTAGAAGTTGAACGTTGCTCCCAACAGAAAGTTTATCCCTGCCTGCGGATAATACCCGGCTCCTTCAATAGTGGTTATGGCTCCAGGATTGGAAAAATCGTCATCAAAAGTAAAAAAGTAGCCATTGGATACATATTTTGCATCAAAAATATTGTTAATCAGTCCTGAGAACACAATGCTTTTCACGAATGAGTTTGTATTAAAAGTGTATTGTATATTAAAATCTGTTTGTGAATAGTCTTCAAGAACAGAGCTTTCGGCATCAATATTTGCCATAAATTGTTTTCCAACATATTTAGTCAATAATGACATTTGAAATTGTTCATCTGGCAAATAAGTAAGTATGTTACCTATCACTATTTCAGGAGAGTAAGCAATATTGGTATTCCCCAAATCCTGTAGCTCACCATCTCTCTGAAAAACAAAATCAATATTTTTATTTGAACTAAGGGCTATATTTGGTTGTAATTTAAAGTGCCTGCCAATATCCATATTTGCATCTACTTCAAGACCCAGGCGGTAACTGTCTCCCACATTTGCCCTTAGTGGGGCACCAACGTCATTCAATTCTCCGGTTAGTACCAACTGATCTTTATATCTCATATAATATACATTGGTACTCACCTGAACAGAAGGTGAGACATATCTCCAGCCAAGTTCAAGGTCATTTAGTCTCTCTGGTTTAGGGTTGCCATTCTCATAATCATTCCTGTTTGGTTCACGATTGGCTACCGCATAGGAGAGATATAAATTATTATTGGCATTAAGGTCATAGGTGACCCCAAGTTTAGGGTTAAAGAAATTAAACGTATCATCGACAATTCCGGTGTCTTCCCCATTTGCCTCATAGCTGACAGTTCTAAATTGTAAATCCCCAAAAAGTCTCCACTTTTCAAAAATCTCATAGTTAATTTTTCCAAACATATTAAAATCTGTTTTTTTGGAATCGTCATCGTAATATCTATCCCTAATCATGCTATTACCAGCAAATCGGGCCCAGATTACTTCACCAAAATGATCGCCATTATAGGAATTCCATCCTCCTCCAAGGATAAGGTTCACTCTGTCTTTATCATATTTAACTGAAAATACAGTTCCGTAAAAATCATTATCAAGCCAGCGGCGCCTCACTAAGTCCGTAGTATTTACCAATTCTCCGTTTACCAAGATTGGTGAGAATCCATAAGTTGCAAAATCATCATCCTCCCTGAATTGTTCAAAGTAGCCACGTCCATAGGTATAATGAAATGCAATATTGGTGCTCCATAAAGGAGAAATTGTCTCATTCCAAAGTAATTGAAAATGATCTTGTTTATAATTATCTTCTTCCCTGTCATAAAATTGTATATCCCCATTTTCATCCGTATATATCCCGGCCGGGTTAAATGTTCTATCCGTGGCAAGTGTTTCCGCGTCAATGCCAAACCACGATTGGTAAGTAACTTCGTGCCCTCCGAAAAGGAGCGCTTTTATTAACGTATTATCATCAATATAAGAGCCTTGTAAAAAATAGGAATCGAGTTCAGAAGAAGCCCTGTCAATATAGCCATCAGATGTTATTCTGGATAATCTCCCTGAAATTTCAATATGTTCATTTAACAATCCTGTGCTAAACTTAATGTTGTTACGCAACGTATTAAAGCTGCCATAGGAGGAGGAAATATGTCCATATGCTTCGGATGATGTTGCATCTGTCAAAATATTTAAACTGGCTCCAAAAGCCCCGGCACCGTTAGTTGACGTTCCAACGCCCCTTTGTAGTTGCAAGCTTTCTGTAGACGAGGCAAAATCCGGTAAATTCACCCAAAACGTACCATGCGATTCAGAATCGTTATAAGGTATTCCATTAATAGTTACATTAACCCGGGTAGCATCACTTCCTCTAACGCGTATGCCCGTATACCCCACCCCTGCTCCGGCATCTGAAGTTGTTACTACTGCAGGTAAAAAGTTCATAAGAATAGGGATATCCTGACCCAGATTCCTGGGCATTATTTCTTCCTTTGCTAAGTCCGAAAAGGTTACAGGAATTTCTTGAGTAACCCGTATGGCTGAAACAAAAACCTCATCCAATACAATTTTTTCAAGGGCAGTCGTATCAGATTCTTTTTGTTGGGAATACGTATTTACTCCAAAACCTACTAAAAATAATAATGCAATAACAGCCTTCATCCGTAGTTCAATTACACGAATAAAAGGGGTTCTATTCTTATTTTTATGATTCTTTTTTTTCTGAAGAAACAGGAAAAAATCCAAGTGGCGAATTTCGCCTCCCTTAGCAGCATTACCTGCCCAGGTTCATTGGGTATAATCTCAGCTTATCCTGAAAGTATTATAAAAATTGTATTTCGAGAATACTATTCTACTTAATACTTTTTTCAGGAGTTCGCACCCCTTTTGAGATGATTCAAAGTTACGATGGTAGTTTCATTTTTCATAATAAAACTCCATAAATTAAAAAGGTTCACAGACTGGAAAAACCGTTTTTATGGGATAAAGAGATCTTCTTCAATTATGTAACCTGATGTGTGGGCTTTAGAAGATCGTTGGCTGTTTTTACCGGATTAAATGTGAGTAAGGGAACTTCAACAAATATTGTATTCCAAAAGGCCATTGCACCATTCCAAAGGCCCGGTAATTCATAAGCCTTTAGTTCTTTGCCTTCTTGTGTTTTTAGCGTAATAAATCCCTGTTTGGTATCAACAAAATTCGAAAGGTTATATTTCTCACCCCTAAAGTTTCTTACACCACAGACAATATCTACCGGATTAAAATGTGTGGAATTTTTTAAAATGCTCATTTGAGCCTCATCTGAGCTATCAATTTGTGCAGATTCTACGATTTGCAATGAAATATGTGCATGGGCATCCCTAATCCAAAAAGGGCCACCACCCGGTTCGCCTTCATTCTTAACCATTCCGCAAACGCGTATGGGCCTGTTTATTTTATCTTTTAATATTTCTAACTGCTCTGAGATGCTAAAACTTGAAAAACTATCTAAAAACCTGACATTCAGATCATTTTCTAAAAATATTTTAATTTCATGTAGTTGTTCCCCGGTAATATCATTTCTATCTAACTGATCAGCATAGGCAAATGCTTTTTGCTGTACTTCCAGAAGTAATCCGGCAAGCACTTTTTTACTAAACGCAAGTTCAGCTTCGTGTTCGGGAACGACTACATTATCTATGTTTTTAATAAAAATAATATCCGCATTTTGCTCATTTAAATTCTCAATAAGTGCTCCATGTCCACCGGGTCTGAATAAAACTGACCCATCTTCCTTCTTAAACGGCTCATTATCCAGGGTAACGGCTATAGTATCTGTAGAGGCTTTTTGATTTGAATAAGTAACATCAAATTCTGTTTTTGTAGCTTCTGACACCCTCGGTCCTGCGGTTTTAAATTCTTCATTAAAAAAGGCCTGGTGTTGCTCTGAAATGGTAAAATGTAATTTTGCTTTATTGTTTACTGCAGCATATGCGGAAGCTTCCTTTAAATGCTCCTCAAATGGAGTGGCTGTAAATTTCCCATAATTATGAAAGGGTAAAAGCCCTTTTGGATAAAAACCATAATTGAGACCATCTTCCCGCAACATTTCACTTACAAAAAGATATTTATCGTCATTACCCGAACCGGCTCTATTTTTTAGTCGTTTTTGGACTATCCCATAAAAAGGGAATTTTTTAATATGTTTGAAAAATGTCCTCAAATCTGTTTCATTTAATCGCTCTATATAGGCATCTACACTTTCCCTGTCGGGATCGTAATGCTCTAAAAAGCTAAAGAGCGATTTAAACATCCTGGATGCTGCACCGGATGCCGGGACAAATTTGAGTAAGCTTAAAAGCCCTTTTAGCTCTTCGAACTTACTAACTAATATTTTCTCCCTGGCCTTGGTTAATTTTTTAATCCCATCCGATACAATTGCGGCCTTTTCCAACCTTACGAAGGGTATCCCCTGCTTAAATATCTCTATCTGATCAAGAACCTTTTCTTTTGAGATTCCTTTTTCTTCTAGTTGTTTCAAATCCTTGGGTAAAAACTCAATCATTTGTCCAGTAATTTATCGATAGATTTAATAGCCTGTGAAAGCCTTTTTTTGTTATCTCCATTTAAAATAACAAAATTCTTATTATACTTTTCCAATGTATCTTTAAAATAAAGAAACATGCGCTCCCGTTCATTCGGTTTGTCCCTAAGGTCGTCTTTTTTCCAAGGAATGTCTATTGAAGTAAGAAGGTAAAGGTCGTATATATTCTGCAAAGCGTATTTTTCCAAAACAGGATCACAATAACCCAGGTAGTAAGCTTCAGAATATACTTTGGTTTCCAATAAATCCGTATCGCAAATTAGAAGCCTATTTGCTTTTTTTGTCAAATAATTTTCCAAACGAATCTGACCTTCCGCAATAGGGATCAAATCCTGTGGCTCACAGGTTTTT
Organism: Eudoraea adriatica DSM 19308; assembly: GCF_000382125.1. Lineage (GTDB taxonomy): Bacteria > Bacteroidota > Bacteroidia > Flavobacteriales > Flavobacteriaceae > Eudoraea > Eudoraea adriatica. The sequence goes on from NZ_KB907547.1 coordinate 388,795, forward strand.
TTTTCCTTATTCCACTTTTCCTGCAAATACTCACGAGCATATTCAGGCACCCATTCTGTTTTGTAATGATGAGCAAGTTCCTTAGCCAAAGTTGTCTTACCGGTAGACTCTGGTCCAAAAAGGACTACTTTAGTAATGTTAGCGGGCTTTTGTTTAAGTTTTTCTTCCATGCCATATAGCCGTATATGGCAATTATGGTAAATAATAAATATTGAAGTGATGTGAAAATAAGTCCTTTATACAAATATAAAGGAACTGTAATTATATCACCAATAATCCAATACGTCCAGTTTTCCAGTTTCTTTTTGGCCATAAGCCACATCCCTACAAAGAAGATGGCAGTGGTAAGGGTATCCACATAGGCCGTCCAACTATTAAATTTATCAAAAAAGGAATAAACCAGAAAAACAAAAAAAACAGCACCAACAAAGAGCAGTACAGACCATTTTTTCTCCTGCTTGTTGGTTCTGGTAATAGGTATAAAATGGTCATCATCTACTTTTCGTGTCCAGAAATACCATCCAATAATACTCATGGAAAAATAATAAGCGTTTATCAGCATATCACCCAATAACCCAAACACCCATAATATATATACAAAAATACCCGTACTTATAATACCTGTGGGAAATACTAGGATGTTCTCTCTTTTCGCATACCAAACACTCAAAATTCCAAAGACAACACCTATCATTTCAAGAATGACTATAAAAGTTGGGGTGTCCTGATATTGGGCAAAAACCCAATCAAAAATTTGGCTCATAATGGCTTCGGTCTGATTTTACGATTTTGATGTACAATAACCCATTTTCCATTAATTCCAAAGCAAGTTTAATTTCTTTATTAAGCAGATTCATTATACTATCATAATCTCCGTAAATCTGGGTGCTTAAAGGGTTTTCCCGGATAGTTAACCCTGAGTCCCGTAATTTTTTGATGAAATTTATAATTAATTCTTCATAATTATCCTGAAGTGGGGTTAATGTTAATTCAACAGATATATCCATAGTTTGTAAATTAAATTTAAAGCTGGTTTACTATCAAGCTTATTTTTTTATTGCATAAACGCAGGTAAATCCTTCAAATTCGAGGAAAGAAATAGAATAGTTAGTAAGAGAACCCTGATACTTTATAAGTCCGGTGGTAGAACTATCCGTCTTTTTAAAATCATGGATATAAATATGATTCATAAAGCTTAGCCCATGCGTGGCATATATCTTATAGAGAGATTCTTTTGCTCCCCAAATAATGGTGAGTTTTTTTACCAGTTCTATCGGACTTACAATCCCTGCATAATCTTCCATAGGAGTGAACTTGTGACCAATGATGGCTATTTTGTCGCGTTGCTTTTCAATATCAATACCAACTTCATCATCCTGACTTATGATTATTCCTGTAAATTGATATGAATGCGTAATGGAGATGTGTTTTCCATCTTTTAAATGTGGCTTACCAGCCTGGTCATAAAACAGGTCTTGGTCAACATAGCCCGCAAGTCCCATCAAATGCCTGATACTTAAAAATGCCCTCCTGTGCAATTCAGATTTCATGCCATCCATCCTTTGCTGACATGGGTTAGTGAGGTTAATATTCAAGGAAAGTTCCTTCTCAGATTCAGTAACCTTCCAGATGTATAACTTAATTCTTGGGTTAACGGTAATAGTTTTGTAAAGAGGCATATTATTTTTAAAGTTTTCATTACCTTTACTTTCTGAAAATTTTAACAGAATTTCTGTTAGGCGAATGTAAAAAATAAAAAAGATATGCAAACTAAAACTGTTCCATACGTACCATTTAAGGTGAAAGACATTTCATTGGCAGAATGGGGAAGAAAAGAAATTAAATTAGCCGAAGCGGAGATGCCTGGGCTAATGGCATTGCGCGAAGAATATAAAAATGAACAACCCCTGAAAGGTGCGCGTATTGCGGGATGTCTTCACATGACCATACAAACCGCCGTATTGATAGAAACACTTACTTCTCTGGGTGCAGAGGTTACATGGAGTTCATGTAATATTTTTTCCACTCAGGATCATGCCGCTGCGGCCATAGCAGCTGCAGGGATACCTGTCTATGCATGGAAAGGTATGAATGAGGAGGAATTTGATTGGTGTATTGAACAAACCCTGTTTTTCGGCAAAGAACGGAAGCCGCTTAACATGATCCTGGATGACGGAGGTGATCTTACCAATATGGTACTGGATCAATTTCCAGAACTGACATCGGGAATAAAAGGTCTTTCAGAAGAAACAACAACAGGAGTTCACAGATTATACGAGCGTTATAAAAATGGTGTATTGCCCATGCCTGCCATTAATGTGAATGATTCGGTTACCAAATCCAAATTTGACAATAAATACGGTTGTAAAGAAAGTGCGGTTGATGCTATTCGCAGGGCTACGGATACGATGCTGGCAGGAAAACGTGTTGTAGTTGCGGGTTATGGTGATGTTGGAAAAGGTACTGCAGCTTCCTTCAGAGGGGCCGGAGCCATTGTGACAGTTACAGAGATAGATCCTATCTGCGCATTACAGGCCTGTATGGACGGGTATGAGGTTAAAACTCTGGATAATGTGGTAGGGAACGCGGACATTGTGATTACTGCTACCGGAAATAAGGATATTATCAGGGAAGAACATTTTAGGGCTATGCGCGATAAAGTTATCGTTTGTAATATTGGGCATTTCGACAATGAAATAGATATGGCCTGGCTAAATGATACTTATGGTAAAACAAAGGATGAGATTAAACCTCAGGTAGATAAATATACGATTGACGGAAAGGACATTATAGTGCTTGCTGAAGGCCGATTGGTAAATTTAGGATGTGCCACAGGTCATCCAAGTTTTGTTATGAGCAATTCTTTTACAAACCAAACTCTCGCTCAAATAGAACTTTGGAAAAATAGTGATAACTATGAAAATAAAGTATATATGCTACCTAAGCATTTAGATGAAAAAGTTGCTAAATTGCATTTATCACGTTTAGGCGCTGAACTAACGGAATTAGGTAAAGATCAGGCAACATATATTGGCGTTGAAGTCCAGGGACCTTATAAGCCAGACTATTACAGGTATTAGGATTAGTATTTATTATTGGAAAACAAAAAACCCATTATGAAAACATAATGGGTTTTTATTTTGAGTTATTCAATTGAGTATTATGCCTCAAAAGGCTCTATAGAAACATAAGATTTTCCGCCTGCTTTCTTTTGAAACTTTACCAGTCCGTCTACCTTAGCATGTAAGGTATGATCTTTACCTGCGTAGACATTATTACCTGGATTGTGTTTGGTTCCGCGTTGTCTTACAATAATATTTCCTGCAATAGCTGCTTGTCCACCAAAAATCTTAACCCCTAAGCGTTTCGATTCTGATTCTCTACCGTTTTTAGAACTACCTACACCTTTTTTATGTGCCATGATATTATTTTTTATACCAAGCCTGGGCCCGTATTAGTTATTATTTTATTTATTCAATGCCTCAATAAGGTCAGCCTTTTTCATGGAAGAAATACCTGATATTCCTTTAGCTTTAGCCATTTCCTTTAATTCTGCGACCGTCTTTTTGCTTAAGTCAATTGCTTCTTTAGCTGCTGGTGCTGCCTTTGCTTTTTCAACCTTAGCCTTTGGAGCTTCTGCCTTCGGAGCTGCATTTTTAACGGGTGTTTCCTTTACAGGAGCTTCTTTTTTAGTTTCTGCCTTGGCCGTAACTTTTTTAGCACCCTTAGCTGTAATACCTTCAATTACCAACTCTGTTAAATACTGGCGATGCCCGTTTTTCTTTCGATAACCTTTACGTCTTTTCTTTTTAAAGACAATAACTTTGTCACCTTTAACGTGTTTAACGACTTTAGCCTCTACTGCGGCTCCGTCTATAGCTGGGGCGCCAATTGTAATGTTTTTACCATCTTCCAATAAAAGCACATTGTAAAAAGAAACTTTCTTTCCTTCGTCTTCCTGTAAGCGGTGAACATACACTTTTTGGTCTTTTGCAACTTTAAATTGCTGCCCTGCTATTTCTACAATTGCATACATAGCGTAAAATTAAATATTATTATTTCCCTCTGAAAGCGCTTTTTAACAAAATAAATGCCTATGGCACCTTAAAGGCGGGTGCAAATATACTGCTAAATTGGGAAATCACAAGAGTTTTTTTGTTCTAAACAGATTTTTTCTTAAGGTCTTTTGGAGTTTTGAACAGCTGCATAAAAGCAAGTGTTAATACCAGGGTAGTAGCAAAACCCATTATTGCCACAGTGAAGAATACGATTCCTTCAAAATTTTTGAAATTATTAAACCAGCTGGTTGAAAGTTCTTTTAGGAATTCTGTGTTAATTTCAGTGGCATAGAACGCAAAAAAGAAGGTAAAAATAAGCGTAGCCACAACACCGGTTACCATTCCTGCCTTAAATCCTACCCCATAGTTGAAGTTATATTTTTCCTGAAGTCTGAAATATTTTATAGCCTCATAAATCCCAAAACCGGTAATCACCCCATTAAAAAGACTAAAAAATACATTGGTATGAAGACCAAACAAGGATAAAATCAAAAAATATGCAATTAAACTCCCACTGGTTGCAATTCCAAAACGGATGGGAAGGGCAATTCTTTTCATCTTCTTATTTTTATTTGTATTTCCCTTAAAATAGTGAATATTGGCTAATTATCATATAATATCTTGTTAAAGAAGCAGGGTTTTCCTTCAAATAAGCCCGAAAAAATTATATTGCAGTCCTGTAAATTCATTTAATCAAGTACATAAATCAACCCATAAATAAATTTTTATGCAAAGGAATTTTTATACAACTTTTGTTGCCTTTATGGCTTTTGCTGCCATCCAGGCACAAGAAGTCATGTATCAGGAATATGATCTGGATAACGGGCTTCATGTTATTCTGCATCAGGATAATACAGCTCCTGTAGTTACCACAGCAGTGATGTACCATGTTGGTGGAAAAGACCGCACTGAAGGCCGCACGGGATTTGCTCACTTCTTTGAACATCTGCTGTTTGAGGGTACAGAAAATATTGAGACAGGAACCTGGCGGGAAATTGTTTCCTCTAGGGGTGGCACTTTTAATGCCAATACTTCGCAGGATAGAACCTATTATTATGTGATTTTACCTTCAAACAATTTGCAATTGGGTTTGTGGATGGAATCTGAACGAATGTTGCATCCCATTATAGACCAAAAGGGGGTAGATACCCAACAAGAGGTTGTTAAGGAAGAAAAAAGGCTTAGGGTTGATAATTCGCCATATGGACAATTAACCACAGTTTTAGGAAAAAGCCTTTTTAAAGTTCATCCTTACAAGGATCCGAATATAGGCTATATGGAAGATCTGGATGCCGCCACCCTTGAGGATGTAATTGCTTACAGCAAAAAGTACTATGTCCCCAATAATGCAGTATTAGTTGTTGCCGGCGATATAGACATCGCTGAAACCAGGAAAATGGTTTCCGACTATTTTGCTGAAATCCCAAGAGGCGAAGATGTGGTGAGAGATTATCCAAAAGAAACACCAATAACTGTAGAAGAATTAGTTAATGCCTATGATATCAATATCCAAATACCTTTAGTGGGAACGGCCTATAGAATTCCCGGGTTCAGAGATAGAGATGCGTATGTCCTTAATATGTTATCTGCTTATTTAAGTGATGGTAAGAGCTCCAAACTATACAAAAAAATAGTTGATGAACAAAAACAAGGGGTTCAGGTAGGGGCTATAAATCTTGATCAGGAGGATTATGGTATGTATTTGGTCTATGCGCTGCCTGTTGGCGAAACTGCATTGGATGTGCTCGTTGAAGAAATGGAAGAAGAAATCTCCAAAGTGCGTTCAGAATTGATTTCTGAAAAAGATTATCAAAAATTACAGAACAAATTTGAAAATAATTTTGTGAACTCCAATTCTGGTATAGAAGGGATAACCAACTCTTTGGCACGGAATTATTTGTTATATGGCGATACGGAATTAATAAACAAAGAAATTGATATTTACCGTTCTATCACAAGGGAGGAGATACAGGCAGTGGCCAATAAATATTTGAATACCAATCAAAGGGTCATCATAAATTATTTACCAAAAGAAAATATTGACAATTGAAAATATGAAAAAATTATATTTTACAATCGTAATTGCATTAACAGCAATTACCCTTAATGCCCAGGTAGACAGAAGTAATATGCCTGAGCCAGGGCCTGCCCCTGAGATTAACCTTAAAGATCCCCAACGTTTTGAACTTCCCAACGGCCTTAAAGTTTTGGTTGTTGAGAATAATAAACTACCCAGGGTCTCCATTCAGCTTACAATAGACAACCCACCTGTTGCGGAAGGAGGGAAAGCCGGAGTTTCTATCCTTACCGGAAGTTTGCTGGGGAACGGCAGTAAAACTATTTCCAAAGATGATTTTAACGAAGAAATAGATTTTCTCGGCGCGCGAATAAGCTATGGATTTCAAAGTGCTTTCGCCTCATCTCTATCCAAATATTTTCCAAGGATTTTAGAACTCATGGCGGATGCAGCTATAAATCCAAATTTTACCCAGGAAGAATTTGATAAAGAAAAGGCCAAATTAATTACAGCATTAAAATCTGAGGAAAAAGATGTTTCCGCAATTGCCAGAAGAGTTCAGAATGCTCTGGCTTACGGCGTCAATCATCCAAATGGTGAATTTGCCACCGAGGAAACGGTAAACAATGTTGCCCTGGAAGATGTTGAAAGGTTTTACAGGGAATTGTTTGTTCCGGCCAATGCCTACCTGGTAATAATCGGGGATGTAAAGTTTGACGAGGCTAAGGAATTAGTTACCAAAAATTTTGACGATTGGGTAAAAGCATCACCACCTTCATTAGGATATTCAGAACCGTTAGACGTGCAGTATACTCAGGTCAACTTTGTGGATGTGCCTAATGCAGTGCAATCGGAAGTGACCGTTGAAAATCTGGTTAATCTTAAAATGAAGGATGAAGATTACCTTTCAGCCAAGATTGCTAACTTCATTTTAGGCGGTGCATCTGTTAGTCGCCTTGAGCAGAATTTAAGAGAAGACAAAGCGTTTACGTATTATGCAAGATCAGGACTTGGCGACAACAAATATGGGGTTTCTACATTTAAGGCATTTACTTCAGTAAGAAATATAGTTACGGACAGTGCAATTGTGGAATTATTAAGTGAAATAGACAAAATTATTGCAGACCCAATTTCTGAAGAGGAATTGGAAATAGCGAAATCGGTATATACAGGAAGTTTTGTATTGGCCCTGGAAAAGCCTTCTACAATAGCCAGGTATGCTCTGAATATTGAAACTGAAGACCTCCCCAGGGATTTTTACAAGACGTATTTGGAACGCATAAATGCAATTACCGTTGAAGATGTTCAGAAAGCCGCTGAGAAATACTTCCAAATTAAAAATGCAAGGATCGTGGTAGCCGGCAAAGGAAGTGAAGTAATTGAAAGTCTGGAAAATATTCCTTTTAATGGCAGAATGCTTCCTGTGAACTATTATGATAAATATGCGAACACTGTAGAAAAACCAAATTATGACATTGACATGCCAGAGGGTGTTAATGTGCAAAGTGTTCTGGATTCCTATTTTGAGGCAATCGGCGGCAAAGCCCAGGTGGACAAGATACAATCCTTGAAACTGGTTTACGAAGGGTCTGCGATGGGGTCAACGATAAAAACCGAGGAAAAGAGGACCACCGACAAATATGCGCAAACTACCTTTATGGATGATGCTCCAATGATGGGAGTCATTGCAAAAGGAGATGAATTATATATGAAACAGGGCGGCAACAAAGTTCCATTACCCCCTGAAATGCAGCAGGATATGAAAGCTACCATAGGAATTTTTCCAGAACAGGGAATAGCCTTAAGCAACAAAGCGAAACTTACAGGAACAGAAAAGGTAGATGGAAAAGCAGCGTATAAAATTGAAGTTCCGGGGTCAACAGTTCAGGCAACATATTTTTACGATGTGGAATCCGGTCTAAAAGTAAAAGAAGCCACGGTAATTAACATGAATGGTCAAACGCAGAATCAGGAAATTATTTATAAGGACTATAAGGTAGTAGACGGCATAAAATTTCCTTCTGTTAGAATTGGTTCTATGGGACCACAAATGATTGAGACCAAATTGCTGGAAGCTGCAATCAATGTGGAGGTGTCAGAAGAAGATTTTAACTAGAATTCTATTATTTTTAATATTAACATGAGCACCTCAAATTAGAGGTGCTTTTTCGTGGAATAAGGCCGTAGTTTTTCTTAATTTTGTGATCTGAAAACCATCGATCATGAAAACTAGATATGTGATTTTTACCTTACTAACTTTGGTGTTTCTTTTTTCCTGTAAAGAAAAAAAGGAAGCTGAAGATACACTTACACAAATGAAAGAGGTTATGGCTATACATGACGAAGTGATGCCCAAAATGGGAACAATTGGAAAACTCGTAGCCGAACTAAAGCCAAAAGTAGACTCCACAGAAAGTGGGATTGCTTATGAAGTAGCCATGAAAGATTTACAAGCTGCTCATAAATCTATGATGGATTGGATGAAAGGATTTGGTGATCGTTTTACTTCGGATGAAATTCTGAATGGTGCAGAATTAACAGAAGAAAAAAAAATGTGGTTAAATGAGGAAGAGGAGAAGGTAATAGCTCTAAAAGATCAGATCAATACCAGTATTAAAAATGCCGAAAAATTGCTCGAATAACGATTAAAAAGGCAATTGATTCAAATCTACATTACCCCCTGAAATTATTATTCCCACGGATTTTCCCCGATAATCATCCTTTTCGCGGATCACAGCTGCAAGAGCAACGGCACTAGAAGGTTCTGCAATAATCTTTAAGCGCTCCCAGATAAGGCGCATAGCACTAATAATTTCATCTTCAGTGACACGTATAATGTCGTGAACATATTTTCGGATTATTGGAAATGTATTGTCTCCTAAAACTGTTTTTAATCCATCGGCAATAGTATTGGTAGTATCATTTGATTCTATCTTGCCGCTATGGAATGAGCGATAGGCATCGTCTGCCTCAAATGGTTCACCACCAACAACTTTGCAGTTATCTCCAAAATAATGCGCTGACAATGCCGTGCCGGCTATTAACCCTCCCCCTCCTACAGGAGCAAAAATATAGTCCAGTCCGGGATAATCCTCCAACAATTCCATGGCAGCCGTTCCTTGTCCGATTATTACATTCATATCATTTGAAGGGTGAATAAAAGTAGCTCCTGTTTCCAGAGCAATTTTGTTTGCAGCCGCAGTTCGCGACTCAATTGTTGGGTCACATTCCACAATGTGACCACCATATTGACTAACCGCTGCCTTTTTAACCTTGGGCGCATTTGATGGCATAACTATATAAGCCTTTACATCAAGACTTTGAGCTGCAAGGGAGAGTGCCTGTGCAAAATTACCGGATGAATGCGTAACAACACCTTTGGCTCTTTCTTCTTCTGATAATAGCAAGATGGCATTAGTTGCTCCTCTCATTTTGTAGGCCCCCATACGCTGAAAGTTCTCACATTTAAAGAACAATTTTGCCCCCGAAATCTCATTCAATAAACGGGATGTTAACACAGGTGTACGATGAATATATGGTTTTATCCTGTCATGGCAGTCGAGAAGCTGATTTCTATACATCTATTAACAATCTTTCCTAAGCAGAAGCCAGGTTTAAGTTTATTCATTCCAACGAAGAGATTCCATTATTCTCCTTATATCCTTTTGTAAATATATAGCGGCTGGATAAATAGAATCATAGTTCGGTTTCGCTCTGAAATAAAGAGATCCTGTCACAAAATGACGTGTGCTGTCTGTAACATAAAATTGTGCCTGCGATGCGGCATCCCCTGAAACTTCGTAGAACATCCCGTACACGCTGTCTTTCTTATTTATAAAAGGCTGTTCCGTTATGTTGTCAGCCTTAACCACGTGTTCATAAGATAGTTTTTGAGCATCTCGCAGTAATTCCTCCAGATTATTGTTCACTTCTTTGTAGGTAATAAAAATAGAGCCTTTCATTAAAGGGTAGTCCAGGGTAACAGAAAAGTTTTTACCCTTTTTTACCTGTGCCGTTGCGTTATGTTCAAATATAAATTTCTCTGAAACCAGCCTATCTGCAGACGACTCAGGATATTCTAAGCGAAGCATGGCTTTTGGTTTTGGGAGGTGGTCATCGCCACATGAAACCAAAAATATACTGAGTATTAGAATATATAAATATGATTTACTATTCATGAGGTAAAGTAACTTTAATTTGCTTCAATCGTTTCTTATCCAGACTCTCAACCAAAAACTGGTAGTCCATATAAGAAACTATTTCTCCCCTTTTAGGAAAACTTCCGGCTATCTCCAGAACAAACCCTGCTATCGTTTCAGATTCACCCTTTTGTGACTCGAAGTCTTCTTCATTTTTGATTTTTGTAACCCTGTAAAAGTCTTTCAGGGTAGTTTTACCTTCAAATATATAAGTAAAGTCATCGAGTTTTGAATATATCAGATCTTCATCATCAAATTCGTCTGAGATATCCCCAACAATTTCCTCAATTACATCCTCTAATGTAACAATGCCTGAAGTTCCGCCATATTCGTCAACAACAACCGCCAAATGATTTTTTTTATCCTGAAATTCCAGCAGAAGGTCATCGAGTTTTTTATTTTCAGGAACAAAATAGGGTTCTCTGATCAGAGTTAACCAATTAAAATTTTTCCTGTCTATATAAGGTAGTAAATCCTTAACATAAAGAACTCCCAGGACATTATCCATATTTTCTGAAAATACCGGGATTCTGGAATAACCATGATTCTTTATTTCTTCTAAAACCTCTGTAAATTTCATGTCTTCGCTTAAAGCGAAAATATCTAACCTGGGCCTCATCACCTGTTTTGTGTCGGTGTTACCGAAAGAAACTATTCCTTTTAAAATTTTTTGCTCTTCTTTTGTTGTATCTCCTTCAGATGTAAGTTCAAGAGCCTGGGAAAGATGATCTACACTTAGGCTAGACTTTTGTTTTCCTAATTTGTTATAGATAAATATGGTAGCAGAACGCATCGGAGAACTTAGAGGGGTAAATAGGAAATCAAGCATTTTTAAGGGATATGCCATAAAGATGGAAAACTGAAGTCTATTTCTATTTGCGTAAATCTTCGGGAGTATTTCACCAAACATTAAAATTAAAAAAGTGGCTACCAGTACTTCCAATAAAAAACGAACGGATATTAAACCAAAAAGCAGATAATTAATTTCTGAAAATAATATGTCTCCAATAGAATTAAATAAAAGTACTATGCCAATATTTATGGCATTATTGGCAATCAGGATAGTCGCAAGAAGTTTTTTGGGACGAATTAAAAGTTTAATGACTATTTTTCCTCTTACAGTCTTCTTTTCTTCTATCTCATTTAAATCTGTTGGTGAGAGCCCAAAAAAAGCCACCTCAGCACCTGAAATAAGGGCAGAACTAATTAAGAGCACCAATAGTATTATAATTTTTAATACAAAAGTGCCGTCAATTATTGAAAGGTTTAAGAATAAACTAAGGGGGTCAGGATCCAATAGTCAAAATTTACTTTTAGTTGTTTAGAACGGTAAATCATCATCCTGCTCCTGTTCATTGACAGGTTGTACTTCTATGGAAGTTTTCGGTTGCGAAGTTCCCGATGCCGGCTGAGTCTTTGGTGTATTCCCGGCATCATTGGCCATACTTTCCTTTTTGGTAGACAGAAAAGTGAAATCCTGAACATTTACCTCAGTAGTGTATCTGGTATTTCCATCTTCTCCCTGCCATTGCCTTGTTTTTAATCTTCCCTCGACATATATTTTATCTCCTTTGCTAAGGTATTTTTCACATATTTCTGCGGCTTTATTGCGAACAACAATATTGTGCCACTCCGTATTAGTAACCTTTTCACCGGTTTGTTTATTGGTATAAGTCTCATTAGTAGCAATAGGGAATCTCCCAATACAATTGCCTCCCTCAAAATAATGCATTTTTACTTCGTCTCCCAGATGCCCTATTAGCATCACCTTATTCAATGTTCCGCTCATAATATTTTAATTATTTCAAAAGTACGAATTTTTAAGTGTTTTTATAAACTCTTCAATTAAAACAGGAACGGGGTATTTATCCAGTTCTTTAGAGGACAATCCATTCGGCAGCCGGTCTTTTGTTTTAACTATCCAAAACTTCGTATACAAATGCTGATGAGACAATTTATGTACGATGATTTTATCAGATGACTGGTATACATGCTGTGGTTCCTGAAGGGTCAGAATTTCCGGCAGTCTATGTTTTATTTCATTAACGCTTATTTCTTCTGGCGTTTCCAGGAGTGGAAATTCATACAAATTATGCCAAATATCTTTCCCTGTTCTTTTTATGAGGTGCGTTTTTCCATCATCATCCAGAACAACCAGATAATTAAAAAACCTCTTTTTAATATCCCCCTTTTTTAGCTTTACCGGGTATTTCTCAATACTATTAGTCTGAAATGCCACGCATTTTTCATTTAAAGGGCAGGATAAGCAAAAAGGCTTTTTTGGTGTGCACTGAATGGCGCCAAATTCCATAATTCCCTGATTATAATCTCGTATGTTTTCATGGCTTAATACTTTTCGGGCCAAATTTTTAAAATATGATATTCCCCTGGATACATTTATGGGAATGTCAATACCAAAATACCTGGATAATACTCTATAGACATTTCCATCTACAACCGGCTCTGGTTGGTTAAAGCTTATGGAGGCTATGGCACTTGCAGTATAATCTCCAACCCCTTTTAATTTCATTAATCCTTCATAAGTCTCAGGAAAGTGCCCATTATATTCTTTCACTATTTTTTTAGCAGTAAAATGCAGGTTTCTGGCGCGAGAATAGTATCCAAGCCCCTGCCAAAGTTTTAAAACTTCTTCTTCACTAGCATCCGCTAAGTCAAAAACGGTTGGGAATTGTTTAACGAATTTAATGTAATAAGGCACTCCTTGAGCTACCTTTGTTTGCTGCAGCATAATTTCAGATAGCCATATGTTGTATGGATGAGTAGTAGTGCGCCAGGGGAGTGACCTTTTGTTTTCAGAATACCAATGAAGAATTTTGTTTGAAAACGTCATCACTTAAATACTAAGGAACAAAAGTAAGAGTTTATATACTTAAAATTAGCTCATTAAGATGAAAGAATGAATTTAATTTATATATTTGCACGCTTGAAAAACTTACAGAAATCTAAAATATTAAAATGACAAAAGCGGACATTGTATCCAGAATCTCAGAAAAACTGGGAATAGAAAAAGGAGACGTACAAGCAACTGTTGAAAGTTTTATGGAAGAAGTAAAATCTTCCCTGGAAAATGGAGATAATGTATATCTCAGAGGATTTGGCAGTTTTATTATCAAAACAAGAGCAGAAAAAACTGGTAGAAATATTTCTAAGAATACTACTATCAAAATACCAGCTCACAACATTCCGGCATTTAAACCTGCTAAGGTCTTTGTAGAAGGAGTAAAAAGCAACGTACAAGTAAAATAATAACAGCAACAAAAAGTATAGTTTCATGCCGAGTGGTAAAAAAAGAAAAAGACATAAGGTAGCTACCCACAAACGAAAAAAAAGAAGGAGAGCTAACCGCCACAAGAAGAAGTAGTTGTCTAACTACTTTTTCATTTTATACGTTCATTGACATAGAAATTCAAAAAAGAATTTCAACGGGTTTATACAACCTGTGACAACTATTGTTTAATCCATTCGTCAGATCACATATGCGACGAATATAAATTGAATCAGGTGAATAGAGAATTAATCGTAAGATCTAATTCTAATACCGTTGATTTTGCCTTATTAAATGATGGAAAACTCATAGAACTTCACAAAGATGAAGACGACAATAAATTCAATGTTGGTGATATTCTAATCGCCAAAGTCAGGAAACCGGTTACCGGTCTCAATGCTGCTTTTGTTAATGTAGGTTATGAAAAAGATGCCTTTTTGCATTATCATGATCTAGGTCCGCAATTATCCAGCATGCTGAAGTTTATTAAATTAGTGAGTACGGGGAAATTAAAAGATTATTCCCTTAAAAACTTTCCATTCGAAAAAGATATTGATAAGCATGGCAGCATTAATAATGTAATCAAAGCCAATCAGTCTCTTTTAGTGCAAATTGTTAAAGAACCCATTTCAACAAAAGGTCCCCGAATTAGTTCGGAACTTTCCATAGCCGGTAGATATTTGGTTATGGTTCCTTTTTCAGATCGTGTTTCCGTTTCACAAAAAATAGGAAGCAATGAAGAGAAAGACAGACTTAAAAGGCTTGTTAAAAGCATAAAACCAAAAGGTTTTGGGGTAATTATAAGAACAGTTGCAGAAGGCAAAAAAGTAGCGGAATTAGATAAAGATCTTCAGAACTTGCTGAACAAGTGGACAGCAATGTGTAAGAAATTGTATAAAGCGCCGACACCTTCGAAAGTATTGATTGAGCTAAATAGAGCTTCTTCTATATTAAGAGATGTTTTTAATGATACCTTCAGCGGAATACATGTTGATGATGAGACGCTTTATGAACAGATTAAAGATTATGTGCAAGAGATTGCACCGAAAAAAGAATCTATAGTTAAGTTGTATAATTCTTCTGTGCCAATTTATGAGAAATTTGGTATAGAAAGGCAGATCAAAACATCTTTTGGGCGCACGGCGTCCATGAGTAAAGGAGCCTATCTGGTAATAGAACATACCGAAGCACTTCATGTAATAGATGTGAATAGCGGTAATCGTTCGAACAAAGCAAAGAATCAAGAAGATACTGCTTTGGAAGTTAACTTATTGGCTGCCTCAGAAATTGCAAGGCAATTACGATTGCGGGATATGGGTGGTATCATTGTTGTCGATTTCATAGACATGGTCAAGTCCGATCACAGAAGAAAACTTTTTAATCATCTAAGAGATGAGATGAAAGAGGACAGAGCCAAACATAAAATATTGCCGCCCAGCAAGTTTGGTCTTATACAAATTACAAGGCAAAGAGTTCGTCCCGAAGTTAATATTAAGACAACGGAGACAAATCCCAGTGGACAGGACCAGGAAGTAGAGGCTCCCATTGTTTTAATTGAAAAAATGAATGTAGAGCTTGAAAGAATAATGAAAGGACCTGCAAAGGATAAAGGAATTGTGTTGAATACACACCCTTTTATTGCAGCTTATTTGACCAAAGGATTCCCATCACATCGTTCCAAATGGTTTATGGAACACAAAAAATGGATAAAAATTCAACCAAGAGATGCCTATACATATCTCGAATACCATTTTAAAGATAAAGATGGCAAAACCATTAGATAAAAAAAGCGACTTCCAAAACGGAGTCGCTTTTTTTTTGCCCTTAAATGATACATGATAAAATGCGCTAAGCAAAAAATTTGTACTATCACATAAGTAGTATCTAATATCTGCCTTAATTAGATATTCATGGTTATTGCTAAATTTGTTTCCAGGAAAGGAGATAATACTTAAATTATGAAAAATCCTACTAGTATAGTTTTATTAATTTTAATACTGATTCATTCGTGTACCTCCAATCCTGTTACTGGTGATTTTTCCAAAGTAGTTGAAGACAGTCCCCATATAAAAGGTAAAAAAGACTATTTAAATTCTCCATATGTAACAGCCGGAGATAGATTATATATGGTTGGTCACCAAAATGGTACTTTTCCTGATTTGGGATGGCATGTAAAAGGTGAAATGGGAGGTGTATGGGATCACCCGATAAAATTAATGGATGGTTTTGAAGTAAGCCTCAATTGGGATGATCTGACTTTAAAACTGGATTCGGCAACATCTTTTGTTAACTATCCTTTTGCAAATAAGCATCTATATGATCTAAGTAAAAATAATCTGCAAATTGAAAGGTTTCAGTTTGTGCCTGATGGCAAGGAAGGGATTCTGATTCAATATAAATTGAAAAACCTGTCGGAGAAAACACAAAACTTTGACTTTTTATTCAGAGGGGACTCCGATCTCAGACCCGTTTGGCTTGGAGAGCGAACCGGGATGATAGACAGTGAAGATAAGGCTGAATTTGTTACTAATACAGGAACTTGGTTAATGAAGGACAATCAAAATCCATGGTACGTTGCTTTTGGCACTTCTATACCCCCCTCTAAATACAGTTCTGAAAAAAGCCATCGTCCCGGCCTCGGTATTTCAGGCAATTTGACTTATGAAATATCCCTGCAGCCTGATGAAATTCAAATAATTAATTTTACCATAGCGGGTTCATATCAGTCCAGAGAACAAGCATTGGCCACCTATGATTCAATTCAGAATAAAGGCATTAGTTATCTAATAGCTAAAAAACAAAGGTACAGTACGCTTGCAGAACAATCCAAACTTACAATTCCTGATAAGGAATTACAAAATGCCTTTGAATGGCTCAAATACAATTGTGATTGGCTAATAAGAGACGTCCCTGAAATTGGAAGAGGAATAACCGCAGGAATTCCGGATTATCCCTGGTGGTTTGGAGTAGATAGCGAATATGCCCTGCAAGGCTATATGGCTATTGGTCAAAGAGATATTGTATACCAAACAATTCATCTTTTGGACAGTGTTTCCAATAGCGTTAATGGAAATGGCAGAATCCTTCATGAAATGTCCACAAATGGAACTGTTTTTAATAAGGGAAACATTAACGAAACTCCACAATTTGCGTCATTAATCTGGCAGATATATCTCTGGAACGGGGATATATTTTTTTTGGAAAAGTACTTTCCAACAGTCAGGAAAGGACTAAACTGGTTAATGTCTGAAAATGATGCCAACAAAAATTTATTTCCTGATGGCTTCGGTATGATGGAAATACATGGTCTTGATAGCGAAATGATAGATGTAGCAGTTTATACTCAAAGAGCTTTTGCTGATGCTGCTAAAATGGCAATTGAACTAAAAGAAGATTCATTAGCATTAGATTATAGTAAGATAGCCAACACTTTAAAAGATAAAATAAATTTGGAGTTTTGGTCTGAAGAATTTAACTCTTATGCCGACTTTATTGGAACTGATGAACAAGCTTTGCATTTAATAGAAGATGCAATAATAAGAGCAGATACCCTTAATAAACCCTGGGCAATTGAGGAATTAAAAGAGACTAAAAAATCTATCATTGAAAATCCGTCTAAAACACTAAGGCCATTTGTCCTGCATCACAACTGGGTTGTAAATACCCCAATGGAAATGAAAATTGCAGAAGAAGAGAAAGCATTAAAAGCGCTGCAAACCTCTGAAAATTTTGTAAATCCTTTTGGCGTTTTTGTAACCGGCATAGACAGAGATGCTTCTGCGGGTTCAGATGATGGCTCTTTTAAAGGAAGTAAAGTCTTTTCATATACAGGTGCGGTAATGACACTTCCAACAGGGGTTCAGGCAATTGCGGAAAATAACTATGGCAGGCCTGACAAGGCATTAAATTACCTTAAAAGGATGACACGCACCTTTAGTTATGCCCTTCCCGGCAGTATATATGAGGTTTCACCCGATTATGGAATGATTACCCAAGCCTGGAATATCTATAGTTATGCAATTCCGATAATTCATCAATTTTTTGGTATCCAACCTGTGGCATCAGAAAAAAGGATTCAGATTAAGATTCAAATGCCTGAAGAATGGAATTCTGCTAGTATAGAAAACGTGATGGTCGCAGAAAATAAAATATCAGTTTTTTATGAGAAAAAAGACAAATCAATTGCTGTGAAAGTAACGCAATCTGAAAGTGACTGGACTTTGGAAGTAGTGCTGCCAAAAACAGAAAATGAAAATTATGAACTAATAAAAGGTAAAGCAGAGATAACTACAGATGAAAATCAAATATTCTACCATTCCAACGATCCTATTATTGAAATCAGAACCATTCCTTAGAAATAGAAGTAATAATCAGGAACTGTTATCTATAGTATCTAAAAAACTAACCTCTGCAACATTGGTATGAATTATTCCCGTAAGTCTTATACAGTAAATGAAGTAACAAAGAAGTTGGAAAGGTATTGCATGTATCAGGAGCGCTGCCATTTGGAAGTTATTACGAAATTACAGACAATTGGAATGATCCCCGAGGCAACAGATCTTATTATTACACATTTAATTAAAAATGATTTTTTAAATGAAGAGCGATTTTCCAGAAGTTTTGCCAGAGGGAAATTTAACTTCAAAAATTGGGGTAAAGTAAAAATCGTAGGAGAATTACAACGACGAAACATCTCAAAATTCAATATAAAACTGGCTATGGACGAAATAGATGAAGAAGATTATCTACAAAAATTAGATTGGTTGGCCAGAAAGAGATTACATCAAATCAAAGAAGCTAATTTGCAAAAACGGAGAAAGAAACTGGCAGATTATTTATTCTACAGAGGATGGGAAAGAGATTTAGTTTATTCAAAAATTTCTGAACTCATAGCTTAACTTATGAATGTTACTTTCTATAGTCCTTACTGAGACAAAACACTTGTATTTAGGACTGTATTTTGTAACTTTGACCTCTAATTTAAAAAAAATGAAGCCAAAAGTCACCACAGAGTTTCATCACGGTCAGGCAAAAATATTCAATAACCCATTTTTGGAAAGCCTTACCAAGACAAATCCAATTCAAAACATCGTTGTTTATGGAATCACTATCATAGCAATGATTTCATTTACTTACTTAAAAATAGGTTTATCTGCTTTAGAAATTATAAGCCTTTTTATTGTTGGTGTATTCTTCTGGACATTTGCAGAATATATGTTACATCGTTTTGTTTTCCATTGGGTTACAGAAGCAAAATGGTCTCAGCGCTTTCATTTTATTATGCATGGTTCGCACCATCATTACCCCAGAGATGAAGAACGCCTGCTAATGCCACCGGTTCCCGGTCTAATTATGGCAAGCGTACTATTCTTGTTATTTTTCGCTATTTTCTGGCTACTGGGAATTTCTGATCTTGCCTTTGGCTTTTTTCCGGGGTTCTTTACGGGCTATTTAATGTATTCTTTCGTTCACAGGGCTACGCATATAGCGCGTCCTCCTAAGAGGTTTAAGAATTTATGGCAACATCATAGCCTGCATCATTACAGATATCCCGACAAGGCCTTCGGCGTATCAAATACATTTTGGGATAAGGTCTTTGGTACCATGCCTCCATCTAAGGTAAAAGATAAAAAAGAAGAACTGGTATAAGCGAAAGTTCTATTTTATTGCCTTCATTCTTTCGAAAGGTTTTGTTCTGTCAAATAAATACCTATAAGTGGTATGTATTTTACATATTTCGCCTCCTACTTGCTTCACGACAATAATCATTTTTCTATTAAAATCCCCTATGCCATTAATTTCAATAACTTCATATTGGTTAGATAAACTTTTGGCCATCTTATGAAATGCATGAATTATTCCACCATCCAATCCCTTACCCTGATGCTCCGGAACAATTCCAAAAACAAACCCTAACATTTTCCTATTTCTTTTATGTCGCTTATGCCAAAGAAACTTTAACTTTCCTATAAGATTGAGATTGCCATTGACATATTTAAACCATTGATTTACCTCGGGAATATTTATATAAAATGCGACCGGCTCTCCTTTATAGTAGGCAAACCATATTATTCTTTCGTCTATAATTGGCTTCAATTTACTCATCAACAAATGTCCCTGTTCTTTTGATATTGCGGAGACGCCTTCATGATTAACCCACGCTTTGTTGTACATATCGATTATATTATTCGTTTGTTCTTCAAATTTTTCCATTTGGAAATGTTCAAACGAATAGTCCGGGTTACTATTTACGATGGCCGCTTTTCTCTCTAATCGCGGGTTTACATCTTCCTTTATTACTTTTAGGAAAGTATAATGCTCAAAATAAGTCTGAAAACCATAGTTTTCAAAAAGTTCCCTGTAATAAGGAAAGTTGTAGTTGCATTGATAGTTAGGTTCCAGATCATACCCTTTGGTCAGGAGCCCCCACCATTTGTCTCTCGCGCCAAAGTTTATTGGCCCATCCATAAATTCAACACCCTGATCTACCAGCCAATTCTTACTGATATCGAATAATGCATTCGCAGCATTTTGGTCATTTATGCATTCAAAAAAACCCACCCCACCAAAATTTTCAGTAACACCCTTAACGGAGGTTTTCTTCAAAACAAAAGCTGCAATGCGGCCAAGGATTTTGTTCTCATTTAACAATAACCACCGGACACAATTACCACGTTCAAAATTCTTGTTGACTGCAGGATCAAAAATATCCGCAATATCCTTATCAAGAGGCCTTATATACTGTTTTTGATTTTTGTAAAGATCTACCGGAAACGATACGAATCTTTTACAATCGCTGCGGGACTTTACTTCAAGAAGATGCATTAAATACAATTAAAAGAAATGTAAACATAAACATTATTCGAAAGAAAAAATAAAGTGGTCAATAATTTTTTATTGGGAATGGTCATGGTAAATGAATTTAAGGGTGCATTCTATTTGTCCTTTTTATAGCCTGACTATTTTTCCAGTCAATCCAATTTTGACCTCTTATTCTTCTCATAAGATTATCAAAATATCTCATAAAAAATACATTGTAGACTGCTTTTAGAAGATTTCTCGAATTATGAGCAATCCCCCGCAAACTCATTGAAAACCCGGGTGTTATGTATTTCATATAATGCCAAAATCCTTCTGGAATATATAAAACTTCCCCATGGTTTAATTGCGCCCTAAATCCATTGGCATGCTTAAGGGCCGGCCATTCGTCTAAGTTTGGATTAGAAAAATTTATACTTTCGTGTGTAATTAATGAATGTGGTATTTTATAGAGGTATTTATTTTCAGTTTGAGGAAAAAGGATACATTCTTTTTTCCCGGCGAAATGAAAATGGAAAATATTGGCTAGATCAATATCATAATGCATAAAGGTGTGCGAATCCGCACCTCCAAAAAACAACATTGGAAGACCCTTCATTAAGCGCACACCAAAATCAGGATAAGAGAAATCTTTTTGGAGTTCGGGTGCTTCCTTAATTAAATTCCATAAAAATATTCTGTATTTCGTTGGTTGTTGCCTGATCAGATCTATATAGTCCGTCATCTTCATTTTGGAATGAGGCTCATTAAAACCGTCTTTATAATCAACGGGCCTGTCGTCATATAAAGGCACAGTTTTATCACCTGCGACCTTTTTTATATAATCAAAATCCCATTTTGAATAAGCCGGCCAATCTGTTATAAATTTTTCAATAACAACAGGTTGCTGAGGTTTATAATAGTTTTCTATAAAATCCTCTTTGCTAATGGTTTTTACTCTGGGTATATCCTTTAATTGCAAAATCTAATAGGTAAATTAAACCTTATCATTTAAACCCTAATAAAGTCTATATGGCAATTTTCTTGCTAGGAAAGGTTGCCAGGATTGGATTTCATTTTTGCAAGCTCATTGCGCTCTATCTTATGTTCTGGTCTTGACCATTTTGGTTTCTCCCCAATAGGTTGTATCCTGGATTCACTTGCTTCCACCGTCCTTGGTTGTGGAGCTTTTACAAATGGCTTTTGCGGAATAAGTCCTAATTGCTTAAACATTTCCAAATCCTCATTTACATCCGGATTTGGCGTTGTCAATAATTTATCGCCTGCAAAAATGGAATTGGCTCCCGCAAAAAAGCACATTGCCTGTCCTTCCCTCGTCATTTCCGTTCTGCCGGCCGATAATCTTACCTGCGTTTTAGGCATAACAATTCTGGTTGTGGCAACCATTCGTATCATATCCCAAATAGATATAGGATCAATATCCTCCATAGGAGTTCCTTCTACCGCTACCAAAGCATTAATTGGTACAGATTCTGGCTGAGGATTCAAAGTAGATAAAGCTACCAACATTCCTGCCCTGTCCTCTAATTGTTCTCCCATGCCAATAATTCCCCCACTACAAACAGTTACATTGCTTTTCCTTACATTTTCTATCGTTTTTAATCTATCGTCAAAGGCTCTGGTAGAAATCACATCCTTATAATAATCTTCAGATGTATCTAAGTTGTGATTGTAAGCGTAAAGACCTGCTTCTGCCAAACGCTTTGCCTGATTTTCAGTAAGCATCCCTAAAGTGCAGCAAACCTCCATATCCAGCTTATTAATGGTTCTTACCATTTCTAAAACCTGTTCAAATTCGTCGCCATCTTTTACATTGCGCCATGCAGCTCCCATACAAACCCTGGAACTTCCGGATTCTTTAGCACGCAGAGCCTGGGCCTTTACATGCTGAACAGACATTAAGTCATTGTTTTCAATATCTGTATGATAACGTGCTGCCTGGGGACAATAGCCACAATCTTCAGGACAACCGCCGGTCTTTATGGATAGCAAAGTAGATACCTGAACTGTATTTGGATCATGAAACTTGCGATGAACTGTGGCTGCCTCATATAATAATTCCATCAGGGGTTTATTATATATTTCAAGGATCTCTTTTTTTGTCCAGTTATTTCGTTCTTCAACCATATGCAAGAATTTAATATAAACATCAAAAATAATCTTTAATCTGTAAAAAATTGATAAATCTCGATTATAGTGATTTAACCTATCTGGCTTTCGGGGTTTTTTAATAAAATACTAACTGCATTGCCGCCAAAACCTACCGCATTTACAAGTACTCTATTTATTTTCCTTGGGGGGTTTGGGCTCCTAAAAGGAACTCCAAGAAATCTTTGGTGTTTCAACATTAATATTCCCATTTCCACACTAAGAATTCCTGATGCTCCAAACGTGTGTCCTACTTTCCATTTATTCGTAGTAAGTGCAGGTAAGAAATTTCCAAAGATCTTCTTAATTGCAGCAAATTCTGCCGCGTCACCTTTTATTGTGCCAGGTGCATGCATCACAATAATATCAATTTCTTTTGGAGGTACACTTCCTAAAGCCATAGACATTGAATCCTGCAAACAGCGGGCATCTGCGGAAAGAGAAATATTATGTTCTAATGATTCAGTTGCAAATCCCAGCCCTTCTATTATGGCAAGTGAGTTCTTATGAATTCCATATTCCAGGCAGGCAACGCCCGCACCTTCACCAAGGATCATGGAATTTTTTTGTTTATTAAGGTCAAGAGCCCTGCATGGGTAATCATTCTCTTCTTCCGAAGCATATATTTTTAATGCTCTCATTTGAGCAATAGTAAAAGGTGTCAAAGGTGCTTCACTTCCTCCTACTAGAAACTTTTTCGCCATTCCACTTTTAATCCATGCCACACCATTTAATATGGCATGTAGTGCCGTAGAACAGGTAATAGAGTGGGAAATACTGGGACCCTTCGATTGAAGATCATTAGATATCCAGGAAGAAATATTTCCCAATGTAGTAGTCGGAGATGTTAAAACAGCGGTAGAATTATTTTGTAAAAAATCTTTGTGATATTTTTCAAAAAGCCCCGTAGCACCGCGGGATGAACCTATATTAATTCCAAAATTATCATTTTCCCCCCAACCTGCATATTTAACTGCTCGCCTGGCCGTAAAAATACCAAATAGCACACTGTCATCGAGATTCAAATATCTTGAATTGCTATTCCTAAGGTTATTTATTTCCAATTTGGAAGGTTCTGATAGGCAAGATATCCATGCCGCCGTATTTCCAATAGATGCTTTTCTGAAAAAATGTCCTGAATGCTGATAACCGGCCCAAATATCCTCCTGATTATTCCCCAAAGGGGAAATGGATGCAATGGACGTAATAGTAATTGGTGGAGACAATGCCTTCTTATTTAGAGTAAAAATAAAAGTTCTTACCTTCAATGTATAAAAACAATATAAAAAACAATGAACAATGAATTGCTGCCTGAAAAAAGCTGGTGGAATCGCAATTGGACCTGGGCTTTACCGTTAGGTGGGTGTTTGACCGTTTTGATAATTATTGGCGTAATTATTAGCACTATTTTTTTTAGTGTTACTTCTATGCTAGATGATTCGGTGCCTCTTGAGTACGCTCTTAAGAAAATTAATGAAGATTCGGAAATAGTGGAGCAAATGGGTTTCCCGATAGAAAAAAATGGAATGATACAAGGTGAATTCAATTGGGTTAATGATGAAAAAATTGCAGATATGCAAGTTCCTATAAAGGGCCCTGAGGATAGTGGAACTTTATATATAAAGGCAAGCGCTAACGGCGATAAGTGGACCTATCACGAAATAAGGGTCGTAGTTAAAGATAATGAAGAGCTGGACCTCCTGGACGATAATTGGGATTAATAATTATCATTAACTTTTAAACCACCTCATCCAATGCGCCTTCAATACTGTCATAAATCTTAGATAACTGTGAATCTGAAATTATATATGGAGCCAAAATATAAATTGTATTTCCCAAAGGTCTCAAAAATACACCATGCTCCATAAAAAAGTTAAACAGTCTGTTACGTAAGTTCCCATAGCGTTCCGTTTTAATATTCAAATCTAAAGCAAAGATTATTCCGCACTGACGAACTGCAGCCACCTTAGGGTGTTCCTTGATTCTCAATCCAAACTCTTTATGCGACTGTATAACTCGCCGAATATCACTTTGAATTTGTTCGGATTGCAGTAATTCCAGACCAGATAATGCAGCAACACATGCCAGTGGATTTGCTGTATAAGTATGTCCATGAAACAAACCTTTGGATATTTCATCACTGTAAAACGCATCAAAAACTTCCTGGGTGCAGGAAGTTACTGCTAAAGGAAGTAATCCGGCTGAAAGGGCTTTTGACAGGCATATGATATCGGGTTTTACACGAATATGATCTGAGGCAAAATTTTTTCCTGTCTTGCCAAATCCGGTCATGACCTCATCTGCAATAAGAAGGACCTGATGTTTCTTAAGAAATTCAAGAATCGTATTCAAGCCATCGGCATCGTGCATCTTCATCGCTGCTGCCCCCTGTACCAGTGGCTCATAGATAAATCCGGCTATATTGTTCAGTTCTAACTCTGAATTAAGTCGTTGTAAAATATAACCAATATTGTCTTTTGTAGGTGTTGGAATTCGTTCTACTTCAATAAAATAATCTTCAAAGGGACCATTATATACTGAAAGCCCGGAGACAGACATGGCTCCAAAAGTATCACCGTGAAAGCCTTCCTCAAACGCCAGAAGCACTTTTCGCTTGTTGCCCTTATTGAAATGATATTGCAGGGCCATTTTAATACCGACTTCCGTAGCTGTAGAACCATTGTCTGAAAAGAATATTTTCTGCTGCTCAGGTGGTAATATTTTTATTAATTCTTCTGATAACCTAATAGCAGGCTCATGGGTGAAACCGCTAAAAACTACCTGGTCCAGCACCTCCATCTGACGTTGTACTTTTTCCAGGATATATTCATTGCAATGCCCATACATTGAAGTATACCAGGATGCAATTCCATCTATGTATTCGCTTCCGTTCTCATCATAGAGAATAGCTCCTTTAGCCTTGATTATACCCATCATGTCAGGCTGAAGTTTATGCTGCGTCAGTGGGTGCCACAGATGCTTTTTATCTCTTTCCGTAAGGTCTTTCAATATTTCCGAATATAATTGTCAGCATCAATGTCCGACATTGGATTAGAATTTATTGCAATGGCTCTCATATATTCTGAAGCATTGGATAGAATTTAGTTGCGTATTGTTTAATTAAAGATTTGTCAAAGCCGGGTTCTTCATTTATCCTGCCAATTACCTTAACTTCGGTCTTTTTCAAAATAATGTCTTCAGTGCTATGATGTTCATTTCCACTGAATATAACAGCTACCTTAAACCCTTTTTGCTTCAGGCTTTCAATAGTCAACAGTGTATGGTTAATACTTCCTAAATAATGTCTTGATACAACGATAATCAGATAATTACTTTTAATGATATCCAAAATTGTATCCTTTTCGTTTAAAGGCACTAATAATCCCCCTGCTCCCTCGATTACCAGATGATTTGTGGTTTTAGGCTCTATAATTTGGTTAAGGTCGATCTCAATATTATCTATGTCCGCAGCAGCATGAGGGCTCATAGGAGTATTCAATTCGTAGCTGCTCTTGTGTATAACAGTTTTTTCATTGGAAACCAATTCAGCTACTTTATGACTATCTGAATTTGACAAGTCCCCGGCTTGCACAGGCTTCCAGTAATCCGCTTTCAGGGACTCTGTAATTATAGCCGCGGCAATTGTTTTACCAACATCGGTAGAGATCCCTGTTACAAATATTCTTTTCATATTGAAGGGCTTGTAATCATGTCGCAGTTAAGGCATTTGTACTTTTTTTTCGAAAAAAGGAAAAAGCTTATGAATAAAACTCTTTCTGCTGTAATAAACTTCAGATCTTTGGGCTTTGCAATTTGGGCAAGTAACCAGGTTACCTTTATTGTCTAGTGCATAACTTCTAATTTCATTATAGATATTTAAAGCCATTTCTTTATCCCTGGAATAAACCTGCAACTTAACTCCTCCAATAGCGTGGCTTATTAAAGGATCTGTATTGATTGTATTTTCGTCCTTCAAAAAGACAGGAATTCCCTCGGACTCCAGTTTTCCTTTAATTATTTGTACATCCGCAGCATACTCAAATGCACCAAGGGTATAAAATTCCTGATCCATAGCTAATTAATTTCTTGCGCCAATTGTTGTAATATAATACAAATATCCTTTTTTGAATTGAAGCTGTGTAAACAAAATCGCAATCGTTCCTCTCCTTCGGGCACGGTGGGAGAAAGAATTGGTCTAATATCAAATGAATTATTTTTAAAATTCTGTGCTACATCTTTTACTTCATTATTGCCTTTAATTATGCAGGAATGGATAGCTGAGCAACTGGGAATAAAAGAAGATGAAATCCCCAGACGTTCCTTCTCCTCATTAAAATATGCAATATTTTCATGAAGCAAATCTCTCTCTCTAAGTCCCTCGGGGCCCATCAAAAACTGATAAGCCGCCATTATAGTGGCCAGGGAGTGGGGCGGCAATCCGGTTGTATAAATAAAGCTTCTCGCAAAGTTTATCAAATATTTATTTAGGCCTTCACTTCCCAAAATTGCCGCACCATGGCACCCCAGGGCCTTTCCAAATGTTATAATTCTCGCAAAAATACCTTCCTGCAGATCCAATTCCGGCACAATTCCTCTGCCATTTGAACCAAATAAACCAACAGCATGGGCTTCATCAACAATGAGGTGGCATTTGTATTTCCTGCATAAATCCAAAATGGCCTTCAAATCCGGCGAATCTCCATCCATTGAAAAAACAGATTCCGTAACTATATAAATTTCGCTGTTCTTGTTCCTCTCGCCTTTATTAATCACCCGCAAAATTTGCGTGCACAAGTCTTCAGGATCGTTATGCCTAAACTTATAATTCCTGGCGTTACTCATTTTGATGCCATCTCTGATACTGGCATGAATATACTCGTCATATAGTATTATATCATCTCTTTGAGGTACAGATGAAAACAGTCCAATATTGGCATCATATCCGGAATTAAAAATTAATGCTGAATCTGCCTGATGGAATTCCATTAGAAAATTTTCCAATTCAGAAAATAAAATGCCATTTCCGGTAAGTAATCTGGATCCCGTGGCACCATTATTTAAGATTTCTCTGTCTGAAAGAAGCCCTATGGCATTTTCAAAAACAATCCGGTTATTAGCAATACCGAGGTAGTCGTTGGATGAAAAATCAATTCCCTGAACCTCTTTTGCTAAGCTCCTCAAGGCATTCATTTTCTCTCTATCCACTAATCTTTTATGCAATTTATCCGGTAAGTGCCTCATTTCACAAATGTAGTATTTCCTACTTTTAAATAGTATATTGAATCACAGAAACTCCAGGTAATGGCTATTGAAATTAAGCAGGTACAAAACAATTTGGAATTGAAACAAATTCTTGCTTTGCAGCGAGATAATCTTCCAAACGCATTGTTAAAGAAAGAAATGCAAAAGGAAGGTTTTGTAACTATAGCGCATACCTTTGATCTGCTAAATGATATGAATAAAGTATGCCCTCATATTATTGCCAAGGAAAATGACATGGTAGTAGGGTATGTCTTGTGTATGCATCCTAAATTTGGCAATAAAATAGATATTCTAAAACCTATGTTTAAGGAAATTGATGCTGTATTATCCGGGGATGAAAAATACATGGTAATGGGGCAGGTTTGTATTGATAAAGCATATCGAAAAATTGGGTTGTTCCATAAACTTTACAAGAAAATGCAGGATATTACTAAGCCAGATTTCAACTGTATTATTACCGAAGTGGATGCGTCAAACAAGCGGTCACTTAATGCACACCTGGCAATTGGTTTTGTAGAGCTCAAGATTTATAGCTCCTACGGACGTAAATGGCATTTGATAGCTCTCAAATAAAAAAGGGTCCATACAACCAGTATGAACCCTTTTTTATATTTTCTGAATATATTAATCGGCCAGAACTATTAATTTATTATCATTTAATTCTATTGTGCCACTATTAATATGAAGGATAGTTTTCCCATTTGAATCGTTGGTAAACCTATCTCTATATTCTTCATCGATCTGAATATCTCCCTGAATCTTAACTTCACCTTCCTGCAATATGGAAACTATTGGTGCATGGTTTGTAAGCATCTGAAATTCGCCATTTACGCCGGGCACAGTTACAGAAGTTACTTCTCCTGTAAATAAAACAGCTTCTGGTGATACGATTTCTAAGTACATAGTTTAAATATTATTTTTAAACTTCAGCCAACATTTTTTCACCGGCTTCAATTGCTTCTTCAATGGTTCCTTTAAGGTTAAAGGCAGATTCGGGTAAATGATCTAATTCTCCATCCATAATCATATTAAACCCTTTAATAGTCTCTTTAATATCAACTAATACTCCGGGTATTCCCGTAAATTGCTCAGCTACATGGAAAGGTTGCGATAAAAATCGCTGTACTCGTCTTGCCCTGCCAACTGCCAATTTATCTTCTTCTGAAAGTTCTTCCATTCCAAGTATGGCAATGATATCCTGTAATTCTTTATAATGCTGTAAAAGTTCCTTAACCCTTTGAGCACAAGCATAGTGATCATTACCTAAAATTTCAGGCGTAAGAATTCTGGAGGTAGAATCCAGAGGATCAACAGCCGGATAGATTCCAAGTTCCGCTATTTTCCTAGACAAAACCGTGGTAGCATCCAAGTGGGCAAATGTAGTCGCGGGCGCCGGGTCTGTTAAATCATCTGCTGGCACATATACTGCCTGCACCGAGGTAATAGAACCTCTTTTTGTTGATGTAATTCGTTCCTGCATTGTTCCCATTTCGGTGGCCAAAGTAGGCTGATATCCTACCGCTGAAGGCATCCTGCCCAAAAGTGCAGACACTTCTGAACCGGCTTGGGTAAAACGGAAAATATTATCAACAAAAAACAGTACATCCTTGCCTTGTCCATCTCCTGCACCATCCCTGAAATATTCTGCAATTGTTAGTCCGGAAAGCGCTACCCTTGCCCTGGCTCCGGGAGGTTCATTCATCTGTCCGAAAACAAATGTAGCTTTGGATTCTTTCATTACTTTCTTATCAACCTTAGACAAGTCCCATCCCCCTTCTTCCATCGAGTGCAAAAAGTCATCTCCGTATTTTATAATTCCAGATTCGAGCATCTCACGCAACAAATCATTACCTTCTCTTGTACGCTCACCAACACCGGCAAATACGGAAAGTCCGCCATGGCCCTTGGCTATATTATTAATCAACTCCTGAATCAGTACGGTTTTACCAACACCGGCTCCGCCAAATAATCCAATTTTACCTCCTTTAGCATATGGCTCAATAAGATCTATAACCTTTATTCCTGTAAAAAGAACTTCCGTAGAAGTAGATAATTCTTCAAATTTTGGAGCTTCTCTATGTATTGGAAGCCCGTTTTTACCAGACTTTGGCAAATCTCCCAGGCCATCAATGGCATCTCCAATTACATTGAACAAGCGTCCATAAATATCGTCCCCAATCGGCATTTGAATGGCATTACCCGTAGTTACAACTTCGGTTCCCCTGCTTAAACCATCAGTAGAATCCATGGCAATTGACTTAACTGTATTTTCTCCAATATGAGCTTGCACTTCTAAAACAAGAAGGGTGCCATCACTCCTGGTGATTTCCATAGAATCATATATTCTTGGCAGGTCTGCTCCGGATGGAAATTCAACATCAATAACCGGTCCAATTATCTGGGATACTCTACCTGTAACTTTAGCCATTATTCAAGTATTTTTATTTAAAATTTAAAGCGATTTAAAAGTAACTTAAATCAATATATAAATTGATTGTTTTTTCAGGCTGCAAAGATATGTTTTTCTAACTTAAATGGAAATTGTTTTACCTTATTTTAAAGGCAATAAAAAAGCGCCTCTTATAAAGCGCTTTTTTAAGTGAAATTTATTGTTCTTACTGCAAGGCAGGGGAATAATTTGTTGGATAGTTTCCCAGATCAACCAGATTTCCTGATGCTTCAAAATTTGAACCATAAGTAGCATCAATGGCTTTCATAAATTCATTGGCAATTAATGCATAGCCTCTGGCTGTAAAATGGACACCATCCAACGAAAATGCTCCGCCTGTAACTAAGTCGGAGGTTAACGTAAAATTACCGCTAGTAAGACCGCCATTTGTCAATTGGCCTAATAAGGCATCGGCATCTACAAAAGCAAGGCCTGCCGCACTTGCCGTACTCGAAATAGTGGCGTTAAAAGCTGTTGTGGCGTCGGTGATTTCCTTTTGTTCACTAGGCAAAAGCACCCATTTATCTTCCAATGGAATGGCTACCCCATTTACGGAAAGGGGATTGTTTGGATCTGCAAGGGTACCGATAAAATTCGAGGCTGGTAGCACGATCAAATCTTCTGCCGTAGCCTGTCGAATTTGAGGTAGCCCGGCAAATGCCGGATTAATAGCTCCCAAATCTGTTAAACTCTCATCTTCAATTACCACTGCATTAGTAGCACTTGCCTCAAAACTAATAAGCCTGGCATTTGCCTCTTCCTCAGTAAAAAGTCCGGTGCCTGCTAAAGCGGCTAAAGCAGCCTGTATTCCTCCGTTATAAGCTGCATAGGCCTGGTTTACAGCAGCTGCTGTCCCAGCATTCAGAGGTACCGGGTTATGTGGTACTGTAGTTAAATACGGTATGGTAGTCACATCGGGAATATTGGCCACAACACCTCCCGCACCGGAGGCGGTAAGTGTAGCTATCAAAGCTCCATAAGTTTGGTCAAAACCCACTCCCGGTGGTCCGGCTGAGGGAGTAATAGGGTCGGTTCCATCTCCGCCGGATATTGCATAACCCAGGACATCAAAATTTCCTATCCACAAGGAAAAGAATGATGGGCTTTGGGCTACTGCCAATTGCAAAACGCTGGCATCAGGGGTTGACCCCGTCATTCTAACAAAATAAGGATTGGCCAGTCCCAGCAATACATTCCCCAAATTACCATAACCCGGGGCCAGGAGATGAAAACTTTTTGCTCCGGGTACTCCCAAATTGCCGAACGGGCCTGTGGGATTGTTAAGAGCTATATCGGTAGTCACTGTCACAGGTCCTACCACAGATTCTAGTGGAACCGGGCCGGCTCCTCCAAAAACAAGTCTTGGATCAAACCCGGGAATCCGATTGCCTGCCAGGGCTAAACCACCAAGATTATCATTGGTCAGTGGTTGTGTAAAACTACCTCCGGCAACTAGTTCAAATTGTTGTGCTAATATATTGGGAAATGAAAAAGTCTGGCTTGCACTAAATAGGGCATTATCTGTAAATCCCGCTGTGAAAGAGCTTCCCAAAGCAACAAAGTTAGAAAAATCTGCAGATCCCGGAGCTACAGGAGGCAACTCTACTTCAGGTTCTGTCATTTCAAAATCTTCCTTATCATTGCAAGCCGAAAATCCTATAAGGCATGCCAATATCCAGATATATTTTATTTTCATATTCATTGTATTATAAAGTGTTAATTGACCAAGACACGTAGTATATGGAGCCTATAAAACCAGTACCAAAAGCAGTGAAATACTCTTTTCCAAGAATATTGTTACCTCCCACCTTAAAAGTTGATTTTATGCTCGGCACCCTATAATTAAACTGAGCATCAAGGACATGGAATTCCGGAACAACCCCGTTTCCAAAAGTAGCCTCCCAGAAATAGTCATCACTGAATCTGTACGCTATATTAAATCCGAAATTTTCAAAAAGATCAGTATTTCCAAAAGATGCTTTGAATTTGTGCTCCGGGGTGTTGAAATTAGACATAAAGTCGGGGTTTGCTTCCTGATCAAAGTCCTGCCTTGTAAAAGTATAGCTTCCTCCCAGATCATAATTTCCCAATATTTTAAGAGATAATCCCAATGATGCCCCATAAGAGCTGATATCCACATCAGAATTTGTATATGCGCCCCAGATTTGTCTGTCCCCATTCGCTATTGCTGCTACTGAAAGTGAACCATCGCCAACGGTACCATAATAAGGAGCGATAACAGTCTCCTGAGAAATGAAATCCTTATATCTGTTGTAATAGGTACTGAAATCTATAACTAAATTTTCTAGTTTCCCCCTATAGCCTATCTCAAAGGAAGTTACCTGTTCCGGCTTTACAAGCTCAGGATTGGCTATTCTCAAATCAGCGGGGTTGCCAGTTTCAGCAAAGGTAAGCACGGAACTTGAGGAATAGGAATTGTTATACGCAACTGCTCCTGTCTGGGTTATAGTAGACGGCTGGCCCAAATCCTGTCCGCTACCACTAACATCAAAGTCTCTGGAATACCTGCCCAGGTTATCCGGAGCAGAACCTATTAAAATTGCCCTTCCGGCATCTAAACCTATAAATAAATCCTGTGTTGTAGGATTCCTAAAACCGGTTTGTACTGAGGCCCTTACATTGTGCTCCCTATTAATCGTAAGTCCGGCAGATAATCTTGGTGAGAAGAACCCGTCAAAAAACTCTGATTTATCATATCGAATAGACCCTGTAAGTTTAAGGTTCATACTTTCATTGAATTCTAAATTCTTTTGGATCTGGGTATAGATACCAAATTCAGAATAATTTATTGGGGCATCAAAGTCGGTGTAAATGGTCCCGGAAGAATTTAAACTGTATTGTCTGAAAGAACCTCCAACCTGAATATCGGCAAAATCAATTAAATGGCTAAAATTGTAATTTGCATCGGAATGATAGTATTTGGATGCATCCTTAAATTGGGAACCTGAATTAAGATCAGGATTCTTAATTACATTATCGAAAGCATTCTGAAATTCCGGTGAACCGGGAAGAAAACGACCAGATTCTGCCTGTTCTCTGGCTGCAGCATGCGCTTGTGCATCCGTAGCTCCTCCTAAGGTAGCCTGAACGTAGGTTCCTGTATATTCTCCAAACCATGTCTGGTCATCCTTCCATCTTCTATTAATATTAATCCCCGTAAAAACCATGTCATAGGAATCCCCGGCTTTATCTGCAACCAAATATCCCCTCAGGAAAAAATTGTCATTCCTGATTTCTAATTTATGTTGTTCCTGAAAAAAGCCATTAATATTGTAGCGGTTGGTTCCCTGGTAAATCGTTGAACCTGTGCCCACTTTGCCTACATAGGATAATTCAAGACTATTTCCATCTATTGGCCTGTAAAACAAACCCCAATCCGCTTTGATACTTTCAGCATTATAGTTGGTAAGGTCTCTTTCATTGTATCCTGTTCTACTTACATCCACTGCCGGAACCAGTGCATTGGCTCCATCGGGAAGTATACCAAGGCCCTCCAGGGTAACCGCTACACTTTTAATATTTGCTGAAACCTCGTCTCCGTATACGTTTATTCCATCATAATCCAGATCTGCCCTGGTGCGGGTTGGGTCAAACTTATCCACTTCGCTGGTTGCAGCCCAATCTGTTCCTTTCAGGTAGCCAAAGTTGACCTTGGCTGCAAATTTATCCGAGAACTTATACGCTGCCCTTATACCAAAATCTGTATAACTATTGTCCCCGGCAGCTTCCTGAGAGGTAATCCCCTGCTTTACAGAAACACTAATTCCCTGGTAATCAAAAGGACTTTTACTACGCATAAATAGTATCCCATTAAAGGCATTTGCACCATATAAAGCGGAAGACGCTCCCGGCAACAATTCAACACTTTGTACATCAGGTTCAATTAAACCAACTAAGTTGCCGATTGGAAAGTTCAGAGCAGGGGTTGAATTATCCATCCCATCCACCAACTGCATAAAACGTGTATTGGCAAAGGTGGCAAAACCACGTGTATTAATCGATTTAAAAGTTAAACTGTTCGTATTTATATCAACTCCTTTTAAATTTTCCAAACCGCCATAAAAATCTGCTGCAGTTGTATTTTTTATTGCCTCTAGGCCCAGGCGTTCTACAGTAACGGGGGATTCAAATATCCGTTCCGGTGTTCTGGAAGCCGAGATCACTACTTCGTCTAAAAACGTTTGTGCCTCGCCAAGGATAACAGAAATGGTCTGATTGTTCGTGGTAACCTCCGCAGTTGCCTCGGAATACCCAATACTCGTTATCCTTAATTGAAAGGGGGGTACTTCAGAAGTTTCCAGAACAAAATTACCATCAAAATCGGAGGTTGTTCCTATGGCTTTCCCAACTATAACAACATTGGCGCCGGGAACGGGTTGTCCATTTTCATCCGCTACATTGCCATTCACGATTGTCTGTGAATAAGCTCCCATACCCAACATCAGTAGGGAAAAAAGAAAGATTCTTCTCATGTTAATTTTGAGTTAAATTAGTATAAGTCCAAGATACAGATTTTTTTAAATTGAAAATATATAAACTAAAAAAACTATCTGTAAATAGTAGTAATTTAGCAATATAAGCCTGCTTTTAATGGTAAATTCATAATTTCAATAAAAAAGGCGACCATAAAAATGGTCGCCTTCCTTCAAGGAATTTTTGTGCTTTAATTCGCTATTCTACTATTCCACCGTGACCGATTTAGCCAAATTACGAGGTTGATCTACATTACACCCTCTCATAACAGCAATATGATATGATAGTAGTTGCAGTGGTATCGTTGTTAAAAGCGGGGTGAGACTTTCAATAGTTTCAGGGACCTCGATTACATGGTCTGCCAGTTCTTTTACCTGATCATCACCTTCAGTAACAATCGCAATAATTCTTCCCTTTCGGGATTTTATTTCCTGAATGTTACTAACTACTTTTTCATAATGTCCTTTGTTGGTAGCAATGACAATAACCGGCATTTGTTCATCAATAAGAGCAATAGGGCCGTGCTTCATCTCGGCCGCAGGGTATCCCTCCGCATGAATATAACTGATTTCTTTAAGTTTTAATGCTCCCTCCAATGCTACAGGAAAATTATATCCCCTTCCAAGATACAGGCAGTTTTCCGAGTCTTTATATTCATTTGCAATTATTTCAACCAATGGATTAGATTGAAGTGCTTTTTCCACTTTCCCCGGGATATTCTCCAGCTCAGAAAGGAATTCAAGGAACCCGGATTCCGAAAATTTACCTTTTTCTTTTGCCAGTTTTAGAGCAATTAGGGTTAATACGGTAATCTGAGTTGTAAATGCCTTTGTTGAAGCCACGCCTATTTCGGGTCCCGCATGGGTATATGCTCCGGCATGAGTCTCCCTTGCTATAGAAGATCCTACAACATTACATACTCCAAATACGTATGCTCCATTCTCTTTGGCCAGTTTAATCGCCGCCAGTGTATCGGCAGTTTCACCGGATTGTGAGATGGCAATAACCACATCTTTTTCTGTAATTACAGGGTTTCTATATCTAAATTCTGAGGCATATTCCACCTCCACAGGTATTCTGGCCAAATCTTCAAAAATATACTCTGCTACCAAACCAGCATGCCATGATGTTCCGCATGCTACAATAATGATCCTGTCGGCATTGAGAAACTTTTCAAGGTTCTGATCAATTCCGGCCATTCGTATTATTCCCTGGTCTGCAAGTAATCTTCCTCTGTAAGTATCTTTAATGGCGCTTGGTTGTTCATAAATTTCTTTTAACATAAAATGATCATACATCCCCTTTTCAATTTCTTCCAGGTTAAATTGAAGCTCCTGCACTAAAGGATACGCTATTGCATCATTCTTTATTTTTCGAAGTTTTATTTCTTTCCCAAGGCGCACAATGGCCATTTCCTGATCTTCCAGATAAACGGCATTATTGGTAAATTCTATAAACGGTGATGCATCTGAAGCAATAAAAAACTCATCTTCACCAATCCCTATTGCCAATGGGCTGCCTAGTTTGGCAACAACAATTTCATCTGGCTTCTGTACATCAAATACAGCAATTGCATAAGCCCCGACAACCTGATTTAAAGCAATCTGAACGGCCTTACCTAATAAAACCTTTTCCTTTTTCTTTACTTCTTCAATAAGATTTACTAAAACCTCGGTATCCGTTTCCGATTCGAAGGTATAACCTCTCTTGGTTAATTCCTGCTTAATCGATTCATAATTTTCAATAATCCCATTATGAATGATTATGAGATTTCCAGAATTTGAATAATGAGGATGTGAGTTCACATCATTTGGGATTCCATGAGTCGCCCATCTAGTATGTCCGATACCAACCTTCCCATTTAGTGGTATGCTGTTCTTTGATCTATCCTTCAGATCTTTAACCTTGCCCTTTGTTTTGGCCAGATTAATCTTATTTCCATCATATAAGGCAATTCCCGCACTATCATAACCGCGGTATTCAAGTCTTTGCAAGCCCTTCATAATAATGGGATAAGCATCCCTATATCCTATATATCCTACTATTCCACACATTTTAATTCTATTGACTGATTAATAGATGAACAAATTTACAAGAAGAAAATAAAACTTCGCTGTAAATTCGGTTATATAACGATAAAAAACTGTAAGTGGTATTTTGTACGAAAATTAATTAGGCTCCGTGTAGAAAATCTCTAACTTCAGCTGCATATCCTCTTCTTCAGCAGGAACATTACTGCCAAAGAGGACAGTACTTAAAGGTGTTATTGTGGCTGCAACAGGCAAATCTTCTTCGCTAATATCCAATACAGCGTTTTTAGAATTAGTAGACGCCAAATCTGCTGTTACTGCCAAGCCGAGAGTAACGTTTGCAGAATCTCTAATAATTATATCATTGATATGATTGGTTATTTTCATTTTATACCTGACCCCTTTATCATTTTCCTTTTCCAAAGACCCGCCGTAATTTATATTTATTCTATTTCTGACATCAGGATCACTTACTACACTAAGATCATAAATAGGGTTATTCGTCTCGGTGTTAAAAAGATATAATGAAGGTGGTTCATTAACATTACCGGCCATATCCAATGCCTCTCTATCTACATAAAAAATCAGGTTGGCTTCGTTAACAATCCAATTATTGGTTTTGATCTGGTTCAGGATATCTTCTCCGTTATTTTCTTCAAACAATTGAATTTCCGCATAGGCCCCTGAACCTCCTTTGAGGTATATCCTGTCTGCATTTTCATTAGTATCCAGGGCATTAGCAATCTCCGATGAAAATGGGGCATTTACCAAAGTGTTAACCGCATTTCCAATAATTGTACCAAAGGTTAAATCTCTAGTAATTAGCGATAATTCATAATCCGCTTCCTCTTTGACAATTCCTTCACCCTCCTTTTTATTGTACTCATAATTTATTGTAATTGTGGCATCCGTAATATCAAGGATAAGAAGAATATCATCAGTAATAGGAGTAGCCGACATATGCAACCCTCTAAGGAATTCACTAAAGTTGGCCTGACTTAATAATTCTGTGTCGCCTTCTTTGTCCAGTATATTATCTTGAAAAAAAGTTGGATCCAGCGCTACCTGAATACCGGGCTGGATTCGGGTGGGCTCATTCAGAGATTCGTCTGCCTCAGTTCCAGGATCATCCTCTGCAGGTACCAGGATTTCCTCATCGGATATAGTTACCTCACCATCGAAGAGTATATCTGAAACAAAATCTGGTGAAAATTCTTGGGTTGAATAGTATTCCTGGGATTCAAGAAATCCTGCATCCGCATCCAAATCTCTTAAAAAATATGTGGATCTCTCAACTTTGAAATTGAAAGGAACTTCCCGGTTTCCGTAAATACTGTCCAGATCAACCTTTCGGGGAAACCTATTTACGACATAATCGGTATCTTCGAAATCTTCTATGCCATCTCCGTCAGTATCCACATTAAGCGGATTTGTTCCCAGTATTCTTTCGTCATTATCAGTGAGACCATCTCCATCACTATCACTATTGGGATCCTCGGGGTCGGCATCAAAAGTGTCTGCTACACCATCGAGATCGCGATCACCGTTTGGGTTTTGAAGAAATGGAATATAAAGTATCACTTCCTTTACCGTTTCATTCTCCTCTATTGCTGTCTCGTCAGGATCGTTTAAAGAATTATCTTCTCTCTGTTGGCTGAATAGTCCGAATGCCGGATTACCAACGCCTCCCTGCAACCTTAATTGAGAAGTAATACTGGCCTCTGTATTGCCATAAAGCAGATCATTATATGTCCCTATTTGGTATATTGGAAGTTTGTTAGTCTCAACCGCATTAATATTTTTATTAAATACAAAAACGTCATATACGGCCCTGTTTGTCTTAAAAGGATCATCTGCAAGAATACCGTCCCCAATTGTCGTAAGGTCTTCATTACACGAAACCGTTGTAAGCATAAGTATCAAACCCGCCATAACAGCGTATACCCATCTAAAAAAAATCTTCATGAGGCTTATTTTAAAACTTCAGTGCTATAAAAATTTGCATACGCTTCTTCAAATTCCTGCAAAGGAACATATGGCAACAGAGGTTTTTGGAGGTTGGCAATATATTTAGTTAAATCTTCTGATATCTCTTCAGAGGCTAAAATAATGGCA
This sequence comes from Eudoraea adriatica DSM 19308, assembly GCF_000382125.1. Classification (GTDB taxonomy): domain Bacteria; phylum Bacteroidota; class Bacteroidia; order Flavobacteriales; family Flavobacteriaceae; genus Eudoraea; species Eudoraea adriatica. The sequence continues at coordinate 427,672 of NZ_KB907547.1, forward strand.
TCAGAAAAATTAACTGCAACTTTTAACAAATTATTATAGGTGGGAGACTCCAGATGAGAGATACTTTCCTCAGAAATTCCATCAAATAATATCTTATTTTTCATATTAATATCCAGACTGCCATCAAAGCCTTTACTATAAACTGAAGTAACAATTTTACTCTCTGCAAATAAAGGTTCATCTGCGTAATATGTTCTTAAATACAATGGCAAAAGCGATGCCATCCATCCATGAACATGAATAATATCCGGAGACCAGTTTAATTTTTTAACTGTTTCAACTACGCCTTTGGCAAAGAAAATAGACCTTTCATCATTATCCGGGAATAGTTCCCCATTCTCATCTGTAAATGTGGCTTTACGTTTAAAATATTCCTCATTATCTATAAAATAGACTTGTATTCGCTCGCGGGGAATAGAAGCCACTTTAATAATAAGCGGCATGTCCATATCATTGATAACCAGGTTCATTCCAGATAGCCTTATTACCTCATGCAATTGATGTCTTCGCTCATTGATATTGCCATATCTTGGCATAAATATGCGTATTTGGCCCTTTTTACTGTTGACCATCCTTGGCGCTTCGTAAGACATTAAGGAAACTTCATTCTCTGGCAGGTAGGGCACTAATTCAGAAGATACAAACAATATCTTTTTACCATTCATAAAAAAATGTATTTTGTTTATCGGAAAAACGTAGCTGCAAAATTACAAAAATAATGTAGAATAGCAGTAATTATAGTAAGTTTGCTGGCTTTTATAATTTATTATGTTGTTATTCAGTAGCAAAAAGGAATTAATAGGTCATTTAGCCACATTAAAAAATGATGCAACATCTGTTGGTTTGGTTCCTACTATGGGAGCATTGCATAAAGGACATCTATCCCTGGTCAGAAAAGCTATCTCAGAGAATGAAGTTGTTGTTGTCAGTATCTTTGTAAACCCAACGCAATTTGACAATAAAGATGATCTGAAGAAATATCCTGTAACATTGGATTCGGATCTTGAATATTTAAAAAGCATCTCCGAGGAGCTGATTATTTTTGCACCCGAAGTAACCGAATTATATTCCAATAACATTAGTTCTAAGGATTATAAATTTGATGGATTAGATACAACGATGGAGGGGAAATTCAGGGCCAATCATTTTTTGGGTGTTGCCACAGTGGTTGAAAAGCTTTTTTTAATTGTGAAACCCCATAAGGCGTATTTTGGTGAGAAAGATTTTCAGCAACTATTAATTATCAAAAAATTAGTTGAAAAAACCAAAATGCCAATTGAAATTATTGGCTGTCCAATTGTCAGAGAACCCAATGGACTTGCCATGAGTTCCAGAAATGAAAGACTACCAAAAGAGTTAAGAGATAAGGCCGCTGTAATCTATGAAACACTTTTATCTGCCAAACATTTATTTGGCATGAAAAGTGCTGATAAAGTAATGAATTGGGTGAAAAATAAATTTGATAAGCAGTCCGAATTCGATTTAGAATATATAAATATCGCGGAGCAGGAAACTTTGAAACCTGTCAAAAGAAAACAACAAAAAACAAAATACAGGGCCTTTATAGCTGTTTATGCCAACGGGGTTCGTCTAATAGATAATTTAGCCCTTAATTAATTAACTTTGTGCCATGCAAATAGAAGTAGTCAAATCCAAAATACATCGGGTTCGCGTTACGGGAGCTGACCTTAATTATATAGGAAGTATAACCATAGATGAAGATCTTATGGATGCCGCCAATATTATTCAGGGTGAAAAAGTGCAGATTGTAAATAATAATAATGGTGAGCGATTGGAGACCTATGTTATTCCGGGGCCAAGAGGAACAGGTGAATTAACACTAAACGGTGCTGCTGCAAGAAAAGTGGCTGTAGGTGATATTCTGATTTTAATTACCTATGCCAGAATGGATATTGAAGAAGCCAGGAAATTTAATCCGGCTTTGGTTTTTCCTGATGAAGAAACAAATTTGTTGAAATAGTTTTGAGCAAAAAACTGAAAAAGATCTTAAAAATCATACTCCCAATTGCTTTGGGAGTTTTTTTAATCTGGTATTCATATCGAATAACTTCTGAAGAAGATCGAACACAAATAATCAGGTATATTAAAGAAGCTGACCTTTTTTGGGTTGGTATTTCTGTTCTTATTGGGATTTTTAGCCATATTTCCAGGGCAATACGATGGAATTATCTTCTGGAACCCCTGGGATATACACCAAAAGTGAGTAATAATGTTTTCATCATCCTGATTGCTTACTTTGCTAATTTGGGCATCCCAAGGTCAGGAGAAGTTTTAAGGGCCACTGCACTTGCAACCTACGAGAATGTTCCTTTCCAAAAAGGTTTTGGGACCATAGTTACAGAAAGAGTAATAGATTTACTGATTTTACTTTTAATAATAATAATAGCTCTTTTTTCGCAAACCGATATAATCCTTGCTTTCTTAAATGAAAAGGGGGTAGGTATCACAACTACCTTAATTTTTCTAAGTATCGGTTTTATAGGACTAGTGTTGCTTATGGTATTTTTACGGCGTTCAAGTTCCCTGTTTGCCATAAAAATAAGGGACTTTGTTAAAGGTCTTTTAGACGGTGTTCTGAGTATTTTCAAAATGAAACATAAATGGGCTTTTGTCTTGCACACATTTTTTATATGGGGTGCCTATGTTCTGATGTTCTGGGTTATAAAGTTCACCGTCCCGGAAACCATTGCACTCTCATTTGGCCAACTGCTGGTAGCCTTTGTTGCCGGGGCCTTTGCAATGTCGACGACCAATGGTGGTATTGGACTTTACCCTATAGCTGTAAGCAAATCGCTGTCTATTTTTGGTATTTCAGCTGTTTCCGGAAATGCTTTTGGCTGGATTATGTGGATAGCTCAAACTATTATGGTTGTTGTGTTTGGTGCAATATCTTTCCTTCTCTTGCCGTTATTGAACAGGAATAAATAGCCTAAAGCTGTTTTCAAATAATTTGGCATGAAACGTATTTTTTTTCTATGTGCTGTAATTCTTTTCAGTACAAGTGCAGAAGCACAGATAACACAAGAGGTTTTTGAATCGTTTAAACTGCAGGAGAGAAGGGATATAAAATATTATATCCCGGAAGATTATAGCCCGGAGAAAAAATATCCTCTGGTTGTTGTGCTGGATGGAGAATACCTGTTTGATCAGGTAGTTGCAAATTCAAAATTTTACAGCTCTTTTCAGGGGACTCCAGAGACCATTGTTGTTGGGGTATTTCAGAGTCAAAATGATTTGAGATGGGAAGATTGCGCCTTTGAGGAAGCTTCCGGACTTCCCGCAGAAAAGGGTAAACTGTTTTTTGAATTTCTGGGCATGGAACTTATCCCTTACTTTAAGACTACTTACAGTACAGCCCCTTTCAGCATGTTTGTTGGATATGATATTACGGCAAACTTCGGGAACTATTATTTGTTCAAGGAAAAATCCCTGTTTAACGCATTCATCAGCATATCTCCTTACCTGGCACCGGAAATGGAAAACAGAGTTCCCTCCAGACTTAGTGAAATAAATCAGCAAATATTTTATCACTTAATAGTAAGTGGTGAACGAAATGATAGCAGAAATTCGATAATGGAGCTAGACAAAGCCTTAAAAAGTATAGATAAAAAAGGGTTTAATTATAGCTTTGATGAATATCCGGCAGCCAACGAAGTGTCTGTAGCCACTTATGGAATCGGAAAAGCATGGGGAAGCATGTTTGAGATTTTTAAGCCAATTAGTCCGAAAGAATACAAAGAAAATATTCTTACATCGGAAGAACCTGTTTTTAAGTATTTGGAAGACAAATACAATTCGATAGAAGAATTATTTGGTTTTAGAAAAGAAGTTGAGTTAAATGATATTATGGCCATATATGCAGCAAGCAGGAAAAAAGATGATTTTGAATCTTTGAAACCCCTGTCAGAATTGTGTAAACAAGAATTTCCAGATACAATGCTCGGATTCTATTTTGAAGGTGAATATTATGAAGAATTAGGAGAAGGCAAAAAAGCATTACGGACTTTTGAAAAAGCTTTTGCGATGGAAGAAATTGACTTTCTGACAAAGGAAATGGCTTTGGAAAAAATGGACGCTTTAAAAGCAGACTTTGGCTTTTAGTACGGTATCACTACAATCCTATTAGTTAAATATCCACTGCTATTTAAACTATCAACTTTCTTTTGATTTTTATGGTAACCACAATATCTTTAGCCAAAACCAGCTCAGGTTCAAATGGCTAAAACAAAAACAGCATTTTTTTGTCAGAATTGTGGCACCCAATATGCCAAATGGGTAGGACAATGTGGCGCTTGTAAGGAGTGGAATACTATCGTGGAAGAAGTAATCCAGAAAGAAAAAGATATTCCCTGGCAAAACTTTAGTGATGCCAAGACTACAAGCTCCAGGCCTGTTTTGGTTGGTCAAATCAATGCTTCCAGGGAATTTAGGCTCGATATTTACGACAAAGAATTTAACCGGGTTTTAGGCGGAGGTTTAGTGCCCGGTTCATTGGTTCTGCTCGGTGGAGAACCCGGAATAGGCAAAAGTACATTGCTGCTGCAAATTGCATTAAAACTCAACATAAGGACTCTTTATGTCTCTGGGGAGGAAAGTCTGAAGCAAATAAAAATGAGGGCAGAGCGGATTCATCCCAATAATCAGACCTGCTATATCCTAACCGAAACTAAAACGCAAAATATCTTTAAACAGATAAATGATATTAAACCTGATATCGTAGTAATTGATTCTATTCAGACCCTCCACTCAGATTATATAGAGTCTTCCGCGGGAAGCATATCCCAGGTTCGTGAATGCACAGCAGAACTTATAAGATTTGCTAAAGAAACAAATACACCTGTAATCTTAATAGGCCATATTACCAAAGACGGAAATATTGCCGGACCTAAGATTTTAGAACATATGGTAGATACAGTCTTACAATTTGAAGGCGACAGGAATTATGTATATCGAATTTTGCGTGCGCTTAAAAACAGATTTGGTTCAACTGCTGAGCTGGGCATTTATGAAATGCAGGGAGATGGACTCAGGGAGGTAAACAATCCCTCGGAAGTACTTCTTTCAAAAAGTGATTCAGGACTGAGCGGTACAGCTATTGCTTCGACCATAGAAGGGATGCGGCCGTTGATGATCGAAATTCAGGCTTTGGTTAGTACCGCCGTTTACGGCACTCCACAACGTTCTGCTACCGGGTATAATGCGAAACGTCTCAATATGCTACTGGCTGTTTTGGAAAAAAGAGCTGGCTTCAGGCTTGGGGCAAAAGATGTATTTTTAAATATCACAGGCGGAATAACTGTAGACGATCCGGCTATCGATCTTGCAGTAGTCGCTGCAATTTTATCAAGTAATTCAGATGTGCCTATAGAGAAAAATGTATGTTTCGCTGCAGAAATAGGTCTGGCGGGAGAAATTAGACCCGTGCAAAGGGTAGAACAAAGAATTCTTGAAGCCGATAAACTCGGGTTTTCAAAGATTTTTGTTTCAAAGAATAATAAAATTGCCCTAAAGAATACAAAAATAAATATTGAATTGGTATCCAAAATTGAGGATGTGGTAAACAAACTCTTTGTCTAGGTGATACAAAAAAAACTATCTTTTGTGACAAAAGACTTTTCGAACCAATAAATAAGGATTTTGAAACCTGATAAATAAATTTAGGGAGACGGATCTGGTATATTATTGTGAATAGATTCAATCTCAATTAACAGCTCATCCGAGAGGTCAACTTCAATACTGGATATATTTTCTTCGAGTTGTTTCATAGAGGTTGCCCCTATAATATTACTGGTTACAAATGGTCTGGAATTTACGAATGCAAGCGCCATTTTAGTTAGTGAAAGATTATGCTCACGCGCAAGTTCATAATATTCCTGGGTAGCCCGGTTCGCATTGTCGCTGCTGTATCGGCTATATGCCGGGAATAGTGTGATTCTGGCATTTGCAGGTTTCATACCTCCCATATACTTTCCACTTAAAACTCCAAATCCCAAAGGCGAATAGGCCAGGAGGCCAATATTTTCTCGTATCGAAATTTCTGAAAGCCCTACTTCAAACTGGCGGTTTAATAGATTATATGGATTCTGTATCGTAATCATTCTGGGTAAACTGGAGTGCACCTTGCTCTCTTCCAAAAAACGCATGGTTCCCCAGGGAGTTTCATTGGAAAGCCCTACATGTCTTATTTTACCAGCATTTATGAGATCCCTTAGCGTTTCCAATACCTGGTGAATGTTATCCTGCCAATGATCTGTAAGATCATGTTGGTAACCTCTTTTTCCAAAATAGTTGGTGCTGCGTTCCGGCCAATGCAATTGATATAAATCAATATAATCCGTTTGAAGTCGTTCCAGACTTCCTTCAATCGCTTCAACTAAAGATTCCTTCCTAAAACCGGTTGATCTGATAAACTTGGTAAAATCCGCTTTCCCGGCAATCTTTGTGCCCAGAATAATCTTGTCTCTTTTTCCCGTTTTCTTAAACCAGTTGCCAATTATTTTTTCGGTATCAGCATATCTGTCGGGATGGGCAGGGATAGGGTAAAGTTCTGCAGTGTCAAAAAAATTTATTCCCTGATCAACTGCATAATCCATTTGCTGATGTCCTTCCTCTTCCGAATTCTGGCGGCCCCAGGTCATTGTACCCAAACAAATCTTACTGACTTCTATATTCGTGTGAGGTAATTTTTTATATATCATAGGCAAATGCTATCCTTTCTTTGACAAGACAAATTTAATGATTCCGATGTTTACATTTTATTAAGCATACTTTAATTATTCATGTAATTCAACCAGAATCGGGCAATGATCACTATGTCTTGCTTCCGAAAGTATTACAGAACGCTTTAGTCTATCCTCAAGGCTACGGCTTACCATTCCATAATCCAGGCGCCACCCCTTATTGTTATTGCGGGCATTAGCCCTGTAACTCCACCAGGTGTAATTATGTGGCTCTTTGTTAAAAAACCTAAAGCTGTCTATAAATCCGCTATCTATAAAATTCCCTATCCATTCGCGTTCAACAGGTAAAAAACCTGAAACATTCTTATTCCTGACCGGATCGTGAATATCGATGGCCTCATGGCAAATATTGTAATCTCCGCAAATTATAAGATTGGGGTGTTCCACTTTAACTCTATCTATATATGATTGCAGATCTGCCATATATTGCAATTTCAGGTCTAATCTGGCCAGGTTAGTCCCTGAAGGAAGGTACATGCTCATAATGGAAACCCCGTTAAAATCTGCGCGAAGATTCCTGCCTTCAAAGTCCATATAGTCTATTCCAGTTCCATATTCTACATGGTCCGGGCGGTTTTTAGACAAAATGGCAACCCCGCTGTATCCTTTTTTTTGAGCACTAAACCAGTGATTATAATTATATCCGATATTATCAAAAACACTTAGATCTAATTGATCTTTCATTGCCTTTATTTCCTGAAGACAAATCACATCCGGATCAACCTGTTGGAGCCATTCCAGAAAACCTTTGTTAAGGGCCGCCCTGATTCCGTTTACATTGTACGAGACTATTTTCAAACCTATTTTATTTATTTTCAAAAATAGTGAATGTTTAATCCAACCTGCAAAATGTATTATACTATATGGATTAAGAATGGCCAATATATAAAATGTGCTTTTCTTTTTGAAGTCGGGTTTTGTAAAGGCAGGTCAATACCATTTCACGATTTTATTTGACTCGATATTCCAAAGGTGACAAACCTGCATTTTTTTTAAAAGATTTATTATTGAAGGGTATTAATAATGATTGCTTAAAATAAGGCACAGCAGCCTTAATCTAGCTTTTATACCTATTTTTGGAATTCATACAATTTAATGAAGTACTACTTTTTACTTTTTATCCTATTTGCAAACTGTTTCTTTGGGCTTTCGCAAGAAAAAGAAAAGGATACTATTACCTACCTTAATGAAGTAATAATTTATAATCCTATTAGAGCTAACAAAACTCTTGGGATTACGCAATCGACAATTATTCGGGAAAATGCGTTTCAAAATCACAGTCCGATTGATTTAGCCTCATCAATTAATCAGATCTCCGGGGTTTATTTACTTTCAGGCGCGCTAAACACTAACCGAATAACCATCCGGGGAGTTGGTGCACGCACCCCTTTTGGAACAGATAAACTACGTTTATATTTTATGGATATTCCGGTTACAAATGGCAGTGGTTTTTCTACTATTGAAGCTTTTGATCTGGAAAACCTAAATTCAATGGAGGTAATTAAAGGGCCTAAAGGAACTGCCTACGGAACAAATCTGGGAGGGGCCATACTCCTTAAACCAAAAGAACAGTATGCTAAAGGAACATTTTTTACCAATAATTTTACTGTTGGTTCTTACGGGCTTATCAAAGACAATTTAAGTATTGCTCATAATACGGATAGTCTGGAGTTTAATTTGAGCTATAATCATTTGAATACGGATGGATACCGGGAGAACAATAACTTTAACCGCAATGGTATACTTCTGACCACGGCCATTAAACTAAGCTCAAGGAATTCAATTGGCATATTGGCCAATTATATTGATTACACCGCGCAAATACCAAGTTCTTTGGGGATTACTGCATTTACGGAAAACCCAAGACAAGCGGCTTTTACATGGAAACAGGCAAAGGGGTTTGAATCTAATAAATATACACTTTTAGGGCTCTCCTATAGCTATAAAATTAGTAGCAGACTAGAGAATACAACAAGTCTTTTTTACTCCTATCTTGATCATTATGAACCCCGTCCTTTTAATATTCTGGATGAGTTTACCAATAGTTATGGTTTCAGGTCCTTATTCAAAGGTAATTTTAGATTTGAGGATAGAGAAGCCTCTTACCTGTTTGGAGGAGAACTTTACAAAGATGAATATAACTGGAGAACTTTTGAGAATTTATATGAAGAAAACAACGGAAATGGCAGTCTCCAGGGAAATGAGCTTAGTCGCAACAAGGAATACAGGAGGCAATTCAATGCATTTGCATCTCTTACGCTCCCACTCTCAAATAAATTTAACATGCAACTTGGTGTTAACGTAAACAAAACGCATTATGACTATCGAGATTTATTTAACTCAGGGGAAGATAATAAAAGTGCGAAGCGAAGTTTTGATCCTATCGTAATGCCAAGTTTGGATTTGATCTACTCAATTAGCCCGGGGCGGCAGTTATATGCAAATATTAGCAGGGGATTTTCCAATCCCGGACTGGAAGAAACACTTACTCCAGAAGGGGTTATCAACCCGGAAATAACCCAGGAAAAAGGGATGAATTATGAGCTAGGCACAAAAATGTATCTTGCTAAGAATAAGCTATGGTTAAACCTGGCTGTTTTTAGGATGAATATTAATGATTTACTGGTTTCACAACGTATAGGAGAAGATCAATTTGTCGGTAAAAATGCAGGTAGCACAAAACATCAGGGCATTGAATTAGATATGAATTATACCTTTGACCTGAGTCCTAAATTACAAATTATCCCATTTGCAAGTTATACCCTGAGTGACCATATATTCGTCGATTTTGTAGATGGGGACAATGATTATTCAGGAAATCCTTTAACTGGTGTTCCCAGGAATAGAATAAATTTAGGACTGCGCCTTAACCATTCCAAGAATTTTTATTGGAACACTACCTATCAATACGTAGATGGCATTCCACTTACAGATGCCAACAGTTTATATAGCGAACCTTATAATCTCCTAAATACAAGATTGGGGTATAATAAAGAGATCTCAGAGAATTTATATATCTCATCAGATTTCGGTATCAACAATATTTTTGATGTTAATTATGCGCAATCAGTGTTAATAAATGCTGTTGGATTTGGCGGAGCTGAACCCCGATACTACTACCCGGGAAATGACAGGAATTTTTATATAAGTTTGGGACTTAAATATCATTTATGAGTATTACTGCCGAATAAAACTTCATTCCATTTTCTTCAACCAGTGCTTTATTGCCACTTCATTGGCAATAGTCTCATTAACGGCACTTACCGCTATTCGCATCTGTTCCATAGAATCTCTATGACGAATAGTCACTGTTTCATCTTCTAAAGTCTGATGATCAACAGTAATGCAAAAAGGAGTCCCGGCAGCATCCTGTCTTCTATACCTTCGGCCTACTGCATCCTTTTCATCATAGATCACATTGAAATCCCATTTGAGATCATCAATAATCTTATGAGCTATTTCCGGTAATCCATCCTTTTTAATGAGTGGCAGAACAGCAGCTTTTGTAGGTGCAAGGACCGCCGGAATTTTTAAAACAATTCGTGTAGTTCCATTTTCAAGCTCCTCTTCCTTAAGTGAATTTGAAAAAACGGCCAGAAACATTCTATCAACTCCAATCGATGTTTCTACTACATAGGGCACATAATTCTGATTGAGTTCAGGGTCAAAATACTGTAATTTTTTGCCTGAATATTTTTCATGGCTCGCAAGGTCAAAATCGGTTCTGGAATGAATCCCCTCGAGTTCTTTAAATCCAAAAGGGAATCTGAACTCTATATCCGAAGCGGCATCTGCATAATGGGCCAGCTTTTCATGATCATGAAAACGGTAATTCTCTTCTCCCATTCCCAGTGATAAATGCCATTTCATGCGCAATTCTTTCCACTTTTCATACCATTCTATCTGAGTTCCGGGTTTAATAAAATATTGCATTTCCATTTGTTCAAATTCCCGCATCCTGAAAATAAACTGTCTTGCAACAATTTCATTTCTGAATGCCTTTCCAATTTGTGCAATTCCAAATGGAATTTTCAGTCTTCCCGATTTTTGAACATTCAGAAAGTTTACAAATATGCCCTGAGCTGTTTCCGGTCTCAAATAAAGATCGGTTGCATTTTCCGCCGAGGCTCCTAATTTAGTCCCGAACATTAAATTAAACTGTTTAACATCCGTCCAGTTTTTAGATCCTGAAACCGGGCATGCTATTTCCAATTCTTCGATTAGGTTCTTGACATCCGCTAAATCTTCTGCTTCCAAAGATCTGCCTAAACGTTTAAGTATACTTTCCGCTTTTTCCTGATATCCCAAAACACGGGGATTCGTTTTCAGAAACTGGTTTTTGTCGAAGGTCTCACCGAATCTTTTTGAAGCTTTTTGAACTTCTTTGTCAATTTTTGCTTCTATCCTGGCCACGTAGTCTTCAACCAGGACATCTGCGCGGTATCTTTTTTTAGAGTCTTTGTTATCTATTAGCGGATCATTGAAAGCATCTACATGTCCGGATGCTTTCCAGGTAGTAGGGTGCATGAATATAGCTGCATCAATGCCAACAATATTCTCATGCATCTGAACCATTGCTTTCCACCAATATTCTTTTATGTTTTTTTTAAGCTCTGCGCCATTTTGAGTATAGTCGTATACTGCACTCAAGCCATCATATATTTCGCTTGATTGCACCACATAGCCATATTCCTTCGCATGTGAAATTACTTTTTTAAAGATGTCTTCCTGATTTACCATTTGGCAAAAATAGAATATTATCGCATTTATTTTTTAAGAGATAGAAATAAAATAAAACAACATTTTGAAGTGATGTTTATTTCAAATGAAATTCTGAAGATGAAAGCAGCTTTTCATTTTCAAAAACATTAAGAGTGTAGGTGCCTGGATCAAGTGACCCCTCAGGAATTGTTATAAAATCACATACACTAAGTTCTTCCCCTGTGGATATAAGTTCAACCCTTTTACTGTAGATATTTCCATTTACGGTAATTATATTGGCATTGTCCTCAATTACACCCATATTAGGGCCAAGAAACTGAAAATAAATAACCTTTTCTTCATTCCTGTCATTAGGATTACCCATAATTGTCACACATCCCCTGAGCTTTTCAATAGTAGATGCTTTGGTAGTTTTAATAGGTTTTTCGCTTCGCAATCTAAAACCACTTCCTTCTGAATTTTCCAACTTCAGATAGCTCTTTATTCGCAATTCTCTGCTAAGTTCCTTATTTTTTTCCCGTAACAAAGCTTCTGCTTCTGCAAGAGAACTACTTTTCCCTCTTAATTCCTCAATCATTTCCCTGGTCTCCTCATACTTATCGGAGAGTAACATATTATTATACTTTAGGAAATTATTTTTTAGTTTAAGACTATCATGTTTTATTTCTAATTCACGAAGCTCTTTCTTGTATTCTTTCAACTTGGCCACGGTAAAGTTCAGCCTTCCTACCGAATCCAATAGTTCTTGTACACGATATCTGGAATCCTGTAATTCTATTTCGTTTACCTCATTAAGTGCTGAAAGTCGATCTACCTCAGTTTTCATGAGGGTTAAATCTTTTACAAGCAGTCCTTTTTCATTTTCAAGATAGTTTATTTGTGTCCTGGATTGGGCATAACTATAGTAGAAGGCAATTAATATGCCTATAATTACGGCTACCAATGCCGCAAGTATTATCTTATAGTTAAATTTATTATCTTGAATATCCATTCAGACAGGCTAAGTAAATAAGATATAGGTTTAGTTAAGATTTGTACTTTTCCAAGCTATCAAATATAATAAATGATATCAACACGGTACTTCTACCGAGGTTGTGTTTTGGATGTAATGCTCAATTATATCGAGGAGAGCAGCTGTTGTGTACCCTTTGTCGGAACCAAATACCACTTACCGAATACAATTTTATTGAAGAAAATGCAGTGGATAAAATATTTTATGGCAGAATTGACATAAAAAAGGCCTCTGCTTTCCTTTTTTATTCAGATCAGGGACTTGCTAAAAATTTAATCCACTATTTAAAGTATAAAAATCAACCTCAAATAGGTCAATTTTTAGGGAACTGGTACGGACAGGTACTAAAAGATCGAAACGCTTTAAATTATATTGATATTGTAATTCCTGTTCCATTGCATAAAAAGAGGCTTAAAAAACGAGGATATAATCAGGTTTCCGGGTTTGCACAAAGAATTGCAGACCACCTCAATGCCAGTTATATGGAGCATATTCTTATAAAGACAGCAAATACCCGGACTCAAACCAAAAAAAACAGGTTATATCGATGGAGGGGTATGCCCGATCTGTATAAAGTGACTCATCCCGAGATTTTATGTAACAAAAACGTGTTATTGATTGATGATGTCATTACTACCGGCGCTACCATAGAAGCCTGCGCACGGGCAATAAAAAAGGTAAAAGATGTTAGTGTTTCAGTTGCTGCGATGGCGGTTGTTCCTTAATTTCACAATTCTTTAAATTAATTGTTTCTTTGCCTTATAGAATAATCAAATGCCTCGAATACAGCGTATTTTATCCTTCTTTTTTCTGATTGCAGTTGTCCTGGCCGTAATACAATGCGCGAGGAGAGGAACTCCAACCGGTGGGCCTAAAGACACAACCCCCCCTGTACTAATTAAGGCTGATCCGGAAAACCTGACAACGGAATTCAAGGCTAAAAAAATCAGGCTTTATTTTGATGAATACATAAAACTGGAGGATGTTCAAAATCAGTTAATAGTATCTCCTCCTTTAAAATACAATCCTGAAGTTTCGCCTCAGGGAGGTGCTAGCAAATACGTTGAAGTAACAATAAAAGATACTTTGTTAGAGAATACAACCTATACCCTGAATTTTGGACAAAGTATTGTAGATAATAATGAGGGTAACCCCAACAGCTTTTTAACTTATGTTTTTTCAACAGGCACCTACATTGATTCGTTAACTGTTTCCGGGGTTGTTAAAGATGCTTTCAATGTTAAAGCGGACGAATTTATTAGTGTTATGTTATACGAAATAGATACCGCATATACAGATTCTACAGTCTTTAATAAACCTCCCAATTATCTTACAAATACTTTAGACAGTACTACGATCTTTCAACTTAAATATCTGAAAGAGGGCAACTACGCTATATTTGCTATAAAAGATGAATCTAAAAACAATGTATTTGATCAGAATATTGATAAAATAGGCTTTATTGAAGACACTGTATCACTTCCCACAGACACCGTTTATCTTCTTAATCTTTTTAAAGAAATCCCAGATTATAGTATAAAGACGCCAAATTTTGCGGCTGCCAATAAAATAATTTTTGGCTATTCCGGAGGAGATGAAAAATTAGATATCACAACTTTAACGGAATTCCCCGATTCTATCAGGACACTCATTGCTAAAGAACCCGAAAAAGATACCCTAAATTATTGGTTCACACCTTTTGAAATAGATTCAATAATTTTTAAGGTGACTAATGAAAAAATGAAGAAAATTGACACCTTTACGGTAAAAACAAGAAACCTGGTTTCAGATTCCCTGATGCTTACGCCCAGTCACCGAAACAAAATTAATTTTGAAGATGAATTCCATATAACTTCGAGCATTCCAATTAGTGCAATAGATACAACAAGAATTACAATGTTTAACAAGGATACAACAGAGGTTGATTTCAAAACTAAATTGGACACTTTGAAAAACCGCATATTCATGGATTTTGAGAAAGAACCGGAAGAGACCTATTATTTAAATATGCTTCCAGATTTTGTTACCGACTTCTTTGGAAATACAAATGATACTATTAGCTATAGATTAGCTACAGATGGATATGCTGATTTTGGGAATCTGCGCTTGAATTTGGCAGGTGAAATAGACTATCCGATTATTGTACAATTAACTGATGAAAAGGGGAAATTGTATAGGGAAATATACGTCCCCGAAGCAAAATCTCTGGATTTTAACACTCTTGAGCCGGGAAATTATCTCATCCGCATTATTATTGATGCAAACGCCAACGGAAAATGGGATACAGGAAACTATTTAAAGAAGATTCAACCTGAAAGAGTTATCTATTATCCGGGCACTATTGAAATGCGAGCCAATTGGGAAAAAATCGAGACTTTTACTGTTTTAGACTAAAATGATCTCTATCTTCTAAAAATTTAAATTGAGCCCTGAAATCTTTTAGTCCCTGCAGGCTTAAAGATGCGTAGATCACCTCATCTTTTTCTGAGAATACAACCTGACTTCCCATAGGATCATATATGGCCGAATGACCAGGGTATCTGTGTGCATTATTATCCTCACCCAATCTATTAACCCCGATACAATAACTCATATTTTCTATAGCCCTGGCTTTTAATAATGTATCCCATGCTTCAATTCTGGGTTCAGGCCAATTAGCCACAAAAACCAACAGGTCATAATCCCCTTTATATCTGGCCCAAACAGGGAATCGCAGATCATAGCATATTAAAGGGCAAATCCGGAATCCTTTGTAAGAAAACACCAATCGCTCTGTACCCGACTCGTATACTTTATCTTCCCCTGCAAATGTAAACGTGTGTTTTTTGTCATAGCTCGCGGATGTCCCATCAGGGTGTATAAAAAAAAGCCTGTTTGTATATTTATTTTTTTTCTTAAATGAAATGCTCCCAACCAAAGCCATATTCTTGTCCTGGGCTATTTCCTTCATCCATTTTACGGTATTTTCTCCCTCATCAACATTCACTCTTTCCGGGTTCATCGTAAATCCGGTAGTAAACATTTCAGGCAAAATAATCATATCCGTATCGCCGGGAATATCCTTTATTTTTACGGAAAACATATTTCTATTTTCCACTGGGTTTTCCCATATCAAAGCTGTCTGTATCAATGCTACTTTTAGTGTACTTTGCATAAGATTTATTAGTTATCCATTCTTTTCCAAAAGGGTAATCAAATCTGAAAAACCCTTCATTTTAGCATGGTCCAGAGCCGTATTTCCCTGAGCATCTTTCACAGTTGTATCTGCGCCACATTCCAACAATAGCTTAGCTAATTCCACCCTATTAAATGTTACAGCATAAATCAGGCAAGTGGCACCCATGGCATTTCTTTCATTTACATTTGCGCCTCTGCCTATTAAATCCCTGGCTATTTGAACTAAACCTTTAAAACTGGTTCCCATTAAAGCCGTATTACCTGAAGCATCTTTCGCATCGATTTTTGCACCTTTCTCCAAAAGGAAATTCGATATCTCTCTATGATCATAATATGTAGCGAGAATTAGGGGGGTAGACCCTCTCTGGTCAACAGAATTAACCAGGATTGGCATTTCTGAAACCAAATCCCTGACAGCTTCAATATTGCCATTTCTTATTTCGTTATAAAAAGTATCCGTTTTGTCTTTCATATCAATTAAATGTATAAAAAATATGCCACTAAAGTAATCTTACTGTTTTGATATAGCTCATGATTAAAAAATGAACGCAGTTAATGCCAATTAAAAAGTGCCAAATTGTGGTTCTTTAAACTTAATTATTGGTTGCAACGTCTAAAGAAATAGTTATATAAATTTTAGAAATTCAGCGGATTCCGGGTGAGAAATCTTCAGGCGCATTCTGTGGTAAATTTAAAGTTTCAGAACCTCCGGAATCATTATAAATAGTCCATTCAGTAAAAGTAAAGACCGCATTCCCTTTATTGATATTTGAATTCCTAACAGCTTTTCCATCCTCAAATTCATGATTTGTACCAGAACCATCTTCACCTATAAGTCCAAAGATGTCAATTATAGCTCCAAAGGGGTCAACAAGTAGGATATTGTCATCACCATTGGAATCTGCCGGACTATTATTACCAAGCTCGAAATCAGGGGGAAAACCGTATACACTTTCAAATTCTGCTGCATTCGGCGAAAAAACAAAGGTGCTGTTCGCATCAATTATTATCCCTGAAAGATCTATTTCTGAGCCTGCAGTAATATTTTCATTGGTGAACCTTAATAAAAACCAGCCATTTAAAGGAAACGGTTCATTCCCCGCATTGTAAAGTTCAATAAACCGGGCTTCAGCATTATTGTTAGGATCAGCTATCTCAGATATAAATATCTGGTCTGATGTCAAAAAGACATCCCTGTCTGAACAGCGCTCACTTGTCAAATCAAGATCGTTTAATCGGCGTATAATTAACTGATAATCATTGTTTTCTCTATAAAGCACTGCCGTTACAGATCCATTCCCGGAAGGAAGTAATTTATCCTGAAAATCAGAATACCCACTATTTAATAATTCAATTCTTGTACCATTACAGTTGGTAAGATTCCTTATTGTCTCCTCCTGTGGGACGGCAAAAGTCATACTTTGTTCCTCTGCTATAATCTCCAGACTTTCAAGTTTTACCAAAGTGCTCACAAGGTCCTCGTTAAGTTCTGGTATTGAGGTAACTGTTGGAACCAATTTACTGACAGGTTCGCATGAAAGAAACAGATGGTCCTTGACTGCGAGGGCAGGCAGCCTTCCTACGCTTAATTTTCCAAAAGACATAAATACACCCCCAAGTTTATAAACCCCTTTACTCTTCCCCAAATAAAGACCCTTTAGTTTTATATAAATTTTGCTTCCCGTTTCATAAAACAAATAGGAATCCCTAAGATCTATTTCTAATTGAAACCCCGAAGTGGGCATTACTGGATCATCTTGCACATGAATTGTACTAAAAAAATTGCCCTCCTGATCTGAAGATATAACATAAGCTTCAATTACCAATTCTTGCTGTATTTGTATTACATCATCTACAAATAAATCTTTGACCTCCTTAAAAGTACTATTAGTTATTAATTGGTCATTACACGTAGTTTGCGGATTTTTAAATACCGGATCTTTTACACAGCCGAAAATGAAAAGGAGACAACAATATTTAAAGAATATACATGGTTTACATTTTTTAATTATTTTCATTTTTTTACCTCTAAACATATAATTATTGCCTTCTTTGTTTTAAAAACTTATGGCAAGATTCAAAAAAATAGTTCTTCCATAGCCAAACCAATACTTCGGTCCAAATGAGGGTGAACCACTAAGATTATCCTGAACTAACTGTCCGTAATTACCATTCCTGTTTTGTTCATAACCCCCTGTTCTAAATACCACATCGAATACATTGTTAATGCTGGCAAAAACACTTATATATTTTCCATTCAGTAACCAGGATTTACCGCCCACCAGATTTAACAGGTATATGCTGCCTAAAGGATTTTGATTTAATAACCTATCTGCATACTCCAAATTCATATTTTCAAATTGTTGGCCCGTTTGGGGATTTAAATAGAAACTCCGGGTTCTTCTTATAACTGATATACTTGCATAATTCTCCGTCAGATAATTCATTTTTGCACCAATCCACCAGAACTTCGGGTCTCTGTAGTCTACGCCAAGCGAAAGTGCCATTTGAGGACCATTTGGCAGTCTATAATTTTTAATTTTTGCTATCCCCAGGTCTTTTGTCCCTTCAATAGTGATTAAATCCTCTTCGGGCCCTGCAGTATCAAAATTTATCGCCAGATTAGGATCACTGGCATAAACATATTTACCTAGTGCAAAGGCCCCGGATAAACTTACAGATGAAGAAAGCTGGTAAGACATGCCGCACTCAATGCCCATGTTAAGTTTATCAAGGTTTGTAATTACTTCTTGCACAAAATCTGAACCAACTCCGGCATCAACAAAGAAAAAGTTAACATCTGTAAGTTTTTGAAAACGAGTATAAAAGCAGGTCAATCTTCCCATGAGTTTAGGAAACCTGGCAAAGTAATTGATATCTATACTTGTTATTTTTTCTTTGTTTAAATCAGGGACAATTGCATTATTTTCTCTAGGGTTTATAAAGGCATTTAGTATTAAAGGGGCTCTATTTAAGAGCATTCCATTTGTGCTGATCCATTGTCTCAAATTTAATTTATAAATAAACCCTCCTTTAAGCCCATAATTACTGAATTGTATTGGATTGCTTTTTCCAAGGGAATTTTCGGGGAAGCGTTCATTCAAAAAATGTCCGTTTCGCTGGTACCTCGAATTGCTGTAATTCGCTGCCAGAAAAAGGTTCCATTTACTTTTGTCGATACTCGTTTGGATAAAAGCATCCAACACCTGGTAATTAAAAGTATAGTCATAATTGAAAATATTACCTTCCCCCTTCTTTAATTCACCCTCCAGATCATTTCGGGTATCAGAAAAAGGGTCTTTATCTTCATGAAAATCTGCCCCCAATAAGTCTGCTATTTTGGCGAAATTATGTGAAATAGCACTTCTAAAAGACATGTTCATGTCCAAAGAGAACACCTCATTGGGCATAATATTAAAAGTAGTATTGAGTGTCAATTGTTTATCAGAAGCAGTATCATCATATAGGACATAAGCTGCCATCCCATTTCCTGAGTTAACAGTATTTGCTTTATAGAGACTTTGCCATTGTAATTGAGGGTTTGATAAAAAGGCCTGTTTGGTTAAATCAGCATTTAAAAAGTTTGCCCCAATTGGACTATTTATGTAAAAGCTGGGTAAATATCTATAATAAGCTGGGTCCGGATTTGGAGCGTTGTAATATCCTATTCTACTTTTTGTAAAGTTGCCAAATTGGTATGATATGGCTGTATTGATATGCAGTTTTTTAAATTTCCCAAAATAATTAACCATAAATAACGGTTCTAAAATTTTGCGTTCCCTGGAGTTTCGAAAGTGGCCGCTTTGAAGGCCCCAATAAGGATTATACCTATTACCCGCTAAATTATACACCTCTTCCGTTATGGCTGCAGAACTTCCACGGCGATTGGAAGAAAGAATGCCTGTAAAAAGCAGACTATTAGTGGTATTGAATTGATATTCCATTGCTCCATATATGGAAAAGGCATCATATAATGTTCCGCTAACAAACCCTTCCCTGGCCCACCTTCTTGATGCAGCAAGCGAGTAGTGCAGATCACTTTCATTCTTTCCTGATGTATAGCTTGCCATAATACGTCCTGAGTAAATACGATTAGAGAGAGAGCCAGATAATTTAAACCCCGGCCGAAGACCTGATGGTCTTGTATCAATATTTGTGACCCCAAGAAGTCCGCCAAACCCATAAGATGATGCCTCCAATCCTAAGTTAAAATCCTGATTCCTTAAAACATCATTAAGACCTCCCCAATTATTCCATTGCGGCCTCCCGCTACTCAGTTTATTCATAAGAATACCATTTATTAATACGCTGCCATTTCGTGAGTCGTACCCCTTCACTTTGAAAAAAACTTGTCCAAAATCAAAGGCTGCACGGTTTAAAAAGACATCGCGTGTAGCTGTAAGCATTCCCAGATTTCCTCCCTCCATTTCCCCTTCAATAATTTGTGTGTCAGTAAGTGTTATTAAAATTTCATTTTGATCAGTGATGAAGTCCTTCTCAATCAAAATACGCCCCAACACCAAATCGTGCTGGGAAATCTCTACCGGCAGTCTTTTTTCAACATATTCCCTGGCCTTAATTGATATAATGAATTGACCTTTTAAAGAAGTAACAAGGGTAAAGCTCCCATCTATATTTGTAATGACCTTTAAGCTGGTTCCCTCAATTTCAATAGTTGCGTTTGATAGTGCAAGTAAACTTTGAGCATCCCCAATATTCCCATTAATACTTATCTGTTGTGCATTAAGCACTTGAAAAAGGAATAATACAACAAAAATAGTGTGGATAAATCGCATTCAAATTTATATAAGGTTCAGGCCTAAAGTATTCTCAGCGGCTGCATATTGCTTGCGGCATCCGCGTATAAATTGCAAATGGAAACAGGTTGTAACTACTTTGAAAAAACATCATGGATATAAAAAGCATGTTTTTAATTGGCTTGCTGATAGCAAATATGGCACAATCACAAAATGAAGACCGGTTTAGCATACGCACCATTGCTTTCTACAATGTTGAAAACCTTTTTGATACAGTCAATGACTCATTGTACTTTGATGATGAAATGACACCTGGTGGAAATTACAACTGGACATTGCAGCGTTATGACCTTAAAATCAACCATATAGCTGAAGTCATCTCGAAGATTGGGAGATCAATTACGCAAACTTGTCCGGATATAGTAGGTCTCTGTGAGGTTGAAAATCTGGACGTATTAAAGGACCTTATTAATCATCCGTTTCTTCGGCCTTATGACTTCAAAATTATTCATTATGATTCACCGGATGAAAGGGGTATTGATGTTGCTTTAATATACAAAAGCAACAGGTTTATTCCCATTTCATTCAAAAGCCACAGACTGTTGATTTTTAATGATTCCGATCAACGCGATTATACAAGGGATCAGCTTGTAGTAGAAGGGCTATTAGAAGGGGAGAAATTCTATATAATAGTTAACCACTGGCCTTCTCGCAGCGGAGGGGTGGCAAGAAGCAGTCCTTATAGGAAGGCTGCTGCCAGACTCAACAGAAGAATAATAGATTCTGTGCTGAGACTTAACTTTGATGCAAAAATACTATCTATGGGTGACCTGAATGATAATCCAACCGATCCTAGCATTAAAAATATGCTGACCTACAATTATAGGGAGAACAGAGAAAGTCCGTCTCTCTTTAACCCCATGCAATCCCTATACAAAAAAGGTGCAGGTTCCCTTGCTTACAGGGACCAATGGAGTTTATTCGATCAAATCCTGCTCTCAAAAAATCTTATTGATGAAAATAGGAATTCTTATACTTTTTGGAAAGCAGGTATCTATCACCCTTCTTTCTTACAGACTAAAACAGGCAACTACAAAGGTTATCCGTTTCGGACCTATGTATCCGGGAGATATGCCGGTGGATACAGTGATCATTTCCCTGTTTATGCTTTTCTACTAAAAAAGGTAGAGTAAGGTTTATTCCGGAGTGGTTATTTTAATATTTCTCCATTTAACTTTTATACCGCCTCCATCATGAATTTGCAGCGCTATGGAACCTTCGCCCGCTCCAATTTTATCATCTTTAATAGTGACCATTTCCACGCCATTCAGCCAGGAAGTAAGTTCATCTCCCGACAATTGGATTTTCATTTTATTCCAGGCCCCTTCTTTAAGCACATTCTCCTTTTCAGCGGTGGGTTTAATTAACCACCCCCGGCCATAGGATTCATAAACCCCTCCTGTGTGATGGCCTTTTGGCGCAACTTCAACCTGCCAGCCACTAACTTTGGTTCCATCAACCGTAGATCTTATAAACACTCCGCTGTTACCATCTGCTTCCTGAAAAAACTCAAGGGTAAGCACAAAGTCCTTGTAATGTTTATCTGTAGCCAGATACCCATATTGAGCGTCAGGACCACTTTCAGAAACTAAAAGTCCGTCTTCTACATACCATTTTTCAGTACCATAGATGGTCCATCCGGAAAGATCTTTTCCATTAAACAAAGATTGCTCCTGAGCTAAAACCACAACGCTAAATAACAGGGCTACAAGACTGCTGAATAATTTCATAATTTATCTATTTATTTATTAGTTAAACCATTGACTCCATGGAATCCTGCTAAGGATAAGAACAAGGCCAAGGCCGTAAAAAATACCAATTGCTTTAAATTTTCTCCCGGCTTCCATGAACTTTTTATGGCGAGACCAGCCTATTGTAATTAATACTATGGCAATTATATTTATAAATGGATGCTCCACTGCCAATAGTCTGGCGGCCGAATTTAACCCGCCCATCCCAAGCGTTTTAATTGCCGAAAAGCCATTTGCTGATACGAAAAACAAGATTAGACCCAAAACCAATTGGATATGTGAAAGTATAAGGGCAAAAAGACTTATCCTAAAATCCTTTTCAAGTGTAAACATTCTTTTGCCCATTAATCCTGTGATTGCATTGGCCACGGCAAGAAAGAGAATTGCCAGAACTACGTAAGCAAGGTAAGAATGTGCTGTTTGTAAAATTTCCATTTTGATTTATTTTTTCTAAAAATACGCATTTCTGGGAATTAAAAAACCCCGGCTAAAATACCGGGGCCTTTTAGTGGGAATTTTGACATTCCTAATTAAATATATATCGCAGACCAAGTTGCATTTGCCATCTGGAAGACTGCAATCCTGAATCGTCTAATTCAACAATATTCGGAGAACCATCATCATTGACAACCCCGGAGTTTATATCGAAGGTAGGTGTATCACCGGTAGATACAGTCGTAAGTGGGCTCACATTGTTTCTTACAAATTTTCTCTTACCCCAATCCTTGTTTACAAGGTTCGTGAAATTGAAAATATCTGCAGAAATTTGGATAGTATTTCGTTTCCCCCCAACGTCAAATGAGAAATCCTGAAGAAATTTCAAATCAATAATATTGCTCCAAGGTCCTCTTGAACCATTTCTCTCGGCATATTGCCCCCTTCGGTTTCTTAAATAATCCACACTATTTATAAAGGTATCCAATTGTTGCCATTTGGCAGCCTGTTCAGCAGGGTCCCCGGCAAAAACAATTTCATCCTGAGTTGCCGGAATATAAATGAGTGCATTATCCCTGGAATCATCATTCAACAAGTCGCGTCCTTCTCTATAGGTAAAACTATAAGGTTGTGATTGTGATCCGTCATAAAACACACCAAAAGTGGTTTTGACATTTTCATTCCATCTCACTTCATAACTTACATTAGCTGTTACCCTGTTACCAAGGGCAAAATCTGAACGGGTAACCGGTAAGTCGGAATTTTTACCATTAACGGTTTGAATGTTTCTCCATTGAGAGCTATTCTGTGAAGAGGTTCCATCAAAAACCTTAAAAGAATCACCCCATGAATAGTTAACCTGACCGGCAAAGCCATTCTCAAATGGTTTTCTTAGAGAGAAAGTAAAGTTTGTTGCATCTCCGCCGCCTGTGTTTGAGGCTAAATAAATTCCCCCATAGGTGCCATCAATTAAATCACCTCTGTCATAAAAAGGGCGGTTATCTGCTCCTGAATATCTACCTACTGGTCCTTTAAGATTCAGGTTTTCATAATAAATATCTGTAATTACATCGGTATACAAGAAATCAACCGAAGCAATTAAATTCCAGATTGGCAATTTCTGGTCTATGGCAATATTGTATTTAGCCACTTGCGGTAATTTAAAATCTTTAGCGAGCAAATCTACATTTCCACCTACGCCCCCTGTTCCGGGAAGCGGATCTTTAAACTGATTATTTACGTCTGATTCAAAAGGCTGATCAAATTCAAACATAAATCCGCCTGTTACTCCATTATTGTTATAGGTGCCTCCGGGCCATACCAGTGGAAGCCTCGATGTAAATACACCCAATCCCCCACGTATTTGGGTGGTATTGTTTCCGTCAATATCCCAGTTAAATCCAACTCTGGGAGCAATCATTGCGGTTGGGCTGATTCCCTGACCCACTCTGGCACCTTGTAAATCTTTACCAGCTGCCTCCAGTAAACCAACAGTTCTTGTATTAAAATCTTCATTTACAGGTCCATCAGACCAGTAAGGCACATCAATACGGAAACCTAGTGTTGCCTTTAAGTTATCTGTAACCTGAATTTCGTCTTGGACATAAAGCCCTAACTGGAAAGTATCGAATTCTGAAGCACCGTCTGATTCATCTCCTACTGTCCCATCTCCTACCAAAGAATACCCGTGTTGGTAAACATCGCTATTTTGTGAAGTCAAAAACTGGTTAAGGCCACTGGAAAGGAGGATTCCATTATCATCGAACTGATCTTCAAAGGTGTAATCCCCATAATTGAATGCAAAGAATAAGTTTTTAACTTTTGCAAATTCCAGGTTAGTACCAAAAGTGAATGTATGCCTGCCTGCGTAAACATCAAAATTATTGGTTATTGTAAATACATCCTGATCCAGCAAGTTGGCTGTTGAAAAGGGTTCAGCTCCAAAAGAAATTGTACCCCCGCCATCTTGAATATCTACTGTTGGAAATGGGGCTCCTGCCGGGTCTCTGTCATCCCTTACCCTTGTATAGCCGAGAACAAGGTTATTGGCAAACTTATTCCCGTACCTTGAACTCCATTCCAGGGCAGTTGAATTCGTTGTAGTATTAAATGTCTCCGATCCATTAATAAAACCAATATTTCTATTACCAGAGTTTCGGGCTTCAACATTATCTGCTCCAACATAACTATGCCTTAACGTAATTTTGTGGTCCTGGTTTATGTTCCAGTCTATTTTTGCAACCAGTTTATTACTTTCAAGCGTTCTCGTATTGTTATCAAAGATCCCCGGGTCATAACCATAAGTTTGTCGCAGGAAGTTAGAAAGTCCGTCAATATCCGCAAGTGATGAATTACCTGTATAATTACTAAAATTAAAAGGCTGTGGTGTTTCCTCATCCTGTCTTTCGTAGTTTACGAAAAAGAAAAGTTTGTCCTTTACTATTGGACCACCAATTCTTAAACCATAGGTATAGGCGCTAAAATCTGATACTTTTTCTCTTTCTTCTCCATCCCCAACCAAATCGGGAGGTGTCTTACCCACTAAATCCTGATTTCTAATAAATCCGTAAACAGAGCCACTAAATTCATTAGACCCCGATCTTGTTATAGCATTAATAGAACCACCAGAGAACCCGGATTGCCTTACGTCAAAAGGGGCAATATTTACCTGGAAGGTTTCAATAGCATCTACAGAGAAGGGATTAACCCCTGTTTGGCCGCCATTGGTGCCCGAACCTGCCAGCCCGAAAACGTCATTATTAACAGCTCCGTCAATATAAATTGCATTATACCTGTTGTTCTGACCGGCTAGTGAAATAGAAAATCCATCATTCCCTTCAGTAAGCTGAGCCTGAGGAGTAATCCTTACAAAATCTGCCAGAGATCTGGATGCAGAAGGTAAAGTCTGAATATCTCTTTGGGAGACATTCGTTTCCGTACCGGTCTTACTTGAACTGAAGATGCCACTGCCGGTACCAGTTACCACAACTTCATCCAATGCTGTAGCCGACTCAACTAATCCGGTGCTGATTGTAGTAGATTGTCCTAACGTTAAATTTACATTTTCCTGAACAAAATCGTTAAACCCAACATAGGATATGGTAATTCTATAAGGGCCTCCAGATCTCATATTTGATATCCTGTAATAGCCATCAAAATCTGTTGCAGCACCATATTTTGCTCCTGTAGGAACATAAACGGCAACTACGGTTGCCCCAGGCAAGGGCTCACCGGTGTCATCGGTTATCTTGCCTCCAATAGAAGAGGTTGTAACTCCTTGTGAAAATGCCATAGCTGACACTAAAAAAGCAATTAAGCCAAAGTAGATTTTTTTCATTTTACTAAGTGTTAATTTGTTTTTGATTAATCCCGCAAATGTGCCTGATATAAGACACAAATACGTTAAGTAAATATTAAAAAACCAATAACAAAATAAATGCTAGTTTGAAAACAAAAAGATAGAAAACGGGTTTATTAAAGGTGAATTGTTTCGAATTACAAAAGTGATAATTTAACCCTTAAAAAAATGCAAAAGATTCAGCGTAGAGCTATCATGTTTGGCAATTTCTGAATTAGTAATGTCTTTCAAAATCGTGGAGGCAAGTTGTTTCCCAAGTTCAACACCCCATTGATCAAAACTGTATATATTCCAGACAATGCCCTGTACGAATATCTTGTGTTCGTACATGGCGATTAGCATCCCCAGTGTTTTGGGAGTAAGTTTATCTATTAACAGGGTATTTGTAGGTTTATTTCCTTCAAAAGTTTTGAAAGGAACAAGCGCTTCGATTTCGTCGGCCCCCATTTTTTTAGCTTCTAATTCGTGCCTAACCTCCTCAGGGGCTTTGCCATTCATAAGCGCCTCAGTCTGAGCAAAAAAATTAGCCATCAATTTATTGTGATGATCAGTGTCTCCGTGCAAAGATTCCTTAAATCCAATGAAATCTGCAGGTATTAATTTTGTGCCCTGGTGTATTAACTGAAAAAAAGCGTGCTGTGCATTAGTTCCAGGTTCTCCCCATATAATAGTTCCGGATTGATAGTTTATAAAATTCCCGTCGCGATCCACACTCTTGCCATTACTTTCCATAATACCTTGCTGCAGATAGGCAGAAAATCTATTCAGATATTGCGCATAAGGAATAATGGCCTCTGTTTCTGCTTTGTAGAAATTATTATACCAAATACTTAAAAGGGCGAGTATAACAGGAATATTTTCATCAAAACCTGCAGTCCTGAAATGCGTGTCCATTTCATTTGCACCAGATAAAAGTTGCTGGAAATTCTCATATCCTATTGCCAGGGAAATAGACAAGCCGACGGCACTCCAAAGAGAAAATCTTCCACCTACCCAATCCCACATAGGGAATACGTTGTCATCTGCTATTCCAAATTCACTGATCTTTTCAGTATTTGTAGAAACCGCTGCAAAATGTTTGGAAACATCCATTTCTGATGCGGTATTTAAAAACCATTTTCTAATTGTATTGGCGTTACTCAGTGTTTCCTGGGTAGTAAAGGTTTTGGAAACAATTATGAAGAGTGTGGTCTCCGGATTCAATTCCTTTACTATTTCATGGACATGATCCCCATCTACATTACTCACAAAATGAGTGCGTAAGTGGTTTTTATAGTACTTTAAAGCTTCCGTGACCATTAAGGGTCCCAAATCTGAACCTCCAATGCCAATATTCACTATATCTGTGAACCTTTTGCCCGTGTACCCTTTTTTTTGACCACCAATTACCTCTTCAGAGAATTTACGAATCTGGTCTTTTACCTGATAAACTTCAGGGATAATATTTACCCCTGCTACCATGATCTTTTCTGTTTCTTTTGCCCTAAGAGCTGTATGAAGTACGGATCTGGCTTCAGTTTTATTAATAAGGTCGCCACTGAATAGCTTTTCAATGGCATCTTTTAAATTTACTTCTTCTGCAAGTTGCATTAGAAGAGATAAGGTTTTATCCGTTATTCTGTTCTTGGAATAATCTATTAGAAACTCTTCGAATCTTACTGTGAATTTTGACGCGCGTTCCTTGTCTGCCGCAAACAAGTCCTTGAGATGCAAGCTTTTTGTTTCTTCAAAATTCTCACCGAGTTGTTTCCACGCAGCTGTGGTTGTTGGGTTGGTGTTCTGTAAAGGCATTGAGTTAATTAAGAGTTAGCAGTTCTTCATTGGTTTTTCCCGGAAATTCAATACAGTCTAATTGCACTTTTTGAGGGCCAATAAAATTAAAATATTCTTCCCTCACGTTTTCAGGAAGCGGTTCTGCAGCAGGAAGTTTTTCCTTAAACGGGTCAACCTGACGGCCATTTTTCCAAAAACGATAGCAAACATGAGGCCCCCCCGTGTTTCCGGTCATACCAACCCATCCAATGACATCTCCCTGTCTGACAAACTCTCCTCTCTTTACCTTTTGTTTTCTCATATGCAGGTATTGGGTGCTATAAGTGCCATTATGCCTGATTTTTACATATTTTCCATTTCCTCCCTTTCTTGTAGATTCGGTAACCGTTCCATCGGCGGTTGCCATAATAGGCGTGCCAACCGGTGCTGCATAATCAGTACCACGGTGTGGCCTTACTTTGTATCCATAGTATCGAATTCTTCTTTTTAAATTATAACGAGAAGAAATTCTGCTGAATTTTACAGGTGCCCTTAAAAATGTTCTTCGCAAATTGTTTGCCTCATCATCAAAGTAATCTATAATATTTTTTAGCGAATCAGATTCATAGGCGAAAGCATATAAAGGTGTGCCATTATGCTCAAAATAGGCAGCTTCAATGGGTTCGGCCCCTGCATAAACTGTATCATTGATATACTTTTCCTTATAGATAACTTTAAATTTATCTCCTTTTTGCAATCGAAAGAAATCTATGGTCCATGCATAAATTTCAGAGAGGTCATTGGTTACATTGTAATCTATACCCTGATCCAATATTGCCTCTGATAGAGAGGTTTCAATTATTCCTGCTGCTTCTTTCTGCACATATTTTACGTTCAAACGATCTTTATAGGCCACAACGGAGTCTCGAAAGTCAACGACGGTGTAGTTTATGAGGTCGTTCTGATAAATAAAAACCTGAGCCCCCCGGGCGGTATCTTTTGACTTCAGAATAAGATAAGGTTTCCCTACTCTGATTTTACGCACATCGAATGTATCTCTGTAGTCCTCCGATAATTTTGCAATTTTTGGATAGTCCACCTTATTTTGAATCATTAATTCTCCAAAACTATCCCCGCGTTTTACGGTATCCCTGACTACTAAGAAATCCTCAAGATTAAACCCGAATTGTTTATCCGTAGCTGATACCGTCGAAGCTTCTATCTCATTGCTCTCATTAACTACTTTGTTGGTTTGAACTTTTTTACAGGAAATAAAAATACTAAGTAATACAAATGTGCCCCAATACTTATACATGGTCAGTTTTCAATTTTTTCCGGGTTAAAGATATGGTCCACCCATTGTTTTCCCCAATTATTTAACTCTTGTTTTGAATGCAAATTTGGAAAAAATACAACCTTTTGAAAACTTGGAGGCAAATATTCCTTCCAATTAGTTCCCCCGGTGGCCTCAATTGAAGTGTCCTCCGCGTTCAGATATCTGTGTGCTGATCCCAAATGCATCAAAGGCCAATTTACGTTTGCATTTATGTCCATTACTTTTAACGCCTCAATAAGTTCTTTATTATGCTTACTCTCTTCAGGTAAGTTTAAATATTTATGATATATCGTATTGTTTTTCAACTGTTTGGCGATCCGAATAAATCTAGGGGTATATCTGTATTCAAATTGTTTAAGTGTTAGGGTCTTCTCGCCGGTGCGCTTATCAGTCGCTCCCTTTTTCCAATAAATTTCTTCATATAGTTCCTCAATACTATTATTTTCAGAAAAATCTTTTCTTTTGGAGGGAAATACCAAATTTTCCAGGGGAGTAGCATAGATCTCTATCGTTCTATATTGAGCGGATTGAAATCCGCTTGCCGGTAACAATGCCATTCGATAATGAAGGAATTGCTCTCGTTCCATTCCTCTAATCATTATGCTAAAGGAAGAAATCAGCGCTTTATAATAATTATTAATACGATTTAATTTTTCAATAAAGAAATTTACATTTTGAGATTTATCGTCTACAATTTGTTTTTCTTCGTGAAGTATTAGCTTAAAATATAGTTCGGTGATCTGATGATACATAATAAATATTTCCTCATCAGGGAAATGTGTTCTGGGAACTTGCAAACTCAATAAGGTATCGAGGTGAATATAATCCCAGTAGGTGAGGTAGCGTTGGTACAACAAGCCATCTAAGTAGGAGCTTAAATCCTGACCTGAATCCTTATATTTTTCTTCTAGTTTTAAAATTTGGGATTCTAAGCGCTCCTTATTTTTCATATTTTTTTTAGTCCATTATTATTTTGAACTGGTGCTTAAGACCATTAAAGCCATCTAAATCTGCAGTAATTGCTCCAACCACAAGATCAGCCTTAATTCTTATAGGTATTTTGTTCATGTCATTAGACACCCATAAAGCCAGACTTTCCTCCTCTTTAAAGACACGACCAGACTGTACCAGAGGTTGAAATTTAAGACATTCTACTTTCCCAAATTTTGTTTTAAGTATTTCCTTGCCTAAATACTTTAGTTTAAACCTATATATTCCATCATCGTCATAAAGAACTTTTAGCTCCAAAGCCTCTCCCAGAACCAAATCTTCAAATTCATAGTTATTTCTCAAATAATAAAAAGCTGAAATAAGATCCTGGACACTATCCTGTAATGTAAAATTAAGTTTTTTATCGTTCTTTTTATCATTTAGAACCGCTACATCTTTATTATGATCAAAATTTATTTCCTCATCCTTGGTGTAGCCTCCCTCATATAACTTTCTGACAAAGCGGTAAGGTTTCCCGTCTTCTTTGTCGAAATAGCTTTCATAAGTGTCATCCACTTTGAAAAATATACTGGCGAAACCCGTTGTTTTGCCCCTGCCAACAACATGATATACAGGAATACTATCCACCATATCATTCTTTAGGTGCAATGTAGCATAACTTGCATTTAAAAATCCATAATGCACTCTAAATTTCAACCATTCCCCCGGTTTGAAAGCTGAAGACTTTGTTTCTTTCCTGAGATTCTTGTCGCTATTATTTTTATGAGATTCAACAACAGCATATTGCCCGGTCAGTGACAGGGTTATAGCAGCAAAAAATAGAACAACAATCTTTTTCATATTTAATTTACCGTTTAAAATTATCAAAAAAAGAATTTAATAAATCTTAATTTACAATTACATAAACAAAATTTATTCCAAAGTATTGTCTTTTAACTTCTGTTCTGTCGTTCAACTTTATTTTGAACAGATTGGAAACATTTGTCAATTGCAACTACTTGAATGAGCTGCTGGAAACAAAACCGGAAGATAATTGGACTTATCTTCTTTTATTGATTTTTAACAAAAAAAAAGCCCCGATTAAGAAATCAGGGCTTTTCCTAAATAACCAACCAAACTTTAAATTATGAAAAACCAATACTTAAAGTTATAAGGGAACCACCCCTTATGTCGTCAAATTTACTTAATAACTATTTTCCCTGAAAGTCTTTTAACTTACTTTAACGAGGGTATTAACAATACTTTATAAATGTGCCCTGATTTTTGACAAAATCTTAAGAAAAATACCGTTAAAGCGTTCCCCGGGAAGCCTGTTCTCTTTCTATAGCCTCAAAGAGTGCTTTAAAATTACCTTTGCCAAAAGACTTTGCCCCTTTCCTCTGAATAATTTCTATGAACAAGGTAGGCCGATCCAAAACGGGTTTTGTAAAAATCTGAAGTAAATATCCCTCATCATCCCTGTCTATAAGAATCCCTAATTCCTTTAAAGGTTCAAGATCCTCATCTATTTCCCCCACCCTGTCCAGTACATCTTCATAATAACTGGATGGAACCGTTAAAAATTCAACTCCCCTGTCTCTAAGAGATGTGACGGTATGAATAATATTATCGGTGGCCATTGCCATATGCTGAACACCAGCGCCATTGTAAAACTGGATATATTCTTCTATTTGCGATTTCTTTTTTCCATCTGCCGGTTCATTGATTGGAAATTTTATCCTTCCATTACCATTACTCATCACCTTACTCATTAGGGCTGTATAGTCTGTTGAGATATCCTTATCGTCGAATGAAACCAACTGAGCAAAACCCATGACCTTCTCATAAAATTCACACCACTTGTTCATTTCGTTCCAGCCCACATTGCCTACCATATGATCTACATATTTGAGCCCCACATCTGCCGGTTTGTAATAGGGGTCCCATTTAATGTAGCCTGGCATGAAGACTCCACTATATTGCCCTCTTTCTACAAAAACATGAACAGTTTCACCGTATGTATGTATTCCCGACAGAATAACCGCGCCGTTATCATCTTTAAGTTCCTTAGGCTCAAAATAACTCACTGCTCCTCTACTGGTGGTTTCCTTATAACTTTCGGTAGCATCATCTACCCAAAGAGCTATAACTTTTACACCATCTCCATGCGATTCCACATGTCGGTTAATTTCTCCTCCGGGGACAAGAGAAGAAGTAAGTACCAGCCTTATTTTTTCTTGCTCTATTACATAAGACACCCGGTCTTTGAGCCCTGTTTCCAAACCGGCATATGCCAAAGGCTGAAAGCCCCAGGCAGACATATAATAGTATGCAGCCTGTTTTGCATTCCCCACATAAAGTTCCACATGATCCGTTCCCAAAAGCGGTAAAAAATCTTCTGCTTCAGGATTTTCCTTAGGTAACCTTAATGACGTTTTATCTAATATTTCCATGATATTTTTTGAATTGATTCGTAACTAAAAGTGTTTTGAGACAGATTAGTCCCTACCTGAGTATTGGTATTTTTACCACATAGCCCTGAGGTGGGCAGAAATATCAATTCTGGTTTCCAGCATTAGCTTTATCATATGTTACAAATATCGGAAAAAACTACCAATCTTCGTAAAAACGAGGGGTAATTCCCCTCAATTGAAACCCGGATAAACTTCTAGAACCAATAACCAATACTGAAGAAAAAATTACCATCATTCAATTCCGGAGTCCACGAGTACATTACCTGCACGGGGCCAATAAAAGAATCCCATCCATAGGATATTCCGTAACCTGAAAAATCGGGCAGGGTAAACCATTCCCCGGTTCTAAATAGATCGTCTTCAACATTTGCGATATTTACCGAAAGCATCATATGATGATTCTTTATAAATTCATAATCCAGACGCCCATAAGCCTTGACATAACTATTACCTGGTAAACTCAAAAAATCATATCCTAAAAAAGGAACAAAATTATTGATAAGATCATTTCCATAACCTCCCAAAACAAAATCCAATGCTTTTACTTCAGAATTGCCCAGTTTAAAACCCCCTTCGGTCTCGAGGTTAATTGAAAGTTTATTACTTATTGGAAATGCAGCCCCCATTCTTGCCTTTGCAATGGAAAACTCTTTGAAGTTATTATTAAAATCTGAAGAAAATAAATACAAATGAAAATCACCTTTAAAATACAGTCCTTTTGAGGGAAAGTATCTGTTATTATAAGTGTCTAGTATTAATTTTCCATAAGTGCTAAAATAATTGCTGTTTTCAAAAAATATACGCTCGTTAACAGTTCCTGTTGGCGGCACCGTATCCTGGTTGCTAAATGTCCTTGAACTATACTTCAATAACTTATGCTCTAAACCCATAATGAAGGCAAATTCTTCCCTGAAAACAGTCTGGACGTATAACTGATTTGTGAAATCAGATACATCAAGGTTTATTTGATTAATATTATCATCATTAGGGACCGCAAAATTAGAACGGATTACCTCATAATTAGCATCATATCTAAAATCATTAAGTCGTGAATTTATTCCGAAACTCCAGTAAGATCCTTTATCCAGGTAATATTGAAAGTTATATCTAATATTGTCTCCAAGGGCAAAATCAATTGAGGCAACATCATCCTTCATTAAAAAATTCTTTTTGGTAAGATTTACCAGTGCGGCAGTCTTGTATAAATCATCGTAATGAACCCCAAGCCTCAAATAAGCCTTATTGGGATTTTCTTTCAATTTCAGAATCAGGTCTTCACCCAGGCCATTTGAAACCAGTTCATATCTAATTGTTGAAAAATTGTTAGTGGCAGCAAGATTGCTAATCCCTTGCTGCAGTTTTTCAAAAGTGGTTTTTAGAGGTAAGTCCATTCGCAATTTTCCTTTTACGTATGCGCGCGAATAATTTATATTCCCTTCAAGGATTAGTCTATTGATTACTATGGAGTCCTTTGGAATTATATTCCTTAGCTCTTTGTCCGGGCCCTTTTGCCTAGCCGCCAATTCTTTTAAGGCATCGAGCTGTTCAAGGGCCGCAAGCCTGCCGTTTTCAATAATGGCATCAGCCAAATCAAAATCCATAACGGAATAGTTTTCAATATCGGGCTTAATATAAATATCTGTTTCCATGGCCTTTTCCTTCATTTTCGCAACCGTTCTAAAGCTATTTAGCTGAAGTAATATTTCAGTAGCAGACTGTAAATTCTCACGGCTTCTTAGATCGTGCTGAACGTCAACACCTATAATGATATCTGCACCCAGCTTTTTAACTTCCAGGACCGGATAATTATTAATTACCCCTCCGTCGATTAAAATTTGACCGTCTATTTCGGCAGGTTCAAATAAAGATGGAAATGTGCCGCTGGCCATTACTGCTTCCGGAAGATATCCTTTGTTAAGTACTACTTGATCACCACTTTCAATATCTGTGGCAATGCAAAAAAAAGGAGTAGGTAAGTCATTAAAATCGTTTACATCCTTTACGTGATACAGTAGTCGCACGAGTTCATTGTAAATTCTTTGCCCACCAGAAATAGCTGAAGGGAACGATATTTTAAATTTATCAAAAGGAAGTGTAAGTGCATATCTCTCAGAATCTTCTTTTTCATAAAACGTCTTGGCTCCTCTCGGAAGGTTGTCCTGAATGAGATCATCAAAATCGGCCTCTCTGAATAATGAATCCAACTCATTTGCAGAATATCCGGAGGCATACAATGCTCCAACAATAGCTCCCATACTAGTGCCCCCAATATAGTCAATTGTAATGCCTGCTTCTTCTATAACTTTGAGTGCCCCTATATGCGCCATCCCTTTGGCTCCTCCACCGCTCAGGACCAAACCTACTTTTGGTTCCTTGTCCGGCTCATTTTTTTGGGCCCAGCCAATCCCAACACATACTAATAACGTCAGAATCAAAGCTAATTTTTGCATTAGGTTAAGATATGGGATTAATGGAAGTTTTCATAAATTTTCTTTGCCATAGTATGTCCGACAGTTTTCGAAAGATCTTCGATTGAAGCCTTTTTAATCCTGTTTACAGATTTGAAGTTTTTAAGCAACTCTTCTGCCGTTTTCTTACCTACCCCATGTATGCGTTCCAATTCAGAATCAATAGCCGCTTTACTTCTTTTATTTCGGTGGAAATTAATGCCAAATCGATGTGCTTCATTTCGCAATTGTTGTATTATTCTCAGTGTTTCCGACTTCTTATCCAGATATAATGGGATAGGGTCATTGGGGAAGTAAATCTCTTCAAGCTTTTTTGCAATTCCAATTATTGCTATTTTTCCTCTCAGTCCCAACGCATCAAGGCTCTTGACGGCTGAAGATAATTGTCCTTTACCCCCATCTATTACAATAAGCTGGGGCAAGCCCGAATCTTCTTCCTGCAATCTTCTATAGCGCCTGTATACAACTTCCTCCATTGATTTAAAATCATCAGGGCCATCCACTGTTTTAATATTAAAGTGCCTGTACTCCTTTTTAAACGGTTTTCCGTTCCTGAATACAACACAGGCTGCAACAGGGTTACTTCCCTGAATATTCGAATTATCAAAACACTCTATATGCCTTGGCTCTTCAGCAAGACGTAAGTCTTTCTTCATTTGAGCCATAATCCGGTTTGTATGTCTGTCCGGATCTGTAATCCTTACTTGTTTAAATCTTTCTTGTCTATAAAACTTTGAATTTCTTTCGGACAGCTCCAGGAGCTTTTTTTTGTCCCCCAGCTTTGGGACAACAACCTTGACATCATCGCCAATATTACATTGAAAAGGGAGCAAAAGGCTTTTGGACCGGGAATTAAATCGTTGCCTTATTTCTACAATTGCCAGCTGTAATAGTTCTTTATCAGTTTCTTCCAGTTTCTTCTTTATTTCCATGGTGTGCGACCGGATTATGGATCCATGTGAAAGTTGAAGAAAGTTTACATAGGCAAAGGCATCATCTGAAATAATACTGAATACATCAACATTGTTTATTTTAGGATTTACAATTGTAGATTTAACCTGATAATTTTCCAATACCTCAATTTTGTCCTTGATACGTTGTGCCTCTTCGAACTGCATCTCTTTCGCAAGAGATTTCATTTGTGTTTTGAAATAATGCAGGGAGGATTTAAAATTACCTTTTATAATTTGTCTTATATCATCAATCTGTTTATGGTATTCTTCGGAATTTTGAAGTCCTTCACACGGTCCTTTACAATTTCCAAGATGATATTCCAGACACAATTTATATTTCCCGGCATCAATTTTTTCGGGAGATAAATCATAACTGCAGGTGCGCAAAGGATAAACGCTTTTTATAAGCTCAAGTAGAATTTTTACCGTTTTCATACTGGTATATGGCCCATAATACTCAGAACCATCCTTTATTAGCTTCCTGGTAGGAAATATTCTCGGAAAACGCTCATTTTTAATGCAAATCCAGGGATAGGATTTATCATCCTTGAGCAGTACATTATATCTTGGCTGGTATTTTTTTATAAGGTTATTCTCCAGAAGTAAGGCATCAGATTCCGTTTTAACAACTATGTGTTTCAAAGAATCTATCTTCTTAACCATTACGCGAGTCTTTCCGTACTCGTGTGTTTTATTAAAATAGGATGAGACCCTCTTTTTAAGGTTCTTTGCCTTACCCACATACAATATCTTACCATCTGCATCATAAAATTGATACACCCCGGGACTGTCGGGCAAGGTACTAAGCTTAATCTCTAATGGTATTCCGGGCATAAACCAGTTTTCATTGTAATTTTCTTCTCTACAAAGGTAAGTTACAATACAAT
Source organism: Eudoraea adriatica DSM 19308 (assembly GCF_000382125.1). Taxonomy (GTDB): domain Bacteria; phylum Bacteroidota; class Bacteroidia; order Flavobacteriales; family Flavobacteriaceae; genus Eudoraea; species Eudoraea adriatica. The sequence continues at coordinate 464,505 of NZ_KB907547.1, forward strand.
TACTATAAAGTTCATATCCTCTTATTAAGTTTAAAATCACCCGGGTTTAAATCAAAAAATAATTCGGTCTTGTTTACGGTTAGCGACTACAATCCGTTAAATGCTATTAACACATATATTTTATGATAGGCATTTGAAGTTATCCTAATTACTTATAATTCAATTATTTAACTCTTTAGGCACAAGAAATTTGAATCATTTCCTAAGGAGTACGGTGTTAAGAAAATTGTAAAAAATGTGTATTTCATCGATTAAATTGTGCTCTTTATAGGATAATTGACATTTATTTATTTATATTTAGAGCGTTAAACTCAATTACTGCATGGAAAATTATGTCATCACTTTAGGTATGTACCTTATTTTGATGCTATTTTTTAAAATATATTTTGCTGTTGCAGCAAAAGATTAATTTTATTAAAATAGTTCCCCAAACTAGCTACAGGTTTAATCGGTATTTATGCTAAAAAAAGAGCTTCGATTAAGCTACCTTCAATTAAGATATGAATTGTCTTCAGAAACAATTTCTAACTATAGTTTAGAAATTGCAAACAGTTTGTTGGATTTACCTGTTTGGACTTATAATTATTACCACCTTTTTTTATCAATTACTGAAAATAATGAAATTGACACCAGTTTCATTTTATCTATTCTACAGGGAAAAGACAAAAATATTGTAGTCCCGAAAGTACTTGAGAAAACCGGACTGATTCATTATTTACTTACGGACAGTACAGTCTTAAGGAAAAACAAATGGAATATTCCGGAACCTGCAGAGGGACTAGAGGTATCCCCTCTTAAAATAGATGTCGTATTTATTCCTCTTTTGGCATTTGATAAACAAGGCTACCGGGTGGGTTATGGCAAAGGATTCTACGATAAGTTTTTAAAGGAATGTCGTGAGGACATTGTAAAAATTGGCCTCTCCTTATTTGAACCGGTAGATAAAATAAGTGATATAGAGAAGCATGATATTTCAATGGATTACTGCGTTACCCCTAAGAAAGTCTATACTTTTTAAGGCTCTTTTTTACCAAAAGCCTTTTTATTGAATACTATTAATATTCCTACTCCCGTGCTGATAGCGGTATCTGCCACATTAAATACCGGCTCAAAAAAGCGAAAATTATCGCCGCCAACCAATGGAACCCATTCGGGCCAATTTGTGTCAATTAGGGGAAAATAAAGCATGTCAACCACTTTGCCATAGAATAAACTGCCATAGGGCTCCTCTGAAAACCAGCTTGCTACCTGATTATAGCTGTCATTAAAAAGTATTCCATAAAATAAGGAATCAAGAATATTCCCAAGCGCACCGGCAAAAATTAGCGATACTGCAGCAATTAGTGTTGCTGTTCCTTTCTTCCTGATAATGTCATATAACCAATATCCAATTCCGACTATTGCAAAAAGGCGAAAAACCGTGAGGACCAGTTTGCCAATTTTATCAGATACCGGTAATATATCACTCAATTTTGCACCCCAGGCCGCACCTTCATTCTCAATAAAAAGAATTCTAAACCAGGAAAAAACTTCCATGGATTCTCCAAGTTCAAAATTTGTTTTAATGTATATCTTACTGATCTGATCTATTAGTAAAACAATTGCTATAATAAGCAGGGACCTCTTTATTTTCATTCTTTTTCAAAATAGATTCGGCTAAAATAGGGATTATTCCACCAACAAAAGGTAAGGGTGTTCCATTTTAAATAGACATAGGGGAAATTTGACAGGAACTGACCACAGGGCATACTAATGCAGCAGGCAGAGGAGGCTTCATAAATCTAAGGCTATGCGCATGCTGAAAACCTAAATTCTCTGAAGAATAACTATAAAGCGATAAATAAGGGTATGCCTTTTATTTTTGCATATTTTTGGCCTCAATGCTCAGTGTAGCATGGGGCACCAGCTTCAGGCGCTCTTTATTAATAAGCTTGCCCGTTACCCGGCAAATACCATAGGTCTTATTTTCTATTCTGAGCAATGCATTTTTAAGGTCCCGAATGAACTTTTCCTGACGTATTGCCAATTGCGTATTCGCTTCTTTGCTCATTGTCTCTGAACCCTCTTCGAAAGCCTTAAAAGTTGGAGAGGTATCATCAGTGCCATTATTCCCATCATTCATATATGAGCTCCGGAGCAGTTCCAGATGACTTTTTGCTTTCTCAATCTTTTCTTCTATCAGTGCCCTAAATTCTTCTAATTCTTTATCGGTATACCTTACTTTTAAATCTTGTCCCATAATTTTAGTGTTTTTGGATAGACAATTTTGTGTTTACATCATCAAAGGTAATGGCCAGGCCATCTTCCATTTGTTCTTCAAAATTTAGTTCTGAGGCTAAGGTTTCGTTTTTAATATAATTCATATTGCTCTTAACCGCTCTTTCGACTAAACCGTCTTTTAATATTCTAATATCTATTTTATCAGTTACTTCAAAACCAGAATCTTTTCTAAGGTTTTGTATTCTATTTACAAGCTCTCTGGCGATTCCCTCCTGTTTGAGTTCCTCATCAATGGTTATATCAAGAGCAACCGTAAGAGAACCTGCACTGGCCACCAGCCAGCCTTCTATATCCTGAGAAGATATCTCTACATCTTCTAACTCTAATATAATACTTTTATTTTCTATTTGAAGTGAAATTTTACCTTCACGTTCAATTTCCTGAATATCTTTTTGATCCAGTTTGTTCACTGCGGCACTAATCAGCTTCATGTCTTTACCGAACCTAGGGCCAAGTACTTTGAAATTAGGCTTAATACGTTTTACCAATATTCCTGAGGCATCATCCAAAAGTCTTATTTCTTTTACATTAACCTCTGTTTTTATCAAATCTGCCACAGCTTCTATTTCCGAACGCTGTATTTCATCCAAAACGGGGATCATAATTTTCTGCAAGGGTTGGCGCACTTTGATTTTTTCTTTCTGTCGAATAGATAATACAAGGGAAGATATGGTTTGCGCCTTTTGCATTTTACTTTCCAATTCCTTATTTACAAATTCAGCCTTAAATTCTGGAAAGTCAGCCAAATGAACACTCTCAAAAAGATTTTTGCCCGTGGCTCTGGTTAAATCTGTAAACAACCTGTCCATAAAGAATGGCGCAATTGGTGCTGAGAGCTTGGCAATAGTAACTAAACAGGTGTATAATGTCTGATATGCAGAAACTTTGTCTTCCTGGTAATCTCCTTTCCAAAATCTTCTCCTACTTAAACGAACATACCAATTACTCAGGTTTTCCTGCACATAATCAGAAATGGCCCTTGCTGCTCTGGTAGGTTCATAACTATCATAAGCCTCATCCACCCTTTTGATCAAGGTATGTAATTCTGATAAAATCCATTGGTCAATCTCCGGACGGTTTACCAACGGTATTTCTGCCTCTGAATAAGTGAATTCGTCAATATTGGCATAAAGAGAAAAGAAAGAATAGGTGTTGTAAAGTGTTCCGAAAAACTTCCTTTTTACTTCGGCAATGCCCTCCTTGTCAAATTTGAGGTTATCCCATGGGTTGGCATTGGAAATAAGGTACCAACGCGTTGCATCGGGCCCATATTCCTTTATAGTCATCCATGGATCTGCTGCATTTCCGAGTCGTTTAGACATTTTTTTGCCTTCCTTGTCAAGCACTAATCCATTGGAGACGACATTTTTATAAGCCACGGAATCAAAAACCATTGTTGCAATAGCGTGCAAGGTATAGAACCAGCCCCTGGTCTGGTCAACCCCTTCTGCTATAAAATCTGCCGGAAAAGTCTCACGCCTATCAATACGCTCTTTATTTTCAAAAGGATAATGCCATTGTGCATAGGGCATGGAACCGCTGTCAAACCATACGTCAATAAGGTCATTCTCGCGCTTCATTGGTTTCCCTGAATCTGAAACCAGGATAATCCGATCAACAATATTTTTATGAAGATCTATCTTATCATAATTCGCTTCACTCATGTTTCCTACTTCAAAATCCGCGAAGGCTTCAGATTTCATAAAACCGGCCTTAACAGATCTGGCCATTTCACCTTTCAATTGTTCTACGGAACCAATAATAATTTCTTCATTGCCATCTTCCGTCCTCCAAATTGGTAATGGTATTCCCCAAAATCTAGATCTTGAAAGGTTCCAATCGTTTGCACTCGAAAGCCAATTTCCAAATCTCCTTTCCCCGGTAGCCTTGGGTTTCCAATTAATGGTTTGATTTAGTTCATACATACGTTCCCGGACATCGGTTATTTTTATGAACCAAGAATCCAGGGGGTAGTATAGTATTGGTTTATCTGTGCGCCAGCAATTGGGATAACTGTGCACATATTTTTCAACTTTAAAAGCTTTGTTTTCTTCTTTTAACCGTATGGCAATTTCAACATCAACAGAACGTTCCGGAGCTTCCCCGTCTTTGTAGTACTCATTTTTGACATACTTACCCGCCAAATCACCCATTTCTCTGCGGAATTTGCCTTGCAAGTCAACCAATGGGACTGGATTGCCGTTTTCATCCAACACCAACAAGGGGGGTACAGGCGGATCTGCCTTTTGGGCCACCTGCATATCGTCTGCACCAAAAGTGGGCGCAGTATGAACTATTCCGGTACCTTCCTCCGTCGTAACAAAATCACCTTCTATAACTCTGAACGCGTTTTCAGGATTCGCGTAAGGTTGTGCATAATCAATTAGCTGTTCATATTTTATTCCGGTCAGATCTGCTCCTTTACAGGATCCGCATACCAGGTAAGGTATTTTTTTATCCTCCTTAGAAAAAGACAACAGTTCGCTTTCATTTTCAACCTCAATAAATTTGCCGGTAAACTGCTGACTAATCAGATTTTTAGCCAGAATAACAGTAATTGGCTTAAACGTATATTGATTGTATGTTTTTACCCAGGCGTATTCAATTTTTGGCCCAACGGTCAACGCAGTATTTGAAGGAAGTGTCCAGGGGGTTGTTGTCCATGCCAGGAAATAGAGTTCATTTTTTAACGGCTCCAGGAATTCAGGCAGTGAACTATTTATAATTTTAAATTGAGCAGTTACTGTTGTATCTGTTATATCCTGATAGGTCCCCGGCATATTCAATTCATGAGAACTTAAACCTGTACCTGCTTTTGGTGAATATGGCTGAATGGTATAACCTTTATAGATAAGTCCTTTGTCGTAAATTTGTTTTAACAACCACCAAACAGTTTCCATGTATTTGGGCTTATAGGTGATGTACGGATCATCCATATCTACCCAATACCCCATTTTTTCTGTAAGGTCGTTCCAGGCATCTGTATAGCGCATTACTGCTTTTTTACATGCCTCATTGTATTCTTCAACGGATATCTTTACGCCTATATCCTCTTTTGTAATTCCGAGTTCTTTTTCTACACCCAGTTCTATTGGCAGACCATGTGTATCCCAGCCCGCTTTTCGCTTAACCTGAAATCCCTTCATAGTCTTATACCTGGGGAATATATCCTTGATAGTCCGGGAAATTACATGGTGAATCCCTGGCATTCCATTTGCAGAGGGCGGTCCTTCATAAAAAACATAGCTTGCCTGTCCATCTCTTGAGGAAATACTTTTTTCAAAAATATCCCGGGATTTCCAAAATTGGAGTATTTCTTCTCCAATCTCAGATAAATCTAACCCCTTATATTCCGCAAACTTCATACAAATAGTCTCCTTTGGTGTAAATTAAGGCTGCAAAATTAAGGAATTAGAATGAAATTATTGGTCCTATTCCAATCTCAAAACCGAAAACTTGCTCCTAGAATAAAATTAATTCCTGCAGCTGTAATTCCGGATGAATAAGGACGATACCTTTGATTGGTTAAATTCTCAACGGCGAATGTCAATTTAAAAGGATCGGCAACTTGATATTGAGACCTAAAATTTAAGGTATACCAGGAGGGTGAATAAGGGTTTCCATTTGCATCTTTAGCATAGATATAACTTTTATTTATCTCAGAAATCGCCAGGTTTTCAAAAGAAATTTCGCCATTGTAATTCACAAAAAGGTCGGCTTTCAACTTTTGGTTTCTCCAAATAAGGTGAAAATCACCGAAGGTTGGGGGAGTATGTCTGCCGGGAGTATCATTGCCATTTGCATCCTCTTCGATTCCCTCAGTGAAAGTTAAATTAGACAGGATTGAGAAATTTTCAGAAAGAAACGCCTGTAAACCAATCTCCAAACCATAAACATATGCATTAGAAGCATTTTGAATGGCCTGTACATTACTTAATTCCCCATTGTAAATAATTTCATCTTCGCCGTTAAACAGATAATCCCTTCTGACCAGAGCGTCTACCAGATAGGTGTAATATGCTGCGCTTTTAAGCACTACCTTATCCTTAAAATTCTTTTGTACTCCAAATTCAGCGTTATAGGCGTATTCCGGTTTTAGATCGGGATTTGGCACTACTACTGAACCTGGCTCAGAATCAAACACCTTGCCTATATCATCTATATTTGGGGCCCTAAAACCCGTACCTCCGTTAAGTGTGAACTGCAAGTCGGCTTTAGGAAACCAGCTAAACCCTATATTTCCTGTAAAAGCCCCATTATTCAGATCTGCATTGTCAAAAGGAAAAGGATAGAAAGTTGTATCAAAATCTGCATTAATCCAGACATGGCTATATCGAACGCCGGCCAACCATGTGAAATTTGGTTTAGCTTTGAATTCACTATTCAAATAAGCTGCAAGGGACTGCCAGTCAGAGCCATCCGGATATCTGGATTGGGCGGGTTCCACAAATCCTGTTTCAATATTGGTTTGGCTCCCAACCGAACCTACTTTATTAAAAATATATTCCGCACCGTAATACAATCTTAAATTTCCAATTTTCTTGTTTTCAAAGTCAACATTTAAGGAAAATGCATTTATATTTTCTTTTGTAGTACTGCGAATAGGGTCCTGAAATTGCCTTTCATTCCTGCTTTCCTTAAAATTCTGGAATGCTCCGGTAATTCGTAACCCATCATAAAATCTACCCCTGCCTTTATTGGAAACCTGAATGTTTCCCATAAACCACTTCTGTGGTCCATAAAACCATTCTGCTGAAAGCAATCCGTTTCCACTGCTGTCTGGTCTTATAAGTCTATCGTATCGGGAATAATCTGAAGTGCCTGATAAAAACAATCCCAAATCATAATTCCAATTATTATTTGGTCGGTAGGCTATTTTTTGCATTAGGTTAATCTGATTATAGCCTGTTGGGATCTGGTTACGCGGATTTTCATTTTCGATTAATACATCCTCCCCATTTATTCGTTTTACATATTGTTCCCGAAGATAAGAATCAGGACCATGCCGGCCCATTTTCAGGTCATTAAAGTAATTGTACGAAGCACTGGTTAAGAAAGCCCATTTTTTTAACCCAATATTTATGTTAAAATGCCCTGTATTCTCATCATTCCCGGAAGCATATCTGTAATTCATGCCCCCGGATATGTCCAAACTATCAACAGTTGAAAATTGCGGGTCATTCGTAATAAAATTCATTACTCCACCTATAGCATCACTTCCATATATTACAGACCCGGGTCCAAAAACCACTTCGGTATTCTTAACTGTAAAAGGGTCTATGGATATAATATTCTGAATATTACCTCCCCTAAAAATGGCATTATTCATGCGCACTCCATCCACCGACAACACCAACCTGTTTGTTGCAAAACCTCTTATCATAGGACTTCCACCGCCTAACTGACTTTTCTGCACAAATATTTTCCCGCTGTTTTGCAGGAGGTCTGCTGAAGTCTGTGGATTTGTAAATGCTATTGCCTGTGCGTTTATGGAAACTATTTTTTGTGGTATATCTTTCTTTTGTTGTTCCCACTTGGAAACGGACATTACCACTTCATCTAACTGTTCCCTCTTTAAACTAAGATAAACCTTGCCACCTCTTCTTACCAGCAGTTGCCTGGTGGTTTTTTTAGTTTGATAACTAAGGTGCCTTATTGTAATTCGTTCGTTGGGGTTAAAAACAGATATATCACATTTTCCGTCAAAATCAGAAAGGGCGGTTTTTGATTTATCATTATTGAAAAGAGCTACATTAATTACGGGCTCCTTTGTTTCTGCATCAAGGATTATTATATCCTGACCAGAAATTAGGTTAGTAAGCAGAAGTATAATAAGAAAAATTCCCCTTTGCATTTTAGCTAAAGACTTCGTTCAAAATAGCGAGCGATCTGGGTTTTTTAAATCCGTGCAAATGTACTTCAAAATAGAGTACGAGGGATTTTAATAATTCTTGCCTGGTTTTTTTGCCCATCCTGACTTTGTGGATAGCATCAAATTTTATGCCTAAAAATGCTTTGAAGTTTTCAAGGGCTTCTCCTTTTAGAACCGGATTAATCCCCGGCATTTCAATAAATGCACCTTCAACCAAATCAAAATACGGATAATTTATATTCGATTTAGCCGGATAAAACCCGAGATATTTTGATAAACCCAACATAAAAAACAAATGAAAGTTATTTATATTATGGTGTGTATCCATCCATTGAAGTGATGCTTCCATAAAGTGGAACAGGTCCTTATTTTGCTCTTCTTCAAAAATGCTGTTGACCAGAATTTCGGACAAAAATAAGATCATTGCATTTTTAGCGATATCTGTATGAACACTTTGGTAGGGATAATTTACTTTGGCATCAATGAGCCGTTCTAAAGTACCTTTGTTTTTGTGATTCACAACTATTTCCAGTTGCGTTAGGGGTTGAAAGTAAGCGGTTTTTAATTTCCCCCTTTTTGAGGCTAAAATTCCCTTGAGAAGATATGATTTTAGCCCATCCGAATAAGTAAAGGCTTTAACAATTAAACTTGTATCTCCATACTTTATGGAAGATAGCACTAAAGCTTTCGTGGAAATTTGCATTTATTGCGCTTAGAATAATGCAAAGATAGGTTGATTTAACAAAAAATTAGAAGGGCGGTTTCAGAAATTGAAGCTTTCAAAAAATTGAAGTTCATTCCCTGAAACCGCCCATTATCTGATTAGAATTAAATAACACCTTGTGCAAGCATGGCATCTGCTACCTTGACAAATCCGGCAATATTAGCCCCTTTCACATAATTGCAATATCCATCATCTTCTATGCCATATTCAATACAGGAATCATGAATATCTTCCATAATTCCGCGTAGTCTTTCATCTACTTCTTCCCTTGTCCAACTTATCCTTAAGGAGTTCTGCGACATCTCCAGACCCGAAGTAGCCACACCCCCGGCATTAGAAGCTTTACCCGGTGCAAATAAGATTCTGCCTTCATGAAATACATGAATTGCTTCAGGAGTTGAAGGCATATTAGCACCTTCAGCAATGCATATACATCCGTTGGCAACCAAATCTTTAGCATCATTTCCATCCAGTTCATTTTGGGTAGCACATGGCAGCGCAATATCGCATTTAACTCCCCATGGACGTTTCCCTTCATGATACGTAGCCGATTTATATTTTTTCACATATTCAGATATTCTGCCGCGCTTATTATTCTTGAGATCCATAACAAAGTTCAATTTTTCATTATCAATCCCATCCTTATCATAAATATATCCGCCTGAATCCGATAATGTCAGTACTTTTCCCCCCAACTGCAAAATCTTTTCAGCAGCATACTGAGCGACATTTCCAGATCCTGACACAACAACCGTTTTCCCTTCAATTGTCTCATTCTTTGTTTTTAACATGCTCTGAGCAAAATATACAGTGCCGTAGCCGGTTGCCTCAGGACGAATTTTAGAACCACCCCATGACAATCCCTTTCCGGTAAGAACACCGGTGAACTCATTTCTAATCTTTTTATACATCCCAAAAAGGAAACCTATTTCCCTGGCTCCTACTCCTATGTCTCCTGCCGGAACATCTGTATTAGGCCCTATATGCCTGCATAACTCGGCCATAAAGGCATGGCAGAACCGCATAACCTCATCATCTGATTTTCCTTTAGGATCAAAATCTGAACCTCCTTTGCCCCCTCCCATTGGAAGGGTAGTCAGACTATTTTTAAACACCTGTTCAAAAGCAAGGAATTTAAGAATGCTGGCATTAACAGATGGGTGAAAACGCAATCCTCCCTTATAAGGCCCTATTGCGGAATTCATTTGAATGCGATACCCCCGGTTTACATGTATCTCGCCATCATCATCCACCCAGGAAACTCTAAAGGAAATCAACCGCTCTGGTTCAACCATTCTTAGCAGGATGTTCTTGCCGTAATAGATTTCATGTTGGACTATGTAAGGAATTACCGTATCGGCAACCTCCTGCACGGCTTGAATGAACTCCGGTTCATGACCATTCCGGGTCCTCACCTCATCCATAAATGCATCAATTGTTGTGTTCATATCAAATTTAATTAGCTATGGTTTTTATTGAATTAAAAATTCAACGGCAAAATTATATCTTTTCTTCAATTTAAACCTGCTTTTTTTAAAAATATGATAAAATTTACCCGATTGCCTGTTCCAGATCAGAAATAAGATCCCGGGCATCTTCAATTCCCACACTTAGCCTGATCAGCGAATCAACTACGCCGCTTTTTTCCCGTTCCTTTTTAGGAATACTTGCGTGAGTCATACTTGCCGGATGGCCCGCCAAACTCTCCACTCCTCCTAATGATTCAGCCAATGTAAAAACCTTTAGCTTTTCTACTATTGCAATAGCATCTTTAAAATTACCCCCTTTGGGCACAAAAGATATCATTCCGCCATATGCTTTCATTTGTTTTGTGGCAACGTCATGATTGGGATGGTTTTTAAAACCAGGCCAATACACCTTTTCAATTTTTGGATGTGCCAGTAAATACTCGGCTATTCTTTTTCCATTTTCACAATGCCGCTGCATTCTTACATGCAATGTTTTAATTCCCCTTAGCACTAAAAAACTATCCATTGGCCCGCATACGGCTCCACTTGCATTTTGAATGAAATACAATTTCTCTGCTAATGCCGCATCCTTCACAACTAAAGCACCAACGACCACATCGCTATGACCCCCAAGATATTTAGTTGCAGAATGCATCACTATGTCGGCTCCCAAATCCAGTGGTTGTTGCAAATAAGGAGTTGCAAAAGTATTATCAACCGCCATAAGAATTTTATTGCTTTTGGCCAGCTCTGAAACTGCTTTAAGATCAATTATATTCATCATCGGATTGGTTGGAGTTTCAACCCAAACTAATTTCGTATTTGAATTAATCAATGCAGCGATCTCCGATACTTCCTGCATACCTACAAAGTGAAATTTGATTCCGTATTTTTCAAAAACCTGTCGGAAAAGACGATAACTCCCACCATAAAGATCATTAGTTGAAATTACTTCATCACCTGGCTCTAAAAGTTTAATAACGGCGTCCATTGCTGCTAATCCGCTGGCAAATGCCAATCCGAAATTTCCATTTTCAATACTGGCAAGTGCATTTTCCAAGGCGGTCCTTGTTGGGTTGGCGCTACGAGAATATTCAAATCCCATATGCTCCCCCGGACTGGTTTGGGCATAGGTAGATGTTTGATAAATTGGAGGCATTACGGCACCGTAAGCCTTGTCAGGCTTTTGACCCCCATGAATAACCTTGCTGTTAAATCTTAATTCCTTTTCACTCATGTTACAAATTTATGTTCACAAATGTATTGTTATCTTTTGGAGAAACCAATGAATCCTTAGTTTTGCAAAAGATCCTAATTCTACTCAATGAAACAACTTGTCCCCTGTCTTTTTCTACTGTTCTTAATTACCGGCTGTCAGGACAATCGTAATGTCACATTTGAAGCTCTAAGTCTTGAGAATACTAAATGTAAAGAATGCCCGGAGGTTTCCATTGCTATTCCAGAAGCATTGGGCAAAAATAAACTTGCCAAATCTATTAATCTGACTTTGCAGGAAGAAGTTATTTCCAAATTAACTTTTGATGATGAAATAAATGCTGAAACCATGCAGCAGGCAATTGAATCATTCACAAATGGCTATTTTGAATTAAAAAAAATCTATCCCGATGAAACAATCGGATGGAAGGCCACAATAAATGGAAGGGTAACCTATGAAGATAATAACCTTATAACCATTGAACTTCGGTCTTATTTGTTTACTGGTGGCGCCCATGGTTACGGATCGACAAACTATTTAAATTTTAATAAAAAAAGAGGCAGGGAAATTGACCCCTGGGAGTTGTTTGAAGACAGGGAGGGATTTCAGGAGTATGCAGAAACGCAATTTAGGTTACAGCAAAATATCCCCGTAAATAAGTCTATAAACAGCACAGGATTTATGTTTGAGAAAGACCTTTTTTATCTGCCCGAAAATATCGGATTTACGGAGAAAGGGCTTAAACTTTTGTATAATCAATATGAAGTGGCGTCGTATGCCGATGGCCCAATAGAACTGACCCTGCCTTATAAGGATATCCAAAAATTTTTATCTGGAAAATAAAAACCTAGAACGCCTCCTCCTTTAATAGTATTTTATCCAGTGAAAGTATTACTCCAAGATGTAATCCTTCATGATATAGATTGAAGGCTAAGGCGTCTTCAACATTTCGCAATATGACCCTGGTGCTGGTGGTATATTCATTATACGCCTTGAAAACTCCATTCTCATAATCTTCCTGTGCCCATTCCGCCGTAGAAAGCAAAAAGCCACCAATATGATCTATCTCCTCATCTGTTGGAGGTATATCGGGCAAGGTTCCTTTTTTGAATTTTTGGATCAAAGAATCATCAATACGCGGAGTTAGATTACTAAATTTGTAAACAAGTATTTGCTGGGTAACAACAACATGGGCTATATTCCACCAAATATTATTGCGATAGCCTTCCGGAATTTCAAATAGAAGATTATGGGGAGTTCGCTTTAATATTTTGTACAGTATCTTCCTGTTTTGAATTGTGATGTCAAATATTTTTTCCAATGTCTTCTAATTTTCCGATTAATAATAATGCTTTTACCATGAATAAAAATAACATAAACATCTAGAAATATTTAAGGGTGGTTATTATAATTTTAATTTCGATAAAAACTTGTCATGAAAAAAATTTATTATTTGAGTACTTGCGATACCTGCAAGCGTATTTTAAATGAATTAAAGCCTCTTAATGATATTGAAATCCAGGATATTAAATCTGAACCAATTACTGTTGAACAATTAAAGGAAATGAGAAATCTGGCAGGCAGTTATGAAGCCTTATTCAGTAAAAGGGCACGCCTGTATAATGAGCGTAAATTAAAAGACCAACGACTTGAAGAAAAGGATTATGAGGCACTGCTATTGGAGCATTACACATTCTTGAAAAGACCTGTTATTTTGGTAAACAATCAAATATTCATAGGGAATAGCAAAAAAGTAGTTGCTTCTGCCAAAGAAATCATTCATACTTGAGTAAGCGAACTCTTGCCATATTATCCGCCCTGGGCGCTACAACAATTTATGGATTAAACCATACCATTGCAAAAGGTGTGATGCCTTTGTACATTAAACCTTTTGGTTTTATAATGCTTAGAGTCTTAGGGGCTTCTATTTTGTTTTGGAGTATTTCCTTTATGGGACCGAAAGAAAAGATTGAATCTAAGGACTGGGGGCGGGTATTGCTGTGCTCACTTTTTGGCATGGCAATTAATATGCTCGCGTTTTTTAAAGGCCTGGATTTGTCAACGCCGATAAACAGTGCTGTTCTTGTAACAACCACTCCTATCATTGTGGTTATTTTGTCTTTTTTCTTAATTAAAGAAAAAATCAGGATGCTTAAAATTGCCGGTATACTGATTGGCCTTTCAGGGGCTCTTATCCTTGTGCTTTACGGTAATGAAATCAGACAGGATGCATCAAATATCCCTTTGGGCAATTCTCTCTTTCTATTGAATTCCCTGTTCTTTGGTCTTTATCTTATTCTTGTAAAAAAACTTCTTGAAAAATACCACCCTTTAACTCTTTTAAAGTGGATGTTCCTGATTGGCATTCTGTTTAATTTGCCGGTTGCACTTACTGAGTTTTTAGAGGTGTCGTGGTTTTCGCTGCCATTTGACGCTATTTGGAAAATGGCATTTGTGGTTATAGGAACTACTTTTTGCGCTTATTTGTTTAATGTTTTTGCTTTAACCCAATTAAAAGCCTCTACCGTTAGTGCCTTTGTTTATGTGCAGCCGGTAATTGGGATTCTTTTTGCTGTAATTAGTGGCAGAGATAACCTCACAACCGTTAAAATAGCAGCCGCCTGCCTGGTGATGCTGGGAGTTTATCTTGTCAGCAAAAAACCAAAACCGGGTAAAATAGCAGACTAAATAGCTCTGACTAAAGGTTTAACCACAAAATCATTACTTTCAGTACTATTTTGGGCCTCCAATATCCTGGTTATAGAACATTTTAACTTCTATGCCTCTTCATATATTCACAAACAAAATTTATCCCTATTTTTAAACTCACAAAAAACAACTATGTCCAACAAACCGTCATTTATCAAAGAACTTTCGTTGCCTGCCATTGCAGCGCCCATGTTTCTAATCTCCGGTCCTAAATTAGTTATTGAATGTTGCAAAAATGGTATTATAGGAACTTTTCCTGCCCTTAACCAAAGAACAAGTGAAGGATTTGAAGAATGGCTTGTTCAAATTAAAACCGAGTTGGATGTTTTTGAAGAACAAACCGGGACAAAAGCAGCACCCTTTGGCGTAAATTTAATTGTTCATCCCACAAATCCAAGGCTGGAAGCAGATCTGAAATTATGTATTAAACATAAAGTCCCTGTCATTATAACCTCTTTGGGGGCAGTATCACAGGTAGTTGATGCTGTACACAGCTATGGCGGACTCGTTTTTCACGATATAATTAAAAAAAGACATGCAGAAAAGGCCTCAGAGGCTGGCGTAGATGGATTAATATTAGTTGCTGCAGGAGCTGGTGGTCATGCAGGAACGATTAACCCTATGACCCTTGTGGCAGAAGTTAAAAAGTTCTATGACAAAACCATTATCCTTTCAGGATGTATTAGTACCGGCAGAGACATTGCATCTGCCCTGCAAATGGGCGCAGATTTGGCTTATATGGGTACTCGGTTTATTAACACCCTGGAAAGTAAAGCGCCGGAAGAATACCGGCAGATGATTATAAAGGCAGGTGCCAGTGATATAACCTATACTGCGGCCATTTCCGGAGTACATGCCAATTTTCTGGGAGCAAGTCTTGCCGCTGCCGGAATTACAGAAGAAGACCTGAAAAAGGATGTTAAAGTTGACTTTGGGAAAGAATTGGATACGGAAGCCAAGGCCTGGAAGACAATTTGGTCTGCCGGTCAGGGATCGGCAACAATAGATAATGTGCTTTCTGTGGCCGAGCTGGTTTCAAAACTTAAATCTGAATTTAAGGCAGCAATAGAAGAGCAAATTACCTTGTTGGAATATTATCCAAAATAATAATTAAAGTAATCATCTGATATATGTACGTAAAAAGGAACATTGGCTGGGGAGTGATCCTTAGATACGCATGGAAAAACCTCATCTTTTTTAGCCTTTATGCAAGTTTAATATTTTATGCATATCATTTCCTGGGATGGGATTTTATTGATATCCCGTTTCAGCCTATAAGTGTCATTGGTATTGCGGTTGCTTTTTATATTGGTTTCAAGAACTCTCAAAGCTATGATCGTTTTTGGGAGGGTCGAAAAATTTGGGGAGGCATAGTAAATTACAGCAGAACCTGGGGTATACAGGTGTTAAGTTTTGTGCGTACCGAGGACATAGCATACAACAAAAAGATACAGGCGCAATTGATTTACAGGCATATAGGGTGGATAAATGCCCTTAGGGTGCAACTCAGACAGCCAAAACCCTGGTCCTTAAAAGAAGACAGATCAGTAGAAAGAATGTATGAGAAACATGGAGAACGAAATCCGTCCTGTAACGAGGCTTTTAAGTACGTGGATAAAAGAGAATTTACTGATCTCAAAAAAAGAGTTAATCCGGCTACCCATTTAATTAAAAACCAGGCGATGGATATTGTAATGCTAAAAGAAAAAGAAATCATTGATGGTTTTCAGGAAGATCAGATGCAATCTGTTTTAGAGGAGTTTTATAATCTTCAGGGTAAAAGTGAACGAATAAAGAACACTCCTTTTCCCAGACAATATGGCTATTTTTCCAGGGTTTTTACCTGGATATTTATTTTGATTTTACCTTTTGGTCTGATCGACGTTTTTGAAGATGATACTTTAATGACAATCGACTCTATGAAAGCGTGGTACGTATTTTTGATGATTCCATTTTCTGTTCTCATATCATGGATCTTTATTACTATGGAGAAAGTAGGTGATAATAGTGAAGATCCTTTTGAAGGACGTATTAATGATGTGCCTATGACAGCCTTATGCCGCACAATTGAAATAGATTTAAGAGATATGCTGGATGAGGAAAACCTTCCTGGGCCTGTTGCGCCTAAGGACCATGTTCTATATTAATGCCACTGGTTGAATCTCAATATAATCCTCCACTTCCGTTTAAAAACGGTCATTTAGCTACTATTTATTCCGGGCTGATCAGAAAGGTCAGGAACATTACCCAGCAAAGGGAGCGTCTGGAACTTAGGGATGGCGATTTTATAGATATGGACTGGAGCTTTTCTGAAACCCATAGCAATGCCGTTGTTATTCTCCTGCATGGTCTTGAAGGACATGGACAACGTCCATACATAACAGGCAGTGCCAGGCATTTTAATTCCAACGGCCTGGATAGTTGCGCAGTTAATTTCAGAGGCTGTAGCGGAGAAACCAATCGTTTATTCAGATCTTATCATTCTGGGGCCACAGAAGACCTTAAAGCCGTAATAGAGCATATCCTGTCTGCCGGAAAATATAGCAGCATTTATATAAAAGGGTTTAGTCTTGGAGGTAATCTAGCATTGAAGTACCTTGGAGAAGGTGATGTGGCAAATGAAATAAAAGGAGCTGTAGCCGTATCCGTGCCATGCAGTCTGCACGATTCCCTAATACAATTGCTTAAATTTAAAAATGTTCTATATGCAAAAAGATTTAAAAAACACCTGGTTGAGAAACTGTACATAAAACAGCAAAAATTCCGGGAATTACTATCCGTAAAAGAAATAGAGAATATAAAAAACCTCAAAGATTTTGATGATCTGTATACAAGCAGAGCTCATGGGTTTAAAGATGCCCTTGATTATTATAAAAAGTGCAGCAGTCTTCAGTTTTTGCCACGGATAAAAATTCCTGCCTTGATAATTAATGCACGTGATGACTCATTTTTAGGTCAGGACTGCTACCCTGTTAAAGAAGCCGAGAATAACCCTATGCTTTTTCTTGATATGCCTAAATATGGAGGGCATGTGGGATTTTTTGATTCTCAAAACATCTCTTATTCAGAAAAAGTTGGTTTAAAATTTATTCAGGGCCTTTTTTGATCCATGCTATTTCTTATCTTAGTGCCTCTAATTTAAACGACATGCGAAAAATATTTGCCATAATTGTTATTTGTGCCCTGGCTGTAAGCTGCGGAGAAAAAAAAGAAGAGAAAAAAGAAGGTGGTTTTGAAATGAACCGTGCAAAGAAGGAGGTGAAAACAGAAACTAAATCTGAAGCCGTCCCGGTTGATTTAAACAACAAAGGGGTTGGGCCAATTACCTCTGTTGAGTTTGCAGAAGAAATTGATACTGAACTGGCTGCAGTGGGTGAAGCAAAGTACAGCGCTATTTGCACAGCTTGCCACATGGCAAACCAACGTATGATAGGGCCTGCATTAGCTGGTGTTTATGATCGCAGAAGCCCGGAATGGGTAATGAACATGATCCTTAACCCGGATGTTATGCTCAAAGAAGACCCTATTGCACAGGCATTATTGGAGGAATACAACAATGCCATCATGCTTAATCAGAATTTAAGTGAAGAAGATGCCCGGGCTGTTGCCGAGTATTTGCGTACATTATAAAGTTTAGAATTACTTATTTAAGTGCTGTTCTCCGGAATTAATACTAAGGGTTCAGCACTTTTTTTTTTGGAAAAATTAATTCAATATGGATGGCTATACCTCTATATTTGTATTATTCCCTCACTGGTCAAATGACTTCCCTCATTTTATATTTTTAAAGAATCGAGAAATTTTTAGTTTCGTATAAGCAAATTAGCCTTATGAAAAATATTGTACAGCAAAAATTAGTTTTGAGATATCTCGTATTATTTCTTCTGATCACAAGCCTTAAGAATTACGGACAAAATAAAAACTTTATTGATCAACCATATTTAGAGACCACGGCACGAGTAGACACCTTAGTTACACCCGACCGTATCTATTTATCTATTCTAATTACAGAAGCGGACACCAAAGGAAAGGCTTCGGTTGAAAAACTCGAAAATAAAATGGCCGACAAATTGGAAACACTGGGCATTGATACGGAGAAACAACTTACACTTTCTGATCTGGCCAGTAATTTTAAAAAGTATTTCCTAAGAAAAGCAGACGTTCAAAAAGACAAGGAATATTCATTATTGGTTTATGACGCCGTAACGGCAGGTAACGTTATCCTTGGTCTTGAATCAATTGGAATCTCAAATGTGAACCTTACAAAAACAGAATATTCACAACTGGAAAACCTTAAAATAATTCTTAGACAGCTTGCTGTAAAAGAAGCGAAAAAACAAGCAGAGGCAATGGTTCTTCCTTTAGACCAACAATTAGGATCTGCCCTTTTTATATCTGATCTGAACACCGGGATACTAAACAGATATCAGGGAAGGGTGGCTGAAGTAAAAGTTTTTAAAGATGGAGATAAAGATCAGCCCGTTGAAATTGAATTTGAAAAGATAGAAGTAGAAAGTACTGTGAATGTTAAATTCTCAATTCAATAATTAGGTTACTTTATCAACAACCAGCTTATAGGTAGGATCTTCAAGGACATTTACTTCTATGATAGCATCGGCATTTGCCAACAAACGCCTGCAATCATTACTCAAATGCCTTAAATGCACCTTCTTACCCACCTTGTGATAGCGTTCTGTAATTTTGTTCAAGGCTTCTATAGCAGACATATCTACCACCCTGCTTTCTCTAAAGTCAATGATTACCTCATCCGGATCTTCCAGCACTTCAAACTTCTCATTAAATAAGGTCACAGATCCGAAAAATAATGGCCCATAGATCTCATAATGCTTTATTCCATTCTCGTCTATATACTTTCTTGCACGAATTCTTTTGGCATTATCCCAGGCAAAGACAAGTGCGGAAATAATTACCCCAACCAGGACAGCCAGGGCAAGATTATGCAGAAAAACAGTAACAAGGGTCACCAGTATCATAACCAGGACGTCAGATTTTGGCATTCTCCGAAACGTTCGGAGACTGGCCCATTCAAATGTTCCGAGTGCCACCATAATCATTAACCCTGTAAGTGCGGCCATAGGAACTTTTTCAATCAGGTCGGCTCCAAACATAATAAAGACAAGAAGCATTACTGCGGCAACAATGCCAGATAATCTGGCCCTTGCACCATTTGATGTATTAATTAAACTCTGCCCAATCATAGCACAACCCCCCATTCCGGAAAAGAGACCGGAAAGAATATTGGCTGTGCCCTGGGCAACAGCTTCTTTATTGCCGCGCCCACGCGTTTCTGTAATTTCATCTATAATATTCAGTGTTAACAAACTCTCTATTAAACCTACGCCTGCCACTATTGCCGCATAGGGAAAAATGATCTGAAGGGTTTCCAAATTAAAAGGCAGTTGTGGGATATGAAAAGGAGGAAATCCGCCCTGAATAGAAGCAATATCTCCAATTGTTCTTGTGTCTATATCAAATGCGAGTACCAGCCCAAAAACAGCCAGGATTGCAATTAAAGATGCTGGAACCGCCTTGCTTAATTTTGGCAACCCCCATATAACAAGCATTGTGAAGACAACTAACCCCAAAAAGATAAATAAAGTGCTCCCGGATAACCAGGAACCATCATTCGCCTTGAACTGGTCTAACTGAGAAATAAAAATAATAATTGCCAACCCATTTACGAATCCAAATATTACCGGATGGGGAACGAGCCGCATTAATTTACCTAATCTAAGAACTCCGGCAGCAATCTGTAAAATTCCTGCCAGCACTACTGCAGCAAATACGTATTCCACACCATAATCCACGGCCAGTGAAACTATAACCACTGCCACTGCACCGGTTGCTCCCGAAATCATGCCCGGTCTTCCTCCGAGAATAGAAGTAACCAACCCCATCACAAAAGCCGCATACAAACCGGTTAATGGGGATAGCCCTGCAATAAGTGCAAAAGCTATTGCCTCAGGCACTAAAGCCAGTGCTACCGTTAATCCGGACAGGACTTCAGTTTTATAATTTACTTTTTGAGAAAAATCAAATAGATTTAAGTACTTCTTCAAAGCCTGTATATTTTAAGGTGGCAAAAATAGTACTTATTGGCAGTTTAATATCTTAATTGAAAAGAATTATGGAATTCATAAATTACCACCTTTGCAGCCCAAGTAATTTCTTTCCAAGTTCAGATAATTTAGCAGTATCGTATCTGTCCTGCTCCCAATTTCTTGGATCACCCGGAAATGCATATCCTTCCGGAGCTACCCTGTTCTTCCAGGAATTGATGCGCCATTGTCTTAATTCTTCATTTTCTTCCTCTGCAGGCATCATAGAAATATACTGAGCTATTCTTACTTTATCCTTAGACCGGTTGGGTCTTATACCATGAGGTTGAGTGCTGTTAAATATCAGGAGATCCCCTGCCTCCATTTTTACTTTTACGATCTTTTCTTCCAAACCGGTTGTATCTGGCTGAAAGTGATCTCTGTCTTCAGGCTGGGTAAGTTTCCAGCTGTCATAATTCCTGTACAACCATGGAATACATTGAAAGCCTCCCATGTTCTCGTCTGTCTGATCAGCAAGTGCCAGAACCCCCTGCACGTTCTGCGGGCGTGTTTCCGGATCGTAATCCCAGTGTATAAAGCCTTTCTTTTCAAACCCCGGTCTTTGTGGGAAATTTAGATTGGCTCTGTCGATAGTGACCCATAGTTTTTCTGTTCCCCAAACATCCACAAAGGCGTCATATACGCGTTGCGCTTGTCGGTTATCCCAAAGAAGTTGATGGTTATACACCTCAACCATACCGGTGCCGGTAAGCTCTTTCATTTGCATTTCCGCCCTGGGTGGTGCATACCAGGTTTCAGGATCGTTCGGGTCCTTTTCATCGAACTCCCATAGAAAATCTGCAGTCTTCTTTGCCTGTTCCCTCGAAATGGCATTTTTTATCACTATATATCCATTATGCTTCCAGGATTCCCAGTCCTTTTCGCTAAGAACCCTTAACGGAACATTATTAGACCTGTCATTAAGTTCAATTTTACTACTTGTAGCTGTTGAGGGGTTTCCCGGAATATCTTTATGGGCCTTATTGGCCATTTCCAATTTGGATGCTGCTTTTTCCATAATAATTCTGTATTGTGATTAAAAGATAGTCAAATCTAAAGAGATCAAAAGGTCATCTCCACCTTGATTTTGATCTATTTTTGAACTATATTGATATTTTATTTCATTTTTATAGACTTTAAAAACAATTTTGTTAAATATTAAATTTGAAAATTCAACTAGAACAAATAAATCCGGATGCCAAAAGCTCATTCCGGTTACTACACAATCCAAGGTTAAATGACCTATTCTATTGGCATTTTCACCCTGAATATGAATTGGTTTATATTGAAGGTGCCAACGGCACAAGACATGTGGGAGATCATATTTCTCTATATGAATATAGTGATCTGGTATTAATAGGGTCCAATATTCCCCATTTAAATTTCGATTATGGCATACAGACTGAATATCAAAAAGAGGTATTGCATGTTAGTTCGGCATTCAAGAACAAAATATTTACTGAAATCCCGGAGCTCTCCGATGTTTTTGAACTTTTTGAAAAATCGCAATATGGAATCGCTTTCACTGGAAATACCAAAACTACTATTGGCTCAAGGCTGAAAAGACTTCATGCTTTAAGCCCTTTTAAGCAGTTTCTGGAAGTACTCCACATTTTCTCAATTTTGGCAGCGTCTAAGGAGTATGTCTTATTACATGACTATCCGGTCATAAATAAATACAGCCAAAAACAAAAAGACCGATTAAAGGATGTTTATACATTTATTGATCAAAACTACCAGCGGAAAATAGGACTTAAAGAAGTGGCTTCGCTTAGCAATTTAAGTAAAGAAGCCTTTTGCCGATATTTTAAAGGTGCTACTGGCAGATCTTTTACTTCGTTTTTAAATCAATATCGTATTAGCCAGGCCAAGCGTTTACTTATGGGAGGGAGTAATATCAGCGAGGCCTGCTACGAATGTGGTTATGAAAGTCTTTCTTATTTTAATCGTACTTTTAAAAAAATTGCATTAGAAAATCCATCTGATTTTAAAAAAAGATATTTAAACAATAAAACGTTTTAAACTCTTAAATGAAATGAAATGAAACACCTATTTAAATTACTTTTTTTCATTATTTCCTTAGCAACAATTGCGCAAGATGGCGTATTAAATAATGCATATAACAGAACATCTTTCTCACTTAACGGGGAGTGGAATATTATAATAGATCCATATGAAAATGGCTATTATAATTATCGTTATGAAGCTTTTGATTTGACGGATCCCCCTTCAAAAAATGCATATTTTACTAATACATCGCCTGCAGACAAAACGGATTTAATAGAATATGATTTTAACAATTCCGAAACTTTAATGGTCCCCGGAGACTGGAATACCCAAAAGGATAAACTATTATATTACGAAGGATCTATTTGGTACAAAAAATCTTTCGATTATTCCAAGGAAGAAGTCTCCAACAGGGTTTTTGTTTACTTCGGAGCGGCAAATTATCAAGCTGATGTATATCTAAATGGCAGTAAACTGGGCAGACATATAGGAGGATTTACGCCTTTTAATTTTGAGGTAACGGATTTACTGATGGAAAAGGGAAATTTTCTGATAGTCAAAATTGATAATAAGAGGACCCCCGAAGCAGTCCCTACATTAAATACAGATTGGTGGAATTATGGTGGTCTTACCAGAGATGTTAAGCTAATAGAAACAAAAGAGACTTATATAGATGACTATATGATTCAATTAAATCCCAAAAATCCAGAAGAAATTATAGGATATATTCAGCTCAATGGACCAGGTAAAGCAAACAAGGAAGTAACGCTTAGCATATCAGAAGCAAAAATTTTAAAAAAATTAAGCACTGATATAACCGGCAGGGTTCAAATACATATTAGTAAGGCCAAATTGAAAAAATGGAGTCCGGAAAATCCAAAATTGTATGATGTTTCCCTATATGCAGGTGAAGACCAGATAAAAGATAAGATTGGTTTTAGAACTATAAAAACAGAAGGAACAACAATTTTATTAAATAATAAACCAATTTTTCTAAGAGGAATATGTATACATGAAGAAAGTCCCATTAATCAGGGACGAGCCAAAACCATGAAAGATTCTGAAAAGCTTTTGGAATGGGTAAAGGAAATGAACGGAAATTTTGCACGCTTGGCTCACTATCCCCATAATGAGTATATGGTCAGAGCCGCTGATAGTATGGGAATATTGCTTTGGGAGGAAAATCCGGTTTATTGGACAATTAAATGGGAGAATCCCGGCACCTACGAAAACGCACAAAATCAACTTACAGAGGTCATACAAAGAGATAAGAACAGGGCATCAGTCATCATTTGGTCTATGGCTAATGAAACCCCGGTAAGTGAACCCCGTCTTAAATTTCTTAAAAAATTGAAAGAACATACCAGAAGTCTGGACCCTACCCGTTTAATAAGCGCGGCATTGGAACAAAATGCCGTAGATGGTAATAGCAATATGCTAACCATAGACGACCCATTTGCCGAAGAAGTCGATATTCTCAGCTTTAACCAATATATAGGCTGGTATGTTGGATTGCCTGATAAAGCCCGTACCATTAACTGGAAAATTGATCAGAACAAACCTGTATTTATTTCAGAATTTGGTGCAGGAGCTAAATTTGGATATCATGCTGACAAGGAAACAAGATGGTCCGAGGAATATCAGGAATATCTCTATGAAGAAACTTTAAATATGTTAGACAAAATTGAAAAACTACAAGGATTTTCCCCATGGATTTTAAAAGACTTCAGATCACCCAGAAGGTCTCTGGCTAAAATTCAGGACGGGTATAACAGGAAAGGGCTTATTGATGAAAAAGGAAATAAAAAGAAAGCCTTCTATCTTCTGAAAAAATATTATGACAATAAAGCAAAAGCAGCTAAGGGTAACTAAAGTCATTACTAAAATAAGAAAACCACCCCGAATTCAATTCCGGGGCGGTTTCTAACTAAATAACCAACCAAAAATAATTTTACAAACCTTACCCTATTCTGGTAAATAACGCAAAATTCAAAGTATTCATTGCCTGAAAACCGTTGAGCCTATGTTAAATTTTTACGCATTTCATCGTTTTATTTATTCCAATATTCAATCCTTCCGGTCAAACTTATCTTCTGGTTTAATATTGCTTCGGTATAACTGTTTATGAAGTAAGTGGTTATTATTTTTGAGTAAATTTGATTGTGTAAATTCATTTGATGGAAAAAGATCTTAAAATTGCGGTATTGGGAGGTGGAAGCTGGGCTACGGCTATTGTAAAAATGCTCACCGAAAACAAGGATAAGGTAATCTGGTATATGCGCAATGAGGAAGCCTTAGAATATATCAAAGTCAACGAACACAATCCCAACTACCTTACCTCTGTAGAATTTAAGGTTGAACAACTGGTCCTTACCAATAATATGGATGAAGCGGTTTCCATGGCCAACCTTTTGATTTTTGCAATTCCATCTGCTTTTTTAGAGAGTGAACTCAAAAAACTTACAATCCCTTTAAAGAATAAGGTAATATTCTCTGCTATTAAAGGAATTGTTCCGGAAACAGGGTTAATTGTGGGGGAGCATTTTCATCAAAAGTACGCTATTCCCTTTGAAAATATTGGTGTTATAACCGGCCCTTGTCATGCCGAAGAAGTGGCCTTGGAGCGTTTGTCATACTTAACAATTGCCTGTGCCGATACGGAAAAAGCAGAAATCCTTTCAGAGCATTTAAACAGCCATTACATTAATACAAAAATTTCTGATGATATTATAGGCACAGAATATGCAGCCATGCTCAAAAATATTTACGCGCTTGCAGCAGGTATAGCCCACGGGTTAGGATATGGTGATAATTTTCAGTCTGTTCTCATGAGCAACGCTATCAGAGAAATGAAGCGCTATATTTCGAGAGTTCACAAGATGAAGCGCAACATCAACAACTCTGCCTATCTGGGAGATTTACTGGTAACCGGCTATTCTACTTTTAGTAGGAACAGGATGTTCGGTAATATGATTGGAAAAGGGTATACTGTAAAAAGTGCTATGATGGAAATGAAAATGATAGCAGAAGGTTATTACGCGACGGAGAGTGCCTATAAATTAAAATCAACATTTAAAAAGAAAGTCAGGACTCCAATTATTGATGCAGTATATGATATTCTTTATAACCATAAGAGTGCTAAAATAACTTTCAGAGCACTCACCGATAAATTAGATTGACCCTTAAATTTTTTTATTAGCTTCTAATTGAATACTTTAGAAACATCTTGATTTGATATTTTCAAACATTTTGAAATGAATCTAAAATATTTTATTCTCCTTGCAGTGGCAGTAGTCATTCTTATATCCATGGCTTTTACCTATGGAGGAAACGCCAAATCTTCAGGAATTAAAATAAATAAAAATCCTTTTGTTGCTTATTCTCAGGAAATTTCGGGAAGCGATATTACCATTAAAATGAATCCTGTAAAAGGAGGTGAATTTTTGATGGGCAGTAATGACCACAACGATGATGAAAAGCCTCAGCACAGGGTTTTAGTAGACGATTTCTGGATGAGTTCATTTGAAATAACCTGGGACCAGTACGAGCTTTTTTTAGAGCGGCAAATTGATACTTTTGGGCTCAAAGATTTGGATGGTGAGATTGCTATAGATATCGACGCAATATCTTCCGCATCAACGCCATATGTTGATATGAGTCAGGGCATGGGCAAAAAGGGGTATCCCGTAGTAAATATAACGCAACACGCGGCATTAACATTTTGCAAATGGCTAAGCGCGAAAACAGGAAAATTCTACAGGCTTCCCACAGAAGCCGAATGGGAGTATGCAGCAAGGGCAGGTAGCAACTCCTCCTATTATTTTGGGGATAACCCGGCTGAATTAAATTTATATGCATGGTATAAGGATAATAGTGAGGGAAAATATCAAAAAGCGGGTACTAAACAACCCAATAAGTTTGGCCTTTATGATATGCACGGCAATGTTTCTGAATGGACCATGGATCAATATGCTCCGGATACTTATGCCAATAGATTGGGAAAAACCAGCAACAATCCTTTTGTGAAACCAACAAAACTATATCCCAGAACGGTTCGCGGAGGGTCCTGGATGGATCCTGCCATTGCGCTCAGATCATCTGCCCGCGAAGGATCTTCAGCAGAATGGAAAAGAATTGACCCTCAGATTCCTAAAAGCCGCTGGTGGTTTACCAACGCCCCGAATGTTGGTTTTAGAATTATTCGTCCTAAAAAAATTCCTCCAATAGAAGAAATCGAAGCCTATTGGCTTACTGCAATTGATGACTATTAAAATCTTTAAAAATGAAAAATGAAAAGCACGCCCTGTCCCGTAGAAATTTTTGTAAAAATACTGCAATCGCCGCAGGCGGAATCTTAACTGTACCTTTGGACGTGGCGGCCTCGGCACATGTTCTTGGCGATGATTCCATAAAAATTGCGTTGGTTGGCTGCGGTGGAAGGGGTACCGGCGCTGCAGCGCAGGCCCTGAGTACTAAGGAAAATGTAAAATTAGTTGCTATGGCCGATGCATTTCAGGATCGTCTTGATAGCTGTTATGACATCTTATCCACGAAATTTGTTGATACGGACAAAATTGCACTTAAAGAAGAAGATAAACACCTGGGTTTTGATGGCTACAAAGCAGCAATTGATAAAGCAGATGTAGTAATATTAACAACGCCGCCCGGTTTCAGGCCTCTCCATTTTGAATATGCAGTAAGTAAAAATAAGCATGTTTTTATGGAAAAACCCGTAGCTACAGATGCCCAGGGTATACGAAGCGTGCTGGAAACTGCCAAAATTGCCAAAACTAAAAAATTGAATGTTGTTGTTGGGCTGCAACGTCATTATCAAAAGAATTATTTGGCCTGCCTTGAGGAAGTCAGGGCCGACAAAATAGGTCAGATCGTTTCAGGGCAGGTTTATTGGAACAGTGCAGGGGTATGGGTTAAGGAGCGCCAGGAAAATCAAACAGAAATGGAATATCAAATGCGGAACTGGTATTATTTTAACTGGTTATGCGGGGATCATATCGTTGAGCAGCACATTCACAATATCGATGTGGCTAATTGGTTTATCGGGGAGTTCCCGGTGCATGCCCAGGGTATGGGGGGCAGAGAAGTAAGAAAAGGAAAAGAGTACGGTCAAATATTTGACCATCATTTTGTTGAATTCACATATCCTTCAGGCGCGGTAATATCGAGCCAGTGCAGGCATCAAAAAGGCTGCTTAGACAATGTCTCCGAAAGTCTTATGGGAACCAAAGGTAAAATCTATTTGGATTCTCAGAATAAAGGAATAATTACCGGCTATAATGGCACTAAGATATATGAACATCAGGGGGCTAATGATCCTAATCCCTATCAGACAGAACATGATGTCCTTTTTGATTCCATTAAAAACGGAGGGGTTATAAGTGATGCGGAGCATGCTGCAAAAACAACGATGACGGCTATTCTTGGAAGGATGGCAACATATTCGGGTCAATTAATCACCTTTGAAGATGCCTTAAACAAAGGGAGGAGTATAATGCCAGATGAATATAGCTGGGACGCAATGCCTCCTGTAACGCCAGATGCCGATGGATTTTATCCAATACCCGTGCCGGGAGTTACAAAAGTGCTGGAAGAAAAGAAAATAAATTAAACCCGGTCTATGGAAAAAATGGAATGCTCATGTATTTCCTGCATTATTTTCTCTTTCCACAATAGTATCTGAGAATCATCCGACTTAAAAATTGATTTAAATTCTTCCAGAATACGATCTAACAGTAAGGGTATGCTTTCAATATCGAAATATAATCGGCCTGTCCTTCGGATGAAAAAGTCCATAGGTGAAGTTATCATTTCATAATTGATGCCATAATGAAGTTCCGCTATGGCCATTCTTACATGTGGGTCCTTTTCTTTTTGAATGGAATAATCCTGTAAAATGGTTTCCGTTTGCTTTCCATAGGTCGTAACAAGATACCAGGCATCATATTCCGTTAAACCATCTTTTTTTATTCGCTCAAATATTTCTAAGATATATTTTTTGACGTGTTTATATTTTCTAAAATCATTGCCACATAAAGGAATCTGATCTGTTGTGCATTCGGGGACTTTAATTCCTTCTTCCTCCTCCATTTTTTTTGACAGCAGGTTAACGACTCTTTCTGCCATCTTGCGATACCCGGTTAGTTTGCCCCCTGCCATACTAATAAGCCCGCTGTCAGAAATGAATATTTCATCCTTGCGGGATAATTCCGATGCAGATTTACCTTCTTCATGGATTAAGGGCCTTAAACCTGCCCAGGAGGAAATAATATCATCCATTTCCAAATTAATTTTAGGAAACATATTGTTAACTGCGGAAATTAAATACAATGCATCAGCTAAATCTAACTTTATATTGTCTTTATCCTGGTCATAGTTAGTATCGGTTGTGCCCACATACGTAATTTTACCTCTGGGAATGGCAAAGATCATTCGTCCATCAGGAACATCGAAATATACAGATTGCCTTACGGGTAATTTTTCAAATGGAAATACTAAATGGACTCCTTTAGTGAGATGAAGGCGCTTGCCCTTTTTTGAGTTATTTAAACTTCGTAATTCATCTACCCATGGGCCCGCAGCATTGATTACATATTTTGATTTAATCTTGAATTCATCACCTGTAATACTATCCCTGAAATGAAGTCCTGAAATGATATCCTCTTCATAATCAAAAGCTGTAACCTCTGCATAGTTTAAAGCTACAGCACCGAATGTAAGGCTAGTCTTAATGTTTTCAATTGTGAGCCTGGCATCATCTGTGCGATATTCTGCATAATATCCGGCACCTTTTAATTTCTTCTTTGGCAATAGCGGTTCCAGTTCTAATGCCTCTTTCTTTTCAACCATTTTGCGCTTGTCATCGCCAGATACCTGTGCTAAAATATCATATACCTTTAAACCAATAGATGTAAGCCATTTCCCATAAGACCCGCCATCGATTAAAGGAAGTAACATTTTTTCAGGAAGTACCAGATGCGGAGCGAGTTTATGAACTATTGCCCGTTCCGATCCTACTTCTTTTACCAACCAAAAATCAAACTGTTTAAGATACCGGAGACCACCGTGAATTAACTTTGTAGATTTACTACTGGTTCCTGAAGCAAAATCCCTTTTTTCAAGTAATGCTACTTTTAGTCCCCTTGAAGCTGCATCCAGTGCTATCCCACCACCCGTTATTCCACCTCCTATAATTACAAGGTCAAATTTGGTTTTGGTTAGTTTCTGAATGATTTTACTCCTGTCAAGGTTTGAAAATCGCACGTTCTCTTTCATGTTTTTTTTGGAATTCAAGGTTACTCAACTTCAATACAAATGTAACGGTTTATAACCCCAATACAGATGCCCTGATTTTAACCAAATGTTATCATTGATTATCTTTACTATTAAAGTTTCAGGTGCAAATATCAGAATAGCGTGTTTTAGGATAAAGCGGTAAATTCATATTCTCTTTCAACAAGACAGACTCGTATTTTATACCATTTATACCATTCTTTTTTCCCCAGTTCCTGAGCCGCCAAATGTTTTAGATTGGATTTCCATTTTGATATAGATTCAAGGTTTTCCCAGTAGCTTATTGATATTCCAATTTCATCTTTTGCACTCTCAAATCCCAGATAGCCCGGTTGAATTTTAGCCAGTTCTTCCATTTGCCTCGACATTAGGCCATAACCTTTATCACCGGAAGTTCTGGTGCTGGTAAAAATTACGGCATAATATGGTTTTGTCATGATGGGTTACAAAATGAAAGCGCGTTCTACAAAATAATTTACTATAGCCTCTTTCATTAGTATGGATTGCTCTCCAGCCTTAAGCGGGGGAAGTGTTTCCTTAACCTTATAATGCGGCCAACCTTCGTCGTCAAAAAACTCAAATTCATAGTATCCGTAGGGCTCCAACAATTTGCAAATGGCAATATGCATAAGATTAACTTTCTCTTCTTTTTTATAGGTTCTGTGGTATTGACCCAATTCCTGGATACCAATGAGGTAAATAATCCCATCTATATCTATTGGATCACCATCGGAAAACCTGTCGGACAGTTTCTCAATGAGTTCTTGCCACCTATCTCTTAACTGACTATCTCTGCTCACTGTAATTATGGAAAAAGGTGTAAAATCTAAATTTCATCGTGAACCCTTCTTTTGGTAAAATCAAAGGTACAAATCAAAATTCTATATTTGTGCAAACAAATTTCTGTGAATATTCTGGATATTATTTTGGGTTTATTTCTGGTATATGGTCTATATAAAGGACTAAAAAATGGACTCTTCGTTGAAATTGCCTCTCTAGCTGCCATTATTATTGGGCTTTATGGAGCAATTAAATTTTCGTATTTAACAGGTAGCTACCTTTCCCAAAACATGGATTGGGATGAAACTTACATAAAATTGACGGCCTTCATTATCACCTTTCTCGCCATAGTGATTCTGGTCAATATGGCTGGTAAAATACTAACCAAAATTGCAGATTTTGCGATGCTTGGATTATTAAACAAAATTGCCGGTGGTCTGTTTGGCGTATTAAAAACTGCTGTTATCCTTGGTACGCTGTTGTATTTCTTTGAAAGTGCGATTCCATCGTTTGATCCTTTTAAAAATAATATAGTTAAGGAATCCTTACTTTATACCCCGATAAGAGATATTGGGAGCCTGGTTTATGGTAACGTTATAGAGGTATTTAAAGTCGGATAATTGGTAAAAAGTGCAGTTCATCGAAAAAAAAAGGTTTTTTATGCGCTCTTTTCATAATTTCTTTAATATTACAAAGCTGATCCCTTAGACAAGGATGCAGGAGAACTCCCCACTCTTTCCTTACCCTACTTACAGATAGAACACTATATGAAAATGAGATTGCCTATAGCTATCTCGGTTTTATTTGTATTGTTGGCTGGATCCTGTAGCCCAGAATCCATAGAAAATACAGATATTCCGAGTCCAGAAAATGCCGTTTTGGTAGAACAGGCTTTATTGGATATTGTCAACGACCATAGAACAAGCCTTGGTTATTCCTCATTGCTCTTTAGCACAGTTGCCTATGAGTATGCCAATACGCATACGGACTATATGATTGCCAAAGGCAGTTTAAGTCATGACAACTTTAGCGCAAGAGCCTCGAGTATTTCCAGCCAGGTAAATGCCGAATATGTGGCTGAAAATGTTGCAAAAGATTACCCGGATGCTGCCACAGCTTTAGAAAATTGGCTTCAGAGTCCTAATCATCGCAAAACTATAGAAGGCGAATTTACTCATACGGCGGTAAGCGTAAAACAAGACGCCAGCGGAAAACTCTATTTTACCCAGTTGTTCTACCGCTAATTTTTTATCCGGAAAAATTTCTTTTAGTACATTTGATAGGAGTATTGCTTTTAATACGATCTAAAAACCTCCTTAATACTTAGAAAAAAATGTCTACAAAACCTCCATTTAATCTTTACAAGTGGATTGAAGAAAACAGAGACTTACTTAAACCCCCCGTTGGAAATAAGAATTTATATAAAGAATCCGGAGACTATATAGTAATGATTGTTGCCGGGCCGAATGCGCGAAAGGATTATCACTACAATGAAACTGAGGAGCTTTTCTTTCAATTGGAAGGCAATATCGAGGTCCATATACAGCAAGACAAACAAAAAAAAACAATGAAACTGGGGCCTGGAGATATCTACCTGCATCCTGCAAAAATTCCACATTCTCCTGTCAGGCATGAGGGTTCCATTGGTTTGGTAATAGAGCGTAAGCGAGATCAAATGCAAATTAAGGACGGCCTCCTTTGGTTTTGCGATAATTGCAACCACAAACTTTACGAAACATACTTTACATTGCATGACATTGAAAAAGACTTTTTATCGCATTTTAAGTATTTCTATGGTTCTGAAGAGTTAAGGACCTGTGATAATTGTGGAACCGTTATGCCCGTTGACGACAGGTTTACCGCAAAAGAAGAAAGAACATAAATGAAACTTACAATTGCCATTTTAACCGGGATTGTGGCAGTACTGCACTTGTATTTTCTTTGGTTTGAAATGTTTGCCTGGACTACCAGAGGGAAAAAAATATTTAAAAATTTCCCTGAAGATATGTTTGAGCCAACAAAGTCCCTTGCTGCAAACCAGGGCCTTTACAACGGATTTTTGGCTGCGGGCCTTATATGGGCATTTATAATACAGGATCCTCTATGGAGCACAAATATTTCCGTTTTTTTTCTTAGTTGTGTTGCAATTGCCGGCATTTATGGTGCTTTTACGGCAGATAAAAAAATCTTCTTTGTGCAGGGGCTTCCTGCATTATTTGCGCTGATCTTAATCTTTATTGATCAGGTCTAAGATTCCACAACTTTCGGGTTGCATCATCACTATTATTTGTAGCTTTGTCCTAATCTAACAAATTATGTTTTAAAAGTTATAAAATGACATTAGTTGCCGTGGATTTTGGAATAGACCAAGCATTGGAAAAATTAGGAATCAAGGAAACCAATAATGGTACCTCAACAGGATCGGATTATTTTTCCTCCGGGGAAATTATCGATTCTTATTCTCCGGTTGATGGCGCTTTAATTGGTAAAGTAAAAAGCACCTCGCTAAATGATTATGAAAAAGTAATTGAAACTGCCACTGAAGCCTTTCAAATCTGGCGAAAAAAACCTGCCCCTCAAAGGGGTGAAATTATTCGTCAGTTTGGTGATAAACTACGCGAGCTAAAGGAGCCTTTAGGCAAGCTGGTTTCCTATGAAATGGGGAAATCTTATCAGGAAGGTCTTGGTGAAGTCCAGGAAATGATAGATATATGCGATTTTGCTGTTGGCCTTTCACGTCAATTACATGGGCTTACCATGCATTCGGAAAGACCCGGGCATCGTATGTATGAACAATACCATCCTTTGGGAATTGTAGGTATAATTTCTGCTTTTAATTTCCCGGTTGCCGTGTGGGCCTGGAATACGGCACTCGCATGGATTTGTGGGGATGTATGCGTATGGAAACCATCAGAAAAAACGCCACTTTGCGGCATAGCCTGTCAAAATATAGCCGCTGAAGTATTTAAGGCAAATGGACTTCCGGAAGGTATCTCTTGTTTGATAAACGGGGATTATAAAGTCGGGGAAATGATGACAAATGACAAAAGAGTACCTCTGGTCTCTGCTACGGGTTCTATTCGAATGGGAAAAATTGTTGCACAAGCCGTTGCTGCAAGACTGGGAAAATCTCTCCTTGAGTTAGGTGGCAATAATGCTATCATAGTTACTCCGGATGCAGATTTAAAAATGACCGTAATAGGAGCCGTTTTCGGCGCAGTGGGCACTGCTGGTCAGCGGTGTACTTCTACAAGAAGACTTATAATACATGAATCTATTTACAATAAGGTAAAAGAATCTATTGTTACTGCCTATGAACAACTACGAATTGGAAACCCGCTCGATGAGAATAATCATGTTGGCCCTTTAATAGATAAAGATGCCGTAGCCATGTATAAGGACGCACTTGAAAAAGTGGTCGATGAAGGCGGAAACCTGATCGTCAAAGGAGGTGTTTTGGAGGGTGAAGGATACGAAAGTGGTTGTTATGTATATCCGGCCATAGCCGAAGCCGATAATGACTTTAAAATTGTCCAGCATGAAACTTTTGCGCCAATTCTTTATTTGTTAAAATATTCGGGTGATGTAGAAAATGCAATAAAGATTCAGAATGACGTTGTTCAGGGACTTTCCTCTGCCATTATGACCAATAATCTGAGAGAGGCCGAGATTTTCCTTTCAGCAGCTGGTAGTGATTGTGGTATAGCCAATGTTAATATTGGCACTTCAGGTGCTGAGATTGGCGGGGCTTTTGGAGGAGAAAAGGAGACAGGAGGTGGTCGTGAAAGTGGTTCCGATGCCTGGAAAATATATATGCGAAGACAAACCAATACAATTAACTATACCACGGAATTACCTCTGGCTCAGGGTATCAAATTTGATCTTTAAATAAAATACCGTTGCTATTAATGGAAGAAATAACAACGGGATTCTTACTAACCAAACTAATTCAAACTAGTCGTAAGCAGCAATAGCCCGCTATTTTGATGCCGGATCCTCATCAGGATAAATAGGGTTAGCGCTTAGTCCTGACAAATATCATAAATGGCTGTATATTTCTGCAACGGGAAGTTATAATTGGCGGTAAAAAATGTATAATCGGTAACTATTGGTTTATGTGCCGTATTTATCGCAGTGTGGAATATCTCATTAAATACCATGGGATTATCGGGGTTATTCCAGGTATTTAGCCTTATTATATTAGCAAAATTTAAGATTTTTTTAATACATTGTATTAAGAACGACTAATCATCCATTACCATGACAAAAAAGATGACCAACTTGCTTGGGATTATCATTACCATTTTAGCAGGTATTTATTTTTTTGTAATGTACTGCAGCCAATGTAGCTGAGATGATGATCTTGCACTTAAAAGGATGTGCAGTCTTCCATGCAAAAAATGTAAAGGATCTATAAAAAACCAACGTTAAGAGCAAGGATGGATTATTACTTAAGAACTAATTAAATGATATCAACTTATGAATTTTGAAAGTATAAACATCTGGTGTTGGATCATTCCTATTCTTGTAGGTCTTCTTTGCGCTATTTTTGGATATTTATTGGGTAAAGGAGCAAATGCCACCATTGACAATTCTTCTGAGTTAATTGAATTAAAAAATCGAAATGCAAAATTAGAAGCTGATCTTGCAGCTTGTACTCAAAAAATGGCCACTGAGAGTTTAGAAATGGTTTCTTCCGAAATTCCTTTTAACAAAAGTGCAGCCAAAGCAGCAATGGGCAAAAATGTAAAACAGGATGACCTGAAAATTGTGGAAGGCATTGGCCCTAAGATTGAAGGCCTGTTTCACAATTATGATATTAAAACCTGGAAGGCCTTATCCAAAACCACCGTTTCCAAATGCCAGGAAGTACTGGACTCGGGGGGTGATCGTTACAAAGTTCATGATCCGGCATCCTGGCCAATGCAAGCGAAAATGTGCTATGAAGGCAAGTGGAAAGAATTAAACAAATGGCAAGTAGAACATAAGCATGGTAAATTATAATTCAAAACCGGATTATGTCCGGCCCTTATTTATAACATGCCATTGGCCTCTACCCATTTAAATCGGAATTGATCCTCACTCAGCTTCATTCTTTCGGCAATACGCTGTAAACGATCCGGCATACCTAAAAGATAGTCTCTGGCTTTTTGGGCTTCATCTGAAAGGCTTCTAATAGATTCGAGATCCCAATACTGATTCAATTTATTAAAGATGTCTATATAATCCTGAGAAGTGTATACTCCCAATCTTTGAGCGCAGTTTGAAAAATTTTCAAATGCAAGTCCCATGCTTTCTCCGGATTCTCTCAAAAAATGGGCCGGCATTACAATCTTTCTCTTCATCATATCTGCATAGGCAAGCATCATACCATTAGGGTCCTGTCCAAATATGGTCTTCACAAATTCTCTATAAGCCAAATGATGGCGCATTTCGTCGCCGGCAATTATACTGCACATTTTACTAAGAAGTGTATTGCCTTTTTTCTTAGCCATCTGACCTACCCTTTTATGGGAAATATTGGTAGCCAATTCCTGGAATGAAGTATATACGAAATTCTTATATGGATCTCTGTCTGTTCCTATATCAAAACCATCATTAAGCAGGTATTGGGTTGAGATCTCGACTTCTCTCATATTTACTCTTCCGGAGAGGTACAAATATTTGTTCAGCACATCGCCATGCCTGTTTTCTTCTGCCGTCCAAGCTCTTACCCATTTGGACCAGCCACTTGGTTCTTCTGTGTGCTGATTAATTCCTTCAACATCCATTAACCAGGATTCATACGTTGGTAGCGCTTCTTCCGTAATTGTATCTGCAACCATGGTCACCCAAAAATCATATCCCAATTCTTTAGATTCCTCTCTGATTTGCTCTACAGCATCAATAAAACCTTCACTACGCGAGTCTGGAAGAAAGTCGGATGGCTGCCATATTTCTTCAATGGGGATTAAAAATGAATCCATAAATCCGGCAACTTTAGGTTCTATTGCCTGCATAACCTCCAGCCTAATATTTTTGGTAGACATATTAAATTTTCTTGCAAAGTACGACAATAAATTTTTGAAATAATTGCAGAAGCAATTCAAATATCAATTTCTTCCCCTTTCATTTGGATAAAAAAGATGAACCGGATCACTTTGCCAAACCTGCTTGGAATCTACGTCCATTATGGATAAAGATCCTTTAAACGCAGCTCCGGTATCCATATTCCAGACATTTGCTGCCCTATGAGGTTTATTTTTACCAATTCTGGTTACAGGAGTGTGGCCAATATATATTTCATGGTAATTGGTTAGTCTTTGAGGGTAAAACAAGTCTCTTTCTTCCAATTCAGGATTATGTGCTAATGCCAGTTCCCACAATGTTCTGTCCCAATAAAATATTGCAGGAAAATATTCAAATTCTACCCCTTTTAAGCTTGTGAAACCTGCATGAACAAAGAGGCGGTTTTTATCATCCAGGTAGTAATTTTCAAGATTATTGTAAAAATCCATATGGACTCTTTGTAAACCACCATCAACAGATTCATAGGATGTCTTGCTGGCCATACCCCCATGTTGCAACCACGTAGGGTTATCTTTCCCTGTTTTCAACCAATCATAACAGAGTTCATCATGGTTTCCCCTTAAAAATATGCATTGGTGTGTTGCTCTTAATTCAATCAGAAAATTGACCGTTTCAACAGCCTGGCTCCAACCATCAACATAATCTCCTAAAAAAATTAGAAGATCATCTTCCCTGGCATTGGCTCTCTGCAAAACTTGTTGTAAAGCCTTGAGGCCAGAATGTATATCTCCTATTACCAAAGTTCTCATTCAGCAAAAATCGGAATAATTCGCAGGATGACAATAATAAAAAGTTTGAGAAGGAATTTATTGTTGCTTTTTCCTCGAAATACAGATGTGCCATTATTCTTAATTTCGATCAGACAGGGTTTAAGTCTGATAACATTACTAACTTTGATAGCGTCAATCCATTTTGCAATAGATAGGAATCACCTCTTTTAATTGTTTTTTTATCTCTTCAAACAGGTTCATATTACAAGATTTTTATTTCAAAGGAAATACAAACAATTATTTCAAACAGACCGGGTGTCTGTAATTTAAAAAATGCTTGGCATATTCTAATAACGAACAGAATAAATAGC
Source organism: Eudoraea adriatica DSM 19308 (assembly GCF_000382125.1). Lineage (GTDB taxonomy): Bacteria > Bacteroidota > Bacteroidia > Flavobacteriales > Flavobacteriaceae > Eudoraea > Eudoraea adriatica. The sequence goes on from NZ_KB907547.1 coordinate 502,139, forward strand.
AGTTATTTTTTGGTGTGACACCTAATTTCTCATTACTTTGGGAATTGCTTAAGTACAGTTCCATGAAAGAAGTGTTTTGTATAGGTGAGGTACTCATAGATTTTGTTGCTGAAAAACAAGGCAGTGATTTATCCCAGGCCCGTGAATTTACCAAGAAAGCAGGGGGTGCTCCGGCCAATGTTGCCTGTGCAGTAGCTAAACTGGGAGGGAAAAGCGCATTTATTGGTTGTGTTGGCAACGATCCTTTTGGAACCTTTCTATTGAATGTTTTAGAAAATGAAGGGGTGGATATTTCTTTAACACAACGATCAGAAATTTTTACAACCCTGGCATTTGTCTCCATAGCTGAAGACGGGGAGCGCGATTTTGTATTTAGCAGGGGTGCAGATAAGGAACTTAAATACAGTCCCGGAATTAAGAAAAAATTCAATAAAAACATAATTCACTTCGGAGCTGCGACCGCTCTATTAGGTGGAAGTCTGGAGGAAGCATATGGACGATTTTTATTTGATGCCCTAACTCAAGAAACTTTTATAAGCTTTGACCCAAATTTCAGAGCAGACCTGTGGAAAAACAAAACTGAGATCTTTATAAAAAAAAGTATGCCATTTATTGAAAAATCTGCTCTTTGTAAGTTTAGTTTAGAAGAAGCAAAATTGATTTCAGGGAAGGAAAATATTTCGGAAGCGTGCGAGTTTTTTCATGAAGCAGGCACGGAAATCATTACGATCACATTGGGTTCTGAAGGCACATTTGTAAGTTGTCAGGGACATTCACGCATTATTCCCAGTATTAGCGTAAAGCCTGTTGATACTACAGGAGCGGGAGATGCATTTATAGGGTGCTTGTTAAAGCAACTTTCTTCAATCGATAGTATAGAGAGTATTAAAAGCAATCCTGATTTGCTTTTTGAAATGATAGCTATAGCAAATAAAGCAGGGGCTATTACAACTATGAACTACGGGGCAATAAAATCATTGCCTTCTCAAACTCAACTTGACCAATAGCATGAACCAGGCCTCATTGCACAGGTTGTTGGCTTCAAGTGAGCTGGATAGCCCTGAGAAAGCAAATCTTAATAAATTATTCGATTTAAGGTTATCTACCAACCTGCCTATAATACAGAACTTATTCTTGTCGCTATATCCAGAGTCTAATTTACCAGATTCCTTTCAAGTCCTGATGGAGCTTTTGCCTGAACTTTTCAGAAAGAGGTCAAGAAACCTTAAAATTCAAGACTTAAAGCGACTGAAAGATGCAAATTGGTATCAATCAGAAAAAATGGTCGGCATGCAATTGTATGTGGATCGATTCAATAAGGATTTGAAAGGTGTCGAAACCAAAATTGGATATTTTGAAAAATTAGGTGTCAATCTTATTCATATAATGCCGGTCACTACCAGGCCAAAAGGAGAAAATGACGGGGGTTATGCGGTGAACAGTTATACGCAGGTAGACAAGAAGTATGGAACCAAAGAAGACCTGGTAAATCTGGCAAAAAAACTGCATTCCAAAGATATGCATCTGATGATGGATTTTGTTGTAAACCATACTTCAGATGAATTTCCCTGGGCAAAAAAAGCTATGGCGGGTGATAAAAAATATCAGGACTATTATTACACCTACCCGGACAGACAATTACCGGATCAATTCGAAAATTCTCTTCCAGAAGTGTTTCCCAAAACATCCCCTGGAAACTTCACCTTTAATAAAAAAATGAATAGGTGGGTTATGACGGTGTTTAATGATTATCAATGGGATCTTAATTATAAAAATCCTTTGGTATTCATGGATATGCTGACCAACCTGACAGATTTAGCCAACCTGGGGGTAGATGTGATTCGATTTGATGCCCTGGCTTTTCTATGGAAGAAAATGGGCACAGATTCTCAAAACCTTCCTGAAGCACATCGTTTAATTACTTTATTTCGCATGTGCCTCCAAGTCGTTGCTCCCGGGGTTGTTCTGTTGGCAGAAGCCATTGTTTCTCCTCAGAAAATTATAAAGTATTTTGGAGAAGGCATCTCAAAAGGCAACGAATGTGAACTTGCTTACAATGCTACTTTAATGGCATTGCTATGGAATTCTATTGCAACAAAAAAAACCCATCTTTTGTATAAAAATCTGATAAATTTGCCAAGTAAACCCGAAGAGGGAGCCTGGATAAATTATATCAGATGCCATGACGACATCGGACTTGGTTTTGAAGACCGCTACATATACGAAGTAGGTTGGGATGCATTTGCTCACAGAAAGTTTTTGCTGGATTACTATGGGCAAAAACTCGATTGGTCTCCCGCCGCAGGACAAATTTTTATGTACAATCCTAAAAATGGTGATGGGCGAATTACCGGAAGTGCAGCTTCTCTGTTGGGCCTGGAGAAAGGATTAGCACAGAAAAATCATGAATCGATAATAATGTCGGTTAATAAAATCCTGATGCTACATGCCATAATTTTGTCCTATGGTGGGATTCCCATGATTTATGCCGGTGACGAAATAGGGATGCTGAATGATTATTCTTATCTTAAAAATAAAGACTTAAGAGAAGATAGCAGATGGGCCAACAGACCCAGACAAGATTGGAAAACCATATCTGAATTAGATAAAGTTGACACCCCTCAATCTCAAATATTTCATTCCCTAAAAAGATTAGTGGAAATAAGGCGAAATACTCCGGCATTTGCCGACAAGAACAATTTAAAGCTACATCCTAACGCAAACCCGCATATTTTTATGTTCGAAAGAACAAATGATTTTGGGAAAGGCGTCCTTGTGATTTGCAATTTTGACGAAACCATTCATATGATTGAAGTCGGAACCCTGACATCCATGGGCTATTCATCAGGAGGCAAATTGAAGGATCTTGTTTCAGGCAAAAAAATTGTTTTAAAAAGTGGCTTATTAGAAATTAAGCCATACCAAATATTTTGGTTGGTTAAACCTTAACTATATTTTACTTTTCTTAAAATTCGCAAAGACTCTTTCAGCGATTCATAAATACCCAAATCGTATTTCTTTAATATAGGCCTGGCCGTATCCATAAGATCCTTAGCTTCTTCAAAACCATTAAAGTGGCATATAAGATAAGTTGCCGGCAATAGTTTCAAATCAAGTTCTTCCGAGCGTTTCAGGGATAACCCCTTTTGAATTTTCTGGAGTATCGCATTGTTCGAATTAAAAATATGATGCAAGGTTTTTTTGTCGTATTGAGGGGGTTCAAAAATTAAATCGCTTTGAATTTGATAAGTTCCGTTATCCGAGAAAAATATATCCACTTTTTCCAAAGGAAAGTACTTTTGTTGATTTCCAAGACCCAACTTCACGTACTCCATAATAGAAAACGATTCATCATTATAACTTATTGAAATTTCATCGAGCGCAGAATAGAACAGTTTAACCTGCTCATTAATAAGTTCAATATCTACTCTGGAATAAAAAACTTCGTTTTTGACCTTTTTTTGATTCCCTGCCCAACAAAGCACAAATTGTTCTTTAAAAACCTTATAGCTGCTAATCAGATCCCTGTGTCTGTTATTAATAAAATCTATAACCCCGTCAAGTGTAAGTTCAATATTATTTCGGGCGTGTTGTTCAATTGTGGCAACGGCATCTGAATTGATATCTTTTAGCACCACATCAAAAGCCTTGGGCATGCTTATACTCCCATCTCTGAAAAAAACAGCTCCGCCATAATATTTCCATATATTGCGCCGCAATGAGCAGACCTTACCATTAGATCGTATGGTTACCAAACCAACTACTTTGCCTTCGGGTAAATGTGGAAAAGGAATATTTTCATAAGAAATCAAAGGTGGGTTATCCAAATACGCATTTACCAGGTTTTGAATCTTACTGTCATCAAAGAAATCTACCCCAAGGATTTTATTGTCTTCATCCTCGACCCCAACAACGATAAACGAATTGTTATTTGGATTGCTGTTAGCCAGCGCACAGACATGCTTAAGAAACTTGGCCTTCCCTTCCCGCTTACCTATATTTATAAACCTTTTTTTATCATAAAAACTATTTTCGTCATTATGAGCCAAAAGGTTTTTTACCAGCAGGCGTTTGTTAATCATATTGTTTTATTCACTATTGTACTGCTTGCCTGAGCAGTGGGCATAACTATAAGATCTGCAATATTCACATGAGCCGGCTGTGAAATTACAAAGTAAATTATGTTTGCGATATCTTCTGGTTTTAATGGTTGAAATCCCTGGTAAACACTGTTGGCTTTTGTAGCATCTCCTTTAAATCTGACATTGCTAAACTCTGTCTCCACCAATCCGGGATTAACGGCTCCAACTCTTATTCCATATGCATTCAAATCAATCCTCATTCCCTGATTAATTGCATCAACAGCATGCTTGCTGGCGCAATAAACATTCCCTCTGGGATAAACCTCTTTTCCTGCAGTGGAACCTATATTTATTATCTGTCCCGACCTGCGCTCTACCATTTGTGGTAAAATTGCCCTGGATACATATAACAAGCCTTTTACGTTAATGTCCAACATTGCATCCCAATCCTCAAGACTGCCTTTTTCTATGGGGTCCAAGCCATGGGCATTCCCCGCATTATTAATCAAAATATCAATATGTGTGAATTTCTCCGGTAATGATTCAATTGCTTTTGAAACGGCCTCTTTATTGCGTACGTCAAAATTCAATGTACAGACTTCAGTTAATGGTTCTAATTGCTTTTTCAATTTAAGCAACCGTTCTTTTCTTCGCCCGCAAAGTATTAATCGAATATCTTTTGTGGCTAAAAGCATTGCTGTAGCCTTTCCTATGCCACTGGTTGCGCCTGTAATAAATGCTGTTTTTTTCATAAGAACTGTTTGGGAGATTATTAATCAGGGAACCTTATGTCCCTGAGATGCTACTAACAATGAAAACCATTCTTCCAGCTCCAGATCAATTTCAGTAGCTCTTGCCGAAGCTACTAATCTTTCTTTGCTGGTAGTGCCAACAACAGGGTGTACTTTGGAAGGATGTTTTAAAATCCATGCCAGTAGAATTTGATTGCTATTTGCTTTATATTTTTTCTTAAGTTGTTTTAGTACTTTTTTTATGCGCTTCTTTCTTTTGTTAGCTTCCCTGAAAAAACTGCCTAAAGGACTCCATGCCATTGCAGTCCGGTTATGAATAATGCAATCATCGAAAGTGCCATCAAACATTAACTTTTCAGCTGTTAAGGAAAATTCAACCTGGTTAGCCGATACCGGTATTGCAGACTCCAACAGAGCTATCTGAGAAGGTGAGAAGTTAGACACGCCAAACTCGCGGATTTTGCCTTCTTTCTGAAGATAAAGAACTGCTTCTGCAATTTCATCTGGTTGCATTAAAGGGCTGGGTCGGTGAAGTAAAAAAAGGTCCAAATAGTCTGTTTTGAGTTTTTTAAGAGAACGTTCTGCAGACCATACAATGTACTCCCTAGAATAATCATAATGTTTTACCTTATTATCTCTCGCATTACACACATATTGAATCCCACATTTGGATATGAGCTGTAAATCCTGCCTTTGAGTTGAGCTTTGAAAAAAAGCGTTTCCAAATGCTTCTTCATTATCATAACCTCCATAAATATCTGCATGGTCAAAAGTTGTTATTCCATTTTCCACACAATAATCAATAAGCCCCGTCATTTCACCTTTTGTAAGATTCTTCCCCCAACTTCCCCATGTCATGGTCCCAGCAATAATATTTGAATATGTTATCCTGTTTTTCATAAGTATGTGAAAATATGAAATAAATCCCTTAAATACTTCATAAAACTTGGGGTTCTGGCCATTTTTTAACCAATCATTAACAGCACTTATATAAATAAATTTTCAATTTGCGCCGTACTGAGAGACCAACTTATTTAAAACAAAAAATAAATCTTTTTAATGGAGGAAAATACTACTGTAGATATTAGTGCTGTTAATGAAAAAATTGCACAGGAAAGTGCTTTTATAGACCTGCTTGTTATGGAAATGAACAAGGCTATTGTGGGTCAGAAGCATATGATAGAACGATTATTAATCGGGCTTTTAGGACAAGGGCACATTTTGTTGGAAGGAGTCCCCGGACTTGCAAAAACTCTTGCTATAACCACGCTTTCAAAGGCGGTGAAAGGCAGTTTTAGCCGAATTCAGTTCACTCCCGACCTCTTGCCGGCAGATGTCGTTGGAACTTTGATATATAATATGAAAGAAAATGATTTCTCAATTAAAAAGGGGCCGATATTCGCCAATTTTGTTTTAGCGGACGAAATTAACCGTGCCCCGGCAAAAGTTCAGTCCGCACTTTTGGAAGCCATGCAGGAAAAGCAAGTCACAATAGGTGATGAAACTTTTATTCTGGATAAACCATTCCTCGTTATGGCTACCCAAAACCCTGTAGAACAGGAAGGAACATACCCTCTGCCTGAAGCTCAGGTAGATCGTTTTATGTTAAAAACGGTTATAGACTACCCAAAGATGAACGAAGAACAGCTAATTATCAGGCAAAATCTTCAGGGTATACTTCAGGATGTTAAACCTGTCATATCACTTAAACAGATTCTAAGTGCACAACAGGCCGTAAGAGAAGTCTATATGGACGAGAAAATTGAGAAATATATACTCGATTTGGTCTTCGCTACAAGGTATCCGGAAAAATATGAATTGGCAGATCTCAAACCGCTCATTAGTTTCGGGGCTTCACCCCGTGGTAGTATTAATCTGGCGAATGCCGCCAAGTGTTATGCTTTCATAAAAAGACGCGGTTATGTGGTTCCCGAAGATGTCCGTGCCGTTGTGCATGATGTGCTAAGGCATAGAATAGGAATTACTTATGAAGCAGAAGCAGAAAATATTACTTCAGAAGAAATAATCAACCGGATTGTTAACGAAATTGAAGTCCCTTAATAGTTCAACCTATGTAGTTCAATGCTATAAACGCATTTGCTTATATAACTAAAAAGCTTGAACCCGAATGGATACCAAGGAGTTATTAAAAAAAGTTCGCAAGATTGAAATTAAGACCCGTCGTCTTTCAGATCATATATTTGGAGGGGAATACCATTCTACATTTAAGGGTCGTGGCATGACCTTTAGCGAAGTTCGGCAATATCAGTTTGGAGATGATGTAAGGAGTATAGATTGGAATGTTACAGCGAGGTATAACGAACCTTTTGTTAAAGTATTCGAGGAAGAAAGGGAACTAACTATGATGTTAATGGTTGATGTTAGTGGCTCTGAACTTTTTGGCACAACGAATAGATTTAAAAAAGATATTATCACAGAAATATCGGCTACACTGGCTTTTTCGGCTCTTCAAAATAACGATAAAATTGGCCTTCTCCTTTTTTCTGATGAAATTGAACTTTTTATTCCTCCTAAGAAAGGAAAAAGCCATGTGCTGAGAATAATAAGAGAGTTGCTGGAATTTGCGCCTAAAAGCAATAAAACGAATATTGGGGAAGCTCTCAAATATTTGACCAACGTCATGAAGAAAAAGGCAATTGTCTTTGTGCTTTCAGATTTTATGGCAACCGATTATGAACAGACACTAAAAATTACCGGTAAAAAGCACGATGTTACAGGAATTCGTATTTATGATGAAAAAGAAGAAAAGATCCCAAATTTAGGAGTGGTTCAAATGCTCGATTCGGAAACCGGTTCATTAAAACTTGTTAATACACAATCTAAGAAGGTTCGCTATGCTTACGGCGAGTATTATAGAAATCGCGTAGAATATTTTAAAGATACATTCAATAAATCGGGATGTGGTATTCTGGATTGCCGTGTGGATGAGAGCTATGTCAAGAAATTATTGGGTTATTTTAAGCGAAGAGGATAGATGTATATGATTTCGACAAAATTAAAACGTATTAGCAGGACCTGGTCCGGACCGGCCCTGCTTTTATATATTTTATTTTTTGCGAATCCGGTTATCGCTCAGTTGCAGCCCGTCATTCATTCAAAAGCGGATACTACGAACATAAAAATTGGTGAACAAATTAAGTTTACCGTTACAGTTGAGGTTGATTCAACTGCTCAGGTTTTCTTCCCTGAAGGGCAAACTTTTTCCCCCTTGGAAACGGTTGAAGCCTTTAAAACAGATACAACGCGGAAAAAAGACAGGATAACGCTACAAAAAATTTACGCCCTTACACAATTTGATTCAGGATCCTATGTACTGCCAGCTCAGCGCATTGAAATTAATGGGGATGGCTTTTTCACAGATTCACTTCAGGTAGATGTTGCTACAGTAGCTGTAGATACGGTTAACCAAAAGATGTATGATATTAAACCTTTGATTAGCGTACAAAAAAGTAATAGTGACTTTTGGAAAATACTCTTGATAGTTTTACTGATTATCGCTATTGCAGGAGGCCTTATATATTGGTTTATAATTCGAAAAAAACCATTGACCGAAGATGAAAAGGTGGCTTTGCTCCCTCCTTACGATAGGGCTCTTTTAGAATTGAAACGATTAGAAAATTCTAAATATTTAATAGAGGACAAATACAAGGTATACTATTCCGAATTAACCGCAATAGTAAGATCCTATCTGGAAGAAGAGGTACATATTTCTGCATTGGAAAGTACTACCGGTGAATTAATCGATAAATTGGAAATGCTGCAGGATGCAGGTGAGTTGAAGTTGCAGTACAATACAATCAAGCAATTTGAAAGTATTTTGCAAACGGCAGATCTTGTGAAATTTGCAAGGTCTAAACCCCCGATAAAAGTAGCCGAACAAGACCGAAAAGCTATTGAGGAGATCGTGATTAAAACAAAAGAAGCTCTCCCGGAACCCACAGAAGAAGAGTTGTTGGAGCAGGAAGAATATCAGAAAATTATTGCATTAAAAAACAGGAAGAAGAAAATAATTTCAATTACATCTGCTGCTGCAATTGTAATACTGGTTTCCATAGGAGGGCTAATTACCTATTTAGGCCCTTCTTATGTGTGGGATACAATTACTGGGCACCCTACAAAATCACTTTTAGAAGGAGAGTGGGTTTCGAGTTCATATGGATATCCCCCTATTATAGTTGAAACTCCTGAAGTATTGGTGCGGCAGGAGGTTAAGCTACCCCCCGAGGCCAAGGCCAATATAAAGGAACTGCAGGCTTTTATGTACAGGAGTGAAAAAGGGTTGTTTACAATTGGCACAACATCAACCACGTTAAATAAACCTGAAGAACCGGATTTCAATCAGGTTGTTGAGCAAATTTTGAAAAATTTTGAAGACCAGGGCGCAAAAAATATTATTACGAAACAGGAAGAATTTGTGACCCTGTCTGGTGTAAAAGGAATTAAAGTATTCGGACGGGGTAATTTTCCATTACCTGATTCAAAAGATTTAGTCAGCGGACAATACACAATTATTCTTTTTGGCGGAAATGGATTTCAACAGCAGTTAATCTTATCATGGTTAGATGAGGATGTTTATGCAGAAGAAATTGTAAATCGTATAATTGGTTCATTAGAAGTTAAAACAGAGGCATAGATGTTAGACAATATAGAATTTGCAAATCCTCAGCTTTTTTGGTTGCTCTTATTGCTTCCAATTGCTTTGATATGGCAGCTATTCAAGCGCAAGGAAGAGATTGCAAGTTTGAAGATCCCAAGCGTGGAAGGGTTTTCAACAAATGACTTATTGCCCAGGTTAAAACCAGTATTGTTTGCGTTTCGTTTGTTGGCATTGACATCAATTATAGTGGCAATGGCACGTCCTCAAACTGAGGATATTTCCACACGGACAAAAACTACAAAAGGCATTGATATTGTAATGGCTATTGATGTGTCTTCGAGTATGCTGGCAAGAGATTTAAAGCCTAACAGATTATCGGCCCTTAAAGAAGTGGCCGCAGATTTTATTAGACAAAGACCTAATGATAGAATTGGTTTAGTGGTTTATGCCGGGGAAAGCTATACCAAAACGCCAATAACAAGTGACAAATCGATTGTTTTAAATGCCCTTCAGGAAATTACTTATGGTCAGCTGAATGATGGAACAGCCATTGGAATGGGATTAGCTACTTCCGTTAACAGGTTAAAAGAAAGCAAATCTATAAGTAAGGTAATTATTTTACTTACGGATGGCGTTAACAATTCGGGGTTTATTGAACCCCAAACGGCTGCTGATCTTGCCGTAGAATTCGATATCAAGACCTACACTATTGGTTTGGGGACAAACGGAAATGCGCTCTCACCTGTTGCTTACAATGATGATGGATCCTATAGATATGGGATGAGACAGGTTGAAATAGATGAAGAATTACTTAAAGCTATTGCCGATGCAACGGGCGGGCAGTATTTCAGAGCTACAGATAATGAAAAGTTGGAGGCAATTTATGATGAAATAAATAAATTGGAGAAAACAGAAGTTGAAGAATTTAAGTATTATAAATATGAGGAGAAATTCAGACCATGGATCCTTTTGGCCGGGGCTTTGCTCCTTGCTGAATGGTTCCTGAGAAACACACTCTTCAGGAGTTTTATTTAGAATATGATTCAATTAGACGAGAAAATATATTTCTATCTTCTAACCATTATTCCGATAATGGTGGTAGTTTACGTATTATTGCAAATTTGGAAAAAAAGAACCCAAAAGAAATTTGCCACGCCTGATTTGTTGAAAAGATTATCCCCCAATAAGTCTAAATTCAAATCAATATTAAAATTAATTTTTCTTTTAATAGGGATTTCATTTCTGGTTTTAGGTCTTGTAAATCCGAAAATTGGAACAAAATTAGAGACAGTAAAACGAGAAGGGGTTGATATTGTTTTTGCCATCGACGTTTCAAAAAGTATGTTGGCAGAAGATATTGCTCCAAACAGATTAGAGAAGTCCAAACGCCTGGTTTCCGAAATTATCAATCAATTAGCCAGCGATAGAATAGGTATAATAGCGTATGCAGGACAGGCTTTTCCTCAGCTACCAATAACCACAGATTATGGTGCAGCAAAAATGTTCCTCCAAAGCATGAATACAGATATGCTTTCATCACAAGGAACGGCGATTAATGAAGCCATAGAGCTGGCGTCTACTTATTTTAATGATGAGGAACAAACAAATCGGGTTTTATTCATAGTTTCAGATGGCGAGGACCATTCTGAGGGCACAACCCTGGATGCTGTGGAATTGGCGGTTGACGAAGGAATACGAATTTTTACAATTGGTGTTGGAAAGACAAAAGGCAGTCCTATTCCCATTAAAAGAAACGGAATCGTAGAAAGTTTGAAAAAAGATTCTCAGGGAGAAGTGGTTATCACAAGACTAAATGAAGATATCTTAGAGGAAATTGCTGACGAGGGTAATGGGGAATATGTAGACGGATCAAATACGGATGATGCCGTAGAGTTCATCAAAGCAGAATTAAACCAAATGGATAAGCAGGAATTTGAAGCCAAACAATTTGCAGAATACAAAGACCAGTTCCAATGGTTCCTCGGCATTGGGCTATTGTTTCTGTTTTTGGAAATTTTCTTGCTGGATCGAAAAACCAAATGGCTCAAAAAAATGAATTTATTTAACGAGAAGGAGGTTCACTAAAATGAAAAAGATAGTTTTATTTACTCTACTAATAAGCGCTGCAGTTTTTTCTCAAGATGATTCGAAAGAGAAGGAAAAAGCACTTAAAGCCTCAACGGATATTACCTTTGAAGCTAATAAGGACTTAGCTGATAACGATTTTATTGATGCGGAAGTGAATTACAGAAGGGCCATTTCCAAAAGTGATGAGAATACAGCGGCACCATACAATTTAGGAAATGCTTACTATAACAAAGAAAGTTTTTCTGAGGCTTTTGGTCGATTTAAGCAGGCAGGAGAATTGGCGTCAGAAAAGCCTGTCAAGCATAAAGCATTTCATAATATGGGCAATGTATTCATGAAAAATAAAGAATATGCCAAAGCAGTTGAAGCTTATAAAGAAGCATTGCGAAATGATCCGTCCGATGAAGAAACTCGCTATAATCTGGCACTGGCCAAAGAACTCTTAAAAAAAGACAAGAACAATCAGAATAACGACAATAATAAAGAGAATCAGGATCAGGAAGATAAAAAAGACCAAAACCAGGATCAACAGGAACAGGGAGATAATAATGACGAAAACAAAGGCGATCCTAAAAACGAAGAAAACGATAAAGAAAATAATGAAGGAGATAAAGGAGAGGAGGAAAAAGAAGAGAATAAAAAAGGAGAAGGCGATGAAAAAAAAGAAGAAAAAAAGCAGCCTGAGCAGGGAGATCAACAAGAGCAGAAGCAACCCAGACCTAATCAGTTGTCTCAGCAACAAATAAAAAATTTACTTGAGGCAATGGAAAATGAAGAGAAAAAAGTTAAAGAAAAAATGGACGCCAAGAAAGTTAAAGGTGTCAAATCAAAAAATGAAAAAGACTGGTGATATTTAATAAACTTAAATATTTTTTCTTTTGTATATCTTTTCTATTACTGGCCTTCGGCCATGCAATAGCACAAGATAAAGAAGCTATTACTTTTGAAGTAAAACTAAGCAAAAGCAAGTTGGGAATAAATGAGCGTCTTAGGGTAGATTTTGCCATGAACAAAGACGGCGATAATTTTACACCTCCTGATTTTGAAGGCTTCAGAGTACTCATAGGACCTTTTCAGTCTATTAGTTCTTCCTGGATTAATGGTGTAAGAAGCTATTCCAAAACATATTCCTATACCTTAGCTCCGACTTCGAGAGGGAAATTTACAATCAAACAGGCCACTATTACAATTGATGGGAAAGTATATAAATCCTTATCAAAAACTGTAGAGGTAACGGCGGCAGTAGATAAACCAAATGACCAGATGTCTGTAGAAGACTTTGCTGATGATAATTTACATTTGGTAGCAGAAGTTTCCAAAACCAGTCCGTACCTCAATGAGGCCATCAGTGTTGTTTACAAATTATATGTGAGCCCCACTATTAATGTTTCCAATTTTAGACCACTGGACAATCCTAAATACAATAATTTCTGGAGTCAGGATATGCCATTCACGAGATATGATGTTCAAAATGGCACTTATGAGGGAAAGGCTTATCGTTATGTAGTTCTTAAAAGAGTTGTGCTCTATCCTCAAAAAAGCGGTAAATTAACTATTGAGCCTCTTTCTTTAGATGTATCATTGGAAGTGCCTACTAACAAACGCGACTTTTTTGGAGGAAGAATATATACGCAAACCAATAAAACAGTATCTGCAGGAAAGCGTGTTATAAATGTAAAACCCTTACCATCAGAAGGGAGGCCCGCAGATTTTGGTGGTGCTGTAGGCAATTTTGAGTTTTCCGTCTCCACGAGCAAAACAACATTAAATGCTTCAGAGTCATTACAAGCAATAATTACAGTAAAAGGGGACGGCAATTTAAAACTCTTTCAATTACCCGAACCTTCGCTTCCTGGAGCCCTGGAAGTTTATGAACCTGAATTTAATGAAGACGTAAGAACAACGCTATCCGGCATGAAGGGGCAAGTGAGCAATAATTACACCATAGTACCGTCCTTCAGAGGAAAATACCCCATACCCAGTATTTCATTCAGCTATTTTGATCCGGAAGCAGAGCGCTATAAATCATTAAGTTCTGATGAAATTATGATCAATGTCATGGAAGGTCCATTAGGATCCGGGACAATAGCGAATAATCCTTCTGCACAAAATAAACAAATGGTTATTACCTCAAATGATCAATTTAATTTTATTAAACTTAAACCAAACTTAACTGCCATTGGCACAAATTATTTCTTTGGTTCTACAAAGTTTTATTTATGGTTGATTTCGCCATTTTTACTCATACCAATTGCCGTACTGTTTGGTAAAAGGCGTGAAGCTATTGCCAGTGACGTAGCGGGCAATAAAATCAAGAAAGCTAATAAACTGGCCAAGAAATATCTATATGAGGCCAAAAAAGCTCTTGGTAACAAGGATGCATTCTATATAGCACTTGAAAAAGCTTTACATAACTACCTGAAAGCGAAGTTAAAAATAGAAACCTCTGAGTTTAGCAAAGATAAAATAGCCTCCCTGTTGTCCGAAAAAGAAATAGACGAAACTACAAACCACGCATTCGTAGATCTGCTTAAGAATTGTGAAATGGCTCGCTACAGCCCTTTCTCTGATGTTCAAATGAAACAGGATTACAATAAAGCCAGCGAAACAATTTCATCAATAGACAAAAAGCTTTAGCTATGAAGAATTTAGTCTTATTATTAGTAGTAGTACTTCATTCCCTTGCGGCTATTGCTCAAAACGAAGCTCTTTTTAACAGGGCAACAACCTACTATAATGAAGGTGAATATGAAAAAGCTACCGAGAATTACTTTAAAATTATAGAAAATGGCGAGCATTCGGCGGAAGTCTACTATAACCTGGGTAACTGCTACTACAAATTAAACCAAATAGCCCCCAGTATATACTATTATGAGAAAGCTTTGCTACTTAAACCCAATGATAGAGAAATCAAAAACAACCTGGCATATGCTCAAAACATGACTTTGGATGCTTTTGAGCCTCTTCCGGAGACAAGTCTGTCAAAACTGTACAAAAACATAACCGGGTTACTATCTTTTGATCAATGGTCCTATGCAGGTGTTCTCTTCGTTTTCCTCTTTGTTCTGGCCTATATTTTATTTTATTACCTTAGGTATTCCACGCATAAACGAATAGCTTTTATCACCAGCATTGTTTCTCTTTTCATTGCAATCTTCTGCATAGTATTGGCAATGATTCAATTCCAGGATTTTGAGGCAGATATGCCGGCTATCGTTTTTTCGGAAGAATTAATAGTCAAATCTGAACCAAATAATAGAAGTACACAGGCATTCCTTCTGCATGAGGGGACTAAAGTGTTTGTATTGGATGAGTTGGACGATTGGAAAAAAATAGAACTAAAAGATGGGAAAACAGGCTGGGTTCCATCTGGCGAAATTAAACTGTTAAAGGATTTTTAATTTTTATTTAACTATAATTCGTTGATGTTCCATTTATATTTGTTTTAAACCAATTTAATAATGACCAGAACTGCAATTATAACATCCCTAATTACTTTTTGGCTGTTCTCCATAGTTGCTCCATCTGTTATTTCATTGGTAAATAATGAGGAAAGCATTATAGTTTCTTTGAATTTAAATGAAGAAGAGCAGCAGGAATCGTCTAAAAAAGACGACAATGAAGAAAAAATAATTCTGGAAAATTGGCTTGCACAGAATCAATTCTCCCTTCATGAAAAATCGCAATATTTAGAGATAGAAAAGATAAATTTTTCTTCTCATTCCATTGAAATTCCATTACCTCCTCCGGAATTTATGGCTCATAACGCATAAATTAATTTACCTTTCAGTTTCTAATCAATCTTTAATAATTTCTTAAGGACCATATATTTATAATTATGTTCAAATATTTGAAAAACGACGTACCAGCCAGCATTGTAGTTTTCTTTGTGGCACTTCCATTGTGTTTGGGTATAGCCCTGGCCAGTGGCGCACCATTGTTTTCAGGATTAATTTCCGGTATAGTAGGTGGTATTATAGTAGGGTCACTTAGTGGCTCGCATATAGGAGTCAGCGGTCCGGCAGCGGGATTAGCAGCCATTGTATTGACCGCAATTGGTGCCCTTGGAGGATATGAAAACTTTTTAGTGGCGGTTGTTCTGGGCGGTGCCATTCAAATCATATTTAGTATTCTTAGGGCGGGTATTATCGCCTATTATTTTCCTTCTTCGGTCATTAAAGGGATGCTTACGGGTATCGGAATCATCATAATTCTAAAACAAATTCCTCACTTTTTTGGATATGATTCAGATCCTGAAGGTGATTTTGCTTTTTTTCAGGTAGATGGACAAAATACAATATCCGAGATCATTAATACAGTTAATTATATAAGTCCGGGTGCTGCCCTTATAGCTTTTCTTGCTCTGGGGATATTAATTTTGTGGGATAAGGTTCTTACTAAAAAAGCTAAAATTTTTCAACTAATTCAAGGCCCTCTGGTAGCCGTTTTCGTTGGGATACTATTTTATAACCTTACAAAGGATAGTGCCGTATGGAACATCTCTTCAGAACATCTTGTGAGTGTTCCAATACCGGACACTATAGATTCTTTTATTGGCCAGTTTAGCTTTCCAAATTTTCAGGTTATAGCCCGTCCGGAAATATGGATAACAGCCTTTACAATTGCTTTGGTAGCAAGTCTTGAAACGCTTTTATGTGTTGAAGCTACAGACAAACTGGATCCTCGAAAAAGAGTAACACCAACAAACAAAGAGCTGATGGCCCAGGGAACCGGAAATATTGTTTCAGGACTTATAGGAGGTTTGCCCATTACCCAGGTAATAGTCAGGAGTTCTGCTAATATTCAATCTGGAGCAAGATCAAAAATGTCTGCTATTATTCATGGTTTTTTGCTGTTAATCTCTGTAATTCTCATTCCCAGATTATTAAACATGATACCTCTTTCTGTTCTTGCGGCCATTTTGCTAATTGTAGGTTATAAATTGGCGAAGCCCGCGCTTTTTCAAAAAATGTATCAGCTAGGTTGGAAACAGTTTGTACCCTTTACGGTAACCGTTGTTGGTATAATTTTTACAGACCTGCTTATTGGTATAGGTTTGGGATTAGGAGTTGGAATTGCAGTTATTCTAATTAAGAGCTATCAAAATTCGCATTTCCTGCATATTGAAGATAAAAGCAATGGTAAGCATAAAATAAAAATGACTCTGGCCGAAGAGGTTACTTTCTTTAACAAAGGTGCAATCCTTAAAGAACTTGATGCCATTCCAAAAAATTCCTATCTTGAATTGGATGTTTCCAAAACCAGATATCTGGATAATGATATTATTGAAATTCTTGAAGAGTTTGCCGGAAAAGCCTTCAATAGAAATATCGATATTAAACTAATTTCTGAAAGGGGAGTTGTAGAAAATCCTGATAGTTATATTGAGTTTTTTAAGTTGAGACCAAAGTTGGGATAATTATCATAACTTAAACTAAATTTTAAACAACAAACAAATGAACTTAAATAAAGTATTTGAAAATAATAAAAAGTGGATAAGTGGTAAACTCTCCGAGAAAGAGGATTATTTTGAAGAATTAGGGAAGGGGCAAAGTCCTGAATTATTATATATAGGCTGTTCGGACAGTCGGGTAACAGCCGAAGATTTAATGGGCATGGGACCCGGAGAAGTTTTTGTGCACAGAAATATTGCCAATATGGTGATCAGCATTGATTTGAATGCAATGTCTGTGGTAAACTATGCGGTAGAGCACCTAAAAGTTAATCATGTGGTTGTCTGTGGCCACTATGCATGCGGAGGGGTTAAAGCGGCAATGCAATCTGCAGACCTGGGCATTTTAAATCCATGGTTAAGAAATATCAGAGATGTATATCGACTGCATAAAAATGAGCTCAATGCCATAGAAAATGAGGATAAGAAATATGACCGTTTGGTAGAGCTTAATGTTCAGGAGCAATGTGTTAACCTCATAAAAACAGCCGCAATACAAAAAGCCTATCGCGATCGGAATTTGAAGGTACATGGTTGGGTATTTGATGTTCATACAGGTAAACTAATTGACTTAGAAATAGATTTCGAGGGTATTTTAAAGAATATTATGGAGATCTATCATCTTGATTAAGGTTTAATTTGGAAATAAAAAAAGGCCGGTGCAAAGTGTACCGGCCTTTTTTGTTCTTAAATTATTCTATCTTGTTAGTGTGTAAATTGTTATTAAAAATGAAAACCCTTTTTTCAAATTTTAAGGGAGATTTTTTTGGCGGATTAACAGCGGGGATTGTAGCACTTCCATTAGCGCTGGCTTTTGGTGTTTCATCAGGACTGGGCCCAAGTGCAGGTTTGTATGGTGCTATTTTTATAAGTTTTTTTGCCGCTATTTTTGGTGGTACAAGCACTCAGATTTCCGGGCCAACAGCCCCTATGACAGCCGTTAGTATGGTTATTATTGCTGGTATTATAGCAATTTACGATGGTAGCGTAGAAAAAGCACTGCCAGCAATACTGAGTGTTTTTCTCCTGGCAGGACTCTTTCAAATTGGCTTAGGAGTCCTGGGAATAGGTAGATATATACGATATATACCTTATCCTGTTGTATCAGGATTTATGACAGCAATTGGAGCAATAATAATAATTACACAAATTCTTCCTGCCGTTGGCTATTACCCGAGAGAAGACTCAACTTTTGTGAATCAGTTTAAACCCGAAGCGGAAGAGCTGATTCTTGAAAATATTTTAAGAGAAGAAGCAGGAGAGGGTATCCTGGTCCTTGAAGATTTTGAAGAGACAATCAACAGATCAAATGAAATAACTGCAAAAGCAATATTGGATGAAGCAAGGACACTTGCATCCTGGGAAGCATCCGGGGTTTTAGGGGTTTTAAAAATACTTCCCAAGGCCATTGAAAATATCAAGTGGCTCGAACTTATCCTTGCTTTGGCAACTATCTTTATTATCTACGGTTTTAAAAAAATCACCACAATTATTCCCAGTACTTTGGTATCCCTGATTGTAGTATCAGGAATTGCCTTCGGATTTGATTTGGAATACAGGACCATTGAAAAAATTCCGGAGGGATTTCCAGTGCTAAATCTGGAAATTTTTACCAGCTTTAAATATTCAGCAGTATCGCCCTACATTTTTACTGCACTTACGCTAGCCTTATTGGGAGCTATTGATTCGTTATTAACTTCCGTTGTTGCTGATAATATGACTAAAACGAAGCATAATCCAAACAAGGAACTGGTTGGGCAGGGCATTGGCAACAGTATTGCCGCAATTTTTGGGGGTTTGCCGGGTGCAGGAGCAACAATCAGAACTGTAGTAAATATAAATTCAGGAGGAAAAACTAAACTGTCCGGAATGCTGGCTGGAATTATTTTATTGATAGTTCTACTAGTACTGGGCCCGGTTGCTTCACAAATACCTGCGGCCGTTCTTGCAGGAATTTTAATTACTGTTGGAATAAGTGTTATGGATTATAAAGGGTTAAGGGCAATTCCAAGCTTGCCAAGAGATATAAAATTAGGTCCCCTTAGTCTAAGTTCTGAAGTATTGGTTATGTTGGTCGTTCTGGTGCTTTCCACAGTCTGGAATCTGGTCTATGCCGTAGGAATAGGCCTGATTATTGCTTCCCTGATGTTTATGAAAAAAATGGGGGATCTTACAGCAGAGCGGTCCGATGTAAAACCCTTGCTAAAAGAAGCTGCTTGGCCGGATGAGAAAGATTTTCCAAAAAGTTTAAAACGCGAGGTTTTTATAAAGCACATAAAGGGACCTTTATTTTTTGGGACTACAAGTGATTTTCAACAACTCGCAGAACAAATTCCCAAAACGGCAAGCATAGTTATCCTGCGCCTTGGTCGTATGCAGTATATGGACCAATCCGGCCTTTACGCCATGGAAGAAGTTCTTCTGGAATTGAGAAAACACCAAATCTTACCCCTTTTTGTGGATGTTTTAGACCAACCGCGTTATATGATGGAGCGCATTGATATTATACCTGATCTGGTACCGGCAGAACACATTTTTGAGAATTTTAAGAAATGTGTCCGGTGGATTGAAGAGACAGAGCTAATTGACAAGGCATAATTCTATGGCGCTTTTGAGTTAATTATGTTTCCTTGATGGATAATTGTTATAAATTTGCCTTTTCTTGGGCATATGCTTTGCTCAAAAATTTTTATTTATTACAAATAGAAAATGATAGACCAACTAAAAAAACACCTGGCCGAAGTAGCTGATTTTTCGTCAGATAATCCAAAGGAAATTGAGGCTTTCCGAATTAAATACCTTGGTAAAAAAGGTCTTTTGAGTCAATTCTTTTCTGAATTCAAAAATATTCCTACTGAAGAGAAAAAAGAATTTGGTCAAACAATAAACGAACTTAAAAGTAAGGCCACAGAAAAAGTAAATCTGCTTAAAAAAGCAATCGAACAAGACAAGCCCGGAAAGAATATATATAATGACCTTACAAGGCCTTCTGAACCTCTGGAACTAGGGGCACGCCACCCTATTTCAATAGTAAAAAACCAAATCATAGATATTTTTTCGAGAATAGGTTTCAACGTTTCCGAAGGACCTGAAATTGAAGATGACTGGCATAACTTCACTGCTTTAAACTTGCCGAAACACCATCCTGCCAGGGATATGCAGGACACCTTTTTTATTCAGACCAATCCGGATGTGCTCTTACGCACGCATACTTCATCCGTGCAGGTTCGGTATATGGAAAACAATAAACCGCCAATCCGAACTATCTCTCCGGGGAGGGTGTATAGAAATGAGGCAATTTCTGCCAGATCGCATTGTTTTTTTCATCAGGTAGAGGGGCTATATATTGATAAGAAAGTATCTTTTGCAGATTTAAAGCAAACACTGCAGTTTTTTACTACCGAGCTTTTTGGGAAGTCCAAAATCAGACTTCGACCATCTTATTTTCCGTTCACCGAGCCCAGTGCCGAAGTTGATGTTTATTGGGGGCTGGAATCAGAAACAGATTACAAGATGACGAAAGGAACCGGCTGGTTAGAAATAATGGGATGTGGCATGGTAGATCCAAATGTATTGGACAATTGTGGGATCGATAGTGAAACCTATACCGGTTTTGCATTTGGAATGGGCATCGATCGCATTGCCTTACTTCTTCATCAAATTTCAGATATCCGCTTACTCAGCGAAAATGACGTAAGATTCCTGGAACAGTTTAAAAGTGCTTTATAAGTACTGTTCTTCACAATAATAGTACTCTTTTTTATTCCCGGAGTGCGTTCAAAGCACTATCTTTTTTGATCTTTTAAGTTTGATTACATAGCACCTTCAGGACCAGAGATTATAAGAAAGTAGTGCAATTAAGTCTGGTTAGAAATTCAATTAAGTATTTGAGCCCTGCCATTCATTAAAGGGGTTTTTGCTCAGTTGAGAGTTGTAATATTTGATATCCCCGGTTACTTCCAATCCTATCCAGGATGGTACTTCGATTTTATCATCTTCATTTTCAATTTCAATTTCTGCTATTACCAACCCCTGGTTTGAACCAAGAAATTCATCTACTTCAATAATAAGGGGCCCTATACTTACACAATAACGGATTTTCTCTAAAATATCCTTTTCACATAGCTCTAAAAGTAGCTTGGCCTCTGCAACTGGTATCTTTTTTTCCCATTCAAATCTGGTGGTGCCCGCAAGGTTGGATCTGCCTTTCACTGTCAAAAAAGCATTGTCATCCGTTATTCTTACCCGTACTACCCTATCGGGATGTGAATTTAAAAACCCCTGAACAATATGTGCTTTAGAATAGGCTAAAGATCTGTAATCGCTTGAATTCACCAGAAATTTTCTTTCTATTTCTATCATATTTATTAAGTCTTAAGCACAAAATCTGGCGTTCTCTTAGTTCTCCATCTCTCCCAGCTGTACTATCTTATCGGAGGGAATTTTTACTCTTTCATAGGCATTATTTGCCAGCCATACCATGCAGTGGGCTATCTTTTCCGGATGTACAGATCTGTATTTTCTGAATGGCCCTGCCAAAATAGCGTTTAGAACAAGAAATACTTTTTTTGCAAACCATTCTCCTGGTCTGTTTTCCTGCCTATAGCCCCCAATGAGTGATGGTTGTAGAATATGAATTTTTGGAATTCCAATGGAAATCACCGCATTTTCCATTTGCCCCTTTAGTTTATTATAGAAGATGCGGCTCTCAGCATTTGCTCCTAATGCAGAAATTACTATAAATGTCCCTATTTTATTTTTTTTGCACAATGCTGCAGCACTAACAGGAATTCCAAAATCAATTTTTTTGTAAAGGTCTTTATCCGGGGTTTTGGCTTTTGTGGTCCCTATACAGCAAAAAACTTCATCTGCCAGGAAATCATCTTCATGGTCAGATAATTTTAGTAAGTCAATAAGGTGTTCCTCTAACTTTTTATGTTTTATTCCTGCTGATTTTCTGGAAAATAACTTTAGTTTCCTATACCTCTTGTCTTTAAGAAGTATCTGCAATAGTTTGCTTCCGCATAAACCAGTGGCCCCTAAAATAATAGCTGATTTTTGTGCCATATCAATTACACTAAATATACCTTAAATTTGAATATGCTCAATGAATTCTCTTTGCGAAAAATAATACACGTAGACATGGATGCATTTTATGCCTCGGTTGAGCAATTAGATAATCATGATCTTAGGGGTAAGCCGGTTGCTGTAGGTGGAAGTGAAAAAAGAGGGGTAGTATCTGCAGCTAGCTACGAGGCTAGAAAATTTGGGGTTAAAAGTGCCATGAGCGGTTATTTGGCAAGACAAAATTGTCCGAATATCATATTCGTGAAACCACGTTTTCATAGATACAAAGAAGTATCGTTACAAATTAGAAAGATCTTCCTGGACTATACAGATATGGTAGAACCTCTTTCACTGGACGAGGCCTATCTTGATGTTACTTTTAACAAGAAAGGCAACCCTTCCGCTACCCTGATTGCCCGGGAAATAAGGCAGCGGATTTTTAATGAAATTGGTTTAACTGCTTCGGCAGGAATATCTATAAATAAATTTGTAGCCAAAATAGCCAGCGATTATAACAAACCCAATGGACAAAAAACAGTGAATCCGGAGGAAGTAGTTCAATTCCTTGAAGATTTGGAAATAAGAAAGTTCTATGGTGTTGGTAAAGTTACCGCCGATAAAATGTATAAGCTTGGGGTTTTTACTGGTAAAGATCTGAAAAGAAAATCGCTTGAATTTCTGGAAAGTCATTTTGGAAAGAGTGGGAAACACTACTACTACGTGGTTAGAGGTATTCATAATAGTGCGGTAAAGGCTGAGCGTATTCCCAAATCTGTAGGCGCCGAACGTACTTTTAGCGAAAACCTTAGTAGTGAGATTTTTATGTTAGAACGATTAGATCATATTGCCCGGGAACTGGAGGGCAGGTTAAAGAAGTCTGAAATAGCGGGTAAAACAATAACGTTAAAAATAAAATACAGTGATTTTACCCTGCAGACACGGAGTAAAACTTTACCCTATTTTGTGGCAGATAAAAATCTGATTTTAGAGACTGCCAAGGAATTATTATATCAGGAAAAACTGGAAAACTCTGTTCGTTTGTTAGGTCTTTCGCTTTCTAATTTAAATACAGATATCAGGGAACGGGATAAGGTAAAAAACGTTGTTACAGTTCAACTCAGTTTTGAGTTCTAATCCGCAATTTTGTTCATTTAAGATCCGGTTTATTTAAAATCTTGCTTTTACCAGGACAAGATCATTAAGCAATATTGGGACCATCTGTATAGAAAATAATTATTTTTTTGTTTAAAGTTGAGTAGTAAAAACTGCCATGTCCATGGCTATTATTAAACAAAACTGTTAATAGTTCATTTGAATTTTTTCCCTTAACTATCTTTTAGTAGTATTGAATAAAATTGCAATAAGAAAGAAAGTTTTTAATTCCTTTTTGGGAAGGAATATAACTTTCCTAATTCAAAATTTTAATCGTCTTTAAAAGAATTAGAATTAATGAAGGAATTTAAAAATTTTGATAACGCTGTCTCAGGTTTCTATAAAAACAGCCGGGCCAAAATCCTCCCTATTTTATCCTGGGATCTTGCAGGATCTTATTTTGATAAGACCTGCAAAGATTTTGACGATCTCAGAGTACTAAAAGGCTTAGCCTTAAGGAACCGCTGGTTGTATAAAGATACTTTCAATGAAGAATTTCTGGAGAAGGAACAAGTTATTGTTGTCACTGACCCTGAATTGAAAATTGTATATGCCACGAATAATATTTTTAACATGAATGGGTATACCTTGGATGAGATAAAAGATAAGACTCCAAAAATCTTTCAGGGTAAAAAAACCAACAGCAAAATTAATGCTGCTATTTCCAAAGCCATTAAAAACAGGGAAGCCTTTGAAGCTACCGTAGTTAATTACAGAAAAGATGGCTCAACGTATAACTGTTGGATAAAAGGGGAACCCATTTTCAACAAAAAGGGAAAAATTGTAAATTTTATAGCCTACGAACGAGAAGTGGCGTAAAAATTTCTAACTGATAATTCTGTAAATTTATCTAGAAAGCACAGGTTTCTATTTCTGTTACCCTTAGCGTATTTACCATCCCCTTGCTCTTAATTGGCATTGCAGCCAAACTTATAAGCATATCACCGACATCTAAAAAACCTTTTTTACATGCTATGGCGTTTACATCTTCGATAGTCTCATCTGTTGAAACAAACTTATCATAGTAAAATGTTTTCACTCCCCATAGCAGGTTCAGCTGTGTTAAAATTCTTTTATTTGATGTAAAAACCAAAATATGAGCACGTGGTCGCCATGCTGAAATCTGGAAGGCTGTATAACCACTATTTGTAAGGGTGGATATGGCTTTGGCCTTAATTTCATTCGCCATTATGGCCGCATGATAACAAACAGACTTGGTAATATACCTTTTTGTCCGAATATGAGGCGGCTCCTGGGGAACTTGAATTAGTTCAGATCCTTCAACACTATGCAGAATACTGGCCATTTTTTGTATTACTTCAACCGGATAATTACCTACAGAAGTCTCCCCCGAAAGCATTACCGCATCAGCACCATCCATTACAGAGTTTGCAACATCATTTACCTCAGCCCTTGTAGGTGTAAGAGATGTAATCATGGTTTCCATCATCTGAGTGGCGATAATTACAGGAATCCTGGCTTTTTTAGCTCTTAACACCAATTTCTTTTGGATAAGCGGAACCTCCTGAGCAGGAACTTCGACACCAAGATCTCCCCGTGCAACCATAATCCCATCGCAATAGGAAACAATTTTATCTATATTTTTTACTGCTTCTGGTTTTTCAATCTTTGCAATAATTGGAATTTTCTCTTTAGAATGTTCTCTGATTAAATTTTGAAGATCAATAAGATCCTGACTAAATCTAACAAAAGACAGGGCAATCCAATCAACATGGAGGGAAATTGCGAAAATGGCATCCTCTATATCCTTTTCAGTAAGAGCAGGCAAACTAATGTTGGTGTTTGGAAGGTTAACCCCTTTCTTCGATTTCAAGGGCCCTCCCTGAATTACTTTTGCCCTTACTTCGTTTTCCCTGTTAGTAGTAAGGACTTCAAACATTAGTTTTCCGTCGTCCAGCAAAATACGTTCCCCCGGGTTTACGTCTTTTGGAAAGCTCGAATAATTCATATACACTTTATCGGCATTTCCTTCGAATGGATCACCTGTAACAAAAGTTATCTCATCGTCCGGAGCAACAATAACTTCGCCCCCCATAACTCCTACTCTCAACTTCGGGCCTTGTAAGTCTGCAAGAATGGCTGTATACATGCCCATTTCCTCGTTGAGTGATCGAATCATTTCGACGCGCTTGGTAACATCCTCATAATCGGCATGAGAAAAATTAATCCTAAAGACATCTACTCCAGATTCTATCATTTTCTTCAGGACCTCTCTTTTGCTTGTTGCCGGCCCCAAAGTGGCTACAATTTTTGTCTTTTTTGTATCGGGCATACTTCTATATAATTAAGTTTTGCTTGGATTTTAATTTATCGGTTTCAATCTGGTATGCAGTAATTATCTTGGGAATTTCAAGAATAGAATCGAGCATACTACTATCCACTTCATCTTCTTCCTGTTCTATTTTTAACAAATAATCAACATCCTTGTATTCCGGCAATACGTGATATGCAGTAGAAGATGTTTCATTGCTAAAAAGATCATGAACTTCCAAATATTCTTCTTTAACGCTGGTATTAACGATTAAAGTCCAATTCCTTTCATTTAGTTTATCTTTCCATTCATAAATAGGAAAGGAGGTTCTATTAGATATATCGAGATCTGTCTTTGATCTTTTTAAATTTATTTTAAGCGCCATATTCAATCCATAGGCCAAAGCATAATCTTCCAAACCACAATGTAAGGCAATGAGAACATAGTTTTCTTCACAAAAATCATCAGAAAATTTATGCAATGTGATCATTTCTTTGTGTAAAATGTAAATATAAGATTATTATATCTGTATCCTTCCCATTTTGTCCTGAAGGGCAAAAAATGCCCTTTTAGATGCTTTTTCTTCAGCTTTCTTTTTTGAAGTAGCTCTGGCCTTGGCCATTACTCTTTCATCTATGGAAAGTTTAACGGCAAAATGCTTTAAAGGGTCCTTTCCCGTATCTTCATATACCTTGTATTGGAATTCTTTTTTCTGCTTTTGACACCATTCAATCACAAGACTTTTATAGCTTATTACTTTACCTTCCAGCTGCTCAATGTCTACATAGGGCTCAATTACTCTAGTGTTAATAAACTTCTCACAATATTTATATCCCCTGTCTAAATAAATTGCACCAATGAGTGCTTCAAAAACATTTCCATGAATATTATCTCCAAAATGCGATTTGGGAATTCTACTTTCTACATAGGAGATCAGATTCAAATCCTTTCCTAATTCATTTAAATGTTTCCTGCTTACTATTTTAGAGCGCATTTTAGTTAAGTATCCTTCATCCCCGTTAGGTACTTCGTTATACAGGTATCTAGAAATAATGGTGCCTAACATGGAATCGCCAAGAAATTCCAGTCTCTCATAATTTAATGGCAAGCCATTTTTATCTTTTTTGTTAGCAGACCTGTGAAGGAAAGCTTTTTTATAAACACTGAGCTTTTTGGGTTTAAACCCTAATATTTTTGAAATCCCTAAAAAAAAATCCCCATCCTCTTTAGGATGGGAATTGAATATATTTGAAGGAAAATTCATTTTGCTTATTAGCTATATTTCTTAAAAACCACACATGCGTTATGTCCGCCAAAACCAAAGGTATTACTCATTGCTACCTTAACCTCTCTTTTCTGGGCCTTATTTAGCGTTAAATTAAGCTTTGGATCTATATTTTCGTCTACCACGGAATGATTTATCGTAGGTGGCACAAGGTTATGATTCATCGCCAAAATAGACGCAATTGCTTCAATAGCACCAGCAGCACCTAATAAATGACCTGTCATTGATTTTGTAGAATTAATATTTATGTCCGGAGCATGCTCACCAAAAACCTGACTGATTGCTTTTAATTCAGCAACATCACCCAACGGGGTAGCTGTACCATGCGTATTGATCGCATCAACATCTTCAGGTTTAAGATTTGCATCACGCAAACAGTTTTCCATTACCTTTACCACCCCAATACCTTCAGGGTGTGGTGCAGTCATATGGTATGCGTCACTCGATAGTCCTCCACCAACTAATTCTGCATATATTTTGGCTCCCCGTGCTTTGGCATGTTCTAATTCTTCCAGAATTAACGCCCCGGCACCTTCCCCAAGCACAAAACCATCTCTGGTTGCATCAAAAGGTCTTGATGCCGTTGCCGGACTGTCATTTCGGGTAGACAAAGCATGCATAGCATTAAAACCTCCCATCCCCGCAATCGTGACTGCTGCCTCACTACCTCCGGAGACAACCATATCGCAATAGCCCAATCTGATATAATTTAGTGCATCAATCATGGCATTGGCAGAAGAAGCACAAGCAGATACCGTAGTATAATTTGGGCCCATAAAACCATGCTTAATTGAGATATTACCTGGGGCAATATCAGCGATCATTTTAGGTATAAAAAAAGGATTGAATCTTGGAGTTCCATCACCGCTGGCAAAGTTTAAAACCTCATTTTGGAAGGTTTCCAAACCGCCAATCCCAGCACCCCAGATAACACCTACTCTAAATTTATCTATTTTTTCCAGATCTAAACCAGAATCTATAATAGCTTCATCTGAAGAAATCAAGGCATACTGGGCAAATTTATCTAATTTACGCGCTTCCTTTCTGTCAAAGTAGTTCTGTGAATCAAAGTTTTTTAATTCACAGGCAAATTTAGTTTTGAATTTTTCTGTATCGAAATATGTTATAGGCGCGGACCCACTTTTGCCTTCCTTTAAACCATCCCAATATTGTTCAATATTATTACCAATAGGTGTTAAGGCACCAATACCTGTAACCACAACTCTTTTTAATTGCATTTAACCAAATTTTAAATTGATGTCTAACCCAAGTGTAAATTAAAAAAAATTATCCATGCAGCACGATTACCGCATGGATAATTATAAATCTTTATTAAGAAATCATAAATTTATTTGGCTTCTTCTATATAACTAATAGCCTGGCCAACTGTTGCTATATTTTCTGCTTGATCATCAGGGATTTGAATATCAAATTCTTTTTCAAATTCCATTATCAACTCAACAGTATCCAATGAATCTGCCCCTAAGTCGTTGGTAAAACTAGCTTCGGCCACAACTTCGTTTTCATCTACTCCTAATTTATCAACGATGATAGCTTTTACTCTTGATGCAATGTCTGACATAATAATTTTGGTTTTTAAAATTTAAATCGTTGGCAAAAATAAAAAACTTATAATGTAATAACACTATTTGTCATAAAAATGTATCGTAATTTAAGAAATTTAAATACAAGAATATTAGTTTAGACATAAATTTTCTGTCCTGGAAATGGTTAAACCCTATATAAAAAGAGATTTTCTCGACTTTTTTTTATGATTTATTAAAGGTAGTCGATCATCATGCATTTAATAATCCTAGGACTTAATTTCAAAAAGAATATTTTTGCTTAAATGAAACGAATTGTTCTTCTTGCTTCGGGCTCCGGCACTAATGTTGAAAACATTATCCATTATTTTTCTGACAACAAAGAAGTTGAAATTGTTGCTGTCTTAACAAACAGAAAAGACGCTAAAGTTTTAGAGCGGTGTGCACGACTCAATGTTAGTGCTATATATTTTAACAGACACGCTTTTATTGAAACTGACCTAATTTCTGATTTTTTAAATGGTCTTAATCTCGACTTAATAGTACTCGCAGGATTCCTGTGGCGTATCCCAAAAAGTTTAATTGATCATTTTCCAGATAGAATTATAAATATTCATCCTGCCTTACTTCCTAAGTATGGTGGTAAAGGAATGTATGGCATGAAGGTTCACGAAGCTGTAAAGGAGAATTTAGACCCCGAAACAGGCATTACCATTCATTATGTTAATGAACATTATGATGAGGGTACAATTATTACACAGGTAAGAATCTTTGTAGATGCCGCTGATACTCCCGAAACTATAGCTCAAAAAGTCCACAGTCTTGAATATGAACATTTTCCACGGGTAATTGAAAAACTGTTATTTAAAGGATAATGGCAAAAAAGAATAAATTTTACGTGGTTTGGAAAGGCAAGAGACCGGGTATTTACGAAAGTTGGGATGATTGCAAAGCTGCAATATCTGGTGCCAAAGGAGCCCAGTATATGTCATTCCCCAATTTTGAAATGGCCAAAAAAGCTTATGACAGTAATTACGACGCGTATAAGGGGAAAAAGAAAAAGAGTCCTCAGCTTTCCTCTCAGGATCTTATAAAAATTGGAGAGCCAAATTATCATTCTATTGCTGTAGATGCAGCATCCAGTGGAAATCCGGGGATTATGGAATACCAGGGGGTAGATACTAAAACTGGTAAAAGACTATTTAAACAAGGACCCTTTCCGGAAGGCACCAATAATATTGGTGAGTTTCTTGCAATAGTTCATGGACTGGCTTATTTAAAGCAGAGAAACAGCGATCGGATTATTTATTCAGATTCAAGGATTGCTATTAGCTGGGTGAGAAAAAAAAGCTGTAATACCAGGCTTTCGGAAAACAATAAAAATAATCCATTGTTTGATCTCATTCGAAGGGCGGTTGAATGGTTGAAAAACAATTCATACAATACCCCTATAGTGAAATGGGAAACCAAAGCATGGGGAGAAATTCCTGCTGATTTTGGCAGGAAATAAATATACGGCTTTTTAGTTTTTAAATCCCATTATTTGGACTTTCAAAAGCGTATATTTGCACCTTATTTTAAAATCTAAATTATGGGAAAGCTTTTAATTGTTGGCACTGTTGCTTTTGATGCTATAGAAACGCCTTTTGGGAAAACGGATAAAATTCTGGGCGGAGCTGCAACATTTATTGGTCTGGCGGCTTCACAGTTCGATACAGATTCGGCAATTGTTTCAGTAGTAGGAGATGATATGCCCTATGAACATCTGCAATTTCTGGAGGATAGAAATATTGATATTTCGGCTATAGAAATTGTAAAAGGAGGTAAGACCTTCTTCTGGAGTGGCAAGTATCGTAACGATCTCAATACCAGGGACACCCTCAGTACGGAACTGAATGTGCTGGCAGATTTTAATCCGGTAGTACCTGAAAACTACAGAAACGCAGATGTGGTTATGTTAGGAAATCTGCATCCCGGCATCCAAATGAGCGTCATAAATCAAATGGCGAAAAAGCCAAAGTTAATTGTTTTGGATACAATGAACTATTGGATGAATAATACTTCGAAAGAATTAGAAGAGGTTATAAAGCATACTGATATTATAACCATAAATGATGAAGAGGCACGACAACTTACCAATGAATATTCTTTAGTAAAAGCTGCAGTAAAAATTCATACCATGGGACCAAGATATGTGGTCATAAAGAAAGGTGAACACGGTGCTTTACTTTTCCATAATGAAAATATTTTCTTTGCTCCGGCCCTTCCTCTGGAAGAAGTTTTTGATCCTACCGGTGCAGGTGATACCTTTGCAGGAGGATTTGTAGGTTATCTGTCGGAGACCGAAAACCTATCGTTCAACAATTTAAGAAATGCGGTTATCCATGGATCTAATCTGGCTTCATTTTGTGTAGAACGTTTTGGTACAGAAAGAATGGCAAATTTAAAGAAAGAAGAAATAGATAGGAGATTACGTCAATTCAGAGAATTGACACAATTTGATATTGAATTACAATAATAAAACATGCCTCGTACTTTCGGGGCTTTTTTAATTCATTTTAATAATGAGTGATGCCATTAAACACGAATGTGGAATATCTTTAATACGGCTATTAAAGCCGTTAGATTACTATAAGGAAAAATACGGCAGTATTTTTTATGGAGTGAACAAGATGTATTTAATGATGGAAAAACAGCATAATCGTGGTCAGGATGGTGCAGGTTTTGCCAGTATTAAATTAGACATGGCCCCTGGAGAGCGCTATATGAGCAGAGTTCGTTCTGTGGAGTCGCAACCAATACAAGACATTTTTGCTCAGATTAATGACCGTATAAACTCGGCCTTAAAAGAAAACCCTGAATATATAGGCAATACAGATTTGCAAAAACGGAACATCCCATATATAGGCGAAGTACTTCTTGGGCATGTCCGATATGGTACATTTGGAAAGAATAGTATTGAAAGTGTACATCCTTTCCTCAGGCAAAATAACTGGATGCATAGAAATCTTATCGTTGCCGGGAATTTTAATATGACAAATGTTGATGAGCTCTTTGATAATTTGATACAATTGGGTCAGCATCCAAAAGAAATGGCAGATACAGTTACTGTAATGGAAAAAATCGGCCATTTTCTTGATGATGCAGTAGCCAAGCTATACAGGCAAATAAAAAAAGAAGGCCATAACAAAATGGAGGCTTCTCCATTGATTGCCGAAAGATTAAAAGTCGCAAAAATTCTTAAAAAAGCAGCAAAGAATTGGGATGGTGGATATACAATGGCCGGTATGTTTGGGCATGGAGACGCTTTTGTGCTCAGAGATCCTTCAGGTATTAGGCCTGCCTATTATTTTAAAAACGATGAGGTAGTCGTGGTCGCCTCTGAAAGGGCTGCAATTCAAACGGTTTTTAATGTTGTATATGAAGATGTTCAGGAACTCGATCCGGGCAATGCCTTAATTATAAAGAAAAACGGAAGTGTTAATGCAACTGAAATTTTAGAGCCAAAGGAAAGAAAGGCGTGCTCTTTTGAAAGAATTTACTTTTCGAGGGGTAGCGATAAAGAAATTTATCAGGAGCGAAAAGAATTAGGAAAATTGATTTTTCCTCAAATATTGTCCGCTATTGACGGAGATATAAAGAATACCGTTTTTTCATATATCCCTAATACTGCTGAGACTTCCTATTTGGGGATGATCAGAGAAGCGCAAAATTATTTGAACAAGAAAAAAGAAGAGCAAATATTAAAATTAGGATCGAATATTACCAGAGAGGAATTAAATAAGATATTAGATGTCAGGCCCAGGATTGAGAAAGTAGCCATTAAAGATGCAAAACTAAGAACATTTATAACTCAGGATAGTAGCAGAGATGACCTTGTAGCACACGTCTATGACATCTCTTATGGCTCTGTAAACAAGGATGATAATCTTGTTATTATAGATGACAGCATTGTTAGGGGCACTACTTTAAAGAAGAGTATTTTAAGAATATTAGACAGGTTATCCCCCAGGAAAATTATTGTTGTTTCTTCTGCACCACAAATTCGTTATCCTGATTGTTATGGCATTGATATGGCAAAACTGGAAGATTTTATAGCCTTTAAAGCCACTCTAGCATTGCACAAGGAGCATAATTCCATGAAGTTGGTAGATGA
Source organism: Eudoraea adriatica DSM 19308 (assembly GCF_000382125.1). GTDB lineage: Bacteria > Bacteroidota > Bacteroidia > Flavobacteriales > Flavobacteriaceae > Eudoraea > Eudoraea adriatica. The sequence goes on from NZ_KB907547.1 coordinate 534,607, forward strand.
AATCTATCAGAAGTGTTTACAACAAATTCAATCGGCAGATAAGGATATCATTAATTATGTAAAAGATTTTTATCAGCCATTTAGTGCAAGTCAGATATCTAAAAAAATTGGTGAACTGCTAAGTCCGCCCGATATTAGAGCTGAAGTACAAATAATTTACCAAACAATAGAAAGTTTACATCAGGCCTGCCCAAAGAATCTCGGCGATTGGTATTTCACAGGAGATTACCCAACCCCGGGAGGAAATAAAGTTGTAAACAGGGCTTTTATAAACTTTTATGAAGGTAAAAATGAAAGGGCTTATTAACATTTTTATCGATGAAATACACATATTTGTGCATTTCATCGATAATTTACGCTATTCATCGGCTTTTTAATAACAGCGAACGAAAGGCGGTTACTTTAGACCTGCCATAGCATAAGTAGGTTAAGTTCATGGTAAGATTTGGGGCAAAAAAGGTGGAGACTTCTCCACCTTTTTTATTTGATTACCGTTTATATTTTATTTTACTTCACATTTAATACGACTTTTCCTCACCTTATATAGTATAATATCCGGCGAAGGGTATTTCAACCAATTAAAAAGAATTTTAGCCAAAATTTTAATCGACTTTAAAGCAATAACCTACATTTGAGGAACCATAGCATAAGTAGGTTAAGTTCATGGTAAGATTTGGGGAAAAAGGCAGGTGCAAACCTGCCTTTTTATTTTATACCCCTATCCCTAACATCATATTTCATTTTCTCAATTCTTACGCAAATTCCAAAATAAGCTTCATTGGTAAGCCTAAAATTTACCTAAATTTCTTTGTTATTTCTCACAATACCAGTAATTTAGTAATGCCATAGCATAAGTAGGTTAAGTTTATGGTAAGATTTGGGGAAAAAGGCAGGTGCAAACCTGCCTTTTTTATTTCTGATTATCAGTAAATTATATCCATTATTACGAATATATTTCTTCCCCATTCCAAAATAAGCTTCATTGGTAAGCCTAAAATTTACCTAAATTTCTTTGTTATTTCTCACAATACCAGTAATTTAGTAATGCCATAGCATAAGTAGGTTAAGTTTATGGTAAGATTTGGGACGAAAAGGGTGGAGGCTTCTCCGCCCTTTTCTATATAACAAAAAAACCTTCCTATTTAAATAGGAAGGTTTTATTTTTAATAAAAACCGGACTAAAGTTTAATCGTCATTTACTTATTGGAACTGTATAACTCAGCAACTTTATCCCAGTTTATAATATTAAAAAAGGCATTAATGTAATCTGGTCTTCTGTTTTGATAATTTAAATAATAAGCGTGTTCCCATACATCCAATCCTAAAATCGGATGGCCACCACAACCGGTTCCCGGCATTAATGAATTATCCTGATTTGGGGTAGAACAAACTTTTAAGCTCCCTCCTTTATGTACACAAAGCCATGCCCAACCAGAACCAAATCTGGTTGCTGCAGCATTACTAAAAACATCCTTGAAAGCATCAAATGAGTCAAAGGCATCATTTATAGCTGCAGCAAGATCTCCTGTTGGCTCGCCGCCACCATCCGGAGACATTATTTCCCAAAATAAGGCATGATTGTAATAACCTCCTCCATTATTTCGGACGGCCATATTAGACATGTCTAAGTTTTTTAATATCTCCGTAATAGATTTGTTTTCAAGATCTGTGTTTGCAATAGCCGCGTTAAGCTTGGTAATATAGCCATTGTGATGCTTTGTATGGTGTATCTCCATAGTTCTTGCGTCAATATAAGGTGTTAATGCATCATAAGCATAGGGTAGTTTTGGTAGTTCAAAAGCCATTTCTAAACGTTTTAAGTTAATAATTAGAGTGACTCAAAGTTACTCTTTTTAACATTTATATTGGCCTAATTATTTGTTAAGAACTCTTTAAGATTATGTAATTTGCAATAAAAAGTTAGTGCAGCACAGTTCATTTAATATATATAATGCTTCAGCAGGATCCGGGAAAACCTTTAAGCTGGTGCAGGAATATCTTAAAATTGTACTTTCTACAGAAAATTCAACTGTTTTTAATCAAATACTGGCAATCACTTTTACCAATAAGGCTGCCAATGAGATGAAAAGTCGGATTCTTGACAGCCTGTTTGAATTTAGTCATCCTGAAAATCCGAAAAAACCTTCCGCCTTATTTCTATTATTGGCAAAAGACCTGAATATAGAACACGAAAATTTACGTAAGAGATCAAATATTGCACTAAAACAAATCCTACATAATTACGCTTTTTTTGATATTTCAACCATTGACAAATTTACGCACCGACTTATTAGAACTTTTGCCAAAGAACTAAAAATTCCTCAGAATTTTGAAGTAGTATTGGACACAGACCTTTTATTGGACGAAGGAATAGATCGGCTAATTAATAAAGCCGGAACGGATAAGGTGTTAACAAAAGTTCTGATTGATTTTGCTTTGGAAAAAATACAGGACGATAAAAGCTGGGATATTGCTTATGACCTTACGAAAATCGGTAAATTAACTTTTGAGGAAAATCAATCCTACCACCTTGAAAATCTCAAGAATAAAAATCCCGAAGATTTTTTAGTACTTAAAAAATTAATTCAAAAAAAAATCCTCCTTATTGAAGGTGAAGTTGCAGACCTGGCAAAAAAAGCTTTAGAGACTATTTCGCAGTCTGGTGTAGAATTGGAAGTATTTCCCAGGCAAACGCTACCAAACCATTTTGCTAAAATTTGTGATTTTATTTTTAATCCAACCAAGCTTTACAATAACCAGTTAGAAAAAAATCTACTCGAAGGTAAAATCTTTAAATCCGGGATTCAACCGCCTGATCCAGAATTTGTATTAGCACTTAAAAAGTGTTTCTTAGATATTAAAAAGAGAATCTATCAGAGATCCTTTTTAAGGAATTCCTATTTAAATATCGTGCCTTTAACGGTTTTAAATGCCATCCAACAGGAAATAAAAGCAATTGAGCTAGAGCGCGATCAGATTCCAATATCCTCATTTAATAAGATTATATCGGAAGAAATTCGGAACCAACCCGCCCCTTATATTTATGAAAGGCTTGGGGAAAAATATCGTCATTATTTTATTGATGAATTTCAGGATACTTCACAAATGCAATGGGATAACCTTGTTCCATTAATTGGTAATGCCCTGGAAAGTGTGGATGAACAAGGTAATATGGGATCCCTCTTGTTGGTAGGAGATATTAAGCAAGCCATATACAGGTGGCGGGGTGGCGAGGCCGAACAATTTTTGAGTCTGGTTAATAAGGAAACCAATCCTTTTGTTGTAGAACCCCATATCAAATCTCTTGAAACAAATTACAGAAGCCGGGAAGAACTAATAAAATTCAACAATGCTTTTTTTACCGCCACATGCCCTTTCCTTGGCAGTCCAAATTACAATTTGCTCTTTATGGATGGGAATAAGCAAAATTCTAATGATAAAGTCGGTGGATCGGTGGATTTAAATTTTATCAAAATGCCTCAGGAGAATAAAGATTTGGCATATTGTACTGAGGTATTGAATGCAATCAAAAATGCGCTGACAAATAAGTATAATTATGCCGATATCTGTATTCTCACAAGAAAACGAAAGCATGGAATTATTTTAGCCGATTTTCTTATTGAACAAAATATTCCAATAATTTCTTCCGAGACACTTTTGCTAAGGAATAATCCCAAAGTCAACTTTCTGATCAATTTATTAAAGCATATTAATGCTCCGGAGGATTCAGAAATTTGTTATGAGATATTGTATTTTCTTGCTACAAACAGAAAAAACAAACATGCATTTATTCAAAAGTATTTAACCGATTTGCCTTCTGCATTAAAAGAAGTTTACAATTTTAATATAGGCGAGCTAAAGTATAATTCTTTGCCTGATGGCCTGGAATATGCTGTAAAACAATTCCATTTAGTTGAACATTCAGATGCCTACATTACTTATTTTATGGATGAAGTAATTGATTTGGAACAAAAAGAAGATGGCAGTATTACTTCGTTTATAGACTATTGGGAAAAGAAAAAAGAGAGACTTAGTATTGTAGCTCCTGAAAATCTTAATGCCGTGCAGATAATGACAATTCACAAAGCAAAGGGATTAGAATTCCCAATTGTCATTTACCCTTTTGCCAATACGAAAATTTATGATGAACTAGAACCGAAATTGTGGTTGCCTGTTGAAGATTTTGGAGAATTTAAAGAAGTTCTCATAAATAAGAAATCTGAAGTGGTACATTATGGGGAAACAGCGAAAACAATCTATGAACAGGAACAGCACAGACTGGAATTGGATGCATTTAACATATTATATGTGGCGCTTACGAGGGCAGTGGACAGGTTGGTTATAATAACTGAAATGGTTCTTAATGCCAAAAGTGAATTTAAATCGGATAATTACTCCGGGTTATTTATCCACTTTTTGAAAACACAGGGAATCTGGGATGAAAATAAAACAAGCTTTTCCTTTGGGTCAACTGAATGCAAAGCCCAGGAACAAGCTCTCCCCAAAGCGCAACCCAATATACCTTTTATATCTACACAAAAGGATAGTGCCAATTTTAATATTGTAGCACTGTCTGATAATCTTTGGGACAGCAAAAGAGAAGAAGCAATAAAAAAGGGTAATGTAATACACCATATAATGGGACTTATTGTAACCGAGAGCGATATTGAACCGGCGATTGCGCATATGATAAGAAAAGGAGATCTTAAAGCCGAAGAAGGTCCTCAAATTAAAGAAGTAGTGCTGCAAATCATTTCACACCCTAAACTTAAGTCATTTTATACTTCGGAGAATACAGTTAAGAATGAATGTGAAATTATAGCCGAAAATGGCCTAATTTTGCGTCCGGATCGCATGGTATTTAATAATAACAGGGTGGCAATAATTGATTATAAAACGGGCAAAAAAGCTCAAAAATATTACGAACAGCTACATACCTATGGCGATGCGCTGAATACAATGGGATATTTGGTTGAAAAAAAGATAATAGTCTATATAGATAAAAAAATAACCCCAGAATTCATTTAGTAATTATGTACGGAAAAATTAAAGAATATCTAAAAGAAGAGCTTAACAGAATAAAAGAAGCCGGTCTCTATAAAGAAGAACGGATAATTACTTCTGCCCAGGGAGCTGTAATCAAAGTTTCAGGCGGACAGGAGGTAATTAATTTTTGTGCAAACAATTATCTGGGATTATCGGCGCATCCCAAAATTATAAAGGCAGCTAAAGAAACCCTGGATACCCATGGCTTTGGAATGTCGTCTGTGCGCTTTATTTGTGGCACACAGGATATTCATAAGGAACTGGAGCATAGAATTGCAAAATTTTATGGAACGGAAGACACTATATTATATGCGGCAGCCTTTGATGCCAATGGAGGGGTATTTGAACCGTTGTTATCAGCTGAAGACGCAATTATATCGGATGCTTTAAACCACGCCTCTATTATTGATGGTGTAAGGTTATGCAAGGCTAAACGCTATAGGTATGCCAATAGTGATATGGTTGATCTCGAAGAAAAATTAGTCGAAGCCAATAAAGATAAAGCCCGGTTTAAAATAATTGTTACCGATGGTGTGTTTTCTATGGATGGATTATTGGCCCCCTTGGATAAAATATGTGATCTGGCAGATAAATATGATGCTATGGTAATGATAGATGAGTGCCATGCAACGGGATTTATAGGTGAAACCGGAAGGGGCACATTAGAGGAAAAAGGTGTTATGAACAGGATAGATATAATTACAGGAACACTGGGGAAAGCATTAGGCGGAGCCATGGGCGGTTATACTACGGGTAAGAAAGAGATTATCGATATGTTAAGACAACGGTCGAGACCATATTTGTTTTCCAATTCTCTTGCCCCCGTTATTGTTGGCGCATCTATAAAAGTATTTGATTTGCTTGAAAATGATACGTCCCTGAGAGATAAACTTGAAAAAAATACAAAATATTTTAAACAAGGCATGCAGAATGCCGGTTTTGATATCATTGATGGGGATTCAGCAATAGTACCTGTAATGCTCTATGATGCTAAATTATCGCAAAAGATGGCAAATATGTTGCTGGAAGAAGGCATCTATGTCATTGGTTTCTTTTATCCTGTAGTTCCCAGGGATAAGGCAAGAATACGGGTGCAATTATCTGCTGCTCACGAAATTGAGCATTTAGACAAAGCTATCAATGCATTTATTAAGGTAGGCAAAGAGTTAAAAATTATCTGAATACTGGTTTTTACCTAATAAAAGGACTAAAAAAAATAGGAAATTGATTTTGTTAATAATTTTTAACAACTTACATTTGCAGCTAAATAAACACTTAAACTTAAAATTTTGAACATGAAACAGCTTAGCAGATTATTAGTTGTTAGCCTATTAGTACTGGCGTCTAACAACATACAAGCGCAAGATGAAGATAATCCTTGGCAAATTGGTTTTGGGGTTAACGCAGTTGACTTCTTTCCTACGGGTGATGTAAGTTCCTTCGGAAATCAATTTTTCAATGCCAATGATCATTGGAATATCCTGCCTTCGGTATCTTATGTTGGGATTAGCCGATTTATTGGGGATGGTATCTCAGTTGGCGTTAGAGGTTCTTTAAACCGCATCGAAAAAGTTGGAGACCTGGAAGTTGATGACTGGTCGTACTACGGACTTGATGGAACCATTAAATACAATTTCTTAAAGAACACAACTATTGATCCATTCGCTGAAATTGGTGGTGGTTATACTTGGGTTAGAGATATTGGAGCAGGAACTATTAATGGTGGTATTGGTGCTAATGTTTGGTTCAATGATAATATTGGTTTGACTCTTCAAACACAATACAAGCATGCATTTGAGGATTATTTAACATCTCACTTCCAGCATATGTTGGGTCTTTCCATAAAATTCGGTGGATCTGATACAGATGGCGATGGTATTTATGACAAAGATGACGCTTGCCCGGAAGTACCTGGTTTAGAAGCATTCAATGGTTGTCCTGATTCTGATGGTGATGGTATTGAAGACAGCAAAGATGCTTGTCCGAATGAAGCTGGTCCTAAAGAATTGAATGGTTGCCCAGATTCTGATGGTGATGGAATTGCCGATAAAGATGATGCATGTCCAAACGAAGCCGGATTAGCTGCCTTAGCTGGTTGTCCAGATGCAGACGGTGATGGAATTGCTGACAAAGATGATCAGTGTCCAAACGAAGCAGGTCCTGCTGAGAATAATGGATGCCCATGGCCAGATAGAGATGGAGATGGTGTATTAGACAAAGATGATTTATGTCCTGACTTACCAGGTGTAGTAGCAAATAAAGGTTGTCCAGAACTTACTGAAGCAGTTCGTAAGTCATTAAACGACTACGCTAAAACTATCTTATTTGATACGGGTAAAGCAACTATCAAAGAACGTTCAGAAGAAGTATTGAAAAATATAGTAGCGATTCTTGAGGAGTACTCTTATGCAAGATTTAGCATAGATGGTCATACGGATAGTACTGGTAGTGCTTCTTTAAACCAAAAGCTTTCTGAAGAAAGAGCTTATTCCGTAATGAATTACTTAATTGAGAACGGTATTGCCTCTAACAGATTGGAAGCTACAGGTTATGGTGAAGACAGACCATTGGCAGACAACGGTACCGCTTCCGGAAGGAAAACGAATCGTAGAGTTGAAATTAACTTGATAAGAGAATAAGGTTTTAAACTTAATATAATAGAAAAAGGCTCCGCAAATGCGGGGCTTTTTTTATTTTTAGATATGCAGAGTTTTTTAAATCGGGTTATTGAAGAATTATGGGAAAAGAATGCATCATTTGATAATCTTGTTTTTGTACTCCCCGGTAAACGCGCTGGAACTTTTCTTAAAAATGGCATATCCAATATAGTCAGTAAAACAATTTTTGCTCCGGAAATCTATAGTGTTGAATCATTTGTTGAGATGATTTCCGGTCTTTCTTATGCATCCAGTACCCAGCAATTATTTGAACTGTATAGTTCCTATTTACAAACGGGCACAGATGAAAAGGAATCCTTTTATTCCTTTTCCAAATGGGGACAGATCCTGTTGCAGGATTTCAACGAAATTGACCGGTATTTGGTACCTGCTGATAAACTTTTTTCATACCTGTCGGTTATACAGGAAATGAACCAATGGCACCTGAAACCAGGTAAGACCAAATTAATTGAAGATTACCTCAGTTTTTGGAATAATCTGGAAGAATTGCATACCATCTTTAATTCTAAACTTTTAGAAAATAGCCTGGGTCATCAGGGTTTGGTTTACAGGGAAGCATGTAACAATTTATCCAATTACATTAATAGAACTAAAAGTAAAAAGCACATTTTTATTGGTTTTAATGCTTTAAACAAAGCAGAAGTTTTCATAATTACGGAATTCTTAAATAAAGGAAATGCCGATATCTATTGGGATATAGATTCTGATTTTCTTGAAGATAAAATCCATGATGCGGGATTTTTTATTAGGCAGTACCTAAAGGAGTGGAACTACTTCAGAACCCATCCAATAAAAGGTCTTAGTGCATATTATGGCAAACCCAAAAATATCCAAATTACCGGAGTGCCTAAAAAAATCTCCCAGGCAAAATATGTAGGGGATTTAATTTCGAAAATAAATAAGGAGGAGCCGAATCAAATTAAGAATACGGCAGTTGTGCTGGGAGATGAAACATTATTAAACCCCATATTAAACTCACTACCCGTTGAAATAAATAAGGTAAATATTACAATGGGATATCCTTTGGGCAAAACCCCTCTTGCCGGAATGTTTAACCAGCTTTTCAATCTTTATATTCAAAAAGATTCACGTGGATGGTTTTATAGGGCCTTGGTATCATTCCTGGCACATCCTTATGTTCAGAAAATACTTTCCACCGATGAGCTGGATGTAGTTGCCGGACTAAAAGCAGAAATAAATAAGGGTAACTGGATTTATATAACTCCTACTAAATTAAAATCAATCTTACCTGAAAATTCTGAAGGATTAGTTCTGCTTTTTTCAGATGAAGATTATGCCCCTTCACGATTTATTGACAAGGCAATTGCAATTGTTGAATTGTTAAAAGTAAAATTTCAATCAGATGAAAACAATTTAGAATTGGAGTATCTATATAACTTTTATACCATATTTAATGAGTTAAAATTACTTTCCGTAAAATATTCCTTTTTAAAGAATTTAAAGGATTTGCAAAGTATCTATAAGGATCTAATAGCAACTGAAAAAGTGAACTTCAGAGGAGAACCTCTTGAAGGCCTTCAGATTATGGGGATGTTAGAAAGCAGAAACCTGGATTTTGAAACTGTAATAATAACATCTGTAAATGAAGGTATCCTGCCTGCCGGCAAGACCAATAATTCATTTATACCCTTCGATGTAAAAAGAGAATTTAGTTTGCCAGCCTTTAAAGAAAAAGATGCGGTCTATACCTACCATTTTTACAGACTGTTGCAACGCGCTAAAAACATCTATCTAATCTATAATACGGAACCTGATGTTATAGAGGGGGGCGAGAAAAGCAGGTTTATTTCACAACTACTTACAGATGAAAATCATCGGGAGAATATACACACAAAAATTGCAGTTCCTCAAATTAACGCTGTGCCCAATACCCCGGTTATTATTGAAAAGGATAATGATATAATAAACAAAATAAGTGACGTGTTAACAAAAGGCCTTTCCCCCTCTTCATTAACCAACTATATTAAAAACCCAATTAATTTCTACAAGCAAAAGATTTTAAAATTAGAAGAAGTTTTAGAAGTGGAAGAGACCATTGCTTCCAATACCTTTGGGACGGTTTTACATAAGGCAATGGAAACTCTGTACAAGCCATTCCTGGGTTCTTTCCTGTCAGGAGATAAATTAAAGGATCAATTGCATAAAATAAGAGCAGTTGTTAAAAATGAACTACTAAAAATTTATGCGGAAGAAGATATAATGAGGGGCAAAAATCTCATCGCCTTCAACGTTATCGTGGCTTATATTAATAACTTCATTGTAAAGGAAATTCAGGATATTAAACATCATAGGATCAAAATAATAGCCCTGGAAAATGAACTTTCTATTAAGTTTGATGTCCCCGGCATAGAGATCCCTGTTAATTTAAAGGGAACATTAGACAGGATTGATGAAAAAGATGGCATACTTAGAATACTTGATTATAAGACTGGTAATGTTATAAATTCGAATGTAGAAATAGTTCTATGGGATGAAATCATTGAAAATTATGACAATAGTAAAGCATTTCAGCTTCTGTGTTATTCTTTTATTTATCAAATTATGAATCCCATTGAGAAAATGCACGCTGGAATTATTTCCTTTAAGAATTTGAGTTCCGGACCGTTTTATTTTTCGACCAAAAACAGCAGAACCAGCAGAAATAAGGATCTCGACATTACGAAAGAAACCCTTGATCTTTTTCAGGAACAGCTAATAAAACTTATTCAGGAAATTGCAAACCCTGCGATTCCATTTATTGCTAAAGAAGATTAATTCCTATTTTTTATCTGGTCTGCTTGGTCTTACCTCTATTTTACTTGGCAACGTCCTTGGATGCATATTGAGCAGATCATTTACCAGCTGACCTATATCCTCAGGTTGTATTTTCCAGGCATCCTTTGGAGAAGGTTCGTTATTATTAAAATGAGTAGCTACTGAACCGGGCATAATGGTAGACACCTTAATATCATATTTACGCAGGTCTAACATCGCCGCCTGGGTAAATCCAACAACGCCAAACTTTGTAGCATTGTAACCGGCTCCCATGGGGAAAAAATTAGTGCCGGCCAAACTTGCAATAGTTATAAAGTACCCTTTTGATATTTTTAGTGCCTCAACGGACGCCTTCAAAGTATGAAAAGCCCCGGTAAGATTTGTATCAATCATTTGATGCCAGTTGGTTTCAGATAATTCATCAATTGGCGCAAAATGTCCAACGCCGGCATTTGCCACAACAACATCAAGCTTTCCCCATTTTTCCAAAATTTGTGCAATAGCGTTCTGTTCATTTTCAAGATTTGTGACATCACTCAAAAGGGCCAGAATGTTTGGTCCGGCACCTAATTGCTTTGTAGCTGCCTCCAAACTTGTTTTATTTCTGCCGCTTATGGCAACTTTCATACCCGAGTCCAGTAATTTCTTTGCCACACCAAACCCTATCCCTTTGGAGCCGCCAGTAATATAGGCAACCACGCCTGTTAAATCTCTCATATCAATTGAAGTTTCTATAATTTACTACACAAATACTTAAATATTAGAAAGTGCCATAAATTAAAACAAAAACCCTCGAACATAAAGCTGAAGGAGGGTTTTGTGGAGAATACCGGAGTCGAACCGGTGACCTCTTGCATGCCATGCAAGCGCTCTAGCCAGCTGAGCTAATCCCCCGACTTTTAAGGAAGGTCAAAGGAACTACTTTTTGAATAAGTTTCAAAATTCCTCCGTATAAATTTATCCCCTAATCCTTCTTGACACTTAAAACCAGGACAGGTATACGTACAGAGAATTCAGACTTGGGAATGGCATTTTTCTCCCATAAATTTTTAAAAAATCCCCGTTTCCTTCTAAATACACAAAGTAAATCCGGATTTGTGGATTGAAAATGCTCCAAAACCCCTAAATAGGTTGTAGCATTCTCCGTAATTGTTAAATGTGAACACAAATCCATTAAAGAAGTATTTATTTTGAGATCTTCATCTGAATAACCCGGAGTCTTCACCAGAAGTAAATTTACCTTTGATTTAAATTTTTTCTTTATGACTTTTAATGGCTCAAGAATCCTCCTTTGACTTAAAATTCCGGATTTAAATGCTGTTAGAATATTTTTAATTGGTTTAAAAACAGTGCCTCTGGGCACAATTAAAGTGGGAATGTCGGTTCTTTTAACTATTCTCCCGGTTGTATGCCCCAAATATAATTCTTCTTTAATATCATTGCACCTTGGGGCAATAATAATAAGATCTATACCAAGTTCTTGGTCTATTTCCTTTAGTCCGTCTATTAGATCACCATTATAAGTGACTATCTTCAAATCTATGTTCCTGGAATCAACTTTTTCAATAACTTCCTTAACATGATTCTTAATGCTTTCCGCTACTTTCTCTGATATATTTTTCAAATCCCCTGCACCTGCCTTAGCTGAAAATACACCCATGACATATACCCTGGATGAAAATTCCGATGCGAAGTCAATAGCATATTGTAAAGTCTCATGGGCATTAGGAGAAGTTCCTATGGGCACCAATATGTTATTCATAAGGTTTGGTATTATTAAATTAAATTTACAACTTATTCAATAAATAATATATGATTAGCTGTGCAAAGATACTCGAAATCCCTGACATTCTTGAACTTACCAAAGCCTGCGCTAAACAAATGGAAAAAACAGGGATATTTCAATGGAATGAGGCGTACCCATCAAGGGCGGCTTTTGAAAAAGATATTTCCAGAAAAGAGTTATTTGTTCTAAAATCAGAGAATAGTATTATAGGCTGCATAACCATTACGTCCTTTATGGATGACGAATATTTACCTGTAAAATGGCTGACACCAAATGAAAATAATATCTATATTCACAGACTTGCAATACAACCCGAATACCAGGGTAAAGGCCATGCGCAACAGTTAATGCATTTTGCTGAAAATTTTGCGCGCGAGAACAGGTATATCTCTATACGTTTGGATACATTTAGTCAAAATAAAAGGAATCAAAAATTTTATGAACAACGAGGGTATCAAAAACTTGAAAATATCTATTTCCCCAAACAAAGTGATTATCCTTTCTACTGTTATGAACTTGTATTGTAATCCGTTTAATATTTGAAAACTGTTGTTAGCCTCAAAACAATTAATAGCCTGGCTATTCCTGCAACCATAGCTGGGATAGCAGAACCTGTATTGTCTATTACGGATACTGCAATTGTTGGCAACATTGAAACATTCGGTTTGGAATCACTTGCGGCTGTTGGGATTGTTGGTTCCTTTTTATCAATGCTGATATGGATACTAGGCCAAACCAGAAGTGCCATATCAGCAATAATCTCTCAATATTTAGGAGCGGGAAAGCTAGATGAGGTAAAGAATTTGCCTGCCCAGGCAATATTCTTTAATATAACACTGAGCGTTTTAGTTCTGCTTTCTACAATATTCATTGTAGAGGAGATTTTTGAATTATTAAATGCCTCCGGGAAAATATTAGAATTCTGTGTGATGTATTACTCCATTCGTGTTTGGGGATTTCCTTTAACTCTTTTCGTTTTTGCTGTTATGGGAATTTTCAGAGGATTACAAAACACATTTTGGCCCATGCTAATAGCAATTACGGGCGCATTGTTAAACATTGTACTAGACTTTATACTGGTTTACGGTATATCTGATTTAATTCCCGCCTTAAACCTGGAGGGCGCTGCCTGGGCAAGCTTAATTTCACAAGGGGTTATGGCCATAATGGCCTTTATTCTCTTACAACTTAAAACCAATATCAGTTTAATTCCCAGATTTCCAATACACAGGGAGCTGGGGCGCCTGGCTATAATGAGTTTTAATCTTTTTATACGTGCAATAGCACTTAATATTGCACTTATTCTTGCAGTTCGAGAAGCAGCTGCGCTGGGCGATAGATATATCGGTGCACATACCATAGCTATAAATCTTTGGCTATTTGCTGCTTTTTTTATTGACGGATATGGCGCTGCAGGTAATATAATGGGGGGTAGGTTACTTGGAGCTAAAGATTACAATACCCTATGGAGGTTGGCAAAAAAAATTGCTTTGTATGGGGGAATGGTGAGTTTGTTTTTAATGGTTAGTGGTTTTTTATTCTACAGACCTTTAGGGCGTCTTTTTTCAAATGATGCCATGGTTTTGGAATCTTTCTATTCAATTTTCTTTATTCTTATCCTGGGATTCCCCATGAATTCTATTGCTTTTGTTTTTGATGGTTTGTTTAAGGGTTTGGGTGAAATGAAATTTCTCAGAAACGTCTTGTTGATAGCTACTTTTTTGGGTTTTGCCCCTTTGCTATACATAGGCAAAGCCTTTGATTTTGGTCTGCAGGGAATTTGGATTGCACTAACCTTGTGGATGATAATCAGAGGTGGTGCCCTAATCTGGAAGTTCCGCAGAAAATTTCGCCCACTATTACAAAAGGTTTAATTTTACAGAAAATAATCCAAATGGGCACGAACAGACCCTCAGGGAGTCTTTATACCAAAATTGAAAACAGAACGGCCATTATAGAATTTGGCCATCCTGCCAGTAATTCATTTGTAACTGAACTTTTAGACAGATTAACTGATGAACTTAGAAAAGTTTCCTCCAATAAAGATGTTTCACTAATAGTATTAAAATCTGAAGGAGAAAAGGCTTTTTGTGCAGGCGCTTCTTATGATGAATTGCTGGCTATATCCAGCCCTGATGAAGGAACATCCTTTTTTAGTGGTTTTGCCAATGTCATCAATGCTATGCGAGAATGTACACAACCAATTATTGGCAGAATACAGGGGAAAGCAGTCGGTGGTGGTGTTGGACTTATCGCGGCGTGCGATTATGTCTTCGCTTGCGAAGCTGCCGCAGTCAGGCTTTCTGAACTTTCCATAGGGATAGCTCCTCTGGTCATTGCACCTGCAGTTCAACGTAAAATTGGAATAGCCGGTTTTTCAGAATTAGCAATGTCTCCTAAGGAATGGAAAAATGCTTATTGGGCACTGGAAAAAGGACTATATTCTAAAGTTTATAATTCCATAAAAGAAATGGATAAAGAGTTAGACTTTTTTAATTCGGCTATGGCATCTTATAATCCGGAAGCCTTAAGAGCAATTAAAAAGATCCTTTGGGAAGGCACAACATCCTGGAACCAATTATTGGCGAATAGAGCTGAGATTTCAGGCAAATTAGCACTTATGCCGGCCAGTAAGGCAATATTAACGAGCTTCAAAAAGTAATACTATGAAAATTCTGGAGTTACTCAATGGTGATCTTCTTTTTCCAATGCTCGCTCTTTTGGTAGTAGTCATATATCTTTATAATAGAATCCGAAACAAGAGAAAATTTAAAAAATAGTGTACAGGGCGTACAATTATTTATTAAATACTCAATACTCCTTGGTAAAGATTAAATACGAAATAAGCAGATAATGAAAGGCAAACACAGAATAAGAATTACCAAACAGTTCACTTTTGAAACCGGACATGCACTTTATGGCTACGATGGCAAATGCAGAAATGTTCATGGCCATAGTTACAAACTTTCGGTTACCGTAATTGGTGTGCCTATTGTTGATACCTCCAATGTGAAACTTGGAATGGTAATAGATTTTGGCGACTTAAAAAAAATAGTCAAAGAAGAAATTGTAGACCCATTTGATCATGCTACCGTGTTTAATAAAAATACGCCTCATATGGAATTGGCAAAAGAGTTAAAAGATCGCGGACACAAAGTAATACTGGCAGATTATCAGCCCACAAGTGAAAACATGGTCATAGATTTCGCAGCTAAAATCAAATCCCGTTTATCAGAAGAAATAAAGTTACATTCAATAAAACTTCGAGAAACAGAAACTGCATACGCCGAATGGCACGCCAGTGATAACTAGGTTGCTTTATGTATCTTTACACCAAATGAAAAGCATCACTGTCCCAATAGGTAAAAAGGTATATTTTGCCAGCGATAACCATTTAGGTGCCCCAACACAGGAATTAAGTCTTCCCAGGGAAAAAAAATTTGTTGCATGGTTGGATAGGGTGAAGGATGATGCTGCGGCAATTTTCCTGCTGGGAGATTTATTTGATTTCTGGTTTGAGTATAAAACCGTTGTACCCAAAGGATTTACCCGAACTTTAGGTAAACTTGCTGAAATTACCGACTCAGGCATTCCTATTTATTACTTTGTTGGCAATCATGATCTATGGATGAATGGGTATTTTGAAAAAGAACTCAATATTCCTGTCTACCATAAACCCGAACAATTCAAAATCAATAATACCACCTTTTTTGTAGGTCACGGAGATGGATTAGGACCCGGTGATAAGGGGTACAAGCGAATGAAAAAACTTTTCACAAACAGGATTGCCCAATGGTGCTTCCGTTGGCTGCATCCTGATTTAGGGGTTAGGCTAGCTCAATATTTCTCTATTAATAACAAATTGATCTCTGGTGAGGAAGACATTCACTTTTTAGGTAACGATAAAGAATGGCTCGTCCAATATTCCAGGAGAAAATTAATAGAAAAACACTCCGATTACTTCATATTCGGCCATAGGCATTTACCTCTTGAAATCTCACTAAGTGAAACTTCTTCCTACATAAATCTCGGCGACTGGATTTCCTATTATACCTATGGCGAATTTGATGGAACCAACTTCTCGCTGGAAACTTTTGGAAAGTAGCTTGCTTTATCTTAAATCCTTCACCTTTAATTGTAAGCTTACCCTGCCATTCCACTGATTTTCGTCCAAAGAGAACACAGCGCTAAATGGTTTTCCATTTTGAACCACTGAAAGCTTATTTCCTAAATTAAATCCAATGGCTCCTACCGGTCCAGTACCATTTTGAGTTACCGATAATTTCAGATGTTTACTGTCTTCTCCAACTCCTTTGGCATATCCGGTATCCCTAAGATTTTCTGTCATGAAAAGGGGTGTCATATTACCCGGACCAAAAGGTGCAAATTGTTTCATTATGCGATAAAGTTTTGGACTTATCTGATCCAAATCGAGTTTCCCATCGATGATGATCTCCGGAGTTAATAGATTTGGATCTATTGTTTCCGCGACTACGCTTTCGAATTGCGACTTAAATATTTCATATTGTTCTTCAACCATGGTCAGGCCTGCCGCATATTTATGCCCCCCAAACTGCTCAATAGAATCAGCACAACGTTCTAAGGCATTGTAAACATCAAAACCTCTTACTGACCTTGCAGATGCCGCAAGTTTATCTCCGCTTTTAGTAAAAACTAAAGTAGGTCTGTAGTAAGTCTCAGTAAGTCTTGAAGCAACTATTCCAATAACCCCTTTGTGCCAGGTGTCCTTATAAACAACAGAAGTATATCTATTTTCCTCCTTATTTTGCAGGATCATTTCAAGGGCCTCATCCGTAATCTCCTTGTCCAATCCCTTTCTGTTAGTATTGAATTCTTCAATTTCCGAAGCATATATAACTGCCTGCTCCATATTGTTCTCTGTCAATAAATTAACTGCATGTTGACCATGTTTCATACGGCCTGCTGCGTTTATTCTTGGGGCAATTATAAAAACGACATCTGTTATGGTAAGTTCCTTCTTTTGAAGGTTATCAATTATTGCTTTAAACCCTATTCTTGGTGCTGAATTAATTACTTCAAGTCCAAAATAGGCCAATACCCTGTTTTCCCCTGTAATTGGAACAATATCTGCCCCTATAGCCGTAGCCACAAGATCCAGGTAAGGAATTAGTTTATCAAAACTATATTCCCTGTTTGAATTTAGGGCCTGGATAAGCTTAAAACCAATACCGCACCCGCATAATTCATCATAAGGGTAATTGCAATCCTCTCTTTTTGGATCAAGGACCGCTATTGCATCCGGTATTTTTTTTCCCGGCCTGTGGTGGTCACAGATAATGAAATCAATTCCTTTTTCGCTGGCATATGTTACTTTTTCTATTGCTTTTATGCCACAATCCAATGCTATAATAAGTGTAAAACCATTGTCGTCCGCAAAGTCAATTCCTGAATATGATATTCCATATCCTTCCTTGTATCTGTCTGGAATATAAGTTGCCACATTAGGGTATAGAGTTAATAAATAAGATGACAGCAAAGCTACCGCAGTGGTTCCATCAACATCATAGTCTCCATAAACAAGAATGTTTTCATTTGCCTGTATGGCATTTTCTATCCGCTTCACAGCTAATTCCATATCCGTCATAAGAAATGGGTCATGCAGGTCGGAAAGTTGTGGCCTAAAGAATTTTTTAGCCTCTTCGTATGAAGTAATCCCGCGCTGCAACAATAATTGTGCAATCATCCGATCTACCTTAAGTATTTCGGCTAAAGCCATTACTTGCTCATCATCATGTGTTGGTTTTAATGTCCAGCGCATTGTACTTCCTTATCAATCTGTTGTAAGATAAAACGAATTCGTGCAACCTGATTGCAGGAACACTTATTTTATTTCTATTATAACGAATATGTTCCCCCTGAAGAAGGGGTATTATCCTTTATGGAAAATTGTTTTAGTATTAATACTGGCAAACTGCCTGAACATTTCCATAACCCCACAATACTTTTCAACCGAAAGATCTATAGCCCGCTGCAACTTTTTCTCGTTGAGGTTATTTCCCCAAAAGTGATACTCAATGGTTACAGCATCGTAATATTTGGGATGTTCGTCTGTTAGGTTGGCAGAAGTTTCTATTGTGAATTCCTCCACATCGAGCTTCATTTTCTTAATGAGCATTGCAATATCAAGACCAGAGCACCCTGCCAAAGCGGATAACATAAGGGCTTTAGGCCTTAATCCTTTGCCTTCCCCCCCTGCATCGGGACCTGCATCTATCGTTAAATTCAATCCGGAAGGATTAGTGCTCTCAAAGGCCATGTTTCCCATCCATTTGGTTGTAATTTGATTTGTCGTGCTCATAATTTTTCGTTTCTTGTAGAGTACAAAAATACGACCACTATGGCACTTGTACAACCACTAGATCCCAATCATGATCCACAAACCAGAGAACTCGCAGAATTTTTCAATGAAACCCTTGGTTTTTGCCCAAATTCTGTTCTCACTATGCAACATAGACCGGCGATATCCAAGGCGTTTATCAACCTAAACAAGGCGGTTATGGCCAATGAGGGAAGGGTAACTTCTGCCCTTAAACGAATGATTGCCTGGGTTAGCAGCAATGCCACGGGTTGTCGCTATTGCCAGGCCCATGCCATACGAGCCGCGGAACGTTACGGTGCAGAACAGGAGCAACTGGATAATATTTGGGAGTACAGAACCCATGCTGCCTTTTCGGAAGCTGAACGTGCTGCACTCGATTTTTCCCTTGCTGCTTCGCAGGTTCCCAATGCTGTTGACGAAAAAATCAAAGGTCAATTGTACAGGCATTGGAATGAGGGCGAAATTGTTGAAATGCTGGGGGTAATTTCTCTTTTTGGGTATCTAAACCGCTGGAATGATTCTATGGGCACCACTATTGAGGATGGCGCTGTAGAAAGTGGCGAGCTCTATTTGGGCAAATATGGATGGGAAAAAGGCAAACATAAGTAAGCTTTCCAGCATGGTAAAGCGGTGTTGATTATTTTTTTCCCGAGACAACAATTACAAACTCTCCTTTAGGAGGTATTCTTTCAAAATGTGACAGGAGTTCCGATGTTGTACCCCTAAGGGTCTCTTCATACATCTTGGTAAGTTCTCTGGATACAGAAATTGGTCTGTCAGGGCCAAAATAAGTTACAAACTGTGTTAAGGTTTTTAGAAGCTTATGCGGCGACTCATAGAATACCATGGTTCGGGGTTCTTTTGCTAAAACTTCCAGCCTGGTTTGCCTGCCTTTTTTTAGTGGCAGAAAGCCTTCAAAGACAAAGCGGTCGTTGGGAAGTCCACTAATAACGAGAGCAGGAACAAAAGCAGTGGCCCCCGGAAGACATTCAATTTCTATTCCATGTTCAATGCTGGCCCGGCATAGCAAAAACCCCGGATCGGAAATAGCCGGAGTACCGGCATCAGAAATAAGTGCAATTTGTTCTCCACTTTTAAGTCTTTGCAAAATACCATCTACCGTTTTATGTTCATTATGCATATGATGGCTTTGCATTGGAGTAATTATATCGTAATGCTGCAAAAGTTTTTTACTTGTGCGGGTATCTTCAGCCAGTATTAAAGTTACTTCCTTTAGAACTTTTATCGCCCTAAAGGTAATATCCTCCAAATTTCCAATAGGTGTTGGAACAATAAATAACTTACCTGTCAGCACTATTTTGTGATGTTACCTTTTTATTTAGGCAGTATGAGCAATTTGCAAATAATTTATCCTGGCAAATCCCACATTAGAATTTATGTGAATCTTCGCTCTATAAGGGCATAAAACCTGGATTCATATTCCTCTTTTCCTGACCACTGATTGTAATCTGGCTTAACCATATTCTCAATAAAGGCTATAGAACGTTCATGAGAATCAATGGTATTAAGCTGGGAAATTACCCTATTGAAATCTTCGGTGCTATCATTGAAAAGGTGTTTAACAAAAGCAAGTCTGTCATTTAAACCTACTGTTATTTCCTTGTTAGAAAGTTTGTCATTCAAGGATTTAGGCGCAGAGGCTCCCTTTATTTCCGGAGACATTTGTCCTGAGGTTTTATTATTATCAGCCTGGTTACCCGGGGGCTTTGCAACAAATTCAACAAATAGTCTGTCATTGTCCTCACTATTTGGCATTTCAGACACCATTCCCTTAATGGTTTCAATTCCCTGGGTAATAATATCTTCTTCGTGCGGATTATTTTCAGGAACCAGTTTATTTTCATTTATTACAGCATTCGCCATTTTTTCAAAACGGGTTGCCAGAACATTTTTTGATACGTCTATTTCAATATCGTTTAGCTTTTCATCTATAAATTTAAGAACAGCCAATTTCTCATACAGACTTCTCGCAGCTTCATATAATTGCGGTATCTCCTTCTCCTCAAGACTCTTTGAGGTTATAATATCTGTAGATATCTTAATTAATTCCTCTTTCAGTTTTCGCTTCATTTCTTTTTATTTAGACTAAACAGTAAAGGTCTATCTTTTTTAATACTTTTATATTTAGTTATCATGGATAAGGTCATTGTAGCCTTATTATGGATTAAAATTACAAAATGTTTCTCGAAAACACTGTTAATCATAAGGAACAATTCGGTTGGATAGAAGTTATCTGTGGCTCAATGTTTTCAGGGAAAACGGAAGAATTAATTCGCAGACTTAAAAGAGCCCAGTTTGCAAAGCAAAAAGTAGAAATATTTAAGCCCATTGTAGACACCAGATATCATGAAGAAAAGGTAATCTCTCATGATGAAAATGAAATTCGTTCCACACCGGTACCAGCGGCGGCGAATATCCGACTTCTTGCAGACGACTGTGATGTAGTTGGGATTGATGAAGCCCAGTTCTTTGATGATGAAATTGTCACAGTTTGCAATGACCTGGCAAATATGGGAATACGAGTTGTCGTTGCAGGACTGGATATGGATTTTAAAGGCAATCCTTTCGGGCCTATGCCTGCTTTAATGGCTACAGCTGAATACGTAACCAAAGTTCATGCCATCTGCACGCGTACAGGCAATCTTGCCAATTATAGTTATAGAAAATCTAACAATGATAAATTGGTCCTGCTGGGCGAAACAGAAGAGTATGAGCCCTTAAGTCGTGCGGCTTTTTACAAGGCTATGCTTAAAGAAAAAATTTATAATATGAAGGTAGAAGCGGTAGAGGTTAAACAAGCTAAAAAGGATACTAATGCCAAGGGCTGAAGAAACTACATTGGAATTGGATCTGGCTGCTTTAGAACATAACTACAATTATATAAAATCTAAACTTCATCCTTCAACAAGGTTATTGGCTGTTGTCAAGGCCTTTGCTTATGGCAGCGATTCGGTAATTATCGCAAAAAAACTGGAGAAAATGGATGTAGATTATTTGGCGGTAGCCTATGCCCGCGAAGGGATGGTTTTAAGGGAGGCCGGGATAAAAACACCAATTCTTGTTTTGCATGCACAGCCCTTGAATTATTCCATGGTTATTAAATATTGCCTGGAACCCAGTCTATATTCCCCAAGGGTGTTCCGCGAATTCCTCAAAGCGGCCAGGGCCGAAAAGCAAAAAGCATATCCTGTGCATTTAAAATTTAATACAGGCCTTAACAGGCTTGGGTTTTCTGAAAATGATATCGACTATATAGCAGATACGATTTTGGACAGGGACGAATTGAAAATAAAATCAATATTTTCTCATTTAGCGGCGTCTGAAGACAAATCTGAGGAAAGCTTTAGTAATGATCAAATAAATTGCTTTATAAAGATTGCCGAGGAATTTACGGCCAAATTAAGAGTTAATCCTTTTATGCATATTTTAAATACCTCCGGGATATTAAATTTTCCTGAAGCGCAATTTCAAATGGTGCGAACTGGAATAGGCCTTTATGGCTACGGAAATGAAGCCAGGTTTGATTCTGAATTACTGCCTGTGGCAACATTAAAAACGACAATCTCACAAATACACTACATAGAACCGAATGAAAGCGTAGGTTACAACCGGGCTTTTAGGTCTGAAGGATACCAAAAAACTGCAACACTGCCGCTTGGACATGCCGATGGAATAGGCAGACAATACGGAAATGGAAAAGGATCTGTTTTAATTAATGGTAAGAAGGCGCCAATTATTGGAAACGTTTGCATGGATATGATCATGATTGATGTGTCAAATATTGAATGTAATGAAGGTGATGAAGTCATACTATTTGGTAAAGGACATTCCGCAGAAACTTTTGCAGCCGGAGCAAATACCATTTCCTATGAAGTTTTAAGTGGCATTTCTCAAAGAGTTAAAAGGGTGATTATAGGAACCTGACGGTATTATTAACATCTTGTTAAGAATACATATTTTTGAGTATCTTGTTCCTGCATTTATTATCTAACCATTTAAAAACGAATGACATGCTAAAAGAATTTAAGAATTTTATTATGACCGGCAATGTAATTGATTTTGCAGTTGCCGTTATTATGGCCGGGGCCATGGGCCTTGTTATTAATGGCTTTGTTGTGGACATTATTATGCCAATAGTAGGGGAATTTGCAGGAGGTGTTGATTTTGCCAATTTGAAATATATCCTCACGGAGGCTTCAGGGACTGAAGGAGAACCGGGCTATGTAGCCGAAAATGCCATTCGATGGGGAGCATGGGTAAACACCATTGTTAATCTCATTATCGTGGGGTTCGTAATGTTTATTATTGTCAAGGCTTATAACAAAACAAAAACACCTCCGCCACCACCGGCACCTTCAGGGCCAAGTCAGGAAGAACTGTTAACCCAAATCAGAGATTTACTGAAAAAATAATTATAAATAAAACTTCCACTACGGGAGTTACCGCTGCATTACTAAACTAACTTAAAGGCCACCATTTAGATTTCGCAAACTGAATAGGTGGCCATTTTTTATATTTGTTGTTATTGTAACAATTTGTTATATTTTTATAATAACAACAAAAAGTCTTGTACTTCAACACTGGTTGCAATACCTTTGAGTACTAAATAATAAAAACATGAAGGTAGCTGTAGTCGGCGCAACCGGAATGGTTGGCGAAGTAATGCTAAAAGTGCTCAAGGAGCGGGATTTTCCAATAACTGAACTATTATTGGTGGCATCCGAGCGATCTGTTGGAAAAAAGATGTCCTATAACGGAAAATTAATTACCGTAATTGGCCTTGAGGATGCTGTAGCAGCGCGTCCGGATCTGGCAATTTTTTCTGCCGGAGGAGATACATCGCTGACATGGGCTCCCAAATTTGCAGCGGTTGGCACAACCGTAGTTGATAATTCTTCTGCCTGGCGCATGGATCCTGAAAAAAAACTGGTGGTTCCGGAAATCAATGCAAATACATTGACGAAAGAGGACAAAATAATTGCCAATCCCAATTGTTCTACAATCCAGTTGGTTATGGTACTTGCGCCCCTGCATGCAAAATATAAAATGAAACGGGTGGTAGTTTCAACATATCAATCTGTTTCAGGGACCGGAGTAAAAGCTGTAAAGCAGTTGGAGAATGAAATGGCCGGAATTCAAGGTGAAATGGCTTATCCTTATCCCATAAACAGGAATGCCTTGCCTCATTGCGACACTTTTATGGAAAATGGGTATACGAAAGAAGAAATGAAATTGGCAAGGGAACCTCAGAAGATACTTAACGACCGTACATTTTCTATCTCGGCAACTGCTGTGCGTATTCCTACTGCAGGCGGACATTCTGAATCGGTTAATGTTGAATTTGAAACTGACTTTGAACTTAATGAGGTAAGACAAATTCTGAATAATACTCCTGGGGTTGTGGTCCAGGATAATCCTGATACAAACACTTACCCAATGCCGGTTTATGCCCATGATAAGGATGATGTTTTTGTGGGTCGGATACGAAGGGATGAAACACAGCGTAACACTTTAAATATGTGGATAGTTGCGGATAATCTGAGAAAAGGTGCGGCCACCAATGCAGTCCAGATAGCCGAATATCTGGTGCACAAAGAACTTATCTGACAGCAGTATCATAAAATCTGTTAAAACCTTCGACTCAATGGGCTCCTAAAGGTTTTTTATGGTAATTTTGATCTTCATAAATTTTTATAGCCATGAAAAATACAGGTATACTATTACTTCTTATTTTAATTAATATTTCTTGCCAGAAATCAGATAAAAAAGATGCCATTGCCGTGAATTATCCAGTGACCAAAAAAGCAGATACCGTTGATGATTATTTTGGAAATACCGTACAGGATCCTTACCGTTGGTTAGAAGACGACCGTAGCGAAGAAACGGAAAAATGGGTAAAAGAAGAAAATGCTGTTACTTTTGGTTATTTAGAAAAAATCCCTTTCAGGAAAGATCTGAAAAACAGATTAGAACAACTTTGGAATTATGAGAAGCTAAGCACGCCTTTCAATGAGGGTGGTTATACCTATTTTTATAAGAACGACGGGCTTCAAAACCAATATGTCCTATACCGTCAGAAAGAGAATCAGGAAGCTGAAGTTTTTCTAGATCCCAATAGTTTTTCTGAAGATGGAACAACCTCGCTTATGGGTCTGAGTTTCACAAAGGATGGTTCTATGGCTGCCTATGCCATTTCCGAGGGTGGAAGTGACTGGAGAAAGGTAATTGTAATGGAGACTGAAAATAAAACCATTGTTGAGGATACCCTAATTGATGTAAAATTTAGTGGTTTATCCTGGTACAAGAATCAAGGTTTATATTATTCCAGTTATGATAAACCTGAAGGAAGTGAACTCTCTGCCAAGACAGACCAGCATAAACTATATTACCATGAGCTGGGTACCCCTCAAAGTTCAGATGAATTAATTTTTGGAGGTGTTCCTGATCAAAAACACAGGTATGTAGGTGCAAGTGTGACAGAGGATAATAAGTACCTTCTTATTTCAGCCGCTAATTCTACTGCAGGTAATCAGCTTTATTTAAAAGATTTAACAAAGCCGGAAAGTAAACTCATAACAATATTAGACCATGAAGATTCAGATACGGACCTCATTGAAAATATGGGCTCAAAACTTTACCTGGTTACCAATTTAGATGCCCCTAATAAGAAGATCATTGCTGTAGATGCTTCAGACCCAAGTCCGGAAAACTGGAAGGATATTATACCAGAAACAGAGCATGTTCTTAGTCCTGATACCGGCGGGGGTTACTTTTTTGCAGAATATCTGGTTGATGCAATCTCCAAAGTTTTTCAATATGATTACAACGGTAAACTAATCCGGGAAATAAAACTACCTGGTCTGGGCAACGCAAATGGATTTGGTGGGAAAAAAGAAGAAAAGGAGTTTTACTTTTCTTTTACCAATTACAATACTCCAGGTTCATCATATAAATTCGACGTGGAAACGGGCGATTATGTTCCTTACTGGACACCACCAATAGATTTTAACCCGGATGATTATGAGTCAAAGCAGGTTTTCTACTCCTCTAAAGATGGAACAAAAATCCCAATGATAATAACACATAAAAAAGGGCTGGAGCTAAATTCCAAAAACCCAACTATCCTCTATGGCTATGGTGGATTTAATATAAGTCTGTCCCCTTCATTCAGTATTGCTAATGCTGTTTGGATGGAGCAGGGCGGAGTTTATGCTGTGCCCAATTTAAGAGGTGGTGGAGAATATGGGAAAAAATGGCATAATGCCGGTATAAAAACAAAAAAACAAAATGTATTTGACGATTTTATAGCTGCTGCGGAGTACCTGATTGAAAATAAATATACCTCATCCGAAAATTTAGCGATAAGAGGTGGTTCCAATGGTGGTCTTTTGGTAGGTGCCACAATGACCCAAAGACCTGAACTCATGAAGGTAGCGCTGCCTGCTGTAGGTGTTTTGGACATGTTGCGATATCATACATTCACTTCGGGAGCAGGTTGGCATTATGATTATGGAACTTCTGAAGATAGCGAAGAAATGTTTGAATACTTAAAAGGCTATTCTCCTTTACATAATATTAAAGAAGGAGTTGAATACCCGGCTACCTTAATTACAACAGGAGATCATGATGATCGTGTGGTGCCTGCCCATAGCTTTAAATTTGCAGCTGAACTTCAGGATAAGCAGTCAGGTCCTAACCCTACACTTATTCGTATTGAAACTAATGCAGGCCACGGAGCAGGAACGCCCGTGAGTAAGACAATTGAACAATATGCCGATATATTTGCATTTACCTTATATAATATGAATTATCGTGAATTGCCAAATAAAGCGGTCCTCAAGGAATTCAAAGAATAACTATCAATAATACAGAACAAAATCCGTTTCTGTAGAAACGGATTTTTTTTTAAAAGCCATTTAAGATTACTATCATGTTAAAAATTACCGGTCTATCTTTTGCCTATGACAAGGATTCGGTATTGGACGGCATTGACTTTGCTGTTGAAAAAGGGGAACATCTTGCCATAATGGGCGAGAGTGGCTGTGGGAAAAGCACCCTTTTAAAACTAATATATGGTTCTCTTCAGCCGTCAACAGGCAAAATATATTGGGGAAAGAAAGAAGTTAAGGGCCCACTCTTTAAGCTTATTCCCGGTGAGTCCTTCATCAAATATATGTCACAGAGTTTCGACCTGATGGGAGTAACGACGGTGGCTGAAAATATTGCTGAATATCTTTCCGTAGTTTATCCAAAAGAACTAAAAGAACGCACTGAAGAATTGCTCGAAGTTATTGAAATGAAGCAATTCGCAAAAACTAAAGTAAAGCATCTGAGCATTGGTCAGCAACAGCGTGTTGCATTAGCCAGGGCTTTAGCTCAAAAACCAGAGTTGTTACTATTGGATGAACCGTTCAGTCATATCGACAATTTTAGAAAAAACAGCCTGAGAAGAAAGTTGTTTAACTATCTGAGGGAAGAGAAGATTACCTGCCTGACTGCTACCCATGACCATAATGATATTTTGCCATTTGCGGACAGGGTACTTGTGCTTAAGGATAAACAAATATTGGCTGATGAACCTGTGCTGGAGTTGTATAAGAAGCCACGAAGCCTTTACGTTGCTTCACTATTTGGTGAAGCCAATTTAGTGCCTATAGATATTATAAAATCATATGCGGACACAAAAAGAAAAATTATTGTTTATGCGCATGAATTTAAAGTATCTCAAAATTCTGGCCTTCCCGTAGAAGTAAAAAAAACATATCCTATGGGTAGTCATTTTCTGATTGAAGGACTTGCCGAGGAACAGAATATTTATTTCCATTCAGAAAGCAATATTGAAACGGGAACAGAAGTTTTTCTTAATATTTCGCTTGAGATAATTAACCAAAGGCTAAAGCTATAACCCACCTCCGGAAGATGAATAGGGATTTGATTTTGCAGGAATTAAAGTTCAGGGCTGTCCGCAGCGGCGGTGCTGGTGGTCAGCATGTTAACAAAGTTTCTACAAAGGTGGAACTGACTTTAGACTTACCCATTTCAAAGGCTTTTAATGATTCTGAAAAAGAACGCATATATAAAAACCTAAAGAAACGGCTTACTTCCGATAACAAACTCCTTGTACAATGTGATGATTCAAGGAGCCAGCATAGGAATAGGGAAATTGCCGAAGATAGATTGTCTAAGCTAATTGAAGAGGCGCTTAAAGTTCCTAAAAAGCGCAAGAAAACCTCTCCCTCAAAGGCTTCAGTAGAAAAAAGATTGAAAACCAAAAAAGTAATAGCAAAAAAGAAAATCAGCCGAAAAAAACCAGAAAATGAATAATTTTATTATTGGTCAACGGTATTCACCAAAGAACCAATCCCATCAATTTCAATTTTAATTTCATCTCCTTTTTGCAAGGTAAAGTCAGAAGATGGGACTATCCCGGTCCCGGTCATTAAAAGACTCCCATTGGGAAAAGTGTTTTCCGCATAGAGGTAATGCACCAAATCTTCCAACTTTCTTTTTATCTGGTCAACCCCTATCTCACCGGAAAATACCTGTTTATTATCCCTGCCTATTTCTAGCCTTATTTTTGTTGTTTTGGGAAGAGGTCCCTCAGCAACCAAAATACAGGGGCCAATAGCCGCCGACCCATCGTAAGTCTTTGCCTGGGGCAAATACAACGGATTTTCTCCTTCAATACTCCTGGAGCTCATATCATTCCCAATTGTATATCCAATAATCTTAGCTGTTGAACTAATTACCAGTGTCAACTCTGGTTCCGGGACATCCCAGTCAGAGTCTTTTCGTATTCTAACTTTTCCCCCGGAACCAATGGCTTTGTGTCCCATGGCTTTAAAGAACAGCTCAGGTCGTTCTGCAACATATACCCTTGCATAAAAATTACTTCCTCCTTTTTCTCTTGATTCTTCTTCACGGCCCAGTTTGCTGTTGAAATAAGTTACGCCACTTGCCCAGATTTCCTGGTTTCCTAACGGCGCAAGGAGTTCTCCTTTTAAATAAACTTCAGCATTTTGAAGAGGCTCAACCGCGGATATCCTTTGCTCAATTTTTGTTAAAAGGTTATTGTCATTAATAAATGAATCCCAATCTTCATGTTCCAATAAATAAAATTTCCCTTTATTCTCTATCAGAATTCCTTTAATCAGCTTATAAATTTTCATTTAAACATGGGTTAAGTAATCCGTTAATAATCGCTTTTGAGCACAGAACAATTTATTGAAAAATAAATGATTCATAGAAGATTTTAAGAAATCATTTTAACAATGATGTCAAAGAATATTTTCGATACAACTATTTTTTTTATTAAAATCAAAGCACTGTCCTTCAGATTTTCCCAATAGTATTTTACCAATTGGACTTGCTGCAGAAACACAATATATTTGAGTGGAGCCTTTTTTAAAAGCTCCGGCCGAAATTGCAATATAATAGGCGCTGTCAGAAGTGATCACAAGACTACCCTGACCAACCTTGGTTGCGTAATCCGGAGTGCAAATGCCGTTCAATACTTGTCTCACCTTTTCGGCTTCATATAGCCGATGGCCGAGTTTCTCCCTTTCAAGTTGAATCATAGCCCTTCCAGTCTCATGCTTATCACCGGCGCTACTTTTGGTCTCCGAATTGAGGGAATCGTTTAAGTCATCAATGGTATTTTTTATACGGCAAATCCTTTCCTCCGCGAATGATTCACAAAATCTTCGTAATTCATGCTTTATCGCTAACGAAATATTCATATCAGCTTAAATCAGCTAAATTTTTTCCAACTAAACTTCCAATAGCTATCCCCATACCTCCGAGCCTTACACCACAAAGTAAATTATCGGAAAGTTGCTTTACAATCGGTTTCTTTTTATTACCTATCCCCATAATACCGCTCCATCTGTGCTCAATCTGAAATTCTGTGTTGGGTAAAATGATTTCATGCAACATGGCTTCCAGTTGATTCTGAATAAGTTCTGTTTGTCCAAATTCTGATGTTTCTTCCGTTTTAAAATCCAGATTTCGCCCCCCTCCCAAAAGTATGCGATTTTCAATATTTCTAAAATAATAAAAACCCTCATCCAAATGAAAAGTCCCTTTAATTTTAAGGTTATTAATGGGTTTTGTTATCAGCACCTGTGCCCTGGCCGGCTTCACTTCCTGATCTAAAAGCTGATTGGCAAATCCATTTGTTGCTATTATAAGTTTTCTTGTCTTAAACTCAAATTGATTTGTGCAAACTTTTACACTACCCTGACCATCCTCGAGGGAAGTAACCTCAACAGAATTTAAAATATTAGCCCCGGAACGACGAACCAATGACAACAAAGAATTCATCATAGTCCCTGTATTAATTTGAGCTTCAAACCTACTGGAGATATAATTTTTATGGATCCTGCCAAAATCAAAATTGTTGGGATGCAAATAATATGCTTCTTCGCTGTAAACTGTTTCCAGCAATTTATTTACGCTTCCCAGTGCTTCACAACACTCATTAAATAGTTCTGTGTCTTTCTCTAAAAAAAGTTCATGCCCTCCATGTTGTTGAAAATCTATTCTGGAGTCACCCAGTGTATTTCGTAATAGCTGAATTCCTTCCCATCTGTTCCTCACCAGATCCACTACTTCCTCTTCAGTATGGCTTTTAAGGTCGCTAACAATTTCTGAGATGCTGCCAAAGCAGGCAAATCCGGCATTTTTAGTACTTGCGCCCTGAGGTAATATACCTTTTTCAAGAATTAGAATTTTCGCTTTTGGATATTTTTTACTTAAATAATATGCGCAATTAAGGCCAACAATCCCGCTTCCGACAATCGTAAAATCAATGTTGGACAACCATGTTTTATATTCCCAATAACTAAGATTCATAGTTTTATAAAAAACTCCGACATTGGCCGGAGTTTTATTCTATTCTTTTGGTTTTGGATCCATCTTAAAATCTTCCATGAATTTAGTAGTATAATTCCCCGCCAGATAATCCGGATGATCCATTAATTGCCTGTGAAAAGGTATCGTAGTTGCTATTCCCTCAATTACAAATTCGTCCAAAGCCCGTTTCATTTTATTAATTGCCTCCTCCCTTGTCTGCGCAGATGTAATTAGTTTGGCAATCATTGAATCATAGTTTGGTGGAATTGTATATCCACTGTAAACATGGGTGTCTAATCGTATGCCGTGACCTCCGGGAGTATGCAATGTAGTTATTTTGCCGGGTGAAGGCCTGAAATCATTATAGGGATCTTCTGCATTAATTCTGCATTCAATTGCGTGAAGTTTGGGGAAATAATTCTTGCCGGAAATTGGCACTCCCCCTGCTACCAGAATCTGTTCCCTTATAAGGTCATAGTCTACCACTTGTTCAGTAATTGGATGTTCTACCTGAATACGTGTATTCATTTCCATAAAATAAAATTCACGATGCTTATCCACAAGGAATTCTACGGTACCTGCACCTTCATATTTAATATACTCGGCCGCTTTAACTGCAGCATTACCCATATTCTCCCTCAGGTTATCTGTCATAAAAGGGGACGGGGTTTCTTCAGTAAGTTTCTGATGCCTTCGCTGGATAGAACAATCCCGTTCTGAAAGGTGACATGCATTCCCATATTGGTCGCCAATAATCTGGATTTCTATATGCCTTGGTTCTTCAATAAGTTTTTCCATATACATCGCGCCATTGCCAAAGGCAGCTGTTGCTTCCTGTACCGCACTTTCAAAAGCCGCTTCAATATTCTCTTCTTTCCATACTGCCCTCATCCCTTTACCACCACCACCGGCGGTTGCCTTTAACATAACAGGGTAACCCATTTTCTTTGCTTCCTTTTTCGCATGGCTAACATCTTTCAGCAAACCTTCTGAACCCGGAATAGTAGGTACTCCTGCCTTTTTCATGGTAGCTTTGGCCGTGGCCTTATCTCCCATTTTATCAATATGTTCCCCGGAAGCGCCAATAAATTTAATTTCATGCTCGGCACAAATTTTAGAAAACTTTGAATTTTCAGATAGAAATCCGTAGCCCGGATGAATTGCATCCGCATTAGTAATTTCTGCCGCTGCAATAATATTGGGTATTTTCAAATAGGATTGGTTACTGGGCGCCGGGCCAATACAAACTGCCTCATCTGCAAATCGCACATGCAAACTCTCCTCATCTGCTTTTGAGTACACGGCCACAGTTTTAATGCCCATCTCCTTGCAGGTCCTTATAATGCGCAAGGCTATCTCGCCCCGGTTTGCAATTAGTATTTTTTTGAACATAGTTTTTACTAAAAGATTCTTATTACGCCTAAATCAAATACTTAAATGTGTGTTGATAACAAGACCTTATAACTAATTTTTATGAGGGATCTACCAGAAATAAAGGTTGGTCAAACTCCACTGGAGAAGAATCCTCAACTAACACTTTTATTATTTTACCTGAAACTTCAGATTCTATATCATTGAATAATTTCATTGCCTCAATTACACACAATACATCGCCCTGTGATATATTAGCCCCAACCTCAACAAATGGAGGTTTGTCTGGAGATGGTTTTCTATAAAAAGTACCAATAATAGGCGATTTAATGGTTATGTATTTGGAGTCTTCTTCTTTGCCAGAAGCATCTGCACTGGCTTCAGCAGAAGCTTCTGCGCCGGATACCGGTGCAGGCGCCAAAGATGGAGCCGCAGGTGCAGCGCTTACAGGTATTTGCTGCACATAGGTAGTAGATTCCGGTTGTGTGTTCAATGCCCCGGTCCTGATGGTTATTTTGATTTCATCGGTTTCAAGTTTCACTTCACTAGCGCCCGATTTGGCTACAAATTTTATTAAACTTTGAATTTCTTTTATATCCATGGAATTCTATTTTGATTCGTTATTGCTGTTATATGCCCATTTTAAGTATATGGATCCCCAGGTAAATCCGCCACCAAAAGCCGCAAATACCAGGTTATCGCCTTTTTTTAGTTTCGATTCGTAATCAGAAAGTAATAATGGTAATGTTGCCGAAGTTGTATTACCATATCTTTCTATATTCATCATCACCTTCGAGTCTTCCAATTCCATTCTTTTTGCAGTGGCATCAATTATTCTCTTATTCGCCTGATGTGGTATTAACCAATCTACATCGTCATGTGTAAGGTTATTTCGTTCCATTATTTTTGCGGCCACATCTGCCATATTTGAAACGGCAAATTTAAAAACCGATTTTCCGTCCTGATAAACATAGTGTAATTTATTTTTAACGGTTTCTTCGGAGGAAGGCATTAAAGAGCCCCCCGCTTCAATCCTCAAAAATTCTCTGCCTGAACCATCAGATCTCAAATATTCATCCTGCAGGCCCAATCCCTCAAAATTTGGCTCGAAGAGAACCGCACCCGCCCCATCCCCAAAAATAATACAGGTAGTTCTATCTGTGTAATCGAGGATAGAAGACATTTTATCGGCTCCTATCAAAAGGACCTTTTTATACTTCCCGGATTCAATATAGCGTGCTGCTGTAGACATGCCATATAGAAAGTTTGAACAGGCGGCCTGCATATCAAAAGAAAAGGCGTTCACAGCGCCTATCTTTGTTGCAACATACGCCGCTGTAGAAGCAACCGGTAAATCAGGTGTTGCTGTTCCAACAATTACCAGATCAATTTCTGCCGGGTCCAAATTAGACTTGCTTATCAGGTTTTCTGCTGCTTTAATAGCCAGGTAGGAAGTACCTTTATCTTTATCTTTTAGAATTCTTCTTTCTTTAATTCCTGTTCTGGTGGTTATCCACTCATCCGTAGTATCAACCATAGTTTCCAATATTTTATTGGTTAACCTGAAGTCTGGTAAGTATGCCCCTACAGCTGTAATTGCTGCTGTTATTCTACCCATGCTAAGTTTGGTTTATATCAAGAAACCTTAAAAAAATGGTCGAAAATCCGTGAAAAATAGTCAATTTTTAGGACTTTTTATCCAAAAAGCCAATATTTAAGAATTTTGGTCTACTCCATAAAAAAACTCCCAATCAATCATAAGTGGGAGTTTAAAATTACAGCCAGGTACACTATACTGTTTCTTCTTCTGCCTTATCAATCAGAACCTGCCCGCGGTAATACAATTTACCTTCGTGCCAATGTGCTCTGTGATAAAGGTGCAATTCTCCTGTAGTTGGATCCTTTGCAAGAGTAGGCGCAACAGCCTTATAATGAGTTCTTCTTTTATCTCTTCTTGTCCTGGATATTTTCCTTTTAGGATGTGCCATTTTGTAATCTATTTATCCGTTAGTAATTTTTTTAAAACCTCCCATCTGGGATCTATTTTATTCTTATCCTTCTTATTCTCTTTTGGTCGCAATTCTTCAAGCTTTTTTAATGCTTCCGAATTTAATGTCCCGTCTAAAACACCGGGGTGAATGCGTTTGGATGGCACTGACAATACTATCATTTCGTAAATGTATTGTGCAATATTTACCTGATGTTCCCCGTGTGGAAGAATGAGTATTTCATCATCCTCATCGTTATAGCTTTCCCCGAACTTTACCAAAAGTTTCAAAGAAGCTTCTGTTTTCTGATCGAAAGGCTCATTAGTAAGATCACAATGCAGATTTACTATGCCCTTTGTTTTCATTTCAAGTTCGAGAACCGTAGCCATTTTTTCCAACACAATGTTCAGCCCAATGGCCGCATCGTTAAATTCATGGTAATCAAAAGATTCAAAGAACGTATTATCTATATGATATTCAAACTTGTGTTTACCTTGTTTTAATCCTGCAAAAGGAATGCTGTATTCCTTATTCTTCATGACGTTATACACTAGTTTAAGGCGTGCAAAGATACTTTTTTTTTCTAAAACCCCAATTAAAATAAAAATATATTTCCCAGCTAATATCCTGTTAACAAATGGGGGTGTATTCGTTTGGTCAACGTTTCATTTTTTGTTTTTGCAATGGGTTTTTCATGAGCTTTTGAAACTCTTTCCTTTTTCTGAATATATTTATTGCCATAAAAACCGCTTCCTTAAAAGAAGCAGGGTCCGCCTCTCCTTTACCAGCTATTTCATAAGCTGTTCCATGATCAGGAGATGTGCGCACTTTTGACAAACCAGCCGTAAAATTAACCCCCTTACCAAAGGAGAGCGTTTTAAAGGGAATTAAGCCCTGATCATGATACGCTGCAAGAATTGCGTCAAAACTTCTATATGCTTCAGATCCAAAAAAACTATCAGCCGCATACGGGCCGTAAACCAAATGCCCCTCATTTGATAATTCGCGAATAACCGGCTTTAATACTTCATCATCCTCCTTCCCAATAACCCCGTTATCTCCACTGTGGGGATTAATTCCCAAAAGAGCAATCTTGGGTTTACGTATACCAAAATCCATTTTTAGGGTATTTTCCATAATCCGGATTTTATTTCGAATAAGTTCAGGAGTAATGGCTTCAGGAACATCCTTAACAGCCAGATGATCTGTGAGCAATCCAATTCTCAGATTCTCCGTAACCATAAACATTAAACTTTCCCCTTCCAACTCGCTCGCCAGGTAATCCGTGTGACCAGGAAAGTTAAATTCTTCGGTTTGTATGTTTTTTTTATTTATCGGAGCCGTAACCAGCACATCTATCTCATTATTTTTTAGAGCCCTGACAGCGGTCCGAAGCGATTTTAAAGCATAAGCGCCACTTTCTTCAGTCGCTTGTCCATAGCTGACCATTGGGTTGTCGTTCCACACATTTACCACATTGACTTTCCCTGCTATAGCTTTCTTGGCGTCCTTGACACCATTGTAGTTAATATCTATCCCAAAATCGTTCTTCCATTTCGAGATAGTCTTGTTTGAAGCAAAAATAATAGGGGTGCAAAAATCTGTCATCCTGGAATCCTCGAATGTTTTCAGGACTACTTCACCTCCTATGCCATTTAAATCCCCTATGGAAATCCCAACCCTGATTTTTTTCAATTCATCCATGTTATCAAACTCTTTATTTCTACTTTTACCAAGCAAAACTACTTATTTTAAACGATACATGTTTACAGGAATAATTGAAACTTTAGGCAAAATTCACAGATTGCGAAAAGAAGGAGGGAATCTTCATATAACAGTTAGCTCATCTATAACTGAAGAGTTAAAAATAGACCAAAGTGTATCGCACAATGGAGTATGCCTGACCGTAGTAGAAAAGGACACCCCCTATTATACGGTTACAGCCATTGACGAAACATTGCAAAAGACAAACCTATCAGAATTAAAAGAGGGGCAGGTGGTTAACCTGGAACGTGCCATGGTTATGGGCTCCAGATTAGATGGCCACCTTGTTCAGGGCCATGTAGATCAAACAGCTGTTTGCAAAAAAATAATCCGCAATAATGGTAGCTGGCTGTTCTCTTTTGAGTACGATCCGAAACATAACAATATAACAATAGAAAAGGGATCTATAACTGTCGACGGGGTAAGCCTAACAGTCGTTAATTCTGAAAAAAACGCCTTTAGTGTGGCAATTATTCCCTACACCTACGAGCATACCCGATTTAAAGAATATGAAATTGGAAGTATTGTTAATCTAGAATTTGATGTAATTGGCAAGTACGTTGCCCGTTATCTGGAATTACAATCCTGATTGGAAAATATTTTTTAAAGTTCCCTATAAATTTAAGTTAGTGCCTGAAATTTTAAACCTTTATGAATATTTTACGTCTGTACATTGCATACGCCAAGAGCAAATAGAAGGAAACTACAGTTAATCCATAAAGGAGTGAAGACAACTCAACCGACATAAAATCGTAAAGGTAAATATTCTGAAACAGCCACTGATGAAGCGTTGTTTGTTCATTAATTTCTATTGAATAGAATATTTTGGTAACAAAGCTTGACAAAAAATAAACCGTAATTGCATTAGACCCTGCATATCGGAAAATACTGCCGAATTTAAGCCCCTTAACATCCGTCAAATAATAAATTAAGGCCAAAAATATATTAGCCCAACCTGCAGTAACCAAAACAAAACTGCTACTCCAAAGCGCCTTATTAATAGGAAATACAAGGTCCCACAGATGGCCTGCAATTACTAAAACAGCTCCCATTCCTAATAGAAGAAATTCCTTTTGGGTTCTTTTCGACAAAAGAATTAACCCGGTAAAAATGCCCATCAAAGAAGTCGCTATTGAAGGCAGTGTACTTAATAATCCTTCGGGGTCATAATCATCTTTGTACATATGGGTGCCAAATACATTCAGGTCTATATAGTTAGCCCAGTTATTTGGTGCTCTCTCAAATGTTGGCTCCATCCCATTTAAAGGAATAAATCCCATCCATATCCAATACCCTAACATTAATGCTATACAAATACCGAGAAGTGCCTTCCAGTTAAAATTTATAAATAAAATTGCCGCAAAAAAGAATACTACCCCTATCCGCTGCAGAACACCAGGAAACCTGATACTTTCGAAATCCTTAATAAAAGGAAAATGGATTGTGAAGGCTCCCAGAAAAAGGCCTAAACCTATTAATTTCAAGGTTCTTATGGTGATTTTCCTGTAGGTAGAAGAGCTTGTTGTTTTATTACTATATGCAAATGCTATGGAAGTTCCTACTATAAAAAGAAAAAATGGAAAAACCAGATCTGTAGGTGTATAGCCATGCCATTCGGCATGTAAAAAAGGAGCATACACATTGGACCATGTTCCGGGTGTGTTTACCAAAATCATGAGGACGATGGTAAGGCCACGAAAAATATCGACAGAAACGATTCGTTCTTTCATAATTCTATAAAATATTTTCTTTCATTCGGTTCCAGACCCGAGCCAATAAAATGCCGGAAACAATTGCTATTACCGTTAATATGGAAGCCTGCTTAATCTCCCCGTAAATCCAATAACCAGTGGCAAACATGCAGGTATAAATAAGTACACATCCCAAAACCATAGCGGAAATACCTTGAGGAACACTCCACTTTTCATCAGGATCGGCAATGGCAACCCCATCTGAATTTGCTTCATTAATAACTTTCTTCCAGCCGGGGCCTCCGGGTTGAATTTTTTTATAGAATTCTCTTAAGACCATCTTGGATTCTGGCTGAGTCATAAAGGTAGCCGCGAGCCATATGATTGTAGTTATTAATACAACAAAAATATACTCAGACCAATCCGGAAAGACACCGGTATCTGCAGCAAATAAGAATGGCCCTATTGCAGTAAGCTTAAGAACAATAGATATTATTCCGGAAGCAAACATTGCAGTAATCTCACTCCACGCATTTATGCGCCACCAGAACCATCTCAAAATGAAAATTAACCCTGTTCCTGCGCCAAAAACCAACAATACTTCAAATAATTGAAGTGCATTTTGCAGTAGCAATGCAAGAAGAGCACTGAATACCATAAGAGCTACCGTAGACAATCTACCCACTGCAACCAATCTTTTTTCTGAAGCCTTTGGATTTATCTGTTGTTTATAAAAATCATAGACAATATAAGATGAGCCCCAGTTTAACTGAGTAGAAATTGTACTCATGTAGGCAGCAATTAAAGAAGCCAAAACCAAGCCCAGAAGTCCACTAGGTAATTTCGTAAGCATGGCAGAATAAGCCAAATCATGTCCTAATTTATCATCTGCCATGTTTGGGAATGCTTCATGAATACTGGCAATATCCGGATAAACCACTAGTGAAGCTAAAGCCACAAGAATCCATGGCCAGGGCCGCAATGCATAATGCATTATGTTAAAGAAAAAGGTTGCACCAATAGCATGGTTTTCATTTTTGGCTGCCAGCATTCTTTGCGCAATATAACCTCCACCGCCTGGTTCTGCACCCGGGTACCAGGAACTCCACCATTGTACCGCCAGGGGTATAATAAAAAGGGTTATTAATGCTTGCTTATTGCTAAAATCTGGTAGGATATTCAGTTTATCTTTGACATTTTCATTGGCCATAACTGCTTCAATACCACCTACTTCGGGTAGATTTACCAAATAATAGGCCGCTCCGATTGCACCTCCCATTGCAACAAAAAACAATAAAAAATCTGTATAAACAACCCCTTTAAAACCTCCTAGCGCACTAAAAGTCACCGTAATTAATCCTGCGCTTATTACGGTCTGCCAGGGTTCAAGTCCAAGCATTATTCCCCCAATTTTAATAGCTGCAAGTGTAACCGCAGACATGGTGATCACATTAAAAATAACCCCAAGGTAAATAGCCCGAAACTTTCTTAAAAATCTTGCCGGAGCTCCGCCATATCGTATTTCATAAAATTCCAGATCTGTATTTACATTAGATTTTCTCCAAAGCTTGGCATATACAAATACTGTTAACAGACCGGTGATAAGAAAGGCCCACCAGACCCAATTCCCTGAAACGCCATTTGTTCTTACAATATCTGTAACCAGATTCGGAGTATCTGTGGAAAATGTGGTTGCCACCATAGACAGTCCCAATAGCCACCAGGGCATAGTCCGGCCGGATAAGAAAAACTCTGATGTGTTTTTTCCGGATTTTTTTGAAACAAGAATCCCTATAAGTAGAACAATTGAGAAAAATACAATTATAAATGAATAGTCTAGTGCGCTTAGTTCCATAGTTTGGTTTTGGTCTTGGCATAAAGATATTATTTTTTAGGATACATTTGTTTTTTGTTCCATAAACCACCGAATCACTTTAACATTCTATTTTGGAAATCACAACCACCACCTGGATATTGGCTTTTTCTGCTTCCGTAATCTTGGGTATCTCTAAGGCCGGACTTAAAGGCATAGCCATTATTATTGTTACCCTTATGGCTCTGGCCTTTGGAGCAAAAGAATCAACAGGTCTTATTGTCCCTCTGCTATTGGTGGGTGATGTTTTTGCGGTGATTTACTATAACAGGCATGCACAATGGAAATATATATTACGCTTTCTGCCCTGGATGATTTTTGGTTTATTAATAGGGGTCCTGATTGGAAATAACCTTCCGGAAAGGACTTTTAAATTTGGAATGTCTGCTATAATTCTGGTAAGTGTATTGCTTATGTACTGGTGGGATCTGCGTAAATCAAAATCGGTCCCATCACATTGGGCTTTTGGAGGTTTTATGGGTGTATTGGCTGGTATTACCACTATGATAGGCAATTTAGCCGGAGCATTTTCGAATATCTATTTTTTGGCCATGCGACTGCCTAAAAATGTATTTATAGGAACGGCGGCGTGGCTGTTTCTCATTGTAAATGCCATTAAACTCCCCTTTCACATTTTTGTATGGAAAACAATTAGCCGGGAAACATTGATGATAGATTTAAAGCTCATCCCAGGTATCATATTGGGGTTATTTATAGGTGTGCGACTGGTAAAAGTTATCCGTGAAAAATTTTACAGAAAATTGATCCTTATTTTAACCGCTATAGGGGCTATCCTCATTCTGTTTCGGTAAATGATAATTTTACAAGCACCGGGAAATGATCTGAAGGGTATCTCAAATCTTTAGAATCACTTAAAATGGCATATTTATGAAACTGGAATCCAGTTTTGGAAATGAATATATAATCTATTCTCCGTGTTATGGGTTCTGAAAAATTAAAGCCATTAAACGTTCCATCAGGGCCAAAAGCCTTATCTCCGGCAAGGAGATGGCTATCCTGCATTGCGCTGGAAAGTAATAAAATACTGGGGTGATCTGGTTCCAGGTTAAGATCACCAGTTAGTATTACCGGTAAATTCTGCTTATTTAATTCTCGTATTTTTTCCATAATCAGGAAGACGCTTTCCTTTCTGGCCTCCTCTCCAATATGGTCAAAATGTGTGTTAAATACCCAAAAGTTTTGAGAACTGTTTTTAGCTTTGAATAAACCATAAGTACAGACTCGCTTTATGGCAGCATCCCATCCTTTTGAAGGCAATTCGGGTGTTCCGGAAAGCCAGAAAGTGTTTTCATCAAGCAATTCCAACTTTTCAGTATTGTAAAAAATTGCAGAAAACTCGCCATTTTTAAGTCCGTCCTCCCGCCCTTTTCCCAGATAGCTGTAACCCGGCATTCCATTCTTAATTTCTTCAAGCTGATGGAGCAAGCCTTCCTGGATTCCGAAAACTTCGGGTTCGTGAAAGTTGAGCTGACCGATTAAAAAGTCCTTTCTGTTATCCCAGCGGTTCAGGCTATCAGATGCAACATCCAAACGAATGTTATAAGAGACAACGGTTAAGTTCTGCGCATATAAATTTAGTTCCATAAATAGAAACAGCACGAGGATTATAAGGCTTCTTTGTATCATAGGTTGAATGTTTATTGCAAATAAGGACTAGAGAAATTCAACTTTTTCAGGCCGTTTTGCACATCTTCATTATTCATGAATAAATTCCATAGGAGACCAGACCGGTGGTTCTCTATCATTACCGGTATAGGCCCCTGATCTATAGCCAGGTACCTGGGAACATACCAATTATGCGTATTACTATAGGCATCATATGGTCCGTATTTTCCTATCAGTGAATCCTGTTTGGTATACAATTGTCTTAAAAAGTCTGTACTTTGTTCCGGAGTATATGGCATTGAAGACAAGGCTGCTGTGGGCGAAATAACTCCCAGGTCATTTGTTGGTTGGTGCGCTGCATAACCGGTCATTGAATAACTGGAGGTTAACCCCCATTGATTTTTACCATATCCGTCAAAATTCAAAGGATTATCCAAACAATATGCATAATGGATTGATGCATGATTTGTATTTAATTTCCAATAATCAGCAAATTGGTCTTGCAGGCCTTTAGGATCCAGTCCTAAGTAAGAATAATGTGCCCAAAACAATGGTCCTACCGGCTGATTACTGAACTCATAATGGTCTAGCTCCGTCTCCAGTCCATAAAAGGTAGTGTCGTTAAGAATAGCGCCTGCCCTGGCCCATCCGTTCTCATATACTTCTTTCTCTATTCCGTGGGTTGGAGATGCTGCGGCCAAAATATAAACGATAAGACATTCATTGTAACCGCCAATCGGGAAATTCATTTCCCATCCATATTGTGGACTCCAATGCCAATAAAGGACCTGTTCTCCTCCCCTTGTGTACCAATCCCATTCTACTTCTTCCCATAGTTTCGTAATCCTTGTTGCCAGTTCTTTTTCCTGTGGTTCAGATTCATTCAGATACTCCTTAACGGTTAGCAAACCCTGTACCAAAAAGGCCGTTTCAACCAGGTCGCCACCATTATCAGCGGGACTAAAAGGATAAACCGTACCATCGGGATTTAGCCAATGCGGCCATGCACCATGAAACCGATCGGCATTCTCAAGGAAATCAATGATTTTTGTATATCGCTCAACGGCATCTTCCCTGCTGATAAAACCCCGCTCAATACCTACAAGAATGGCCATTAATCCAAATCCGGATCCGCCGGATGTTATAATATCTTTTGAATGGTCAGGGTAGTTGTTGTCTGTATGAAGACGTTCCCTGGCAAGCCCAGAAACAGGTTCTGCCCCGTCCCAGAAATAATTAAAAGTCTGTTCCTGGACCATATCTAACAATTCTGCATCTGTAAATGATGTTTCACCCTCAATAGCAGCCCTATTTCTTTCGTCCTCATTAGGTTTTTGATTGTTGCAGCCTAAAGGAAAGAATATACAAAGCAAGATTGCCGCCCACGGGGTAAAGAATTTATTTGTCATGCCTTGCTCTTGTATATTTTCATTACAAAAGGTACGAAACATTTTTTAGTATTCTGCCTTATAGAAAGCCTTTAAAAAGGATGTACAAATGACTTTTTTTGATTACCTTGTATTACCCAATTTTTAGCAAAAAATAATCATATCAACTGTAGAAAGAGAAATAATGAAATTTAATTTAGCTGAGAAACTAGCCATAGTAAAAGCCATTGATGAGGTTATTCTGGTAGATGGAAAAGTCAGTAAAAGTGAAATCGACTTCCTGACACAATTAATGGATATTCTTAAATTTGACCGAATTCTGATAGAAGAAGCCAGGAAAATTACCGCCAAAGAGTGCATGGAAGTGTTGAAAGCCATGCCAGAGAATAAAAAACATGCATTAGGCGTAATGTTAAGTGAGATGGCCAATGCCGACGGGGAATTCAGCGAAGACGAATACCGTCTTGTTTTTAATATCCTCCTGGAAGCGGGGATAGATATTGAATCTGCCCTTGATTAGGCAAGCATGGTGTTTTTTTTTATTGCAAACACCAAAATTGAAAAATCCGACTTATTTCTAAATAAATCGGATTTTTCATTGTAAAAAACTTCCAGGGTCATTATACCCATGGAAAATACGAAGCATTGCTAAAATTCTTTTGTCAGATCAGCTGTGTCATACCATTCTGCCTGGTGTGTAATTTTGCCTTCTTCATTAAAAAAGAGGACAGAGTACCATTTTAATCTGGAATCTTTTCCCGT
Source organism: Eudoraea adriatica DSM 19308 (assembly GCF_000382125.1). Lineage (GTDB taxonomy): Bacteria > Bacteroidota > Bacteroidia > Flavobacteriales > Flavobacteriaceae > Eudoraea > Eudoraea adriatica. The sequence goes on from NZ_KB907547.1 coordinate 577,590, forward strand.
TTCGGCATTTACCGATTTCCAAAGTCCGTAAACACGAACATCTCCATTGGGTTTTTGATCCTCCCCCAAGCCCGCAAAATACTGCGCGTCTGTTAGTTCTTTGTTGTTATACGCTTTCATAAAACCTTTCATAGCCTCTTCCCAGGTTGCTCTGGGCAAAGAGTCGCTCCCCACACTGGGCGGTGACCAGATAAAATCATCGGTAACATATTGCCCAAAGTTGAGGGAATCATTATTAGAAAATGCTTCCAAAAATGCCTTGGTGGTTTCTACATTCTTAAGGAATATTACCATATTTGGATCGGGCATAGGCGCTGGTGGTTCCTGTACCTTTTCCTGGCAACTCGCCAAAAGTACAATAGCGGTAAATAAAAAAATAGCTTTTTTCATGTGTTTCATTAATTGGTTAATAGTAATAATTAAAAGTTCCTACAATGGAATGTACTTCAAGGATATAATCTTTAAAGGCGCAATCAAAACCAGGTGGGATGAATCCATGCTTTTATTGTCCGAACGCAGTCTTTTCTTTACCCGGTAAAATTATCCGCCCTAAAATTTCATTATTCTTGATTTTGCCATGCAGAACAATAAAAAGAAACCATCCAACAAAATTTTGGTTCTCAAAAATACTTTAGTAATTTCCTAAAGATTGGCATTCATTAGATGAACTTAAATATAAAATACACCATAAAATTATTCAGAGGGTTCAGGCAGCAATTGATTCATTAAAAGAACCTAAAAAAATACCTGCTCTACGCCATTGGTGAAATTTTACTGGTAATGATCGGGATTTTACTTGCTTTTCAGGTAGATAACTGGAATGAAGACCGGGTGAAAAAAATCCCTGAAGTAACTGATCCTGAACAAATTTACTCTGTGGAATTTCAAAACCTGACCCACTTATTGCTTCAGGCCATGACAGAAAAAGATCAAACCTATAAATCCGGCATCGCAGAAATCGATGAAATTTTGGCGTTGATAGATGCCGAGCTAAAGGATAACTAGATATCCAAAAACGTCAAAATATACTTATAGATTTGAAAAATTAAGGGAAGTCTGATAAACTCCCCTTCTACTGAAAATTATTTTGGAATCTGCCTTTTAAATGGTTGTATTTGTTTGTAGGTGAGTGACCTCCAAAGCCATTCCAACGGTCCAAACCTATAATATTTTAGCCATATTGGACTAATTATCAACTGAAAAATCCAAATTGAAACCACCACATAATACAGCTCATAGCGCTGTAATTCTCCAAACATAGAAAATCCTATTCCTGTAAAAATTATTGCACAAATAACCGAGTGCATAATGTAGTTGGTTAGTGCCATGCGGCCAACCGCGGCTAGTGACTTTTTTAAAAACCCAATGATGTTTAATTTGCAAAAAATCATAACCAGTCCTATATGACCAAAAGAAACTGCTATTCTCCCTATAGCATATGTGAGTTTTGCCTTATGGAATGAGAGAACAGAGAAATTATCATTCAGAATTAGCATGGTCTCATAGTAATTTACAGAAAGACCAACCCCATAACCAATAAGTGACATTATAAGGTAGGATTTATAACTTAGCTCTGCCGTAATTACTCTTAGTTTATACAAGGCTATTCCCAATAACATCATGGCCAGTATGTCCCAGGGATTATAATCGTAATTAAAAGTGCTTTGTATTAACCTGTTTACAGGGGCGAGAAACAAGACAATATCAATATAGCCCTTATGCATGCTAGCCGTATCTTCCTGCACTTTTGCTTCAGGAGTTTTCATGTCAGACACTATTGCTTCCCAGGCTTCTTTCCCGTTTTTTATATCCTCAGGAATATCCGATTCATCATCGTAAGACTGCGCCATGGTATATTGTTCCTCATATTTCATGTCTTTAGAATAGCTATAGCTTGCCAAAGCAACTCCAATTAGTGTAAGGGCGGCGGCGGCTATAATCAACTTTTTGGGGGAAGTGTTTCTAAATGGAAATAGAAACAGACCATAGAGGCCATATGCAAATAAGATATCACCAACCCATAAAATCAGATACCCGTGGATGATTCCAAAAATAAGCAACCATATGGTTCTTCGATAGTAAATATCGGCTACCTCAAGACCTCCACCTTTATTGATCATTCTTGAGGTCATGAGCACCATCCCTACACCAAAGAGCATGGAGAACATAGCTCTCATGGTGCCCTCGAAAAACATATTGTTCATAATCCAGACATAAAGGTTGTAACCTTCATACCCTCCCTGTATAGTAGGGTCTTCATAGGCCCAAAATACCAGGCCAAAACCCGTAATGTTCATTAACAAAATTCCCAGAAGGGCAACGCCTCTTAGGACATCAAGAGATTTTATTCGTTCAGCGCCCGTAACAGGGCCAAGTTGGTTGGTTATTTCATTCATATCAGTTGGTTTGGTTGTTTAGTAAAAAAGACTTCCCTTAAATCAGAAAGCCTTACTTAAAATTAATGTCGGGAAGATACACCTAATTGCTCAATCCCTTTTTATTTACATGAAAGTAATTATTTAACCCTGATGCGGTCTATTATATTTCTTTCGAATTTTTTATCATCCTCCAGAATTTTAAAAAAAGATGCTATATACTCTTCGGCCATGGATAGCTGAGCCGGATCCCGGAAGTAGGTTTTCAAACTGTCAATTGTGGCAAAAATTCGTTCCTTTTTATCGAGGTAGATCTGACGTACCATTTGAAATACTTCTTCATCCCTCATATACCCTTTATACGCCCGCTGTGTAACATGATCTATTTGTACAGGTATGTTCTGAATATTAGACACTGTTGCGTAATGCGTATTCACCAACCCTGACATATCAAAATCGTAAGGAACCGAAATAATCTTATCATCAATAAACAAAAGTCGCTGATTGTGTTGAACTCTTGTAGAATAGTCTGTGTTTCCTATCATGTATTCAAAAAATGCATTTTCTACAGCAAAAACAGCATCATGCTGTAAGGGGTGGATAACCCTTTTAATCTGCTTTCCATTTACACGCTCTGCTACATTATCAATATCCTCAATTAAAAAGCCCTGGACCTGGTGTTCCTTTATTCGTTGTCCTCTCTCTTCAAGAAATTCAACGTCCACCAATCTGGTTTTGAAATGATAAGGTGAAATTACTTCAAATAGCTTATAGGCCAAATACTCTTTCAGAACATAGTCATTTCCATTTCTTCCCTCCAGGCATGGCAGCACAACCTTCAGTTTTTTGTTTCCCGCAAAGGGTGTCCCTTTTGCTTCAGATTTTTTTAGTTTGATGCGCAAGGGAACATAATAACAGTTATTACGCCTGAAATTACCACGGGCTCTAAGCTTCATATTAATGGAGTCCCATAGTTTTTGTTTACCCTTGTACCAAAGCACAGAAGTCATATAGGTGCTGTCATTGGTTTGTGCTCTAAGGTTTTTGGCAGAGAATTTTAGTTTTAAAGCCAATTGTTCCTGATCCTTAAATAATGTTGTGGTTTCCTTAAAATCAGTGCCAATAGCTTCCTGAGGTAGCAAAAAATGACCGAACGTCAAATTAACGATAAGAAGAAAGATAAGTTTTGTTTGGCTTTTCATACTGCCATTTTCAGCTTTCTTAAATATAATCAATTAAATTTCAACATACTATGGCTTTGAACTTCCTCTGATCCATTTGCAACTACAATTTTAGATTAGCCGGAATCCCCGGATGTTTCGTGCCAACTTTAAAAAACAAAAATTTTAATCGCTAACTTTCCGTGGTAAATCAACCTAAAACCTCCCTTGTAATGAAAAAGTTTCCGAATGCCCTTGTCATTATGATCGGGTTTATTCTATTTGCCGCAATCTTGACCTACATCATTCCTCAGGGCGAATACCAAAGGGTTCTTAATCCGGCAACCAATCAGCTTGTTGTTGTAAACGACTCCTATCAGGAGATAGATGCGCCATCTGTTTCCCTTTGGGATACTTTTATGTCTATCCCGGAAGGGTTTATCAATAGAGCGGATTTAATTGCACTTATATTATTAATTGGAGGAAGTTTTTATGTCATAGAAAGAACCGGAGCTTTAAAGGATGGCATTGAATTTCTAACGATGCTCTTACAGGGAAAGGAAGAAATAGCTCTGATTGTGGTTTCCCTGGCTTTTCTTGCAGGGGGTGCATTAAGTGGGTTGCAGGAGGAAATTATTGCCATGACCCCAGTGCTTTTATATTTATCATCCAGACTGGGTTATAATTCGTTTGTGGCAGTGGCAATAAGTTATGGTTCCGCAATATTGGGAGCCTCATTTAGTCCTATTAACCCTTTTGCAGTAGTTATCGCCCAAAAAGAGACAGGTCTGGAGTTTTTATCGGGTAGTGGTTTCCGTCTAGTGGTTATGGCGATAGCATTTTGCATATGGATGTTTATGGTAATCAGATATGCCAATAAAAATAAGGTTGTTAGTGAAGAAGAGCACATTTTTGAAAAAAAGAACCTGAATACACGAAGTGCAATAATCCTGGGGTTGGTAGCAATAGCATTTGTTATTTTAATTATAGGTATCCTGCAATACAATTGGGGTTTTAATGAAATGTCTGCAGAGTTTTTTATTCTGGCTCTTGTGGTAGGCTTAATAGGGAAACTAGGGGTAAATGGCACTAGCCTGGCCTATATTGACGGTTTTAAAGCCATGATTTTTGCCTCAATGATCGTTGGCTTATCGAGCAGTATTTCTATAATCCTTGAGCAGGGCATGATTATAGACAGCATTATTTATGGACTCTTTACCCCTATGCAATATCTTCCCAAAAGCATGTCGGCCATTTCCATGATGATATCACAATCGCTTCTGCATTTTGTAGTGCCCAGCTATTCCGGTCAGGCCGTTTTAACTATGCCCATACTGGCTCCTTTGTCTGATCTCATAGGAATTTCAAGGCAGGTATGTGTTTTGGCCTATCAATATGGTGCAGTAATGACGGATCTGATTATCCCTACCAACGGAGGTTTGATGGCTGTACTTGCCATTGCAGGGATCTCATTTGACAAATGGTTTAAATTTGCCCTTAAACTTGTCCTTGTTATTTTGGGCATAAGTGCAATAGCGCTGGTGACCGGTATCTCTTTGGGTCTGTAACTTCCCATAAACCAATTCACTTTTAGCAGATAATCCTAAGAATCTGTTTTATATTTTGGAACTGAATTATGGCCAATAGCAATAGGTCCGGGTTCAGGCACAAAGTTTTTCCGCAAAGGTTTTGAATATTTAACACCTTGTAAATCATGTCAGTTTCCAGGTAATCCATATTTTTACTTATTCATCAAAACGAAATCCAACAAAGTCATGAAAAAAGCATATTTAGTTTTAGTATTTGCATTACTCATTTATGGATTTGCAAGCGCTCAAATTAGCGGGAGTTTAATGCAGCATCCCGATGTTTCTGACACTCATGTTACATTTGTTTATGGGGATGATGTATGGGTTTCCCCAAAATCCGGGGGTTTGGCCAGTAGGTTAAGTTCTCCCGAAGGATCTGAAAGTTATCCTAGATTTTCTCCGGATGGTACTATGATAGCCTACACGGCCAACTATCATGGAAATAGCGATATTTATCTTATCAACACATATGGTGGCATTCCCAGGCGTCTAACCTATCATGGCATGTCTGACAGGGTTCTTGGATGGACTCCAGACGGTAAGCATGTGCTGTTTGCATCCTCAAGAGAAAGTGGCCGGCAAAGCTTTAGTCAATTTTATACTATTTCAATAGCCGGAGGATCGCCTGAAAAATTACCAATCCCCTATGGGCAATTTGCTTCATTTTCGCCGGATGGACAAAAAATAGCCTATACGGACAAATCGCGCGTAAACAGAAATTGGAAAAGGTATCGCGGTGGTCGCGCAGCAGATATTATGGTCTTTGATCTCACTACGTTTGCGACAGAAAATATAACCAATAACAATGCAAATGATGAATTGCCAATGTGGAATGGAGATGCAATTTATTACATGTCCGATAACGGTCCCAATAAACGAAATAACCTGTGGAAATATGATCTAACCGGAAGGGCTAATTCACAGTTAACAAATTTTAAAGATTTTGATATTACTTTTCCGGAAAGCAGTTCCTCTGATATTATTTTTGAAGCTGGTGGAAAATTGTATTTATACAATTTAACTTCGGCCACTACAACGGAATTAAACATTGAGATAATATCAGATCAAAGGGGACTCCTCCCGGAACAAAAGAATGTTGCTTCCTTTATACAAAATTCAACCTTATCGCCGGATGGCAACAGGCTTATAGTTCAGGCAAGGGGTGAATTATTCAATTTACCTGCTACAGAAGGTTTTGTTGCTAATATTTCTTCTACCTCGGGTAGTGCCGAGCGCAAACCGGCATGGTCCCCTGATGGAAATTCTGTGGCTTGCTGGAGCGATGCATCCGGTGAATATCAATTGATGATATACGACATGACCGGCAACAAACAACCTAAAACCATAACAAACTTTGCCAGTGGCTTCAATTATTCCATTTATTGGTCTCCCGACAGTAAAAAAATTGTCTATGTAGATCAATCTATGACCATAAATTATATTGATATCAATACCGCTGAGGTAATTAAGGTGGATCAAGGTAAAAGAATGTTCGAAGGTGTCTTACGCAATTTTAGCGTAACATGGTCCCCGGATAGCAAATGGATTGCTTATTCCAGGAGAAATGATAATATGGCCACCACTGCCATATTTCTATATAACACGGAAAACAAAAAAGTATCTCAGCTTACCTCGGGTTATTATTCAGATTTTTCTCCGGCCTTTAGCGCAGATGGCAAACATCTTTTCTTTGGAACCAATAGGACCTTCCGGCCGGTATATTCAGATCTGGATAATACTTTTATCTATCCAAACACCAGCAAAATAGCCGTTGGAACCTTAAGCAAATCTGAAAAATCTTTGCTGGCAGTAAAAAATGACGAGGTAGAAGCGCCAGAAAAGGATGAAGAGAAAGAAGATGATAAGAAGAGTAGTAAAAAAGATAAAGAAACCAAAAAAGGGATTGAACCTACCCTCATTGATATCGATGGATTTGAGAGTCGGGTGGAAATGTTAGACGCAGCCCCTGGGAATTTAGGCGATCTAAAGGCCGTGGAAGATAAGCTTTTATTTATGCGGCGCCCAAATTCAGGTTCTCCCGAAGGTATTGAGCAGTCGCTTGATTATTATGATTTTAAAGAAAGAGAAGTTAAAACCATAATCCGTGATGTTACCAATTTTAAGGTTTCTGCAGATGGCAAAAAAGTATTGGTTACCCAGGATCAAAAACTGGCAGTAATTGATATTAAAGCTGATCAGAAAATTGAGAAAACGGTCCCTACGGAAAATATGATAATGAATGTGGTTCCTAAAGAAGAGTGGAAACAGCTATTTAATGATGTATGGCGCTTTGAGCGCGACTATTTCTACGATCCAAATATGCATGGGGTAGACTGGAACAAAATGAAAACCCAATATGGGCAATTGGTAGATCAGTCTAGTTCGCGAAGTGATGTAAATATTATTATCGGCGATCTTATCGCAGAGTTGAATGCGTCTCATACCTACAATGGAGGTGGCGATATAAGCCGGGGAAAAAGAATGAATGTTGGTTATTTGGGTGCTGATTTTAGCTTGGAAAATGGACACTACAGAATAAAAAAAATAATCTCCGGCGCCCCCTGGGATGTAGAAGTACGTTCACCTTTAGAAAAACCCGGTGTAGAGGTAAAAGAAGGGGATTACATTCTGGCGGTAAATGGCCAGCCCATAGATCCAACAAAACCAATTTTTGCTTCATTTCAGGGATTGGCCGATATGGCTGTACAAATCACTGTAAACAGTAGTCCGTCACTAATAGATTCTAAAAATATTATTGTAAAACCAATGCACTCCGAAACCAGGTTGCGACATTTATCCTGGATAGAAAGTAATCGCCGGCGCGTAGACAGGGAAACCAATGGCAAGATTGGGTACGTCTATGTACGCAGTACCGGGCGAGATGGTCAAAATGAACTGGTTAGGCAATTTTATGCCCAGATGAATAAAGAAGGTATGATCATAGATGAACGTTTCAATAGCGGCGGACAAATACCTGACAGATTTATTGAATTATTGGATCGCAAACCTTTGGCCTTTTGGGCCGTTAGAGATGGCAGCGACTGGTCATGGCCCCCTGCCGGTAATTTTGGGCCAAAAGTAATGCTTATCAATGGCTTTAGCGGTTCCGGAGGAGATGCCTTTCCGGATTATTTTAAAAAGAGAGGCCTTGGACCACTTATCGGCACTCGCACATGGGGCGGTTTGATTGGAATTTCCGGAACTCCTAATCTAATAGACAATGGAATCATTACCGTGCCTACTTTTAGAATGTATGACCCGGATGGCACCTGGTTCAAAGAAGGACACGGTGTAGATGCGGATATAGAGGTCGTAGAAGATTTTCAAAAATTGGCAAACGGCACGGATGCACAGCTTGAAGCCGGTATAAAAGAAGTTATGAAATTACTTAACAGTAATAACAGCTTTAAAAAGCCTGCCAGACCGGCTTATGAAAACCGCAATTAGGCAATTGTTTTAATCATGCGAACTATCATTCTAAAAGGACTGCGGCAATTGTTGTTGCCAGAGTTTGTGGTAGATGCCTTTTCTTTTGTAAAGCTCACTATGTGAGCCTTGCTCCATTACTTTGCCCTTGCTTAGTACTACTATTTTATGGGCCCTGAAAACCGTACTCAATCTGTGGGCTATAATCACGGCAGTTTTGTTTGTCTTATTGAAGCTTTCAACCGCCTTTTGGACATAGTTTTCCGAACTGCTGTCCAGAGAGGAGGTTGCCTCATCCAATACTAAAACTTCCGGTTCTTTGTACATGGCCCTTGCAATGGCAATGCGTTGTTTTTCACCACCAGAAAGGGTAGTGCCATTCTCCCCCAGATAGGTATTAAAGCCATTTGGGAGATTTTCGATAAAATCTAAAATGCCAATCCTTTTACAGATATGAATAACCCTTTCCATTTCAGGGGCAAATTCACCAACTGCAATATTTTCTATAACGTTGCCTGCGAATAAATCTATTTTCTGTGGAACTACAGAAATTATGTCCCTTAGACTGCCGTTGTCGACGTGTTTTAAATCAATTTTCCCTATGGAAATAGTTCCTTTTTGAATGGGATACAGATTATGTAATAAAGATATAAGCGTAGATTTTCCGGAGCCACTTTCCCCTACTATGGCAGTAATTTTACCCCTGGGGATAACTAAATTTAATTTTTTAAAAACCTCAACCCTGCTGCCATATCTGAAGGTGACATTTTTGAAATGGATATCGCCATGATTTGGTTTTTTAATTTGAATTCTGTTTTCATCTGCCTCCCTTTCCAGATCCATTATCTCAAATAAGCGCTCTGCTGCAATCAGGGCATTCTGTATTTCCCTGTTGGATCGGATAAGACCGGCTACCGGTCCTGTAAAATAGCCCACAATGGCATAAAAAGACATTAATTCACCCGGCGTAATATTTCTATTTATGACAAAGTAAGAACCGCTCCACAAAAGAATGATGGTAAACAGTTTGGAAATAGAATCACTTCCGGTAGCGGAGAATACCGAGTTTAATGCTGAGCTATACGCTGTTTTTAACAAGCTTATAAATTTGGTTTCCGTCTTAATATTGGCAAAGCTTTCCAGCCCAAATCTTTTAATGGTAGCTACAGCATTAAGGGATTCTACTAACTGACTTTCCAATTCTGCTGATTGTTCCATAATCCTTCGTTCCGTTTTTCTGTTTAGTGAGTTAACAATAAAATAAACGGCCGCATAAACCGGAATAACGGTTAACATAATTAATGCCAGTTTCCAGTAGAACGAAAACATAATGCCAAAAGAAAAAATAATTATAAGCACGTTTACAGTAAGATTTAAAGAAACCCCATTGATAAATGTTCTGATTTTAACTGCATCATTAATTCTTGAAATGATTTCACCAACGCGCATTGTGTCAAAGAATTGCTGGGGTAGTTTTAATAGATGTTTGTAATAACCCAGAATAAGGCGAACATCAATCTGCTGCCCTGATTTTATCAAAAAAACATCCTTAAATACCCCAATGAGCAGCTGTAAAACCAGCAAAAGGAGCATTATGACACTCAATAGATTTAATAACCTGGTATTGCCACCAATAAAAACGAAGTCGGTTAATTTTTGAATGTAAATTGAGGTTGAAAAACCCAAAAGCGTGTATACAACAGCTCCGGCAAAGGCCTGCAGAAGCACCCACTTATGCGGTTTTAAAAGAACCCAGAAGCGCTTGTAAACCGAGGTTTTTTCATTGCCCCTGGAAAAATTCTCTTCAGGTTGCAGGAGCACCAAAACCCCTGTCCATTCTTTTTGAAACTCTCTATGCGTCTTTTTTTGGAGCCTGCCTAAAGCAGGATCCATAATAGTAATATGCCGCTTATTTACTTCATAGATTACAATATAATGATGCAATACATCTTTCACCACTACATGAGCTATTGTGGGCTTGGGTATTTTAAAAAGGCTGTCGAAATCTCCCCTCACTCCTTTGGCACCAAAACCCAATTTTTGTGCGGCTTCAAGAAGACCCAAAACATTGGTTCCTTTCTTATCAGTCCCAGCATATTGCCGTATCCTGGCTATAGGCATTTGAAGTCTATAGTGCGAAGCAACAGATGCTAAACAGGCCGCTCCGCAATCTGTGATATCGTGCTGTTTAATGGTAATTCCTGCCATAAGTTTGCGCATAAGTGAACAAGATAATGGATGAGGCTGCAGCCAGGCTGCAAATTGACCTGAATTAATACGACGAAACCACCTCTGCTATGAAGTGGTTTTCTTTCTTATTATTTATACCAATCGGATAAAACTACACTGCTAACAATATAAATAGGGGATATTTTTGTAAAATTTCCCTGATTTCCGCGCCTATATTACGCCCATTATTATAATCCGTTTTTGTGCCTCCATTAATAGTTTGAAGATCAATTGGTCTTAGCTCTTTTATCGTCATAATTTTTATTTATTAATTAAACATATACTCCAGACCCCATTGCGCAACTGGATGTCCATACCAGCTAAGATCATCACATTCACTGCATAAACTCCACATAGTACATGATAATTTACAGGCCTGATAGTGCAGGCAAGATATTGTTAAGGCCATGAAATAGACAGGCATAGATAAAACCGTATTTAATCCTTATATAGCCGTTTATAGATGCAGATACTAATTGAGGAAACAGGAGTAATGGAAAAAGCAGGAATTTACCAAGTGTTAATTCTGCAAAATCTAAATGGAGTAATGCAAAAACTATTATAGAAAAATAATAGATCCATCTGAAATTTGCATCCCAAAAATTTGAAAGATTTGAGGAATACCTGTTGGATATAAAATAAGTGAGCAGGGCAATTAGAATTGAAATGATAACTCTAACCCATAAGTGTTCTTCAATATCTAAATGCCTTACACGGTAACCCAATCTGGAGATAAGGATATAGGATAGTAGTAAAATTGAAATTGATAAATATTTTGGTTTAAAAACAAGTGACAATCTAAATATTGTTTCCTCAAGAATTGGCCCGATAATTACCGCATATAACATAAAATTCACAGGTGACATCATTTCCCTGATTTTAGCTGCGGGAGGGTTGTCTAAATCAATCCATGTGGTCACTGTTATAACCCATAGTATCAGGAAAAATAAATGGATTAAATAAAATGTTAGAATGGATCTTAGATTCTTTTTTACATCGTAGGATCTGATTAAATTGTTATCCGGTTTCTTTACAAAATTGAACACTATTTTTATTTTCCGGACTACAATTTCTTTAAAGGAGATTTTGTTTTGATTATTCATAGAGAGCAGGTACTAATAAGGTATTGCTTAAACAGCGTTATATGATTTAAAAAGGTTGGTATTGGTAACCCCCGTAAATTTCAGAATTTGGTTATATCGGGCAACTATGGCATAAGGTGAATTGGTTAAATTGTAAAAAAGCCACTCCGGATAACAGGAGTGACTTTTAGAGTCTATAAATCTTGTTAACCTCGAACAAGACCAAAACACCAATCCACGATATCAGCAAAGGTCTGGACACCATGCCTGATATGATTGCCAACTGCATAGCCAAAACCATAGTCGCTTTTGGCGCCGCCATTGATTTCTGTTACTTCGCTTGTTTTTAGATGTCTTAGTTCCATATTTATTAAGTTTAAATTGTTATAAAATTCAAATTATTTAATGTTTCTCCACGCCATTGATTCCATCCCAAAATCCATGGGCAAAATCGAGACCTCTCCCGGCCATATCGCCTGCCATAAAAGCCAGGAGTTCATACCAGGCAGGTTTATAACCGCCTGTTATATCTTTTAATTCATTCTTATCTAAATTTTTCATGCTATTTGTGCTTTCATTAAATTAGAATAATTCCGTTCCATTCTTAAAACCCTTCCACCAGGCAGATACCGTTCTGCCGACAACTACGGCCGTATCTGTAATAAACCTTGGTGGTGCCCCGGCAAAGCCACCCTGAACATACTGTAATTCGTAAAAACTCAGTTCTTTTAAATTTTCCATCTTATATAATTTTCGTTACACATTAAGTTAATAACCCTCCATTGCGCACCTGGACGATCTGTTACCAGCTAATATCAAGGCTTTCACCGCATACCACCTGCATACAGATTTAAAATAATTGGTGCGCAAGAGAATTATTAGCCGGATTTAACCAATCATTCATTTTATCATAAAGCAAGTCGAAAAGCGTACGCCTGCTCAACATAAAATTTGCGTTAAGGGTCATCCCTTTTTTTAGATTCCCCCTAAAACCGTTTTCTAACAAAAGGTATTTCTGGTCCAAACAGCAACGTACTTTAAACACAGATTGACCTTCAAGAAATTCAATGTCTTTTCCTATCTCAATTACTTTCCCGCTTGCAAGGCCCCATTGGCTATAATTATAAGCATCTACCTGAAATTTAGCAGCGAGCTTTTCGGTAATAAGGCCAATATCTGCAGGACTTACATGGCATTCCACCAGCAGGTCTGTATCCGGGGAAATCTGAGCCAGTAAAGTACCTGCCGTAATAAAACTTCCCGTTTCCTGTTGCTTTATATTAAGCAATGTACCGCTTACCGGAGCAGTTATCACAAACCTGCTTTTACTATCCAAAAGATGATCATACTTTACCTGCAACTCTTTAAGGGTGCTGTTGTACTGTGATAGTTCTGCCTGCCATGCATTTTGTTGCTGATTCCTGTGTTGGAATATTTCAGATTTCGCCAGGTCGTATTCAAATTTGTGATTGTCGTATTCTGCCCTGGCAATTACCCCTCTTTCATATAGCGGCCTATACCGTTCATAGTCACGCTTTATCTTTTGCAATCGAATCTGAAGTTCTCCCATCTTTTGATGATAATGCAGGTAACTTTTCCGATACCTGGGCGAAATGATCTCGGAAAGGCCTGCTTTTTTATCCGTTAAAAGCAGGCTTAGATCATTAATATAGGAACGTGTTTCCCGGGTTTGAAAGACAGTAAGGTTAACTTTCTGGTCAATTCCCTGATCGTTAATCATTAATAGTGTGTCTCCTTTAGCCACCTCCTTATTGTTGAAAAGTCCGTTGTAAATTACCTGCCCGGAATTTATAAGGCTAATATCCACCCGCTCCATATTAGGTTTAATAATCCCCCTGGCCCGGGAAATGACATCTATTTTTACAAAAGGCAGTGCTATAAATACCCCAAAAAGGATAAACAGAAGGATAGAATATATGCCTTTGCTTCTGGTGCTGTGTTTAAACTGATGTACTTCAGCGGTGTTATCAAGGATCTCCCTGGGAAAAACCTGTTTCATAGTTCATTAATGCTAGAAAGTAACCTTTTTACGGGTATAGTATCTTTAAGACAATATATCCCCATCAACTGCAAAGAAGGTGCAAAATGCCCGGGAGTTTCAATCAAAATTGTGGTGCCTTAGAAAATCATAAACGCCGCTGGATTTAATGAAGTCCTTTTTTGGAATAGTCCACACATGTAGGTGACTATTAAATGGGGATAAAATGCGCCTGAAAGTCCGTTTGCCTTACTATTCTGCGGGCATATTAGGTATATTTATCCATATCTTGATTTTATAAAGAACAATACCATATGCATACAGCATCCTAAAAACAGGTTCAAAAGACCTAGAGAACTGAACGTATTGTATTGATAAAAAGAGAAGGGATTTTCATTATTGTCGGAATCAGAAGATCCTACTGTTATAGTAACCTTACTCTGCTCTTTTGTTCTTTGGTTATTAACTATATAATTAATCAATGACAAACTTAGGATGGCTATAAGTAGCCCCCCAGAGGTAGACAGGTTCTTAGTGCTTTAGCTTAACCACATCTTAGCCTGAGCACTTATCCTTCAATATTTATAGCATCCCAGTTGTATAAAAATTATACCTTTAAAGAAACATCTGCCGATGCTCAAATTCTTTCGCCGAATCCGACAGCAACTTCTAACACAAAATAAATTGAGTAAATACCTGCTTTATGCCATTGGCGAGATCATTTTGGTTGTCATTGGAATATTAATAGCCTTGCAAATCAACAATTGGAATCAAGATAGAATTAGAAAACAGGAAGAGTTTAATATTTTAAAAGCTATCAAAATTGGTCTCGAGAAAGATAAAAGAGATATTCTTTATAACACTAAACGAATTAATTCAAGTATATCTTCAGCTAATAAAGTGATATATGCCCTTGAAAATGAACTGCCATATAATGATTCAATAGCAATCTGTTTAGGCGATTTAATGTTCCCTGTAATGTTTGTACATTCAACTAGTGCCTTCGAAACACTTAAATCTAAAGGCATAGACCTAATTAAAAATACTGAATTAAGAGAAAAAATAATTGATGTTTATGATGCTGGCTATACTTTTTTCTTAAAAAATGAGGTTTTGGTTTTAGATGAGGCCGAACGAGGACTAAAAGATGTTTTCTCAACAAGGTTTCATGAAGCCTATGTTTATGGCCTTGACAAGCCAGGCTATGAACCTAAACTTACACCCTTAAATTATAATGCCCTTAAATACGATCAGGAGTTTATTTATTTTCTGAAAACGTATAAAAACAGACTCAATATTTTATTGAATTTTCATTATAGGGGTAGATTGCAACGAGACGTTGAAATACTTACAGAATCTGTAAATAATGAAATTGTGGATTTAAAAGAATAACAAACTTAAGATAGCTATAAGTAAAGCCCCAAAGGTTGTTAAGCTTATAAGGTTAAATACTAACCTGCGCAACTACTGCTAACCCATGCGTTGCGTTGAATTAAATAAACCAAGTGTGAAACAGTCCAAGTTTATACTTTCGATAATTGTAATTGCGCAGTTCTGCTGCATATCGCTTTGGTTTGCAGGGAATGGTGTAATGAGTGATCTTATGGTGGTTTTCAGCCTTAAAAGCACTGCATTGGGGCACTTGACATCGGCTGTGCAATTCGGGTTTATTCTGGGCACCCTTATCTTCGCCATTTTAACTATTGCTGACCGTTTTTCCCCGTCCAAAGTGTTTTTCAGCTGTGCATTACTCGGCTCCCTGTTCAATGCGCTGGTAATATGGGAAGGAAACAGTTTAGCTAGTATCCTTTTGCTTCGATTTCTAACAGGTTTCTTTCTGGCGGGCATCTACCCGGTAGGGATGAAAATAGCTGCGGACTACTATGATAAAGGATTGGGCAAGTCGCTTGGCTTCATAGTTGGAGCACTGGTAGTTGGTACTGCATTTCCACATTTGGCAAAGGGAATGACCGGTGGGTTTCATTGGAAATATGTGCTGCTCCTAAGTTCATCTCTTTCGGTATTCGGCGGTTTATTGATGTTGGCCATGATTCCCGACGGTCCCTACCGAAAACCCGGAAATAAATTAGATCTATCTGCTTTTTTCAGCGTATTTAACTATAAGGGGGTTCGCTCTGCAGCCTTCGGCTATTTTGCACATATGTGGGAAGTGTATGCTTTTTGGGCATTTGTGCCTGTCATCTTAAAGACATATGCCATGGAACATTCTGGAGCTGTATTTAATATTCCCTTATGGTCATTCCTGGTTATAGGAATAGGAGGATTGGGCAGTGTGCTAAGCGGGTATCTCGCACAAACAGCAGGAACTAAACAAGTGGCATACATAGCACTACTCCTGTCATGCTTATGTTGTCTCGTTTCTCCGTTAATGTTTGAGGTAACATCTGAAAGCTTGTTTATAGCATTTCTTCTTTTATGGGGAATGGCTGTTATTGCAGACTCCCCCCTTTTCTCCACGCTGGTGGCTCAGAATGCATCTGCGGAAATTAGGGGAACGGCTCTAACAATCGTAAACAGTATTGGTTTCGCAATTACAATAATTAGTATTCAGCTACTAAATGTTTTGCAGGATTCGATGAACCCAACGCATATATATACATTATTGGCATTAGGACCAATTTTAGGTTTGCTAGTATTATACGAAAAGAAAAAATAAGTGCGCCCGGCAAAACCTGAAATGCATTAAAAAACAGTAAATTCAAAGCTTCAAACTCAGACGTAATGAATGTCCAAAATCTTATTATCGGGGCCGGCCCTGCCGGTTTGGCAGTCGCGGGGCGTTTTAGAAAAGCAGGGCTGGATTTTGAGATACTTGAGCAAACCAATAAAATTGCGTCTAAGTGGCATACCCATTACGACAGGCTTTTGCTGCATACGGTTAAGTCATTATCGAGCCTGCCACATCTGGATTTCCCGCCAGATTATCCACAGTATATCCCCAGGCAGCAATTGGTCACCTACTATGAAAATTATGCCAAACATTTTGACATTAATCCGCATTTTAATTGCGAGGTAACTGCTGTTTTAAAGAAAAATGGTTTATGGCAAATAGAATGCACCAACCAAAAAACATTTGAAGCTCAAAATGTAATTATTGCCACCGGTTTAAATAGAATTCCGAATATTCCAAATTGGAAAGGAAAGGACATTTTCGAAGGTGAAATACTACATGCAGCATCCTACAAAAACCCCTTAAAATTTAAGGGCAAAAAGGTTTTAGTAATAGGGATGGGGAATACAGGTGCGGAAATTGCCCTGGATTTAGCCGAAGCAAAAATAGATGTAGGTATTTCTGTAAGAAGTGAAATTGTGGTTGTTCCCAGGGATTTTTTAGGAAGGCCCATTCAACTCACGGCTAAAAAGTTAGCCAAATTACCTTTTCGCTTAGGCGATGTAATTGGAGCACTGGTGCGAAGAATAACCTTTGGCAATATTGGAAAATACGGGCTTCCGGTTTCTAAAATGCATCCAAGGATACTCATTCAGGAGCAGGGAAGAACGCCAATAATAGATTTGGGGACTATTGCCAAAATTAAAAAAGGGGAGATCAGCGTTTTTAAAGATGTCCTTGAATTTCATGAAAATACCATCCGTTTTGCCGACAATAAAATTGAAGATATTGATTCGGTTATTTTAGCCACAGGTTATTACCCCGCGATCACTAAATTTCTGGAAAATACGGATTCTGTTCTAAATTATGCAGGGGAACCTGCAAACAAGGTTGCCAAAGGAGAGCAAAAAGGTTTGTATTTTATTGGCTATGATAAATTTACCTTAGGGGGTATTTTGGGTACTTTAAAAAACGATTCAGCTTTAATCCTGAAAAGTATAAAAAACGACTCTGTATAATAGATTAGTCCTATATTTATTTATCTTATATTATCGATAGCTGCCCTTATCCGGGGGCGCTAAATCTGAAAACTGATTAAAACCGTAATCATTATGAAAAATTTTGGCTTAATTCTTTTTGTATTTCTAATCCTTCAAAGCTGCGAAAATAAACAGGAAGGGCTAAAGGCAAATGTCAAAAAAAGCAGTTATCTGGATTATTCAAATCGGGATGATAAATTAAGCGGGGGCGTGAAGATGGTTCCTGTACAAACCACAGCAGGGGAATTTAACGTCTGGACGAAAAGGATTGGAAACAACCCTGACATGAAGGTATTATTACTGCATGGCGGGCCGGGTTTTACCCATGAATATCTGGAAGTCTTTGATTCGTACTTTCCAAATGCTGAAATTGAATATTACTACTATGATCAGCTCGAATCTTTTTATAGCGACATGCCTAATGACAGTACCCTTTGGAGTGTAGACAGATATGTAGATGAGGTAGAACAGGTTAGAAAAGCACTAGGTTTAAACTCAGATAATTTTTACCTCTACGGAAGTTCCTGGGGTGGAATCTTATGCATGGAATACGCGCTAAAATACCAGCAAAACCTAAAAGGTCTTATTATATCTAACATGATGGCATCTATCCAGGATTATGTTGCGTATGCCAATGATGTCCTTGGCCCACAATTACCCCCGGATGTATTGGAAGAAATCAGGGATCTGGAAGCAAAAGGTGATTATGCTAATCCAAGATATTCTGAGTTAATTTATAACAACTATTATCCGAAACATGTATTGCGAATGCCCCTGGAAGAATGGCCAAATCCTGTTAACAGGGCTTTTGCCCATGTAAATATGGATTTCTATGTAAGCATGCAAGGTCCCAGTGAATTTGGAGTGGTGGGCGATGCAAAGCTGAAGAATTGGGATGTAAAAGAAGAACTTTCAAAAATTACCGTTCCGACCTTGGCTATTGGCGGGGCTTATGATACCATGGATCCAAAGCACATGGAATGGATAGCTTCAGAAGTTCAGAACGGACAGTATTTGCATTGCCCCAACGGGAGTCATTTGGCCATGTACGATGACGCAGAAATCTATTTTGAAGGTTTAATAGGTTTTATTAAAAATGTAGACCTGGAAAAGTCCAAATAATGGTTAAGCAAGAGAGAACAGAGTTACTTAGGGCTTACCTAATGGTAGTGACAATTTTGCATTTCATACAAGGCCTTAATTTCTATTGCATTAAAAATATAAAATCCCAAAAGCGTCTCCGGACAAATGAATGAATTCAACAGAATTAAGAAATGCAAAAAATTGAAATAAGATTCGCCAATAGTACGGATGCCGAATATATTGCCTTATTAGGCAGAGTAACTTTTCAGGAGACATTTGGGCATTACTTTAGAGATAAAAACGATCTGTTGGAATACTATAACCGGACTTTCTCTGTAGAGAAAATCAGAACTAGTTTAGAAAAATCCGATAGTGTTTATTGGCTCTCTTTAGTAGATGACCTTCCGGTTGGTTATGCAAAACTAAAGTTGAATTCCCCAACAGATTTCAGCACCTCCGCAAACATCTGTCAATTGCAAAAAATATATGTTTTAAAGGATTTTCTTTCTATGAAAATTGGTTTGGAGTTACAAAATAACTTACTGGCAACTGCAAGTGAAAAGGGGTTTCAAAAAATTTGGCTATCTGTTCTTGGAAGTAATGAGCGGGCAATTAATTTTTATGGTAGGAGTGGCTTTGAAAAAATTGGAGATCATGATTTTCAAATAGGAAAAGAGCACTTTAAATTCATAGCAATGCTCAAAAGTTTGAAATGAAAACACCATGGCCATTGCAAACCTCGCTTACCATTTAATTTGGATAAAACATGAATCATTCCAATAAACTTCTTGCCATTAAACTGGCACATACGCTGATCTGGATATTCTTTGTAGTTGTGATTTTCTATGTGGTATATTCAGGAATCACGGGCAATATTAATACCTATACCTGGCTTGGGATAGGATTCGTTATTGGGGAAGGAATAGTTCTTTTACTATTCAAAATGTTTTGTCCATTGACTGTTTTAGCAAGGAAATATTCGGATTCGCAAAAAGACAACTTCGATATTTTCCTTCCAAATTGGTTAGCGAAACACAACAAATTAATTTTTACAACAATCTTTCTATTAGGACTGGTACTGGTTGTGATACAAACTTTTTTTTAGTTTTAATCTGAAGGGTGAGCAGTGTCAATTGCAGCCGAATAATCTGCAAAGTGTTATGAAGAGAAGTCACAAAGTAATCCTTTTTGTGTAACTTGATAAAATGAACGGAGCTGAAGAATTTGAGATAAGTTTTCTGGATCATGTGGCTATCCGTGTTGCAGATATAGAGGTTTCTGCCAAATGGTACGAAGATGTCCTTGGGCTTAAAAAATATCAATTAAAAGAATGGGGGCCATTCCCTGTTTTTATGCTGGCCAACAAAACCGGGCTTGCCTTATTCCCGGCAAATAAAACAGATGAGCCCATAGATCAGAAGTCCAAAAACGTTGGAATAGATCATTTTGCGTTTAATGTTACCAACGAAAATTTTGAGAAGGCAAAAAGGAAGTACACTGCGATGAATTTGGAATTTACGATCCAGGACCATCACTATTTTATTTCTTTATATACGAAAGACCCGGACGGACATACCGTTGAACTGACTACAATGGTAGTTGATGAAAAATCATTTTATAAGCCTTAAGATGAAAACAGCCGCAATTATTGTTTCGTTAGTATTTTCATTAATTTTTGTGACACCCTCATATGGGCATGATGGTCATGCAGATCCTGTTCTTCAGGAAATAAATGACTATCTCATGGCCATACAACTGATGCGGATTAAGGACGCAGCCGCTGCTAACATTTTTAAAACCTGGCACGAACTTAGAACTGAATCCTGGGAGATACGCAATCTTACGGATGAGCAAAATCTGTTGATCAGCGCAGAGACTGTAATGAAGCAAATAAGCAAGACCAGGGCCAAACAAAAACAGCTGTTGCAGGAATGCCGTGCCTACTTTGCCAAATTAGTTGAACAAGGCCCTGCCATTCGTTTTATTGTAAACCAATCGATAACTGCCAGTTGGGACTCACCTGCTTTGGAAGTTCAGGAAGGGCATTTTAAAGTTGTGTTGGTTGAAGTACAAAACAACAGTACTTCCAAAGTACAACTCAGCATGAAAAGCGACTACAGTGATGAGATCTTATTTTGGAACAAACAATTTTCATTAGAAGCCAATGCCTCCAGATTCACCTTTGTGGTATTGTCTCCACTAAGCGCAGGCAAAGTAAGGAGCACCCTGCGGATCAATGATGACGTTGGCCGGAAAGCCGAGGCCATTCTCAGTTTTAATGCAATTCCCATGACCGAAAAACCATTTGTGCTTACTCCCGACAGCATTCCTACCCATGTTGTTGTTCGGGGCTATAGTGGTCATCCGATTGACAAGGAACCTGATTTTGCTGAATCTATCAATTTTAGCATTACCGACAAAGTAAGCGGGGAGCCTCTAGCGGCAAGGGTAGAAGTGAGTGACAAGCAGGGAAACCATTATTGGACTCCCATTAACGGGCCTTCATTTGCTGTGAACAGATATTCCGAATGGGGTTGGCATACGGCACTTTGGGAATATCAGCCTGGTCCCTATTTCTATTTACGGGGTAAAGCTGAACTGGGGGTTAGTCCAACTGGGAAAAAGGCCAAAATCTATCATGGTTTTGAATATATTCCGGCTAAAGTGGAAGTGCCTGAACAAGGGAATGTAAATATTGCTCTGGAACGATGGATTAATATGCCGGAACTAGGATGGTACTCTGGTCAAACGCACATACATACCACAGATATCGGTATTCCTGTTCAGTTCAGTAACTACTGGCCTTTGATTTCGCAGGCAGAAGACCTCCATGTCTCCTCTATATTAACTTTAAAAGGGGAATGGGAAACACATGCCATTTATGCCGATGAGTACCCGATTGGTAAAAGGAAGGCATTTAGCACCTCTGATCATATAATTACCTATGGGGAAGAGTTTCGCAACAATCCATATGGACATCTCGCTTTTATAGGGCTTAAGTCCTTAATACAACCTATTAGTACGGGTGCTTTAGGCGAATTAGGAGGTCCAGACTACCCTCCTAATGCCTGTATTCTGGAGGATGCAGTTGCTCAGGGTGCCACAACTATTGCCGCCCATTTTGGTAATTTCACAGAAGGTGTTGATCAGATCAGAACGGGCTGGCCTTCCACAGGGTTTGAGATGCCTGTTGATATTGCTTTGGAAAACATACATATGGCTGAGATTGCCGGTAATGGCGGGCAAATGAAAGTCTGGTATGACATCCTGAATTGTGGGTTTAAAATTCCCGCAACGGCAGGTCCTGACTGGGCTATTAAGGATACACCGCGCGTTTATGTTAATCTGGAGAATGAGGAATTTACGCTGGATAACTGGAGGAGGAACTTACAAAGGGGTAAAAGTTTTATAACCACCGGCCCCATGATATTCTTTAAAGTGAATGGCGAGCAGCCCGGAAGCACCCTAAATGTTGAAAAGGGCCCTGTTTCGTTAGAAATAGATGCCAGGGCGCTTACCCCTGATGGGAGAATACCCGTTGAAATAGTATATAATGGAGTTGTGGTTTTAAGTGGTACAGAAGTTCCCGGTAAAATTACCCTGGAAGATTCTGGCTGGATTGCCGCACGTTGTGAAGGGGCACATTCCAATCCTGTTTATATCCATTTTAAAGACAGGCCTGCCGGTTATGCTGAACCGGCTGAAAAATTTATCACGACAATAGATCGTCTGTCTGAATGGGTGAATACCAAAGCCTTATTTTATGATGAAAATCAAAAAAGAGAAGTACTTGAGGTCATTGGTAAGGGAAGAGCGGTTTACGAAAATATAATTCAAAGGGCCGCGGAATTAAAGAGAAAGTAACTAATTTTCATTGCACCGTAATTTATGATAGAAATTTAATAGCTTATTTAGTTTATAAGATAAATGAAAGACATAGAAAACAGGAAGGATGTTGAAAATTTGGTAAACGAATTTTATACCAAAGTTCTTAAAGATGATAAAATAGGTTTCTTTTTTAATAAAATTACCGCAATAGACTGGGAGAAGCATTTTCCCATTATGTATGACTTTTGGGAAACCATATTATTTGATAGGATAAAGTACAAAGGCAACCCAATGACCAAGCACATAGTACTTAGTAAAAAGGAACCGATGACTTCAGAACATTTTGAAAGGTGGCTGTTGCTTTGGAATGAAACGGTGAATGAAAATTTTATGGGGAACAGGGCTGCAGAGGCAATCAGGAGAGCTCAAATGATAGCAGATCTTATGAAATTCAAAATAGGCATTAGCGGTGATGTAACCCCAATAAAATAAATCACTGCATAAAACAGAATTAAATTTGCCCTATTGGTAAGCTAATTCAACTTGCCTTCGGATGGTTTGAAAGGCCATTTTTCCCTGGGTGGATAGGTCTTTCCATCGACATTCAATTACTATTTTTCCTTGATACCCTTCTTTTTTGAGGGCGGTTAAGTAAGGTATAAAATCATCCCCCTTTACTCCCGGAGGAGTACGTCCTTCCTTTTCGGCCAGCTCGCAGTATACCGCATAACCTTTTGTTCCCGCAATTGCATCAGGAGATTCCTCCTCTTTTAGCATATGATAAATGTCTACGCACAACCGAAAGTTTTTATGGTCTACAGATTTCACTACAGCCAACGCCTCCTTTAAAGTGTTGATAAAATTACATTCCGTGCTGTTCAGGTTTTCAAGGGCGAGAATAATATTATATCTCTCCGCTATTTCTGCTACTTTCCTCGCCAGTTCAATGAACTGTTGTTTCGCTTTTATCCGGGAGAACCCTTCAGGAACTCTGCGTGATCCACCACTCCCCCAGGTAATCAAGGTCAGACCGGCTGCCTGTGCGCGCCGGAGAACGATTTCAACAAAGTCTAAAACGGCTTTTTCATCGACATTTGGCCCTACTGCTTTAAGGTCTCCCGGAATAAAAAGATTACAGGCATATAAGGGGGTTTGCAAGTTTTTAATAGTTTGCAGTTGGTCCTGGAAATCCTGATCCGATACATTCCTTGGGGAAAGTATTTTGGGTGTAGACTCTACTAAATAACGAAAACCGCATTCCACAAGCAGGCTGTCATTCTCAAGCTCCTGTACGACTCCAATTTCCGGTATCGCTATTTTCATTTGCGCCTGTGACGTAAGTCCGGTAAGAACCATCAGGCTAAGAATATAAATCTTTAGCATCAATTAAAAATACAATAATTCAGGAAATGATTGTATTCGCTGTCTGAACATCGGGCATACGATATTTCTCTGCACTCGCGGATAAAAGAAAGTTACATCAAAAAAAATAGTATCTTGAAAATCCGACCATAAAAACAAAGGGGTATTAAATAAAATCAATTTTATGGAACTTCTGGAAACACTGTTTGATGAGCTAATTAATTTTCTTGGAATTTCACAGGTGCTGGAACTTTTAGAAGCAGGAGATTATGCGGCCTTCAGAACCTATGATGGCATAGTTTCTCTGATCTATCCCATAATTCCACTGCTGGTAATCCTAGAGTTAATTTTAGGGTTTATCTATAAAAACCCTCAGGCCAAGGTATACAAAGTCAATTTCCTTATTTATATCTTCAACAGGTTTGCAGGCAGATTTATTGCCATTGCCATGGTAGCTTTTTGCATTGGGCTCTTTCAGCCATTGGCACCTTTTCAAACCAGTTTAACATGGTATTGGTTTATCTATGGCTATATTGTCTGGGAATTCGGGCATTTTCTTTACCATTACTGGGGGCATAAAGTACGGCTGTTCTGGTGTCTGCACTCTACGCATCATGCTCCGGAAAACATGAACCTTACCGTTACTTATGCACACTTCTTTCTGGAAGCTCCCTATGCCGATACGATACGAACTACCGTTTGTATTTTGCTGGGAGTGCAACCCGAGCTTTTGTTTTTAATCATGTTTATAGATGGCACCTATGGGGCGTTTATTCATGTTGGTGAAAATCTTTTAAAAGATGGCAGGCTTGGCTTTTTAAACAAGTTTATCCTGACACCTTCCCACCATAGGGTCCACCATGCGCGCAACCCGCTTTATATGGATACCAATTTTTGTAATCTGCTGAATATATGGGACAGGGTTTTTGGAACATACCAGGATGAAGAAAAGGCTGTTAAAGTTGAATACGGAATTACGAGGGAGATGGACTCCGGGAATTTCCTGGATGTCTATTTCGGAGAAATTGTGGCCCTATTCAAAGACGTATACAAGGCCCCCGGCCTGAAGAACAAATTCTTATATATGGTTATGCCCCCGGGATGGGATCATGAAGGTGATCACAAAACTGCCAGATTGATTCGCAACAGGTATCTGATGTCAGGAGAAATAAAGGATTAGATACCAGATTAAAACCAAAAAATCTTTTTAATAATTAATAAATATTAGCTATCTAACTGCAAATATTCGGAAGATTTCATAACACTTACTTAACCAAATCGTAAAACTCAGATTACGGAAAAGGCCAAATTTAATCTTAACCTTTGTGCATACTGATTTTCATGACATGAAAATTATCTTGGCTTATGTATCCACTTTGGTAGTCAACTTCCTAATTACCCTGTTTAGGACCTACTACTCCCCGCTAAAATTCAAGAAATTTACTAAAAACCCCAGAACAATCTTTACATGAAAAAAAGACCTGTTGACATTGTGGTCATTTCCGATGTGCATTTAGGCACCTACGGATGCCACGCCGATGAACTCTTTAAATACCTTAAGTCGGTTAGGCCCAAGCAGCTTATACTTAACGGGGATATAATAGATATCTGGCAATTCAAGAAAAGGTACTGGCCCAAATCCCATATGAAAATTATTAAATTAATTATGGAATGGGTAACTAAAGGAGTTAAAGTACACTATATAACAGGAAATCATGACGAGATGCTACGCAAATTTGTAGGCCTCAAACTGGGAAAATTCAGTATCTCAAATAAAATTGTGCTTAATGTTAGTGGTAAGAAAATATGGATTTTTCATGGTGATGTATTTGATGTTAGCATGCAACATGCAAAGTGGATAGCAAAGCTGGGGGCAATAGGATATGACTTCCTTATTCTGCTAAACAGGGCCGTCAATTATATTAGCAGAAAAATGGGAAGAGGTCGGGTTTCTATGTCAAAACGCATAAAAAATGGCGTTAAATCTGCCATTAAATTTATCAACGATTTTGAACAGATCGCCGCTGATATTGCCATTGAAAATGAATTTGACTATGTTATCTGCGGACACATCCACCAGCCTGAAATAAAGAAAATAAGCAACTCCAAGGGATCAGTTACCTATCTTAATTCTGGTGATTGGATAGAAAATCTTACAGCTCTGGAATATTATCAGGGAAAATGGAGTTTATACCACTATGAAAAGGATCTTTTAGTCAGGGATCAGCAAGTGGAAGAAAAGGAGCAAATAGAAGTCCTTGAAAAAGGAGAGTTATTTAAAAGTCTTGTGGAAGAGTTTCGGTTTTTAATTCCAAAAATAGACCCATAACCACTGCATCTTTCAAATTAAGTCAAATTATCCGTGAAAACACTCTACGCAATCCAAGGTACCGGAAACGGACATCTTAGCAGAGCAAGGGATATTATCCCAATCCTTAAGAAAAAACAACTTGACCTCGATATACTAGTGAGTGGTACCCAGGCGGATATTCA
This sequence comes from Eudoraea adriatica DSM 19308, assembly GCF_000382125.1. Classification (GTDB taxonomy): domain Bacteria; phylum Bacteroidota; class Bacteroidia; order Flavobacteriales; family Flavobacteriaceae; genus Eudoraea; species Eudoraea adriatica. The sequence continues at coordinate 604,107 of NZ_KB907547.1, forward strand.
AATACCTCATCCAATTAAATTCCAGCTTAAAGGATGGAGTTTTATTTTTGGCAAAAAAGGAGGAGTAGACGTATGGCGTACTTTTCAAAAAACCAATTCCGCGAGGTTGCAAAAAGAAATAAAAAGTATTCCGGTGTCAGATTATGACCTGATTATAAATGATTTTGAGCCGGTATCAGCATGGGCCAGCAAACTAAAACAAAAGCAGTGTGTTGCCTTAAGTCATCAGTCTGCCGTTCTATCGCCCAATGCCCCAATGCCAAAAAAACCAGATCCTTTCGGAAAAATGATTCTTCAAAATTACGCTCCCAGCACCAAACGGTTCGGGTTACATTTTAAGAGTTATGAAGAAAATATCTTTACCCCAATAATTCGGGAAGAGATAAGAAATGTTTTAACGAAAGAGGGGGGGCATTACACCGTTTACTTACCTTCCTACAGTGATAAAAAGATAATCAACATACTTTCAAAAGTAAAGGGTATAAATTGGGAAATCTTTTCCAAACACAATCACAGCGAATATGTTTCTAAGAATATCAGGATACAACCAATCAACAATGAAGGATTTGTGCAAAGTATGGCTACTAGTTGCGGAATATTGTGCGGTGCCGGTTTTGAAACACCGGCAGAAGCGCTTTACATGAAAAAAAAGCTGCTGGTTATACCCATGAAAGGACAATTTGAACAGCAGTGCAACGGTGCGGCGCTTCAGGAGATGGGAGTTCCCCTGATTAAATCGTTAAAAATTAAACATATAGACCAACTCAAAAGCTGGGTAGAGGATAATTCCAGGGTTGAAGTTGACTACCCAAATATTACAGAATCAATTATAGACCAAATCCTACAGGAATCCATTTAGAACATTTAATGGCTGGCATTTCAATTCAAAAATCTTCCAATACAAAAAACTCCGATCTATTAGCCGAACATTTTGGTGATGACTTTGAGTGGGGCGTTTCTACAGCGGCATACCAGATTGAAGGTGCTCACGATGTCCATGATAAAGGGGCATCTATCTGGGATCACTTCACCAGTACAAAAGGGGCTATTTATAAAGGGCATAATGGCAAAATAGCATGTGATTTTTATAGGAGGTATAATGAAGATATCCTGCTTATGAAAGCCATGAATATACCAAACTTCAGATTTTCACTTTCCTGGACCAGAATATTGCCCTCCGGTACAGGTAAGATAAGTTCCGAAGGTATAGCATTCTATAACCGCGTTATAGATTTTTGCCTGGAATGCGGCATCACTCCATGGGTAACCCTATACCATTGGGATCTTCCTCAGGCTTTGCAGGAACAAGGGGGTTGGGTAAACCGGGATATTCTAGGTTGGTTTGAAGAATATGTAACAGTATGTTCAACCTATTTCGGCGATAGGGTAAAGAACTGGCTCGTTTTAAACGAACCCATGGTTTTTACGGGTGCTGGTTATTTTTTAGGCGTGCACGCTCCGGGTAATAAAGGGTTAAAAAACTTCCTTCCTGCTGCCCACCACGCCGTTCTTTGCCAGGCTCTTGGTGGTAGAATCCTTCGATCTATAGTTCCTGAAAGCAATATAGGCACAAGCTTTTCTTGTTCAGATATTAAGCCATACTCCAAAAGAATGGCAGATATTAAAGCCGCTGAAAAAGCAGATGCTCTTCTGAACAGATTCTTTATTGAGCCATCATTGGGGATGGGTTATCCGCTCGAAAGCCTTTTAAAACTAAAGCAAATTGAAAAGTACCAAAGACCGGAGGACTCACAAAACTGCGTATTTAATTTCGACTTTATAGGCATTCAAAATTATACGCGTGAGGTTGTCAGACACAGTTATTTGGTGCCTTATCTCCAGGCCAAAATAGTCAAAGCGACCAAAAGAAAGGTGAAAACAACACTAATGGATTGGGAAATATATCCAAAAAGCATCTACAATATGATTGTAAAATTCAACGGATATAGTAAAATCAATAAAATTATCATCACAGAAAATGGGGCAGCATTTTCAGACAAACTAATGGATGGGGAGGTCCATGATCCGGATCGGCTCGCATATTTTCATAGGTATTTAAAACAAGTTAAAAAGGCAAAGGATGAAGGTTACGAAGTTTCAGGATATTTTGCCTGGACTTTAATTGATAATTTTGAATGGGCAGAAGGATACTATCCGAGGTTTGGGTTGGTATATGTGGATTTTGATAGCCAAAAGAGAATAATTAAGTCCTCTGGGAAATGGTTTATGGAGTTTTTGAGCGAGGATAAAAAATAATTCACAAGACAATTGGAAACCAAAAAAGCAGGTGGGGACACCTGCTTTTTTAAACTAGTTCTAACTACATACGTAAGAACGTTTCCTTTTTACAGGCTGTGGAAAAATAAGAGGCTTTTGCCATCCTGACGTTACGTTAATTGAAAGAATAGGTTAACATTTGTGCTGCTACATAAGTAATTAAAAAAGAGCCCTCGATTAAACGAAATTAATACTTTTTTAAATTTTGTTTAATTATTAACAGTTTATGTTAAACATAATGAATAATTTTACAGAGAGAAATCAGTTTTTCTATTCCGTTTATTATTTTTCAAAATTTTATCTATGTTCAATTTATTCAAAAGAAAGTCCGAAAAAGAAATCCTTCAAAATAAATACAAAAAACTAATGGCCGAGGCCCATCAATTATCTCAAACCAACCGAAAACTGGGAGACGCAAAGGTATATGAGGCAGAAATGGTGATGAAACAAATTGAAATATTGGATTGAATTTATTCGCCAACGGCTCATCTGACGAATGGTTTCCCTACATAAATTAGTCCATTCGGTTAAAAGCTCTTTGTCCGGAGGGAAAATTGTAAAGAAAAATGCCCGGTATACATAAAACAGGCTTAATTTGGTTTACTAAAAACCTTAGGGTCCTTGATAATTACACCTTGCATAGGGCTGCAGAAGATAACGACAGACTTATTGGGGTCTTTTTCTTTGATCCACGCGATTTTGAGCCTACCCCTTATGGCTTTAAAAAAACAGAGCGGTTCAGAGCTAAATTTCTATTGGAATCCGTAGCGCAACTCAGGGATTCTCTTCAAGAAATTAATATTTCTTTATGGGTGGTTCATGGCAAAGCCGAAGAAACTATGCCTGAATTAATAAAAGATCTTAATATTCAATCTATTTATCTCCAGAAAGAATGGACCCGGGAAGAAGCGGATGTTTTACACAGTGTTCAAAAGAGCCTTCCTGAACACATTAAAATAAAAGAAATTTTTGATCAGTTCTTATTTCATCCACAAGATATTCCCTTCTCTGAAATGAGCATCCCAAAGGTCTTTACAGACTTTAGAAAAGCCTGTGAAAAAGAAGCTTTGGTCAGACCTGAAGCATCAGAGATAAATGCTTTACCCAAAAATAATCTGCTCCACAATACACCTGAATTGCCAACCCTTGAGGATTTGGGCTTCAAATCTTTTGAAAAAGATACCCGTTCTGCATTTCCTTTTGCCGGCGGGGAAAAGGAGGTCCAAAAGCGTTTGAATTATTACTTTTTTCAAACCAAAAAGCTGGGCTATTATAAAAAAACACGCAATGGCCTGTTAGGCACAGACTACAGCTCAAAATTTTCACCCTGGCTGGCCAATGGCAGTATATCCGCCCGACAGGTGTATTGGCAAGTTTTGGATTTTGAAAAGCAATACTTAAAAAACCAAAGTACTTATTGGCTGATATTTGAACTCATCTGGCGCGATTACTTTAAATACATCTCCATAAAATACCGGGATAAGATATTTCTGCAAGGGGGGATTCTACAAAAAAAATACCAGTGGAGTAACAATCTAAATAAATTTAATTCCTGGATTAGCGGCGCCACAAAAGAACCCTTTGTAAACGCCAACATGCTTGAACTTAAGAACAGCGGATGGATGAGCAACCGGGGAAGACAAAATGTGGCATCTTATCTGGCCAAAGAGCTTCAAATAGACTGGCGTATGGGAGCGGCTTATTTTGAAGCCATGCTGCTAGACTATGATGTGCATAGCAATTATGGGAACTGGATGTATGTTGCCGGGGTTGGCAACGACCCCAGGGACCGTAAATTCAACGCGCGACTGCAGTCTGAACGCTATGACCCCAGTGGCAACTATCAAAATACCTGGTTGCAGAAAACACTTTTTGAATGAAAACTCTGCGCCTCATACTTGGAGATCAGTTGAACCGTCAGCATAGCTGGTTTAACCATGTTAATGACGAACATATTTACGTAATGTTTGAGATGCGGCAGGAAACCGACTATGTGAGGCAGCACATTCAGAAAGTAATTGGCTTTTTTTCGTCCATGCGGCATTTTGAAAATAGCCTGAGGGACAACGGCCACAAGGTTATCTATTATCGCATAAATGATACGAAAAACACCCAGCAGCTTATTGGCAATCTAAAAAAACTCATAGAGGAATACCAGATTGAGGTATTTGAATATTTACTTCCCGATGAATACCGGTTGGACAAACAGCTCAGGGAATTCTGCAGTGGCTTAGACATTAAAACTAACCCATGCGATACCGAGCATTTCTACTCTTCACGCAATGAACTTCAACTTTTTTTTAAAGACAGCAAGCAATTGCTGATGGAGCGCTTTTATCGCTATATGCGGAAAAAACACAATGTACTGATGGATGGGGCACAACCTCTGGGAGGTAGCTGGAATTATGATAAAAGCAATAGAAAAAAATGGAAAGGCCAACCTTCTGTTCCCCATCCGATTTTTTTTGAAAATGAGGTAAGTGAGGTTTTAGAAGATATTAAATCGGCCGGCATAGAAACTATCGGGCATTTCGAAGGGACTATTTTCAATTACCCTTTTAATGAGAAACAAGCCATTGAGCAGTTGAGATATTTTTGTGAGTACCTCTTAAAATATTTTGGTGACTACCAGGATGCACTTCATACCTCAGAAATATTTCTTTTTCATTCCAGGCTTTCATTCGCCCTGAACACCAAAATACTTTCACCAAAAACCGTGGTTAATGAGGCTATAACCTATTATCAAAACCACAGTACTGAAATAGATATTTCACAGATTGAAGGTTTTGCAAGGCAGATCATAGGATGGAGGGAGTACATGCGCGGAGTCTATTGGAAGGAAATGCCGGATTATGCTCAGTATAACAGGCTCGAAAATTACAACCAACTACCTGATTTTTATTGGACGGGAAATACCAAAATGAATTGTCTGGCAGTATCCATTAAAAATTCCCTGAACAATGCATACGCTCATCATATACAGAGACTGATGATAACCGGGAATTTTGCCTTGCTTACGCAGGTTCATCCCAACGAGGTTGATCAGTGGTATCTGGGAATATATATAGATGCCATAGAATGGGTAGAAATTACAAATACAAGGGGAATGAGCCAGTTCGCAGATGGGGGTATTATCGCCACCAAACCCTATGTTTCCTCAGCTTCCTATATACACAAAATGGGTGATTATTGTGAAAAATGCTCCTACAATAGAAACAAAAGAACCGGTGAGGATGCCTGCCCTTTCAATAGTCTTTATTGGAACTTTCTTGACAACAAAAAAGAATATCTCAAAAATAATCACAGGATGGGAATGATGTACAATCTGCTTTCCAGGATTCCTGAAGAAGAACTAAAACAATTAAAAGAGAGAGCAAACAGGGTTATTAAAAATCCTGATCTATTTTAAATACAAAAGACATGGCACACCTCAAACCGCATGAAATTGACAGGGTCATAGAAATGGCCTGGGAAGACCGTACGCCTTTTGAAGCAATAAGTCATCAATTCAGTGTTTCGGAAGCCGAAGTAATTCTATTGATGAGAAATGAACTTAAACCATCTAGTTTCAGAATGTGGCGAAAACGGGTTCAGGGCAGAAAAACCAAACACGCCAAACTCAGAGGTTTTGACAAAGGGAGATTTAAATGCAGCCAACAGAAAAACATAAGTAATAACAAGATATCAAAACGTTGAATTGTAACAATTCTAAAAGTCCTATCGCTCTTTATCTATTGATTATAAATAATCCATCGCGATAATAATGACAGATAAGACTAAAAAACTAAAAGCAGGGAATGATTTTTTCAGAGGATCTTTGACCTTTAAATGCATGGCAATGGCTCCCAGCATTAAAACTGACATGCCCGCAGCCCCGGGAACGCCAAGTTGCGGCAGCCATATAGACGAAAATATAAGAATCGCAAAAAGTATTTTTAAGCCTCCTACAACGTACACCATGGTTTCTGAGAGGCCATAGGTTTCAAATTCCTCCTTCATGGATTGGGCAGAGCCTCCCCGCCATGACGTAGGTTTATTAAATCTTAGCAGCCAAACGTTGAGTATGCTTATTAAGATAAATACTTTAATCGCAATTAACAGATAATTAATCTCCATATTTTAAGATTTTAATAGTTAAACCGTCTTACCTTCACAATTCTGGACTAAGCAGACAGAAATTATTCATATTTCGGGACCCGCCATATATGCTACTAAAGATATTAATTTTATTTTCATCTCTTTCCTTTATCATTTTTGGGGTGAATTGCCTGTATTCTCAAAAGATGGTTTTCGAATTCCAGCGCTACGGCCTGAAACACTATCGTATCCTGACCGGCATATTACAACTTTTGGGTTCCTTTTCTTTAATCATTGGTTTTTGGATTCCATCTTTTACCTTGGTCGGATCAGGCGGACTTGCCATGCTAATGCTCCTTGGGGTCCTAGTAAGAATAAGAATAAAAGACAAACCCTATTTACTTATTCCCGCTATCTTCTTTATGTGTCTTAACATTGTCATTTTAGGTGCTTCGCTGATTCACATGATGTGAATCAGTATCTTTTAGACTAATGTACGTTTCCTATTTCGTCTAATTTAAGAATTAACAAAACTAAAAAAGCAGATGTCCCCACCTGCTTTTATAAACTAACTCAAACTACATAAATAAGAACGTTTCCTTTTTATAGGCTGCCCAAAAATAAGAGGCTTATTCAATCCTGAGGTTAAGTTAATTAAAAGAATAGGTTACCATTTGTTCTTTTAAATAAGTAATCAAAAAAAAGAGCCCTCAATTACAGGTTCTTTATCCTCCAATCCAAAATCTTTTCTATTGCTTCAATATTGGTCCCGGTCAATTTAAGTTCACTGGCTTTGGCGGTTTCTTCAATTTGTTCCGGGTTTCGGGCACCTACAATTGCCGAAGTCATTTCTTTATTTCGCAGTACCCAGGCCAGGGAAAGCTGTGAAAGGGAAATGTTTTCTTCAATTGCAATCTGATTTAGCCGTTTTATTGTTTCAAGATTCACGCTGAGTTGGGGTTCCCTGAAAAATGGATGTTTGCTTCGCCAATCAGATTCGGGCAGGGCCATTGCTCTCTCTTTGGTAAATTTGCCGGTAAGTAATCCCGCCTGCATGGGGCTGTAAGCAATAATTCCAATCTCGTTTGTGTTACAATAAGGCATGATTTCTTCCTCAATTTCGCGGCGGAACATGCTGTAAGGAGGTTGTAAAGAAGTTATTGGGTGTATGGCCTGAGCCCTTTTAAGCTGTTCCAGGTTAAAATTAGAAACGCCTACATAACGTACTTTTCCCTCTTTAACAAGTTGCGCCATGGCTGCCCATCCTTCCTCAATCTCTTCATCCGGTTCCGGCCAGTGAATCTGATACAGATCAATTGTTTCTATATCCAAACGTTTCAGGCTAGCCTCAACCTCCTGTTTTATACTTTCCGTTTTAAGTGATTTGCCAATCTCGCGGCTGTCTCCTTCCCAGACTCTTCCGCACTTGGTAGCTATGATAACTTCATCCCTTATTCCTTTGATTGCCCTGCCCACAACTTCTTCCGCATGGCCATGCCCATAAATGGCGGCTGTATCTATCCAGTTAATCCCCAAATCCAATGCGGTATGAATGGCCTTGACTGAAGCCATATCATCCTGAGGTCCCCAGCCAAATTTCCAGTCGCCTCCACCCATTGCCCAGGTGCCTAATCCTATTGTTGTTAGATAGAGTTCACTGTATCCTAATTTACGTGTTTGCATAACTGTGATTTTGAAAGGTAATAAAGATACTTATAGCTTCGCAGAATTCCATACGATATTCAACACCATCTTCTTCCATGGCTTTGGCACATCCTTCTAATCCTGGTTGTATTGCTCTTGAGTTGAATAAAAACGCCTATTTTTAGCCTGCCAACCATTGTGCCTCTATGCGATTACTTTGCCTTTTTTTTATATTGTTGTGTTTGGGGTCTGCTTCTCTTTATGCACAAGTGGTGAATATAGAGTCTGCCAGAATGCAAACCGATTCTGTGAGATTTGTTTTGAGTAATGATTTTTCATTTAGGTATAATGATAATGACGGAAACTATATCTTCGAAGTAAGCGATGCTATATATACACAGTTAAAATCAAAGGATTTTCGAAAGTTGTATTTTTTTCTGGCCAATTTCGGCCTTATCCGATCCAAAGGGGAGGATTTTTCAAATAACTGGTTGGTGCATCTAAGATTTAATTACAGGCTTACCCGTGTCATTAGACTGGAGACCTTTGTTCAAAGTCAGGGCAATCAATTATTAGATGTAAGTGGCAGGCATTTGCTGGGCGCAGGCCTACGTTTTAGGGCAATAGCAACTGAACGCGTCAGGTTGTATTTAGCAAACTCCTATATGTATGAACTGGAAATAAGTGATGCTTTAAATCAAAATTTTTACAACCACCGCAATAATACCTATATGTCTTTTTCCGTAGAACTGCCAAAAAGTAAAATTACTATTACCAACATACTCTATTATCAGCCCCTATATAGAGATATTAGTAATTATAATATCTCGGAACAGTTCAAAATTGAGGTTCCCCTTAATGAAAAAATAAGCGTGAATAGTTCCTTCTATTATTATTTTGACAGCCAGACTCCGGGTAACAGGTCGCAGTACACCTCAACTTTTTATATCGGAATTGGCATCAATATTTGAGAGAGAATGAGACTGATTTTTTTCCTTCTTTTCCATAAACAGGGTTTAATTCCTTATGGATCATCTTTGCTGCGGGTATGCTGGGCTGGATTATTTGAATTATACTCTGGCATGTTTAAAGGTCAAAGTTGTATCTTTATTTGTTCATCATCTAAATAATTTAAAATTTAAACTATGGATAATTCAGGGAACACCTTAGTTGGATTAATTGCCGGTGCAGCCATAGGCGTTGCACTTGGAGTATTATTTGCTCCGGACAAAGGAGAGGTCACACGAAAAAAATTGGCTGAAGAAGCTGAAGCTGCCAGGGCAAATCTTTCTGAAACCGCGAGCGATTTAAAAGAAAGAGTTGAGGATGCGCTCTCTTCGGAATCGGAAACATTAGAGAACCGTATGGAAAGACTGCTTTCAGATGTAAGCTATAAGGCAGACGATGTTATCTCTGCTTTGGAAAAAAAATTAGCTGAATTAAAAGCAAGAAATAAAAAATTACAGAAATCTTAATAATGAGTATACTAGAATCACTTAATCAGACTTCAGATAAAGCCATGAATCTTGGCGAGGAGTATATCAGTAAAACCCAGGAATATTACGAACTTAAAGTATTTCAGCAACTTACTGCTACCACAAGTATGTTTTGCAAAGCCGCAATATTAGGGAGCCTTGGTTTTTTAGTAATTATTTTATTGATTGTCGCAGGCACTTTGGCCTTAAACAGCCTTATAGGCAATATAATCTATGCCTGCTTGATTAGTGCCGGCATTTTATGTTTGTTAGGAGCCATTATTTATGCTTTTAGATTTCGAATCGAAAGCCTGATTGTTAGAAGCATGTCTAAACAATTTTTTAATTAAATGAAGCAGTACAATAATCTTAAAGAAATAAACCACGATCTGAAACGGCTTAGTCTGGAAAGACAGATTGCCTGGGAAGAAATGAAAGGTCTTAAAGAAGATTTTAAGGAAAGCGTACAGCCCCATAATTGGTTTGGGCCAATACTGTCTTCAGCTAAAAAATACGGTATTCTTTATTTAATCGGGTTGTTATTCAAAAAGAAAAAATAAGAACATCTCCCTTATTTAGTTTCGAGAAGTTGGTTAACCTTTGTATAAGTCCCGAGTAATTATATGGCCTTTCAAATTCCTTTGGTATATACGGGCTATTTTTTAATTACATTTAGAAAATTCGTTACATTCCACCATTATGAAAAATATAATCTGTCTGTTAATCATTGGTTTGCTCTTCGTAACCTCTTGTAAAGAGAAAAAAGCCGAAACTGTTGCGCAAAAAACTGAACTTAACAATTGGCAACCTATATTCAACGGCACTAACCTGGATGGATGGACCCCGAGAATTACAGGACACCCATTGGGAGAAAATTTCGGTGACACCTTTCGGGTTTCAGGTGGTATCTTGAGTATTCGCTATGACGCCTATGGAGATGACTTTGATAACAGGTTCGGAGCTATATATTTTAATGAGAAATTAGCTGATTACAGAATAAAAGTAGAATATAGATTTGTGGGGGAAACTGCTCCCGGGGCACCTGAATGGGGGTTTAGAGATAGTGGTATTCAATTTCATTCGCAGTCCCCGGCATCACTAAAACCAGACCAGCCATTTCCGGTTTCCCTGGAATACAACCTGCATGGCGGTAATGGAACCGATGAAAGGCCGGTAGGCGCTATTTGCGCCAACGGTATGTTTGTAGAACTCAACGGACAAAAAAACACGAGTTATTGTACCCCACCTGTTATAAAAAGGACTTTTCACGGGGATCAATGGGTTACTCTGGAAATTGATGTAAAAGATAGTCTTATAAGGCATTACGTCAATGGGGAGGAGATATTGAGTTACGCCAACCCAACTTATAATCCTGAGCACGAAATAGCGAAAACACTAATTTTTAATGGTGATGCGCGGGTAAAAGATGGATATATTTCTTTGCAATCTAATAGTCACCCCATAGATTTCAGGAAAATAGAGCTTTTAAAATATTAAACTCAAATTTAAGATGCTTAGGAAATCAAAAGTTGCCATAGTAACCGGTGCCGGGTCAGGTATTGGGAGAGCTGTAGCAAAGGCACTAAATGAAGATGGATGGAACGTAATCCTTGCTGGCAGGCGTCAAAAAAGCCTCGATGAAACAGCGGCTTTATGTACCGGTAACGAAGTGCTGGTAATACCAACTGATGTGAAAGACCCTCTAAGTGTTAAAAATCTGTTTGCCCAAACACTGAAAGCCTATGGTCGCCTGGATTTACTTTTCAATAATGCCGGAGTAAGTGCTCCGGAAAAACCAATGGAAGAACTTACGATAGAAGAATGGAGGAATGTGATAGACACAAATTTAAATGGTGTTTTTTTCTGTACCCGGGAAGCATTCAGAATAATGAAGGCCCAGGATCCCATGGGGGGAAGAATAATTAACAACGGTTCACTTTCGGCCCATGTGCCACGCCCTTTTTCTGCGCCCTATACCGCAAGCAAACATGCGGTAACAGGCCTGACAAAATCTACTTCCCTGGATGGCAGGGCCTATAGCATTGCCTGTGGGCAAATTGATATTGGAAATTCGAAAAGTGAAATGACAAAAAAGATGGAAAAAGGAACACTGCAGGCCGATGGTTCCTACAAAACAGAACCTACAATGAGCCCTGAAGATGTAGGACGGAGCATAGTTTATATGGCCGGGTTGCCGCTGAATACCAATGTTCCTTTTCTTACGATTATGGCCAACGAAATGCCCTATATTGGCAGGGGCTAATAGGTAAACAAGGCCTTTTATTTTTTAGTTGCTGATCTATAAGCGGCCACTTCCCTTGGTGTAATTGGATCTGCTTTATTACCAAAACTATTCCGAATATAAGATGCTACATTAGCTATTTCTTCATCACCAAGCATGCCATAACCCTGCATAACATTGGCATATTCAGATTTATCGCGTGCCAGTTCCGCTTCAGATCCCATTATAATAATCTCCAACAAGTTGCTCTTGTCACCCAGCACATAGTCCGTTTTTATAAGGGGTGGGTTTAATCCGGGTACACCTCCCCCATTGGCCTGATGACAGGTTAAGCACACCTGCCTGTATACTTTTTTACCTTCTGCAATATATGGCGGCGGTTTAGCCTTAGGGGTTGTTTTTGAAACATTTGGTATTTCAGTTTTTGCAGATGCTTCCTTCTTCTTATCTGAAGAATTACAACTATAGAACAAAACAATTGCGGCAAGCACAAAAAGAAACCCCGGAATAGTATCCTTCAGCAATCTGTTTATAACCATTTTCAATTACTCTTTCGTATAAACAATCCTGAACAAAGTGCCTCCGGAATCATCCGATACATAGAGAGAGCCATCCGGACCCTGAGCCAAACCTGTAGGCCTGTGTTTTGCCTCGCTCGGGGAAGAAACTTTTTCTACGCCGGCAAAGCCATCGGCAAAAACCTGCCAATCCCCGCTGGGTTTTCCATCCTTAAATGGCACAAAGGCAACCAAATACCCTTCTTGTTTTTCAGGTGCCCGGTTCCAGGAACCATGAAATGCAATAAAAGCACCATTCCTGTATTCCTCCGGAAACATCTCTCCGGTATAGAAAAGCAGTGCGTTAGGGGCAATATGTGCAGGAAAAGTAACAACAGGATCTATGGCATTTTCGCCTGCTGTTTTTGTGCCATCACCACCATATTCGGGTGACAAAATTTTCTTGTTCTGATAATGATCATAATAAATATAAGGCCATCCGGCATCGTCACCTTCATTAATTATATACATGGTTTCTGCAGGTAAGTTGGCCGAGGTCTTTTGATCAAAAAGATCCGGATAAAGTGTGTTCAACTGATCTCTTCCGTGTTGTGTAACTACCAGCTTATTTAGTTGAAAATTCCAGTCGAGCCCGACCACGTTTCGCAGGCCCGTAGCATATCTCTTCCCTTCAGCATAGGACTGTTTAAATTTATCAGCCCTGAATTGCCAAATACCGCCGGCAGAATCGAGTATCGCGCATGGCATTACCCCGGGAGAACCCAAAGTCCTGTCTTCCTCCTGGCATGCGTTGGAATACGCCCCTATATTAACATAAATATTCCCGTCTCCATCAAGTGTAAAGGATTTTGTAGCATGCGTTCTGTAAGACACCAGGTTTGTTACCAAAGTGTCCGGGTTAGAGGATTCGGTTACTTCGCCATTGGCATCCAGTTTATATCTGAAAATTTCTTCATCAGATGAGGCGTATAAATAACTTTCATCAATATAAATTCCCGTTCCGCCATAATCCCCAAACCCCTTTTTTGTGTCGGCTATACCATCACCATCCTGGTCTTCGAGGTAAAGTATACCTTCACCATCGATTGGTTTTCTCAACTTCAGGTAGATGGCTCCGTTAGAATTAACTGTTATATGACGTGGAGCCCCCAGGGAATCAGCCACCTTAATTACCCCGAAGCCATCAGGCACCTTAATCCCTTCGTTATCCGGGCTTACGGCCAAAGCGGCCTTACCTTCGGTATTTTCCTGTTTCTGCCGGCAGGCAGAAAATGCCAGCAGTACAATGCTAAAAAAAAGGAATTTTGCAAGCAGATTATGTAATTTCTGTGAAGTTCCGAACATACTATTTTAATTTAAGGTCCCTAAATGTATACAATTTTATCGCTTTCTATATTTAAGATAAAGATATTTCGAAAATCATTTATAGGTAGCTTTATTTTCCAGGAAATCAGGATGAGGTCAAATCTATCTTTTTTCCTGTTTTTACTGCCTTATATATAGCATCTATAATTTTCATATCCTTTACGCCCTCTTCGCCATCTACAGGTATCACGGGCTGTTTGTTTTCCAATATTATACCTGCCATCTCATCCATCTGCACAGTCTGATGGGTAATATGAGGATCTGTGAGTTCTCCCTTATGAGTGCGTGCTTTTATTGGTCCGTAACCAGTGGACGGCTGCATTTCGGCCCACCCTTCTATGCCCGCAAGGTAAAATCTATCCAGATGATTTACGGCATAGGTAGAAAGGCAGGAGGCCACAGCGCCACCTGGAAAGCCTAATTGAAACTGAATGGTTTCATCTATTCCTTCCTTGAATTTAACGGGATCATTTTTGGTTTCCTGGGCAGTAACCCATATGGGTTCTTCCCCTATCATATAACGTGCCCCGTTAATAGAATAAATGCCTATATCCATCATTGCCCCGCCTCCTGAAAGTTTTTTATTCAATCTCCATTGATTGGGATCTCCAATTATAAAGCCCGATTGCCCCTGGAAAAAGATAATTTTTCCAAATTCACCTTTCTTTCTCATCCCGACAATTTTAAGGGTTTTAGCTTCGAAATGCATGCGATACCCTATGAGTAATTTAACATTGACAGCCCTGCAGGCATCTACCATCTCCTGTCCTTCTCTGGCGTTTATTCCCATTGGCTTTTCACAGATCACATGCTTCCCGGCCGCGGCAACGCGTTTGGTAAATTCGCAATGCAGTCCGTTTGGTGTAATAACATAGACCGCATCTATATCCGGGTTGTCCTTTATTTCATCAAAATTATCATAGTTGTAACAATTTTTACCCTCGATCCCATACTTTGACTGCCATATGGCAACTTTGGAAGGTGTTCCACTGATCACTCCTACCAGTTTGGCTTTCCTGCAGCTTTGCATAGCTTCCGCCACCCTTGTCCCATAGCTGCCTAAGCCCATTATTGCAACCCGTAACAACGGGCCGTCATAGTGGTTGTTTGTATACGCGAAAAGACTGCTTGAATTTAATAAAACCGGCAATCCCAGGGCCGAAGTGGCTATTTTTTGTACAAATTCTCTGCGTGAGCTCATATTATTATTTTTTTAATGTATATAAACATAAGAATTAATTTAATTGATCGCTAAATCAGGTTAAAAACTTGTCTTTGTACTTATCCCATTTAAAAATGGGATTAATTAAATTTTGTTAAGTATTTGTTAATTATTTTTAAAATTACTATCTTACCTTACCAACCATTAATAAATCTTATTATGCAAGCATCGGAAAAATTACTTTCGTCCCGGATTCTAACCATAGTCCTGTCTATGATCCTTGTCCTTGCAGCGATTCTTCTTTATACGGAATATATCCCGGAATTGCTTGTAAAAGCAGAGCATGCTATAGCTACTCACATGGTAGATATTGATGCTACTATTGTGGCAAATAACTATTGAATTCTATACTGAATTCCATTTAATTTATTTAATGCAACTATTTGTATTGGACATGTTATGTTCTATAAAACACAGTTCCAACTTACCCCTTGTTCCGTAATTCATTCCTTAAGCCTATTATTAGAAACCACTAAGTTACCAGGCTCACCAGCACCTGCCTGATTAGCAATTCTTAAGATCTTGAGGCATTATATTTTCTTCATTTATAAGTGCTTACATGGGGGAATTTGATAATATCATTGCCTCCAAATAATTTTAGACTTCTAAATAAATATGATTTATCAATGGCCTTTAGTCTTTTGTTACATTATTTGTTTGGGTAGCAGGTTCCCGTTGCGTTAAACATTTCCTTGTCCATTTAAGGTTCTTTTGACCCGTCCTCAAGGCCTCCAGGTAGATGGTTCTAAATCATGAGCATAAAAATACATTTTACGGTTCGATTTTTACCAAATAAAAAAACCGGATTATTTAAAATCCGGTTTTGTTTACTCCTGGTTCCAAGCCCTTTTGAAAAGCATATATTTCAGTGGGTATACGTCCTTAGTTTCCCATAAATGACATTTCCGGGACAAGCTTGTGCGTTTCTACAAGGTTGCCGTAAATTTCAAAAGATTTTGTGTAAAGATCCACATCTGTCATATAGGAATTAAACCCATATTTCTCATTGTAGGCATCTTCAAAATCGAAATCCTCTGACTTCCATTCACCCATGGCTTTCATGGGGTCGTCAAAAAAGGTGATAATCCTAAATTCACCTAACTGACTACCCGAGCTTATCTTAAAAACAGCTGTCTTTCTGCTAGAATTCTCTTTTAATATTACCATACGACGGTGCATAAAACGCCTAAAATCACTTGAATTAGCAGCTTTAATATTTATTATTTGAACATTCATAAACTTACTGGGGGTGCCACCTTCTTCCCAATTTACGCTCCAGTTTTTAATTCGCCACCAAATTTTGCTGCCTTCAGGGTTCTCGGCAAATTGCGTAACGTTTTTGGCCCAATAATCTAACTCTTTAGTATTATCGGCATTGTAGAGGTTATCTAATGTCCTCGCAACCTGAACCCTTTCGAACATGCCCTGATCTGGCCCTGTCATTATTTGATAGGTGACAATAGCATTTTCCGGGCTATTGTTGAACATTTGGGTTTTTTTAGCCGCTGCTTTTTTAAAATCGTCTGCCTGTCCGGATTTTGCCTTCCAGCGCATTGTCCTGTAATACTCCCAATTTGGATTTGTTTGAGCATAGCCTGGTAAGGCCAGCAATAAAATAAATAATAATGTTAAAACACGTTTCATAATTAATTGGTTATTAGTTAGTAAATAAGAATACTTACTGAAGATATGGATAAGAAAGCATCTATCAAATCAAGTTATGACCAAACTACCATAATTGTGTCCGAATGGTATCAATTCCTTATCCAAGGTTTTAACAATGATAAAATTATTGGGTTAATTAAGATAAAGTTATTCCCGGAAACAGAAAACATATTGATTACAGATGGAAGGCGCATAGAAGGTCCGGACAGAAAATCCATGGTTACCTTTGGTGGCCATCAATAGGGTCGTATCATGGAGGTTACCCATGATAAAAATTCAGAGGTTCGTTATTCAGTTTACAAGGCCCAACGATTTCGCGGCCTGTATCTCAAATTAGATCACCCTACGGGCAAACACAGAGATCTTTAATTACGTGCAGGGATAATCTCTTGAAAATGACAAACCATTTATAATAGAACTACACTATGGTTCCAGATTATTGTTTTGGACTTTTATAGGCTTCAAATCCATTTTTTTTACTACCTTTTTGGCAGTAACTATAAACCAAAACAAAATGAAAAAATTAATTCTTACGTCACTGTTATTTGTGACCTTTTCTATTAGTGCTCAGGATTTCTATTGGACCTATTACAATTTCAGTGTAGAACCTAAAAATGAGGCTGCTGTATTACAACTGGTACAAGATTATTTTAAAGAACATAAGCAGGATGGCGTTACCGTACGTTTTTTTGAAAACCACTTTAACGACAGTGGTAATAACTATACCCATTCCATTGGATTTTCGGGTACTTTGGATGCCATGGGAAATCAGTATTCCGGCGCACAGAGCGATTCCTGGGACCTGTTTCTGACAAGAGTAAACCAGCTCATCAAAGGATCATTCAGTTCTTTTATGGGGCGTGGTATTTCTACCCATGGTCCGGCTACCGAAGGTAATGATTGGCCCGTTCAAAATTATGTATACCTTCATGTGAAAGACCCCAGTGCCTTTTTAGCAGCCAGGGAAAAATATTTTTCTTCGTTTAAATCAGATGTAAGGCTAACTGTATTGGGAAGTATCACCTCTGGTCGTTCTCCACATGGGGAGACTCATATGGTAATTCAGGGCTATAAGGATTTCAAATCTGCTATGGCAGGTATGGATGCCCTTCTTACATCGGATCAGGTTGAAGCCCGCAGGAAAGCCTGGAAAGAATTTAACGAAAATGATGGCGGTGTTTCTGTAATACGCTCAGGTACCAGGATCCTGTTAGGTAAATGGTAAAAGCATCTGTTTAAAATAAAAGCCCCTTTCGGAATAAGGGGCTTTTTTTGTATTCTTAATAATAGAAACCAATAATTGAGATTCGGAATTATCATTTAAAGTTTTAAAACCTGGAGAATATAAAGAACAAAATAGGCTGGAAAGTAGCCGCCGCCCTGGTGGTTGCAAATATGATTGGAACGGGTGTTTTTACAAGCCTGGGGTTTCAGCTTCAGGATGTGACCAATACTTGGTCTATACTATTCCTTTGGACATTGGGAGGTGTCATGGCAATTATTGGTGCATTTTGCTACGCCGAGATTGGAAGTGCTATCAATAAATCTGGCGGGGAGTATATATTTCTTTCCAAATTGTTTAATCCCCTGGTGGGGTATCTTTCTGGTTGGATTTCACTGACTGTGGGATTCGCAGCCCCGGTAGCACTGGCAGCTATGGCCTTGGGGGCCTATTTGGGAAACGTCCTGCAGGTTAACAACACCCTTCTGGCCATATCGGTTATAGTGATAATATCTGTTATACACTCATTCAGCCTTAATGTGAGCAGCAAATTTCAATCTTATGCGAGCTGGTTTAAGGTCTTGTTGATCCTTATTCTTATACTTATCGGACTTTACTATCCCCAGGGTGATTCTGCACTTAACTTTTCAGATTCCTGGACGATGGAAATAGTAACCCCTTCATTTGCCATAGCTTTTGTATATGTGACTTATTCCTATACCGGCTGGAATGCCGCAGCATACATTATTGAAGAGATAGATAAGCCACGTATAAACCTGCCCAAGGCACTTCTCCGTGGGACGCTTCTTGTTACTTTATTATATGTTTTCATGCAGTTTGTATTCCTAAAGCACGGAACACTGGCTGATTTAAAAGGACAACTGGATATTGGACATGTCTATGCTACTAATCTATTTGGTAGCCAGGGCTCCAAAACCATTAATATTTTAATTTCTTTCTTTTTGATTTCGAGCATCAGTGCCATGATATGGGTGGGGCCAAGGGTGTCTATGGCTATGAGCAAAGATTTTAAGCTTTGGCGATTTTTAAAAAGGGAAAATAAAAACAAACTTCCGGTAGCAGCGGTTTGGCTTCAGGCACTATTAAGCATCACCTATGTCCTTACAGGTACTTTTGAAAGTGTATTACTCTATTGTGGTTTTATTTTACAACTGAGTGCAGCCCTTACCGTTTCAGGAGTATTTATATTGCGTAAAAAAGAACATGTATCAACTGGCTTTAAAGCCCCATTTTACCCTTTGCTCCCTGTCGCCTTCATTTTATTTAGTCTTTGGATCCTTGCTTATCTGATAATAGACAAACCAATGGAAAGTATGGTAGGGCTTTTAATCCTGGCCATAGGTGTTCTAACCTACTTTTTCAATAAAAAGATTAGCGGTTCTTCCTGACAAGTAATTATAACTTGGTGACCACCATGTAAATTAATTTATTCTTTTCCATCCCATAATCGGCAACATCTTCTTTTTCTTCATATAATAAAACTTCAAACCCTCCTTCCGTGGTGAACATTTCTCTTATGACATTTTTTTCACAACCAAAGTCAGGGCGCCCCATTTCAATGCCAGCTTCGCGATGAAAGAACTCAAAAACAAACAACCCTCCGGGCTTTAGGGCCGTTTTTATCTTTTTGGCTATGCCATCAATTTCCAGACACCCACCGTATAACCAGGTAATCAGATCCCACTTTTCCGTTCCATAATCAAATGTTTCAAAACTGGCTATTTCCGTCGTCAACTCAACATTTTCAACTTTGGCCTGATTATCAGCATAGGCAACAGCCTTGTCTGCAAGATCAAAACCAGTAACATCCCAACCATTCCTGGCCAGATATAAAGCATTTCTACCCTGCCCCATAGCTACACAAAGTGCTTTTCCGGGTTTTACAGATTCGGCAGTCTGTTGCAAAAGATTATTTGCTTCTTTATTAAATGTATAAGAAGGATTGTCAACGAGGCTGCGGTTCCATCGCGCGCGTATAAGTTCATTTCTTTCTTCAATGCTAGTGGCTGATTGGGCTAAAGTTACTGTGCAACAAAAAATAGCTGATAATAACAATATAATTTTAAATACTTTCATAATTCCTGTTTAAGTATAAATTGGTTATCTTAATATCCTTGTAATATACTATTGCCCAATGTACTAATAATCGATGACAAGAAACGGCTTTACAGGTTTAATAAATTAGCAAGGCCAAGCAAATAAATAACCTAATAATGAACAATAAAATTTCAAGAAGAAATGCCATAGCAACAAGCCTGAAGGTTTCTCTGGCAGCAATAGGAGGATATGCATTTAAAACAAGTGCTCAGGAACAACTTAACTTTGAAAGCACTTCAGTAAAGAAGAAACTCCCGCTAAGAATTAGCCTGAATACCTCCACCCTTTTACATTATAAATTAGATGTCGATGTGCAAATTGATATGGTCGCTGATGCCGGATTTGACGGAGTTGAACTATGGATGCGCGATATTCAGGCATACCTGGAAAAAGGAGGTAAGGCTGAACAATTAAAAAGAAAACTTGAAGACAGGGGGCTGGTACTGGAAAACATTATAGGCTTTTCAAAATGGTGCAGTGATGTGCCTGATGAAAGGAAAAAAGCCCTGGAACAATTGCGTGGGGAGATGATGATCATTGCGGCGATGGGAGGTAAATATATCGCAGCCCCGGTTCAGGGAATTGAATCTTTGGATAGAAATAAGTATGATGACTACGCCGAGCGTTATAATGCAATCCTGAACCTCGGCGATGAAACCGGGGTCACACCAATACTAGAACTTTGGGGGATGGGGGCACTTAACAAAGTAGCCGATTGTGCGCGCATTGTTATTGCTACCGGGCACCCAAAGGCAACTATGTTGCTCGATTTCTATCATGTATATCGCGGAGGGAATGACTGGGACACCATTGATATTCTGAATGGACATAAATTACCGGTAATGCACATTAATGATTACCCCGCAAACCCATCATTTGAATTGTTAAAAGACTCCGACAGGGTTTTACCCGGGGAAGGTATCTGTCCTTTCGACATTCTTATTCCAAAATTATATAGGGCCGGCTTCAGAGGCGGGTTTTCAGTAGAGCTTTTTAACAGGGAATACTGGGAGACTATGGATGCCCAAACCATGCTTAAAAACAGTTATGAGAAAACTAATGACGTAGTTGAGAAAGCCCTGGCAAAAATTTAATATTAATCCTGATAATCACACGATAAATTTAAAACATGATGAAACTAAGTTTAAACTATACCATTATTCTCCTTCTTGTTCTGGGGAATTTGAACGAGGCTCCGGCACAGGAAATGAAAAGTGCCGATGGGAATGACTGGATTTCGCTGTTTAACGGAAAAGACCTTGACGGTTGGAAAGCAGGTGTAAATGCTTCTACTTTTTCCGTGGAAGATGGCACCATTAAAGTAGCCGGGGAAAGAGCGCACTTGTTCTACGTTGGCGATGTGCAGAACCATAATTTTAAGAATTTTGAATTTAAGGCGAGGGTAATGACCAAACCCGGATCAAATTCTGGTATTTATATTCACACCCAATACCAGGAAGATGGTTGGCCTTTGCATGGCTATGAAGTGCAGGTTAATAATTCACAAGGCGACTGGAAACGCACCGGGAGTTTGTACAATATTGTTGATGTTAAGGAAAATTATGCTGTAGATAATGAGTGGTATACAGAATATGTAAAAGTGGAAGGGAAACGAATTATCATAAAAATAAACGATATCGTGGTTGTGGACTATACAGAGCCTGAAAAGCCCTTTAGGGAAGGAGACGGCGTTCACAGGGTACTTGGCACTGGTACTTTTGCGCTACAGGGTCATGACCCCGGAAGTATTGTTTTTTATAAAGATATTATGGTCCGCCCTTTACCATAATCCGTCTTGAACTCTACATCTTATATTAATAGCTTATTTTTAATGTCGGGAAACTTTACCAACCAAACCAAAACCAATGAAAAAAATTCTTAGTTATTTAAGTGCAATTCTATTTGTAGTACTTCTTTTTAACTGTGGTGACAAACAAACAGCTGAAGGAGAAACTGACAATAAGGACCGTAATATGTTTGGCCACTATATTCCCCGCGGACTTACCAAAACAACTGAAGGACTTAGTCCCGGTTATATTATGTTTGCTGTTCCCAATTCTGCCTCTACCTATTTGATCAACAGAAATGGGGAAGTAGTGCACGAATGGAAAGGAAATTATGCTTTTCATAGTCCATATCTCATGGATGATGGTTCTCTTGTAACGGGCGCAAAGGATCCTGATTATCCTGTCTTTGGTTTTGGAGGTCCCTACGGGCGGATACAAAAAATTAGCTGGGATGGAAAAATGTTATGGGATTACGAATATGCAGATACCACACAAATAGTACATCATGATATAGCGGTATTACCCAACGGGAATATTCTTGCAATTGCTTATGAAACTTCATCATATGACTATGCACTTGCATTGGGCAGAAAACCAGAATTCATTCCAAGATCCGGACCGTGGATGGAAAAAATAATTGAAATAGCACCACAAGCCAACAACAGGGGCAAAATTGTCTGGGAGTGGCGCATTGAAGATCATCTGATTCAGGATTATGACGAAACCAAAGCCAATTACGGCAATGTGTCAGAACATCCTGAATTGATAGATTTTAACCTGGGAGATTCCATCCCGCCTGCCATAACGCAGGACAGCCTGGATATTTTAAAAGCCATGGGCAGGGAAGGCAGAAACCTCACCATTGACAATCCCCGTTCAGATATTTACCACATTAATGCCATAAACTATAATCCTGATCTGGATCAGATAGTATTCAGCTCTCCAAGGTTGAGTGAAATTTTTATTATCGACCACAGTGTTACTACTGAAGAAGCTGCAAGTCATCAGGGTGGGAAAAGCGGCAAAGGAGGCGATTTTTTATACCGTTGGGGAAATCCGGAAAATTATGGCCGGGGAGATTCTACCAATCGTAAACTTTTTGGCCAGCATGATGTTCGCTGGGTTGAAAAAGGGAAGCCAGGGGCAGGGCACCTTACTGTATATAATAATGATGTCCCCATGGGCCCTGATAGCCTTGATTATTCAGCCATATATGAAATTAAGCCTCCTTTAATGGAAGATGGCAATTATGAAATAATGGCTGCCAATGGTTTTGGCCCGGAGAAACAATTATGGAACTATGTAGCCAGGGATACCATTTCATTTTACGGAAGTTTTATTTCCGGGGCACATCGTATGGAAAATGGAAATACCTTCATTAATGAGGGACCCAAAGGTCGTTTGTTTGAAGTAACCCCGGACGGGGAAATTATCTGGGAATATTTAGTTCCATATCGCAGGAATATTCACAAACCTAATGGCGAGCCAAACAATCCAATGAACGGGACCCATAACACATTCAGGGCCACTTTTGTGCCGGCGGATCATCCTGCTTTACAGGGAAAAGAGCTAAAACCACTGGATCCGCAACCCGAAGTATTTGTGTTGCCACCTCCACCGCCTGAAGAGGATAAGAAGGCCTGATTTTTACATTAAATAGAACTAAGGGAATTTAGGAGGAATTAATTTTGACAAAATAAAGGATATGGATGGTATTGATGTAGTTATGGTCATTGCCATTATCCTTTTCGCAAGGCTTGGAATACGTTTGCTAGGGGGTTATCGCAAAATGAAAAAAAACAACAAAAAGGATCCCGATAAAGAGGAGTCCTAAAAATCAGTTACATATAAAAACAATTAGCATGGGAATATTTTGGGATTTACTGCAACAAGAAGAACTGGATAAACAACAGGCACAGGCAGACAGCGTTGAAGACCGCGTAGCAGTCCTGGAAACTGAACTGGAGAAAACAAGGCTACTCCTCAGAAAAACTCTGGAGGCACTGGAGACTCACTTGAACCGCGATATTGACGGAGATGGAATTACGGGATAAATTTTTGGCATTCATAAAATAATCCTTTAAAACACAATAAATATGCATTACATTTAAACCATATATCAACCTAACATATGAAAAAAATTCTTCTATACTTCAGCACCATCATGATGATGGTACTCCTTTTTAATTGTGGCGACAATCAACCCTCTTCTGATGAAAAAGCGGTAAAAAAAGTCCGGGATATGTTTGGGCATTATATACCAAGGGGGTTAACCAAAACTACCGATGGCCTTAGTCCCGGCTATGTGATGTTTTCCGCTCCTAATTCGCCTTACACATACCTGGTGAACAGAAAAGGAGAGGTGGTTCACCAATGGAAGGGAAATTATGGGGCATTCAACGCATATCTAATGGATGATGGTTCTATTTTACTGGCTGCCGAGGATCCGGATTTTCCTGTCTTTGGCTTTGGTGGCCCTTATGGCCGGATTCAAAAAATTAGCTGGGATGGAAAAATGTTGTGGGATTTTGAATACGCCGATGAAAAACAAATTCTGCACCATGATTTTGCTATTTTACCCAATGGAAACATCCTTGCGATTGCCTATGTAGCCACCTCATTTGAAGAAGCAATAGCTGACGGCAGGAAGCCTGAAATGATGCCAAAATCAGGGCCCTGGCTCGAGAAAATTATAGAAATTGAACCTCAGGGACCACGGGGGGGTAACATTGTCTGGGAGTGGCATGTATCAGATCATTTAATCCAGGACTATGATAAAAGCAAGCCAAATTATGGTAATCCGGCCGAACATCCGGAATTGTTGGATTTTAATTTAGGAATGCCCATACCTCCGCCAATAAGCCAGGACAGCCTGGATGTCATGAAAGCCATGGGTATGGCCGAAAGAAATCAGACTACAGATAATATGGGGTCGGACATTTTTCACTTCAACGCCATAAATTACAATCCGGAACTGGATCAGATCGTATTTAGCTCACCTTTTTTAAGCGAGATTTTTATTATTGACCACAGTACAACTACCGAGGAGGCGGCCGCTCATAAAGGAGGGAAATACGGGAAAGGTGGTGATTTCCTTTACCGCTGGGGAAACCCCGGCAACTATCAAAGAGGGGATTCTACAAACCGGCGGTTATTCGGGCAACATGATGTTAGATGGATAGAACCCGGAAAGCCGGGTGCCGGTAATCTGACGCTATTCAACAATCATCCTCCGGGAGATTTTGACTTTAATGAGAGGAATGCTGATTCTCTCAATTATTCTACAGTTCTCGAGATTACCACGCCAATTGAAGAAAATGGTAATTATACCATGATTGATGGTCAGTCCTTTGGCCCTGAACAACCCACCTGGTCTTATATAGCCCCGGATACACTGTCTTTTTACAGCAGCTATATTTCCGGTGCTCACAGAATGGAGAATGGCAATACATTTATAAATGAGGGGGCTAAGGGCCGCTTTTTTGAGGTAACACCGGAAAAAGAAATTGTATGGGAATACCTTAATCCCTATAGGGGGGAGATTCGCCAAAACAACGGTGAGCCAAAAAATCCAATGCCCGATCCTTATTTTGAATTTCGTGCCACGTTTATTCCTGCAGATCATCCCGCTTTGCAGGGTAAGGAACTATTACCAATAGATCCTCAACCTGAACCATTTGTGTTGCCCCGGCCAAAAAAGGAAAAATAAGCCTGGCTCCAGAACTTTTACCGTAGTTTTCTCAATTTACCTCCTCCCGACAAAGCATTGATCCCTGCCAAAAAAATGATAGACAAAGTAAAGGTACTATTGGAGCAGGAGAATCATAATGGAAGAATTACCATAGAGACCATTATAGACCCTGAGGAAATGGAACTTTATATTGATGAAAAACAAATTTCACAGGTCTTGATAAATTTAGGTAAAAACGCAGCTCAGTCTCGGGGCAAACAGGAAAACGGACGTATTAAAATCACCACGGCAACAGGCACAAAAGGAAAGAAATACATAGAAGTATGGGACAATGGCCCCGGCATTCCACCAGAATTAATAGACGAAATTTTTGTCCCTTTTTTTACTACCAAAAATTCAGGTACCGGCATAGGGCTGAGCTTGTCAAGGCAAATTATGCATTTGCACGGGGGGAACTTAAAAGTGCACTCTGTTCAGTCTGAATATACCTCTTTTGAATTGTCTTTTTGAGAAAATGGCATGTGCATTTTAATCGAATGTGCTGTTTGTTTTATTATTAAAGATAAAGGTGTTTTTAGCTATTTGCCATAATTCTTTCCCTTGCGTTAAACAAGCCCTGCTTCCGCATATTCAAATTCTTTTATATATTTAGAGAATTCAGTGATTCAGGACTATGACCAACCGTTTAGGAATTATTGTGATTTGTACCCTCTTGCTGATTGGCTGCCAGACAAAAAAGCCGGACTTAAAAGAGGTAATAGAAATCAGAGACTTCAATGAAATAGTAAAGGATGGTAAACTCCGGGTCCTTATTGCTTATAGTGCTACGAGTTATTTTCTGTATCGTGGTCAAACCATGGGTTATGAATACGAATTACTAAAACGGCTTGCTAAAAACTTAAACCTTGAACTGGATTTAATAGTATCCAGAAATCTGGATGAGATGTTGGATGAGCTTAAAAATGGAAATGTAGACCTTGTAGCTCATGGTCTGGCAGTTACCCAGGAAAGAAAAGAAGAAGTTTCTTTCGTAGATTATTTATACCTCACCAAACAGGTATTGGTACAAAGAAAACCGGATAACTGGCGCGATTTAACTCTTGATAATATTAAGGAAGCTATAGTACAGGACCCTATAGAACTTATAGGAGATACTGTTAGTGTGAGAAAAAATTCCTCTTATTTTAAGCGACTCCTGAATTTATCAAAGGAAATAGGAGGGGATATCGTCATAGATTCCCTTGAGGGAGCCCTATCCACTGATGAAATTATAAAACAGGTAGTGGACAAAAAAATTAAATACACTGTGGCGGACGGAAACCTGGCCGGAATACACGCCTCACAGTACCCTATATTGGATATTAGTGTACCCCTGAGTTTTTCACAGCGAATAGCCTGGGCAGTTAGAAAGGAATCCCCGGTATTGTTGGAAGCTATTAATAACTGGATAAAAGAAGAAAAAAAGACCCCTGATTATTATGTGATATACAGCAAATATTTTGAGTATAAAAGAAGCTTTAAGAGGAGGGTAAAAAGTGAATTTTACAGTTTAAATAATAATCAGATTAGTGCGTATGACAGGCTAATCAAAGAATATGCGCAGGAATTAGGATGGGATTGGCGTCTGTTGGCTTCATTAGTATACCAGGAATCGCAATTTGAACCAAGCGACAGTTCGTGGGCAGGAGCTAAGGGCTTAATGCAGATGATGCCGGCCACCGCAGAGGAGCTTGGGATTAAAGACCTGGGGGACCCCGTGGAGAGTTTACGAGGAGGCACTGCCTATCTGCGAAATCTTTACGGCAATTTTGCGATGATAGAAGATTCTGTACAAAGGATAAAATTTACGATGGCTTCCTACAATTGTGGTTATCAGCATGTTAAAGATGCTCAAAGTCTTGCAGAAATTCGTGGCCTTGACAAATACACCTGGGATGATAACGTAGATAAAATGATTTTGGCGCTTAGTGATCCCCAACATTACAACCATAAGGCTGTTCAGTATGGATATGTTCGCGGTGCAGAACCTTATGATTACGTAATGCAGATATTTAACAGGTACAAACTTTATGCTTCTTTAGTAGACTAATACTAAATATCCTCAAGCTCTATCCTAAAAAATGTTTTTCTTTGTTACTCAATAATCTTTATGCTGTTTTGAACTATGAAACAAATTTGCCTCTTATTCGGTTTTCTTATATTATTAAGCACTTCCTCCTTATTTGCACAGCAAAAACCCAAACTAATTTTACAAATCACGATAGATCAACTCCGTGCAGACCTTCCCATGAAGGTTTATGACAGACTTCCTGCCGGCGGTTTTAAAACCCTTTACGAACAAGGTATCGTGTATGAAAATGCATATCATCGGCATGCCAACACCGAAACTGTTGTGGGGCATGCTACCCTGGCCACTGGTGCAGATCCTTCTGCACATGGCATGATTGGCAACATCTGGTTCGATACGGAAACAAAGCAAACCGTATATAATGTTCAGGATGTGAACTATCCCCTTTTAGGAGCCGGTGGAGGCGTTGACAAAAAAACTGAAATAGATCCAACGCAGGCCGCGGCTACTACAGACGGAAGATCTCCAATGGCAATTCTGGGCACCACCTTCAGTGATGAACTGGCCCTGTTTACTAATGGAGAGGCCAAAATATTTGCAGTCTCGGTAAAGGATCGCGGTGCAATAACACTGGCCGGCCACGCCGGAAAAGCATTCTGGTTTAGCAAAGCAAAGGGCGAATTTGTGACCAGCACTTATTATTTTGAAGACTATCCTGATTGGGTAAAAAACTGGAACAGCCAGAAGAAAATCCAAGCCTATCTTAATACAAGCTGGGAACTGATGCATGATAAAGACAATTACACCTATGGCGAAGCAGATGATATGCCCTGGGAGACAAAATTTCCGGGTTACGGCATAGTTTTTCCCCACCCCTTTGGAGAGATGAGCAAGTATTTCACAACCTTTCTAACCTTGAGCCCGGTAGGTGATGAACTGACATTAGATTTTGCCAAAACCCTTATTGAGGCAGAAAATATCGGTGCTGATACTATTACGGATTATCTCTCCATAAGTTTTTCATCTACGGATTATGTGGGTCATGTCTTCGGTCCTTCAAGTCTTGAGAGTGAAGATAATCTCTTTAGATTGGACCGGACTCTTGCTAATCTGCTAGCCTATATTGATGAGAAAGTTGGGCTGGAGAATACACTTATCGTGCTATCTGCAGACCATGGAGGAGTAGATGCCCCCGGGCATATGCAAAAATTTGGGATCGATGCGGGGTATTTTGACATAGATGCTATAGATACCCTGGCCATAAAAAAAGTGCTGCAGGAAGAATTTAAAATTACCGACAAATTGGTGTCAGGCTATTTTCACCCTTATGTGTATTTAGACAAACAGGCAATTGGCAGGAATAATCTGGATATTGACGCCGTTTCACGTGTTCTGGCTGCTGAACTGAGAAAAGAAAAGGGCATTTCCAATGCCATTGCTTCTGCTGATCTCCTGGAGGGAAATATAGCCAATACGGCGTTGAATACTTCTGTATTGCGAAATTATAATCCGAGGAGATCCGGGGAAATCTATCTTGTATTTGAACCTTATTGGTTTATCAACGATTTTGATGGGTTAACCGTGGCTACAACACATGGTTCTCCCTGGAAATATGATCAGCACGTACCCGTAATCTTTATTGGTAATGGTTTGGAAGCCGCTAAAATCTATAGACGTATAGAGACCGTGGATGTTGCTTCAACCTTGTCGCATTATCTTAATATAAAGATTCCTTCTGGAGCTTCGGGCGCTGCATTGAAGGAAGTGTTGGAGTGATTAAATTTCCACCATTTTAAGTTTTTACCAGTTCCTTAATTGGTTATTCTTCATACTGGTACAAATCGGCCAGTTTATAGATTAGAAAATCAATAATGTTCTCTTCACTTTCGCCATCTAAAAACATTTTATAAGCCGCATCGGCTTGTTCCTCTTTAAAAAAATCTAAATCATCTGAGCCATATTCATTAAATGCATTCCAGGACTTAAGACCATCGAGTATTTCCCTGTGGGCAATATATCTTTTCCTTGCAAGTTCCAGGTTTTTCTTGTAGTCCTTGTTATTGCGATTTTCCAATTCTGCTTTTTGAGAACTTAATCTTAAATAGTCTTGCTCAATTCTCGCATCGGCTTCTTCTGCCTCTGCTATAATCTTAAAATAAGCCCTGGAAATTAACGAAGCATACTTTTCG
The DNA here is from genome assembly GCF_000382125.1 of Eudoraea adriatica DSM 19308. Lineage (GTDB taxonomy): Bacteria > Bacteroidota > Bacteroidia > Flavobacteriales > Flavobacteriaceae > Eudoraea > Eudoraea adriatica. Next base: position 633,667 of record NZ_KB907547.1, read on the forward strand.
TCAAAAGAAGCGCCCATGCCGGTTTCCAAATAATTATCTCCTTTGAGTACCCCCGGGTCTTCTGTGCTTGAATAAAACTCTCTGGCATCATTCGAAGCAAATAGCCCCTCTTTCTGTAAAGATCTCTTCCAGGCTTCAGATTGTACGGTCTCTTTCCAAACCCTCCGGTATTCCCGCTTAAAATTGGTCTGTGATGAGGTACATCCCCCCATAATAAAAACCAAAAGAAGAAAACCAATACCCGGAGTAACTTTATAAACTCCTGTTTTAATCATAATAAGAAAAAACGTATTTATGCAGAGTAGATTAGTGAGAATACATGATATGGAAATGGGAAGGTTTAAAACCTTTGACAAGATAAGAAAGAATTATCTTCTCTCGTATAAAAATTCCATGAAGAACATCTTATTTCTGTTAAGCCATTTGAAGCTTTGGCTTTTTTACATAATACATCTTCATCATTCCCTTGTTTTTGACTTTCATTTTACCTCTGTATTCGCATTCAAATTCATCTTTTATCAATTCATAAGTGTTTTCAGAAACATTAATCTTTCCTGTTTCCGAATTCGTTTCCATACGGGCTGCAACATTTACGGTATCTCCCCAGATGTCATAAGCAAATTTTTGGGTGCCCACTACTCCTGCAACCACGGGGCCAGTGTTAATCCCAATACGGATTTCATACGGCATTATATTAGTTTGATCCATGTTTTTAACTGCTTCGGTGATTTCAATTATTTCAAAAGCTGCACGCACCATACTCAAAGCGTGATCTTCTTTATTCAAATGCAATCCACCGGTACACATATAGGCATCGCCCATGGTTTTAATCTTCTCCAGACCGTGCTTTTCCATAACTTCATCAAACCTCGAAAAATAATAATCCACACTTCTAACTAAGTTTTCCGGACTTAAATCAGCGGAGGAGCGGGTAAAATCTTTAAAGTCTGTAAATAAAACCGTGATAGATTCAAATTTTTTAGCTTCCACCTGGCCGGTTTCTTTTAATTCCTGGGCGGTTTCTTTAGGAAGGATATTCAGCAACAGGGCGTCAGACCTGTTCTTTTCCTCCTCAATGATTGTATTGGTTTCTTTTACAAAACTATAGCGCTTGTAAAGAAAAAAGGCAAACACAAAGATTACAACCAATGCCAGGGCAGTGGCGTAAATTATTATCTTTTGTCGTTTATCCTTTAACAATTGTATTTCGGACTCTTTCTGTAGAAGATCTACTTCAATCTGCTTCTGTGAAACTTCAAAATCTGCGCGTAAATTGGCCATTTCCTGTACCTTATCTATATTATTCAAGCTGTCTCTGTAAATGACATGGTTTTTGAAATACCTGAGGGATTCGGCAGTATTTCCCCTCTTCTCATAAAGTTCTGACAGCTTTAAATAGGCATCCCCTATTTGTTCTTTGAGTCCGTGTTGTTTTGCCAGGTCCAAACTTCTAAAGGCATAGGCGAAAGCTGTTTCCCATTGTTCCTGTTCCGCATAAATGTCAGACATATAAGTTAAATATACACTGATAGGGTAATAATGCCCGAGTTCTTCAAGCATTTCTGTAGCTTGTCCGATGTTTTTTTCAGCGATGTCATAATCTCCTTTTAAGGCATATGCAAGGCCTACATTACCCATATTGTAAGCAATTCCCGGCTTATAATCTATAGCTCTGTATATATCTCCGGATTCCCTAAAAAACAACAGGGCAGAATCTGGTTTCGACAAACCAAGATTGTACAAATCGCCAATATTTTCCATGGCACTGGCATATCCCACCGAATCATTTTCAGCTTTATGGATGGCGCTGGCCTCATTATAGTTGCGGATTGCATTGTGATGATCATCCATGGCTGCGTAAACCGTCCCAATATTTATGTATAATATACCTAATTCGCGTTGTAGCTCTTCCTCCTCTGCCAGTTTTACGCCATTAAAAAAACTTTCCAATGCCTGATTTAAGTCCCCTTTGAGGCGTAATGCAGTTCCTCTTTCCTGATATGCTCCAATAATATGGTGTGTGGAATCGGCTTCAATTGCCCTGCGCAGTAGTTCGCTGCTAAATTGCAGCGACTTATCCGGATCCGGGCTAAAGACAGCAAGGTCATAAAGTAATTTCAAACGGTCTTTTTCCTCAAATTGCCGGGAGTTGTATATCAATTCAAGACTGTCTGCGATATGCCTGTCCTGAGCATAGATGTAAGTGCCAAAAAAAAATAATCCGAATATTATATAGGCTTTGCTATGGAATACTTTCCTAAAAATATTAAAATAAGCCATAGTTGAGGATAAGGAATAATTAATAGGGGTTTATCTATATGCCTTAATAACCGGATCAATTAAAAATGTGCCTTCCTTACCTGCTACTTTAAACTCTAAACCATATTTTTCCATTAAATATGCTTTTTGTGTGCCAGGTCTGGTTTTAATTTTCGTGGCAACCAGTAATTGAGTAATTCCATTCCAGGAAAACGATTCGGGTTGTATTATACCCGTCTTTCTTTCAAAAATTCTATCTCCCGATATATGATTAATCGAGGTGATTTCTACTACATCCGATGGGTCGCTAATAGAAACCGCATCCCAGATAATCCGATCTCTCTTTCTTACATGAGTTGTGTAATCTTCATTTGAAATGCCTGTGGGCTGTCCAAAATTGGCATTTGCCGCAATAGTGGCCTGTTCAATATTTGCAGTGTCTACATAAAGGGTTACAACGTGTAATTGGCCACAAGACACAAGGCTCATAACGGCCACTAAAATCAAAAGCAGATTGGTTGTTTTCATAATGACTTTCTTTAAGTTAGTATATGGGGGAAATTTATTTGTCCTACATTCCGATACTGTTTAATTTCAATTCGGGATCTGTCGTAAATACCTTTGCCTCTTCTATTGGCTTAGCAAAGATGGCTCAAAAAGCTCCCCTTAATATAGTGAAATTAAGCGTATTAGTAAAATGACTTTGTACGAATGGCATAGAATCATGTCCGAAAGTAGTATTTTTCTTATCCCAGAGAAAAATAGAGATCCCTGGCGGGCCCGTATGCTTTAAATCTCTATCTCATGCCCCTGAACTGCAAGTTCAATAGGAAAATCATTGGTATGGGAATTCATAAAGCTAGTGAATATATCAGATCTGTATTTGTCGGTATGCGCAGGATCGTGATGAAACATCACCAAACGTTTAGCCTTGGCCCTCTTAGCTAATTCGGCAGCAATTTCCAATGTACAATGCCCCCACCCTACTTTCTTTTTATATTCCTCGCAGCCAAATTGGGAATCGTGAATAAGCAAATCTGTCTTATTGCAGAGATCAAAACCAGAGATCCATTTATCCTCTTTAAATAAGTGGGGTTTATTTAAAACGGGTTCATGATCCGGGATATAGGCAACGGATCTGGATCCCATCTGGATTCTATAGCCAACTGTTGGGCCGGGATGACAAACAAATTTGGCAGTTATTAAAAACTTCCCAAGCTTAAATGGTTCGTTTGGCAATTCGTGTATCACCAATTTGCTGGGGATATCCCTAAGCATTACAGGGAAAAGTGGTGGAGACAAAAATCTCTTCAATCTGTCTTTTAAAGGGTAGGAACTACCCCCGGGACCCCAAATATGTATTTCTTTGTTCGGATCAAAAATAGGCTTAAAAAAACCCAGACCCTGAATATGATCCATATGTAGATGAGTCAACAAAATATCTATCCGGTCTGCACTACTATAGCTGTCAAAATCTATTTCCAATATGCCCGTGCCTGCATCCAGAATTAATCTTTCATTAGCATCTATGATTTCAATACACGAGGTATTGCCTCCCAACTTCTGTGTCTCCTTTGAAGAGGTAGGGTATGCGCCTCTGGTTCCATGTAGTTTGATTCTCATAGCTTTAGATCATTGTCCCAAAAAATAGCCAAAGCCCCGGCAAATTCCTTGGACCTTCCAATGATAGGAATAGAAGTAACAGAGATTTTGAAAGATTTGCCTTCCAGGCTTTTAATCCAGAAGGTCTTATGGGCGGGCACATGTGTTTTTATTGTGCTTACAAGCGGAAGTTCATCTGGTGGAATTGCCTTACCTTTTTTATCATGCGGTTGAAATGCATTACCCCATTCTCCAACCCGCATTTCTCCGGTGTCCTGGAACCGCTGGCCAAGGATTCGTTCTGCCGGTTCATTATAAAAAATCAGCGTTCCTTCCGGATCTACTATAAAAACAGGTACGCTGAGACAATCTGCCAATTGCCGGCTTAAAATAATTTCAATTTCATGTGCTGACATAGGCAGACAGGTTTTGCAGGAGAGTTCTTCTAAATGTATAAAAAATAATTCGTTTTTATTCTATAATGCCCGCCAGAATATATTGCCATTAATAGGAACGTTACCCGGGAGAAAGATAAAAGTACAAGATAATAATTTCATTAAAATTCCCCTATATAAAAACCCTAGAAGGTCTATGGCTTTTATTTATTGCACCGTATTGTCGATAATAGCTCTGTAATAGTGCCTGAATAAAAGGGGTATGATCTTAATTAACATTGAAGTCTAATCCGCAAACCTAAATCAAAAAATAAGGTGCCAATAGATAAAATGCTGACAAAACTTATCGGGTTAAAATATAAAAAAGCCCTGAACAACATCAAAGGCTCTTTTAAGTATTATTGATTCAACTTTAGTTTGATCCGGCTACACTTAGTTCAGGGATGAGCGAGTGAAATTCCATCCCTTTAAACTTGTACCTTCACTTTACCAAAGAACCCTTCTGCAATAGGCTAATACCAAACTTGTGGCGGAGTGCCTCAAAAAACTTATGGGCTAATAGTATAGGAATAGCTTTCTAAAACTCTACTTCAGGCATAAAAACTCCTCATTATTATTTTAAATCTTATATGTATCTTCGGCAAACTAAATTCAAAAAGGTATTTTCACCAGGCTGTGAATTATGTCCTATTCTAAAAATATATAAGCATGTTAAAAAAACTATTATTCTTTTTTTCTCTGATCCTTTTTAATGCTGTCACTCTCGCTCAAACCCAACCGTGGCAAGGAAAATTTGAGCCCATTGATAATATGATTAATCCACCCAACAGCTACCGAGCGGCGAGTGGAGCGCCTGGAAAAGCTTATTGGCAGCAACGGGCTGATTATAAAATTAAAGCAACATTGGATGAAGAAAATAATACAATTACGGGGGAGGAAACCATTACCTACCACAACAATTCTCCCGATGATCTAAGCTATATCTGGATTCAGCTGGAACAGAATGTAAACAAAAAAGGAAGTGAAGATTTCGGTTCTTTTTTTAATAGCATAAAAGATTCCATAAATACGCGGCAAATGCAATTGCTTACAAGAGCCATTGATTTTCCTGCCGGCTACACCATTAAATACATAAAAGATGCCAATGGCAACCCCATGAAATCATTCGTGAATAATACAATGATGAAGGTAGTGCTTAAAGAGCCCCTTAAATCTGGTGTATCTATAAGTTTTTCTATGGCATGGTCTTATCCCATCACCGACAGAAGCATGTTTTTCTTATCAAGGGAAGGTTATGAGTATTTCCCCGGCGATGACAATACAGTTTACCTAATAGCCCACTGGTTTCCGAGAATGGCGGTTTACAATGACACCGAAGGCTGGCAAAATCAGCAATTTCAAAGACTTGGGGAGTTTGCTTTGGAATTTGGCGATTATTATGTTGAATTAACCGTACCCGAAGATCACATTATCGCTTCTACAGGTTCCCTGCAAAATGGTGATGCCGTGCTTTCCAAAACACAACAGGAAAGATTGAAAGAAGCCGCCGGTTCCTTTGACAAGCCAGTGATGATCGTTACCAAAGATGAAGCCGAGAACAATGAGAAAGCGAAATCCAATAAACAGAAAACATGGATTTTTAGCGCTTCCAACGTGCGTGACTTTGCTTTTGCGTCATCCCGTAAGTTCCTATGGGATGCCCAGGCTGTAAAACTGCCTACAAATACTGTTATGGCAATGTCTTTTTACCCTAAAGAGGGTTTGCCGGTATGGAAAGAAGAATCTACAAAAGCAATCAAAAATGCATTGGAAGTTTATTCAGAAGCTACTTTTGATTATCCTTATCCTGTGGCTATTTCAGTTAATACTTCTAATATAGGAATGGAATTCCCCATGATTAGTTTTAATGGGGGCAGGCCCAAGAATGGCAAAATAAGTGATCGTGCCAGGGCGGGAATGATTGGTACTATTATCCATGAAGTTGGTCATAATTGGTTTCCCATGATCGTTAGTTCGGATGAGCGCAAATGGATGTGGATGGATGAAGGCTTAAACACATTCATTCATCAGAGAACTGTAGCCGAAAGATACCCAGAATTTAGCAGTGCTACTCCTAAAACCATTGTGCCTTTTATGAGTGGTGACAAAAATATAATGCGTCCTATAATGACCACCTCTGACAATGAAATCCTGACCCAGTTTGGTAATAACTTTTACATGAAGCCTACTGTTGGTTTGCAGATGTTACGAAACTCCATTGTTGGCCGTGAATTATTTGACCAGGCATTTAAAGAATATGCCAATCGCTGGAAATACAAACACCCGAATCCGGCAGATTTATTCAGGACCCTGGAAGACGCAACTGCCGTAGACCTGGATTGGTTTTTCCGGGGATGGTTCTTTACGACCGACAATGTTGATATGGAACTCACGGATGTAAAATGGTTTAGAGTCAATGAAGAAGAACTCAATTCCAAGGACCAGAAAAAAACCGTTAAATTGAAAATTGAAGGTGAAAATTTCAGCGAACAGGCAAAGGATTTTTCGAGTGGCCCGGAAGCAATAACCATGACCTCTACCCCCGATGCGAGCTATGGCGGATTTTTATCAAGAATGGATGAGCCTGAGCTCCGGAAACAACTTTCCGATAAAAATATTTATGTGGTAACTATTAAAAATATTGGGGGTCTGGTGATGCCTGTAACCATAGAATGGCTATATACAGATGGCTCCAGGGAGATTGACACGCTGCCTGCAGAAGTCTGGCGCGGCAACGAATATGAAATTAAAAGGACCTTTGTAAAAGAAAAAGAAGTTTCAAAAGTGAATTTAGATCCTAATTTTGAATTTGCCGATACGGATATGAGAAACAATAGCTTTCCCAAAGTAGAAGCGCCATCAGAATTTGATGCTTTTAAGTCAAAACAGGAATAGCATAATCTATTGCCCAATTACAGGATACAAAGAGGCAGCCAGGATGGCTGCCTCTTTGTTTTCATAAAACTAATACTTAGGAGAACAAACCTTTTAAGAATTGTCCTGGACCGCAGCTTTTGGTGCGTTTTTTTTAACTGATGCTATGCCTTTCGCCATAGAGGAAGCAGATGCGTACATTTGGCTGTCTCCAATCACTTGTCCATTAGAAGCTTTTAAGCTGAAATAAGGGCTACCATCTTTGGCTATTTTTTTCTCAAACATTTTATCATTTTGTGAGTTCTTTCGAACGGATTCTATCCCGTTATCACAAGCAGCTTTTGAGTTATATGCTTCACTACTTAGAATTACCTGGCCGTTTGAGGCTTTAAGGTTAAATCTTAACTTCCCGGCCTTGTCTTTTTTAATTTCAAATTTTCCCATTTCTTTGATTTTTAATACTGCCTATAAAAGTAACAAATTATTGTCTTTTTTTTCAGTTTTTTAAAGCACTTAATGATTTTATTCCCTTTGTTTTTGAATAACCTGATATTAAAAATCTCGTTGTTTATATTCCTGATAATTGTCCGAAAAAGACTGTCTATTAGATAAGGTTTTTGCTGCAGGGGCCTTGTACAAAATACATTTTCATTTTACCCCGGTTTTTTACGGCTATTTCTCCCCTGTACTCGCAAATAAATTCATTCTTAATCAATTCATAGGTGTTTTGGCTGATATTTATCTTTCCTGCTTCAGACATGGTTTCCATTCGGGAGGCCACATTTACAGTATCGCCCCAGATGTCATAAGAGAACTTTTTACTTCCAACCACCCCGGCCACAACGGGCCCTGTATTTATCCCAATCCGAACATCAAATGAAAGTCCCTGGTCTGTTTCGCTTAACTTGACATCTTCTACAAATTGTAAGATCTCAAAGCCAGCCTGTACCATTTTTATGGCATGATCCTTTATTGGAAAAGGTAATCCCCCTGCACACATATAGGAATCTCCGATAGTCTTTATTTTTTCGAGTCCATATTTTTCAATAATGTCATCAAATGCCGTAAAGTAATACCCCAGTCTTTTAACCAGTTCTTCAGGGTTTATTTGCTCCGAATATGCCGTGAAAGCCTTAAAATCTGTAAACAAAACGGTAACGGATTCAAATTTATTGGCCTTCACAGTGCCCGATTCCTTTAATTCACGGGCAGTTTCTTCCGGCAAAATATTGAGCAGCAAACTTTCGGAACGGTCCTTCTCCTTTTCAATAATAGCGTTGGTTTTTCTAACATATAAATTTCGTCTGTACAATCCTATAGCCATAAGGAAAATTAGAAACAGGGCCGTGGCAGATGCAATAGTAATTATCTTTTGCGTTCTTTTTTGCTGATTGGCAAGATCCAGCTCTATTTGCTTTTGTGCTATTTGCATTTCGCCCATTTGTTGAACGGTTGTTATATTTTTTACACTATCCCTGAAGGCAATATAATTCCGATAATATTTCAGCGCTGCAGAGGCATATCCCGTTCTTTCATATAATTCTGATAGCTTTAGATAGGCACTGCCCATTTCTGCTTTCAAACCATATTGTTTTGCCAGATTCAAAGAACGTAAAGAGTACGTAAAAGCGGCATCCCAATCGTTTCTGTAAGCATAAATATCAGACATGTAGGTGAGATATACAGTAATGGGCCGGTAGTCTCCTAATTCTTCAAGGATGGCAATGGCCTCGCTGATATTTTCTTCCGCTTTAATTTCTTGTCCTTTTTGAGCAAAAGCCAGGCCTTTATTTCCAAGATTATAGGCCAAAAAAGGTTTTCTGTTTTGAGCTTTAAAGATGGGCCCCGACTTGTTAAACAATACCAGGGCTGAATCTGGTTCGCCAAATCCCAGATAGGAGTCTCCAAGGTTTTCCACCGCGATAGCATAAGCAATTCTATCTTCTAATCCTTCCAGAATTTTGATGGCATTGCTGTAATATTGAATAACATTGGGTTTATTCCCCATTCCTGAATAAACAGCGGCTATAGCAGTATATAAATTTCCTAATCTTCCTTTTTCGGTGCTTTCATCAATGAATTCTCTGGCTTTAAAATAACTTTCCAGAGCCATGCTTAAATCACCTTTTTGTTCATGGGCGTTCCCTCGGTGTCGATATCCTCTATAAACATACCTGTTTGAATCGACTGCTATAGCCTCTTTTAAAAGCAGATCAGTATATTTCAGTGATTCATCTGGATCGGGGTTATTTTGGGCTATTTTGTCTAATATATCCAATTGTTGCGTGGGGTCATAGTTTCCAGACTCATACAGTTTTACCAGACTATCGGATACAATTTTATTTTGACTAAAACTTGGTAAAAATGTAAACAGGAGAATTCCAAATACAAAAATTCCTTTGACAAGCTTCGCAGTGTTCTTTGTGCGATACATTTTCATAAAACAGGAATTGGATTCTTCATTGGTCTTTACTACTCTTCAATCTGGATTTTTGGCTCAATGGTATATGTATTGGTATTCGAACCAACATTAAATTGAAGTTGATATTTGTAAGGGGTCTTTCCTCCGCGAATAACCGTAGCCCTCGTCATCTCATTTCCCTTTATGACATCTGAACTAAAAATTCTTGGCCCACTAATGTACTTAATTGCCCTTATCCTGACCGGAGTATTTGGTTCCGTAGAGGATAACCCTTTCCATATAATGTTATCGCCTACCTGGGCAAAAATAGTAAAGTTAGCAGGGGTGTTATTTAATACAGTAGTAGTCTTCTCCACGGTAAAGTAGCATGTCTTAGCAGGGTCAGCATTCTTTGTATCTACATTAAGTGTGATTTCATGTACTGACTGTGCATGTAACCCATGTGAAGCCACTGCTATCATCAAAATAAATACGAAAAAACTAATTCTATTCAGTTTCATTTACTCCAATTCTAATTATCAAACAAAAAAAGAGGTTATACAATACTTATTCTATCTATTTAAACAGATTAATATTTGAAATATACTATATCTTCATATAATTACACGAATTCTTCCAAAAAGATAACCCGGGTTAGCCCGGGTTTTTCTTTATCTGAAATGTATTCAATTCTAGGCCGCAAAGGCTTACTTGTATACAAATAATACTATTGAACCTTAATTTTTGGGTCAAACTGGTACATTTCACCATCTACTGTAAATTGTATGGCATAGGAATACTCCTTATTTGCAGCATTCCTTAAAACTTTTTCCTTTACCTTTTTTTTACTTCCGTTATTTCTTTTACCCTTTTTTCTGGCGTTGGAAAATATATTTTGACTATTGCCCACAGCTCTGAATTCTATCATCTCAATATCAATAGTTTCACCAGTCGTCGTAACCCCTTCCCATTCTACAAAATCTTCGGGATCAACAAGAATGGTAAAATCCTTGGCCGGCTCACTGACCTCCACAATTGTAACCTCTTCATCAGCAACATCAAAAGTACTGGCTGCCGCAGGATCATCCTGACTTAATTCTTCGGTATCAACTGTTAATATTATTACATGAGTAGCGCCCTGGCTGTATAAATTAGTCCCAAAGCAAATTAATAAGAGGGCTATTCCTAATAAATGTCGAGTAAATAGTTTCATGTTTGGTGTTTTTGTTAGTTAGTTTATCTAATTGTAGTCATGTAATTTAGAAATTTCAAGATAGAGAATAAAATCGAATTAAAATGTAGGGTTTCCCTTACGTAGGAAAACGTCTTTGAAAAACTTTTGCAAAATGTCAAATCTCCGATGAAATGCATAAAAATAACGACTAAACCACAGATTTTGCCGCTTTCACAACAATTAGGCTGCAGATCACCACACAAATTCGTATCTTATTAATACTAAATTTTTAAATCCTACTGCTATGAAAACAAATTCAGAAAAACACCCTGTATTAAATGCAATTCTTTCGGTTTTAAATCTAAGTTTAGAGGTAGTACTTGCCTTGATCGCCCTGGGCCTCTTAATCGGTCTTTATGGTGTATTGAGTTAACACCTTAGCTTAGGAATAAAGAAATAATAAAAGCCTTCGATAGCACGAAGGCTTTTTATTTGGTCCTACTTAGTCTCAAGTTGTTCATTCTACCAGGGTAGCTCAGGGGGTAAATGACTTTGGCAAAATCTTTGATACCTTATGGCAAAACCGCACTCATGGGTAACCATCTTTGTTCAGTATTTCTTTTGCTCCTCTTTTGGAGCCTGTTACCCCTCAATGCCCAGAAAAAAGGATTTGAACCGGGCTATATTATCATACTGGAAGGAGACACCCTTTTGGGGCAGGTAAAGGATCGCTCCCAGGAACCCTTTGTTGAATTATATCGTAAAATTCGCTTTAAGCCTGATGGGAGATCTTCAAGGAGGAAGTATAGGCCAAAAGATATACTGGGATATGGCGCGGGGGGACGGGATTATGAATCGGCACCCCTTTGGGAGGAATCGTCTTTTTTTAAATTCCGGTATTATTTGGATCCCGGTGCGGAAAAGGTTTTCCTTATGGTCCTAAGAAGGCAGGGGGGTCTTACCCATTATCGCCGCGAATTTGTCCAGGACGATAATTCATATCTGGATTCCTATCCCCTGTTCCACCGGGAAGGGTATAGTGAAATGGTTCGGGTAACCCAGGGGGTACTGGGACTCAAAAGAAAAAGGCTAATGGAGTACTTCAATGACTGTGATGAACTGGTGAATGCACTATACAACAAAGAGCTGAAAGAAGCACACGAAGTCTACAACTACTACCTGGAATTTTGCCAAGAAACCCCATAGATTTGAAAAATCAACCTGGCTGGGGTTTTGTCAGGAAAAACCTTCCCAAAATGACGCATATATCCAGTATATTTTAGATATATTTAACCACATATAACTTGTTATAGGTAAATTAACTCCGCTTAATAAACCATCATGACCAAATTAAAAATACTTTTCCCTGTATTTATTCTATCAATATTTTCTTGTCAAAACATTCCTAAAAATTCAGAAAGCGGTGCTTTTCAAAATGATACTACGCCCGGATTTGATGTAGCAGCTGCTACAAAAATTATCAAAGAAAGATGCAAGGAATTTGAAGATGCTGTAAAAGTCGGAGATTCCATAGCCGTAGGTGACCTTTACACCGAAGACACAAAAATAATTCCGAGTCTTACGGGCAGAAATAGCATAATAACAGAAGTCCATGAAATGTTTCGAGACAGCATCACAGGAATGAACTTTAAGATTATCAACCTCTGGGGCAATGGAAATATTATTGTAGAGGATGCATTTGTTGAATTTTATCATGCCAATGGAACGCTTGTAAGCAAAGGGAACGCCCTTTTGGTATGGAAAAAAGAAGCAGATGCCTGGCGTATTTTCCGAGATGTATATAAACCGGATAAAAAATAGGAAAAGTTTAGCTCAAAAAAATACGTTGACCGTAATAATGTTCTAAATATAATCCTGAATTAAATCACATAAAATAAACATAAATGACTTTTATGAAAAAACTCTCCATTATTATTTTACTCAATATAATTGCAAATACCGCCTATGCACAGCACCATCATGGTCCTGGTGAAGACTCCAAAGCAATTAACCATGTTATGGCCTGCAGAAGTGGTGTAAATTATATTGACAACCTTCCAATACCCTTACTTATGGATGGAGTTGGTTCTTCACCTCTAAAGATAATAACCTCATCAGCAGAAGCGCAAAAGTATTTTAGCCAGGGAGTAAGTCAGTTACACTGTTTCTGGGACTTTGAAGCTTACAGGTCTTTTAAGGAAGCTATTAGATTAGACTCTACTGCAATTATGCCATATTGGGGAATGCTGCACACCATTTTGTTTATAGATAATGAAGAGTTTGACAATGAAAAGACTGTAGCAGTAGAAAAACTCAAAGATCTAAGCAAAGAGGCAAAAGGCTATGAAGCACTCTATAGTAAAGGAATTCTCGATTTTGTTGAAACTGAAAATCCAGAAGGCTATTTGAAACAGTTAGAAAATATAGTGCATCAATACCCGGAAGATGTAGATGCAAAACTGTTTCTGGCCCTGTTCAATATGTCGGGATATGATGAAAATATGGATCCCAGAAAAGGAACCATCTATAGTGAATATTTATTGCGGGACCTCCTTATTTCCAATCCGGAAAATCATGGGGTGCATCATTATTGGATTCACCAGATGGAAAACTGTTGCCCGGAAGAGGCCATGGAGAGCGCTGAAAAGCTGGCTGCTTTAGCTCCGGAATCCGGTCATATCGTACATATGCCGGGGCACATTTATTATAAGATAGGGGATTATAAAAAAGCACACGATCAATTCATTGACGCAATGAAAGTTGACTCCACCTATATGGCCGAACAAAATATAAAAGAGATAGACAACTGGAATTACATACATAACCTTAATTATCTTTTGGCCAATTGTGCTCAGGATGGCCGCTATAAAGAAGGATTGCAATATGCAGACAGACTTGAAAAGATGGTAGCCGTCGCAGACAGGATTGATATGCATCGCGGAGCCTATTTTTATCAAGGGATAATCACTCCTGCAATTATGGAAATGCGATTTGGATTTTGGGATAAAGCCGTTGAAAAATTTGAAAAAATAACGGATACTGATACTTTGTATGGAAAAGCCGCAATGGATTATAAAACAGCATTCTCTATTTTTTCTAAGGGTATGCTAGCCTTGGAAAAGAACGACATTAATGCTGCTAAATCAAAATTAGACCAATTAGATGCTTTGTTCTGGAGAAATTCAAAACTGGAAAATGAAAAAGATCAAATCAATCCATTCCGGTTGAAAACACTTCTTGTGACATCAGTTGAACTCGAAGGAAATATATTGGTTGCCGAAAAGGACTTTACCAAAGGTATTCAAACTCTTAAAAAGGCTGTTAAAATGGAGAAAGATTTAGGTTACTCCGAACCGCCATATTATCCCAGGCCAACTTTACTAAGTCTGGCATCTGCTTATCTTAATAAAGGGGATTATAAGAATGCTGAATCCAGTTATGAGAAAATTCTTGAGAAGCATCCCAATAGTTCTATGGCATACTGGGGGTTGATGAATCTTTACAAAGAAAATGAGCAGAAGGACAAATATAAAATGATCAGGAAAAAATTTGAAAATGTAACCAAATATGGGGATAGAGAAGTTTTTAAATAGATACTAAATAAGTCCATCAAATATTTTAAGAAAAATAAGTTTACCTATGAATACTAATAACTGGTCAAGAAGAAAATTTACCAAAGCTGTGATTTCTGCACAAGCACTGCTGGCATCAGGGGTGTTAGCGCTTCCATTGGCATGTGCCGAGTCCAATAAGACTGAAAGTGATACCCCTTTGGATAAATTACAACAAGAGACTCTAAAATTTGCCATGGATGAAATAATTCCTGCGAATGACAAAATGCCTTCAGCTTCCGAAACAGGAAGTGTAAACTATGTCTTAAATATACTGGAAGAATTGCCCGATTTATCGCCCTTGTTTATAAGCCTGACAGATAAAATTGAAGATCAAAGTTTACAACTGTCCGGTTCTGCTTTTTCAAAATTAAATAGCGAGAGGCGTATTGCTGTTTTAACAACTATTGAACAAACAGAACCCGGGTTATTTAAAGTGCTGAAAGACTTCACTTATGAAAGTTATTATACGAATGATTCCGTCCATAAATTGATTAGCTATGAACCTCATCCAACCGGAACCACAGGGCCGGAAATGGAGCCTTTTGATGAGCAACTTCTGGACAGAGTAAAAAATATACCAGCCATGTACACTAAAATATAGAGCCCATGAATAATGACGATATTGATGTTTTGGTAATAGGTGCGGGCGCAGCAGGTGCTGTTGTTTCATGGAGCTTAACCGAAAAAGGCGCAAAAGTTGTTTGTCTGGAACAAGGCGGCTGGGTTGATCCTTTGTCCTTTCCATCGTTAAAGCCAGATTATGAAACGCACTTAACAAGAGAAGGCGATTTTAATTTAAGTCCTAACTTAAGGAATCGCAAAGAGGATTATCCGGTAACGACGGATGGTGAAAATCCGCCTTTTATTATGATGTTCAATGCTGTTGGTGGCTCAACTATTCATTGGCAGGGTATTTTCCCTCGCTTTCACCCTTCCGATTTTAAGGTAAAAACACTCGATGGTGTTGCTGATGATTGGCCAATTTCTTATTGGGATTTAGAACCATATTATGAATTTAATGATAAAATGATCGGGGTTTCTGGTCTAAACGGCGATCCGGCAAATCCACCGCGAACAAAAAGACCAACGCCCCCTTTGCCTTTGGGCAAGATGGGAAATACGCTGGTAAAAGGGTTCGAAAAATTAGGCTGGCATTGGTGGGTAAACGATCATGGTATTATTTCAAAGCAATACAAAGACAGAGCGGCTTGTATGTTGCATGGCAAGTGTATGTTTGGATGCCCTATGGGGGCAAAAGCCACTACGGATAGGACGTATTGGCCGCTTGCAATTGAAAAAGGCGCAGAGATCAGAACCTGGTCCAGGGTTAAAGAAATTACGGTTGACAATACCGGAAAAGCCAAAGGCGCCATTTATTTTGATAAAGAAGGAAATATCCAGGAAATAAAAGCCAAAGTGGTGGTGGTATGTTGCAATGGTATAGGGACACCAAGATTGCTGCTTAATTCCAAATCCAATCTATTCCCGGATGGTTTGGGTAATGGCAATGGCCTTGTTGGCAAAAACTTTATGGTTCATCCCACGCATTTTATTAACGGTATTTTTGAAGAAGCAATGGATGGCCATATAGGCCCTATGGGAAGCCCCCTTTTTAGTCAGGAATTTTATGAAACGGATGAGAGTCGTGGTTTTAAAAGAGGTTATATGCTTTTGGGAGAGCGTACATTTGGCCCTCTATTTCAGGCACAGGATATTCCCTGGGGGAAAAACCACCATGCTGAATTCGGCAAAATCTTTCCCCATCAGATAGGTTTAACAGTGGTTGCAGATGATTTGCCGGAAGAAACCAATATGGTTACTCTGGATGATAAAGAAGTAGACTCCAATGGTATTTCGGCCGCGAAGGCAACCTATTCCCTGTCCGAAAATTCAAAACAAATGTTGAATCACGCAGTTGAGAAGTCAACAGAAGTTTTAATGGCTGCCGGTGCCAAAGAAGTTATTGTACCCCCGGCAACCAACCTGGCACATTTAATGGGAACGGCCCGAATGGGGACCAGTGAGAAAAATTCTGTGGTGGATAAAAATAACAAGGTACACGGCATTCCAAATTTATATGTGGTGGATGGAAGTTCTTTTACCACAGGGGCAGGCGTTAACCCTACATCAACCATCATGGCTCTGGCATTGCGGGCTGCTGATAAAATCTGGGAAAATGCAGTACATGGCAAATCTTAGAAATGGAAAGCTTCAAAAATAACCCTCAAAATGAATAGAATTGTAATTTTTTTACTGATACTATTTGCTGCCGGCCTTGCATACAGCCAGGAAGTCCAATCATTAACAAGCTATGTGGATCCTTTTATTGGCACTAAAGGGGAAGGACATACTTTCCCCGGTACTTCCGTTCCGTTTGGGATGGTTAAACTCGGCCCTGATTGTGGTGATAAACGTTCCAATTCAGGATATATCCCAGACGCCGAAATTCATGGGTTTAGCCACACTCATGTAAGTGGTACCGGCGGAGGAGCTAAATATGGAAATATTCTGGTTATGCCCTTTACCGGAAAAGTTACCCCGGGAACTATTTCATCAAAACCAAACAATTACAAAGCTTCCCCGGCATACTTTGCTGTTGATTTGGACAGGTATAAAATAAAAGCCGAATTGACTTCCAGTCATAGTGTGGGGTTTCATAAATATACGTTTAACGAAAACAGTGATAAAGGTATTCTTATTGACTCAGGCAGTTTTCTGGGTGCAGGTCATTGCTGTGGAGAAGCTCAGGAATTAATTGGTTCTGAAACAAGGGTTGTCTCAGATACCAGAATTGAAGGGTATTCCAGGGTAAGAGGTGGATGGAATAAAGGTGGAGAATACACCGTGTTTTTTGTTGCCCTGTTTGATACTCCTGCGGACACTTATGGCACCTGGAAGAACGATGAAATTGAGACCGGCAGCAAAATGGCGCATGATAGTGGCGATAAAACCGGAGCTTATTTCTTTTTTAACAATAAAACCGATAAGATTATAAATGTAAAAGTGGGCATATCATTTATTAGCACAGGAAAGGCTTATGAAAATATTACCAAAGAAACCAAAGGTTGGGATTTTGAAGAGGTTCATCAGACTGCTGTCAATAAATGGAACGACGCATTAAATACTATAAAAATAGAAAGTGCTAATGACGATTTAAAAAAGGTTTTTTATACCGCCATGTACCATACCATGCTGATGCCAGCAAATCGTACCGGTGAAAACCCCAAATGGAATTCAGGAGAACCACATTACGATGATTTCTACGCCATTTGGGATACGTACAGGGCCACCAACCCCTTATTGGCATTAATCCAGCCAAAGCGCGAAGCAGATATTGTCCGTTCCCTGATTGACATCTATAACTATGAAGGATATATGCCCGATTCGCGAAGTGGAAACCATACGGGAAGGACACAGGGAGGAAGTAACTGCGATATGGTAATTGCAGAGGCTTATTTAAAGGGGCTCAAAGGAATTGATTTTGAAAAGGGATACGAAGCAATGATTAAAAATGCGGAAATACCGCCCGGGGATAATCAACAAAAGGAAGGAAGAGGTGGTATCAATGAATATATTGAATTGGGTTATGTGCCTGCCGAATACGAGCCCGATAGCGGCGCCCCAGATCTCCATATTCCTAAACTTTATGCCAGAGCAGGAACCAGAACCCTTGAGTATGCTGCCAATGATTGGGCTATAGCATTGGTTGCCCAAGGAATGGGAAAATCCGAAGATTATTTAAAATATAAAAAAAGGGCCTCCAACTGGTCTAACCTATGGAATACCAACATTGAAACCGAAGGTGTTAGCGGGTTTATTTGGCCAAAGACAAAAAAAGGCCAGTGGGTGGAAGATTATTCCGTTAATAAAGGAGGTAGCTGGTCAAATTTCTTTTATGAAGCAAACTCTTGGGAGTATTCATTTTACGTTCCTCAGGATGTGCAATCACTTATAGATCGTTGTGGGGGAAATGACAGCTTCATTAGCCGACTTGATACATTTTTTAAGAACCAACATTTTAATGTTAACAATGAACCCAGCTTTTTTACGCCTTGCCTTTATACCTATGCCGGAAGACAGGATAAAACCAATGTAACTATTCGAAATATCATAAAAGGAGGTTACACCGCTGAGCAAAATGGAATTCCCGGAAATGATGATGCAGGCTCCATGTCTGCCTGGGTAGTATTCAATTTATTGGGTTTTTTCCCAAATGCAGGACAGGATATTTATATAATTACCTCCCCTCATTTTAAGCAGGTATCCATTGATTTGGATAAAGGAAAAAGATGGGAAATAATTGCCCACGACCTTTCTGGGGAAAACATTTACATAAATAATGTTATGTTGAATGGAAAACCCTTAAACAGGGCCTGGTTCAGGCATAATGAAATTAAAGAGGGCGGTAAATTGGAATTTTTTATGAGTGGCAAACCATCTAATTCCTGGGAAATAAAACCCCCTCCATCCATTGTGGATTATGAATGAATTTTGAGCAATTGATAACCCATTAAATGCCGAACTGTCAGATGCTTAAAGAAAGTCTCCATATAATAGGAAGCAACCTGCTTCAATTAGATTGAAAAAAGAAAAACATTTAATTCTGTGCATGGAAAAGCCGGAATTAATTAAAAAGTGGGTAAATTAAGGCAAGGAATTTAATCGAACCAAATGAGCTCAACAGAAGCAGGGAATCCACCAGGTAACTACCAGAAATTGCGTTGGATAAAGAGAATTATCACTCTGGTATTTGGCATAATAATCTGGAATCTCCCCATACCCTGGGACCTGTCACCTGATGCCTGGCATTTGTTTGCTATTTTTATTACCGCCATCATAGGAGTCTTAATTGATGCCCTGTCTATTTTTACTGCATCTGTTCTGGCATTGGTAGCAGTGGTGCTTTTAAGGGTTCTCACTCCTGAAAAAGCTTTTTCAGGATTTTCAGAGAGTTTTATACTGCTTATTCTAGCCGCATTTTTAGTCGCAAAAGGAGTTATTAAGTCGGGCCTGGGAAGGCGAATCGCCTTTTTACTAATTCGCCGATTTGGGAAGTCTACCTTAAACCTGGGCTATTGTATAGTTGCTACAGATACCCTCCTGGGGCCGGCCATTCCGAGTAATACAGCAAGATCGGGAATCTTATATCCCATTACCCATGCATTAGCTTTAGACACCGGATCTCTGCCAACGCCGGAAAGCAGAAAGAAAACCGGAAGCTATCTTATGATGACGGCTATTTCCGGACATACTATAAGTTCAGCACTGTGGTTTACCGGAATGGCCGCCAATCCTGTGGGGGCAGGAATAGCCGCGCAGTTTGGGGTGAACATGAATTTTGGGAATTGGGTCCTTGTGGCTTCGGTACCCTGTATAATTGCGCTGGTCCTAATACCCTTTGTATTGTATAAGCTCTTCCCCCCGGAAAATAAATATACCCCTGAGGCTCCTAAAATGGCAAGGAATGCACTTCAGGAAATGGGTCCCATGAGCAAACAGGAATGGATTATGGGCATTACCTTTTTTGGAATGATCCTGCTTTGGGCTTTTTCCCCTATTTTAAAAATAGACCTGGCTATTGTTGCTTTCCTCGGACTATCCATCCTAATATTGGCCAATGTGTACACACTTGAAGATATTCGGCAAGGTGCCGGGGATGCGCTTGAAACCTATGTATGGTTTGCAATTTTATATATGATGAGTACAGCACTCAATGACATGGGTTTTATGAAAACCCTGGGCGCTCAAATAGCTACCCAAATCAGTGGATATAGCTGGGTCACGGTATATATCCTCCTTACTGTGTTGTATGTTTTAATTCATTATCTTTTTGTCAGTCAAACCGCACAATTGCTGGCTTTGTATGCAGTTTTTTTACAAGTGGCTGTAAATGCCGGGGTGCCTGCTGCATTGATGGCTTTTATGCTCTCCTTCGCCACCAATTATTTTGCGGTTATTACTCCCCAGGCTTCCAGTTCTAATATTTTGTTTGCAGGAAGTGGCTTTTTACCCTCTGAAGACATCTATAAACAAGGCGCGATCATTACGGTGTTGAATACGATAATCTTCCTGCTTGCAACACCCTGGATTATGTGGTCGTCATCTTTATAAGAAAATAATAAGAAGTAAAATGAGTTCAACTAATAACCACATTAATTATATAGAATTTAAGGCCAAAGACCTTGAAGCGGTTAAAGCTTTTTACAAGGAAGTGTTTAACTGGACCTTTACGGACTATGGGCCAACCTATACTTCCTTTTCAAATAGTGGCCTGGATGGGGGCTTTGAACATACTGCGGATCCTATTGCCAATGGTGCCCTGGTGGTTTTATATCATGAGGACCTGGAGCGGGCAAAGCAAAAAGTAATCCGATCAAAAGGACGTATCTCGAAGGATATATTCTCGTTTCCGGGTGGGCGCAGATTTCATTTTCTGGATCCTGCGGGTAATGAGTTGGCTATTTGGTCTGATAAATAAGCCAGGGTGTTGAATAAAATTCCTCCATTTTGTTCCATTCGGTTTCAAGGCTTATTTAGTACCTTAGGGCTTGGTTGGGTTTGTGCGCATCAGGTTATACAACAACTATTGGCCTTCATTCCTGCATCGCCAATGTTGCTTTGCTACGAGGGTTGAAAAACTGCAGAGCAGCCGCTATGGTAACCAGCCAACCAAAGACAAAAATAGTTTATAACATACTAACCGTTAAAAAAGGATTCAAATGAGTAATATGCAAGGAAAAGTAGCGTTGATCACCGGTGCAAGCAGTGGGATTGGAAGGGCAACTGCAGAAGCTTTTGCGGAGAAAGGTGCCAATGTTGTTGTCGCTGCCCGTCGAAAAGCAGAACTTGAAAGCTTAGTGGCTTCTATCCAGGAAAAGGGTGGAAAGGCAACTGCTATCAGGACGGATGTTTCTGTTGCCAAAAGTGTTGAGGAAATGGTTGCCCATACGATAAAAGTATTTGGCCGATTGGATTATGCGATTAATAATGCAGGTATAGAAGGAAAATTCAATGGAATAACGGACCTTACTGAAAGGGATTGGGATCAGGTTATCGACATCAACCTGAAGGGAGCATTTCTTTGTATGAAATATGAGGCCAAAGCCATGCTCAAGCTAAATAATGGTGGAGCAATTGTAAACATTGGCTCCGTCAATTCATTTCTGGGTTTTCCAACAGGGTCGGCCTATGTAACCTCTAAACACGGTCTCATTGGATTAACCAGTAGTGTCTCTGCGGAGTTGGCACCAAAGGGAATCAGGGTAAACCTTTTATGTCCGGGTGTTACAGATACGCCTATGCACCAACGACTTAGAGGCATTGTTGGTGACGATTTGTACGATAAAGGGTTGCTCCCAACGGTGCATCTGCAAAGAGCTGGACGCCCGGAGGAGATTGCTAAAGCAATTATCTTTCTTTGCTCAGATGAATCCAGTTATATTTCTGGTTCAACACTTACCGTAGATGGCGGACTCACCTTAACAATGTAGTTCCATTTATAAACTGTAGCGTGAGCAATGCTAACTGAACCTCAACAAAATAATCAAAGGCTAACAAGGTATATTAGTCATTCCCTACACCCATACGGGCGGAAAACAGGTCATTTACAAAACAGTTGCCTCAATAATCTCTCGATTTCTGCCAAAATGAAATTGACTTTATTGTATTATACCCTCCGAAAAGTTGCGCCAGCTATATTCAATAATTCCTTAACTTGGGAACAAGTATCGACCATTAAATATCCATGATTAATTTTTTCAGGCATATACGCAAGCAGCTCCTAACCCAAAACAAGCTGTCTAAATACCTCTTATATGCTATTGGGGAGATTGTGCTTGTGGTTATTGGTATCCTGATTGCCTTGCAAATAAATAACTGGAATGAAAATCAAAAAACCAAAGCCAATATTAAAAACGCACTAACTGCGTTAAAGAGCGATTTAGCCCAGGACACAATGTTAATAAAAGAGAGGCTGCCTTTTATAATTGAGCAATATCAATTAAACGAGTCTTTAAGATCCCGAGTAGCCAAAAAAAATGCAACATTAGACACCTTAATCCACATTATGCGTCATGAGTTTAATCCAAACTGGAGTGTTCAGATTATATACAATACAAATGCTTTTAACAGCTTAAATCGAACCGGCTTAATAGAAATAATTCCGGATACTCTAAAGGCAAATATCAGGAATTTTTACAATAGAAAATTCTCTCTTAAAGACAGGATAGAAAAAACTACAAAGGACTACCAGGAAAAGATTACATCCTATGTGAACACCTATACTTTTGGCTCGACATCAATTCATGATCAGGGACCATTGATAGATTCCCTGGTGTGGGAAAAAATTGATGCCTCACATCTTGCAGCCACCTTTCAGGGGATAAGTAATTTTAAAAGAATCCTATTTAAGGAAACCAAAGAAGAGCTGGAATTTTCATTTGCCGGTTCCCGAAGTTTACTGGCGGACCTGGAAGCTTATTTAAATGATTGAACATGACCATAACCAGATTTTTTCTGAAAATAACAATGTGAAATGAACATAGAAACATGCAAAAAATATCTTGAATTTGTATATAGCGAATGTGAACAATTCCTGGAAGACAGACGTGTCACAGATGATGAATTAAATCAACTAATAATAGAGTTTCACAGATTTCGCGATCAGGCAGCCGAAAGCGGCTTACCGGAGGAAATTAAAGATCGGCTTTCGAAATTGCATATAGATTACCCCAGGATTTACATTAAACGTGGCTATGGGTACATGTTCTCCGTAGTTTTAACCCTGGGATTATGGGCTTTAATATCCGGTTATAGAAAACAAAGAAAGCGAAAGCGGGTTTTAGAAACTTTAAAAAGTGATTCTGCAAATACCTTAATTTTTATTAAAATGAATTACTAGAAATTGGTCCTTGATTTTTTAAATCAATTTTTCATCGGGAGTTGTCCATTTTTACGAAATCCAGTAACTTAAGAAAAATATAACGAAGCTTTCAATTTATGAGGCGGACCGGCCATAATCTTATAACCCTGGCATTCTTTTGTCTGATCGTTGCAGGAAGAGGTCAGGAGGGCAATTATAAGTTTGATAATTACGGTAACCAATCCATGTTACTTAATGGCAATGTAACCGGAAGTGCTACAGATCTGGGTCTTGCTTTTTACAATCCTGCCAGGCTGGTAACTGTTGATAAACCCTCTTTTGTTATCGCCGGTAAAGCTTATGAATGGAGTAAATTTACTTTTGAGGATATTTTCGAAACCGAAATTGACCTGAATACTTCTAATTTTAGTGGTGTCCCCAGTATTGTTGCCGGAACATTCAATCTTAAATTCCTGCCTAAGCACAGATTCGCATATTCCATCTTATCCCGCTACCGTTCCAATATCCCTTTGAACTATAGCTCCGGAATTCAGGAGAACCCCGAATTTGATCCCTTGCAAAATGAAGTAAGCCGTGTTACCAACATAAACTTTCAAAACAATTTGCGGGAGGATTGGTATGGTATCACCTGGGCATATCCGGTAAATGATAAATTGGGGGTAGGTGCATCGCTTTTTGGCAGTATTTATACAAGCAAAGGTGGCAGCAATATTGATATCACAGCCGAACGTGAGGATAGCAGTACGGCAGGCTATAGCTCTGTGTTAAATTATAATCAGAAAACATACGGGTTATTCCTGAAAATGGGCCTGGCATGGCAGCTTTCTAATATTGATTTGGGAGTAAATCTCAGTCTTCCTTTTATCACCGTCGATAAAAAAGCCTCCTTGCTCTATCAGGAAAATTTGACTGGGTTGGGGCCCGGAGAAGATTTCTTAGCTTATGCCGAGTTAGACGATTTAGAAAATAAACGAAGAACAGCTACTAGTATTTCTGTGGGTGCAGGCATACCCGTTGGGAAGAGTACAATTCATCTTGACAGCAGCTGGCACTCCAAAGTTAAACCCTATCAGAGAATTGAACTGCCTGCCTTGGATACAATTGTGCAGAATCTGGATCCGGAACCTTTTGAAGAGGAGTTCAGATCTGTTATAAACTTTGGTGCTGGCGCAGATATTTATATTTCTTCTTCTGTAAAATTAATCATGAGTTTTAGTTCGGACTTCTCGGCTACGGTCTCGAGCATTAATTTATTCGATGTCGTAAACCCAAGCGAGGGCAAGGTTAATCTACTAAGTGATTTCTGGCATTATGGCCTCGGAACAGATCTATCACTAAAATGGGGACATATAGTCTTGGGAGCCACTTATTCCAGAACAAGAAGTCCGTTTGAGGAAGGTGTTGAAATACCCGACGATATAATTGATGATGGTGCACTGGATTTTGTGACCGGTATTACTTTCGAAAGATGGCGATTTATTGTGGGGCTGGAAATCCCGCTATTACAGAATAAATTAACAGGGCAACCTGAAGAATGACTATGATCAATAAGCTGACCTTATGGAGCCTGTTCAGGGGTAAACAGCAAGCCTCATAAGGTCAAAAACAGGAAACCTTTCTAAGTTGTATTACACGCCCACTACTTTTGTCTTTTGCTTATTTGGTACTGTTTTTCCTTTTTTAAAGATTTTTATTAACATCTCAAATAGGATATATGCGATAAATACCATGGCTGAAAAAGGCAGGAGATCTCCAATACGATTATATATGGTATTTATTCCGTGTACCGGAGCACTGACCATTAGAGTTTTCTCTTGCGAGCTATAGAAGTCTGTACTCCCGAGTAAATTACCGTAGGGATCCGTTGCAATCGAGGTAGCTCTCGATACCGGCCTTATTACAGACACTCCATTTTCAATACCCCTGATGCCGGACATATAGGCATGGTAGGGATCTATGGCCTTCCAGTCTCCTGATGGCACCAATAAAATATCTGTTCCTTTTTTGCCCGATTGTTTTAAAAAGTGCGGAAAATCAGCATCGTAGCAAATAACCGGGGAAAGCTTGCCGTAAGGGGTGTCTATGACCGGGATGATATCATCCGATCCGTATTCCTGTTCAGCAAAGGGCACCGGATTGCTTTTCAGATAAACATTGGCTACCTCTCCCTCCGGAGTTAAGGTAATGGTTTTATTGACCAGCAACAAGCGTTCGGGATTATATGGCCCCGGATTGACAACACCAAGCGACATGAAAAGGTATATTTGTTTTTCTTTGGCCATGGCTTTTGCCCTTTCAATAACCTCATCCTCCTGCGTATTAATGATGAACCCGATGGCTTCGGACCAAACAACTATTTTTGCTCCCTGATCGGCCATCCGTCTTGTTTTATTAAAAAGCAGGTCCAGATTGGCATTCAATGCGTTTCGTGTATTAGTGAACTTCTCCATGAATGGATCCTCAATAAAGGGTACCATGGCCCGGTTGGCTTCCTGAAGCTCTGGCGCTGTCTGCGAGGCATCAGGTTTAATGGTGATGGTTTTACCAAACTCATCATGATAAATGGTTTCTGAAACATTAGTGTTATCTATTGTAATCCCTGCAACCTTCACGGTTTCTTCTTCAGCATAATCCACTAATGATATCCTTATTATTCCAAAGGCTAAAACGATAAGATAAATAGATCCTGCTATGATGCCTCCCGTTCTTATTCGCGTCCATTTCCATTGTTGTGCCGCCATCCAGTTTGCCAGCGATGCAAACCAGGCAATTAAAAAGGAGATCCCCCAGATACCAAATACCGAAGCAATCTGCTGTATTGCCGTAAATTGGTATTGAGTATTGGCAATTGAACTCCAGACATCTCCTGTTTCCAGGGTATTCAGGTACTCAAGCACAACAAATGCCGAAGGAAAAATAAGGGTTCCAAGAAAACCCCTTTCCCGGGCTTTGCTGAGCCTATCGACAAGGTAAGGCAGTAATGCTTTGGCTGAAATTATAAGGAGCAGAACCATTAGAAAGGGAAGCGGGGCCGGAAACACCTCATAGACTCCCACCAAGCCAGACACATAGAGGCCAAGAAAACCAAATACAATGGCCTTCCACACTTTGACCATACGTGTAAAATAAAGAAAAAAGGCAAGGCCAAGCCAGGGTCCGATAAATACGGTCCATTTAGCAGAACCGAGGGTCATAAAAAACATACCCAGGAATAATGCCAGGTACGGATTTGATAAATAACGTTTTAAAGTTTTCATGATGTGATGATTTTTGAACAAAGTAATGGCATACATTGTTCAAAGTCGACTGAGTACATGAAGTCGTACCCTTTAAATGCGTTCGATATTCGGTACGTAAAATCGAACCTCTTAAATATTTATGAAAACCTGGATTTATAGGCTGTTGGGGTGCTGCCAGCATATTTCTTAAAAGCGGTATTGAAACTGGATTTGGAATTGAACCCCACTTCATACATAACCTCAAGGACAGTAAGCTTATTGTCCGTGGATTCCCTGAATATCCTTTTCGCTTCTTCAATGCGATAACCATTGATCAAATCAAAGAATGATTTGCCTAATTCTACATTAATAAGGGTAGACAATTGGCGGGAAGAGATTTGCACCTCTGAAGCCAGGTCATTTAAGGTAAGGTCAGCATCAAGGTAGGGTTTGTTTTTTGTAATGTGAGCATTCAGCTTTTCCAGCAACGATTTATTTTCTCCCTGTGAACCGGCTCCATCGACAGAACTGCGTTGGGCACCGAGAAAGATCTCGTTTTGGTGTAATCCCTTTAGCAAAACACTACTGATAAAGAATAGCAGCCCAACCAATCCAACAACTATAGCCCCCTGATCAAAAGAGATAAGCTGGCTATGCCTTAATAGATTGGAGAAGGTGCTTGCCAGGACAGAAATGATAAATACATTCACCAGGAAATTCAGCCAATTCAAATTAATCTTATCCAGGTTGGAAAAATGTTCCACAATGGTCTCACGGTAATTCCTTATCCGGATCTTAATGGCTAGCAAATAGGAAAGCTCATAAATAAACCCAAAAACAGAGATCATAATAGTACTTAGGTCCTTTCCTTTTTTAACATCTTCCAATACCCACTTCTGCATTTCCGGGCTCTGGCTGTAATAGAAAATGAATAACAATACCAACGCGATTGCAAAGGGGAGGGCATGCAGCAAATGAATAGTTTTAAGCTTGAATTTTTCGTCAGTCAATGACTGCGTATATAATAAAAGGAGCGGGGCATGAAAGATGACAAGGCTGTTGAGGATGAGTGCATATTGGGTATTGACCTCAAAATATCCTGAAATGAGCAAATAATAGTCGAGTAATCCGAAAGCCAGGCTCAAAAAGAAAAAAGCCAGAAGGTAATTGCTTAGTTTTCTCCCCTTTTTTGAAAAGAAAAGGAAAAAACTAATAAAAAACAGCTGAAAGAGGACCAGCAGGCTAAGTATTTTAAACAGTTCAGGCATGAAAAAACAACTATTTAAATATTGACTCCGGCCTAAAGGTAAGAAATACTATTTCTACGCTTTTTTTTGAACACAGGAGATCCCTACTTTATTAACCTCTTTCACAAAGATTATGGGTCTGCATTCAATAGGTATTCCAGTTTCTTTTCTGCATCATCCAGGTTTCCCAAAAAGATCTTCTTCCCTTCTTTATCAAGAATCATTACAGTAGGATATTTATAAATACCTAAAGCATCCATAAGGTCCTGATTTCCGCGCAGTACGGGAAAAGTGTATCCCTTATCTTCAATTTTAGAAAACAATTCTTCGGGGTCGTCATTCCTGTTTACGGCATATAGGGCAAATGAATCATTATCCCTGTAATTTTCATAAATTCTTTGTAGCTCCGGAAATTTAACCCAGCAAGGCGGGCATCTTACAAACCAGAAATCCAATAGCACAACCCTGCCTTTAAGGGTATTGTTGCTTACCACAGATTCTTCTTTGTCCAGAAATTCAAATGGTGGCACCTCTTCTGCTTCAACATTGCCTGTCCAGTTCCCATATTCAATTTTGTGAATCCAGAGATCATTAACCCCCGCAGCCATTACTACTGGAAACAAGGCCAGCGCGATCATCACCAAAATTCTTTGCCATTTACCGATATAGTAATAATAGCCAGCCAACAAACCTAATAACCATGTGATATAAAATGGGAGTGTCTTGATGGTAAATTTAATGGTGGTATTATACCCATTTAAGATCATCAGGCCAAGAATTACCACTCCTAAGGTCACCATAACCCCGGAAAACCCTATCTTCTTCTTAAAACCCAGTAAAGCAAGCCAGCTAAGGCCAAAGGCAACCAAAAAACTAATGATAAATCCGGTTCCTTTTGCAATCCCCAAATTATCTGCAAAGGCCCCCATTATAGCTGCGAAGGACAAAAGCAATAAACATGACCCAATAACGAAAAGAAGAATAACAATTAGTGTATTAATGATGATTTTTTTCATAATCTAAGGGATTAACTAGCCGTTGGTTTGTGCTATAATATTTGCCTTTAACTATTTATCTTCCGGGCTGTTGCCCACTTGTAAACCCAATAAGGTTCCATTTTGAATGTCTTTTTTTATTATCGAGTGAATACAAGTTACAAAAGTATTCTGTAATGCTTAAAAATGGAACGCAATGGAATAACCAAAAACTTCACGGAAATTGTATACAAAGATGGCAGGTTCTATGGCACAAAGAAATAAACAGTTGAGTAAATAAGCCCTATTGTCTTTTTATAATCCCATCTCTGATTTTACGGATGGAAATTGGCATTAATAGGTCTTGGGATAAGGAAATTATCTACCCACTTTTTATTTAAATCTCTGTTACCGCCATGTTTATATGGTTTCTTTCGATTATATTTAACAAGACCATAAACTTTATTCCAGCAATGACATTCCTTTTGTTGTCCTCCTTTCAAAAAAATAATCCTTCATTAAGCCTGGCAGCGAGCTGTATCATTCTCTGCCTTGCACTGGCCTTATCGTCCTGCAAATCTATGGGCCCCAAGACTATTCCACAGGATAGTTTCAATTATAACCAGCGTATCGCCAACCATGAGAACGAACAGATGCTGCTGAATATAGTGCGGCTAAGGTATTTGGAAATGGCCCGTTTTATGAATGTGTCCTCCGTCATTAATTCATACACCCGTGGAGGGGCTGCCGGCGTTAGCGGGGGTGCTAACCCTGTTGGAAATTCAATTGGAGGGAGTATTTCCTCAAACTGGTCTGACCGCCCTACGATTACCTATACACCCATGACCGGACAGGCTTTTTCACAAAGCCTGCTTACTCCCCTACCGCCATCGGTAATCTTTTTTTTGATCCAGTCCGGATGGTCCGCAGAACGACTGATGCGATTAACCAATTCGATGATAAATGGAATCCACAATGAGATTGGTACGCCAGGGGAACAAAGGCAGAGTGATCAGAAATTTAACGAATTGCTCGATGTTCTCCACCAGCTCCAACGCGCCGGTGCTCTAGGTATGCATTTCAGAGGTGATTGGCCAAAGGTGGATGTAGATATTATCCTTCCCGAGAATCCCCGAACAGATTCTGTTCGGAGGGCCATTACAAAATTCAAAGATCTTTTGGAGTTGGATCAGGACATCAACATTTTTGATATTGAATACGGGGTAGTAGTTGAAAGGAAAAATCAAATTGTAGTTCAGACGCACTCCATCCTGGAAATGATTTCTAACATTTCCTGGTATATTGAAGTTCCTGAGGAACACGTCAGTGAAGGGCGGACCCTGGCAACCTTCCGGCCCGATGATCCGGACCTGATCCATATCCTGGCTACAAAAAATAAGCCCGAAAATGCTTTCCTGAGCATTAATTACAGGGACCATTGGTACTACATCGATGACCGGGATGTGAAATCAAAAAACACCTTTGCCGTCATGCAAATGCTGATGAGTATGGCAAAAGACGGCTCCAGCGCCGTGGCGCCCCTGATCTCCATAGGTAATTAACCCTTTGTGCACTATATATAACTTCCGCTAAAATGAAGTCAACCATTAATGTTTTAGCATAGGTTAAAGCATGCCTCGCTATAAATAATAATTTGTTATCTTAGGAAGAACAACCAACCACTTCCTTTCGATGATCAATTTCTATAGTAAATTCCGCAAAAACCCAACAGACGGCTACAGGCCTTTAAAATACATAAGACACCTAATTACATACAGGATTCAAATAAACCTATTGTTTGGCTTCCTCGCTGTATTACTTACCGGCTGCAATCAAAGTCCTGAAAAAGGATCCGTTGAACACATAAAAGCGGTTACCCATGCAGTGAACTATGACCGATTGATAAATGCAGACAAAACCCCGGAGGATTGGCTCTCTTATGGCAGAAACTACAGTGAGGACCGCTTTAGTCCGTTAACCCAGATTACGAAATTAAACATAGACAGTTTGGGCTTGGCCTGGACATTAAATCTTGGTACTACCAAAGGGTTTGAAGCAACGCCTTTGGTGGTAGATGGTATTATGTATGTAAGTGGGCCGTGGAGTATTGTATATGCTGTTGATGTCAGAAAAGGAGAACTTATCTGGACTTATGATCCCAAAGTGCCCGGCAAATATGGGGAAATAGCCTGTTGTGATGTAGTTAATCGCGGGGTGGCACTGTATAAAGGCCTTGTTTATGTAGGAACATTAGATGGCCGGTTAGTTGCCATTAATGCCGTAACCGGTGAAAAGACCTGGGAGGTTTTAACTGTAGATCAAAGTGAAAGTTATACCATTACCGGTGCACCAAGGGTGTTTGATGGAAAAGTAATCATTGGCAATAGTGGTGCTGAATATGGTGTCAGGGGTTATGTCACAGCCTATGATGCTTTAACAGGCAAACAAAGCTGGAGGTTTTACACCGTTCCCGGAAATCCTGCAGATGGCTTTGAAAATGAAGCAATGCGCAAAGCCGCAGAAACATGGACCGGAAAATGGTGGGAATCCGGTGGTGGTGGAACTGCCTGGGATGCCTATGCCTATGATCCGGAACTGAAATTAATCTATGTGGGGGTTGGGAATGGCACCTTATGGAACCAGGCATTGAGAAGTCCTCAGGGGGGTGATAACCTTTATCTTTCTTCCATAGTTGCCCTTAATTCTGACAATGGAAATCTGGAGTGGTATTATCAGACTACTCCGGGAGACAACTGGGATTATACAGCCACGCAACACATTATCCTTGCGGAAATTGAGATCAACAATCAACCCAGGAAGGTTTTGATGCAAGCGCCCAAAAATGGTTTCTTCTATGTACTGGATCGCACCGATGGAACCTTAATTTCTGCAGACCCCTATGTTTATACCAATTGGGCAACCAGAGTTGATTTGGAGACCGGACGCCCTGTAGAAACCGATTACGGCAGATACAAAGAAGTTAATGCCCAGATATTTCCCGGCCCGGCCGGCGGGCATAACTGGCAGCCTATGGCTTTCAATCCGGTTACGAATTTGGTTTATATTCCGGCGAGGGATCTGTCCATGATTTATGGTCAACCATTAAATTGGGAATACAAGAAAGATATCCGAACCTTCAATATTGCCCTTGGCGGAAATAAAAACGCCATTACCCGTATGGATTCCCTGGCTCCGGATGAAAAAGGAATGTTGATTGCGTGGGATCCGATTAAGAAAAAAGAAGTATGGAAGGCACCACATAAATCTACCTGGAATGCCGGAGTCCTGAGCCTGGAAGATCTTGTATTTCAGGGAAATGCAGAAGGTTTCCTGGTTGCCTATGACGCGGAAGACGGGACAGAGGAATGGCGTTTCAATGTGGGTTCAGGGGTTGTCGCTTCACCCATCTCTTATATGGTAGACGGCATACAATACATTACCTTAATATCTGGCTGGGGTGGTGTTCTTGGCAGGTATGTGCGATTTACAGATCAGTTATATCCCGGGACTATATATACGTTTGCATTAGGCAAAAATGAAGCTGCTCCTGTATACCCGACCATTAAAAAGGAATTCATTGATCTGGAGGTTACTGCTTCCATGGACAAAATAGAAAACGGGAAGCTGGTTTTTAACCAATATTGCAGCAGATGCCATGGCACGCCGGGAAATGGCGGGGGTGCTTATCCGGACATTGCGTATTCGGAAAAAGCAGTATTTGGAATGTTTTCCCAAATAGTAGGGGAAGGAGCATTTCTTGCCAAAGGCATGCCCAATTTTGGAGATCGGTTAGATGAAAGTCAGATAACTAATGTTAAGAACTATATCATCCATGCGGCCAGGGTATTAAAAAATGGTAAAAAGGGGGATGATGAAACGTTGCGCAACAATCATTAAATGCACGAACAGTTGGGGTTTTGCACACTATGATGATCTAATGACCAATTATGGTAAGCCTATTTAAGGCGCTTAAATAATTTCGGTTTTATCTGGCATTACGATAAAAACAAAGACAGGCATTTAAAGCATACCTGTCTTAGTTATTTAAAACTTAGAATCCTGTAAATTATGCCACTTTAAATGGCTTTATCCCTTACCAGGCTCCCAGGAGTAACCGCAGGCCTGAGCCTTTCATTTCTACCCCTCCGTTATTTTCAACAAAATCTTCCCAGGCTTTCTCCCGTGCTTTGAGGGCGTCACCGGCAAGCAATTTATTTGCTCCCCCAATGGCCGTCTTCATGTCTTTAAACCCAACCATTACCCAGCGGTTGTAGTTGCCCGTTCCCATTCCTACGGTGGGAGCACCCATGTTTACGAGAACGCCTGCCGGGTTATGTGCAGAATGGAATTTTTTATGTGCTGCATCAAAGGTTTCTGTATCTTTGACATCAAGGAAATACATCCTTTGGGCACGATAACGCACATTGGTTTCCCCAACTAAGGAAATATTCCTGCCCATAGCAGAGCCGGACCCGTCCTTAATATGCTGGTTCAGGCGCGTTAAAAAAAGAGAGAAAGAGTCGTTAGGCCCCCCTCCGTACATATTTCCCAGGGCCTCCTGGGAGCCAGAAAAAACAATGGAATGGGTGGCATCGCCACCTGCAAAGTGGATTTCAAAGAGGCGCACAAAAACGTCCTCAGGCTTGTTCTTGGAATAATAGTCTTCCACCAAATTGTAAACGGTGGCCTGGTTCTGTGGTTCTACAACAAATGTATAAACCGTGTAATAGCTGTCCTGGGCGCTTACCGAAAAAGCGATAAACATTGCAAATGCAAAAATAATTTTTTTCATAATTGGTTGATTTTTAAGATTATGTCAATAAGGTAGTGAAAAATTGAACATCCTGAGGAAATTATCCAACCTATTAGCCTTAACCCGGTGTCCGATTAAAGAATCTTATACCCGACCTGACTCTCAATTAAATGCACTGTAATATCAGAAAAGGCCTGTCTCCCTTTATTCAATAATTCCTTACCTTGGGAAAAACAACCAGCCACTCTTTTCCATGATCAATTTCTTTAGAGGACAGAGCGTTAAGAAAACATTCAGTGAATGTTTTTAGCGAATGGGCCAGATGGCGTGTTGGCGTTAATATCAAAACTATGCTAAATTTTTTTAGACGATTTCGCAAAAAACTCGCAGACGATGGCAAACCTTTAAAATACCTGAAGTATGCCATAGGGGAGGTGCTTTTGGTAGTGATTGGTATATTGATTGCCTTGCAGATTAACAATTGGAACTACAAACGCCTGGAACGGAAGGAAGAAATCCAAATTTTAAATAGTGTTAAGAATGATATAGAAAATACAATCGCGGAATTTGATCATTTAAATCAAATAAGAGCGCAGATGCTTTCTTCCACTAAAAGCATTTTTAAATTGACCAACTCCATGGATTTTGAAAATAGAGAGTTAGACAGCCTGATAGGGCTTACTTTTTACCGGCCTACTTTCAATAACATACTAGGCACAATTGATCAACTATTTAGTTCAGGCAAGATTAGCCTAATCCGTAATGATTCTATAAGGAACTTCCTGATCTCCTGGCCGGGATCTATAAATGACATGATTGAAGAAGAAACCTATGCCATGACTTTATTTCAAAATCATTATTATCCTGTGATGGCTAAATACATTCTCATACAGGACGTCATTGACCAGAACTTTTCCACATCATTCTTCGGCACACAAATAAGGCAGGAAGAATATTCAGATATTCCGCTGAAAAGTGACCGGGAGGGCTTACTAAGAGACCGGGAGTTTTTGAACCATTTACGAATGAGGGCCTCACATTTACAAACTACAAATACGGAAACCAAAGAACTCACTCTTCATGCCCGAAAACTTATTGAAATGATAGATAATGAAATAAAATTGCAGTAATAAGATAAATAGAGTTATGAAAGCCCATACCCCGGACCAATGCTAAAATTCTTTCGCCAAATACGACAAAGACTGCTTACTGAAAACCCGCCTGCCGGGTCACGGAGGGCAGATAGATTCGGGAAATATCTGTTATATGCCATTGGGGAGATTATCCTTGTAGTTATTGGAATTCTCATAGCGCTACAAATCAATAACTGGAATGAACAGCAAAAGCAAAATAAATTAGAAAAAGAATATTACTGCCGGTTGCTGGAAGATGTTATTCAGGACAGGGAGCAAGTGACCAATTTAATAGCCCAGTCTGAGGCCAGATTAAAAGCATCCAACCAGGCGGTGCGGCTTCTCCAAAAAGAAAAGACCAGGAAGGAAGAAATAGGAACACAAATCAGCCTTTCGATACGAGCTATATATTCCGACTTTAAACCCAATAATTCCGCCTTTGAAGACCTGAAATCCGGAGCGAACCTGAATATTATCCGGGACAAAAATGTTATCCGGGCTTTAAATAATTATTTTAATAAAGTAGACGGTTTTATCAGCATTATAAAAGTGAACGGAGAGAATGCAGTAGCCATCAACTTTTCACATCGGGATAATTTTGCCAATGGCTGGGTTGAAGCTTATATGGGCAGAGACCGTTTTTTAAAAGGCATGGAGCAAGATGTTTACGCGGCCATGCCATTAGATAAGGAAGGCATCATAGCTGAAGACATGAAAAAAAGACTTTATAATGATGCGCTTTATTATATTTCCTCCAATGCACGGCAAATTGAACTCTATAATTTCATAAAAAATGAAATTGATGTTTTGACCCGGCTTTTACAGACAAAATGCCCTGTAATGAATAATAAAACTGGTGACGATTGATATCAATAAAGAAACCATTTTCGTAATATGGCTGCCCATATAGTATTCATACTATAAATCCGTACAGCCTTTCAATCATCCAGAAACTGGCAATTGACCCGCAGAAGTAAGCAGCCAGCCTTTCAAGTTTAATCCGATTGAACTGCAGTCTGGCAACCACGTTTTTATCTATAAACAGTTTGCGGATAAGGATCCAGAGAAGAAGTATCCCCACTACAAATATGATTTGCCCCAATTCAACACCAACATTAAAGAACAGCAAGCTGGTTAAAATCTCCAGCTGTGGTAATCCAATCTCGGCCAATACCGCCGCAAACCCGAAGCCATGCAATAGCCCGAAAGAAGATGAAACGGTAATGGGATATCTGTAGGTGAGGGAGTCTTTTTTCTGCAGTGCAATTTCCACGGCAAGGTAAACCACACTTAAGGCAATAACTGCTTCCACAGG
This sequence comes from Eudoraea adriatica DSM 19308, assembly GCF_000382125.1. Classification (GTDB taxonomy): domain Bacteria; phylum Bacteroidota; class Bacteroidia; order Flavobacteriales; family Flavobacteriaceae; genus Eudoraea; species Eudoraea adriatica. The sequence continues at coordinate 669,546 of NZ_KB907547.1, forward strand.
AGGAATAGGTAAACGCACCACGTTAAGCGCTGATAATGCCAGGGTAATAGAATGTGCAATAGTAAACCCGGTTATGGTAATCCACAGTTTTTTACCTATCCCTGCAACCAGCATCAAACAAATTAGAAAGAGCAGGTGGTCCCAGCCTTCAAGGATATGCTGGATGCCAAGTTGGGTATATTGCCTGGCTACCCCGGCCCAGCTTTCTTCTTCAGGAACTGTCCACAGCAGTTCATCCGGACCCAGCAGTTTACTGAATTTTTGGCCATTCAGCAAGGTTATCTTCATAATACAGGATACGGAAGGATTCATCACAGGGTATTGAATTTGGATATCTCCGCCATTGAGGGCTGATGCCGATTTAAAATTCTGCCTTTTAATAAATCCTCCTGAACTCTGATAAAGGGTGATTTTGTCAATCGCCTCAAAGGACTCCGGAAGAAAAATTTCCGGCAGGTTGAATTCCGGAATGGTCGGGGGGATTTTGTACTGCAATTCAAATACCCCGGCCTTTTTTTCGGTGATTTCAACAAATAAGGGGCGACCTTCATGTGCGCTAATGCCACTTAGTCCGCATAAGAAAATTAAACCCACTAAGAAATTCCTTTTCCAATCCATGGTGCCTAATTTATTTCGGGGCGCTTATAGGTCACTTCAACAGTATAGCCGTCAATCACAGCCTGAATACTCTGTTGCTTTATTTCCTCTTTCTGTTCATATCGGGCGTCTTGCAGCACTTGTTCTTTTATCTCCTCTAATTCGGGATAAAGACCTTCTTGCTTTCCTACTATTAGAACCAGATGGTATCCGTATTCCGACCGAAGTGGTCCTATCCACTGAGAAGGATTGGGGTCTGCTTCTAAAATAGCATTGGCCATCTCCTCACCAAAATGACTTACTACATAATCCCTTCCTTTTTCAACATAGTTGGTGTTGTAATAAAAACGTTCACCATAGGCAGGGGCTTTTTCAAAGGGTACTTTTTTCAGGTTTAACTCCTTCAGGGTACTTTTAGCGAGCTGGGAAGCTTCCAAATCACCCCGATTGTCCGTCTTGAAAAAGACATGGGTAAAAGTAACCCGGGCAGGCTCGTAATATTTGTCTTTATTTTCCTCATAAAAATTTTCCAGGTCTTCATCCGTGATATTGACAGCCAGTTCACCAATGCCCTCACTTAAAAATTCGACTTTCTGAATCATCCTGTTTTTGATGATATAATCTTCCCGGTCCAGTCCCATGGCCATAGCCTCACGGTAAAGTACTTCTTCCCGAACATAATCCTGTATCATCTTATCCAGTTCCTCCTGTGGCAGGCTGGCCAGCTTTTCTTCAAATACCTCCGCATTAAAGGCCTTGGAGCGGTATTGAAAATAGGTCATGAGGGCTTCTTTATCCACAACAACTGTTTTGGAATCTATTTCATTCTCATCCCCAAAGACCCGGAAAAGCAGAAAAAACCCGAATCCGATCAAAAGAAAATGGACCAGGGGTTGTTTTAAAAATGATTTCATCACTTGAATACTAATTTCTGTCAATTTATAAATTTCTGTAGTAAAAAACTATTGAGATTCCTAAACCTCAGCGGTTATTGTATGACCAAATAAGAATGGGCTGCCGGCATCTTCAGAAAGCCAGGTTAACCTATAAGGAACGGACATATACAAGTCCGGTTTGATATATGCCGAATTAAAATGGTTTACGGTAAACTGTTGGTATTGGAAAGTGCTATATTTACAAGGTGGATAAAGGCCTACTCCCCCTGACCCACCTTATTTTATGAAGAAAATATTTAAGGTTTTACTAATCGTTGCAGGGCTCTATTTCCTGCTCCTTATCCCTCTTCCTGAAAATACAGGTGAACTCCAAAAAGCATCGCAGTCTCCTTTTATCTGGGATCAGGATGCCCTTTGGGAAAATCTGGAAAAAACTTTTCTCAAAGCCAGGGCAATGCCCACTAATGAATTGGATTCATTATTACTGCTTATGATTGGGGAAACTGATAGCATACTGCACGCACACCAAGATATAACCACAGGCCCTAAAGAGGATTTTTACCCACTGATGGAAAAGCATTTCTTCCGGATTGCCCCTCTGATTGCAGCCCAGGAAAACAAATCTGACTGGTATATTAGTTTTTATAACCGGCTAAGAAAAAAATTAAAATCAGATGCCCGCAGCTGGGATATGAATAGTGTGGAGGCCCGTAACCTCTCTTATCGCATTCTTTATGGCATCAGGGCTGCAGTGGAAGAGATTTTATTGCAATCTTCAGACGATGAATTTGTTTCAACCATGTATGTTATGGACGAACCTTCGGCCACACCTTCGGTAGATATCTTGGGAATAAAAGTGCATAGCGGGGATTTGCTCGTTAGCCGCGGTGGCGCTGAGGTATCGGCCTTTATTTCGAGGGGGAATGATTATCCAGGTAATTTTTCGCACGTTGCAATTATCCATATAGACCAGGAAACCAACGATCCTTTTTTAGTGGAGGCTCATATTGAAAAAGGGGTAGCCCTGGCATCCCTGCAGGCATATTTAAATGATAAAAAGCTGAGGTTTATGGTGATGCGCCCAAGAGCGGATCTGGAACTAATGCAGGCAGATCCCATGCTCCCTCACAAAGCTTCCCTTTATATTTTTAACGAATCCCAGGAAAGACATATTCCGTATGACTTTAAAATGGACTATTACGATGCATCGGCCATGTTCTGCTCAGAAGTTGGATCCTATGCGTACAAACAATTCGGGCTTAATTTATGGGAGTTTGAGTCTACGATCTCATCGAACGGTATTATGGAGTGGCTGAGTAATTTTGGGGTGGAGAATTTTGTAACCCAAATGCCTTCCGACCTGGAATATGACCCTATGTTGAGTGTGGTAGCGGAATGGCGGGATAAAGAAACGCTGTTTCAGGATCATTTAGACAATGCCGTTATGGATGCTTTGATAGCGCGGGCAAATAATGGTGAAAAACTCGATTACAATATATGGCTGCTACCTATGGCAAGAGCACTTAAGGCCTATTCATTTTTTCTCACTGCCATAGGAAAAGAAGGGGTTATCCCTGAAGGAATGGGGGCGGTAACTGCTTTGAAAAACAATGATTTTGTGGATCGTTTTAATAAATGTAAAGTCGTGACAGCTTCTAAAATTGCGATTTTTAGAGAAGAAAACAACTACCTACCTCCATACTGGCAAATGGTACGGTTCGCAGAAGAGAGTGTCGTACAATGAGTTATGCATAAAAAATAGCCCTTGTAAAGATCCCCTAAATCATAATAAGGGTTACTTTATCCGGAATCCGGGAGCAGATGAAACATCGATTATTCATAGCAATAGTGAGATAGTTTTTTCTATAGGAATGAGGACAGCGCCATGTATGTTGAATTATTCTTTATCTTAGGAAGAAGAACCAACTTTTTATTTTCATGTTTAAATTCTTTCGCGAAATCCGCAAAAAACTAGCAGATGAAAACAAGCCTTTAAAGTATTTGAGGTATGCTATCGGGGAGATTTTATTGGTAGTTGTTGGTATATTGATAGCGTTGCAGATTAATAATTGGAATGAAACCCAAAAGGCAAGATCAGAAGAAAAGGCTCTGTTAGAAAACCTGTTGGAGGATCTGAAATCGGCCAGTCTGCAATCGGAGGGATTTATTGGTAAAGAACAGGAGCTTATTGATAATTTAATCTTAGCCATGGGAATACAGCCCGATGGTGCTCCTTTATCTACGGCATATTTTTCTGATTCAATTATGATTGATATGATCTGGGATTTTGAATCCAATGTCCCTGTAATAAACTCCTATGCTGAAATAAAAAATACCGGCAAGGCTTCTTTAATTCGTAACCGCGAGATACGTCAAAAGTTTACCAATCTGGAATTAAAGATTAACAACCTTAATAACCTTGTTAAGGACCGTCTTACCGTACAGCAGATTAGAATTGATAACATTGCGCAGGATCACCTGAATTTGGTACGTTTTACCATGGATACCAGCAATAATCTGGATGTCAACATACAAGGAGAGCCCGTGAACAATTATCCGGAAATTTTAAAACGTCCAACTGTACGAAACCTGTTAGCCATGAAACTTTTACTTACTGATGATGTACTAAAATTCAGAATGGAGTTGCAAAACGAAATTGACCTGATTATTGAATTAATCGATAAAGAGCTCGGGGCCTTCTGAATAGGAAGTATAAATTTAAGCTGTTTAACTCTTATAATAATTTCCTACCTTAGGAAGAATAGCCAGCCATTTGCTATGATTAATTTTTATACTATTATTAACCAACTAAATCATTGAATTATGGATTACAAAAAATCAATTCTCCATCTGGTAATTAGCCTGTTTTTATCCCCTATTATTGTTTACATTATATTACTGGCAGCCAAAACGGCCGGTTCTAGCTATGAAATGTCTCATGGGGAAACATTTATTATCTGGCTGCTTATGGCAATTGTTATAAATCTGTCTTTGAAAGAGAAGGTATAATAAATAACCGACCGTTCATTGCCGGGGTAGCGGGAAACTTTTAAGTAAGATTTTTGAAGCCTGACTATAGGGCCATAGGTAACAGGCTTTAACTGCGCGGAAACTCTTGACCTCTATCTGAATATAAGGTTAGGAGTTATAGACGCTTCATCCCTCAGCCGGGAAGGAATAAAGGCAACCAAAAAGGCCGGCTAAAACAATGTGCAATACGGGAATGGATCTCCAAAAAGTTGCGGGTAAAAATTGAATATGGGTTAAATTATATTAAAAACTCCCTTCTCTCCTAAGGAGCTTCTTTGCTGTTATCCATATAAAAATTGTCATGGCGGTGACATGATAAAAATCATTTAGCAGCCCGTTTGCATCTATTATATTCGTCCCAAATCTTAAATCTAAAGTTATGAAACAGCTCATTTTAGCACTATTATTCGCAATTGGAACAATGGGCCTAAATGCAAAGGACGCCAATTACATAGCGCCCCAGGAGGTACAGGTTGGTGATACTTTTAAAATAGGCGACCCCGACGCACCAAGGTATAAGCACATAAATTTTCCAAGGCCCAATTTTATTTATAAAAGAGGCGGGATTGCCAATTACAAAGGCTTACCGGGAAGCAAAGTTGTTGTAACATCTGTGAAGGAAAAGACGGACGGCACCCTGGTAATTAAGATCAAAAAGGTAGATGGGGGACGGTTCTTCGGAAGCCACTGGGAAGTATCTGCAGATTTGAAGGGGGCACTGGATACAGGTGAATTACTTGAAAATTAAAAAAGGTTTATTCGGAGATGTGGTAAATCATTAACCCTAACCAATACCCTGTTAATAAACCACCCTTTTTTCTGCAAATATTGCGTAACCAAAAGGGACGGGTGCTGGTGCGTTTTTAAATCCCATTGGTAATATCCTATATTTGCATGTGATGGATACTACTCATGCTTTTTTCCTTACACGCCGCTACAAGTGGATATTGAGTTTGGCAAATGGGATATTCCTCTATCTCTTTCTAATAGCGTTCCTTCCTTTTGGGGTAAATAATTACGATCCATATCATGAGTACACCGCCAGTTTTCTCCTGGAGATTGGAATATTTATACCCGTGACTATAGTTTTGACGCTTATCAATGAATTTGGTGTCAAAGCTTTCTTTAAGGGCCGAACAAGTTTGAACTTTGTTATTGGGTGGACCGCATGGTCCCTGATCTTCCTGGGATTGGGGGTTTTCCTTACGTACAACATCCTTGGCAACTGGCATGATTGGAAACTAACCAGTGTGCCTGGTTTTATCAGGGATATCTCTGCCGTTTTACTGTTTCCAATGGGCGGTACATATTTCTATTTCAGGTACAAAAAGCTTCAGGAAAAATATGATTCGGTGCTTACCAATATAGGTGCCACAATAGACAATACGCAGATGATCCATTTTTCGGGAGAAGGAGCAAAGGATAAAATCTCCATTTCTGTATCCGACTTTATATATGCGCAGGCCCAGGACAATTATATAGAGTTATTCTACCTGAAAAATCAAACCCCGTCCAAATTCCTTATCCGCTCATCCCTGGGCCGGATGTATGGTAGTCTGGAATATGATTTCCTGGTGCGTTGCCATCGTTCCTATTTGGTAAACTTGTTTAATGTACACTCCATAAAAGGAGGGCTGAATGATTTGCGGATCACTATGAGCTACATCGATACGGAGATCCCGGTGTCCAAAACCTTTGCCGACGACACCCTGGAAAGCCTTCGTAAATACAAGCGGTTCCAATAAACCAAAATTCACCCCAAATAGTCCAATTTCACCCCAAACAGGGCAAAATTCGAGGGCAGGTCTTGTAGTGTCTCTATATTCGTCTCAATAGCAATCTTTTAAATTTTATAAATCATGAAAACAAATTCGAAAACAAAAAACTATTGCCTTAATTTATTCCTGGGGGTCGCATTCCTGTGCTTCTCATCTTCAGGCCTTTTAGCACAGCAAGGTGAAGAAAATACCGAAGCTATTCTCCAATCTTTTGTGGAAAGTTATAAAACAGACCCTATGGCCATGTCGGCAACATTTGGTATTGCAGTTGGAGACGACTGGTGGTATGTTGTATCAAAAAGAAAGGAAGAGGGATATAAAGTGGGGAAGAGAAAACAGTACACCTTTCACAATTTTGGCCCAAATGAAGTTTTGCTGTATAAAGGAAAACCCGAAAAACCTACATGGTATTTCCAATTCGACGATGCCGGTGTCCTGAAAAAGATTGACTCGAAAGTATGGACGGCCAGCACCGCATCAGCCCGCTCTACTGCTGCCGATAAGGTAGCCCTGGACATATTGGCAATGGAAGGCTATTCCTTTACACATAAGGACGATGGCATCTCCTACCAGATCCTGGAGCATTTTTGGAAAAAAGATGCTGTAGAGATTACAAGATTTAACAGGGATAGTTCCCTGCCAAGCCATGGGGCAGCTTTGGTATCGCTCTATACCATGAAAGACAAACGTGTTGGGTGGTTCAGTTTAGGAACAGATGAAGCCGCCAATGCCGACCGGAATATGGATAAAGGGCAAGTCCCCAATCTTATGATCTTCACCAAAGGCCGGGGTAAAGGTCAGTTTGGAGATGGAGAATATGACATTGAGCCCGGCATGAGCGTGTTTATAGGTCCGTATGTAAAGCATGTCATCTACAACCCCTACGAAGAGCCTTTGGAAGGGATTGTTGTATTATTTGGTGATAATATCGATTTTGCAAAGGGCCAATCTTATTTGGCGTTTCTGGAAGAAGAATATCAGTTTCTTGAAAATAACCAAATTAGGGTACAGCAAAGCGATACTGCTTTAAAAGAACAGTAGTCCTCCTTCATACTATTACGAAGGGCCAGGCCCTCCTTCATTGCATTTCGGTGATCTAGGCCCACTTCATTGCATTTCGAAGGGCCAGGCCGGGTGAATCCCGGATGCTCAATAATCAAAAGGCAGTAAAAAATTAAAATATCAAAATCCAAATTTCAAGGTCAGTTTATAAGGCTTTGGGATTTGGTTTTTGTCATTTGGAAATACAAAAGAATTATTCCTGAACATAGTACACATCAGCCAATCTATACGCCAAAAAGTCAATGATCTCTGAATCTGAAGAGCCTTTGCGAAACATTAAATAGGCATTTTCCAAATGTTCTTTTTTAAAGAAATCAAGATCGTCAGAACCATAGGGGCTAAAGGCGTTCCATGATTTTAGTCCCTCCAGCATGTTCCAATGTGCTTCATACATCAATTTTGCAAGTGCCAATTCTTTGTCATACGCCGCCCTGTCTGGTCTGTCTTTAGAGGCTAAGAGGAGGTTATTATATTGCTCCAGCAATTGCTGATCTGCCTTTTGTGCCTCGTCTAGCAGGCTGTAACAGGCCCTGGAGACATAGGCGTTATATAATTGAACAAACAAGCTAGCCCTTTCCCGGGCTATAGGCGTCATTGTTGCCAGAATTTCCTGTTCGCTGTAAGCATAAAGCTCCTCTTTAACGGTATCACCGGAAGTACTGCCATTAAATGGATTGACCCCAACTGCCGATTGGGTGGTTTCCTGCCCGGTTATATATTCTTTTTGAATGTGCTGCTGAGCGTTAGTGCCAGCAGTAAACAGCAGCCATAATAGCGCTGAAAAAATACGCAGTACGTTTTTTCTTTCCATTTCCACCAAGAGGTTTTAATCCCTTTTTGCGTCCCTGTTCTAAAGGGCGCTGATTGTTCCTCAAGAAACAAAAAGAAGGAAGTTAAAAAAAGAAATGCCTTTAAAGCGTCGATATAATCGATAAGCATGCTATAAAAAAGATGGCCGATGTAAAACCCTACAGGCAGGTGCCATAAGTTTTGGGATGGCCTTCATGTCATTTCGATAGGAGGCACGAAGTGCTGACTGAGAAATCTGAAAGAAGTACGAGGTAAGGAAGGAAAAGAAGTGCGAAGTAAGAACTGAAAAATCCAAAAGTAGTCCAAATAAATCGCTAAATATGTTTCAAAATAACCTTCATGTCATTTCGATAGGAAGTACGAAGTACTGACTGAGAAATCTGAAAGAAGTACAAGGTAAGGAAGGAAAAGAAGTACGAGGGAAGAAAAGAAGTGCGAAGTAAGAACTGAAAAATCCAAAAGTAGTCCAAATAAATCGCTAATTACGTTTCAAAAAAACCTTCATGTCATTTCGATAGGAAGTACGAAGTACTGACTGAGAAATCTGAAAGAAGTACGAGGGAAGGAAGGAAAAGAAGTACGAGGGAAGAAAAGAAGTGCGAAGTAAGAGCAAATAAATTCCAGTATTCAGTTTGGAAAACACCTCTATGTCATTTCGATAGGAAGTACGAAGTACTGACTGAGAAATCTGAAAGAAGTACGAGGTAAGGAAGGAATTGAAGTGCGAAGTAAAAACAGGGAAAGCTAATGGATAGTTCAATTAATCGCTGAGTTTAGTTCAAAAAAACCTTCATGTCATTTCGAAATGAGTTACGCAGTAACGATTGAGAAATCTAAAGAATTGAAGGGTCCCATGAAGTGCAGTACGTTTCTACCAGCAAACTGATCAGTATCATTGCGGACAGCAGCAAATCTCAATAAATTTATAATTGTAACCGGAAGGAGGATATGCCCCTTCTCCTAAAATTTAGCGCTATGAAAACGTTCACATATCTATTTTTGATCTCATTGATCTCGCTGACTTTCTCCTGTAGTGATGATGATGACGAAACTGTACTCACCAAAGACGGAACGTTCCCGATCAGCGAACTCGCCGGAACCTGGGACGCCACCAAAGCTCAGTTCAGTGTAAACACCGTCTCCGTAGATGTAGTGGAGGATGGGGGAACTGCCCTCATGTCTGTACAATCTAATGGCCGCTTTACCCTCACAATAAATCCCACAGATCGGGATTCTTATACGGTAAGTGGAGAAATGTTCTGGGAAGCGTGGAAGCAAACATTCTATTTCGCTATTGTCTGGGATGATGACCCTGGTGATTGGGATACCTACGGCCACACCTATGACGGAACAACCCTATCCTTTAATGGGGGTGCAGATACCGGGGAATACGACTTTGACAATGACGGGGATATGGAATCCTGTTCGGTCCATTTTATCTTTGATCGTTCCTGAGGCCTTGGGCGCTAATACCGGCGAAAGGTGCACAGCAATCTAAAGAAAAAGAAGTACGAGGGAAGGAAGGAAAAGAAGTACGAAGTAAGAACAAGGATAGCCATAGGCAGCAAAATAATTCCCTGTATTCAGTTCTGAAAACAACTTAATGTCATTTCGATATGAGGTACGAAGTAACGATTGAGAAATCTAAAGAAAAAGAAGTACGAGGGAAGAAAAGAAGTGCGAAGTAAGAGCAAATAAATTCCAGTATTCAGTTTGGAAAACACCTCTATGTCATTTCGATATGAGGCACAAAGTGCTGACTGAGAAATCTAAAGAAAAAGAAGTGCGAGGGAAGGAAGGAAAGAAGTACGAGGTAAGAGCAAAGAAATCTCTGAATACCCTTCTACAACACCTTTATGTCATTTCGATATGAGGTACGAAGTGCCGATTGAGAAATCTAAAAAATCCACTTTTAATCATAGTTAATACGATCGCGGATGGTGCCATCCTCTCTATGGATAATCACATCAGCCTTATATTTCCTGGCCAGTTGTTTTGCTTTGCGAATAGCTGTATCCTGGCGCCGGTGTTTAGAGGTAATACGTTTATTCCCCTCACGCCTTACGGCCCAACCATATTCATGCGGCACAACATGCTGGTGCCAGGTCTTTCCCCTTTTGCTTTGACGCGAACTTTTAAAAAAGACCTCTACAAGCTCAATTAAAATATCTATCCAGGAACCGGATTTATTGCTTTTCGCCATTTGGCATTTTTTACTGCTGCCGAAGATACTATTTTCAACTAAGACTCCAGGGTACCCTGTTTCCCTATACTACCATTGCTATCCACCTCATCTGCTCACCAACTCCTTTTTAACGATTCTTCCATAATACACCTGAGTAAAATTTATGTTGGAATAATTCAATAATTCGTTGCAAGCCAATTAATTTCTTATCTTGATAAAAGTAACCACTAAGCCATGTTACGCTTCTTCCGTCAAATACGACAACGCCTCCTAACGGATAACCCGCCTGCCGGGTCACGGAGGGCAAATAGGTTCAGCAAATATCTGCTGTATGCCGTTGGGGAGATTTTTCTCGTGGTTGTGGGGATATTAATTGCGTTGCAGGTGAATAATTGGAATGAGCAGCGTATTCAATTAAATCGCTATGAATTCGGAATTGAAAAAATTCATAAACGCCTTTTCGCCAGCTCTCTTTATTGGGAAACATACCAGGACAGAGCTCAGTATCAAATTGCTGTAATAGACAGCCTGCTAGATATACCCGATTCTATTCCCCCCAATCGAATGGTGGGGAATTTATTGGTTCTGGACGAATTAATTAGAGATTGGTATGTTGATGCTCATTTGTATCTTGATTATCTGAATTTCTTTCCAACAGATTCAGTTCAATTTGACATCTACGAAAGTCTGAACAGGTATTTCAATGGAGCCTATCAAGATCTTGAAGCATATTACAAATTAAAGGAGGAGGAAAGTTTTATGCACTTATTGAAAAATCAAAACATGCCGATCTGCGACCTTATTCCTGGCCAATCATTTAAAAATTTCATTCGTGAATGCAGTAATACAAAAGTCAGTACAGAACAAATTAGTGATCTTAAAGAACTTATTTCCACCAAAGAATTTCGTGCCAGACTTCAATTGCAAAAGACGCGATGTAGAAATCTTATGGTTACGGAATCGACACCTGAAAGCCCCGTTCTAGAGACTATTGAAGACTCTTTTGATTTTCTGAACAGACATTTTTATTCTATGGAAATAGTTGGATCGGGGACCTTGCCAGGTAGTTGGGATAATGGGATTAAAATAACTCCGTCAAATAAAGAATACTCTATCTGGCAGGATACCGTTACATTAAAGGATGGGGAAATAAAATTTCGTGTAGATAAAAACTGGAATTTTAATTGGGGTATAGGTGAAATGGATCAGGATAAATTAGTATTTGGCGGACCTAACATACCTGTTAAAGCAGGTACTTTTCTGGTAACTATCAATTTGGATAAAAAGAACTATGAGTTAAAACTAATCCCGTAAACCCATGCTACGCTTCTTCCGCCAAATACGACAACGTCTCCTAACGGATAACCCGCCTGCCGGGTCACGGAGGGCAGATAGGTTCAGTAAATACCTGCTTTATGCCCTTGGGGAAATTTTACTGGTCGTGATTGGAATTTTAATTGCTTTGAGTATCAATAATTGGAATGAGGGCAGAATTGCTAAAATCCAGGAAAAATCTGTTCTCTCTAATTTAAATCGAGAATTTTTACAAAATAAAAAAGCGTTGATTCAAACGATTCATGCGAATGAGGAAGCCTTTAAATCGGGATTGGAGCTTATGAAACTTATGGGTAAAGACAAATCCCAAATAGTAATAGTAAACACCGACAGTTTAATTTTTCAAACAGTAGAGTTTTTTGAATTTACCCCCTCAGAAAATTCACTTTCAGATCTATTACAATCAGGGAGACTACAACTTTTGGAAAACGAAACTGTGAAAGACTTACTTTACGAATGGTCCAGAGGCATGGCACTTGCAAAAGGAGATTACGAAACATTTGACAGTTCAATTGAAGACGACCTTCTGCCATATTTGACAAAACATTATTCCATGAAAGACGTTGACATGTACGGTAATTTAAATTGGAAATCTAAGTCTGATTTAAAAAATGATAAACTTAAAATATTTGAAGATATAGAGTTTGAAAACTTAATGGATGATATGCTCTACAGGCTTTTAAAATATAACAACTCATTAAAAAAAGCTCTGTTAGTAATAGATAATATATTAAAAGAATCCGGTTCCGAATGATTAATTTCTTCCGCCAAATACGACAACGACTATTTACTGAAAACAAGTTCCGTAAGTATCTGTTATATGCGGTTGGGGAGATTATACTAGTTGTTATTGGGATTTTAATTGCGTTGCAGATCAATAATTGGAATGAAGAGCGGAAATTGGTGGAAAGTGAAATTACGCTTCTCTCTAATATTCGAGAGGATATCCTCCTCGATACTCTGGATATTAGCTTTAACCTGGAGTATCATCGCAAATTTCAAAGAGAGGAGCAAAAATTGTTGGAATATCTTCTGGGAAATCGCACCTCTGCAACCGATATAAATATGACCGATGCCCTGGGGATAACGCTCTGGACAGCACTTCACCGGTCAACTTTTGAAAACCTGCAGAACAATGAAGTAGGTTTGGTACAAAACAATTCACTTCGAAAGAATATAGCGCGCTTCTACGATTTCTATTATAGCGCATTGAGCAAAATGCACAATGAGTTTAAGTCTTTTGATTTATACGAGAAAAAATTACCCTTTTTTAGTAGGTATTTTACCGTTATCCCAGACTCCACGGATTACGTGCTTAAATTCCCGGGTGGGGAAGATTACTATGATCACGATTTGTACAAAAAGGCCATCCAATTGCAAGACCCGGAAGGAGCCCGGACGGACAATGAATTTATTTTTATTCTCAATGAGAGTTCTTTATTTCGCAAGGCTATGATTGATTTTAATCAGAGTGTATTAAATGAAGTTCGCGGCCTGATCATTGAGATTGATAACGAATTGAATAACCTTAAGTAATGCTCCGATTTTTCCGCCAAACCCCTTGACCCTAAAACTTCTTCCTCAATGACCGGGATCATTGCCTAAGTAAGTAATTTCCTATATGTTTATTTGATAATTTTTTAATTATACAGATATGAGATTACTACATAAGATTTTTCTGCTAATTCCCGTATTATTTCTGGTTCTTGGATGCACAAAAGATGATGATGATCCTGAAAATTTCATTCTATCAATTACTATAACCCCTGAAGAAGGAGGAAGTGTATCCCCTGATGGGGGTGCATTCCTGGATGGTACGGTTGTTACCCTCACAGCTACTCCTTCCGAAGGATATATTTTCAAAGAGTGGATGGGAGGTCTAACAAGTACAGAGAACCCGGTCTCCGTTTCTATGGAATCTGATATGAATGTTACCCTGGTTTTTCTAAAAGCCGATGGGGATGAAGATGGGGTTTTTGATGATGTTGATATCTGTCCGAATACCCCTCCCGGAGAGGACGTAGATGAAAACGGATGTTCTTCTTCACAGTCCGATACCGATGGGGATGGTGTTACCGATGATATAGATGTTTGTGCAAACACTCCTGAAGGAGAGGGAGTAGATGAACAGGGATGTCCGCTCACCTCGCCTATTTACCTGGATGTAAACGGTGTTACCATTATATCTTATGATTGGGCAGAGGTTGGGCAGCAAGGAATTCTTGATGGTGTGGTCTATACCATTGTAGATGAAACCATGCTAAGGGAAATGGTTCAAAATGATGAGGATGTTACCACGGTTTGTACAACCAAGGTTACCGATATGAGTGGTTTATTTGTTGGGAATATCTTCTCTTCTGAAATTAACCCTTTCAATAAGGACATTGGTTCATGGGACGTAAGTAATGTCACTGATATGAATGCAATGTTTATGCTGTCTTCTTTTAACAAGGATATTAGTTCATGGGATGTGAGTGGTGTTACAAGTATGGTTAGTATGTTTTCAAACACCTCATTTGATCAGCCCATTGGAAGCTGGGATGTGAGTGGTGTTAATGATATGACCTCCATGTTCTTTTCTTCTTCTTTTAACCAGGATATAAGTTCGTGGGATGTAAGTAACGTCACCAATATGCGTGAAATGTTTGGTGGTTCAAGCTTTAATCAAAATATCAGTTCATGGGATGTCAGCAACGTTACCAGTATGGAATCAATGTTTGCAGGATCACCATCCTTTCAGCAACCTACCGGATCATTTAATCAGCCTATTGAAACCTGGGATGTGAGCAATGTAACCAATATGGCAGGTATGTTTTGGGGGAGCTCTTTTAACCAACCTATCGGAAATTGGGATGTCAGCAATGTTACTAATATGAGTGGTATGTTCATGAGTTCAAATTTTAATCAACCTATTGATAACTGGGATGTCAGCAATGTTACAGATATGAGTGCAATGTTCATAAATGGCTCCTTTAACCAGCCTATTGGAAATTGGGATGTAAGTAATGTTACCAATACAAGTAATATGTTTAGTGGATCGAGTCTCCTATTCACAATTAACCCTTTTAATCAGGATATTAGTTCCTGGGATGTGAGTAGTGTTACCGATATGAGCTCCATGTTTTTTATTTCTTCAATAAATCAGGACTTAAGCGGGTGGAATGTAGTCAATGTCGTTGAATGTTCCCGTTTTAGTACTGACTCCCCACAATGGACCCTCCCTAAACCAACATTTACAAATTGTAATCCTGATTAACCAGAAAGAAGTAGGATGATTTATTTAAAACAACCCTTTGAACTTCAAGGGGTTGTGTTTTTTCGTCCTTCCTTGTATTTCGGAAGACAAAGGCCCTCCTTCATTTCATTACAGACGACGAGGTTCGGATTATACAGTGTTTAACACGAGCAAGATGCTCGCGCTAGCGGGGGCAGGCAGGCATAACATTAGCGAAATGCAATTGTTAAATCCCAAAATCCAAATTCCAATGTTGCTGTAGGGTAATTTGTAATTTGGTGCTTGTTGTTTGGAATTTAAACGGCTTTCTTTTTTCAAAGAAGGCTGTTATAAAAACCCCTGATTTATTTCCAATTTGAAGATTTAAGGTTCCTGGTGGCTATTAGAATATCCTTTTGAGAAATTTGTCCAACCAATTTACCATCTTCCACAATTGGAAAACGCCTTCGTTTGGCTTTCAGGAATTTATCGGCGGCATCAAAGATATTCATGTCTCCGTCAATAGTTTCAACATTTTTAATCATGTTATGCTCCACCTTTTCATCTTCATGAGGCATATTATAATACCTGCTCTTGCTTATATGACTTATACAGTCTCCCTCCGAAATAATACCTACCAACTCGTTATTTTCATTCACTACCGGCCCTCCGGAAATTCTTTTGGATATCAGTGTTTCAATAACTTCCTGAATAGATTGTTCCGGCTTAAAGGTAATTAAGTTCTTTGTCATAAAATCACTTACCTTAAAAGGTATTTCATCCCCTGATGGCTTTGACATTCTGGGACCTTGAAAACTCTTAATTCCCATTACATATGTTTTTTGGTATTCCTTTAAATTACTGTATCCGGGGAAAATAACCTAAAAAACAGTCATATTTTAAGGAAAAATTCACATTATGTCGCCTGTGAGCGCCTGATTATCAGCAGTATATAATTGGCAATTTAATCCCTGGAAGTAAAAAACCAAAATCTCAGATTCCAATGGCACTGTATGATACCTAGCGATTTTTAAACTATCTTAACCTGGCAAAATGATTTAAATGGCGAGCCATGAAAACACAGACCTTACTAGATGCGATTCGTTTTATAGATACGCATGAACCTATAAAAGCCTATATTCAGGAACATGAAGCTGCCCCCAAATATTTTGAGATTTACCAGATTTCTGCAACGGCAGGGAACCAGGAAGAAAGTATTGTCCGGGTATTAATAAATTTTGCCAAAAGGGCCAATGCAAAAGGCCAGAATGAGGATGTTTTTATAGACATCCAGGGCAATGATCTGTCCGATTTCAAAATACTAAAGATCACCCCGGTGGAGTTTCGGCCATGACGCTCTCGTTGGGGCACAATGGGGTTGCGAAAACCACACAAGTTAAAATGGTATGTTTGCGCATTAACACTTAGAAATTGCATAATGAGGACAACTATACTTTTATTTCTTCTTTCACTGACTTTTAATATGCTAAGTAGTCAGGAGATTCAAAAAAACAGGGTGATCATACTAACTGATATTGAAGCAGACCCGGATGATACACAATCTTTGGTGCGCTTGCTATTGTATTCTAATGAAATAGATATTGAAGGAATAGTTGCTACAACTTCATGTTGGATGACTGATAAAATTAATCCGCAATCAATTACCAAAATTATTAAAGCCTACGAAAAGGTTCAGCCAAATCTGTTAAAGCATCGTGCGGATTATCCAAAAGCAGAAAAATTATATGCTTTAGTAAAACAAGGGTTGCCAAAGTATGGAATGAAAGGCGTTGGAGAAGGAATGGATTCCGAAGGTTCAGACTGGATAATTAAAACTTTGGAAAAAGACGATGAACGCCCTTTATGGATTTCAACCTGGGGAGGGGTTAATACTCTTGCACAATCTTTGTATAAAATTGAAAAAACAAAAAGCAAAAAAGAAGCCAAACGATTAATCTCCAAACTTCGTGTTTATACTATTTCCGACCAGGATGATAGTGGAATATGGATAAGAAATAATTTTCCTGATTTGTTTTATATCGTAACTCCTGGTGACGATTATGGAAGTGCTACATGGACGGGGATTAATAGTTATATTAAAGGAATTGATAATACAACGATAAGCAATGCCTGGTTAGCCAAACACATACAACAAGGTCATGGTCCGCTTGGAGCAGCTTATCCGGATGTTTCCTGGGGTGTTGAAGGCGATACACCAGCATTCCTGTCATTAATTCCGAATGGATTGAACAATGCCGAACATCCTGAGTGGGGCGGTTGGGGCGGTCGTTACAAACTGTACAAACCAGATTTTTCCAGTACCAGGAAAGGAGGTTCGATTGTAAAAATAGAACCCGAAACAAGACCCATTTGGACAAATGCTATTGACAATTATATTCGGTTTATTCCAAAGGAATATGGTCGGAGTGTAAAAAAAGATACCGCTGTATTCAAAGGATACAAAGAAACTTTATGGCGTTGGAGAGATGATTTTCAACATGATTTTGCTGCCCGAATGGATTGGTGTGAAATGTCGTTTGAGGAGGCAAATCATGCACCTATCCCAATTCTGTCTCATCCTGAACAAATCACAGTTAAAGCAGAGGAAACATTTACATTAGATGCTTTCGAATCGACAGACCCGGATGGCGATAGTTTAAGTTTTCTTTGGTTTAATTATCCGGAGGCAGGAACTTATAAAAAACCCATAAACGTAAATGGAGTTGAAAATGCACACATGGCTCATATTACTGCGCCAAAGGTTGATAAAGAAGAAACAGCTCATTTTATATTGAAAATTACGGATAAAGGAATGCCTCAGCTATCCGCTTATAAAAGAGTGATCGTAACAATTAAACCTAATTAACCACTGCCGCTGACAAGCGGTGTATGGGCCTGATAGCTTGGAGCTTCGAAATCCGAATTCCAATGTTGCTCCAGGTTAATTTGTAATTTGGTACCTGGAAGTGAAAAATCCAAATCTCAAAACTCAAATTCCAAATTCTATCCGCACTACAGGATCCTTTGTTACTTGGTGCTTGTCATTTGGTATTTGTAATTTGGTACTTGTCATTTGATACATAGAAATAAAAACCGATAAAAAATGATGCCTTTCCGGAATGAAAAAGCACTATAACATCATTATTGCCGGGGCCGGTGGTATTGCCCAGGCAGCCGGTCTGCTCCTTATGGAATGGAGTGAAGTACCCCCTACTGTTTTTATAGGAAACCGAACGCTTTCAAAAGCGCTAAAGGTAGCCAGATGGATAGAGGATGGTACAACTAAACCCTGCACCGTTAAGGCATTTCATCTTCCCGTTGAAGGCCTTACAGAAGAAATGAAAGAAATTTTGGGCCAGGGCGATATGCTCCTCGATTGCCTCCCCGGTAGCCTGGCCCCGAAAATAGCCGGGCTGGCCAAAGACTTTCACCTGCACTATGCCAACCTGACGGAGTATGTTGCAGAAACCATAGAAATAACGGCATTGGCCAAGGATGCTCCCACAGGTTTCATTCTTCAAACCGGTCTCGCTCCCGGATACATCAACATCCTCGCCAACCTGCTTTTCCAACAGTTTTGCAGCGATTTTGAAGTAGACAACGCAGACAAGCTGGAGTTTAAAGTAGGTGCCCTCACAAGCCACGCTATTGCCCCACATTATTATGGATTCACCTGGAGTCCGGTAGGGGTAGCTACCGAATACCTGAAAGATACCCTGGTGCTTCGCGATTTTAAAAAGACACGACTTCCTTCATTGTCAGAAAGAGCCGCCATAATTATCGATGGCATTACCTATGAAGAGGACCTTACTTCCGGGGGTGCAGCAGACCTGCCGGATGCATTGGCTAAAAAGGTGGGGATTCTCGATTACAAGACTTTGCGGTATCCCGGGCATTATGCATGGGTAGAGGAACAACGCAGCGGTTTGGGAAATACTCCTGAAGCTATAACTGCCTTGCAGCACAAAATGGAAGCGGTGATTCCACACATCGAAGACGACAAGATTGTTTTGTATGCAGCTGTTGAGGGCAGGGATAATGAAGGGACTTTGTACAGGCGGGAGATTGCCAAACAGATACAACCACAAAGAGTAGGAAGACATCAATTACGGGCTATCCAAATAGCCACGGCAGCACCCTTGCTTCAGTCTGCTCAACTAATGCTCGAATCCCTTTCTAGTGGGGTTGTCCTGCAAAGCCAAATAGATCCGCAGCCATTTTTAAACGGGAATTTTATTGTTCCGGTTTATGGGAAAGTTTTAGCCCCCCAAAAAAGCCTGGAATGAGGATGTTTTTGAATGTAAAACAGGAGTATGATGCCTGTCTGCCGACAAGGCAGGCTCTCGGGGGGCAAATCTCAAAACTCAAAACTCAAATTCCAAATTCTACCCGCACTACAGGATCCTTTGTTATTTGGTGCTTGTCATTTGGTGCTTGGAAGCCTTATATTTGAACCTTAAAAGAAGAAGCATGGCCTCAGGATTTTTTGCTGTTTTAGATGATGTAGCAACCCTCTTAGACGATGTGGCCACCATGGGTAAGGTTGCAACCAAAAAGACCTCGGGCATTCTGGGAGATGATTTGGCTGTAAATGCAGAAAAAGCATCTGGTTTTGTTTCCCAACGAGAACTCCCCGTGCTCTGGGCCATTACAAAAGGGTCGCTGCTTAATAAGCTTATTATTCTTCCCATTGCCTTTCTGTTGAGCGCCTTTGCACCTTGGGCGGTGATCGCAATCC
The DNA here is from genome assembly GCF_000382125.1 of Eudoraea adriatica DSM 19308. GTDB lineage: Bacteria > Bacteroidota > Bacteroidia > Flavobacteriales > Flavobacteriaceae > Eudoraea > Eudoraea adriatica. The sequence goes on from NZ_KB907547.1 coordinate 689,191, forward strand.
TCGTTCTCGGGGGCCTTTATCTCGCCTATGAAGGCGCTGAAAAAATATACGAATTCTTTGTTCCCCATCCCAGCCCGCATATTCCATCAGATCTGGAGATCCCGCAAAAAAGCGACATCCTCGAAATGGAAAAAAGAAAGATAAAGTCGGCCATCCTAACCGATTTTATTTTGTCCATTGAAATTGTAATCATAGCCCTGGGCACTGTCTTGAACAAACCCCTGATTACTCAGATCCTTGTGGTATCGTTTGTGGCACTTTTGGCCACCATAGGTGTGTATGGGCTTGTGGCGCTTATAGTTCGTATGGATGAGTTCGGCGCCCATTTAATTCAACTTAATGGGGAAGACAATAGTATAACGGATAGAATAGGGCGGTTTTTTGTGAACGCCCTGCCCTGGGTAATCAAATCACTTTCCGTTATAGGAACCATTGCCTTATTGCTGGTCTCGGGTGGTATTTTTGTGCATAATCTGCCATTCCTGCACCACCTCTTTCCTTCCGTTCCGGGTTTGCTTGTGGAATTTGCAGTAGGCCTACTGGCCGGATCTGTGGTGTTGTTGTTGGTTAAGACAGGGAAAAAACTTTTTGTAAGCCAGTAACTAAGGTTGTGTTATTGTATTAGTATTCTAATCAAATTTTTATCAATATTTTCTTTTTATACAACCAATAGCAGAGGTACCATAAAAAGAAAAGGACAACAGCACTCAATATAAGCATGGCAGTTAATTCTCCCGTCCATCCAAAAATGGCATTTGAAAATGGCAGTACAATAGTCCTTATAAGATCTGCTCCGCCAACATGGGCAAAGAGATAGATAAATAAAGGGTTCATCCCCACTATGGCGAAAAAAAGAACCCCTTTTTGGTATTTTTTAATATCTATCAACCAATAACACAACGCCAGTGCCAATACAGACCAACCGCCACTGGCAAATACAAAAGTACTGGTAGAAATACGCTTAATGATTGGCGTAAACGGGCTAAGTCCGTACCCAATGACCAACCCCAGAATACCTGCAATAATGAGGGTTTGCATCTTTTTTTTGTTGGACTGGTCACTGATTAACAACCTGCCGGCCAATACCCCCCAAATGGTATGCGCAGTTGTAGGAATGGCATTGAACATTGCCCAATGACCCCCATCTTCCTGTCCTGCAATAAGAATATTGAACCAGGCCCCAAAGTTCTCTCCGGGAACAAAGGCATGGTTAAATCCTTCCAGGGGGAAAAACCTGTAAAGTCCTTCGGTACTAAGAATCAGGAATACCGACAAGCCCAGCTGAACCGCAGTTGGTTTTTTCATTATCAGAAAGGCTATAATATACGTTACGGACAGCTGTGCAAGCACATTTTGAAATCTAAATACAATTTTTCCGTCATCAATGCAATACAGTGCCCAGCCCAGGACCAATAGCATAAATGCCCTTTTCAGGGCGTGCTTAAATACCTGGTTATAGGAATCACCCCTTGCAATTCGCTTGTTAAAGGATAAGGGCATGGCTACGCCCACAATGAACATAAAAAACGGTTGAATCAAATCCCAAAAACGCAATCCTTCCCATTTTACATGGTGAAACTGTTCGCCAATGGCATATAAAATGCTTCCTTCAAGCTCAGGGGCTACCATAGTTGCAAACAGATGTGAGAACTCCGCAATGAGCAAAAACATGGTTAAGCCTCTGTAAAAATCAAGTGAAAGCAGTCTTTTGCTGATTTGTCCCGGTTGTTTGGTCATATTGGTTAAATATACAAAACATATGCAGGGAAGTTTGTATCAAAATCAACGAACAAAACAGGCTGCATAGGTTCCAAAAAAAGGATTAATTTTAAAGGATCGGTACTTAAGGTAAGAATTTAACTATGAAAAAATCTGAACAGGAATACCCGAATTTCAAGCTTAACGGCAAGGTGGCTATTATTACGGGGGCGGCCCGGGGTCTTGGAAGGGCATGCGCACTTGCCCTGGCACATGAAGGAGCCGACATTGCTTTAGGCCTGAGAGATGTAACTACTGCCGCTGACCTGGAGCAGGAAATTAAGGCCATGGGCAGAAAGGTGATCCGTTTGCAAATGGATGTTTCCGAGCTACAGCAAATCAATGATGCGGTTAGCCGTGTGGTTAAAACGTTTGGCAAGATTGATATCCTTGTAAACAATGTTGGTATTGCCCCCGACAATCCTGCTGAAAAGGTAACCGAGGCGGATTTTGATAATACCATCAATCTGAATTTAAAAGGAACTTTTTTTACGGCGCAGGCTGTTGGCAAACAAATGATCAAGCAGGGAAGTGGCCGCATTATCAATATGAGTTCACAAGCCGGTTTTATTGCTCTGGACAATGAGTCTGTTTACTGTATGACTAAAGCAGGGGTCAACCACCTGACTAAAAACCTTGCTTCGGAATGGGCCAAATATAATATTAACGTTAATGCTGTGGCGCCGACCTTTATAGAAACGCCGGGTACCGAACCCTGGTTAAAGGATAAGGATTTCAGGCAAAGTGTATTGGACAGGATACCTCTGGGCCGCATTGGCAAACCTATGGAGGTCGCCGGCGCTGTGGTGTTTTTAGCCTCGGATGCCGCCTCTCTGATAACAGGGGAAATAATGCTTATTGACGGGGGTTGGACCACCAGGTAGCTGGTTAAAAATATTCTTGTTATTTAGGTATCTTCTGAAGCTGGTTAATCCATGCTGAAAGTCACGCTGCCTTCATTACATTTTGGACGAGCACCTCCGGTTTATCTAATGTTCAACACGAGCAAGATGCTTGTCTGCCGACAAGGCAGGCTCGCACTAGCAGGGGAACCTCATTATAAAGCAGTACTGTGGATGCAAATGTCTTTCTTGCCATATGATGTGTTCGGCCAAACATTTATACCCGTAGTTAAACTCATTTTTTAATCCATTACTAGTATTTATTATTTTTTTTACTTTTAACTATATAACTAATAAAGCGGATAAAATGCCACAAGTAAAAGCACCAATAGTAACTTATAGTGGGATTAATCAAAAAGTAGAATTTAAAGATCCAGATGCTACACTATTGGACTGTTCAATAATAAATCAGATACCACACATGCATGAATGTGGAGGAAGTGGACAATGCACTACATGCCGCGTTAGAATTTTGGAGGGTCTCCAAAACATAACTCCAAGAACTAGAATGGAAAAGGAAACTGCTCAATTACGAAAGTGGGATCCTTCTATAAGATTGGCATGCCAATGTTATGTAAAAGATGACATTACAATTCAAAGGTTAGTATGGAATAGCACTGAAATTAATAAACTTCAGTTAGAAACTTTGCCGGAAGGAACAGCAGAAGAAAGAGCTATTGCCATCTTATTTTGTGATATTAGAGGTTTCACCAAAATAGCCTCTGAGAACAAAACATTTGATACAGCATATATATTAAATCGGTTTTATACTGTATTAGGCGATCCCATTTTGATTAATAATGGTGTTATATATCAGTATGTAGGAGATGAAATTATAGGACTGTTCGGGGTTTCAGGAGGTATGCAAAATAAGAATTGTAAAGATGCAGTACGTGCTGCTCTAGGCATGCAATATGCAATTGAAAGGCTTAATCGTTTGGAACTTATTGATTTTGACACAGAAATTAAAATGGGTATTGGGATCAACTTTGGCAGAGCATTTGTAGGACACTTAGGACATCCCAAACATAAGCAATTTGCAGTAGTTGGTGACCCTATAAATACTGCCAGTAGGATACAAGGTTTCAACAAGGAGGCAGGAACTAATCTTTTAATTTCCGAATCTGTTCATAAAGGATTTCCTAAAAACACTTTAAACCTTGGGAAAAAATACAGTAACCAAATGGAAGGGCATGAGCACGAAACCATACTTTATGAGTTAATTGGTTTTAAAGAAATGGATATTCAACTAGAACTACAGAATTCCCTGGATTATTTGTTAAGAAATGAAGATGAGTTTGCAGAGAAATTTTACAATAAGGTATTTACAAAATCCCCTCAAACCAGGGAGCTATTTAAAAATAATATGCAGTCCCAAGGCAGACTTTTAACACATATGTTAGGAGGCATTGTCTACTCTATGAGCAGGCCAGAATTTTTAGAATTAGGGTTAAAATCGCTTGGTAAAAGTCATGCTAGATATGGCGTGATGGAAGAGCATTATCCGGTAGTATTAGAATCCCTTAAAGAAACTATTAAGGAAGAACTAGGAGAATTGTTCACAGAAAGGATAGGAAAGGCTTGGGAACAGGCATTAATTGATGTGACCACCGAAATGAAGAAATATGCCTCCATTAAGTAATCCCCTTCAACCTCTCCATCTCCTCACTTTCCCTTTTCTGAACAATTTTCCCATGGTATTCCTGGGGAAGCTCACTATTGGAAAAGTGCAATAATTTGTTGCAAGACAAATATTTTCCTGTCTTAACAGGTGCAACCACTTACTCGTGCTACGCTTCTTCCGCTAAAAACGCCAACGACTTTTAACTGACAACAAATTCAGAAAGTCTCTGTTGTATAAGCTGGGCGAAATTTTGCTCGCGGATATTGGAAAAACGGGTAGTTACTGAATCATTCTTGAGACATCCTCCGGGACGACTGCAGGCGGAACCGGGAATCCCACATTTTTGTAAATCTCCAGATACCTGGAGTCCTTCCTTAAAGGGGCAAAAAGCGGTTCCGTCCTCAACCAGATCATTTCCACATCATGCCGTTCAAAAGACCTTTGGAGCCACGTTATGGAATTTTCGTATTCCCCGGTGTGGGCGTAATATTTAGCCAAATTCCAGGCCGGTGATCCCGAATTTTGATTTTGATATTGCTCAAACAGGATTTCAAGAGTTTCCTTTTCAACACTTGCATCCCCATTTACATTATGATTGACAGCTATGAGAAACAAGATGGTTGGAGAATTATCATTAAAGGTAAATTTAATAGCTCTCAATGCCTCTTGTGACATTTTGTAAGCTCCTAAATAATATGATAAAAGGGCTGCCTCCCGAAGAAATCGGTAGTTATCATTAAAGAGCTCAAAATTTTGGTCAATTACCATTTTAGCATCCTCCGTCTTTCCCGCAAAAAATAATGCATTGGCCAGATATGCCTGGCAGACACCACAGTTAGGATGAAGATCAGCCCGGGATTTAGCCGTTTTCAGCGCCGCCTCATACCTACCTGTATTGATCTCATAAAGAGTTTTCATCAGCAAGGAGTTATCATCAAAGCCTTCCAGGTATTCCTTTTCCATTAAATCGAAATCCCATTCAAAGAAATAGGAGTTCGTCCGTATTCTTTGTGTTGCCCAGATAAGATCGTTCTCATCCTTAGAAATTTCCAGGACCTTTTCAACATATTTTTTAGAAGATCTCCAGGAGTCCCTTTGCTCAATAACCCCATTGAAAAGCCCACTGTTCATGAAACTATCAGAAAGCGACTTATAGGCCTGAATGAACGTCGAATCCAGTTCTATAGCTTTGCTGAAAAACTCAATAGAACGGGCAGTCCCTTGTTGAGATCCTTTTTTATCCTGATACAACCCTTTCAGGTAATATTCATAGGCCTCTGTGTTTTCTGTTGGTAATTGTTTTTCAAAAACTACGGCGTCCTCACCAACTTCCTTACCCATCTTTTCAACCACTCTTCTGGTAACCTCGTCCTGGAGTGTGAAAATTTCCCTGGTATCCCAGTTCGTCGTAAAATCTTCTTTCCAGTAATATTCATTGGTTTTGCCATCAAGTAATTGAACTTTCACGCGTATCTTGTCTCCGGACAATTGTATGCTGCCATCCAATATGAACCTTACGTCCAGAGAATCTGAAATCTGCTGAAGGTCAAGATCCAAATATTTATATTTTAGCGTCTGTCTGAAAGCAATCACTTTATCCAGCTCTTTTATGTCCTCGAGATTGGTAGTGATTTCATCTGCAATGCCATCACTTATATATTCCATATTACTATCCCCGCTCCAATTTTTAAACGGCAATACTGCTACAGATCTATCGAAAGTATCCACATTTACAACTAACGATTGTGTTTCAGAAGATGCCCTTTCCGATATATTGAATTGGTCGTAAAGCATTATGAATACTGCAATGGAAAGAAGGGATATGATCGCTATATTTAACTTGCGGATTTTTTTGTGACCTTCAGGCACGGCATTTTGGTCCCTTTCAGTCTTCCTGATCCCCTCTGGGGTGACATCGTAAATCCATGCAAAAATGAGGACAGCCGGAAATCCGACGATTAAGATAATTATGATGGCCTGTTGAATGAAAGGTGGAATTTCAAAAATGGGCAAAACGTCGGCAGTTATCTGAGCAATAATCCATGCGGCAGCTATGTAGGCAATGATGGTCTTAAAGACTTTTCGCCTTTTTAACTCTTCAAAGTAGCTCTTGAAGTCCATATCCTATAGAATTGGCGACTATTTTTTAGTGATAAATAATAAGCTGTCAATATAAAGAAACCCTAACAAACTTAAAATGATAAATATCAATAAGCGACGTAATGGATAAAAAATTCATAGCATTTAGGGAAATCTCCGGTCATTAGGCTCCAAATCAATAATTTCCGTAAATTCTAAAGGAACAACAATCAACCCATGCTTCATTCTTTCCGTACGTAGAATTTCGCCCTTGATGCTAATGGGTGTTGTAGAATGTGCAACACGAGCATGATGCTTGCGCTAGCGGGGGTGTTGTCGAATGTGCAGCACGAGCTTGATGCTCGCGCTAGCAGGGGCCCGTTAATAATTGTAGGGAAAATCATACCGCTTAACTACCCTGCCATTAAGGGGTTGTTCCCCCCTGTAATTATTCAGGGGCATAAGGCGTTGCAGCTCTTTCACCTGTTCCACGGAAACGGTGATGGGCTCTTTGAAGATGATCCAGATTACCCCTTCCGTGCAAGGCGGGGTAGTGAAGGAACCCTCGTATACGTAGTAGTCCCGGCTCCGGGGCAGGTTGAGGTTAAGGTCGAAACTGGCATCTATGATCTTGGTCTCCCCGGGATTGAGGGGCAGATATTGCTCCAGGAAAGTAAAGGGCTCACTGCTCTCCCCTTCTTCTGCCATGATAGCAAAGACCGCGATCTCATTGGCGGCATTAACGTGGACCATATGCATCTCCAGGGGATACCTCACCCCGTTCAGGGTATGCTCTGCAGCCTCGTGGAAGTGTATCTGTTTGAGATCATAACGCACATCCCACAGGGAAATGTAATCCCCTTCTTCAAAATTATACTGTATGGTATGGCCATTGTTGGTGACCTCATGGATACGCACTTCCCCATAGTAGTGAAGGTCTAGCGGGCCCAGGGAGGGGTCCGCTTCGGCCTGGATGTCGATGATGTTCACGGGCGATTGACGTTCTCCTCCGCATTGGGAGCGACTCTCGAGTTCGGCCCAGTGTTCCGGGCCGCTCTCCCCGGTGTACGTCCAGTGCAATTCTTCTTTTTTTACCAGGTCTTCCCCGGCATCTTCGTTTCGGGTATGTGCGGCATCCTTACAGGAAACCAGGGCAAGCAGAAGGATTCCCCCCAGGGCAAACAATATCTTCATGGTATGTACTCAGTTTTGAATTTCCGGCTACAAGGTAGGAACTAAGCTTCGCCCGAGATATGATAAAAGTCAGAATTTGCAGGATACTCTTGAACCAGCGGGATCAAAAAATCCAAATTGCATCCCGATAGCTTCTCCTTCGTAATACTATGGAGAAGGAGCAATCGGGATAATGGCTTATATTTGTTGATAGCGATTCGCTATTGTTTTTTCAATTCTGTTTTTATCATTTTGTCCAGTGAAACAAATGATTGCTGCCATCGTTCGTACCATTTGATTTGTTCCTTTCTATTCTCCTTAGAGGTTTTTAGGATGCTAATGAACTTATTAGAGTTTCCTAATTGTTCGTAGTCAAAAGGTTTCATTTGAGCTCTCATTGCAACTATTTCGAATAATTCAGTTAAAACGGGAGAAGCCGTGTTATAGAAATATTCTTCTTGTCTTTGGCTCAGGGTTTCCATCCAACCAGCGTCATATATACCAAGTTCTTCTCGAATAGTGTCATTAGTTACCAGATTTGTGCCATACGTTTTAAGGCTTTCATATCCTGCATTGTTGAATACCGGACTGCACCATTCCAAAGCTCTTGAAAAATGAAAATCTAAAGAATCATTATATGGTAAATTTTCATCTAAATGTTTTAGTATTATATCAGCAGATATAATGGCCTTCTTATTAGCGCTTAAACACATGTTTAGCTGAAAGAAATTTCCTTCCATTGATGTTTCAATATCCTTTAGAATCTTATATTCAAATTGTTTTAGTTTCCTGTCCTCATTCCAATTATTGATCTGCAACGCAATTAATATACCAATCACTACCAAAAGCACCTCCCCTATGGCATACCTAAGGTATTTTAAAGGCTTGCCATCGTCTGCGAGTTTTTTGCGAAATCGTCTAAAAAAATTTAGCATAGTTTTGATATTAACACCAACGCGCCATCTGGCCCATTCGCTAAAAACATTCACTGAATGTTTTCTTAATGCTCTGTCCTCTAAAAAAATTAATCATGAAAAGGAAGTGGTTGGTTGTTCTTCCTAAGGTAAGGAATTATAATACATGACTTTAAATCATGCCTCCTTATTCAATTCGGTTGATTCGTTTTGATGCTTGTCTCGTCCTTCATTTCATTTCGGAGAGCAAGGTTTGGCTTAAAGAATGTGAAACAAGAGCCTGCTTTGTCGGCAGACAGGCATGATGCCCGCGCTAGCGAGGGGAACAAGATGCTAACGCTAGCGGGAGGTAGTATCTTCCAAATAATAGCTTCACAAATTCTTCAGTTGAATCCCAAACGCTGCTACTTTTTCCCAATTGGTATATTCAATTTCTGTCTTCGTGTTAGTTGGTCCTTTGGTCATCCACATAATAAACTGAATCATGATCCTATCAAAAAACGGGTATTTTTTATAATCTAGTTTTCCTGCAAATACCTCAACAAGAGTAGGTGTCCAATCAATGGATTTAAAAAATTTTATCACATACGGGTTTGTGTCAGGTGTGTTTTTTTCGGGTTTTCTTGCAACCAGATTTACAGAAAAGAAAGCTGTTTTTATAGAATCAAGTTGTTTTTTATGGGTATTTATAAAATCAATTATTTCTTTATTATGAACTCCGTATCTAATGCTTGCTCCTATGATAAGCTTATCATAATTGGTTACATCTTCATTAAAATCAGTAATAGAGAATAGTTCAACGTTTTGGTTGTTTTGTAGTAATCCCTCTCTAAGTTTATTGCAAATTTTTAGAGTTTGTCCATCTACCGAAGAATATATTATTCCTGTTTTAGCTTTCATCCAGTAATCAAATAGTTAGTATTAAAGTTCCTTATTTAGCTTTTAGAAATACAACAAATGGCAATCGTTATTTATGACTTTCTCCTTTAAGGACTAAAATAACAAATCTTTGGTTTTATCAAAGTTTCTGTATGTTCCATACCTGTTTGTATAGACTGTTTTGGTAGAAATCGTGAGACCTTTTACATAAACTTGCAGACATTCATTTTACGCAAATATGCATTAAAAAGAGGAGAAAATAGGGTTGGTTGTAAACGTTGTCGTAAACATCAGGCACAAAAAAAGAAGCCACATTTCTGCAAATCCTTGATAATTAATGTGGCTCCGTCTGTCCTTCTTTTTATTACGGATAGACACGGGTACGGCTTATCTGATTTTCAACACGAGCATGATGCTCGCGCTAGCGGGGGAACTATAGGTTATATCTGAAATATCAGAACTGGAGAAAGATGGATTATTAATACATTCTTCCTCTTTAACATCTTCTTTTACTTTTCAATGGAATTTTACATCTAAAAGGACCTAGTCTCGATAACAGGAGTTTATGGCCTTTTTGAGGTCCTCCAGCAATACCAGGTTACTATCCAAAAGTTCATCTACTATAGAAAGGTGTACGGCGCTAATGCGGTACCTATATTGAATCTGGTTTACTAACTCCAGTTCCTGGATCGGATCATTTAAATAATTTGTGATATGTTTGAAAAAAGTAAATTCAAAATCAGCGGGTTTGTTGAATATTGGTTTGATGTACCCTTTTTCCAAAATTTTCTGACTCCATTTTAACTGATGGTTTGGCACATAATGGGTACCTACCTGTAAGGCTAATGGGGCAAAATGGTTATCTATGTATTCGTTGTTTTGCCGAATGACGGTCTCATACTGGTCTACCGTTTGAAAATAAAGCATTATTTGTTGTTTCAATGTCTGATCCAAAAGTAGGTTTAACCCTCCCGTTGCCAACAGCTCCCTGTAGGTGCTATTATGTTTTCGTAATGTACTCCGGTTGTTTAATATACTTAGGCGCTTAGAAAAGATGGTATCAATCGTAAAACCAGCTCTGTCATAATATCCCTGAAGGATGGCCTCGGCATTGTTGATTACTTCCCGGTCAAACTCTAAATAGGACTCTAAGAACATCTTTTCTGTAGTCAGATCCGTTATGAGTCCTTTAAGGTATTCACATTCCCTGGAGCGGGCTTCTAAATAGTCCTGATGTTTATTAACCTGTAGTGCTATCAATATCCCAATCACCACCAACAAGATCTCTCCGATAGCATACTTCATATATTTTAGAGGTTTATGGTCGTCTGCTAGTTTTTTGCGGATTTTTCTAAAGAAGTTGATCATAGATTACATTGGTTTTTGGCATACCCGCAGGCGACAATGAATTAAAATGTTTCCAACTCATTTTGTATCTTTATTCTGGTGCTTTCAATATAAGTTAGAAGTGTTTCGAGGTTAGTAACAATGACCATTTTAAGACTTTTTCTTCTGGACATGATATTTATAAATTCCTGACTGTTCAATAAACCTTCGTAATCCGTAGGTCTTAAAATAAAGTCATCAACTTCAAAAAATTTAACAAAATAAGGATGAGTCAAATTCGCATGGTTCATTCCCGCATCTCTTATCCATATTGTTCTTTGTGGTAATTCAGTACTGAATAAATTGGTGATATCGGCCCTTATCGAATCGGAAGAAATAATATCAACACCAACTGACTTTAATGATTCATAGGCTGAAGAGGTGAATTGAATTTTCTCAATATGAGTTGAATGATTTAAAAACAGACCAATTGAATCATTGAACGGCTTTTTACTTTTTATATGTTCAACGGTTGACGTATTCTCCTTTATAAATTTCTTTTCGTGTTTAATTTTGTCTTTCAATATTGTCATGTTTGATGCCAGGTCGCGATCTAATTCAATAAGTAGCTTTTCCTCTTTTGCCTTTTGATGCCTTTCCTCATTCCAATTATTGATCTGCAAAGCAATCAAAATTCCAATAACCACCAGTACAATCTCCCCAATGGCATACCTCAAGTATTTTAAGGGCTTGTTATCGTCTGCTAGTTGTTTACGTATTCGCCTAAAAAAATTAATCATAGTTTCTAATATTATTTTCAAGACGTCCGCAAGCGGCTATCTCAACCAAATGGCCAGTGGCCATTAGATCAAGCCTTGGCGTGATTCTGTTTCGATAATGAAAGAAATTGATCATGGAAAGGAAGCAGTTGGTTGTTCTTCCTAAGGTAAGGAATTATCTGGAAAAGTCTTAAGCCGATTACTATATCTAAGAACCTGCCTTAGGAAAAAACAGTAGCGTACTGTTCATCTTTAAAGTCATGCTCCTATTATTTTATTTCGGAGGGCAAGCCCCCTCCTTCTCCGCTCAAGGCGGATACGGATGGACGAGATCGCTCCTTCATTGTATTTCGGACGACAAGCCCTCCTTCATTGTATTTCGGAGGGCAAGGTTTGGATTACACGGTGTTTAACACTAGTAGGATGCCTGCGCTAGCGGGGGAATCATTCCCGAACAACCACTCTATGTAACATAAAGCTTAGGTAATCGTCAAATAGGAACAACCAAATCATGGCATTCAACGGAAAAGAATTTAAACATTGGAAATATGATCTTAGTTCAAATATTTTTTGCATCCCTGGTAATAGGCCCAATAGTATGGGGGATAGTCAATTGGCTAAAATACAAAGGTCTTAACGCTCCTAAAGTTGCGATCCACTACCCTACTATGATTAATTCTGCCGTATTTTTTGCACTGGCATTCAATATAATTTTCTTTCTGCAAGAGGTATTTCTTGTTCTTGGCAAAAAGGCGCTTGGCCTGCAATCTTTTCTATACCATAACAATCATACCTGGGTGGGAGAACATCCCATGGCTTCATTGATGCAGGGTTCAGGGGCGCTGGCAATTTTCTTAATCGGATTGATCTGTTTGGTCATTTTTCATTTTATTCGAAACTCCGGAAGTATTTGGAAACTATTCGTATTGTGGATGGCTTTTCATGGACTTATACAATCTATTCCTCAGGTGATAATCGGGTATTTAAACCCGGGCACCGATGTGGGTGAGGCGCTTGTAGGATATTTGAAACTAAGTGAACCCCTGCTGATAATCCTGGCAATAGTAAGTGCCATTGCTATGGCTTTGCTATGTATTTGGTTTAGCAAACATCTGCTGGAATTTGCTCCCGTTGATGCCGTTTTAAACAATCCCAAAGTGAAGCTGAAGTATGTTCGGTATATCGCCGTAGGAGCAGCTATTATAGGCAGCATTTTAGTTGTGCCATTTAGAATTCTTCCAATGGGCCAGGCGGTTACTCCTTTTATCGTCTCCGCTTTTTCAATCCCCTGGATATGGGCTGCCGCAGCTCCTAGCAGACCCATAAGACATATTCCCAACAGAATAAATGAGAAAGTATATTGGAGTCCTGTCCTATTGCTTCTGCTGCTTTTGATTTTCTTTAGATGGGCCCTCGTGCCCGGGGTGGAGTTTTAATAGATTGTACCGGTTTATGGTAAAGTGTAAAAACCCCTTCTTATACTAAGATCTTCTTTCTAAAAACCATAGATTTTTAATTGTTTGCATTTAACCATAGTCATTCACAAATGATTAATTTGAAATGTCTTTAATGCGCGGTGCGATTCGTAAATAAAACCCCGTAAATTTATTGAAGAATTTATAGAAGTCATGATTGACCGCATCAATTAAATATACCTTTGGTGGTTTATACGTTTTAAAAGGAAGAAAGGTCTCCTTATCCGGCGAACCGAAATGTTCATGAATCCTTTTAGTACAGATATAACAGGTTGGCATTAATTCCTTATAAATAAATGAAGAGAGAAGTCATTTTAAGAAATATTATACTAACAGCATTAGTCTCAATATGTACTTTCATTTCTGGTTGGGCACAACAGAATGATAGTCTTCTTGTAAAAATTGAGGATGGATGGATTGAAAAAATGGATGATAAGATAGCAATAGATGTCTCATTAAACAATTCGTATGAAATATTTGAAGTAAAGACGGTAGACACTAAATATATTCTTCACCCTAATACTGCAGCGAATCTTCGTTTCAACGTTAATTATAAATTTATTTCACTTGGTTTTCAATTTGCGCCTGATTTTATACCCGGTAATGGAGATGAGTATTTAAAAGGTGATACAAAATCATTTGAGTTAAGAACCGCTTTAATTTTTAAACATTGGTTTACCGACCTTTCATATTCAAAAGTAAAAGGATACTATCTTGAAAATTCGGATGATTTTATCACTCTTTTAAAGGACGATCCCTATATTCAATTTCCTGACTTAAATTATTATGGTTTTGCCATTACAACCGGTTATTCAAGTAACTCAAAATTTTCACTTAGAAGTTTAACATCTCAAACTGAACGACAATTAAGAAGTGCCGGAAGTTTCATTCCGTCTATTAACTTACGATACTTTGTAATCGATGATAAATCATCGGGTTTGAGCACACAAAAATCAAATAATTTCGAATCGAGTATTGGGCCTGGCTATGTACATACCTTTGTAAGTAGAGAGAAGTTCTATTTCTCATTGGGTTTAATGGCCAGAATAGGTTATCTAAACACTAAGTTGACTACCCGACTACCTGATGGAGATTTAACTACAAATCAGGACAATTTTATATTTCGCTGGGATGGCAAAGTTGGTTTAGGTTATAATGGTAAACGTTATTATACCGGTATATATTCAACTATTTCGGGAACTGAATATAGACAAGAGAATACTACTGTGATGAATTTTGAAACAAGGCTTTTCTATCACCTTTTTCTGGGAATACGGCTCTCCGCTCCAGGTTATTTAGAACGAAAGACTAATAGAATTGAAAAACTATTTCAAAATCAAAATGATTCAAACTAATAATACCAATGCCAACGGTCAACTAAGACAAATCGTTTAAAATCAAAAATATGGCGGATATTAAACCTCACTGGAAAAATAAATTACTGGATTTTAAATCATTAACGGAATTTATATGTTAACAGATATCAATCCGAAATTACCGATGCGCGACAAAAATGTCACAAGAGAATTCTACTCAAATCAATTGGGGTTTAATCAATTTGGAAGTGCTGATTTTGATGGCTATTTGATGATGGAAAAAGAAAAAATTCAAATTCACTTTTTTGAATTTAAAGAACTTGACCCAAAAGAGAATTATGGGCAAGTTTATATTAGGACTGACAACATTGACGAATTTTACAAATCATTATTGGAAAAACAGACTGAAATTCATCCGAATGGAAAACTGGAAATCAAACCTTGGGGGCAAAAGGAATTTTCAATTCTTGACCCAGACAGCAACCTATTGACATTCGGACAAAATATTTAAAAAAACGAACCACCAACAAAGAACTGAGTTAAAATCCAAAGGAAATTAACTTAAATTCGAGACATAGTTTTCATCATAAGATAATCCTGATTTAGCTACTGCAAAAGCCTGTTTTAAGAGCTTATTAATCACTGCTATTAGGGCCAATTTTTTACTTTTCCCCTTAGCTACAATTCTTTCATATAATTCACGACAAGCCTTGTTATATTTACAGGCAGAGAAAGCACATAAAAAGAGTAGGTTTCTAAGTTTTTGATTACCCATTTTACTAATTCGGCTTTTACCTCTAACAGAGGATCCAGACATACGTATAGTAGGTGTAGT
>NZ_KB907548.1 GCF_000382125.1 Eudoraea adriatica DSM 19308
TCGGTCTCTATCTACTGCGGGCGTTAGAAATTTGAGCGGTCCTGACCCTAGTACGAGAGGACCGGGTCGGACCGACCGCTGGTGTACCGGTTGTCCCGCCAGGGGCATTGCCGGGTAGCTAAGTCGGGAAGGGATAAGCGCTGAAAGCATATAAGCGCGAAACCCGCCGCGAGATGAGATTTCTTTAAAGGGCCGTGGAAGATTACCACGTTGATAGGTCATAGGTGCAAGTGCCGCAAGGTACGCAGCCGAGTGATACTAATAGCCCGTTGAGCTTGCGCCGTCAAGAGCCTTGTAGAAAAGGTAGTCTTGCACATCCTCCCTATTAAATACGTTACCTCCCA
Organism: Eudoraea adriatica DSM 19308; assembly: GCF_000382125.1. Lineage (GTDB taxonomy): Bacteria > Bacteroidota > Bacteroidia > Flavobacteriales > Flavobacteriaceae > Eudoraea > Eudoraea adriatica. Next base: position 345 of record NZ_KB907548.1, read on the forward strand.
GAGTAAACACCCTGTCTCATTATGTTAAGATATTGCTGCCAGCGCTAGTGAAAACTAACCGGCAGACGTTGTTCCGCAAATCGGACAACGCAAAACTCGGGTGGCCATGGCGACGGGGTCCACCCCTTTCCATACCGAACAGGGAAGTTAAGCCCGTCTGCGCCGATGGTACTGCCGTAACTGGTGGGAGAGTAGGCCGCCGCCTTCTTTAAAAGCACTTATCAATTCGTTGGTAGGTGCTTTTTTTTATCTGTAATTTTTGTGCTACGCAAATGGAACAACACACTATATGTTTTTCCTATCTTTATAGAAAGAAAAAGCACTATGCAAAAACATGTACTTACAATAATAATTTGCCTTTTTACAGTAATAATTTCTTCTCAGGAAAATAAAATTAAAGCCCTTGTTGGCGGAACACTTATTGATGGGTTCGGTTCTGATCCAATTAAAAACAGTGTTGTAATTATTGACGGCCAAAAAATTAAGGAAGTAGGAACAGTGGGGAATATCAACATACCCACTAATGCCGAAATTATTTCTACAGAGGGAATGACTGTACTTCCCGGTCTATGGGATATGCATGTCCATACCATGATCAATGGCCACGCAGACTATGCCTATTGGGATAAAACCTATCCTCCTCTTTTTAAAGATGTCATAATGCCTTCTTCCGCGCATCAATTACTGATGGCAGGAGTTACAAGCGCCAGAGATCTTGGAGCTCCTCTTGAAGAAAGCATAGCCGTAAGAGATGCTATAAATAAAGGAGAAATACCGGGGGCTACGCTATATGTTTCAGGACCTTTTATTCAGCATAAACCCTATCCGGGGACAGAAGATTTCAGATGGGGCGTGGATGGCCCGGAGGATGGAAGGAAAAAAATACAAAAGTTGGCCAAAGCAGGCGTAGATGTTATCAAACTTATTGATCAGGACCAGATGACCAGGGAAGAGCTCAAAGCGGTGGTAGACGAAGCACATAAAAACAATTTAAAGGTCGTGGCACATGGGCACAGACCAGAAGAAATTAGAAGAGGTCTGGAAGTGAATGTAGATTGTTTTGAACATACCGGTTTGTCCTCCGCACCCCAATATCCCGATGATGTAATGCAAATGATTAAAGAGAGAACTGCTCAAATGAATTTAGGACCCCTTTTTTGGTGCCCAACAGTTGAAGGCTTATATAACTATGAATATGTTCGGGATAATCCCGAAAAACTCGATAATGACTCCTGGCATCTTGGGCTACCAGATAGTATTGTTGCTGATATTAAGCGAAGTATTGCGCATCCGGATAGACTACCGTATTTTCAGCTGACACCTTCAAGAAAACCTACATTAAAAACTAAAATTAACCAGTTACTGGATGCAGGTGTTGTCTTACTGGTTGGTACAGATAGTGGTATTCCAACAAAGTTTCATAGTCAGTCTACATGGAATGAACTGGATGTTTGGGTAAATGAATTTGGAATTGACCCGATGTATGCAATCAGATCTGCCACATATTGGCCTGCCTTATGGATGGGAGTCGCGGATGAAGTTGGGACTATAACCCCCGGAAAATACGCAGACATCATTGCTGTGAATGGTGACGTTTTGAGATATATAAGTTTATTACAAGATGTAGATATGGTAATAAAGCGGGGTAAACGCTATAAATAGTGGATATAGATTATCATAAGGAAGAAAAGCTAAATGCCATATCCCACGCAATTGGGATTTTCCTCGGTATAATTGGATTCTTTTTCCTTTTAAAATTTGATACCCACAAAACGGAGTACTCAACTGTTTCCATAGTCATATATAGTATTTCAATCGTCCTTTTGTTTTCGGCATCAACACTTTACCATTATGTATCTACCCAATCGGTAAAGATGAAACTGAGAGTATTGGATCATATAAGTATTTATTATTTGATAGCCGGCACCTATACACCAGTAGCGCTAATTACTCTGGAGGAAGGAAATGGATGGTTAATTTTCTATACAGTTTGGGGAATAGCTCTTGGAGGTACAATTCTAAAACTTTTTTTTACAGGAAAATTTGAGGTACTGTCACTAATATTATATCTTTTTATGGGGTGGTTGATTGTTTTTGACCTTCAAAGTATACTTATAAATACTTCCGGGCTGGGCTTATTTTTACTGCTATTAGGAGGGTTTTTTTATACTTCAGGTATTTTTTTCTATGCATTTAAGCGTATGCCGCATAACCACCTCATTTGGCATTTCCTGGTATTAGGTGGTGCAATAAGTCATTGGTTTTATGTTGCCTTAGCAGTAATCTAAAGAAAATATGCTATTACTGTCCCAAGTACAATCGCTGTTAACTTTCTAATGTTGAATGTATGTCCTTCAGAGCTTTCAAAAAGGATAACTGTAGAAATATGGAGAAATACGCCTATGACCAGGGCAGTAATAGGAGCGCTATAATTTGAAATAAAATCGAGCTTTGAGGCGGCAAAACTTCCCAGTGGCGTCATTATAGAAAAGAATACCATAAACAAAGTCCCGTATAAAATATTAATTTTTGAACCTATAAGAAAGATACTTAATATAAGGGCTATAGGTATTTTGTGTACCAAAATGCCATAAATTATATCATTGTTCTGGTTTATAGGAATGCCCTCTAAGAATGAATGTACACAAAGACTGATAAAAACCAGCCATGGAAAATTTCTTTGCTCACTATTAAGATGCACATGTCCATGCTCTGCACCTTTTGAAAAGAATTCCAGAAAAATCTGCAGGAGAATCCCCAGCATTATACAGATACCTATGATTTTTGGATCAGCCTTTTGATAGACCGAAGGTAAAAGTTCGAAGAGGGTAAGAGCTAATAAAAATGATCCGCTGAATGCCAGTAATAAACGAAGGCCTTCTTTCCTTTTCGGTTTTGTTAAGACAACAAAACCAAAACTTAAAAGAACAGCAATGATCAGTAAAATATAAGTCATGCCAATTTAAAATGGTCTTAGGGATACTAAAAAACAATGTGGATAAAATTAGTGTATTTTTGTGGCATTCTTTAAATGTATTATGGGTAATAATTTTAAAATGGTTGCTAAGACCATGTTTGGTTTCGAGGAAATACTTGCAAAGGAATTGCGCAACCTCGGAGCTGTAAATGTTGTCGAAGGGGTAAGGATGGTTTCTTTTGAAGGTGATACGGGTTTTATGTATAAAGCCAATTTATGCCTGCGTACTGCTATTAAAATATTAAAGCCTATTGATTCTTTCTATGTTAAGGACGAAACAGATCTTTATAAGAAAATATTTGCGATGGATTGGTCTAAATATCTAAATCCGGAAATAACATTTGCAATAGATGCCACCGTTAATTCAGAAAATTTTACACATTCATTATATGTCTCTCAAAAAACGAAAGACGCCATTGTAGATAAATTTCGTAATACTGTAGGTAAACGACCGGATGTAGATGTGAAATTTCCCGATTTGCGAATAAACATCCATATTCAAATGAACCGGTGCAATGTATCCCTCGATACTTCAGGGCGTTCCCTACATCAGCGAGGTTACAGGACAGCAACAAATATTGCTCCTATCAATGAAGTTTTGGCGGCAGGACTTCTTCTTTTAAGCGGATGGGACGGACAGTCTCATTTTTTAGACCCAATGTGTGGTAGTGGAACATTCTTAACGGAAGCCGCAATGATAGCATGCAACATACCCGCAAATATTAATCGAAAAGAGTTTGCATTTGAAAAATGGCACGATTTTGACAGTGAACTTTACGAGAAAATAGTAGAAAGTTGTTTAAACAAAACCAGAGAGTTTCACTATAAAATCATAGGTTATGACAAAGCTCCTTCCGCCGTGCAGAAAGCTAAGGATAATGCAGCGAATGCTAATTTGTCAGAATACATTACTGTTGAACGTAAAAACTTCTTTGAATCAGAAAAATTCACTGAAAACCATTTGCACATCGTATTTAATCCACCTTATGGAGAGCGCCTGAATATTGAAATGGAAGAATTTTACGGGAATATTGGGGATACTCTGAAACAAAATTATCCCGGTACAGATGCCTGGTTCATTACTTCGAACCTGGAAGCTTTAAAATTTGTCGGACTGCGTCCATCACGAAAAATAAAAGTATTTAATAGCCATTTGGAATCCCGGCTTGTAAAGTATATAATGTACGAGGGTAGTAAAAAGGCTAAATACAATAAGCAGCTTTAGTAACCAAAAACCTGTAAAATAAACTATTCTTCCACAGGATTTTCGTTCTTCTTTGCCTTTGCCTTTTTTCTATATAATGGAATGAAGTAAGAAATGGAATAATTATAGCCCACTCCAAATTTGCTATTATCATTTACCTTATTGAAACCGGGAATCCACAGATTTGGGAAGGAATCAGCTTCAGTGTTCGTGAATAAATAAGCCAGCCTGACACTGGCTCCAAGGTATAAATTTGCAAAAAGTTCGACTTTTATTCCTAAAAGGAATTCCAACCAGGTGGCATTTAATCCTGAAAATTCCTGAGGAGCATCAGACCCCGGAGCAAAATTATTGGGATTCCAATACCTGTTGCTATCGTAAATAGTATAATTATTTAATGTCTGGCTAAAAGTGCTACCTGCGTATCTGGCACCAAAAATTATAGAATTAGTCATCCCATACCAATTCTCATAGGTGTTATAATCAATGCCGAGTTTTATATAACTTCCGGAGGTGGTATAGTTGTATATTTCCACTCTGTTAAGGTCATCTATATTTTCCAGAGCTTCAAAACTGGTTTTTTCCTCATTGCCAAACTCAGCGGCAATGTATATCTTATTCGTAATACGATAGTCTGCCACAAATTCCAGTCCGGAATAATCACTATCTAGCAGTGCCCTAATAGGTTTGCTTAAATCTACACCAATGCGCAAGCCATAGCGCTGTCCAAAACTTGTTGAATCTCTGGGACTTAAATCCAGTGAATCGGTTTGGGCACTACTTGTTAAGATGCTTAAAAGCAGGGAACAACTAATGATATATCTTAACATGGGCGCTGTCTTGCAATTTTATTAATGGTGAAACTATTTCAATGTTCTGGATCCAATTTTCACTGTCTGAAGTAATCGTTTCACTTAAGTCATCATAATTGGCAATATAACCGCAGGCCCTCGAAATAAAAATTTCCTGTGTGCTATAGTCGAAACTGAGTGTGTCAATGTTACCTGTTTCCAAATCATCTTCATCTGCTGAATCGGAAATAAATATAAAACTGGTATTGACTTCATTTATTCTTAATGGCAGTGCAACAGAATCCAAAGAAGTTCTGTCGGCAATTGTATTGACGGTGGAGGATTGCCCTAACCCGATTATTCTCAGATTTGGGACGGCTTTTAACTCGCTTGGGTTATCATTATCATAAAATCGAATGATCATAAGTGGTGTGTCGCCATCCACGCAAATATCGTCTTTTTCGCAGGCAGAAAATGAGATAACAACCATTAAAATCAAGAGTAGAATCTTTATTTTTCCCATATCTATTTAACAATATCTTTAAGCATATATGAGCTTTTTTTCAATGAATCCGTTTTTTCAAAAGTACAACATTTTCCACGTGATGTGTTTGAGGAAACATGTCTACAGGCTGTATTGCTTTTATTTCATACACTTCTTTCATTAGTTCCAGGTCCCTTGCTTGCGTAGCACTATTGCAACTAACATAAACAATTTTTTCAGGAGCAATTTCAAGAATTTGCCTCACTACATCTTTATGCATACCATCTCTGGGCGGATCCGTTATTATAACGTCTGGTTTTCCGTTAAAGGCCACAAACTCATCATTCAGAATGTTTTTCATATCTCCTGAGTAAAAGCCCACATTGTTAATGTTATTCTCCTGAGCATTTGTTTCGGCCGCCAGAATAGCTTCTGGAATTGCCTCAATTCCTACAACTTTTTTAGCTTCAGCAGCTATGAATTGTGCTATGGTGCCTATGCCCGTGTAAAGGTCATAGACAAGCTCCGTTTTATTTAAACCAGCTAATTTTCTTACTATTTTATATAATTCGTAGGCCTGTTGAGAATTGGTCTGATAAAATGACTTTGCCGTGATCTTAAATTTCAGACCCTCCATTTCTTCGTAGATATATTCTTTGCCGCTATGGCAATGTACCTCCTGATCATAAATGGTGTCATTACCCTTACGGTTAATAACATATAATAAGGAATCAATTTGGGGAAATTTATTCTTCAGGTGATTTAATAACCCGTTTCGTTTCTTCTCGTCGTCATCATAAAATTGGATTAACACCATTATTTGTTTTGTTGATGATGTTCGGATCATCAGCGTTCTTAAAAGACCACGATGACTTCGGGGGTTAAAAAAACTAAGTCCATTTTCCAGCGCATATTTCTTTATTTGAAGACGAATTTCATTGGAGGGATCTGATTGTAAATGACATTTTTTAATATCCAGTATCTTATCCCACATGCCAGGGATATGAAATCCTATGGCATTTTTATCTGTTATTTCATTATTTGATTTAATTTCCTCCTGGGTTAACCACCTGCTGTCCGAGAAAGAGAATTCCATTTTGTTGCGGTAAAAATATTTTTGATCAGACCCTATTATTGGTAAAATTTCAGGTATTTCCAGATGACCAATTCTCCTCAAATTGTTTTCAACTTCTTTTTGCTTATAGAACAACTGGTGTGTATAATCCATATGTTGCCATTTACATCCTCCGCAAATTCCAAAATGCTCACATACAGGGGTTGCCCTTTTATCAGATAAGCTGTGAAAATTTGTAGCTATACCTTCAAAATAGGCCTTTCGTTTTTTAGTCGTTTGCACGTCTACAACATCGCCCGGTACCGCGTTGGAAATGAAAATGATTCTGCCATCTGGTGCTTTACCAATAGTTTTGCCTTTGGCTCCTGCATCAGTGACAGCTATATTCTCAAAAACCTGAGGACTACTTCTTTTTCTCATGCCCCAAAAATACCATTTACCACGAATCTTTAATCTTATCTTTAGTAGGAATTAAATAAAAGGATAAAAATAATTGAACCTTTTTCAAATTAATCTGTCTCTAAAGTTGGAATGGACAAGGGAAACGCTAAGAAAATATTCGAAGGATTATTGGTTTTACAATATCGATCAGGGAATAAGAAGGCATTTTCCTTATTGGTAAGTCGTTATAATTCAAAAATGTGCAATCACGCCTATTGGTTTACTTATGATAAAGATATTGCGAAAGATATAGTTCAGGATAGCTGGGGGTTAATCATCAAAAAAATACCCCACTTAAAAAACCCAAACAGTTTTGGAAGTTGGGCGATGCAGATTGTTACCAGAAAATCTATTGATTATTTGAACAAGAATAGTAGAAATAGAGAAAAACTAAGGGAATACCATAACGAACCCAAGGCAGATTATGACTTGAACCATATAGAATCTGATCTTCTAAAAGTTTATGAGGCCATTAAAAGATTACCTCAGGAACAACAAGTTGTACTTAGGTTGTTTTATCTGGAAGAATATTCCCTTCGGGAAATTAGTGAGATTATAGAAAAATCTGAAGGGACCGTAAAATCGAGATTATACCATGCCCGTGAAAAATTAAAAACAATTTTAAAAAACAGAAATCATGAATAAGAAAACAGAAAAGATCGACGAACTAATTAAAGAGACATTGTCAAAGGAGGAGGCCGCCTTTTACGATGACCTGGAAGAGCAGAATCTCATAGGAAAAATAGGAGAGATTTATAAGGGAAAATTGGGATGGTTAGCAGCGATTATGAATGTTGTACATCTACTAATGTTTATGGCTTTCATTTATTGTATAGTCCGGTTTTTTAATACAGATAGCACCAATGAACTTATAAAATGGGCATCAGCCGGTTTTTTAAGCATGATTGCGATGGCAATGCTTAAGTTGTTTGTTTGGATGCAAATGGATAAGAATGATATTCTTCGAGAACTCAAACGACTGGAATTACAAATTTCAACTCTCGGCAGAATGCAAAAATAATCAGAATAGGTAAGGATGGCATATTTTTTAAATTGTGCCAAAATTTGTAATTTAGCTATACTGCATAGGATGATTTCTCTCCCAAAGAAGGAATAGCTAAAGTTTTATCAAAATTGTAAGGAAAATGTCAGTTTTAGAAAAGATATCTTCCCAGGATGCTATAGCATTGGAAGAAAAATACGGGGCGCAAAATTATCATCCATTACCAGTTGTTTTAAGCAGGGGAGAAGGTGTTTATGTCTGGGATGTAGAAGGTAGAAAGTATTATGATTTTTTATCGGCTTATTCAGCTGTAAATCAGGGACATTGTCACCCACATATTATTTCGGCCTTAAAGGCGCAAGCTGAAAAATTGACGCTTACATCCAGAGCATTTTATAATGATATGCTCGGTAAATACGAAAAATACATTACGGAATACTTTGGATTTGACCGTGTATTACCAATGAATACGGGTGCAGAAGCAGTAGAGACAGCTTTGAAACTTGCACGAAAATGGGGCTATGAGAAAAAGGGTATTCCTGTAAATCAGGCTAAAATAGTTGTTTGTCAAAATAATTTTCACGGTCGCACGATCACAATTATTTCTGCTTCCAATGATCCAATAGCAACAGAGAATTTTGGCCCTTTTACTCCGGGAATTTTCTCAATCAGATATAATGATATCAATGCCCTGAGCGAGGCTTTGGAGGATAAGAATGTTGCTGCATTTATGGTTGAACCTATTCAGGGTGAAGCAGGAGTTTATGTTCCGGGGGAGGACTATCTAAAGGAAGCGTATAGCCTATGCAAGAGAAACAATGTTTTGTTCATTGCAGATGAAGTACAGACCGGGGTTGCCAGGACCGGTCGATTATTGGCTTCTTGCGGCAATTGTTCCTGTGCGGATAAATTATGCAGCGGAACTCCAGATGTGAAACCTGATATTTTGATATTGGGAAAGGCTTTATCCGGAGGTGTTTTTCCTGTATCGGCTGTTCTTGCCAACAATGATATTATGGACGTCATCAGACCGGGTAATCACGGTTCTACTTTCGGTGGAAACCCTTTGGCCTGTGCAGTTGCGATTGCCGCGCTTGAAGTGGTGAAAAATGAAAATTTAGCGGAAAATGCCTATCGTCTGGGCAAATTATTTCGATCTGAAATAAGGAAGTTAATAGAAAAAAGTAATCTTGTTCGGCTGGTTCGGGGTAAAGGACTTTTAAATGCCATTGTTATAAATGACGATGAGGATAGCTCTACAGCCTGGGATATATGTATTGCATTAAAAGAAAACGGGTTACTTGCAAAACCTACTCATGGAAATATTATTCGTTTTGCACCGCCACTGGTTATGACAGAAGAACAACTTTTAGATTGCGTTTCTATTATTTTTAAAACTATTTTGGAATTTGAAAAAAAAATGGCCTAAAAGAGAAGAAATAAATCTCATGTAATAAAAAAACCCTGATAATTAATTTATCAGGGTTTCTTAATACTGTGAACTTTTTAAGATCGAATTTCTTTAATCCTTGCCTTTTTACCGGTAAGGCCTCTAAAGTAATAAATACGAGCCCTGCGTACTTTACCTTTCTTATTGATTTCAATTTTCTGCAAAGCCGGCATATTTATGGGAAATATTCTCTCCACACCTATAGTACCAGACATTTTGCGAATTGTAAACGTTTCTGTAGCACCTGTTCCTCTTCGTTGTATAACTACACCTTTAAAAAACTGGGTACGTGTTTTTTCGCCTTCCTTTATTTCGTAGTATACCGTAATTGTATCACCTGCAGCGAATTGTGGAAATTCTTTTTTCGGAACAAATTCGTTCTCAACAAATTTTATTAAGGATTCCATTGATTTTTATTTTATTTAAGCCAAAAACAACATTCACGTATTTCGTCAGAGGTTGGTTTCAAATCGATTGCAAAAATACTCTTTATATTAGTACTTCCAAGAGATTTATCGCAATTTTTAAGCAGAAGCATAAGTTTTTACTCTTCCAATAAATCAGGTCTGCGTTCAATGGTCCTTTTAATTGCCTGTTCCTCCCGCCATTTTTCTATTTCAGGAAAGTTACCACTTACTAATATATCCGGAACTTTCAGACCTTTATATTCCCTTGGTCTTGTATATACCGGCGGGGCTAATAAGTTGTCCTGAAAAGTATCTGTTAGTGCAGAAGTTTCATCATTTAGAACCCCCGGAAGCAGACGAATAATTGTATCACAGAGAACAGCGGCCCCCAATTCACCTCCGGAAAGCACATAATCTCCAATGGATATTTCCCTGGTAATTAAAGTATCTCGGACCCTCTGATCGACTCCTTTATAATGGCCACAGAGTATGATAATATTTTTTAATAAGGACAAACTATTTGAAGTTTTTTGATTTAGGGTATCCCCATCCGGTGTCATGTAAATTATCTCATCATATTTTCGATCTCTTTTGAGAGAACTAATGCATTTATCAATTGGCTCAATCATTAATACCATCCCTGCACCACCTCCGAATTGATAATCATCTACCTGATTATAGCTTTTATCTGTATAGTCCCTTAAGTTATGGACGTGTACTTCAACCAGTTTCTTATCTATTGCACGCTTCAGTATAGAAGCCTCAAAGGGGCTTTTTAATAATTCTGGTAAAACAGTAATAATATCAATACGCATAAGCATATAACTTATTTTATTTAGACAAACCTATTTTGCTTCCCAAAAATAATGAAGCGTAGTAGTGTTTCTTCTCCAACCCAGACGTTCATATAATTTTTGTGCAGGATTGTTTATACCTGTTTCCAGAGCCAACCCCTTGTATTCCTGCAACAGGCAATATTCTTTGGCGTTGTTTAATAATACTTTGCCTATACCTTTATTTCGAAATTCGCTATACACATACAAATCGTTTAAAATAAATATGGGTTTAAGACTTACCGAGGAAAAGGAAGAATATAGTTGTGTAAAACCTGCCGGAGAACTGTCATAAAAAGCAAGGAAGATGACAGAATCCTTATTTTTCATTCTATTCTCCAAAAATCTTCGGGCCGCCTGTTCATCTGAATTCTGGTTGTAGAAAGTTCGGTATTTATCCAAAAGCGGAATCAATACGGAAATATGCTCTTTCGTTGCCCGAATTATAGTAGTCATAATGTATTAGGCTAAAAAAAGCCCCTTAAAGGAGCTTTTTCTATTTTGATTTTTTGTATTTATTTATTTCATCCTGGAGCTGCCTGCTTATCTTTTGTTCTCTTTCCAAAGCCCGTCGCCTGTGGTCCTCATATTCAGTTTCAAGCTCAGCTAAATTAGATTTCGCCTGTTGTGTTAATATATTACTTCTTCTAAACTTAAACACAAATAATAGGAATAACATGAGTAAACCAATTATCACCGTCCACAATATAAAATTATAAGTTCCTTTTGAAACCGTAGCACCTAGAAAAGCCATACTGTCTTTCTCGTTAGTAACAGCTGTAAGGTTATCTGTTGTCTCTTTTAATTTGCTATTTAGTGAATTGATAGAGGCCTCTTGCGCACTAATTGTGTTTTTTAGCTCAGCAGCTTTTTTATTAGCTGCATTTATAGAATCCAGGACATTTTTCTTAAGCTTATCCAGGTTTATAGTGCGAACCACTTCATATCTTTTTCCTTCCGCATTATAATTGCCTGATTTTTTGTATAAATATTCAAATTGACTTTCTATGGAACCACCGTCTAAAGACAATTCCTCTTGTTTGTCATCCTGCTGTGCGAAGTGTAGGTTACATGTCAGTAGGGCGATTAAAAAATAAACTTTGCTGAAACCTTTCATTTGAAATATTCTTAGTATTAATTTATGATTCAAGGAGGGAACTAAAGTACTCTAATAATATTAATTAATAAAAAAAAATCGTTCAATCATAAGATTGAACAAGAAGCTATTATCTTCATATTCTTAGCTGAGGAAAATTTAATAATACGTAAATCTTCGGACTTTCGCTAAATATTTTGCCAACCTGATTACCTGATGCGAATACCCAAACTCATTATCGTACCAAACATATAACACAATATTCTTACCATCGGCAGATACTATGGTAGCGTTACTATCATAAATAGAAGGGGCTGCGGTACCAACAATATCTGTTGATACCAACTCATTGCTTAGTGAATATTTAATTTGCTCTACCAAATCACCTTCCAAAGCATATTTTTTTATAATTGTATTTATTGCTTCCCGAGACGTTTTATTTTTGATTTCTAAATTGAGGATGGCCAGAGAACCGTTAGGCACAGGTACTCTTATTGCATTTGAAGTAAGTTTGCCTTCCAGCGATGGAAGCGCTTTTGCTACAGCACTTCCTGCACCCGTTTCCGTTATTACCATGTTTAATGCGGCAGCTCTTCCCCTTCTGTACTTGCCATGTAAATTATCAACTAAATTTTGATCGTTGGTATAGGCATGAATGGTTTCCAAATGGCCCTTTTTTATGCCCAATGAATCATCAACAACCTTTAATATTGGGGTAATGGCATTTGTTGTGCAAGAAGCAGCGGAATAAATATCATAAGTATCCGGATCAAAATCATATTGATTAACACCATGCACAATATTTGGGATATTTTTACCAGGGGCGGTCAGAAGTACTTTGCCTCCGCCTTTAGCTTTCAAATGCCTTTCCAGGGAATTTTTATCCCTGAAAGCACCAGAATTATCAATAATCAATGCATTTTTGATTCCGTATTTGGTATAATCTATATCTTCAGGTTTATCAGAATTAATGATATGGACCGTGGTCCCATTTATAATTAATGCCCTTTTAGCTATATCATAATCTACAGTACCTGTGAATTGACCATGAATCGAATCTGTTTTTAACAATGTAGCTCTTTTCTCCAGAATTTCTTCTGTTAAGTCTCCTCTGGTTACAATAGCCCTGAGCCTTAGCTGATTGCCTTTCCCAGTTTTGGCCATTAATTCCCGTGCAATCAACCTTCCAATTCTGCCAAAGCCATAGAGTACTACATCCTTTGGCTTAATTTCTTTAGAATTATTGGCCTCTTTTAATTTGTAGTGAATAAATGACTTCACGTCGTGCAAACTATTATTATCGGAATGAAACTCATAAGTGAGTTTTCCTATATCTATCTTTGAAGGAGGTAAGTTTATATCATGAATGGCACGCAGTAATTCTACAGAATCAAATATGGAAATTGGTTTTTGCACAAATTCACCGGCGTATTCATGAAGGTTTATGATATCACTGACATTTTTGTCAATCACCTGGTTTTTGAAAAGCACTACTTCAATGGCTTTATCATACCACAGATCGCTGATTATTTTGATGAATTCTGTGGTGGCTTTTCTTCTGTCGGCTTGAAACGCCAATTCCTTTTCATAAGATTTGATAGGGCTCATCTATGTTCAGTAATTTAATTTAAGGGCAAAATTATTGAATTCTACCGGCACCGCATAGAGAAAATATAAATAAAAAAGCACCCGAATCCGAGTGCCTTTAAATGCTTTAAAAGTTCATTCTTTATTGAAATACAATTCGTTCTTTCTCTCCATTTTTATCAATTAAAGTTATGACCGTTTTGTCATATCTTGAGATAGCACCAAAGAGATTTTTTGCTTCATAAATATCATTTACTTTTTCATTATCAATTTCCAGAATAACTTTTCCATTTAACCCATACCCCCTGTAAGTTTCAGGTACTCCGGTGATCTTGACCCCGGTTTTTGTATTGTAAACTTCCTTATCGTTCTCTGATAAGTTCTTAACCCTAAGGCCCATAACCGGAACAATAATGGATTGTCTTTCTTTCAGTTCAACAGGTACTAAAATATCTTCTCCGTCACGATCAATGGTAACATTAATTTTATCTCCGGGTCTTTTTGTTGATACATAGCCTGTTAAATCTGCAAATTTTCTAACTTTAATATTATCCACCATTTTTATAATATCTCCCGATCTCAGATCAGCATCATCTGCACCGGAATCCTCTTCAATGCCATCAATATATACACCATCAATTTCATTTATCCCATTATTCATTGCATAAGGCGTGCTAAGGCGCGGGGAAGTTATACCGAGTATGCCTTTTTGAACATTTCCATATTCCATGATGTCTTCCACAACCTTTTTGGCAATATTGCTGGGCACTGCAAATGAGTAACCCACATAGGAACCGGTTTGTGAAGTAATCGCCGTATTTATCCCTATAAGATCACCATTAGTATTAACTAAAGCACCCCCGCTATTGCCCGGGTTCACTGCTGCATCTGTTTGTATAAATGATTGGTCTCTTCCTAAATCTCTGGCTTTTGCGCTAACTATTCCAGCGGTTACGGTTGAGGTAAGGTTAAATGGATTACCAACAGCTAAAACCCATTGACCGATCTTGGCTTCATCAGAATCACCAAAAGCAAGATAGGGCAGATTCTCATCTACATCAATTTTGATTAATGCAATATCAGTATTGGGATCAGAACCAATAATTTCCGCCTCATAGGTCTTATTATTGTTCAGGGTAATTCTAATCTCATTAGCTTTTGCAATTACATGGTTATTAGTCACTATGTAGCCGTCCGGTGAAATAATAACCCCGGAACCTGTTCCTATCTGCGGAATTTGCCTGCTTTCGGAACCATAGAAAAAATCCAATAAACTTCCCGGGCTGCTATTTAAAGTAAGGTTTTTAACATGCACAACCGCATTAACGGTATTTTCCGCCGCAACAGTGAAATCAACTTCATTGATACCATTGCCTTTAGAAGACGCAGGTCTGTTGCTTGTAGTTAAGAATGGCATCCCGGAATCATCCGTTACTACGGCGTAATTGGTCTTTTCAAAAAACATTTTATAAGAAACGAGGGTGATTACCCCGGCAAAAACGGCAACTAGTAATAAGCTTCCAAATCTTTTCATATATAAAGGATTTTTAAGTTTATAAAGTAAAAGTACTCGATTTTTTAAACTAAATATTTCCATTTAACTACTTTTTAACTGAATGAAACTGCTTAAATAAAGTCATATCTTTGCTACCTGAATAAGCTATGGCAATTACATTTTATAAATACCAGGGAACAGGCAACGATTTTATCATGATTGATAATCGGCATGGAGGATTTCCAAAAACGGATAACCAATTAATTTCATTTCTATGTGACAGAAGATTTGGTGTTGGCGCTGACGGGTTAATCTTGTTGGAAGAAGATAATTCATCGGATTTTAGTATGGTATATTATAATTCTGACGGGAATCCCGGAAGTATGTGTGGTAATGGCGGCAGATGTATAGTTGCATTTGCACAATTCCTGGGTATTATTACTGAAAAGGCAGAATTTAATGCTGTAGATGGGTTGCATATTGCTACCATTGATAATGAAATTATTAGTTTGCAGATGCAAAATGTTACCGATATTATGCCAAAACCCAATTGTCTTTTTTTAGATACAGGTTCTCCTCATCATGTTCAGATGGTATCTGATTTAGAGGGTTTTAACGTATTTGAAGAAGGTGCAAAACTGCGTTATGGAATTTATGGCAAGGGGGGGAGTAACATTAACTTTGTTGAACAAACTTCAGAAAATGATTTTGCTGTGCGTACGTATGAAAGGGGGGTGGAAAATGAAACCATGTCCTGTGGAACAGGAGTCACAGCAGTTGCACTGGGCATGCATTATTGGGGAAAGACCAAAAGTGAGAAAGTAAATATTTCTACTAAAGGGGGTAATTTATCAATTACGTTTAAGAAAGGCTCCGGGGGATATGAAAACATATGGCTGGATGGCCCGGCTAAACAGGTATTTAAAGGAACAATAGCGATTTGATATTAAAGGGTAATCATACCAGTTTGCGGGCGTTGGAGCCGGGAGATCTTGATTTTTTATTCGAACTGGAGAATAATCCCTATATCTGGGAAATTAGCGGCACGATCACACCCTATTCAAAACATGTTCTTAAACAATACCTTGACAATGCACACCGCGATATTTATGAAGTGAAACAGTTGCGTCTTGCAATTTGTGACAGAACTAATAAAGTGATAGGGTTTATTGATCTGTTTGATTTTGATCCTAAACACAGAAGAGCCGGAATTGGGATTGTTATTCTTAATGAGTCCGACCGTAAGAATGGTCATGGTTCTGAAGCTTTGTCCTTGCTTTGTGAATATGCCTTTGAGGTACTTAATTTAAACCAGGTATATGCCAATGTAGGCGAAGACAATCAGGCAAGCATACAACTATTCAAAAAGATGGGGTTTGAGCTTTCGGGAATTAAAAAAGATTGGATCCTTGTTGGAGGAAAATTTAAAAATGAACTACTGTTTCAAAAGTTTGGAAAATAATGTATATCAAAAAAATCTTATTGACTATAGTACTTCTGGGGTTAATTGCGGGAGGAGCTTTTGCCTATTTAATTTATAACGCCCTTTTTTCACCCAATACGGCTTTTAATAATGAGGAAGCTTACATTTATATTACAACCGGCAGTTCCTATGATGATTTAAAAGGTCTTATTACCCCACTTTTGTCTGATATTGAAACTTTTGAGGCAGTCGCAAAACAGAAAAAATATATTGACTATATAAAACCAGGTAAATATATTTTAAAGAAAGGGATGAATAATAACGAGATAATAAATACCTTAAGGAGCAACAATATACCGGTTAATGTCTCTTTTAATAATCAGGAAACTTTCGAAAAATTGGCGGGAAGAGTTGCTGGTCAAATTGAGGCGGACAGCATTTCTTTACTGAAGTCTTTTACAGATTCGCAATTTCTGCAGGAGAATGGCTTTACAGCAGAAACGAGCCTCTCACTTTTTATACCTAACAGCTATGAATTTTTTTGGAATACGTCTGCCACAGATTTCCGCGATAGAATGCTGAAGGAATATCTTCGCTTTTGGAATAAAGAGAGACTAAGAAAAGCAGAAGCATTAAATTTGTCGCAAATTCAGGTAATATCCCTGGCTTCAATTGTTCAAAAGGAAACGGCCAAGGTTACTGAGAGACCCAGGGTTGCCGGATTATATCTTAACAGGCTGAAAAAAAATATGCTACTTCAGGCAGACCCCACGGTAATCTATGCCTTAAAACGGGAACTTGGTAATTTTGATACGATTATCAAAAGAGTACTGTATAAAGATTTAGAACTAAATTCTCCCTATAATACCTATAAATATGCAGGGATACCTCCGGGTCCAATAACAATGCCCGATATTTCTTCTATAGACGCCGTCCTGAATCCTGAAAAACATGATTATTACTATATGGTAGCAGATGTTGAAGACTTTGGCTACCATAAATTTGCCAAAGACCTCTCGCAACACAACCGGAATAAAACGCAGTATATCCGATGGATAAACGAACAAAATATCAACCGGTAGACTGTTAATCCGAAATTTAAGACAGCTCGTCAAATAAAGGTGTTATTCAAAGAATTCTGAGGAATATTCGTACAAATCTGCTATATCTTTGTTTAAGAAATTTAAGCATACCGGCTTATTTGGTAGTTAGTCTTAAGAAAACACATATATGAAGAAGTGGTCATGGTTTATCTGTCCGCTTATCATGATTTTAGTTTTAGTTAGTTTTGGGTTTACCACAAAGTCTGAAGTTAAGGTCCCCGAAATTCTAAAAGTAAAAGAACCTACGCTAGTTCTGTTCCCCAAAAACAGAACAATTGAAAACTCATCCTTTCTAACGCCTCCTTTTTTGGGAAGTTGTTATACAGGGTTTAAAGAGGCACTGGCTTTCAAAGAGTCTCAGGGTAATTACTTTATAATAAATACGCTCGGCTATCTGGGTAAGTATCAATTTGGAATAGGAACACTACAATTGATGGGTGTTTATAACGCTACCAGGTTTCTCAATGATCCGAGTTTGCAGGAGAAAGTATTTTATACAAATATTTCCCGCAACAAATGGATATTGCGTAAATACATCAAATATTTTGTAGGTAAAAAGGTTAAGGGTATAGAAATAACTGAATCCGGAATATTGGCAGCTGCTCATTTGGCAGGTCCGGGAAACGTAATGCAGTATTTATACTCCAATGGCAGGAAGGATGTAAGAGATGCCTATGGAACCAGTCTTGCGGATTACTTAAAAAAGTTTTCGGGATATGATATCTCAGATATTTCAGCAATTCGAAATCCTAAAGTATAATAAAATAACTAAAGAACGTAATAAAATGACCCTGGCTTAATCGTCAGGGTTTTTTATGCCTGTATTATAAAAATTGTAGGCCTTTTATGGAGTTCAATGGATTCAGCTATCCAATTCCCGGCTATTTTTGTGGCAATAAATTCCGTGGGCAAGGTAAGATCCGTAGCTATACACAGCCATGTATTCTTTGAAAGAGTCTTGACAAACTCTTCAAAAAGGCTATCGTTTCTGTATGGAGTTTCTATGAACAGCTGACTTTGATTATTTTCTCTGGATATTTTTTCAAATCTCTTAATGGCTTTTTTTCGCTCGGCAGTTTCAATAGGCAAATAGCCATTAAATGCAAAGTTTTGGCCGTTCAGACCACTAGCCATAAGAGCTAAAATTATAGAAGAAGGTCCAACCAGGGGTACTACTGCTATTCCTTTCTGATGGGCAATCCGGACTATTTCAGATCCGGGATCGGCAATTCCGGGGCAACCGGCTTCAGATAAAACACCTACATCCAGACCTTCAAAACAGGGATCAAGGTAAGAAGGTATAGTTGCAGGATCAGTGAATTTATTTAGAAGAGCAATGTTTAAATTAGGTTGTGATTTCCTGGGACTGATTTTTTTAATAAACCTTCTTGCAGATTTTTCGTTCTCAACGATGTAATGATCTGTTTCTTCAATGATTCTCTTAATGGAAATTGGCAATACTTCCAGAGGTTCATTTTCGCCAAGGGTAGTTGGGATCATATATAACTTACCTTTTGAAGTATTTTTATTTTGCATTTTAGGAAGTCTGTTGTGAATTTAATCTTTCAGCAATTGTGTCACAAGCTTGATTTATTAGTTCAAAAACCTCTTCAAAACCATCTGCTCCACCATAATAAGGGTCAGGTACTTCCCTTACTGGTGCAGAGCTTTCCTCCAATAAAAGTCTAACCTTCTCAATTTCGCTTTTATCATTCGTCAAAGCCAGGATATCATAGTAATTACTTAAGTCCATTGCATAAATAAGGTCAAATTCAGCAAAATCGCCATAGTTGAATTTTCTGCATCTTTGGCCAGAGATATCAATGCCATATTTTTTGGCAACCGCTACAGATCTTTGATCCGGATTGCTTCCTATATGGTATCCTGCAGTCCCCGCAGAATCAACAAAAATAAGCTGTGAGTCGGTTTTTGATTTTAATATACCTTCGGCTAATGGAGACCTGCAGATATTACCCAGGCAAACCATAAGAACCTTTATTTGCATAATTCAATCAGGAAAATTTCTTTGTTAAATCTTCAATGTATTTTCTAAACTGCTTATCCGTTTCAGCCAGATTATCCACTGTTTTGCATGCGTGAAGAACGGTCGCATGATCTCTTTTACCAATTTGAGAACCAATACTAGCCAATGAAGCTTTTGTGAATTTTTTAGCAAAAAACATGGCCAGTTGGCGCGCCTGCACGATATGTCGTTTCCTTGTTTTGGATTGTAAGGTTGCTACATCCATTTCGAAGTAATCTGAAACAACTTTTTGTATGTAGTCTATGGAAACCTCCCTTTTTGTATTTTTTACAAATTTTTCAACTACCTGTTGTGCCAATTCCAGCGTAACTTCCTTCTTATTGAAAGAAGATTGAGCAATAAGAGAAATTATGGCACCTTCTAATTCCCTGATATTTGTCTTAATGTGTTTGGCAACATATTCAACTATTTCATCGGGCATTTCAACACCATCCCTGTATAGTTTGTTTCTTAATATTGATATACGAGTTTCATAATCCGGATTTTGAAGCTCAGCAGATAAGCCCCACTTAAATCGGGAGAGTAAACGCTGTTCAATATCCTGCATATCCACAGGCGCTTTATCTGAAGTCAGGACAACCTGTTTGCCATTTTGGTGCAAATGATTGAAGATATGGAAGAAAACATCTTGCGTACCCGATTTACCGGATAAGAATTGTACATCATCAATTATAAGTACATCGATCAACTGATAAAAGTGAATAAAATCATTCCTGGTATTTTTCTTAACAGACTCAATGTATTGCTGTGTGAATTTTTCAGCAGAGATATAAAGTACAGTTCGTTCCGGATATTTATCTTTGATCTCTACGCCAATTGCATGAGCAAGGTGCGTTTTGCCGAGTCCTACCCCTCCAAATATCAAAAGCGGATTAAAAGAAGTTCCTCCGGGTTTATTGGCAACTGCCATACCTGCTGACCTGGCCAGCCTGTTGGAATCACCTTCAAGGAAATTATCAAAATTATAATTCGGATTTAGCTGAGACTCTATTTTTATGTTTCGAATTCCAGGTATTACAAAAGGATTCTTTAATTCCGGATTTTTAGATTTTATAGGAACATCCATTTCCTGTGGATTGACACTTCCTCTGTTTGAACTTGGGATTTGTTCCGTGAAGGGCTCCCTGTTGCCATAAGTATTCTCCATCTTAATGATGTAGACCAGCTTGGCATTTTCTCCAAGTTCTTTGGTGAGCGCAACCTTAAGTAGCTTTACGTAGTGCTCTTCAAGCCATTCATAAAAGAATTTACTGGGAACCTGAATGCTTAAAGCGTTATCAGATAATTTTATTGGTTTAATAGGTTCAAACCATGTTTTGAATGCCTGCGGTTGGATATTATCTTGGATAAAAGCCAAGCAATTTTTCCAAACGGAATTAGCAGTAACACTCATATTAAAAGATATCTTATTTGGTTGGTAAGAGATTAATCTTAGTTGATCAAGAAAATACTTGTTTTGTCATTCTCAAGAGCGAGACAAATATGTGAACAAATATTCTAAAAAAAAAATCATTTTGGGTTGAATTTTTTCTTTTTTTTTTGCATGTTCACCCCCCTCTTTAGGCCACTTAATAAATATATTGTTTTTAGCTGAAAAAATATGCATTTTTATCGATTTTCTTTTAGGGTACGTTACGGAGAAACGGATCAGATGGGCGTGGTATATCATGGGAATTATCCACAATACCTGGAGATGGGAAGGGTTGAATGGTTAAGGGATCTGGGTATTTCTTACAAAAGCATGGAAGAAAACGGAATTTTACTACCAGTAATTTCCTTACAGCTAAAATTTAAAAAATCTGCGGTTTATGATGACCTGATAACAGTGGTTACCAAATTAAAAAAAACACCTTCTGTCAGAATAGAATTTGACTATGAAATTTACAATGAAGCAAACGAACTTTTAGTAGAAGCAAACACAGTTTTGGCGTTTATAAATGCCAAAACAAAGAGACCGGTTAAATGCCCTGATTATCTGTTGAATAAACTCCTGGATCTCGATAATGATTCAAGAGTAAATTAGTCCCGGTTCGAATATTATTTCGTTTATTAACTAGCTGCCTAATTTAGTTATTGAGACTCCATAAACCCCTTTAAACATGTTTTCAGACTCAACCGCTTCGTTAAGCAATACAGCTATTGTAATAGTACATGTCATAGACATGTCCTGATTAACTATTTCTATCGAATTTTGTTTAATAAGCCGCATTACTTTGCTAAGCAGGGGATAGTCAAAGCACAATTCATATTTTACTTTGACCGACTTTTCTATAATTGAAGAAGATTCGAGTGCCATTTGTGCTGCTGTGCGATAAGCAGCTATGAGGCCGCCAACACCTAATTTGGTGCCACCAAAAATACGCGACACAACTATCAGAACATTTGTTAATTCCCAAGATTTTATTTGACCGTAAATTGGCATTCCCGCAGAGTTATTTGGTTCCCCATCATCATTTGCCCTGTACCTCTGCTTTTCTATGCCTAATCTCCATGCATAGCAAAAGTGACTTGCTGTTGGGTATTTTTTGCGAAGATTTTCTATAATTGTTTTTATATCCTTCTCATTCGCTACTGGAAAAACATGTGCATAAAACTTACTCTGGCGATCTTTATAAAGTATACTATCTGATGCCCCGGAGACTGTTTTATATTTACCTGCTTTATTTTCCATCAAAAAAATGTAACCAGCATAATACTAATAACGGCCATTATTATACCACCCCAGTTTTTAGCGCTTATTTTTTCTTTGAACAAAACAATTCCGAGTAAGGTCGAAAACATAACAATGGCCACATTATTTACAGTAAAAATTGAGGCGCTGTTCAGCGCTTCATTTTGTAGTGCCCTCAATAAAAAGTAGATTGAAAAGAAATTAGGAATCCCCAGCGCAATTCCTCCCAAAACGTTTTTGAAATTTAATTTCAGCGGTTTGTCAAAGGATCTTAAAAGGATAAATAAGATTCCGGCTAGCGCCGCGGCACCAAATACGGTAGCAGAAAATAGTGGAAATTCATTTGACGTAACATGGTTCTCTTCCATATATTTTAAACTGGCATCAATTATGCCTGAGCCTAAAAACACCATGATTGGCAATAAAAGAGATTTTCTCTGGATAGCCCTCGGAGTATCTTTTACAGAAGCAAAGTAAACGGCAGCAAGAGCCAAAACAATACCTGCCGATTTTAATAAACTGAGCTTTTCGCCGTAAAGTAATAGACCCAGTGCCACAGGGATCACAAAGGACATTTTGGTAGCAACGGAAGCTACCGATACCCCCAGGCGTTGTGCTGTTTTTGCCATAAGATTGAAGATCAGGATAAACAGAAAACCCAATGAGGCAGTGCCATAAAACCAATCATTTTCGTATAACTCATAAAGTTTTACTGGCTTTTCATAAAATAGAACGCCTACAAGACAAGCGGTAATATAATTTATAATAATCGCATAAATGGTTTGGATTTTATGCGTATCAAATAACTTAAAAATCACAAATATCAGACTTGAAAAAAAGATACTTAAAGAAAGGTCTAACATTTTGATATTTTGAATTTCAAGTCTGAAATGTCCTCTTTGCCAACATCCAGGTGCCAGCATCTAATACCTAATTCTGCAGCCGCCGTAGTGTGTTCACTGCTGTCATCTACAAAAAATGTCTTTTCTGCTTTAAGATTATTTGAATTCAGTACAAATTCGAAAATTTCGTGTTCCGGTTTTCTCAAATTTATCTCATGCGATAAATAGAATTTTTCAAAACAATTTTTAAAACGAGCGTACCTCTTTTTACCCATTCTTTGTTTAACAAAGTCTATGTGCAATTCATTTGTGTTGCTTAACAGGAATAGACGATAGTCCTTTTCCTCAGCCAATTTTTCAATAAACTTTAATCGATCTTCCGGGAAATCCAGTATTATGGAATTCCAGGCCCGGATTAAATTAAGTCTGCCGGCTTTGGGGAACATATAACTGGTTTGATCAAGAAAATACTCCGTAGTTACAAGACCTTTTTCATAAGCAGCAAATAATTCTGCAAGCTCAGGAGTAAGAGATTTAAAGCCAAACTTCTGCATTTCACGGGCAGTTGCTTGCTTGTCGAGATTTATAAAGACATCTCCAAAATCAAAAATGATATTCTCAATCATTTAAGAGCCTTTTTATAGTATTATTACCAATAATTTCTGTGGCTATCAGTTTGCCTTCAATATATGGCGCTTTTGTACCACTGCCAAAGGTGGTATCTCCTTCAATAATTCTAGCCTCATCCCAAAGTCCGGAATTGATAAAAGTAGCCAGGGTTTCCCCACCTCCTTCTATGAGAACACTGCTTACATTTTTTTCAAAGAGTATACTACAGATTTCTTCTGCAATATTCTTCTCAAAATCAATAATACCATATTCAATACCCGGGTGAAACTTTGTTTCATCTTGTAACTGAGTCAGAATAATAGTTCGGCAGGATTTATCATGGATATTTAGATCTTCAGGTAATTTTAGGGTTTTGTCTATAATTATTCGAATTGGAGAGGCACCATCCCAAAAACGAACATCTAATCTTGGATTATCAGCCAAAACGGTGTTTGTTCCAACCAGGATAGCCTGCTCTTCGCTCCGCCATTGATGCACGCGTTGCCGTGCAAAGGAATTACTAATCCAATATGGTTCCGGATTTCCTCGTCGTTTGTCCTTATCAGGTGCAATAAAACCATCCCTGGTCTCGGCCCATTTCAAAATAATATAAGGTCTTTGTTTTTCCTGAAAGGTTAAAAATCGCTTATGATGCTTCCTGCATTCAACTTCGAGTACTCCGGTTAATACTTCACAACCAGCTTCTTTAAGTTTCTTTATTCCACTTCCAGATACCTTTTTATTGGGATCCTGAATACCTATAATCACTTTTTGCAAGTTATTTTTAATGATCAGATCGGCGCAAGGAGGTGTTTTTCCATAATGGGCGCAGGGCTCCAGGGTAACATATAGGGTAGCTTTATTTAGAAGTGATTTGTCAGAAACAGAATTTATAGCATTTACTTCCGCATGTGGTCCGCCATATCTGCTTGTAAACCCTTCCCCGATTATTTTATCTTCACAGGTTATTACGCACCCAACCATTGGATTGGGAGCAGAAGAACCCAGGGCCTTTTTGCCCAATTCAATACAGCGCCCCATATATTTTTCGTGTATCTTCACCCGGCAAAAATAGGACATTCCCAGCGAAAAATGATACTGTGTTATTAATGCAGAAGCATATCCGGGTCAGGCCTGTTTTAA
Organism: Eudoraea adriatica DSM 19308; assembly: GCF_000382125.1. Classification (GTDB taxonomy): domain Bacteria; phylum Bacteroidota; class Bacteroidia; order Flavobacteriales; family Flavobacteriaceae; genus Eudoraea; species Eudoraea adriatica. The sequence goes on from NZ_KB907548.1 coordinate 25,023, forward strand.
AGAAAAAAGTGCCATATCCATGTTGTTAAAGGAAATAAAAGAGATTTATCATAGGGAATTGGATGAAATTTATCCCAGGGAGGAAGTAGACAGTATGTTTTATCTCATAATAGAACATTTTTTGGGATTAGAACGATTTATTCTCGCTATAGATCCTGAAATTGTTATCACTAAGGAGGAAGAGCAATATATGTTTGAAGGTTTGTCAAAACTAAAGAAAGAACAGCCTATTCAATATGTTTTGGGGGAGACCACTTTTATGGATTTGAAATTTATGGTTAACGAATCGGTTCTTATTCCCAGGCCGGAAACCGAAGAGTTGGTAAACTGGGTACTTGAAGATATTGAAAATATAAATGATGTTTCTGAGATTATTGATATTGGAACCGGCAGTGGTTGTATTGCCATTTCTCTTGCTAAGCTCAAACCAAATCTCAAGGTCTCCGCTATTGATATATCGGGATCTGCGCTCGAATTAGCTAAAAAAAATGCTTTGTTAAATGAAGTAGATGTCCAATTTAATTTGGTGGATATTCTTAAAACCGGATCATTGCGCAAAAAATATGATATTATTATATCCAACCCACCCTATGTGAGGGAAATGGAGCGAGACAAAATGCGGAATAACGTTCTTCAAAATGAACCCTATTCAGCTTTGTTTGTACCTGATGGCAATCCACTTCTTTTTTATAGAGCGATAGCCGAAATGGCAAAGGAAAGCTTAAAGGAAAACGGCATGCTTTATTTTGAAATAAATCAGTATTTAGGAGAAGAATTAAAAACGCTTTTGAAGAATTTCAATTTTTCTGATGTTGAACTAAGAAAAGATATCTTTGGAAAGGATAGAATGATCAAAGCAAAGCTGCCTTGATAAAATGAAAATGTTTTTTAATATTTTTAGATTCCCAAAAAAAGCAGGATGAATAGTATTGTTGTCTTTTGTGGCAGTAGTGAAGGAAAAGACCCTATTATATTGGACACAGCGTATTCTTTGGGTAGAGAGATGGCAGAAAGGTCGATAAAACTAGTCTATGGAGCTGCAAGAATTGGTGTAATGGGTAAGCTGGCACAGGGGGCACTGGACTTTTCTGGGAATGTAATCGGAATAATCCCTGATTTTCTTAAGCACAAGGAAGTATTTCATGATGGTTTAACAGAATTGATCATAACGGAGAATATGCATGAACGTAAACTAAGGATGCATGAAATGTCTGAAGGCGTCATAATGCTCCCAGGGGGCTATGGTACTTTAGAGGAGTTTTTCGAAATGATAACATGGGCCCAATTGGGTCTTCATCAGAAGCCCATTGGGATACTTAATATCAACGGATTTTACGATAATTTAATGGGGATGCTCAATAAAATGGTCATTGAGGGATTCGTCAAAAAGGAAAACTATGATATGATACTCATAGACCATTCCATTGATGGTTTGCTGGATAGGATGCGATATTATATACCTCGGCATGTACCTAACTGGATAAACAAAGATCAGCTCTAATGAGTATAAAGGAAAAAATAGAAGCCTTGCGCGAGGAATTACGGGAACACAATTATAAGTACTATGTATTGGCCAGTCCAAGTATATCGGACTATGAGTTTGATATGAAACTAAAGGAGCTGCAGGCGCTCGAGGAGCAGTATCCAGAATATATGGATGCAACTTCGCCAACAATGCGAGTAGGAGGAGCTGTTACAAAAAGTTTTGAGACCGTGGTTCACGAACACAGGATGTATTCATTGGATAATTCCTATTCCAAAGAAGAGTTGTTGGATTGGGAAAAGCGGGTATTGCGTATTTTGGGTGATTCCGAAGTTAGTTTCACCTGTGAGTTAAAATATGATGGAGCTTCCATTAGCATAACTTATGAAAATGGTGAACTCGTAAGAGGAGTTACAAGAGGTGATGGATTTCAGGGAGATGATGTAACTGCAAACATAAGAACTATAAAATCTGTGCCTCTAAGACTTCGGGGAGATTTTCCATCAAAATTTCACATTCGTGGAGAAATTGTACTTCCCCTGGATGGCTTCGCCAGAATGAATGAGGAACGCGTCAATAGCGGGGAGGATCCTTATATGAACCCCCGTAACACTGCAGCTGGAAGCCTTAAATTACAGGATAGCTCACTTGTTGCGGAAAGACCTTTAGAATGCCTTCTGTATGGAATTACCGGAAATAATCTCAATTTCTCATCCCAGTATGAAATGCTTCTCAAAGCCCGGGAATGGGGTTTTAAAGTGCCTTCTGCAGCAAAGCTTTGTAAATCCACTGATGAAGTAATGGAGTATTTGGAATACTGGGATACTAAACGCCATGACCTTCCCTATGAAACGGACGGTGTTGTTGTAAAGGTTAACAGCTTTCAACATCAGGAGGAACTTGGGTATACAGCAAAGTCGCCAAGGTGGGCTCTTGCATATAAATTTAAGTCGGAACAAGCTGTCACACTACTTAATGAAATTACTTATCAGGTAGGCAGGACCGGGGCCATTACCCCTGTGGCAAATTTAGCACCGGTACTCCTTGCTGGAACAACGGTTAAAAGGGCTTCTTTGCACAATGCCGATCAAATAGCCAAGCTCGATATCCGCGAAGGGGATACGGTATTTGTAGAAAAAGGTGGTGAGATTATACCTAAGATTGTGGGTGTGGATTTATCTAAACGTCCTGCTAACTCCAGACCCACAATCTATATCACAAATTGTCCGGAATGTGGAACGGAATTGATTAGAAAAGAGGGTGAAGCACAGCATTTTTGCCCTAATGAAAATGGTTGTCCACCTCAGATAACCGGAAGAATACAACATTTTATTTCAAGAAAGGCCCTGGATATTGAAGGCTTGGGAATAGAAACTGTGGAAATGCTATATAAAGAAGGCCTGATAAATAATTATGCAGATTTGTACACACTAACAAAAGACCAGTTAATGCCTTTAGAACGAATGGCAGAGAAGTCTGCCGAGAATTTAATTAATGGTGTGGCAGCATCTGTAACTATTCCTTTTGAGCGTGTATTATTTGGACTTGGTATACGATACGTAGGCGAAACCGTAGCTAAGAAACTTGCAAAAGCTTATAAAAATATAGATGCATTAATGGCAGCTACAGCAGATGATTTGGTAATGGTAGATGAAATTGGGGAGAGAATTGCCGAGAGCACAGTAAATTTCTTTAGTGATGAAAAAAACAGGGATATTATAAACCGCCTAAAGGAATATGGCCTTCAATTTTCACTTACAGAGGAGCAATTAGATGCGCAAACGGAAAAACTAAAGGGTCAGAGCTTTGTGGTCTCCGGGGTATTCGAAAAAGTTAGCCGGACAGAATTAAAAAAGCATATCGAAGATAATGGGGGTAAAGTTAGCTCTTCAATTTCTTCAAAGACTTCTTTTGTAGTGGCAGGTGCCAATATGGGTCCAAGCAAAAAGATTAAGGCTGAAAATTTTGGTATTCCAATTATTTCGGAGGACGACTTTTTAGCTATGTTAAAATAAAACCCCTCTTTCCAAATAAAAAGAGAGGTTTAAGAAACTTCATGTTGGTCAATTAATCACCGCTCAGGTTTTTATCATATACCCAGATTTCATCCCAGCTGTTATCCATTACTTGTTCCATATTCCGAACAAAAGCATCCCAGGAGTCATCTCCATGAACTTTTGCAAAGGTTTTTCTAAATGTTGAATCCTCATCAAACTCAGCCCAATTTTTATAGAACCCTACAGTGGCAATATGCCTGCCTATTTTGGAGCCTTGTCTGAATTCATTATAATAAACACCCCATGCATTGTTACCTTCCATGGCTTTTATTGTTTTGCTGATAATTCCTAACATGGCCTCAGCGTTATGGCCGTGTTCACGGTTAACCTCCCAATATCTGATGAATTGAATGGGGTATAGGGAAGGATCACCTGTTAACATGTCGGTATTTGAGAGTTTTACATCACCTTTCCAATATTCTCCATATTCCATTTTCTTAACATAAGCCATTACATTATCTCTCCAGTCTTCATCATGGCCTCCTTCAGCAGGTCGGGAATCAAGGTGAGCATATTTCAATGGCCCCATCATCCAAACTATTTTTCCAATGTCCGGACCGCTTGAAATACTGTAAACCGTAGCCTTATAGGCACCTTCATTATGGTATTTTTTGTTATGAGCCCGCATATTTTCACCGAGAACTTTTAATTTAGTGTTATCCGGTGTCAAGACTATTGTTTCCCACATGGGTGCTTCGGCATCCTGTGCCTCAACTGTTGTAAGTGTGCCCAAAAAGAGCGAAACAACGAATAAAAAAGAAATTGATGTTTTTTTCATAATGATTGTGTTTAATTTTAAGTGATTAGTTATAAGGCTCAAGAAAAGATTATTTGTTTTTTAATTCAAATGAAAAAGGACCAAACATGTTAAAACATGTCCGAACCAACCAATTAAATTATCCAAGCGCAAAATGAACATTCCAGTTAGTTATGAAGATTTTTTAAAAGGGTGTCAAAATGATCATCCACCAAAGCCATGGTCAAAAGGATTGCAGGCGCTTTGGTATGACGCTAAAGCGAATTGGAATGCATCGCATGACATTGCCCAGGACTTGCCATCAGAACCGGGCTATTGGATGCATGCATATCTGCATCGCAAGGAAGGCGATCAATTCAACGCCAGTTATTGGTACAGAAGGGCAAGCAGGCCCTATCCCAGCATTACCCTGGATGAAGAATTTAAACTTTTGGTGGAATATGTCATAAGGAGCTAGATGCTTAACCGGGCTAAATGATCTATGATTTGATTGGTTAAAAACCTAAGGCTTAAAGAATTGAAGTTGTTTATCTTCAACTTCAATGCAAGCTTTCATTCCATATGCAAGCCCGGGAATTTTTGGCATGATTAGTTCAAGGATTGCTTTTTCCTGAATATGATCAACTTTGGTAAGTGGGTCTGGCATATAAATGAAACCTTTGTATTCTTTATCCTCAAAGCTTAGAGCAACATCAAAAAAATAAAAATTTTCCGGTGGGATATAATCAGACCAGGGGATAGCTTCGAAAAAATATTTCGGGTTACCTATAACAAATTCATAAGGGGAAATATCCAGATTGACAGTGCCTAAAAAGCAGGAAGACAAATCCAAGCCTCTTTCCATGAAATGAGGGAGTTGCTCATGCAAAGTACCCTTTGGATATCTATGACTGTCAGATAGGCCAGAAGCCACACCATGTCCTTTGCATATCAGTCCATTTACCTTCATTACTTTTTAAAATAGTGCCTTATTCTAAATCAGACTGTAATAGAGATCCCTTCTGACTGTATATTATTTTTAGAATCAAAATAAAAATCGATTCTGCCGAGATTTATTCCATAACACCCAACCTGATTTATCAAAACGGATTTATCCAAACGGTTTTGCCTGGTAACGGGTTTCTCTAAAAAGGTATGTGTGTGTCCGCCAATAATGAGATCAATATTATCAGTTTTTGCAGCCAATTTCAGATCACTTGGTCTTTGGTCATCCCGGTAGGAGTAGCCTAAATGAGATAAGCAAATTACCAAATCACATTTTTCTTCATTTTTTAACAAAACGCTCATGTCCTGGGCAATTTCAATAGGATTAAGATAAACAGTTTCCTTAAAAAGGTCCTTGCCAACAAGGCCATCCAGTTTTATTCCCAATCCAAATACGCCAATTTTAATGCCGTTAAGTAAAAATGTTTGGTAGGCTTCCACAAAGCCATTCATTACCGTATTTTTAAAGTCATAATTGGCCGAGAGCAATTTAAACCTGGCAAAAGGCAGTTGGGCTAAAAGGCCTTCAATCCCATTGTCAAAATCATGGTTGCCAATTGTTGCAGCATCGTATTTAAGCATGCTCATCAACTTAAACTCTAATTCTCCCCCGTAAAAATTAAAATAGGGCGTGCCCTGGAAAATATCTCCGGCATCCAATAATAGCGTGTTTGGATTTTCCTCTCTGATATTTTGAATTAATGTGGCTCTTCTGGCAACACCTCCCAGGTTAGCAAACAAACTGTGTTCTTTTGGAAAAGGATCTATATGACTGTGGACGTCATTTGTATGAAGAATAGTAATGCGTTTTGAATTCTGAAAACCACAACTATTTAATCCAAGTCCCCCCATGCCTATAAAGGCACTTCCGGCAATTGAATTTGTAACAAAATTGCGTCTATTCATTTCTATTCAATTATAATAAACCGGTCATCTACTTGAGCGGTTAGGGTATCTACTTTTTTAAAATAATCAATCATTGCATTCCTGATCAAATAGTTTAAGTCCAAAGTTTGCAGGCTATCCTTAAAAAACCCCATATTGCCGCCACCATTCACTAAATAATTGGAAGTGGCTACATTATAGGTTTTATTTTCATTAAATGGCAACCCATTAATATTAACGTTTTTAAGGGTTTTGTTTTTATTCAAAATAATCTGAATACCGGCTATAGGATGAGGATTTTTTGCATTTATCAGGAAGGAAACCAAATCCCTGACCGCCTTGCCTTTGAGAGCAACAACCACTATTGTATTATCAAATGGCATTACTTCAAAAGCCGTTCTGGCGTTAATTTTACCTTCAGAGATTATGCTTCGAATTCCCCCGTGATTTGAAATCACAAAATCTATTTCCTGACCGGTTCTCGATTGAAAAACAGGGTTGGCTTCACTGAATATTATATCAGCCATTAAATTTCCTGCTGAGGTATTGTATTTACCATCTTTCTTGGTGATTGGCCTGGGAGCATAGGCCAATGTGCTATCCAGAACTTCGTTTAGGCGATTTCTGTAGGGCTTTATAAATAAGTCTATGGAATCTGTTGCAAAAATAGAATCGGTTAAAGCGATCTGCTGGCCAGATATTTTACTCAGCTGTTTCGGAGCATCTTGGCAGGCATAAAGACAAATAATTGTTACAAAAATAACAAAATGTTGTATTTTTAAAATCATTATCCTTAGTATCTTAGCATAATAGTTGCATGGATATTAATTACATTTGCCTAAATACAAAGGTACATGTTTTTAAAGGCACTTAAAGAGAAATTTAAATACAAATCCGGCTTAAAATATCTAAAGGAACAAATTGAAAAACCTTCTGAGGAAGTCGCACGCAAAAACGGTATTACCTCAATTGCAATTATTGTAGATCTGGATAAATTTGATAAGGCGGAATTATTCTATGAATTTGTAGAAGATTTTAAATTAAGGCCCAATGCAGTTAAAATTATTGGTTATAAAAATTATTACGATAAGAATTCGCCTTATGCAACCCCTGTTTTCTCAGATAAGGACCTTGGCTGGAAAGGGGACATTGAAAATAGTTACGCACTGGAGTTTTTAAGCAGGGAATACGACATGTTGGTGAATTATTACAATGAAGAAAACTTAATGCTTCAGTTAATGACCGTAAAGACAAGGGCAAGAATAAATGTGGGTTTTGCGGAAATAGACGAGCGGCATAATGATCTGATATTGGAGACAACGCTTAGCGACTTTAATACTTTTAAGAAAGAACTTAAAAAATATCTTAAAGTCCTGGGTGAAATTGATGTTTGAAGTAAATAATTATGAAAAATTTGCTGGGAACCGGAGTTGCATTGATTACTCCTTTCAATCCGGATTTATCAATTGATATTGCTGCATTAAAGCGCATTGTAAACTATTGCATTGACGGAAATGTCGATTATCTTGTTATTTTGGGTACCACTGCTGAATCAGCAACGCTTACCAGCTCTGAAAAACAATTGGTTATTGATGCTGTGGTGCAGGAAAATGCCGGAAGACTTCCTATTGTTATTGGCATAGGAGGTAATAATACAATGCTTTTGGCGGCGGAATTAAAACAGATATCTCTTAAAGATTTTGCCGCGGTCCTATCCGTATCACCATATTACAACAAACCCACTCAGGAGGGAATATACCGACATTACAAAACTTTAGCACAAGCCTCTGCCAAGCCTCTTATTTTATACAATGTGCCGGGCAGAACGGGAAGTAATATTGAACCGGAAACCGTGCTGAGACTTGCACAGGATTGCACCAATGTTATAGGAATTAAGGAAGCTTCCGGAGATATAGCTCAGGTAAGAAGACTAATACGCATTTTACCCTCAGATTTTTTGGTAATTTCGGGGGATGATTTTTCAGCATTGCCAACCATTACAGCGGGGGGCGCAGGCGTTATTTCAGTTTTGGGTCAGGGTTTGCCGAATGAGTTTTCCAGGATGATCAAACTGGGATTGGGAGGCCAAGAAAATGAAGCCCGTGCCTTGCATAATTCAATGATGGAGGGAATGAAATTAATATTCAAAGAAGGAAATCCGGCAGGTATAAAATCGGTTTTGGAAGCCCATGGATTATGTGGCTCGGCAGTACGTTTACCTTTAGTTGAAGCCACACCACAACTTAAAGTAGAAATAGATAAATTTTTAAGAACTTTTTCAAAAATCAATGCGTAGTTTTTAGAACGGATTTTGCCTGTTATGGGATTTTCCTCAATTACAGTGCAATTGAAAAAGCCAAAATTGGGTTAAAACTTCATCTATATCACTTATTATTGATCTTTCAGGTGTTATCTTCGTGTTGAATTAATGTTTTTTATTCCGGCAATTATTCCTAATTTTGCAAAATGTTTTTCAGAACTAAATATTTTTATTTCCTACTCTTAGTTATTGTAACCCTGAATTCATGTGGTGAATACCAGAAGGTACTGAAAAAGCCTAACACAAAGGCGAAATATGAACTTGCAGAAAAACTATACAACGAGGGGGATTTTAAAAAGGCTAACCGCTTATTCGAACAAATTGCTCCGGGATACGTAGGAAAACCCCAGGGAGAGCGTGTAATGTTCTTTTTTGCAAACAGCTACTTTGAGATTAAGGATTATAATTTTGCCGGGTATCAGTTCGAACGTTTTTTAAAGTCATATCCCAAAAGCGATAAGGCTTCAGAAGCGGCTTTTCTTGGAGCAAAAAGCTATTATATGCTTTCACCAAGATATTCTGTAGATCAGACTGACACGGACAAGGCCCTTACTAAATTGCAGTTGTTTATTAACCTTTACCCGGAATCTGAGTATTTTGCAGAAGCCAATATAATGGCCAGGGAGTTAACAACTAAGAAAGAACGTAAAGAGTTTGAAGTTGCCAAACAATTTACAAAATTAGGCAAGTCTTATATTTTAGATTACAGCATTTCGGCAATAGCGGCCCTGGATAATTTTATTTCAGATAACCCGGGTTCAATTTATCGCGAGGATGCGCTTTATCTGAAAATTGAAGCAACTACAAATTTGGCAATAAACAGTACAGAGAATCGCAAAAAAGAGCGACTCGAGGAAGCAAAAATAGCTTATAACAATTTGTTTAAATACTACCCTGAAACCAAATATGCCGAAGTGGCCAATGAATTGATAGAAGAAGTAGATGAGCAATTAAACAATTATTCCGAACAAGAAAACCTTTCAAAATGAATATGAACGATTTGAAGAATTCCAAAGCCCCGGTTTCGACGGTTACCATCAATAGAAATGAGTTTGATGAGAAAACAGATAATATTTATGAAGCTATATCTGTAACGGCGAAAAGAGCAATCCAGATTAATTCTGAAATTAAAAAGGAACTTTTGGAAAAACTTGAAGAATTTGCTACTTACAGTGATAGCCTGGAGGAAGTATTTGAAAATAAAGAGCAAATCGAAGTTTCCAAGTTTTACGAAAAACTTCCCAAACCACATGCTTTGGCTGTCCTGGAATGGTTGGAAGATAAAATATACTACAGGAATACAGAGAAAGACCAGCAGTAATATGTTGAGCGGCAAGAAGATCCTTTTAGGTATTACCGGAGGTATAGCTGCTTACAAGACCACTTTTCTGGTTAGATTATTAATTAAGGCGGGCGCTGAGGTTAAGGTTATCTTAACTGAAAGCGCTCTTTCATTTGTTACCCCCCTTACCCTCGCTACTTTATCCAAAAATCCTGTGCTTACCAGTTTTATACAGGAAGAAGAAGCGAGTGTGGACTGGAACAACCATGTTGAACTTGGCTTGTGGGCAGATATAATGCTAATTGCTCCGGCTACTGCCAATACACTCAGTAAAATGGCAAATGGCAGCTGCGATAACCTTTTGCTGGCTACCTATTTCTCAGCTAAATGTGACGTATTCTTTGCACCGGCGATGGATCTTGATATGTACAAGCACCCGGCAACAAAAGCCAGCCTTAAAAAACTTGAGAATTTTGGCAATATTTTGATTCCTGCCGGAGAAGGCGAATTGGCAAGCGGATTATTTGGTGAAGGGCGTATGGCGGAACCGGAAGAAATTGTTCAGTTTATGCAGAATCATATTGCCGGTACCTTACCGTTAAAAGATAAAAAAATATTGATCACAGCAGGGCCGACTTATGAAGCGATTGACCCAGTGCGCTTCATCGGTAATCACTCATCAGGTCTTATGGGATTTGAATTGGCAAAAGCTGCGGCCAAACTTGGGGGTCAAGTTGTTTTAATTTCAGGACCTTCTCATTTAACAGCAGAGAGTCCGTCTATAGAAGTTGTAAGGGTTGTATCTGCACAGGAAATGTTTCATGCAGTCCACAGGTATTATGAGGATTGTGACATTGCTATTAGTGCTGCGGCTGTATCCGACTACAGACCAAGCAACGTATCCGAACAAAAAATTAAAAAAGACGGCGATACCCTTCAAATTAATCTGGTTAAAAATAAGGATATCCTTTTATCAATGGGAGATAAGAAGAAGCATCAATATTTAGTGGGTTTTGCATTGGAGACTGAAAACGAGTTGGAGAATGCCAAAAATAAATTGCGCAAAAAGAATTTGGATGCCATTGTTCTTAATTCACTGAATGACAAAGATGCTGGGTTCGGGAAATCGACAAACAAAATAACATTTATAGATAAGAATTCAGAGATAAAAACGTTTGAAGTAAAGAATAAGGCCGAAGTAGCCTTAGACATATTCAACGAAATCATCCATAGGGGTCATGCGTAATTTATTAATTTTCTTTTTTAGTTTTCTTTTTGCCAATTACATTAATGCCCAGGAACTTAACTGCACAATTACAGTTAATGCGGATCAGGTTAATCAGACCAACAGGCAAATATTTTTGACTTTAGAACGCGCTTTAAATGATTTTGTAAATAAAAGTCAATGGACGAACAGGATTTATAAGGAAAATGAGAGGGTTAATGCCAGAATGTTTATTACAGTAACGGACTATGCTTCTGACAGGTTTAGCGCAAACATTCAGATTCAGTCTTCCCGTCCCGTATTTAATACCTCCTATGAAAGCCCCATTTTTAATTATAAGGATAATGAGTTTAATTTTCGTTATATAGAATTTGAACCTTTGGTTTATAACCCAAATGTTTTTGATTCTAATTTGGTTGGGGTTATCTCTTATTATGTTTATATAATACTAGGCCTGGACGCAGATACATTTGCACTTGAAGGCGGTACAGAATTTTATAAAGAAGCACAACAAATTGTAAATCAGGCTCAGGGATCTGGTTCTTCAGGTTGGAGTCAGACTGCCTCGAATAATAGAACAAGATTTGTATTGGTAGATAACCTTTTGTCCAACACTTTTAGAGAATACAGGATTGCAATGTACAATTATCATCGAAAAGGGCTGGATATATTAGGGGATAACAATAGTACCGGCAAGCAGGTCATAGCAGGTTCTATGCGATTGTTCGAGACTTTAACTCAAAGAAGACCTAATGCATTCTTAATTCAAACTTTCTTCGATGCCAAATCAGAAGAAATACAAGATATTTTTTCAGATGGACCTAAAGTAGATATTGTTTCCCTAAAAGAGACTTTGAATAAAGTAGCACCATTTTATTCTTCTACCTGGGATGAAATAACCTATTAACCCCTTTCATTTCATTCCAATAATAATTTATCTTTACAGATCATATCATATACTGTAATTGTGCTGATAAATCTGTCTATAAAAAATTATGCATTAATTGATAATCTCAATGTTAACTTCACTGAGGGATTTACCACTATTACAGGTGAAACAGGAGCCGGGAAGTCTATTCTTTTAGGGGGGCTGTCCTTAGTTTTAGGTAAACGAGCAGACATGTCTTCACTAAAAGATAAAGAAGCCAAATGTGTAATTGAAGCTGTTTTTGATCTCAAAAATTATAATTTAAAGTCATTTTTCAATAAGAATGATCTGGAATATGAAACACATACCATTGTGCGAAGAGAAATCCATCCCAGTGGTAAATCGAGGGCATTTGTAAACGACTCGCCACTTACTCTGGATATATTGACACAATTGGGGAAACGACTTGTAGATATTCATTCACAGCACCAGACATTGCAGTTGACTGAGCATGATTTTCAGTTAAAGCTAATTGATGCATTTGCAGACAATGCAGGAATCCTGGATGCCTATACCATTAAACTGGGGAAATATAAGGCTACTTTACAGGAATTTGAAGAACTCATTGAATTTCAAAAAAATGCCAATAAAGAGCATGACTACAATGCCTTCCTGTTAAATGAATTGGATTCAATATACCTTGAAGAAGGGCTTCAGGAAAAACTGGAAGATCAATACGAACAATTGAATAACATTGAGACTGTCCTTGAAAATTTATCCAAAGGAAATCAGATACTGAAGGATGATCAGATAGGAATTATAAGTTTATTCCAGGAACTAAAGTCTATATTGGTAAAACTATCCGGTATTGGAAACAAATTTACACCACTTAGGGAGCGATTTGATTCCGTTTTTATTGAATTAAAAGACCTGGCCGAGGAAATGCAAATTATGCAGGAATCTATAGAGCCAGACCCCGGGAAACTTGAGGAAATTAATTCTAAATTGCAGGCCATATATGACCTGCAAAGAAAGCATGACGTATCTGATATTACTCAATTGATTGACATAAGGAAAACACTTGCAAACAAGGTTAGTGCGACACAAAATCTTGAAGAAGCAATAGAAGATAAAAGAAGTCTAATTGAAGGATTAAAAAAAGAACTGGATAAAGAAGCTGATTTGTTATCTGTTCGCAGAAAGAACGCGATCCCTGAAATAAAGCAAAAACTAGAAGCTTCTTTAAGCTCCCTTGGACTGCCTAATGCCACCTTTAAAATTGATACTATCCCCGCTGAAGAATATAAATCTAATGGCACTGATAAGCTGATATTTCTTTTTTCCGCAAATAAGGGATCGGATTACAATACTTTAAAAAAAGTTGCTTCAGGAGGAGAACTCTCCCGTATTATGCTGGTAATAAAATCGATTCTTGCGCGCTACGAGCACTTACCAACCTTAATGTTTGATGAGATAGATAGCGGTGTTTCCGGTGAAATATCAAACCGAATGGGAGATATTATGCATAAAATGAGCAGAAACATGCAGGTTTTTTCTATAACACATCTTCCCCAAATTGCCTCCAAGGGGGATCATCATTTTAAAGTGTTTAAAACCGATAAAGAGGATAGTACTCAAACCCAAATGAAAGAATTGCTGGAAGATGAGAGAGTATTTGAATTGGCAGAAATGCTGGGAGGGAAAAGCCTTTCAGATTCAGCACTTGCACATGCCCGTGAGCTTTTGAACTAAAAAGCCATATCTCAATACGGATTATATTTCCTTTGCAAAGTGTGTTTCAAATATCCGACAGGAGCGGTTTAGTTTCTACTTTTTTAGATATCTTTGACTTCAAATCAAACCAAAGCACTTTAACATGGCGTATAATTTATTAAAAGGGAAAAAAGGAATTATTTTTGGGGCACTAGACGAAAATTCTATTGCTTGGAAAACAGCCGAACGTGTTCATGAAGAAGGCGGTACATTCGTCCTGACCAATGCTCCAATTGCCATGCGGATGGGTCAGATTAATGCTTTGGCAGAGAAAACCGGTTCGCAAATAGTGCCTGCGGATGCTACCAATGAAGATGATTTGAATGCTTTGATTTCCAAATCAATGGAAATTTTGGGAGGAAAGCTGGATTTCGTTTTACATTCAATCGGAATGTCGGTTAATGTCCGTAAAGGACGTTTATATACCGATGAAAAATATGACTTTACCACTAAGGGCTGGGATGTTTCTGCACTTTCGTTCCATAAGGTTATGCAAAGCTTATACAAAGCAGACGCCATGAATCCCTGGGGAAGTATAGTGGCATTGACTTATATGGCTGCGCAACGCACATTTCCCGATTATAATGATATGGCAGATAATAAAGCTTATCTCGAATCTGTTGCCAGGAGCTTTGGTTACTTTTTTGGAAAAGAGAAGAAGGTAAGAGTTAATACTATTTCCCAATCTCCCACACCAACAACAGCGGGGCAGGGGGTAAAAGGTTTTGACAGCTTCATTAATTATGCGGAAAAGATGTCCCCCTTGGGTAATGCAACTGCTCAGGACTGCGCAGACTATACCGTATCTCTTTTTTCAGATCTTACAAGAAAAGTTACGATGCAAAATTTGTTTCATGATGGTGGTTTTTCAAGTACAGGCGTGAGCCAGGAGGTAATTGAGCATTTTGCAGAATAACAGCATCTAAAAAATTAAGAAGCCATCCCGGTACAGGATGGCTTTTGTGCATACCTTAGTTGTGATATGAAACTTTCTTTTTCTTTAATTATTCCTGTGTTTAACAGGCCTGATGAAATTCGCGAACTTTTAGAGAGTCTCTTGCATCAGTCCTATGATGAGTCATATGAAATAGTAATCGTGGAAGATGGCTCTCTTAATACCTCCAAAAACGTTATTGAGGATTATAAAGAAAAATTGAATATTAACTACCTGTTTAAAAATAATACCGGGCCGGGAGATTCCAGAAACTATGGAATGCGCAGGGCTGGTGGGAATTATTTCATAATACTGGATTCAGATTGTATAATTCCTGTTAATTATCTCGAAAACGTAGCCACGTCCTTAAACACTAAATATGTAGATTGTTTCGGTGGTCCTGATGCAGCTCATCACACATTCTCAAATGTTCAGAAGGCCATTAATTATGCCATGACATCTATTTTAACTACCGGAGGCATCAGAGGTAACAGGAAAGCTGTAGATAAATTTCAGCCAAGAAGTTTTAATATGGGGATTTCCAAAGAAGCTTTTGAAGCATCTGGAGGTTTTGGGAATATACATCCCGGAGAGGATCCTGATCTAAGTATGCGTTTATGGGAAAAAGGGTACGAAACTAAATTGATCAGGGAGGCTTTTGTTTATCATAAGCGAAGAATAAGCTTCAATAAGTTTTTTTCACAGGTTAAAAAGTTTGGTAAGGTACGTCCAATCCTTAATAAATGGCATAAAGGTTCTTCCAGGATATTCTATTGGTTTCCTTCACTTTTTTGCCTGGGCCTCATAATTTCTTTGTTATTATTGGTCATTGGGAGAGGGAGATATCCATGGCCCGGGATACTTTATGCTGTGTATTTTGCATTTATTTTTTTAGATGCTTTACTAAAGAATAAAAATTTAGTAGTAGCTTTTCTCTCTATTATTGCTGTAATTATTCAATTTTTCGGTTATGGATACGGTTTTTTAAAATCAGCAATCTTGGTTAACTTTAGCAAAAGTAAGCCACAGGAAATTTTTCCCGAATTGTTTTTTAGACAAATATAATGGAGCAGAAAGAAGTCAAAAGGAGTAATGACAAAAGAAAGATTAACATCTTTTTAATTTTCCTTCTATGCTCTTTTCTTGCCTGGCTTGTGAGTAAATTATCTGAAACCTATGTTGACCGGACTACTTTTGACCTGGAATATATTAATGTTCCGGATAGCCTGCTTTTGGCCGACAATACTTTTAAGCAGGTAGACGTTAAGCTCAGAGCCAGCGGGTTTCAATTTCTGGGATTTAATTTTAATAGAAAAATAATCAAGGTTGATTTGTCGGCTATAGAAAATAACGATTCTGATTTTTACATTGCGGAACTAGATTTCAGGAAACAGATAGAGCGTCAATTATCTGCTTCCATTACTCTCCTGGAAGTAGATCAGGATACAGTGTTTTTGGATTTTTATGAGCTTGGCTCCAAAGAAGTTCCTATCTCTCCCAATATTAACATAAACCCTGCCCAGAATTATCTTGTAGATGGGAAATTAGCTATTGAACCTTCGCTTGTTGTAATAACAGGGCCTAAGAATGAGTTGGATATTGTTAACACGGTTTCGACCTCTGTAGTTGAACTCAATGAAATTACTGAAGATTTTACAATAGTGGTTGATCTTGTTTTACCGGAGGAGTTGAAGAATTCTGAATTATCGGAAAAAAATGTAAAGATCTCAGGGAATGTTTTTCGATTCTCGGAAAAAGTATTAAAAATCCCGGTTGAGGTTATTAATATTCCTGAGGGGACCCAAATAAAAACTTTTCCCAATTCACTGGAGGTTCTCTGTAAAGCCAGAATAGAAAGATTGAAGGATATTGGTCCTTTGGACTTTAAGATTGTGGCGGATTTTCAGGAAGAAAGAGGGGGTAATCAAAATCTTCGGGTAAGCCTTATAGAAAAACCGGATAATGTATACAGTGTTCAGTTGTTGGAGAATGAAGTGGAATTTATCTTAAAACGCGAATGAAGATAATAGGATTAACGGGTGGTATTGGTAGCGGTAAAACAACAGTGGCCAAATTATTTGAAGAATTAGGGGTGCCGGTTTATAATTCTGATTTGAAAGCCAAAAAGTTAATGCAAAATTCTAAAAAGCTCAGAACTGCAGTTATTGATCTTTTAGGAAAGGAGTCCTATGTATTACAAAAGTTAAATAAAAAATATATTGCAGATAAAATCTTTGACGATAAGGAATTACTTCAAAAGCTAAATGCCATAGTTCATCCGGCTGTTAGACAAGATTTTATTAAATGGGCAAAAAGGAAAAGTGCTCCATATGTGATACAGGAGGCTGCAATACTTTTTGAAAACAATTCGTATAAGACATTTGATAAGATAATTCTTGTAAAGGCCCCAAAAGAGGTCCGTGTGCAAAGAGTCTTAACAAGAGATGCCATATCTGAAAAAGAGATCTTAACACGGATGGAGAATCAGTGGGATGATTCAAAAAAGATTCCTTTGGCGGATTATGTCATCGAAAATACGGACTTGGAAAAGACCAAAATACAGGTTGAAAAAATCCACCATGAACTTACTAAAATGGTGGCCTAGGTGCTTTTTTAACATTTTTGTTAAGGTTAGGTTAAACAGGCAATCCGCTAAATGTTAAATTTTTAAATTTACCAAAACGATGAATAAGAGATTATTTGTTAGCCTGGTCATTTTAATGAGCCTCTCTCTTATTGGGATTATCTCTGTGCAACTGTATTGGATAAAAAGTTCTGTTGAAGATAAAGAAGAACAATTTTCAAATACAGTTTCGGAAGTTCTCAATAAAGTAATAGACAAAATTGAAGACCGTGAAATGGGCGATTACTCCGAGAGGTTTTTAAATCTTAAGGACAGCGTAGGAGAGTTTAAGAGTTCCCATTTGAGCAACATATTTTTTATTGATCGGGATATTAATTCTAACGAAATTCTATTCTATTCGCATGGAATTTTGGAAGAAGATTATAATATCGCATCTACGTTCTTTGACAGTGGCAATGGTAATGATACCACAACAATAAAAAATTACACTAGTAAACGCACGAAAACCGTTTATAAAGAAGATTTTGGACTGGATGGTAAAAGCTATAAACTGAACCCAATACAAAAATTGGAGAAAGTAGGCGGCTTGTCATCTATTGATAAGGCAATTTTTGACGATGTCTATCGTGAATATGCAGAAAAAGTTCCCATCCATAAACGCGTTACAATACAGGAAATAGAATTATTGCTGGACCGCGAGCTGGAGAATCGGGGTATGGATATTGAATATGAGTATGGAGTCTACAGCAAGGGCTTGCCTACCAAATTGAAGTCTAAAAGATTCAAATATGGGGGTACAACATTATATAAAGCTCCATTCTTCAAGAACAGTGAAGGGATAAGTAATTTTACATTCTTATTGTCTTTTCCGAAAAAGAAAAAGTTTTTACTGCAAACCATTCTTGGGATGGCGATCTTATCTCTGGTTTTCACTCTTATCATCGTAGTGGCATATGCGGGTGCAATTTATCAGTTAATAAAGCAAAAGCAAATCTCAGAAATAAAGTCAGATTTCATAAATAATATGACGCATGAGTTTAAAACACCCATTGCTACAATAAACTTGGCGGTTGAGGCAATAAAAAACCCTAAAATTATTGGAGATCAGGAAAAGGTACAGCGGTATTTGCAAATGATAAGGGAAGAGAACAAAAGAATGCATGCGCAGGTTGAAAATGTTCTTAGAATCTCTAAACTGGAAAAAAACCAGTTAGATATAAGTAAGGACAGAGTAGATGTTCACGACATTATAAAGAAAGCAATTACGCATGTACAGCTTATTGTAACAGATAGAGGAGGGTATATACGAACTCATTTAGACGCTTCAAGATCAGAAGTATTGGCAAATGAGATGCATTTTGGAAATGTAATAGTAAATATTTTGGACAATGCAGTGAAATATTCACCAGATGCTCCTAAAATTGATGTTTTTACAGAGATTGCGAATAATTATATTGTCATTAAAGTACAAGACCAGGGTGCAGGAATGAGTAAAGCTGTATTGAAAAAAGTTTTTGAAAAATTTTACAGAGAGCATACCGGAGATATACATAATGTTAAAGGGCATGGGCTAGGGTTAGCTTACGTAAAGAAAATTGTTGAAGATCACCAAGGGGAAGTTTATGCTGAAAGTGAAAAAGATAAAGGAAGCAGCTTCTATATTAAATTACCATTAATTTAAAAATTTATGGAAACAGAAAACAAAAAAATACTTTTAGTAGAAGACGATCCAAACTTTGGAATCGTTTTAAAAGACTACCTATCCATGAACGATTTTGATGTTACGTTGGCAAAGAATGGCATGGAAGGATTTGAGAAATTTAAGAAAGATAATTATGATATCTGTATATTGGATGTGATGATGCCTTACAAGGATGGGTTTACGCTGGCCAGGGAAATTCGGGAGAAGAACGAGAATGTTCCAATTGTATTTCTTACGGCTAAAACCATGAAAGAAGATGTTCTTAAAGGCTATAAAGCAGGTGCTGATGATTATTTGAACAAACCTTTTGATTCTGAAGTCTTGCTAATGAAAATAAGGGCTATTCTTCAGAGAAAAGCTTCAAATACCCTTGCTGACAGTAAACAGTTTGAATTTAACATTGGGAATTTCCACCTGAATTCCAAACTAAGGTTTCTTAAATATAAGGATGAGGAGCCCATAAAATTATCTCCGAAAGAGAATGAATTATTAAGGCTGCTTGCTTTGCATGAGAATGACCTTATGCCGAGAGAATTGGCCCTGACGAAAATTTGGCGTGATGACAATTATTTTACCTCCAGAAGTATGGATGTTTATATTGCCAAATTGCGGAAATATCTTAAGAGAGATGATGTTGTGGAAATTTTGAATATACACGGCGAAGGCTTCAGACTTGTCGTAAAAAGCTAAATTCATTTAAAAGATCTTTAAATCAGGCACCATTTAGTGGTGCCTTTTTTATTGGGATTCTAATAGTTCTAAGATGCGTTTGACTATTTGTCCGGCAGACTGATTAATAGAAACCCTAATGGCATTTCCGGGTATTTCCAGAGTTTCAAACTGAGACTTGAGCAATGCTGCAGGCATAAAATGACCTTTTCTTTGGTTTAAGCGGCTCATTACTTCATCAAAAGAACCACTAAGATAAATCCAGCTCACGTCATTTTCCAGGTTATTCCCTAAGATTTTCCTGTAAGATTCTTTTAACGCGGAGCAACCTATAATTGCACCTTTTTCACGTTGGTTAAGTGCTATTTTATTTAAACTCAATAACCAATCCATTCGATCATCATCGGTTAATGGCTGTCCCGATGCCATTTTTTTCACATTTGCTTCAGGGTGGTAGTCGTCACCATCGTAAAAAGGAATTTTAAGTTCATCAGAAAGTAAATTGCCAATTGTAGATTTGCCACAACCGGAAACGCCCATTATAAAGTAAATTTTTGAATCCCCCTGCATCATCCTACATATTTTGTCTTAAGTACATAATTTTATCAATTATCTCCTCAAATGAAGTGTTTTTCTCTGCCCAAACGATATTCTTATTTTTTCTAAACCAGGTTAATTGCCTTTTTGCAAAACGCCGTGTATTTTTTTTAATTTCGGAAATAGCAAAATCCAGGTCCCATTTTCCATCAAAGAAGTTAAAAAGCTCTGTATAGCCAACAGTTTGCAGGGCATTTAAATTTTTGTGTTTATATAATGACCTTGCTTCCTCAACAAGTCCGTTTTCAATCATGGTATCTACCCGTTTATTGATCTTGTCATAAAGGATGCTTCTTTCTGTGGAAAGGCCTACCATAATCGTACAGAATGGTCGGGGATCCTTTTTTTTATTTATAAAGGAAGAATAAGATTTGCCTGTACCCAGGCATATTTCCAGGGCACGAATGATTCTGTGTGGATTTTGAATATCTGCCTTGGCGTAATATTGAGGATCGAGTTCTTTAAGTTGATTTTGTAAAACTTCAATCCCTTCTTTTTTAAGACTGGTATTTAAATTAGCTCGTATTTCCCTGTCAATCTCAGGGAAAGCATCTAAACCCTGGATAACCGCATCAATATATAAACCACTGCCGCCCGCCATTACAACATAATCATGCTTCTTAAATAGATTATCGAGAACCTTGAGGGCATCCTTTTCAAAATCCCCCACATTGTAAGCTTCGTGAATACTTTTGTGTTGAATAAAATGATGGGGTACAGATTCTAATTCATGCCCGGAAGGAACCGCTGTACCTATTGTCATTTCTTTATAAAATTGTCTGGAATCCGCAGAGATGATCTCTGTTTTGAAATAAGTTGCCAGATCAATGGCCAGTTTTGTTTTGCCAATAGCAGTTGGCCCTACAACCGTAATAAGCACCTTTTTCATTATAGTTTACCCCCGCAATTAAAGCAGTGCTTTGCCTCAGGTGGATGTCCCCCGGTTGAACAATTTTCACAGATTATTATTTCTTCGCCGGAATCCTTTTTCTCTCCCTTGGCAAATTCAACAGTTACAATTCCGGTTGGGACTGCAATAATACCATAACCAATAATCATTATTAATGTAGCAATGAATTGCCCTAATCCGGTTTCGGGTGAGATATCACCATAACCCACTGTTGTTAGAGTTACAATGGTCCAATATACACTATGGGGTATGCTATTGAAGCCATGTTCAGGACCTTCTATTAAATACATAATTGTCCCAAGTATAACAGAAACAACCAGCATAAAGAAAACAAAAATGAAGATTTTGGTTCTGCTGGCTTTTAAGGCTCTCAACAAATTATTGGACTCTCCAATGTAGCGGACTAATTTTAGAATCCTGAATACACGAAGAAGTCTTAATGCCCTGAAGGCCGTAATATACTGAGATCCTCCAATAAAAAAGGATAAATATTTTGGGATAGTAGAAAGTAGATCAATAATGCCAAAAAAACTAAAAATATACCTGGAAGGCTTTTTTATGCATATAAGACGCAGTATGTATTCCAGGGTAAATAAAATAGTGACTATCCATTCCGAAATATTAAGAAAAGAATGGTATTTGGCATCTATTGTCGGAACGCTCTCCAGCATCACTATAATAACACTGTACACGATAACCACCAGGAGAACTATATCAAATAGCTTACCTGCCGGCGTATGAGTGCCGTAAATTATTTCATGAAGCTTATATTTCCAGCCTTTTTTTGGTATAAATTCTGGCTCTATCTCTGTATCCGTCACTGTTGGTTTTTCAATTCAATAATCTCAAGTACTTTTTTGTCTCTAAGGTACGATTCAATAATTTTGCTTGTATACCGGGTGTTATTCATTGGGGTAATAATTGATTCTAAGATATGAATATTATTTATTTGATAGTTCAGGTTATAGAAACCCAAACCAGTAAATTCCCCGTTTTTGATAAGTATAGCACTGCGTTCACCAAATTCTCTCCCTTTATCGACTATGATTAAATTATCAGATAGAATATCATAGCCATTAATTTTCACTTGATGGTTTTTATTTGAGACCGCAATTTTTTTGCCCTGTGTATTATATTTAGGTTGATTCTTTACAAGTTCTTCATTTTCTTTCAACAGTGCTACCAATTCACTGCCGGTTTTTTCATAGGTGACCTTTTTGGTTTCTTTCTGAATTTGTCTTGCAAGGTCTCCACTCTTTATAAAGTGGCGGTTAACCCGCTTTTTGATATTGTTACTTTTTCCCAGAAAAATGATTTCACCATCTTTATTGTGCATATAATATACCCCTACTTCGGTTGGCAAACTTGCCACGATATCCAGCTGCCTTTGAGAGAGTTCACCCAAAGACTCTTCTCTCACAATCTCTTTTATTATTGCCTTATCAGTATCTTTGGTGAGCAAAAGTTTAAATAATTTTAATGTGGCCAGGGCATCGCCGTTAGCCCTATGACGGTCACTAACCGGGATTCCTAAGGAGCGAACCAGTTTGCCCAGACTATGTGATTCGGCATCAGGAATCAATCTTTTGGACAGATCAACTGTGCACAGGGTTTTCCTTTCAAAATCGAATCCTAATCTTCGAAATTCCGTTCTTAAGATTCTGTAATCAAATTGGGCATTGTGAGCTACAATGACAGTATCCCTGGTTATTTCAACTATACGTTTTGCCACTTCACAAAACTTAGGAGCTGAGCGTAACATTTTGTTATTAATCCCTGTAAGATTAACAACAAAAGGCTGAATTTCTTTTTCCGGATTTACAAGGCTAATGAATTTATCGACAACCTTATGGCCGTCAAATTTGTGAATGGCAATTTCGGTTATCCCTTCTTCATTGTATTTACCTCCTGTGGTTTCTATGTCAAGTATAGCGTACATTTAAACTTTTACAAATTCCTGTTTACCTACATTTAGATTATTTATTTCTAACACCAAAGATACTACTTCCTATGCGTACCATTGTACTGCCTTCTTGAATTGCAATTTTGTAATCTCCGCTCATACCCATTGACAGAACATTTATACCTGGTATGTTGTTCTTTATTTTTAAATAAATTGAACTCAAATATGCAAATTCTTTCCGGATTTGTTCCTCATCATCAGTAAATGTGGCCATACCCATCAACCCCTGAACGGTTATATTTTTGAGGTTTCCAAATTCCGCTGAATCTATTAATTCCAGTAGCTCTCCTTCATCAAGTCCGAATTTTGTTTGTTCCTCGGCAATGTGCATCTGAAGCAAGCAGTTGATCTTACGATTATTTTTTATTCCCTGCTTGTTAATCTCTTTCAGGAGTTTTAAGCTATCTACACTATGAATCAGAGAAACAAACTCTCCCATGTATTTTACTTTGTTCCTCTGAACATGCCCTATCATATGCCATTCAATGTCTTTGGGTAATTCAGACCATTTAAGAACCATTTCCTGAATTTTGTTTTCGCCAAAAATGCGCTGACCAGCTTCATAGGCCTCCATAATTTCCTCCTTGGTTTTGGTTTTGGAAACTGCAACAAGGCTTACATCCTGGGGAAGATCATCAAGAATTTTGAGAAGATTATTTTTTATGGACACTTATTTTAATTTGAAATTAGTAAATAATTTAAGATCAATGAAGGAGTTAGGTTTATTCCATATCCGAAAATGTTGGTTATAAACGGGCTTAATATTTAGCCTTTGGCTGAATCTAAATCGTAGATAACGAGTGCACTTCTGAGTTTTGGTTCAATATAGGTGCTCTTTGGAGGCATAACCAATCCCGCGTCGGCAATTGCCTTTATCTCTTCAACATTTAAAGGAACCAACCCAAAACCTACTGCGAAGTTCCCTTTATCAATTTCATCTTTCATCTTAAGGACATTACGCTTCCCATGGCCGTATTGGATTCGTTTATCATTTCTTAGATCTTTTATTTTAAGAATAGGTTCCAGAATTGTCTTGTATAAGATTTGAGTATCTAATTTATTTAGTACGTCAGAATGTTGATAAACTTTTTTTCTTAGGTATAAGGAATAAAATGAGCCATTTAGATACATACTAAAATGATGCTTCTTGTGGGGCCTGTACAATTGATTTCCAAGATTTTTAATTCTATAAAATTTATCTAGTTTTACAAGGAATTCTTCCGGCGTATGACCATTCAGGTCGCTCACCATTCTGTTAAATTCAAATATTTTGATCTCAGATTCGGGAATTAAATAACTCATAATAAAATTATAAGGTTCCCGGCCTGTATGCCCCGGGTTTTCCTTTTTTGCCCTAAGGGAAAGGAGGTTGGAAGAAGAACTTCTGTGATGCCCATCTGCTATATATAAAGAATTTACTTTGGCAAATTCATTTTGTAAATTTTTTAATGTACGTTTTTCCGATATTTTCCAAAGGGTATGTGTAACATTGTCCGGGGTTGTGAAATGACATTCCGGAATATTTTTTATCTCCGAAGCAACAAGGGAAGCAACCTCATTGGTGTCCGGGTAAATCATTAAAACCGGTTCTGCTTTAAACTTTACGGCATTGAGATAATTCGCAAATAACTTTTCCCTTCTTTCAATGGTGTTTTCGTGTTTTTTAATTACGGAATTCCTGTAATCCTCAGTACTGGTTCCACATATTATTCCGCAGCAATTGAAATCATTTTTTACAATTTTATAAATATAAAAGCTTTCCTCATTGTCCTTTAACAGGATTTTGTCTTCCAAAAACTCCGAATATCTGTTGTACACAAGTTTAAAACGCTCCATCCCCGAAACTGTTTTATTAAACCTATACCCCGGATTTATTATATGCAAAAAAGAAAATGGATTGTAGTTTAAGACACAGTCTAATTCTTTTTTTGAATACTCTTCATAAGAACGCGAAGCAACAAATGGGGTTTTATCGTTTACGGGTCGTACCGCTTTAAATGGTTGAATAATTGCCATAGGCTTAGTGTACGAATTGTTTTGCTACTTTTTCCGCCTTGCGGGACTCTGAATAGTCATAGAACCCTTCCCCCGATTTAACTCCTGTTTTACCTGCCATTACCATATTAACAAGAAGCGGACATGGTGCGTATTTAGGGTTTTTAAAGCCGCTATACATAACATTAAGAATTGAAAGGCATACATCAAGGCCAATGAAATCTGCCAACTGTAAAGGTCCCATGGGGTGTGCCATGCCTAATTTCATTACCGTATCTATCTCTGTTACACCTGCTACATTATTGTACAGGGTTTCAATAGCTTCATTTATCATGGGCATTAAGATCCTGTTTGCTACAAATCCGGGATAATCATTTACTTCAGTTGCTGTTTTGCCTAATTTTCTTGAAATTTCCATCACGGTTTTGGTAACGCTATCGCTTGTACTATAACCTCTTATAATCTCCACTAATTTCATTATTGGAACCGGGTTCATAAAGTGCATCCCTATTACCCTGTCCGGTCTTTTTGTAACCGCTGCAATTTGTGTTATGGATATGGAAGAAGTATTGGTCGCCAGAATTGTGCTTTCTTTGCATTGACCGTCTAATTCTTTAAAAATTCCCAATTTCAGATCTACATTCTCACTTGCCGCTTCAATAACCAAATCCACTTCTTTCACTCCTTCCTGCAGAGAAGAATAGCTGGTTATATTCGCTAATGTGTTAGTCTTAAGGTTTTCAGTAATGACATTCTTTACCAACATCCTGTCCAGGTTTTTGGATATCGTTAGGATCCCTTTATCCAGTGCTTCCTGCGAGATGTCAATCAAATGTACTTTGTATCCGTTTTGTGCAAAGACATGGGCAATTCCGTTACCCATAGTTCCTGCTCCTATTACTGCAATTGTTGTTATCATTTTAAGCGGATTGAGGAGTGAGAATTCTGTTATTCAATTTTGGTTCCAATACTATTAGTTTTTGAAAGATGAAATTATCTGTAAAGCTACATTGAGAGCCTGAGTGCCTTGTTTTAGAGTTACTACCGGAGTGTTGTTAGTGTTTATGGCCCATGCAAAGGTTTCAAGTTCATCCCGGATGGCGTTATTATTTAGAATTTCAGGATTCTCAAAATAAATTTGTTTTTTTTCTCCTTCTGCATTCTGAAGGACCATGTCAAATTCTCCCGGTATTTCAGGGGCGTCTTTCATTTTTACAACTTCGACCTGCTTTTCCAGAAAATCAACGGATATATAGGCATCGCGTTGAAAAAACCTGGATTTCCTCATGTTTTTTAATGAGATTCTGCTTGCCGTAAGATTGGCAACACAACCATTTTCAAATTCAATTCTGGCATTGGCAATATCCGGGGATTTGCTGATAACTGAGACCCCACTCGCATTTATTTTTTTTACTTCGGACTTAACCACACTGAGAATTACATCTATATCGTGAATCATTAAATCTAATACTACAGGAACATCAGTTCCTCTGGGGTTGAATTCGGCCAGCCGGTGGGTTTCAATGAACATAGGGTTCTCAATATTGTTCTTTACCGCCGAAAATGCCGGGTTAAAGCGTTCTACATGCCCTACCTGTCCTTTCACCTTATTCGCTTGTTCAATTTTCAAAAGTTCCTCGGCCTCCTGCAGGGTGTTGGTAATTGGTTTTTCAATAAAAACATGCTTTCCTTTCTCCATTGCTTTCTTAGCACATTCATAATGCGATAAGGTGGGTGTTACAATGTCAACGACATCTACTTCATCCATTAAGGAATCGATATTTTCAAAATAGGAATAGCCGAATTCCGCAGCAACCTTTTCACTGTTTTTTGAATCTGGGTCGAAAAATCCAATTAAATTATATTCAGGAGATTCATTCAGAAGGCGCAAATGAATTTTTCCTAAATGACCTGCGCCTAATACGCCAACTTTGAGCATAAATTTGAGTTTCCTCAAAAATAAGGAGATTAATTCTAAATTAAGCTAATGTATCCCATGGAATATAGCCATAGTTCCAATTGGATTTTCTAATTTTAGCGACACAAAATCAAACCCTTGAAAGATACTTTCAAACATAAAGGAATGCGCAATAAACTTGTAGAAATTATTGCTTCCAAAGATATAAAAGATAAAAAGGTTCTGGATGCTATTAGGGCAGTGCCAAGACACTTATTTATGGATAGTAGTTTTGAAGATCACGCATACCAGGACAAAGCCTTTCCAATTGCTGCTGAGCAAACCATATCACAACCATATACCGTGGCCTTCCAAACAGAATTGTTAGAGCTGAACCCCGGAGATAAAATACTGGAAATAGGAACGGGGAGTGGTTACCAGACTGCTGTACTGCTGAAATTGAAAGCCAGAGTTTTTACGATAGAACGACAGTTAGAATTATTTAAAAAAACATCTTTGTTCTTTAAGAAAATGGGTTACCGACCCAAAAAATTTATTTTTGGTGACGGATATAAGGGCCTTCCTGAGGAGGCTCCATTTGAAGGTATTATTGTAACTGCCGGAGCTCCTGAAATTCCCAAAGTGCTTTTATCTCAATTGAAAATTGGGGGTAAATTGATTATCCCTGTTGGCCTTGATGACCAGATCATGACTCGTATAATTAGAAACTCAGAGAAGGAATTTGAACGACAGGAATTTGGCTCCTTTCGATTTGTTCCACTTTTAGAAGATAAAAATTGATTAATTCGCCCAGCCTTTTTTGGTCCTAATGTGCTTAATTATTAAAATTCTTTTTTAGCCGATCCAGATTTCTTTTATTGTCCCTATCTCTAATGCTCTCCCGTTTGTCGTATAATTTCTTTCCCTTTGCCAGAACAATTTTAAGTTTTGCCAATCCTTTATCATTTACAAATAGGTTTATGGGAACAATAGTCAGCCCGGTATTTTTTACTTCTTTTTCCAGTTTTTTTAATTCTTGCTTTTTTAACAGTAGTTTTCGTGCGGCCTTAGGTTTGTGGCTGAAGTGCGTAGCATGAGAATATTCATCGACTTGCATGTTTATTACAAAAAGTTCTCCCTGTTCATTAAATTCACAAAAACTTTCTGTAATAGACGCTTTTCCAAGGCGTATAGATTTTATTTCAGACCCTGTAAGCACAATTCCTGCTATATAGGAATCCAGGAATTCATATTCGAAACGGGCTTTTTTGTTTTTTATATTTATTGCTTTCTGCATAAGAAACAAAAGTAAGAACAAATACCAGAGTACGATATATTGGAAATT
The DNA here is from genome assembly GCF_000382125.1 of Eudoraea adriatica DSM 19308. GTDB lineage: Bacteria > Bacteroidota > Bacteroidia > Flavobacteriales > Flavobacteriaceae > Eudoraea > Eudoraea adriatica. Next base: position 53,253 of record NZ_KB907548.1, read on the forward strand.
GAATTTATTTCTGTGAAAAGTGTAATGAAAGTATGATTTTTGCGATTACTCTAAAAACGTAACTATGTTGAGGTTAATATTCATACTTATCTTTTTTGTAGCGGTTGGTTGCAAGGATAACAGCGCAACTAATCCGGCAGTGCAAGATATCGTCGATAAGTCTATAGAAGTATCGGGGGGTAATCTGTACAAAGCCTGTGATATATCCTTCGCTTTGAGGGGTATTAGGTATGAATTGGAAAACGTAAATGGGAGAAAAATATTAAAACGAATTATTAAAAAAGATTCAACCATCATTTTGGATATCTTAAAGCACAATAGCTTTGAAAGATACATTAACGGGGACCTGGTTAATGTGGCCGATTCCATGGCTGCTAAATATTCAAATTCAATTAATTCTGTTCATTATTTTGCGTATCTCCCATACGGTTTAAATGATCCTGCTGTTAATAAAAAGCTTCTGGGTGAAACCCAAATAGGAGATGGTCAGTACTATAAAGTGGAGGTTACCTTTGATAAAAAAGGCGGAGGTGAGGATTTTGAAGATATTTATATATACTGGATTAATAAAGAGACATTTAAGCCAGATTACTTAGCATATCAATTTAATACTGATGGTGGCGGAGCCAGATTTCGTAAAGCGTTCAACGAACGCATTATAAATGGGATTCGGTTTGTTGATTATTACAATTATAAAGCATCAGAAAATATTTCTGTATATGAGCTGGAAGCTCTTTTTAAATTAAAAAAATTAGAGCTTTTGTCTACTATCCGTTTGGAAGATATTAGTGTTAATCCGCACAGTTGCAATTAAAACGAAGACGATTGGAAGTTACATTTTTTCCGGTTACCTGCACGATGAACAGGCTGCCATTGTCATAGTCATCCATAGCTTCATATTTCTCTTCCCCAAGCATTTTATTTACAAAATCAGGTGTGGAATTGCTATGTCCGACAACAAGTACTTTTTTACCCAAATTATCTATCTTAAATTGCTCGATATCAATAGTAGATGGGTCATAATATTGGACCGTTATATCTTTTTTAACAGAAGTGGGAGCAGCAGTCATGGTTGTTCGCTCATAATCTGTAGAATAAATTGCATCAAGATCAACGTCGTTAAGTATTTCTGCCCAGTGCATAGCCCGGCCAAGTCCTTTTTGGCTAAGTTCAGGATCGATGTCTTCTGAATCACTTCTGATCTTTTCTGCGTGTCTTATGAAATAATAAGTAGAAACAGCCGGCTCAACATAGGCATCTGATAATTTTTGATCATCTTTGCATGAGATTTGGCCTGTTAATAAAAGGGCAAAGATTAGAAGTTTAACTATTTTCATCCTGGATTGGTTTGAATAATTTCAATATATGCTCTAATTTAACTGAAATTCAGCGAAATTAGTATGTTAACCCTTGGTTTTTTCTATTGTTATGTTGAATAGAATCCTGTTTCTTTTAACGATTTTATCCGTGTTTTCTGTGAAATCTCAGCAGGCGGAATTACCATATGATTACAGACAGCACAACCTTACTGAGTATAATAGTAGTTTATTAAGTCCGGTATTTTCATTAGACAGGAATAACCCGCAGTCGGTTGCGTTATGGACAAGATGGCAATGGCAAACGCTGGATGCCAATCCCACAACCTTCTTTTTTAATTATACCCGTAAATTAAATGAGGAATCTGCCATTGGTGGAGGTTTCCTGCAGCATAATACTGGAGTATTTGTAAATAAAGGGGGAGTGTTAAATTATGCATATAATTTCGTATTGAATGCTTCAACCCAAATATCTCTTGGACTTAATGTAATTGGCTATCAACGAGAACTTGCCAGGGAGTTTATTTTGGACCCGGATTTTGATTTTCCTCAGTTCGAAGAAAAAAGTAATTTTATTCTTCAGATGGCACCGGCTATCAGACTTCAATTAGATGCATTCAGTTTTGGGATCGCTATGGAGAATCTGGTAGATAGAAACTTTACAACTAATGAGGGCAAAGCCAGTGCTTCGGGTTTAATATATATGGGTCTGGCAAGCTATGACTTCCCAATAACAGTTTTGGGCGATACCTCCAACTCTTATATCAGACCTACGCTTTACTACAAGCGTTTGCCCGATTTTGACAATCAAATAGGATTTAATACTTTGTTTTCTACTACAAAATTCTGGGCTCAGGCAGGATATAATAGCTTTTATGGTATTTCTACGGGAATAGGGGGGCACTTTTTTAAAAAGCTATCTATTGGGGCTTTGGTTGAATTTGGCACAAGCAGCGAACTTAAGGGCGAGGATCCGAGTATTGAAATCGTTACTGCCTTTAGTTTTGGCAAACAAGTATTTGAAGTTGAAGAGCTTACAACAGAAGATGAACTTGAAGAGGAGCCGGCTAAGGATGAGCAAATATTAGAAGAAGAAGAACGAATAAAAGAGGAATTAGAATTATTGGAAATCCAAAGAAAAAATGACTCTTTAGCCGCCGTTAAAGCAGCAGAATTATTAGCATTGGAGCAACTACAGAATCAGAAAAGCAAAGATTCTATTGCAGCGCTGAACAGACAAATTGAATTAGCCAGAGAAAGAGCCCTGGCCGAACAAAAGAGAAAGGATTCTATCATAAAAGCTGAAGAAGCAGTGGCGATTGCTGTTTTAAAAGAGCAGCAAGAGAAAAGGAGGATAGATTCATTAAATACTGTTAAACAGGCAGAAGTTCTGGCAGAAGTCAATAGGCTCAAGGAACAGAAAATGCAGGATTCTATTAATAAAGCACAGGAAAAAGAAAAAGCCGAAATAGAAGTGGTGGAATTGAAAAAAGGCGAAGTATATGAGGAAGTAGCTGCAAGTGATGGTTTGGAACCGGGCTTTTATTTAATAGCAAATGTATTTGGTACCAAGAGATACTATGAAGCCTTTATGAAGAAATTGACGGATGAAGGATTGCAGCCAAAATCTTTCTACAGGGCTAAGAATAAGTACAATTACGTGTATTTGAATAGATATGATTCCATGCAGGAAGCAAGAGAAGCCAGGGATTCTAAATATGGTGGTCGTTATGAAGGAAAAACCTGGATTTACAGAGTCTTAGGCAAGTAAGAAGCTTCTATTTTTTAATTTCTTTTTTAACCAGAACATCCAGGTAGGCAATTGTATTAATCAGATATTTTCTGTCACTGGTTATGGTGGCCATGGCAATGGCTCCCTGAATCATTGTGTATAACTGTTTGGCAAATTGCAGAGGCGTAACAGGTAGTTTAATCTCATTATTCTTCACTCCATTTTCTAAAACCAAAGCAATTTTCCCTTCGATGGTACGTATTGTTTCATTAGCCGCTGATTTTAGTAGAGCGTTGTTGTTATTCGCATCTACACCAACATTTAAGACAGGGCAGCCGCCCATACTTGCAGTGAAAACATCATAATGGCGATAAAAATCAGTAAGGGAAAATAATTTTTGCAGCGCTGTGCCTTCGGTATTCAACTTATCATCAATGGCATTTAAAAGCAAAGTGCTGTTAAATTGAAAAGCGGAAAGTGCAAGGGCTTCTTTATTTTCAAAATTACCATATAGGGCGCCTTTGGTAAGACCGGTAGCTTCAGTGAGGTCATTCATGCTGGTTCCCACATAGCCATGTTTATTGAAAATAGGAGCTACAGTTTCAATTATGTATGCAGTGGTTCTCTCAGCTTTGGTTGGCATAGGAATTGATTTTTTTACGAAGATAAAAAATCTATATACTGCATGGTATTTTAATTCATAAAAAAAAGTACCCTTATCGATGTAAACCGGAAGGGTACTTTATAAAATGTTTATATAATTATTCTACTAATTCACTTTGGTTTCTAAACACAAGGTTGTCATTAAAGGAATCTATTAGTACAATACTATCCGCCTTGACTTTCCCACTGAGTAATTCTTTTGAGAGATTGTTCAACACTTCTTTTTGAATGACCCTTTTTATTGGCCTGGCCCCATATTGCGGATCATAGCCACGTTCGGCAAGGTGAGAGACAGCTTCTTCTGTGGCGTCAATAGTGATATGTTGTTTTAAAAGCATTTTCTTAAGCTGTTCAAGTTGTAGTTGAACAATTAGCCTTATATCCTCCTTATTAAGGGGGGTAAACATTATAATATCATCTATCCTGTTAAGGAATTCTGGGCGAATGGTCTTCCTAAGAAGTCCAAGAACCTCAACTCTTGCAGATTCCATTGCTGAATAAATGTCATCTAAAACTTCAAATTTCTCCTGTATGATATGGCTACCCATATTACTGGTCATTATGATAATGGTATTTTTGAAATCGGCTACTCTTCCTTTGTTATCTGTAAGCCTTCCTTCATCAAGCACCTGCAATAAGATATTAAATGTGTCGGGATGCGCTTTTTCGATCTCATCCAAAAGTATTACAGAATAAGGTTTACGCCGAACTGCCTCAGTAAGCTGACCACCTTCATCATAACCAATATATCCGGGAGGAGCCCCAACCAATCTGCTAACTGAATGACGCTCCTGATATTCACTCATATCAATTCTGGTTAGTGCATTTTCATCATCAAACAGGTAAGCAGCCAATGTTTTTGCAAGTTCCGTTTTTCCTACTCCTGTAGTACCGAGGAACAAGAATGAGCCTATGGGACGTTTTGCATCCTGCAAGCCGGCCCTGCTTCTTCTGATGGCATCTGATACGGCCTGAATAGCCTCATCCTGGCCAACGACACGTTTGTGTAATACGTCTTCAAGATTTAAAAGTTTTTCACGTTCACTTTGCAGCATCTTGGTTACCGGAATACCGGTCCATTTGGCAACAACCTCCGCAATATCTTCGGTAGTCACTTCTTCTTTTATAAGGGTTCCTTTTTTCTGCTCCTCACTTAGGTCTTTTTGAAGAGATTCTAATTTTTCATTGGCTTCTTTTATTTTTCCATAACGCAATTCTGCTACTTTTCCATAGTCACCATTGCGCTCCGCTCTTTCTGCCTCCTGTTTAAAATTTTCAATATCCAGCTTTGTTTTTTGGATATTCTCTATTACTGTTTTTTCGCTTTCCCACTTTGCAAAAATTTCATTTCTTTCCTCTTTGAGATTAGCGAGATCAACATTAAGTAATTTCAATTTGGCTTTATCATCTTCTCTTTTGATAGCTTCTATCTCAATCTCTAATTGCATTATCTTTCTATCGAGCACATCCAGTTCTTCGGGTTTGGAATTTATCTCCATACGAAGTTTAGAGGCAGCCTCATCCATTAAGTCAATGGCTTTGTCTGGTAAAAACCTATTGGTAATATAGCGCTGGGATAATTCTACTGCCGAAATTACAGCTTCGTCCATAATTCGTACTTTATGGTGCGCCTCATATTTTTCTTTAATTCCCCGTAAAATTGAAATGGCGCTTTCAGTGTCGGGCTCGTTTACTGTCACTTTCTGAAACCTGCGTTCCAGTGCTTTATCCTTTTCAAAGTATTTTTGGTATTCATCTAATGTTGTAGCACCTATAGCTCGCAGATCTCCTCTGGCCAATGCGGGTTTTAGGATATTTGCCGCATCCATGGCACCTTGTCCACCACCGGCGCCCACAAGGGTATGTATTTCATCAATAAACAGCACAATATTTCCATCTGAACCGGTAACCTCTTTAATCACTGATTTAAGACGTTCTTCAAATTCCCCTTTGTATTTTGCACCTGCTATGAGTGCTCCCATATCCAGAGAATAAATAACTTTATCTTTCAAATTTTCCGGGATATCTCCCTGAACTATTCTATGTGCCAGTCCTTCTGCTATTGCTGTCTTACCTGTACCGGGTTCTCCAACCAGCATTGGGTTATTCTTGGTCCTACGGGAAAGAATCTGAAGTATCCTTCTGATTTCTTCATCCCGCCCTATAACGGGGTCCAGTTTACCTTTATCCGCCAGGTCATTTAGGTTTCTGGCATATTTGTTCAATGAATTGTATGTTTCTTCAGCACTTTGAGAAGTAACTTTACCTCCTTTGCGCAATTCGCCTATGGCTGCCAGAAGACCTTTTTCCTGTATACCCTGATCTTTTAATATCCTTGATATTTTGCTGTTAGATTTAAAAAGAGCTATTAACATATGTTCGATCGAAACATATTCGTCCTCCATCTTTTTAGCAATTAAGTTGGCTTCATTCAATGTTTTCCCTGCTTCTTTAGAAAACATAATTTCTCCGCCTGAGACCTTTGGTAAGCTTTCCAGATCCTTTTCAAGGATTTGATTTACAAGAGAAATATTAACATTTAATTTTTTTAGGATAAAAGGGAGAACATTCTCATCAATCTCAGCAATTGCCTTGTAAATATGTTCATTTTCAATTTGTGGATTCTCCATGCCCTGCGCAATCATTTGCGCCTGCTGTATGGCCTCCTGGGATTTTATGGTAAAATTATTAATATTCATTATATATATCTTTTCGAGTTAATGTTTAATTTTGAATTGTATAGGACAACAATCCTACCATGGAGAATAAACGGACAAAATGTCTGAAAAACCACCTGTTTACAGGACATTTCGGCAGTTTGTATGGAAATAAAATTAATCCGACTAATTAGTTTTCAAAGAAAAATGGGAATATTCAATAACTTATTTAGTAGTAAAAACGAAAATACTGAAGTACCGCAAACTCAATTGAATTGGATACAATTAACAACTGTGGAACAGTTGGATGAGATAGAACAAAACTCTTCCAAAAAGCCTCAGATTATTTTTAAACACTCTACTTCATGCGGAATTAGCAGTATGGTTCTAAGATCCTTTAAGAATTCATATTTCCTTGAGGGTAATCAGGCTGATTTGTATTTTTTGGATTTGCACAGGCACAGGGAAGTCTCAAATGAAGTTGCAAATAAATTTCAGGTACACCACCAATCCCCGCAAGTATTAATTGTAAAAAATCGCAGCGCGGTAGCTAACCAATCTCATGGAGGAATTATGTCGCTAAATCTATCGAGATATATATAAAAAAACCCCGAAATTTCGGGGTTTGGATTTTAATTAAATTTGTGTCTCACAACGATGTCCTTCAGTCTTGATTTTAAATCTTCACCTGCATCGTAGACCATTTGTTCGTTAGAGGGAAATGGCACTGCAACCCTATTTAATAGTGGAACAAGATCATTGTCGAGTGCTCTTTTATCACCATTGTAATTTGCATAGACATGCTCAAATACAAATTCACTGCTAATAGGGTATGAGTTAAGCTGTTGTTTCCTTTGCAAATCTATATAGCTTACATTACCCGTAACTTGTGCAGATTTAAGCTGAGTAAACTGATAGAAATTACAGCTCACTGTCCTGAACCTGTCAACCTTTATTTCGTTTCCCAGACTATCTTTTACCACCCGGCCATCTTGATCAATAAGTACTTCAACACCATCTTTAATCTGCTTTTCCTTAATAATCTGTTTTTCCTGGATTTGTTCCGGGGAGATGTTAATGGCCCTGAAGGCTACCTGCATTTCATAATCATAGTTGACCTCCTCAAGCGGATTCGTATGATATTGTGTCCATTGGTCGTTTAGCCCATAAGTATTAAAATTCAATAGTTCTTCCTCCAGACGCGCCGGTACTATTTGTTCGGTATCATTAATCATATTTACTTTAACAAAGTCTAAACCTTTGCTATAAGCCTCATCCATTTTTTCACGGCTATCGGCATATCCCGGACTTAATTCATTCAAATATTCAAAATCCCTGTAAGCATTTCTGAAGTCCTCTTTATATTTTGCATTTTGCAATAGTTCTGAAGCGCTATTGTACAAATAATCAGATAAATTGTCCTTTGCAACAAGTATTTCATTGTCGTAATTGGTAAATGAGAATCTGGCATTTCTGCCTTCATCGTATACCTGCAAAGGTAAAAGGGGCTTTATACGCTCCTGAATATTTTTCAAGCGACTGTAGCCGTTGAATATGTCATTGTAATTAGCAGGGTTGCCTTCTTTCTTTAAATATGCAATATTTTCCAATTCCCTTTGCGTATACTTTTTGAATGCTTCTTCGAGAAGTAATACATAAGGTTGGTTGCCTTTTTTGGTTTTATTGTCTGCAAGATTTTTTATAGCCTTGTTTATGGCGGCGGAATAATTTCCGGTATTAATGGCCTCCTGAGTTTTTTTAACACCTCCGCATGCAATTAAAAAAACCATAATTGTCGTAAAGAGTATCGTTTTTTTCATGATAATTTATTTATAGGTTTTAGCAACAGTTTTCAATAGCTGTGCCAAAACACACATAATTCATAACGAAAAACGATAATGTATCGTATAAATTCGCTAAAATGTTCTTTTAGCGTACTGATTTTATAGATTACTTTTAAGTGGAGGAAGCAATTTGGTCTCTACCGAACCAAATCCGATTCGTACCCCGTCTTTGTGACAAAACCCTTTTAAAGTTACGGTGTCGAAATCCTGAATTGAAGTTCTTTTTTCCCCATTCTGAAGGCTAACCGGCTTTGTTCCCTGCCAGGCTAATTCTAACATGGAGCCATAAGAATCAGGGGTTGAACCCGAAATTGTGCCGCTTCCCATAAGGTCACCACTTAGTATTTTACAACCATTTGAAGTATGATGCGCTAACTGCTGCGTCATGGTCCAGTACATGTATTTAAAATTCGACCTGGCAATTGTTGAAGCAGTGCCTCCCTCAGGAGTAATTGAAACTTCTAAATTAATATCAAAACTATTCTTTCCTTCTTGTTGCAGATAGGGTAGTGGTTTAGGGTCTTGTGCCGGGCTTTCTACCCTAAAGGGCTCAAGAGCTTCCAGTGTAACAATCCATGGCGAAATAGAAGAGGCAAAATTCTTAGCCATAAATGGGCCCAGAGGTACATACTCCCACTTCTGTATATCCCTGGCACTCCAATCATTAAGCAAAACAAGTCCGAAAATATAATTCTCAGCTTCACCAATAGGTATAGATTCCCCTAATTTGTTGGCATCTGTTGTAATAAAGCCCATTTCTAATTCAAAGTCAACCATTTTGGAGGGGCCAAATTCAGGTTTGCTTGCCCCCTTGGGCAACGTCTGCCCGAAAGGTCTTCTAATATTTTGTCCGCTTGGGATTATTGTTGAACTTCTGCCGTGGTACCCGATAGGGATATGCAGCCAATTTGGCAATAAGGCATTCTCAGGATCGCGAAACATGCTGCCTATATTCGTCGCATGCTCCTTACTGGAATAAAAATCCGTATAATCTCCTATCTGGACCGGAAGTTGCATCTCTATCTCATCTAAAGTGAATAGAACAATTTTACGGTGTTCCTCGTTTTCTTTAAGGCTTGGGTTGGTAATGTCAAAAATTTCACTAATCCTGTTTCGAACTGAACGCCAGGTTTTTTTTCCATCTGAAATAAAATCATTTAAGGTATCCTGAAGAAAAATGTCATCTGTAAGTGGTATTCCATTGAAATAGCCCAATTGATGAAGTGCTCCAAGGTCAATTGCATAATCACCTATTCTGGTTCCAATTGTAATAACATCATCCCTTGTCAGGAATACGCCAAAAGGAATATTCTGAATTGGAAAATCAGAATTAGGGGCAACTTCCAGCCAGGTTTTTTTTGATGGATCATTTGTTTTTACAGACATGATATAATTGTTAATTTTTGTTTGATAAATTCCTTATCAAATATATTATTTTCTTCTTATTAACGTCTGGCAATTTGTACTTTTACGCCTCATTTAACATAAGAATAAAGTTATGCAACGCGACCATCAAATATTTGAATTAATTGCTGAGGAAAAAGAAAGGCAATTAAACGGGATAGAACTTATTGCTTCTGAAAATTTTACGAGTCCACAGGTTATGGAAGCAGCCGGTTCTGTGCTTACTAACAAATACGCTGAGGGTTATCCCGGGAAGCGCTATTATGGCGGTTGTGAAGTAGTTGATAAGGTTGAACAACTTGCCATAGACAGAGCAAAAGAACTGTTCGGAGCTGAATATGCTAACGTACAGCCACATTCGGGATCGCAAGCTAATGCCGCAGTCTACCAGGCATGTTTAAGCCCCGGAGATACAATTCTGGGCTTTGATCTTGCACACGGAGGTCACCTGACTCATGGCTCACCTGTTAATTTTTCAGGCAAGCTCTATCGTCCGGTATTTTACGGTGTTGAAAAAGAAACCGGAGTAATAAACTATGAAAAAATTGAGGAGATAGCCAAAAAAGAACGCCCTAAGCTTATTATCGCAGGCGCTTCTGCCTATTCGCGTGATATGGATTTTAAACGGTTTCGCGAAATAGCCGATAGTGTGGATGCACTTTTATTGGCAGATATTGCGCATCCTGCGGGACTTATAGCCAAAGGCATATTAAACGATCCCATCCCGCATTGTCATTTTGTTACCACCACAACTCATAAAACCCTTAGAGGACCGAGGGGCGGGTTAATTTTAATGGGACAGGATTTTGAAAATCCCTTCGGAATTAAGTTGAAAAATGGAAGTTTGCGTAAAATGTCTGCTTTAATTAATCTTGCCGTTTTTCCGGGTAACCAGGGAGGACCATTAGAGCACATTATTGCAGCCAAGGCTATTGCTTTCGGAGAAGCCCTTTCAGATGAATTTTTACATTATATGCTGCAGGTAAAGAAAAATGCTGAGGCTATGGCCGCAGCTTTTGTTGCAAAGGACTATAAAATAATTTCTGGAGGCACAGACAATCATATGATGCTAATAGATCTGCGCAATAAGAATATAACCGGTAAGGATGCAGAAAACATATTGGTCAAAGCAGATATTACTGCCAATAAAAATATGGTTCCATTTGATGATAAGTCGCCCTTTATTACTTCAGGAATTAGATTTGGAACGGCGGCTATAACTACCAGGGGTCTTAAAGAAACCGATATGGCTGTTATTGTTGATCTAATCGATGAAGTTATTACGCATGCCGAGGAAGAGGAAGTAGTGGCAAAGGTAAAAGTAAAGGTGAATAAATTAATGAAAGACCTTCCGCTGTTTGCTCAGGGTTAGTAATAGCGTTTTATTTAAAATCAATACTCTGTTAATTGATCTTCCGCTTTATTTAGTGATTTAACATATATAGGTCACCGTAAATGATAGATTTATTCTTAAGATCATAGATTAAGGCATCTTTTTCTGACTCAAAATAGAGGCCCCAAAATTGGAAATAGTCTTTTTTATTATTATTACCGGCTCTTATATTCTTTAGTTTGGATTCATTTTCAAAAAGGTCCTCCTCAAAAACCGGAATATATATTTCATAAGGTGTTTCAGAAAGCCTTTTGGAAAAATAGACATAGTGCCGGGCTATAGTTTTAAGAATCTGACGAAGTTGTTCTTCTATACTATTTTCAAATATATTCTTAATAATTATAGAACAATCTATTGTGAAAATAGATAGTTCTTCAATATCTATCTGCCTGCTATTCAAATTGTTTAATTCCCTCAAAGCCCTTGAAAATGGGGAATTTTTAGACCAGCTTTTCTGTTCTGAGCATATGCTGCCCCAGGTACCTTTTTGTAAATGTGAAAGTATTTCGACCAATTTAAAATTGCAATCCATTTCAATAACCAAGTTTTCTCGTGCTGTATCTGAAGAACAATTTCTTACGGAGACATCTGAAAAATAATCTTTTTCCAAACTCTTTTTAAAATCAACTAAACCCTTTATTTGCGGGTTGTCGTCTAGTTTAATTCGAAGATTATCTCTAAAATTAACCTGTTTCTTTGGCATGATAACAGAAAACTAAGGGGTTTATACCAAAATTAATTTTAAAAATTAATAGTTGGCTATATAAAAACCATAGAATAAATAAGGTTTTACTATAACCAAGAAGTATTGATTAATGTAAAAAAAAAACAGAAAATATATTTCAGGGGAATAACAGGTAAAATTAGATGAAGCCCCTGTTTCGGGACTCGGTGATCAAGGCCTGATCATTCTGTTTTTCAACACCAAATACTGCTTTTAAGTGCCTTTTCCTATTTTCGATACTTGGAAGTGATAAGGAGACATGGTTAACCATATCTTTAGTTTTAGTGCCTATTGACAAATAGTGGAGAATTTTTTTGTCCTTCTCATCCAGAACTATATCGTCATTGGCCATTTTTTTTCGAATAGCTGCCAGAGCTTTTTGAGTGTAATAGGGGGGATTGTTCATTACGGTCAGGACCATTGCCTGCAGCGACTTTTGATCTATTTCGGTTTTTACCATATACCCTTCGGGATCCACTGTTTTTAGAATGCTGTTTATTCGGTAATTGTCACTAAATGAAGACATAAAGACTATTTTGGTCTTTGGAATAACCTTGCGGGCGATTATCCCGATATCTTCGCCTGTTTTCGCAGGGCTTTCAGTGGCCTGTGCTAATTGAATATCCAATAAAAGAATATCGTAGAGAAATGAATTAACCGAATTTTCAATTTTTTCAATAGCCTGCTCAAAGGATTTAGCTGTATCCACGAAAACCTTGAAATCATCAAATGCTGTGTCCTCCAGAATAAATTTATAACCCAAGGTGGTCATTTCGTGATCATCTACCGCTAAAATCCGTACTGTTTTCATGATGAAGCTTTTTCTGCTATTTTAGATTTGATATTTTCGTTAACCCGACTTAAATTTTCAGATTCCATTAACTCGTATGGCACTTGCACGGTTACCACAGTTCCTTTTCCAGGCGTGCTCTTTATTTTCCATTCCCCGTTTAATTTGTGTACCCGGGAAGTTATATTTTTATGTCCAATACCTTTTTTTGTTTTACTATTATTAAAGCCCTTCCCATCGTCTTTCAGGGTAACTTTAAGCAAAAGATCGGCTAAGTCTAGTTTCAGATTAACCTTATTAGCGCAGGCATGTTTAATACAATTCTGAAGGCTCTCCTGGATGATTCTGTAGAGGTTAATTTTAATATTTCCACTTAAAGCATCCCAGTCAAAACCTTCATCATATTCTAAGTTATAATCAATATTTGCTGTTCCGCAAATGCCCTTTAGTAAATCTTCGATGGATATTATAAAGTTATGGAATTTTTGATAAGAAGCATCGTTTAATTCATGAGAAATTGAACGTATCTCCTCCTGCACCGCTTGTAGTTTTTCAATTGCCTCTCCACGCATACTTATGGCATTGTCATCTGCTTTTTTGTTTAAACCCAGCAACATCATGCGAATACCATTCATTTGCCCTAATATACCATCGTGCAGTTCCTCTGAAATTCGTTTTTGTTCAGATTGTTTTCCCTCTTCCATTTTTTGACTCTGGGCAAGCATGAGATTAAATATCTCCTGGTTTGACTCTTGTTGCTGCTGCTGAAATCGCAGGTTTCGGTTTTTTGCGCGCTGGGAAATGATAACCACAACGGAAACAGCCAGTAAAAAAAGGCCTATGGCAATTCCTATCCAAAGCTGCCTTTGCCTGGCTAAAAGCTGGTTTTCGGCTATAAATTCATCGGTTTCAAAACGTATCCGGGCAAACTTATTTCTAATCTTTCGATCTTCTTCCTCTAAACTGTCATTTAATACCAAATACTCGGTAAGGTAGGTCTGTGCATTTTCGGGGTCTATTTTAGGGTAGAGTTTTAAGATATCGAGAATGAGTTCATTATCATTATTTCGTTGTGCAAGAAGAAAGGCTTCATCTATTTTAACCCTGGCCCGGGAAGTGTCTTTTTTAGTAAGGTAGTATTCCGCCAAATGGTAATGATTCATGGGAATTTCTCCTAAGTTATTCTCCTTTAAATTAATTTCCAGAGCCTCTTCAAAAAGTGCTGCGGCATTCCCGGAACTCCCGGATTTAAATTCAGAATAAGCAAGATTGTCCAGGGCAAGGGCATAGGACCCCGGGTTTTTATAGATTAAACTATCTGCATTTAACAATTTGCTGAAGTAAGGTGTAGCTTTTACATAATCTCCCTTTTCCTTGTACAAATTCCCAATATTGTTGTCCAGTGTGATTTGACGGTTTCGCCTTAATTCTTGTGATTCTATGTTCCGGATATATTCCCCGGCCTTTTCAAAATAGTCACGGGATTGTTCAAATTCTCCGAGGCTTTTCGCAATAGTGCCCAGCAGGTTATATAGCAAAAAAAGCTGGTCAAACCTTTCATACGGTTTGAGGAATTGAATGGCTCTTATAGCAGTGCCTTCAGCTCCGGTATAGTCCTTTATGTCCTTTTGAATAACCGACATACTATATAATACCAAGCCTCTGCTTAAATTATCCTTAAGGCCAACATAAAGTTCCTCTGCCTGCCCGTACTCATAGTAAGCACTGTCTTTAATAAAAAAATTAAAATAAAAATCTCCACGGTCCCAATGGAGGCCGGCGCGCACAACAGAATCTTTAATTTCTTCGGAAAGCAGTATTGCTTTATCGTTGACCTTTCTGAAGTTTACGGAATCCTTCAAGGTAAGATATACCAAAGAGAGCTCGGATAAATAATGCAGGCGCAATGAGTCATTGGAATTTCCAACAATTTCTTTATAGGCCTTTTGCAAAAACTCCTTTCTGACTTCTATAGGAAGTGTTGCATCTGTCCCATTTTTAATCCATATGGCGGTGCTGTCTGAACCGGAATTTGAACTATTAAAGTAGGGGGCTTGCTTTTTTTGTTTACAGGCAAAAAAAAGCAGGAAAAGACTTAACAGGGCTATATATTTTTTGTTAATCATAAAACAACTTGGAAACTAATGGCTCCTATATTACAATATAAATAAAAAGCCTTAAATAGCATATTTAAGGCTTCTTATTTGGTAAGGTATGTTGCGTTTATATTCTATACTTTAATACTCAATTTTAAAAATCATCCACCTCTATGTACTATTGGGGTATCGTCCCCACCGGTGGCTTGTTCATATAAGGCCTGGTCTTCGGCACTGTTATCTGCTTCACAGGAAAATAATCCCATACTGAATACTGCTATTGCGAAAATGCTTAAAACTTTTTTCATCGTTTAAAATTTTTAAGGGGTTAAATAATGTTGACTAGCTTGATACTAAACTAGCAGCAATCCCGAAAGACTATTGTGTAAAAAAAAGAATATTAGTGAACGGCCTACTTCTGTGAGTATTTGTGGCGTTTTTAGAAGGATTTGATTATTTGGAGGGAGAAATGGTGTTTTTTGAAAGAATTTTTTTTAAACCTTCAATATTTTCCTTGTAGGTTTTGGTAAATGGGAGTTTTGTTTTACTGACTTTTAAGAAACATAAAGACTTACCATAATTAATTCCTGAAACAAAGTTAGTATTCAGGATATAACTTTGATGGATTCTTATGAAGTTTGCTGGCAAACGATTTTCAAAGGATTTAAGCGTTTTATAGGCACTAACAATATTGCCGTCTTTCATTATAAAATCTGTCGCATTATTGTCTGCCTTTAAATACAATATCTCATCAGTATCAAGATATTGGTAATCATTGTAAGATTTCAGACAAAGGGTATGGGAGACATCTTCTTTTGGCAGTTGTTTTTTTAATCGCAACAAGGTCTTGCGAATATCAAATTCATTGTAAGGCATCAGCCAGTAATCAAAGAAATTGTTTTTAATGGCATTGTAGGCGTACTCCTTGCTTCTGGAAATCCCAATTAATATTGGAATGTTTTTAACATACTGATATAATTCTGTCACCATCTGAAAATATTCAAAAGCCTTGTCGTTCAGATTAATAAAAACAACATCAGGGGTGTATTTGAGAATAGCATTTAAGCCGTCCGAGCAGTTTCTGGCTTCGCCGGAACACACAAAATCTCCATAGTCCTCTAAATAGTGCTGTAACTGCAAATTTGAGGTGGCGTCGGAATCAATAATGGTATAAGAATACTCCATGCCCGGATATTTGGGTACAAAGTAGTAAACCTATTTGAGAAGACACCATACTTTTACCATAGAATATTTAAGGTTTTTCTACATAAAGTGTTGAATATCAATATTTATGAAAGAAAATTCTTTCAAAAAATGATAATCCGGTTTAATTCTGCACTTTGGCAATATATTCGTAAGCACCAATATCTGGTTCAAAAGTGCGATCTGTTCCCTGAATATCCAAAGGCACTGATATGGCCGTGGCCTGGTCTGCTTTGCCAATTGCAGAGGAAGAATTTCCCAGCCTGAAATCGTTATTTGCAGTATTTAAAAAACCCGCATCCTCATTGAGGAAAACATTTTTATAATAGGCAGGGTTTGTAAAATCGTACAAAGGATCAGCATCGAACTGACCACTTGTATCCATAAATTTAATCAGGCAATTGGTAAAAGAAAAGTCAAACAAATTGGTCAAGTTGGAGTTTAATGAGAGTTCCAGAAACGTATTGCCATCCACAATGCAGTTTATGAAATCAGCAGTCAGGTCTTGATCAACAGCTCCTATATCCGCATTTGCATCATAATTACTAAGTTGCAATGCAGCACCAGATCTGAAACCATTGCTCCAATAATTGGCTATTGTACTGTGTATGAAAGAATAATTACCCCCATTAGTACAAATTAATGAGCCATTTCCCGCATTTCCCAAAACCATATTTTCCCCGGCAATGGAGGAAGATCTTGCTAAAATATTAGCAGAAAGAGTGTTGTAAATTTTAGAATTACCAACAGAAAGTTTAGGGGAAACTGAAGCAAAATCACCTTCAACCAATAATCCCACTGTAGCATTTCTAATTGTAGCATAATTCATTGTATTGTTTATACTGCCGGGCGCCAACCAAATAGTCCCCCATTGGCCGGGTACTTCGGCAAATTCTGGTTCCAGGCGGTCACCCTCAAAAATCACTTCATTTTCCAAAAGCAGGGTGTCCGTACTTAGGGACCCATTTACGCTCAGAGAAGCACCTTGTCCCACCAATATTCCGGAATCTTTATGAAAGTGTACCCTGCTACCAGCCTCAATATTAAGCACATTCTCTGGTGCCACACCTGCATAGCCATATATAACATAGGGCTTTTCATTCGTAAAATTTAGCTGCTCATCGGTTAGCAGAAAACCCTCTATTCTAATTTCATTTCCATCTTCGTCCAGTCCTAAGAGCAGAGTTTCTTTAGTTCCATCCGCATTTTCAGAAGGATAAAGGAATACGGCGTCTTTTATTAAGGTAACCAATTGAACCTCTTGTTGTTTAGGCCCTTCATCAAAAAGGATAGCATCTGTATATAGGAATTCATTTTCGTTTATGGCCGAAATATCAAAGGTTGTCTCTATAAAAATATAAAGACTGTCTTTTGCCATTAAAGGAATATTTTCAAATTCTTTTCCGGCTTCACCATCTACATTTAATCTGTAGCTACTGTTATTTCCTTGTGCAAGTCGCACATTGGGAATTTGTATGTCGCTATTTGACCTGTTGTAGACTTTTAGAGAATACGTACTACTGCCAATATTTGTAAAAACGGTGTCTAAATAAACGGTATCTTTTGAAAAATCTAAATTGCCGGAACTGATATCGTATTGAAAATCTTTCCTGCATGAGCACCAGAGAAGTAGTATAATCAGGATTGGTATAATGAACAGCCTTTGACGCATATCAATTCAACTAGGATTCCTTGTCACATCTGCAAAAATAGAACGTATTTCCTCTGTAATTCGTATAGGTTTGAGTGTTTCCGGATTTAGAAGGCACCAGGTGGTTTTTGAATGAACTAAAAGTGCATTCGTTTTGGCGTTGTACATCTCAACAATCCTTGTTGAAATAGCTCCTTTTGAATTTTCAATATATGTTTTAAGAAGAATAGTGTCATCAAGCCCGGCTGCGCTTTTATAGGTAATGTTGTGATTAAGTACCACCCAAATAAAACGTTGCTGAAGCTCTGCAGATGTCAGGTGTTGCCAATGTTCTTTAGAAATATCCTGAATCCATTGAACATAGCGGACATTATTTACATGATTCAGGTCATCCAGATCATCAGATTGAACAACCAGCGTTTTTTCAAATGCCTCCATTCTATTTCTTTTTGATCTTTATTTCAAAGAGCTTATCCCAGTTTTTTCCGGTGACAAAAAATGTATCTCTGTCAGGGTTATAAGCCACTCCGTTCAAAACATCAAGATTATCATGTTTTTTAACTCTATTTTTCAATCCGGCCATATTTATTACTCCAATAATGGCACCGCTCTCTGCATCAATGATCATCATACTTTCCTTCTGCCATACATTGGCATATATTTTTCCATCTACATATTCCAATTCATTCGCTTTATTAAAAATAGATTTATTGGTGACTGTTTCAATGTAGCTTACTTCTGCCATCGTTTCAGGATCTAGCAACCATATTTTTTCAGTACCGTCGCTCTTATAAATCATTTTACCGTCATTGCACAGGCCCCAACCTTCTTTACTCTCGGCATATTGAAAACGGCTAATTTCTTTAAAATCAGAAAGTTGGTATACAAAACCTATACTGGAGCGCCATGTGAGCTGGTATAGCTTATCATTCAATATAGTAATTCCTTCCCCAAAATATTCTTTATCAAGATCTTTATGTTGCAAAACATTGCCTGTCTTGAAATCTAACTTTCTAATAAAAGATCTGGCATTTCCACCACTACCTGTACTTTCGTATAAGGTATCATTATAAAACTCTAATCCCTGGGTAAAAGAATTTAAATCGTGTGGATATTCATTGATAATTTCATAGGTGTAAATTTCAGGGGCAACGCTTGCTAAAACCCTTATCTTTTTAGTTATTTCTGCTGTATTTCCTTCATATTCAATAACGGCCTTCAATTCTTTTTGTCCCAGGCGTGTTACATCGAGATGTAATTTACCTTCTTTCAATTCCAAAATATTCCCGTCGATGGAATAGCTGACTTTATCTATAGTTTTACCTTTTTTGTTCTTAATCGTAACAGCTACGGACTCCTGGTTTTTATAATCCCTTGTTTTACCCGCTAACTCAATTTCAAATAACTGTTTGGGTTTTTGTTCACCTTCGCAGGCTAAGATCAAAATGGCCATTGCAATGGGAATGAAAAACTTGATGAAATTCATATGCTATTTTACTTCTGGGGTTAATTAATAATCAGCTCAATACTGTAAGCATCTGTACGCAAAAGTATTATTTATTTAAATGCTTTGGAACTAAAATTAGAATGTAAAAGGATTGTTCCAGATTTAAATTGGTCGTATATTTGCATGAGGCAAGTCCTACACGACCAGCTCCCTCTGAATCCCCCAGGGTGGGAACGCAGCAAGGGTAAGAGGTTGTAGCGGTGCGATGTAGGTAGCTTGCCTTTTTTTATACGGTATATTTTGTGTTTCAGGCACATTCTTGATGCTAACAAAATTTACTGCACGAGCACTGAAAATGGATTTCAGTATTTTCTTCCTCTCCTTTTTATTCGTTTATTTGCAGGGCATATGAGACAAAAAATTGTTTTAATAACAGGGGGTTCATCAGGAATTGGCAGGTCTGTAGGTGTGTATCTTCAATCGAGAGGATATAAAGTTTTTGGTACTACCCGCAACTTGAAAAACCATTCTGAATTTTCCGATTTTCAACTCATAGAATTAGATGTCCGGGATTCTGAGGGTATTGAGCAGGCAATAAAAAAATTAATGATCTCGGAGGGTTTTATTGATGTACTTATAAATAATGCCGGCATTGGAATAACAGGTCCGATTGAGGAAACTCCGGAAATGGAAATCAAAAAAGTGTTTGACACTAATTTCAACGGACCTATAAATTTAATAAGAGCGGTGTTACCGTTTATGCGCAAGCAAAAGTCGGGCTTAATAATAAATATTACTTCAATAGCCGGATATATGGGATTACCTTACCGAGGAATTTATTCGGCCAGCAAAGGTGCCTTAGAAATACTAACGGAAGCACTGAGAATGGAGACCAAAGACTTTGGGGTTAAGATTACGAATCTGGCACCTGGTGATTTCGCAACCAATATAGCAGCCGGCCGCTACCATGCACCTGCTGTTCACTCTTCACCTTATTATAAATCATATAGTAAATCACTGGCAATTATAGATGAACATGTAAATGAAGGTGAGGATCCTGTTAAGGTTGCCGAAATGGTGCTAAAAATCATCAATACCAAAAACCCGAAAGTTCATTATAAAGTTGGAAGTCCAATGCAAAAATTTTCATTGGTTTTAAAGAAAATATTGCCGGATAAAGTTTATGAACGCCTGTTATTGAATCATTATAAATTGTAGTTTTGTGTGCCTGCGTTTTAGAAGTTTCCGCGCAGCTTTCAATAGTCATTTAAACCAAAGAAATATATGAAATTTTTTATTGATACTGCCAATATAGACCAGATCAGAGATGCTCAGGAACTTGGTATTTTAGATGGGGTTACGACTAACCCTTCTTTGATGGCAAAGGAAGGGATTACCGGAAAGAATAATATTTTAAAACATTATGTGGATATCTGCAATATTGTTGATGGGGATGTATCTGCAGAGGTTATTGCAACAGATTTGGCAGGAATGATCAGAGAGGGAGAAGCGCTGGCAGATTTGCATGAACAAATTGTAGTTAAAGTTCCGATGATCCGTGATGGGGTAAAAGCCCTTAAGTATTTTGCAGATAAGGGTATTCGAACAAATTGCACGCTGGTTTTTTCACCAGGACAGGCCCTTTTGGCTGCCAAAGCAGGAGCAACCTATGTATCGCCGTTTATTGGAAGGTTAGACGATGTATCTTCAGACGGAATACATCTTATTTCAGAAATAAGACTTATTTATGACAATTATGGGTATGAAACTGAAATCCTGGCTGCTTCCATAAGACATGCTATGCATATTATTGACTGTGCAAAGGTAGGTGCCGATGTTATGACAGGGCCACTATCTGCTATTGAAGGGCTGCTCAAACACCCATTAACAGATATAGGCCTGGAGAAGTTTTTAGCAGATTATAATAAAGGGAATTAATTCGGGAAATACTGCAGAAATAAGCCAGGTAGTAGTTTATTCGTCTTACAAACAACTGCTTTAGAAAGAAGTGTATACGTTGGCAAAAGCATCTACAATAATGCCATCATTTGCAATTATACTTCTATTTGGGTCATAGACTATAAGTGTATGTGCAACCTCTTCAAAATTCTCAGTCCAGAATTGCTCGTTTTTATCTAATTGACTTACTTCAAGCATGTTATTCCATCGGGCATGATCAGTTCTTACATTCAGACCAATAAAAGTATAATCCGGATATTTTTCTTTTAACAAATTAATCCGATTAATCATATTGGTGAAATGTCTTTTTCTGGGGGCTGACCAAAAGTAAAACACAACCATTCTGTCTTTTCCAATGTCTTTGATAGATACTTTGTTGCCTTCAGAATCATATACAAGAAATTCAGGTAGTTCCTTTTGAGGTTGCAAATTTCTAACCCCGTCATAAAGCCCGTTTATTTCATGTATGTGCCTGTTGTTCCCGGACAATTGATGAAATTCCTTAATGAAAATTTCAATATTTTCTTCTTTATCGTATTTAAGTAAATAATCCATTGCAACATTCCTGAATAAATTATCTCTTAATTCATTCTGTTTTATCAGGCTGTCTATCAACTTTAATTTATGTTGATTAAAATGAAGCTGGTTTTTAGCCATCATATTTTCTGTTTCACAACCATTTTTACAATCCATATAAGAAAGATTTCCTAAATGATATTTCATGAAATTATAATATGGTCGATAATAACTCAGTCCATTTTCATCATACTTTATATCAGCACGATAATCATAGAAATCAGGGGGTAAATTGTGCATAGACTTTTCGCCTTTTTTCCTTTTATGATAAAACGGATAGGCTTCTTTAAAGATATAGGAAGTGTACATTATACCGGCTTTGGCTATTTCCATACCTGCATCGGAGAGTTCTGCCTCTAAAGAAAGATTGTTCAGGGCTTCCAGCTTTATATTTTTTAAGGAGTCTATTTTATTCCTGAATGATTCGGGTTCCAGTTCATAATATGTATAAATCAACTCTTCTTCCTGTTCATTTACAAGAAACATTTCCAAAAGAAAGTTATTTACCTGATCATTTGTTCCTGAAAAAACAAGTGATTCATCAAAATCAACTGTATTAAGTCTTAATTGTATACTATCACCCCGCTCTAAAATCACATATTGCTCTTCGGGAAAGTGATAAAAATGATGAAGGCCTTCATCTACAGAATCCAACTGAAAGGTAAATCTGTTATTCTGGTCAAGATACGCTGTATCTAAAGCGATATCTCCTTTGAACAGAACAACATACTCGCTGGTAGGGTTTACAATTTCACCACCAAAATAAACCGCCGTAGATTTATTTTGAGAGGTATTACAAGCTGCCAGTAAGAAAATAATAAAATATAGTAATGCTTTATTCATATAATTTTCGCTACCTACAATACGCAAAACTAGTCAAACCAACAGGCCGTAGCTGTTAATGCACAGTTAAAAGTTCACAATCATTGTTAATTGGGAAAGGCAGTAAATCCTATTGTTGATTATTGCCACTTAGGATTATTTTTCCCTATTTTTGCAAAAATTTTAAAAATACAAGTATGTTATCTGTTTCCAATTTATCAGTTCAATTTGGTAAAAGAATACTTTTTGATGAAGTAAATGTGAGTTTTACCCAAGGCAACTGTTATGGCATTATTGGCGCCAATGGAGCGGGTAAATCTACTTTTTTAAAAATACTTTCAGGTGAAATTGACCCAACCTCGGGCAGTGTAAACCTTGAACCGGGCAGGCGTATGTCTGTTTTAGAACAAAATCATAATGCCTATGATGATATACCTGTACTGGAAACGGTTGTTATGGGAAACAAACCCTTATACAATATTAAAAAGGAAATAGATGCCCTATATGCCGACTACAGTGATGAAAATGCGGATAGAATTGGGGAGCTGCAGGTAACCTTCGAAGAAATGAATGGCTGGAATGCCGATAGTGATGCAGCTACTTTACTTTCCAACCTGGGAATTCCTGAAGTATTGCATTATACATTAATGTCTGAAATAGATTCGAAATTGAAAGTTCGGGTTCTTTTGGCTCAGGCCCTGTTTGGCAATCCGGATGTTTTGATTATGGATGAACCCACAAATGATTTAGATTACGAAACCATTACTTGGTTAGAAAATTTCCTCGCATCTTATGACAATACAGTAATTGTAGTATCTCATGACCGTCACTTTTTAGATGCGGTTTGTACCAATATTGCCGACATAGATTTTGGTAAAATGAATTCATTTTCCGGTAATTATTCGTTTTGGTATGAGAGCAGTCAATTAGCAGCCAGGCAAAGGGCACAACAGAACAAAAAGGCAGAAGACAAGGCCAAAGAATTACAAGAGTTTATTCAGCGCTTTAGTGCCAATGTTGCTAAAAGCAAGCAGGCAACATCAAGAAAAAAAATGCTGGAAAAACTAAAAATTGAGGACATCAAACCATCGAGCAGGAGATACCCTGCCATTATTTTTGATCAGGAACGAGAAGCCGGAGATCAAATTTTAAATATTGAAAATTTGTCTGCGCGTTCTGAGGACGGGGAATTACTCTTCCAAAACCTAAATCTGAATTTAGCCAAAGGAGATAAGGTGGCTATTTTGTCCAGAGATTCGAGGGCGACAACTGCTTTTTATGAAATTATCAACGGTAAAAGAAAAGCGGACAGCGGTAAATTTCACTGGGGAATTACAACAACGCAGTCTTATTTGCCTGCCGATAATTCCCATTATTTCAATGAAAATCTAAATTTGGTGGATTGGTTGAGGCAATGGGCCAAAACCGAAGAAGAAAGAGAGGAAGTATTTATCCGCGGATTTTTAGGTAAAATGTTGTTTAGCGGGGAGGAAGCATTAAAAAAATGTACGGTTCTTTCCGGAGGCGAAAAAGTTAGATGTATGCTAAGCAGAATGATGATGCTAAGGGCTAACGTCCTTATGCTGGATGAACCTACCAATCACCTAGATCTGGAAAGTATAACAGCTTTTAACAATTCGCTCAAAAATTTTAAGGGTACTGTGTTATTTACCACGCACGACCATCAATTCGCTCAGACAGTGGCTAATAGGATTGTAGAATTAACCCCAAAAGATACTATTGACAGATATTTAACGTTTGATGAATATATGTCTGACAAGGCTATACGAGAACAACGTGATAAAATGTATGCAATACCCGTATAGCTGAATAGGACCTCCCAAATCCTAATGCTATGCAAACCTGCAGAATTTGTTTTGTAATGCTTGCCTCTTTCTTAATTGGGTGCAGTGATAATACTGATGGCTATCAGGAATCAAAAGAGGAATTCCCGAATTTGGATGCAACCTACTCGCTATTGTTTGAAACCAATGGACTTCTATCACTCATTAAGCTAAGTGCAAATGCTGAAGCTATTTTCCCGGATCCCGGAATAAGTGAATTTGAAAGTATTTTACTCCCTTCAGTGACTTACAGAAATGGAGATGAAATAAGTCTCTTTCATTCTCTGGCAGATTGTTCTGGCAATATTTCATTATATAATTTTAAAAATGATGCGCTGAAAAAAACCGTTGTCTTTGATGATTTGAGAAATTGCGACCTTATTGTCCACGCACTCGCTCATTATGGTAATATGTTCTACATTGGCTATGAGGTTCCGGGTACCGGAGCCAAAGAAACACTCTATTATGCTCGTATAATTGATTCTTCCCCAACAGAACCGGAATTTTTTGATATTGAAATAGATAAAAAACCCCTACAGGCAATAGTTTCAAATAACAGGGTATTTGTTTTATCAGAGGATATGGAAGATAGTTATAGAAATTACCTTTTGGTATATGATACACAGGAAGAAGAATTTACTGCAGATATAAATCTCGGATTTGAGGCGCAAAAACTATTTAAATCTGATGATGGTAATATAATAGTCAGTTATCCCGAAATGCATAATTTTGTTAGCAGTTCTACCATGGCGATAGTCAAAACGACGCGTTATGAAGAAGGTAAAGAACCCGGATTTGCAGATTCTGAGGCCTCCTTTAGCGATGAGCAGGGGAATCTATATTATTCAATGCAAACGGATTATTCCGGGACTTCATATCCCAATATTCCCGCCGTTTATGATTTTCAAACGAATACCGCAATTCTGTATTACTACGAGAATTTTTTATCTGAGCAGGAACAACTCGTTGAATTCAAAATTGGCAGTACGACCATGGTTTCATATGATGCCAAAAACAACCTTGTTTTAATTGGATATAAAAAGGCGGGTGATCCTGATAAAGGGGGGCTATTACGCATAAGACCAATTCCTAATCCGGCATTTATAGACAATATTGACGTTAATGGGGTGCCTTTTCAGTTATACACAGATTAAATTACTGCATCAGGGATCTTAATTAGCGTTGATTTGGAAGTTCCCGGATTTGGGTTCAGGCATTAAAATATTTGCTATTCCATATAGCGGGATTAAAATTCTTGCCCAATGCGAATCCATAAAAAATGACTACGGCAGCGACCGACTTAAACATGAAAAAGAATATTATCATGAATTCTATTTGGGAATTAGATTTTGAAAAAAGGCCGTCAGGAACAAAAAGCGTTGTCAGAAAACTAATTAAAACAACAAGCAAGGTTAGATTGACAATGTTCTTAAAGGGCCAAACCAGAATGCGGCGCATAGGATGCAGATCATTCCCCCATTTATCAATTAAATAGAAATATCCATTCCCGATTGGCGCAAATAATAAAGGATCATCTTTATCCGCTAATTTAAAAAGCTTTGAAGGTGCTACTATTTTAAAACCCTCAATTTCCATTTCATGTTTTTCTTCCAGTAATTTAATCTTACTAATTGTTTTATGAGGAATTTCACCCTTAAAATATTTTGAGTCTAAAAACCTAAGCCTGTAGTTAATACAGATTTCCTTAATTTGATCAATGTGAAAAATTCTATCTGTCTCCAGCAGATCGAAGTTGAAACTATTTTCTACTCGACTGGTGTTGCCCGATATTTTCTTCAGAATTTTCTCTTCTTTCCTGGCAGATTTCTGCAAGAGCAAATAGACTTCCCTAATAATTTGTTCTTCGGAGAACTGAAGTTTGGTCTTATGAAGTTGCTCCTGAATATTCGTGGGTTTAAATAACATAAGTTTCTTTTTCTAGCAATGGACTCAAAAATAATGAATTGACTTTATGATACAAATTCTGTTTAACATTTCATCAATGTTAATATTTTGTTAAATTCTTTCAAATGCATTTTCAACTTGTTGCATCTCTGCTTCATAATTGTATCTTGTCGGGCTTTCTTTACCGTTCATCGATAATTCCGAACAATATAAATTAGATACCTATGAAAATTTTGGCAACCCCCCTTAGCCTGCTCGCCATAATGGTATCTTTAACAACTTTTTCTCAAACTTCTCTGGTTTCCTCCAAAAATGATCATACGGAAAAAACAATCATTCGAAGCACTGAGGAATCTCAAATTCACAAAATACTTCTTACTGCCTTAAAAGCAGCTGATCTGGAAGAAACACTTGCAGGAGAAGGTCCATTTACCGTTTTTGCCCCTTCAGACGGAGCCTTTGAGAAAATGTCTTCAGAAAAAATAACTGAACTACTGAGACCTGAAAATAAAAGGGCACTGCAATCTTTTGTTACTTACCATATCGTTGCAGGTAACCTTACGGCATCAAAAATATTAAAGGCAATGTGTAGTGGTAAAGGTACTGCGAGCTTGACTACGGTTCAGGGTAATGAGCTATTGGTTACGATGGATGGAGTTGACATTGTTCTAACAGACTGTTTTGGAAATATTGCCAGGATAACCTCTGCGGATTTCAATCAAAGTAATGGAGTGATTCATGTAATAGACAGGGTAATTATACCAAATCAATTATAGTCTATCGCAGCTCAGCGCCTAACTCCTTTTCAAATCGTTGTTGTAATTTTTTCATGATCTTATCGATCTGCTTATCCGTTAATGTTTTACGGGGATCCCCAATGGTAAATCCTACTGCGTAAGATTTTTTTTCCGGAGGAAGATTCTTCCCGGTATAAACGTCAAAAAGTGTAATATTTTTTAGCAGATTTCTTTCTGTATCGTATGCAATGGTTTTGATTTCATCAAACGAAATATTGTTGTCCAATAATAAAGCCAGATCTCTTTTAACCTCCGGATACCGGGGAATATTCTCAAAAATTATTTTGCTATTGCGTATTATCTCTGATAATTCGTCCCAATTAAAATCAGCATAAAAGACATCCTGTTTAATATCAAACTCTTTTAAAATAGATTTTTGAACCATTCCAAAAGAGACCAACTCAGCATTATTCTTTTTAAGACATAGGCCTTCAAGAAAAATGCTATTTTGCTTGAAGGAAGATTGGTAATCTACAATACCAAGGCGCTCTAAAACCAATTCAACAGCTGCTTTTAGAAAATAAAAATCTGTAGGCTTCGAAGGAGAGATCCAGCTGTTCTCATTACGGATACCTGTGACAATTAAGCTTAAGTGCTTGAATTCTGAATACTCCGACTTTGTGCGTTGGTAGGTTTTCCCGAACTCGAAAAAATTAAGGTTCTGTTTTTTTCTGTTTATATTATAAGAAACTGTTTCCAAAGCGGTAAATAACATGGTTTGTCTCAAAACGGACAAATCTGTACTCAAAGGGTTTAAAATTGTGACCCTCGATTCTTCAGAATCATTTCCCAACAAAGTATCATTATCAGGAGTGGTTAGGCTATTGGTTAAAATTTCATAAAAACCTCTCGCAGCCAACATGTCACCAATTAGTTTTTCGAGTTTATGATCTTCAAAGCGCGTACTGCTTGCAATAGAAGCATTTAGCTTTTCCTTGGAATCAATGTTGTTATAACCGTAAACCCGCAAAATTTCCTCAATTACATCTACCTCTCTTTGCACATCTACTCTGTAAAACGGTATAAGCAGTCCCAATCCGGATTCCGTTGAATTTTTAACCTGAATATCCAGGGAGGCTAAAATGGACTTAATAGTGTCTGCCGGTATTTTCTGACCAATTAAAGTATCAATTTTTTCGAAAGAAAGAAATACCTGATAATCATCTTTTTTTCGGGGATATAGATCAATTATATCAGATGTAATATCTCCTCCGGTGATCTCACGTATTAATAAGGCCGCCCTGCGCAGGCAATACTCAACATTATTTATATCGACCCCTCTTTCAAAACGAAATGAAGCGTCTGTATTTAATCCATGGCGTTTGGCAGTTTTCCTGATGGAAACAGGATCGAAATAGGCGCTTTCAAGAAATATTGATTTGGTACTTTCCGTTACACCTGTATTAATGCCTCCAAAAACACCGGCGATACACATTGGCTTTTCCTCATCGCAAATCATTAGGTCTTCCTCATCCAATATGCGTTCTTCGCCATCCAGGGTCATAAATTTAGTTCCGGATGGTAAAGTTTTAACAACGATCTTTTTACCCTGAATTCTGTCAGCATCAAATGCGTGCAGGGGCTGTCCTAATTCGTGCAGAACGTAATTTGTGGCATCTACAACGTTATTGATAGGACTTAAGCCAATAGCACGCAATCTGTTTTTTAACCAATCCGGAGAAGGTTGTACAATTAGGTTACTAAGAGTTACGCCACAGTACCTCGGTGCCAGGGTATTATCCTCAACGGAAACATCTATTTTTAGCGATCTGTTTTCAACGTTGAAATTACTTACAGAAGGAGTGATAAGTTCGGTTTGTATATCTCTTTGATTCAGTCCTGCCTTCAAATCCCTGGCCACTCCATGATGACTCATGGCATCAGCTCTGTTTGGTGTTAAGCCTATTTCAAAAACTTCATCTTTCTCTATTTTAAATATTTCAGAACAGGCTGTTCCCGGTATAAGGGCTTCACTTAAAACCATAATGCCTTCGTGGCTGTCACCTAAACCCAGCTCATCTTCGGCACAGATCATTCCATGACTCTCAACCCCTCGAATTTTCCCTTTCTTAATCACCAGGGTTTTGCCCTCATTGGTATACAGTGTAGATCCTATTGTAGCCACAGGAACCATTTGGCCCTCGGCCACATTTGGTGCACCACAAACTATTTGAACAGGTTTTTCTAAACCAATATCAACCATAGTGAGTTTTAACCTATCGGCATCCGGATGCTTTTTGCAGCTTAAGACATGACCCACTACTATACCCTCTAAAGAACCTGGAATAGACTCGAATTGGGAAATACCTTCTACTTCAAGTCCTAAATTGGTTAGAAGCTCTCCGATTTTTTCAGCTTCCCAGTCGAGTTTAAGAAACTGTTTTAACCAGTTATAGGAAATTTTCATTGGTTAGTTTTAGCCTGCAAAGATAAAACAAAGGACTTACACATTCAATATACCGGACGTTGAATAGCTTTATTTTTTATTGAAGGATATTAGTCGTTATTTCGCATGAAATAATATAACTGATCCAATGAGAAGATTTTACTGCTTTTCCCTGCTCTTTTTAACATTATTTTCCTGTGTTAGTCCTGAAAATGAAGGCCTGAGAGAGGGCAGGTGGCTCGCTCAATTGGAGGTTATGGACAACAAGGTCCTTCCCTTTAATTTTGATTTAAGAAAAGAGGAATCAGGTTATGTGATGGACATTTACAATGCCGGAGAAACCATTCAGGTTGATGAGATTGAAATTGATAATGACACCATAAAGATAAAAATGCCCGCATTTGAGGGCTATATCTCAGGTACATATAGTAATTCAGCTATTAATGGCGAATTTATAAAAGAAAGCCTGGATAGGATAGTACCATTTTATGCCGTATTTGGCGATAGTACCAGATTTCGTAGCACAGAAAATGCCGGATTAAACGTTTCGGGGATATGGGAAACCAAATTCAGTCCGGATACTGATGAGGAGTATTTGGCTAAAGGAATTTTTACACAGGAAAAAAATAAGGTTACCGGAACGTTTAGAACCAACACCGGTGATTATCGATATCTGGAAGGAATTGTAGACGGTGACAGTTTAAGATTATCAACTTTTGACGGAGCTCATGCTTTTTTGTTTACCGCAAAGGTGACGGATAGTAGTTTAAGCGGTACTTTTTATTCAGGAAATCATTTTAAAGAACCTTTTATTGCTCTCAGGAATGACGAATTTGAATTGGCTGATGCGGAATCGCTCACATTTTTAAAAGAAGGATATGATGAATTGCAGTTTTCGTTTCCTGACACCAATGATAATCTCATTTCACTGGAGGATTCCAGATTTAAAGAGAAAGTGGTAATCATTCAAATCATGGGAACCTGGTGTCCGAATTGCCTTGATGAAACCAGATTTTTGTCGGATTATATAAAAACCGGGAAACAAGACAATTTAGAAGTCGTTGCATTAGCTTTCGAGTATGCCAAAACCAAAGACCTGGCGTTTCAAAGAATAGAAAGAATAAAAAGCAGAGTAGGGGTTCCCTATCCAATTCTTCTTGCCCAGTATGGCAGTTCAGATAAAATTAAGGCAAATGAAAAACTACCTATGTTAAATCATATTTTGTCATACCCAACAACCATTTTTATTGATAAAGGCGGAAAGGTAAGGAAGATTCATACAGGATTTAACGGGCCTGCTACCGGAGAAAAGTATATTGAATTTAAGGAAGATTTTGAGGATTATATTGATTTGCTCTTAAGTGAATAATTCAAAATTTAGGTGAGGTAACTTAGGGATCATTAAATAATACCCTTCTTAAATTATGGTAGATTTACCCAGCCAAATATTCTCCCTGTTGATTGTAGGATGATCATCTAATTCCCTGATATTGCTGGAAATAAAATCACCTACATCATTGGTTCCATATTTGCTGTTTTTATCCAAATCAGGAGTTACAATGTCATTTTTCATGGACTTAAGTACGGCTATTACAACTGCTTTTGACTCTTCATCCAGCTTAAAATGGTCTAGCAGCATAGCCGTAGATAAAATTGAAGCTATAGGGTTGGCAATATCTTTATCTTTAGCCTGTGGATAAGAACCATGAATTGGCTCAAAGAGTGCATGGCTTTCGCCCACTGAGGCAGAAGGCAGGAGTCCGATTGAACCCCCAATTACACTTCCCTCGTCAGAAAGAATATCGCCAAACATATTTTCAGTCAGTATGACATCAAATTGACTCGGATTTAAAATAAGTTGCATTGCTGCATTATCTATAAATAAGAATTCCAAAGCAACTTCCGGGTAACTTTCTCCAATTTTAGATACTACTTTTCGCCAGAGTCTTGAAGATTCCAGGACATTTGCCTTGTCCACAAGTGTTACTTTCTTTCTTCTTGTTTTGGCCGCCTTAAATGCCATATGAGCTATACGACTAATTTCTGCCTCAGAATAGGTGCATAAGTCCGATGCAACAGTACCGTCTTTGCTCAAATGTTTCTCACCAAAATAAATGCCACCAATAAGTTCGCGGTAGATTACAAAATCTGTACCCCGGATAATTTTTTTCTTCAACGGAGATTTATCAATAAGCGTTGGAAATACTTTTACCGGTCGGATATTGCTAAAAAGTTCCAGCTCTTTCCTTAATTTTAAAAGACCCTGCTCCGGCCTGATTTTGGCATCAGGATCGTTGTCATACTTAGGATCACCGATTGCCCCGAACAAAACGGCATCTGCCTCCTTACATAATTTTAAAGTGGAATCAGGAAGTGGGTTACCTGTTTTATCTATTGCTTTAGCGCCAACTACTCCTTCGATAAACTTAAACTGATGACCAAATATTTCCTCAACGGCCCGAAGACACTTTACGGCTTGAGCAGACACTTCGGGGCCAATTCCGTCACCGGGCAAAAGTGCAATTGTAAGGTTCATTTATGCAATACTTTCAATATTTATTGGACTTGCTTCAATGATTTGATGGATATCAGTATCAACAATTTCTTTTTTCTGGTCGGCAAATTTTAAGAATTCAGTGTAAACACTATCCAATTGTACTTTTGTTAGTTCATAACCAACTTTTTTGGCCCTGTATGCCAATGCAGCTCTACCACTTCTTGCTGTCAGGACAATGGAAGATTCGTTGACCCCTACATCCTCAGGGTCAATGATTTCATAGGTTTCCCGTTTTTTAATCACTCCATCCTGATGAATTCCTGAACTATGCGCAAATGCATTCGAGCCAACAATAGCTTTGTTGGGCTGCACTACCATCCCCATTTTATGTGAGACCATCTGACTGGTACTGTATAATAATTTGCTGTTAATATCCGTATCCAGATTTAGATCCGGGTGCTGTCTTAAAATCATCACAACCTCTTCAAGAGAAGTATTCCCGGCTCTTTCACCAATGCCATTAATTGTGCATTCTATCTGTCTGGCACCATTTATTACTCCCGAAATTGAATTGGCTGTTGCCAGGCCCAGGTCATTATGACAGTGGCAGGAAAGTTTGGCTTTTTCAATTCCTTTTACATTCTCTTTGAGATACTTCATTTTTGCACCATACTCTTCCGGCAGACAATATCCCGTAGTATCGGGTATATTCAATACAGTAGCACCGGCTTTGATAACAGCTTCGCATACGCGTGCCAGGTATTCATTATCGGTTCTTCCAGCATCTTCGGCATAAAACTCCACATCTTCGACAAAAGTTTTTGCATATTTGACCGCATCTATTGCTCTTTCAAGAATTTTATCAGGGGTTGAATTAAATTTGTATTTGATGTGTGACTCAGAAGTGCCAATTCCAGTATGTATTCGTGGTTTTTTAGCATATTTCAGAGCTTCAGCAGCTACTTCGATATCTTTCCTGACAGACCTTGTTAATCCGCATACTGTTGCTTCCTTTACAATTTTTGCAATTTCATTAACAGATTTAAAGTCACCAGGACTCGAAATTGGAAATCCGGCTTCAATGATATCAACACCCAATTGGTCCAGCCGTTCCGCAATTACAAGTTTCTGTTTAGAATCTAATTTACAGCCCGGAACTTGTTCCCCATCCCTGAGTGTAGTATCAAAAATGTCTACCTTATCCATACTCATTATTTTTGCATAATTTTAGTCACTATACGAATATATAGTTAGGAATGTGAAATGCTTTAAAACCTAAAATGCATTTACAACGTTAATATACTTTTTAGCATTCGTAAAGTATTGAAAAACAGCTATATAAATTATATTTTTTACGATGACAAATGTCCATAAAGATTCATTGTTTGTTTTAGTTAAGTCTCTTTCCAAATCTGAAAAGAGACAATTTAAACTATATGTGGGTCGTCTTGGGGTTAATACAGATGCCAAATTTCTCGCACTTTTTAATTTACTCGATAAACTTAAGAGTTATAATGAAAAGGCCATTTTAGAGAGTGGAATTGTAAAAAAGACGCAACTTTCTAACCTAAAAGCGCATTTGTACAAACAGATATTGGTTAGTTTAAGATTAAATCCTGTAAATCAAAATATTAGAGTTCAAATAAGGGAGCAGTTAGATTTCGCTACTATACTTTATCAAAAAGGATTGTATAAGCAAAGCCTGAAGATTTTGGATAAAGCTAAAGGAATAGCAATAGATAACGAAGAGAAAAATATTGCCTATGAAATAGTAGAATTGGAAAAAATTATAGAAACCCAATATATTACAAGGAGTATTCCGGACAGAGCAGATGAATTGGTTCAGCAGGCCAGGAAATTATCGGAGCAAAATGTAATGACCAGCAAACTTTCTAATTTATCCCTTCAGTTATATGGAATGATGCTTAAAGTAGGCTATGTACGAAATGATAAAGACCTTCACCGGGTAAGGCGATATTTCTCAGATCATTTACCGGAATATTCAATTAAAGACCTTGGTTTTAGGGAGAAGCTATGGTTGTATAAAGCCCATTTGTGGTATAGTTTTTTGATCCAGGACTTCTTATCCTGTTATAAATATGCCAGTAAATGGGTAGATCTTTTCTATGATAATAAAAAAATGATCTATTTAAATCCTGTTTTCTTTTTGAAAGGAAATCATTATTTACTGGAATCTTTGTTTTTTGTTAAATATAGCTCACAATTTAAAGAAACACTTGAAAAGATGGAGTCTATCGTTAGTGAAAAAGACTTTTCTAAAAATGACAATATAGCATCTTTGGCTTTCCTATACATTTATTCAAATAAATTGAATCTTCATTTCCTGGAAGGTACATTTGACAAGGGATTATACCTGGTAAAAATAATTGAATATGGGATCACAAAGCATCGCGATCGCATAGACCAGCATCACATTATGATATTCTATTATAAAATTGCCTGCTTGTATTTTGGTGTTGGGGATAATAAAACCTGTATAAAATACCTGAAGAAGATCATTGATAACAAAAAGTTAAAGATGAGGGAAGATCTTATGTGTTTTGCAAGGGTTTTGAGTTTAGTGGCCCATTATGAGGCAGGAATGGATTATCATCTGGAGGTTCAGCTTAAAAGCACCTATAAATTTCTGCTCAAAATGAATGATCTTCAGGCTGTTCAAAAAGAAATGATTAAATTTTTAAGGAAATTAGGGGATATTTATCCACATGAATTAAAAGCAGAATTTCAAAAACTTTATGATGAACTGAAAAAGTACGAAGATCATCCGTACGAAAAACGGGCCTTTCTTTATTTGGATATCCTCTCCTGGCTGGAAAGTCATTTGCAAAACAAACCAGTTGGGCAAATCATTCGCGAGAAAGCCCTGGCTATTGCCCGTTGATTTCCGGTAAGATTATATCTTTCGTAAATCTTTTGTATTCCATAACATGAAGTTTATTTTTTAGTTGGTTTTTTCGAAATATAGCGGGTATTTATGAACAGGCATCCCATACAGCATCTTCAAAGGTAGGTGCCAATATCTTAATTGTTTCCTTTTTAACAGGATGCAAAAATTCTATACTTCTTGCGTGCAGATGAATACTTCCATTTTTATTGCTTCTGTCAAAGCCATATTTCAAATCTCCCTTAATAGGACATTTTATTGCTGCCAGTTGTGCCCGGATTTGATGATGTCTCCCGGTTTTTAAATTGATTTCCAACAAATAATAATTGTTCAGTTTTTTTAGGGTTTTATAATCTAAAATGGCTTTTTTACTATTGGGAACCTCTTTAATATGAGCATATGACTTATTCTGCCTTGTGTTTCTGACCATCCAGTGCTCCAGTGTTCCCTGTTCATTTTCGGGCTGATTTTTTACAATTGCCCAATATGTTTTTTTTGCTTCTTTTTTTGAGAATAATTCGTTTAACCTGGATAGTGCTTTCGAAGTTCTTGCAAATATTACGATACCAGAGGTAGGTCTGTCTATTCGGTGAACTACACCTAAAAAAACTTTCCCCGGCTTATTATGCTTTTTTTTAATGTATTGTTTAACAATTTCACTCAGAGGAATATCACCTGTTTTATCACCCTGAACTATATCGCCAGGCCTCTTATTAATGACAATTATATGGTTATCCTCATATAATACCAGAAGATTTTGTGAATTGGTCTTGGTTCTCTTGTCCACTAATTTTAATATTGCTCATCATCACTTGGGAAATCCTGGCTTTTCACATCGCTTACATAGCGAGAAATAGCATTTCCCATGTCCTCATAAAGATTCATGTATCTGCGCAAAAATCGGGGATTGAATTCATGCGTCATGCCAAGAAGATCATGGATAACCAATACCTGACCATCCGCAAATTTGCCACCGCCTATTCCGATAGTTGGTATGGAGATCTTTTCCGATACTTTTTTGGTTAACAATGCAGGTATCTTTTCAAGGACAATTGCAAAACAGCCAAGTTTCTCAAGAATTTCTGCATCTTCCAGTAGTTTTTCTGCTTCATCCTTTTCTTTGGCCCTTACAGTATAAGTACCAAATTTATAAATGGCCTGTGGCGTCAATCCAAGATGCCCCATGACCGGTATACCGGCATTCAGGATACGTTTTACCGATTCTTTAATTTCAACACCTCCTTCAACCTTTACGGCATGAGCACCACTTTCTTTCATAATTCTAATAGCAGACCGAAGAGCTTCCTTGGGATCACTCTGATAACTTCCGAAAGGAAGATCAACTACTACCAAAGCCCTGTTTACTGCTCTTATAACAGAAGAGGCATGGTATATCATCTGATCGAGGGTTATAGGCAAGGTGGTCTCATGACCCGCCATGACATTACTCGCAGAATCACCAACCAATATGACGTCGACTTGGGCATCGTCCACAATTTTTGCCATAGAATAATCATAAGCAGTTAACATGGAAATTTTCTCTCCCTGCTTTTTCATTTCTATTAAGGATTTTACGGTGACTCTTTTGAATTCTTTTTTCGAAACAGACATGGCTTTACTTTTGGCGAGTTAAATGTAAGGAGTTTTGTTCAATTGATAGGAGTAAGCTGCAGTGTTTAAATAATTCCTTACTTTGGTTCAGAATTTAGAACCATTGAAAAATGAGAGTATTATTAGGTTTATTGTTGATTTTTAGTTTCGAAACAGTAAATGCCCAGGATAATGAAAAAGAGGAAGTGAAGAAGACGGTTCAAATGTTTTTTGATGGATTTCACAAGCAGGATTCAATCCTTATTAAAAGCACAACCAGCCCCGAAATAATTTTGCAAACCATTGGCCACAATAAAGATGGAATAAGTGTAGTTAAGACCTCAGATTTCAGCGATTTCCTAAAGGCAATAATTAGTATTCCCGATTCTACAAAATTTCAGGAAAAATTACTTTCCTATCAAATTAAGGTGGATGGAAGTATGGCCAATGCCTGGACTCCCTACGAATTCCTGATCAATGACTCATTGAGTCATTGTGGAGTAAATTCATTTCAACTGCACAAACAAGACGGTACCTGGAAGATTATTTATCTTATAGATACCAGACGACGACAGAACTGCAACTAGAATAAAAATATTTTTTCATCCGAATTTCAACCCCTGTTATTGTACTTATAAATAAGGGGCTGGTCATAGTTAACTACTTTAGTAATGACATCCTGTCAGTTTTTCCCTGTTGGCATACTGTTTGTCATTTAGATTAGCATTAAACTATAGATAAATATTAACGTATAAAATAAAATAGATGAGCAAGATTATAGGAATAGATTTAGGAACAACGAACTCCTGCGTTTCCGTAATGGAAGGCAATGAGCCGGTTGTAATACCCAATGCAGAAGGTAAGCGCACTACACCTTCTGTAGTTGCATTTGTAGAAGGAGGTGAAATCAAAGTTGGGGATCCTGCAAAAAGACAGGCAGTGACAAACCCAAAAAACACTATATATTCCATTAAACGTTTTATGGGGAATAAATTCTCAGAGTGTCAAAAGGAAATTGACAGGGTACCCTATAAGGTCGCAAAAGGAGATAACAATACACCAAGAGTAGATATTGATGGACGTTTGTATACGCCTCAGGAGATTTCGGCAATGGTGCTGCAAAAAATGAAGAAAACTGCTGAAGATTATTTAGGGCAGTCTGTTACTTCTGCTGTAATTACAGTTCCCGCTTATTTTAATGACGCTCAAAGACAGGCAACTAAGGAGGCAGGAGAAATTGCAGGACTTAAAGTAGAAAGAATTATCAACGAACCCACAGCAGCTTCATTAGCTTATGGATTGGATAAAAAACACAAGGATCAGAAAATTGTAGTATTCGATTTCGGTGGAGGTACGCATGATGTTTCTATTTTAGAATTAGGGGATGGCGTTTTTGAAGTACTTTCAACAGATGGCGATACACATTTGGGAGGAGATGATGTTGATCAAAAAGTTATTGACTGGTTGGCAGATGAATTCAATAAGACCGAGAGCATTGACCTGAGAAAAGATCCAATGGCATTGCAAAGATTACGTGAGGCAGCGGAAAAAGCAAAAATTGAATTGTCTACCTCCGCACAAACCGAAATTAATCTTCCATATGTCACTGCTACAGCCTCAGGACCAAAGCACCTTGTTGTTACACTGACACGTTCGAAATTTGAACAATTGATTGCTGATTTAGTTAAAAGAACTATTAAGCCTTGTGAAACAGCTTTAAAAGCAGCAGGACTTTCGAAAAGTGATATTGATGAAATTATTTTAGTTGGCGGATCTACAAGGATTCCGGCAGTTCAGGAAGCTGTTGAGAAATTCTTTGGAAAAAAGCCATCTAAAGGAGTAAATCCTGATGAGGTTGTAGCTGTTGGAGCTGCCATCCAGGGAGGAGTACTTACAGGGGACGTTAAAGATGTCTTGTTGTTGGATGTTACGCCATTATCTCTCGGAATTGAGACTATGGGAGGCGTAATGACCAAATTAATTGAGTCTAATACAACTATTCCAACAAAAAAATCACAGGTATTTTCTACGGCAGCAGATAATCAGCCATCAGTTGAGATCCATGTTTTACAGGGAGAAAGACCTATGGCTACAGATAATAAAACCATTGGAAGATTCCACCTGGATGGTATTCCACCTGCCCAGAGAGGAGTGCCTCAAATTGAAGTAACCTTTGATATTGATGCAAATGGTATAATTAAGGTGTCCGCTACTGACAAGGCTACAAATAAGACCCAGGATATCAGAATTGAAGCTTCTTCCGGACTTACGGAAGAGGAAATCAGCAAAATGAAAGCAGAGGCCGAAGCTAATGCCGAATCAGATAAAAAAGCAAAGGAAACTGCTGATAAAATGAATGAGGCCGATAGTATGATATTCCAGACTGAGAAGCAATTAACCGAGTTTGGAGATAAATTATCGGAAGACAAGAAAAAGCCCATTGAAGATGCCCTGGCAGAACTTAAAACCGCCTATGAAGGTAAAGATGTTGAAGTAATAACCACTGCATTGGAGAAAATAAATGAGGCCTGGAAAGTTGCTTCTGAAGAAATGTATAAGGCCCAGGCTGAAGCTCAGCAGGCCGGAGCATCACCTAATGGTGAAGAGACTGCTTCTGAAGATTCAAAAGAAGGAGATAATGTCGAAGATGTAGATTTTGAAGAAGTAAAATAAAGAATAAATTAAGTAGGTTTAAAGGGCGGTTTTACCGCCCTTTTTTATTTTCGGCAGGCTATTTGTTTCATGTTAAAGTATAAAAGAAGTAATTTTGTTTCAATGCAAAAAAACGATACTACTTTCATTCTGCGATTACTATTGGTAATAGGACTTTTATTATTGCCTGATAAAACTTTTACCCAGGAACCCCAAATCTTTACCTTAAAAGATTTTGACCTTAGGGGAAATGTAAAGTCGTGCCTGGTCATTACAGATTATGGCAAAGAAGAATTCGAATTCAACAGGGAAGATTTACTTACCAAAAATGTAACCCGCTATAACGATTCGGATTATGACATCACGTATTACAAATATGCAGGAGGGCAGTTGATGGAAAAGCGTGATGAGATTTATCGGGAAGGGGAGTTTGATAAGCAGACTTCAATTGCACATTTTTATGAAGTAGATACTTCCGGCACTAAAAAGGTTTCAGAAAAAATTATTTCTTATAGCGGTGATGTCCTGGATATTTATGAATATTCTTATGATGAGGATGGAAATCTTGTAAAAATTATAAGATCCAACAATAAAGGCTTAGATGAGACAAATATTGAATATAACACATATCAGGGCGAAACAACCATAACCTATTTATTGAACGGCGTACTTCTTAAATCAATAAGAACTTCTTTTAGAAAAAATAGAAAGGGCGCTAAGGAGAAGATAGTTTTGACAAAAGGATTCATTGAAGGAGTTCCTGATAGTGCACAAGAGAAGATATATGATACAGAGGACAAATTGATATCGCTGAAGGAATTCAACTACGATGAAATTAAAAAGTCATTTGTTGCCAATAAGTTTATAAACTATACTTATGATGACACAGGCTTACTTTCCAGGGAGGTTGAAAAAAATGACAAATCTGTAAACACCAAAGATTATATCTACCAGTTTGATGGTACGGAAGATGGTAATTGGGTAAAAAAGATAATTACACCAAAAAACCTTTTTACAACTCGGAGTATTAGCTATTATAAGGATGAAAAAATTAAAATAGAGGAGTAGAAACACTAATCACCAGAGAGCTCAATTTTACCCCATTCATTTTTTAGAATCCCATAAACACAGGTGTTCCTTTTAAAACCATCAAGCAAAAAAACATTTTTTCGAAGAATTCCTTCCAGAACTGCCCCCAGCTTTTCTACGGCTTTTCGGGATTGCATGTTGCGCTCGTCAATCCGGAAGGTAATTTTCTCAAAACCAAGCTTGTCGAAAGCATGGTTAATTAGCAGATGTTTCATTTCGGAATTAAGACCGGTACCCTGAAACTTTTTACCTATCCACGTAGAACCAATTTCCAATACCTTATTAGTGAAATCAATATTCATATATCTCGTGCAGCCGGCAAAGGCCCCGACTTTTTTATCATAAATAATAAAGGGCATGGAGGATTTTTTTTTCTGTTGATCAAGAGCAGTCTTAACATAATTTTCAAGCGCAGTTGGAGATGCTATATCAGAAGGGGAATATTGAATAAGTTTATGCTCCGTAGCTACAAACCGTAAATTTGTATAATTATCCAGGGTAAGCGGTGAGAGTCTTACCCGGTCATTTTCCAGAATGGTAGATGTTATCATTTTATCAAATCATTAATAAGCTCTTTTTTAATTATATGCCCTCCATCAAAAATATGCTCATTTGCCCTTCCATTAAATATTACCCGGCTTTTTTCTCTCTCAATGGATAAGCGTTCCTTTGTAATATATTCATCTTTATCGCCAATAACAATGGCTATCTGAGTAGTCGAACTTAAATGTGCAAAATCGTTTGAGTTTAGTTCATCCGGGATACCCCCGGCATATAGAACCAGTTGATTGCATTTAATCTTACGTTGCACCACCCATCGTGTTGCCATGGAAACTCCCTGGGAGAATCCGAATATAATTAGGTTGTGGGTGGCGAGAATCGACTCCTTTTCCAATATAGCATCAAGATAGTTGAGGTTATTGTTTATTTCAATTTTAGTATTTTCTTTTGTCAGCCAGCTTGCACCCACATGTTTAAAAGAATTATTCATATAATATTTGGAAGGAGCCTGTGGGGCAATAATATAATTTTCAACCGGATCTAGTTCGTCAAAATATTTCAGGAAATATTTGCTCAAATATCCCATCCCGTGGAAAACTATCCAAACATTTTTTGTTTCTTTTGTAAACTCGTTTAATGTTTCATAGGTGTTTGTACTTTGATACCTGACAGATTTTTCGAAAGGTTTCTTACCCATATTATTTCAATTGTTATTAGTTGTATTTGAATGCTTAATTTTACGCAAAATTTTTTCTATGAACGAATACAAGGACAAAATACTTAAGGTTTGTAACGACATCCGTAAAAATACTTTAATGGAGACTCTCGAAATTGAATATATTGATGTGGGTGAAAACTATCTGGTGGCTAAAATGCCTGTAAATTCCAGGGTTCATCAGCCAGATGGCATCTTGCATGGAGGTGCTACTATTGCTCTGGCTGAAAGTGTAGGGAGTGCTGCCTCTTATGTATTTCTCGATGCTCAAAAAGTTATTGTACGGGGCATCGAAATATCGGCAAATCACCTGCGGAGTATAAGTGATGGAGAAGTATTCGCAAGAGCCACAATCATTCATAATGGAAGAACCACCCAATTGTGGGACATTAGAATAACTGACAGGGAAGATAACCTTATTTCATTGTGCAAGCTAACCACTATTTCCCTACCAAGAGCATAATATGTTTCAGGAACACCTTGGCATTATAGAAGAACACTTGAAAAGTGAACTACCTTTTGTTGCCTATAGGAAACCCAAAACCAATGAGGTTATATCAATTCTCCAAAATGATTCAACGCTGCATCGTATACATGATTTTAACGAGACAGGTTTTGTTTTCGCACCTTACAATAAAAAGGCTACTGCGGTTCTAATTCTTCCCGATAAAGTCCTTTCGCATGAATATCAGCTAAAGGAATTTGAGTACAATACGGGTAGCTTTCCGAAAATCTCCGAAGAAGACAAAATATACCACATAGAAATAGTAAAAAAAGGGATTAAAAAAATAAGAAATAATAAATTGGAAAAGGTAGTGCTGTCCAGAAAGATAGTGGTTCCCAATCAATCTTCACCTATTAATATCTTTCGAAAAGTCCTCGATGCTTATCCTGATGCCTTTTGTTATTTCTGGTACCATCCAAAAATTGGTCTCTGGATAGGTGCTACTCCTGAATTGCTATTGCATAAACAAAATACCACTTTGGATACTGTCTCTCTTGCCGGTACAACAAAGAATACAACCAAAGATATTCCTATGTGGGGTCAAAAAGAATTTGAGGAACAGGAAATGGTTACCCGGCATATAGTTCAACGGCTCAGGAGTTGCGTCTCTGACTTGTCAATTGGCAAAGTAACTTCGGTAAGAGCAGGTAATTTATGGCACCTTAAGACTAAAATTTGGGGAACAATTCGCGATTTGGAATTAGAAAAAATAATTCAGGCATTGCATCCAACACCTGCTATTTGTGGACTTCCTGTCAGTGAGGCAGAAAGATTCATTAACAAATATGAGAATTATGACCGGGAATTTTATTCCGGATTTTTAGGAGAACTAAATATGGGTACGGACAAAAACACGCACCTCTTTGTAAACCTCCGGTGCATGCAACTAAAAGGTAATTCTGCCTTTCTTTATGTAGG
This sequence comes from Eudoraea adriatica DSM 19308, assembly GCF_000382125.1. GTDB lineage: Bacteria > Bacteroidota > Bacteroidia > Flavobacteriales > Flavobacteriaceae > Eudoraea > Eudoraea adriatica. The sequence continues at coordinate 95,834 of NZ_KB907548.1, forward strand.
AGGGGGCATAACATCTGCTTCTAATGCACAGCAAGAGTGGATGGAAACTGTTCATAAAAGCGAAACCATGCTAAATATGATATTTAATTAGGTTAATTCATTGGATTTACAAAAAGTTCCGTCGTATTTTTGTGGTGCCTATGAAATATTCTAGTATTCCTTCGGCTCAATCGCTTGTTTTCCATTGTAAATCAAGGGGTATAAAAAACGTAGTGATCTCTCCGGGTTCAAGGAATGCCCCGTTGATCATTGGATTTACAAATGACCCTTATTTTTCTTGTTATAGTATAGTTGATGAGCGCAGCGCGGCTTTCTTTGCCTTAGGCATGGCACAGCATTTACAAATGCCGGTACTGGCCGTTTGTACTTCCGGGAGTGCACTTTTAAATTATTATCCGGCAGTGGCGGAAGCTTTTTACAGCGATATACCTCTTGTAATTGTTTCTGCGGACAGACCGGGTTATAAAGTGGATATTGGGGATGGTCAGACTATTAGACAGGAATCATTATTTGAAAAGCATATTGGCTATTCTGCCAATTTAAAACAGGATTTATCACATGCAACCAGGACCATAGAAAAGTACGATCCTTCCTCATTTTCAAATGATTATTCTTTAGAACAATTGCAGGCTCAAATTCAGAATTTTAATGATGTAGAGCTAAATAGTGCTTTTAAGGCTGCAATTCTCCAAAAAAGCCCCGTTCAAATTAATATACCATTTGAAGAACCTTTATATGATGTACTGGAGAAACAGGAGCTAAAACCATTTTGTTCCCCGCTAAATTTAGAGAATAGCCATAAGGATATCAATTTTGAAGAACTTGCCCAAATTTGGAATTCATGTGAAAAGAAAATGATTATTATTGGTGTTAATAACCCCGGTAGTATCAATGCCGGTTATTTAAATACCATTGCAAATGATGATTCAGTGCTGATTTTTACAGAGGTTACTTCCAATGTACATCATAAAAACTCTTTCCCAAGTATTGATAGTATCATTGCACCAATTGAAAAATCGAAAGAGAAAGAATTGCTTTTTAAGGAACTACAGCCCGAATTACTCATTACAATGGGGGGTTTGATAGTTTCAAAAAAGATTAAAGCATTTCTAAGACAATATAGACCAAGGCACCATTGGCACATAAACAATAAAAAAGCCTACGACACTTTTTTTAGCCTTACCAGGCATATTAAAACGGATGAAAATTGGTTTTTCGAACAATTTTTGGAAAATATTTCAGAGGTGCCAAGTAATTATTTCAGCAAATGGAATGACGTAAAACAAGAATACCTCGGTAAAAGGAAAACGTATTTAAGTCAAATTCCATTTACAGATTTCTTGGCGTTTCAAATTATTTGTGCCAGCATTCCTAAAAACTATCAGTTGCACCTTGCAAATAGCTCAACGGTGCGTTACGCCCAGCTGTTTGATTTAGATCCTTCTCTTAAGGTATATTGCAACAGGGGAACAAGCGGCATAGACGGAAGTACTTCTACTGCAGTCGGTTCTTCAATTCATTCAGTGAATCCTACCTTGCTTATAACCGGAGATCTGAGTTTCTTCTATGACAGTAATGGTCTGTGGAATACTTATAAACGAAACGATTTCAGAATAATAGTTATTAACAATGGTGGCGGCGGAATTTTCAGGATCCTGCCGGGTAAGGAAAATTCTCAGAATTTTGAGACCTTCTTTGAGACCGTACAGGATTTGGATTTGCAAAAGCTTTGTTCATTTCACGATATAGATCATCTGGTGGCTGAAGACAAAAACACCTTAAATAGTGCCTTATCTACTTTTTATAGGCCCTCTGATTTGCCAATGCTTTTGGAGGTAAAAACCCCCAGATTATTAAATGATAAAATTTTGCTCACGTATTTTGATTTCATATCTTAGGATATTATAAAACACAAAAGGACAAAGCCATTATGAGCAATAGGAGGGATGATCTCATTGAAAAGTACGCTTCCGATATTAAAGGTAAATTTGATCAAACTCCTGATATGGATCTACTGAAAAAAGTTACTATTGGACTTGGTCCGGCCATATACAATATGGATTCTTCTAAAGTGTCGGGATCGGATGAAGCTGAACTTGAAACTGTCAGGAAGAATTTTTTAATTAAGAAATTAGGTCTTTCCGATAGTCCTGCATTAATGGAAGGTATCAGAAGTGTAATGGACAAATATGGCAAATCGGAAAGAAATAAACATCGTGCTGTAGTTTATTATATGTTGGCCAAGCTCTTTAAAAAAGAATCTGTTTATAATTAGAACATTGAAAAAAGGCCGTTCTTAAAATGAACGGCTTTTTTATACCACTTTGAATAGAATGACTAAATGATAGAATTAGGAAATTACAACACATTGAAGATTCTCAGAGAAACAGCTGTAGGTTTATTTCTGGGTGATGAGGATGTTGATGACTTATTACTACCTACGAAATATGTTCCGGATGATTTTAGAATTGGGGATGACATAAATGTATTTTGCTACCTGGATCATGAAGAACGTCCTATTGCGACAACCCTCAAACCCTTAATTACAAGAAATAGTTTTGGTTGTCTTAGGGTAGCCGAGGTAAACGATTTCGGGGCTTTTTTAGATTGGGGATTGGAAAAACATTTGCTTGTGCCCTTCAGGGAACAGCAAACAAAAATGATTGAAGGAGAATCTTATGTGGTTTTTTGTTACCTCGATGAAAAGACCTTCAGGTTAGTTGCTTCATCTAGATTGGACAAATTCACCCAGAATGAAGAGATGTCACTAAACCCCAAAGATGAAGTAGATCTTTTAGTTAGCAGGCAATCTGAATTAGGTTGGAATGTTATAATAAATAATAAATACAAGGGACTGGTTTTTGAAAGTGAAGTATTTCAACCCATTAAAGCTGGGGATACCTTAAAAGGGTATGTAAAGAAAATCCGGGAGGATAATAAAGTTGATATTTCTCTAAAACCCATTGGTTATATGGGACTGGAACCTGCTGCCAATCAGATCTTTAAACAGTTGCAAGAAGCCGGCGGACATATTCCAATTCACGATAAATCCTCTCCGGAGGAAATAAGGGAGATGTTTCAGATGAGTAAAAAAGTATTCAAAAAAGCTATAGGAACACTTTATAGGGAAAGGAAAATTGAAATAAAAAGTGACGGAATATATGTTGTATAGGCAGAATTAATTTTTCATTAGTTTTAAACATTTGTCCAATGCGTTTTTAATTCTTCCCTTAAATCTTTTACTTTTGCCAAATAAACTGATTTATTTTGTTGATAATAAGCTTTTTACTTATTTTTAACTATTGACCCCCTAAATTAAATATCAAATGCCATTTATAGAAGAAAGTGATTTATTAGAATTGCATAAAGACATTGACAAAGCACAGATCATTAATGAACGCTTATTAGATCAAATAAAATTTAAAAATAAAGAATTAAAAAGGAGTAAGATCCAAAGAAATATACTGGCTGGAGTTACGACCCTTTTTCTGATTGGAGCTCTTGCAGTTACTTCTTTTACTGCCGGTCTTAGCAGGTCTAATACCTATGATAATCAAAATTTATTAGTTTCTATCGATAGCCTGGATGCTGTTAAAACCAGAATTGACAATCTTCAGCAGAAGAATGAAGAGTTGAGTTTGGTTAAAGAGTTCTATCTGGCAAAAATGTTCTTGGAAAAAGAAAAAATTTACTCCGTACAGGTTAAATCCTTTGTTGATAATAACCTTACCCTCGCATCAGAATCTTTAACAAACACCATGTTTGTTAAAACCAATCCTTTTTATTCTTATTCCCTTGGAAATTTCGAAACATTAGAAGAAGCGAGATCCTTTAGGTATCAATTAGTTAAAATGGGCTTTGAAGATGCCTTTGTGGCTTCATACCAGGATGGAAAGCGATTAAAAATTGAAGACCCTTATTAGTGATAAAATTCAGAGCTTGGCTGAGTGCAGCCCGCTTAAGAACACTTCCCTTATCGTTGTCAGGCATTTTAGTAGGTACCGCACTGGCGAATATTTACGGTAAATGGGATATATATATTTTTATTCTTGCTTTATTAACTACGGTGGCTTTTCAAATAACTTCGAATTTTGCCAATGATTATGGAGATGGAGTAAAGGGTACAGACAATGAGGACAGAATAGGCCCTATGCGTGCACTTCAAAGTGGTAGATTGTCTGTAAGTGAATTAAAAACAGGGATCCGTATAGCTGTCGTTATAGATGTATTCCTGGTATTTCTACTATTATACTTTTCTTTTGAGCAGGAACATCTGCAATATGTTCTTTTGTTTGCGTTATTGGGTATCGCCAGTATCTGGGCAGCTATAAAATATACAATTGGCAACAATGCATACGGATACAGAGGATTTGGAGACCTTTTTGTATTTATTTTTTTCGGACTTTTAAGTGTTTTGGGTTCTATGTTTTTGTATACAAAGTTTTTTATGCCAATAGCCATACTTCCTGCGGCCTCAATAGGTTTTCTTAGTACGGCAGTTCTTAATTTAAACAACTTAAGAGATGCAGAATCTGATAAAAAATCTAATAAGGACACTTTAGTCGTGAAATTAGGAGCAGCCAAAGGGAAAGCATATCATTATGCCTTGATTATTTTGGCATTCATTTGTATGTCCATTTTCGTAGGAAGCCACTTTTATTCATGGAAAAGCGCTATCTGCATGATCGCATTTGTTCCTCTTTTTATTCATTTGCGATTAGTTAGTAAAATTGAAAGCCCCCGGAATTTTGACCCTGAATTAAAAAAAGTGGCTCTCAGTACTTTTCTGCTGGGATTCCTGTTTTATCTTGGATATTATTATTTTTTGTAAATTTGAATATACATAACCCACTAATAACTTACTTACTTTGGAACAAGCTATAAAGATTCTTATTGTAGAAGATAATGTGATTATTGCAGATGACATGCAATCAATGCTGGAGGAAATAGGATACGAAATTGTAGATAATGTTATTGTATACGAACAGGCTGAGGAGGTTTTAAAAAACAATCATGTGGACCTGGTTCTTATCGATATCATATTAGCATCCGACAAAACAGGTATAGACTTAGGAAAGCATATAAGGGAAAATTACAACATTCCCTTTATTTTTGTTACCTCCAACTCTGACCGGGCCACCGTAGAAAATGCCAAAACTGTTAAGCCCAATGGTTACCTTGTAAAACCATTCGAACAGCAGGATTTATATACTTCAATAGAGATTGCACTTTCTAATTTTGACTATTCAACTAAGGAAGGGGGACAACAACACCCGGAAGATGAAGATAGGATAGTATCCAACTCAGTTCTCAAGGACTCTATTTTTGTTAAGAAGCAACACCTATATTATAGAATTCAGTTTGGTGATATCCAGTTTATAAAGGCAGATAATGTTTACCTGGAAGTAAATACCGTAGACAAGAAATTTCTTGTTCGGTCTCCTTTAAAGGATTATTTAGAGAAATTACCCAAAAATAAATTTTACAGAGCACATAAATCCTATATCGTTAACGTTGATCATATAGACGCAATTAACTCAAAAGATATTATGATAAATAATACTCTGATCCCAATTTCTAAGGATTTCAAAGAGTTTATTATTTCAGCAATGAATTCTTAGGGTTTAAGCTGCATCAGTTATTTTATATAGGGATAGTACCTTATATAACTTCCTTATGGCTTTCAAAAAGCCAGTCACAACACATTTAGACTACTTCACAACAATTATTTTTCCAAAGAGAAGAATAGGCATAATTTGGCTTTATAATTAATCGATTAATTTTTTTCATTTTCATATAGTGTTCTCGTAAAAGAGTCTTGTCTAAGTTGGCAGGGCTCTTTTTGATTATAACCATTTGTGAACCGGATTTAGTAATTATAGCCGGACTCTTTTCTCTATGAAAGGTTAAAAAATCGGATGAAATGCATTTAATGACTATAAAACGTCCATTCACAACATAAATATGCACTTACACAACAAAATTCCAAATGGTAAATTTCTAGGTGATAAATTTGAATCGCTAATCCAGCGCCCCAAATCTTATCGTTAATAAATTACAGTTTAAAAGGCTATGCTATGTGTATGGTCTTTTTTTATTTCAGGAACGTATTTTTTCTATACGTATAGAAAAATTACCGATGGAAAGTTGAAGGTGTTTTGGTAATAAAATGAGAATGGAAATAGTTGGTTATAAGGGCTTGTTTTTTAAATGGACCATGATAGACAACAGTTTCATTCTACTTGACAACAAAAATTTAAGCACAAGGCCAATTAGTAGTAAGTTTAAATTGTTGTTATAGTTTTAAACGTTATATTTTTAATCTGATCAAAATAGTATTTGGTAAATATCCCTAAGCTTGTTATGGCAAAATCGCTGGGTAAAATTTTAGTAATATTCTTTCTTTCCTTATTTCAAAGTGTCGGAGCGCAGGTTCTGGATACCCTGGATGAGAATGCATTGGATGTATTCAAGGATAAGCGCAATGTTGTGGAGAGGTTTGATTATTTCTTTAATACGCTTTACAGGTATAACGAAAACTCGGCCTATGATTGGTTAGATGAGGTTAATGTTTATCTGAATACTGCAGAGAAATCCGGAGATTCAACAGCTATTAACAATTACAAGCTTATGCAATCCCAAATTTATTATGATTTGGGAGACTACGACAAAAGCGTGGCTATAGCCAATGACTTATATTCTATAAAGGATAAAATAGACCTGAAGACCAAAAGGGTTATGCTGGATCTTATAGATAATAACTATTCGCAGTTAAAGCTATATGGAAAACAGGTTGAGATAAGACAGGAGAAAAGAGATTTAGGCTTCTCAGAGAATATTACTTTCTACGATATTTATTCTAACCTGGGGTTGCATAGAAAGGCCATGGAAGATTACATCATGGATATGAAAAAGACCATTGATAACGGCGATCTCTTCGGTCTTGCAGAATACAATAATAATGTAGGGCGGTATTTGCTACTCGATAAATCTTCGTCGGTTGCATTAAGTAACTTTAAAAAGGCCAAAGGTTATGTAGATGTTTATTTAAATGATGTTACACAGGTAAAGACAGAAAAAGAATTAAAGGACGCCAAATTATTGAAGGGTATTATAGAGGGCAATATTGGAAAATCCTATTTGCAACTCAAACAATTTGAAGAGGCATTACCTTACCTGGAAAATAGTATCGATTTAATTGAGGAAAATAATATAGGGCTTTATTCTGAAGATATTATTGAAAATAGCCTGGCACTGGCCGATTGTCACCTGCAACTAGAAAATTTTCAAAAAGCCAAAGATATTTTAAATGAAAGGCTAAGGCCTCTTAAGATAGAGCATGTTATTAAAAAGAATAGACTACTTGCCGCCTATTATGACAAGATTGAGGACTATAAAAATGCAAGTTTTTATTTGAAGAAAAATGTAAGGATTGCCGATTCTATTAATACCAATGATTCCTCGCTTAAAAAACAACAGCTTTCAACTGTCGCAAAGTATGAAATTGAGAATTCCAAGAGAATGATAGATGCACAAAAGATGGAAATGGAAATTGCAAGAAACGAAATGCAGGCTAAGGATGAACAAATTAACTTGGTTTTTATTTCTTTGATTTTTACACTTTTGGGTTTTGCCGGATTAGTTTACGCTTATTTAAAGAGTATAAAGAATCAACGTCTTATTGCTGAACAGAAACATATAATTGAGAATTCTTTGGTTGAAAAGGATTCTTTACTTAAAGAAATTCATCATCGCGTAAAAAATAACCTGCAAATGGTATCCAGCCTCTTGAGCTTGCAGACCAAAAATACGCGGAGTAAAGCCGCCATTGAAGCTCTGGAAGAAGGTAAAAGCAGAGTTAAAGCTATGGCTCTGATACATCAGAAATTATATCAAAACGATGACCTGTCTGTTATTGAAATGCAGGGTTATATAGAAAGTTTGGTGAATAGCGTACAATCTGTATTTAAGAAAGGAGGTCATAATATCAATATTACTATCGATGCTGAGGGTGTTGAATTAGATATTGACAGGGCAATACCCTTTGGATTAATACTCAATGAATTGGTTTCAAATACATTTAAATATGCATTTCCCGAAGATGATGAAAATGGTAAAATATATATACACCTTAGAAAAAACGGGGATCAGGGATTCTTTGAATATACGGATAATGGGGTGGGTCTAAGTGAAGATTCTGAAGAAAGAGTTAATTCATCTATGGGGGTTCGATTAATGAAGCGTCTTGTAAATCAACTACAATCTACTTTAAATATTGATAAAACTACAGAAGGTGTTCGTTTTTGGTTCAATTTTAAATAAATTTGAATTTCTAATTTGTTTAAGATGAAAGTTACATTTTTGGGGCACGCCTCCTTATTAATAGAGATAGGCCAATACAAGGTTTTAGTTGATCCATTTATCACCGGAAACGAAAAGGCAACCGGAAAGATTGATATTGAAGATTTGAATCCAGATTATATTCTGGTTACCCATGCGCATCAGGATCACATTTTGGATGTGGAGGCCATAGGCAAGCGATCTGATTCAGTAATTGTAAGCAATTATGAAATTGCCATGCATTATCAGGCCAAAGGCTTTAAGGTACATCCAATGAATCATGGAGGCAGCTGGAATTTTGACTTCGGAAAAGTAAAATATACAAATGCCATACATACTTCTTCTTTTCCTGATGGTTCATATGGCGGTCAGCCCGGGGGATTTATTATTTCAACCGAAGACAAACAACTCTATATTGCCGGCGATACGGCTTTGACAGCAGACATGAAATTGATCCCGTTAACACATCAGTTAGACCTGGCTATTTTACCCATTGGCGATAATTTTACCATGGGTATAGAAGATGCAGTTCTGGCAGCAGATTTTGTTTCCTGCAATTCGGTATTGGGGTATCATTATGATACTTTTGGGTATATAGAAATAGACCATAATAAGGCTCTGGAAGCCTTTGCGAAAGCTGGCAAAAAATTACACTTATTGCCTATCGGAGAGGCACTTACAGTTTAAAAGTATGGGCATACTTACCGGTAATTGTTTATTCAAAGGTCATAGATAGTTTCGTTCTGGGCAACTATCTTTTATTTCTTTTCAAATTATAAAATTGTTGGGCAAACAGGAGATATGAATAGCTCGCAGGAATCGAAACCAGCTATTTCTTGAGTTTACATTAGACCAATAGCCGCTCCGTTTTAATTTGAAGACAGGAATTCAGCTATAACGGCAAACTGAGAGGTCAATTATAGTGCTTTTTTGCTATTTCCCTTAATCTCCTATTTTTTAGATTGAAAATATGGTTAAATTTAGCACCAATTCACATGGACGCTAGTTACAAGAAATACGATTTAAACTTTAAAAGACCAAGCGGTACCTCGCGCGGAATACTAAACAAAAAAGAAACCTGGTTTTTGGTTTTGAATAATCGTGATAAATTTGGCGTAGGAGAATGTGGTTTGTTTAGGGGCCTGAGTATTGATGATAAACCGGACTTCGAAGATAGATTGTCCTGGACCTGCTCACATATCCATTTAGGTAAAGAAAAGCTTTTAGAGGTATTAAAGGATTATCCAAGTATTGCATTTGGGGTGGAACAGGCTTTTATTTCGCTCGAATCTGAAAACCCATTTTTGCTTTTTCCTTCCGACTTCACCGAATCCATGGCTGCTATCGATATCAATGGCCTTATTTGGATGGGTAGTAAGGAATATATGCAAGAACAAATAAAGGAAAAAATAGAATCAGGATTCAGTTGTATTAAAATAAAAATAGGAGCTATTGATTTTAGCGAGGAATTGGCACTATTGACTTCCCTGAGAAAAAAATTTGACCATAAACAAATTGAACTTCGGGTAGATGCCAATGGGGCATTTAAAGAAGAGGAAGCCCTGGATAAACTGAGTAAATTGGCAGACTTGGGGATACATTCTATTGAACAACCCATTAAACAAGGATTTCCGATAAAGATGAAGAATATTTGCAAAAATTCTTCACTCCCGGTTGCCCTTGATGAAGAACTGATTGGCCACTTCACTTTAAAGGAAAAGGCAGATTTACTTCAAACCATAATGCCGGACTATATAATTTTAAAACCTAGTCTGATAGGGGGGTATAAAGCATGCGAAGATTGGATAGCAATAGCAGAAAAATTAAATATTGGCTGGTGGATTACAAGTGCCCTGGAAAGTAATATTGGTCTTAATGCCATTGCTCAGTGGACATATACACTAAATAATAAAATTCCACAGGGATTAGGAACAGGGTCGTTATTTACCAATAACTTTGACAGCCCTCTTAGGATAAAGGATGGAAAATTATTTTATGACAGGCATTCAAACTGGGAACAAAACTTAATAAACAAATTATGTACATAGAACAAGGTTATAAAGGATTAAATGAACTCTGGAGATATGCCGTTGGAGTATTAATAATTTTCATTGGGTGGCAATTTATTGGAGCTGGGCCCCTGGTATTGATACTTTTGGCAAAAGCTTTAGAAACAGGAGATTACCCTACAGACGTGGCAAGTATTTCCAATCTTTTGGGCTCTAATTTATTTTTCTTTCTTGCCTTGTTAACCTTTGTTATTGGGTTTTTGGCACTATACCTTACCGTTAAATATTTACACAAACAAAGCTTTCGTTCATTAAGTACTTCAAGAAAAAGCATTGACTGGAAACGGGTGTTTTTCACATTTTTTTTATGGGCAGTAATTTCGGTGCTGTTCATTGGTTTGGATATCTTCATCTCGCCAGATGACTACGTTTATAATTTTCAACCGGGACCATTTTTGGTTTTGTTGCTCATAGCCCTTATTCTTATTCCTATACAAACCAGTTTTGAAGAGTATTTTCTACGTGGTTATTTAATGCAGGGATTGGGTATAGCGGCAAAAAACAGATGGGTTCCGCTTTTGGGTACATCCCTATTTTTTGGGTTGCTACATATTTTTAATCCGGAAGTAGCCAAAATTGGATACGGGGTCATGGTTTTTTATATTGGAACTGGTTTGTTTCTTGGTATTCTTACTTTAATGGATGAAGGCCTGGAGTTAGCGCTTGGTTTTCATGCTGCAAATAACTTAACAGCAGCGATACTTGTTACCGCAGAATGGACGGCTTTTCAAACAAATTCTATTTATAAGGATATTTCCGAACCGGAAATTGGTTGGGAAGTTTTTGCACCGGTTTTTATCATATACCCCTTAATGCTTCTTATTTTGTCAAAAAAATATGGTTGGACCAACTGGAAAGAACGCCTAACCGGTAAAGTCGTACCCCCGTCAGATTTAGATAATATATCTAAAAATTAAACTTAATGGAAGTCGAAATACCACCACAGTTTAAACTTAATGGCTATGCATATTCCAATGAAGAATTAAAAGAGGTAGCGTATAGTTTAATTAAGGAAGGAGTAGATTTTGAAAAGGAAATAGGTGACTTTCTGCTGGATTGGTTGTCTCCTGATCCTGCGCTTACAGTTCGAACATCTGGCTCCACAGGCATACCAAGTGGGGTAGCGTTAAAAAAGCAGCATATGGTAAATTCTGCCAAAGTTACTGCCGAATATTTCGGTTTAGAGGCAGGTGATAGGGTGTTACTTTGCCTTTCTGCTGCTTATATTGCTGGTAAAATGATGCTCGTTAGAGCCATGGTTCTGGGTTTAGAACTAGATTTTGCCCCTCCAACTTCGAGACCTTTGGATGGTGTAGCAAAGTCGTATAAATTTTGTGCCATGGTACCTCTTCAATTGGAATCTTCGATAAATAAATTAAATCAGATTGAGACAATCATAGTTGGGGGAGCTCCGGTATCTACGCAATTAAGAAATTTGGTGAACTCTTGTAGTGCAAAGGTTTATGAAACTTATGGCATGACGGAAACTATTACGCATGTTGCTGTCAGACCATTGAATCATTGTGATGCCAACTCCGATCCTAATGCTTTTGAAATATTGCCGGATATATCTATTTCTCAGGATGACAGAAAATGTCTTGTCATCAATGCCCCAAATATTAGTGATGATCCCGTAATCACTAATGATATTGTAGAATTGATCTCAGAAAAGGAATTTATTTGGCTGGGACGATATGATAACATTATTAATTCAGGTGGGATCAAATTAATACCTGAACAAATAGAACAAAAACTTTCAGCCTTAATCGAATCAAGATTTTTTGTTAGCGCATTGCCGGATGCAAAGTTAGGACAGAAATTGGCCTTGGTAATCGAAGGTGCAAATATAGAGGGGCTCCGGGAGCTGATTAATAAATCCGATTTGAATAAATTTGAGATACCAAAAGAAATCTTTTATGTTCCCGCTTTCAAAAATACGGCCAATGGCAAGATTATCAGAGATAAAAGTTTGTCTATGATAAAAAGCTGATAATTTCTATTCGGGTAAAATCCCAAATTTTAATTTAATTTTAATAAGAATAAATCTACCTTTTTTATGAAACGCCATATTACATTGCTATTCCTTTTTATTTGCACATCCTTATTAAGCCAGCAAATCTTATCGGAAGAAGAACGCGCTCAAGTAATAGACGAAATCCTAAAAGAACGTTTTGAAGTACTACTACCCGAACTAATGGACCAATCAGATTTGGATATGTGGATTCTTATTTCAAGGGAATACAATGAAGATCCGGTGCTAAGGACGATGCTGCCGTCTACATGGTTAAATGCCAGAAGAAGAACAATTCTGTTGTTTTACAGGGATAAAACCAGGAATACAATCGAAAAACTGGCCGTAGCGAGATATGACGTAGGAAAAAACATCTCTTCTGCCTGGGATAAAGAGAAAGAGCCGGATCAATGGCAACGATTGGTTCAATTGATAGAAGAACGCAATCCAAAAAAAATTGGGTTAAATTTTTCTAAGGATCACAATATTGCCGATGGTTTAGATAAGACGGATTATGAGGAATTCATGCAAAATTTGCCAAAGAAATACACTTCAAGAATTGTATCTGCTGAGCAACTTGCTGTTCGATGGATTGAAACAAGAACTGAACGGGAAATGATAATATATAATCAATTGGTTTCGATTACACATCAAATTATAGAAGAGGCATTTTCTGAAAAAGTAATAACCCCGGGGATTACAACAACTACTGAAGTAGAATGGTGGATGAGGCAAAAAGTTACAGATCTGGGTCTCGAGACCTGGTTTCATCCTACTGTAGATGTGCAGCGCTCAAATGATGAATTGGCGGGTCATCTCTATTCATTTTCCGGGAGGCCAGACCAAATGGTAATTTTACCTGGAGATTTAGTGCATTGTGATTTTGGGATTACGTATTTACGATTAAACACGGATTGTCAGGAATTGGCCTATGTTTTAAAACCAGGAGAGAAGGAAGCGCCTGATTATTTAAAGAAAGGCCTGAGAGACGGGAATCGGGTACAGGACTATCTCACGAAGAATATGATAAAGGGTCGAACAGGAAATCAAATATTAAAAATTGCGTTGGATGAGGCCAAAAATGCCGGCCTTAAGCCTGCTATTTATACACATCCATTGGGCTCCTATGGTCATTCTGCAGGAACAACTATCGGTATGTGGGATTCCCAGGGGGGCGTTATGAAAGACGACGGCGAGAATTATCCGCTCAATCCTGACACCGTATATGCTATTGAATTAAATACGACAATTAACATTCCGGAATGGAATAGGGATATTAGAATTATGCTCGAAGAAGCAGGCTTCTATGGGGAAGAAGGATTCAGGTATGTAAATGGCCGGCAAACAGAATTATTGCTAATTCCAAGGGTGACTGAACATTTGGGTAACTAAACCTGTAATACGCCCATATTGAATGCTTTTTCAATAGGTGCAAGATTTGCTGCTTCTATACCTATTGAAATCCATTTGCGTGTCTCCAGTGGATCTATTATGGCATCTGTCCATAAATGCGCAGCTGCATAATAGGGGGATATCTGCCTGTCATATCTTTTTTTAATTTCACCGAAGAGTTCAGCTTCTTTTTCGGGCGTTATTTTCTCGCCTTTCTTTTTTAAAGAAGCCTTTTCTATTTGTAGTAAAACCTTGGCAGCAGAATTTCCGCTCATTACCGCCAACTCCGCGCTGGGCCATGCCACAATAAGTCTTGGATCATAGGCTTTACCGCACATGGCGTAATTTCCGGCTCCATAGCTATTGCCAACAATCACCGTAAATTTGGGTACAACAGAATTACTAACCGCATTAACCATTTTTGCCCCATCTTTTATAATACCACCGTGCTCACTTTTGCTGCCTACCATAAACCCGGTTACATCCTGTAGGAAAACCAGAGGTATTTTTTTCTGATTACAATTGGCGATAAATCTTGTGGCCTTATCTGCAGAATCCGAATAAATAACTCCTCCGAATCGCATTTCGCCTTTTTTGGTTTTTACTACTTTTCGTTGATTTGCTACAATGCCCACAGCCCATCCATCAATGCGTGCGTAACCTGTCAGTATAGTTTTACCAAACCCTTCCTTATATTGCTGAAACTCCGATTTGTCTACCAGGCGTTTAATTATTTCAAGCATATCATATTGCTCAGTACGTGACCCCGGTAAAATACCATAAATATCTTCCTGCCTCTCTGCAGGTTTTACAGATTCAATTCTATTAAATCCAGCGGTATCCGGAACCCCTATTTTATCAATCAGGTTTTTTATGGTATCAAGAGCATCCTTGTCATCCTTTGCTTTATAATCCGTTACACCACTTATTTCACTATGTGTAACTGCTCCTCCAAGAGTTTCATTGTCAATATCCTCCCCAATTGCTGCTTTTACCAGATAACTGCCTGCTAAAAAAATACTTCCGGTCTTTTCTACAATTAAAGCTTCATCACTCATAATTGGCAAATAGGCACCACCAGCCACACAACTACCCATAATTGCCGCTATTTGAACTATACCCTTACTGCTCATTATGGCATTGTTCCTGAATATGCGGCCAAAATGTTCTTTGTCCGGAAAAATCTCATCCTGCATTGGCAGATATACCCCTGCACTATCTACGAGATATATAATTGGAAGTCTATTTTCTATGGCAATTTCCTGAGCTCTAAGATTCTTTTTGGCGGTAATAGGAAACCAGGCCCCTGCTTTAACTGTAGCATCATTCGCCACCACAATACACTGTTTGTTTTTTATAAAACCTATTTTGACCACAACGCCCCCGGAGGGGCACCCTCCATGTTCCTTGTACATATTATCGCCGGCAAAAGCGCCAATTTCAACAGAATTGCTTTTGTCATCCAATAAGTAATCTACGCGCTCTCTTGCAGACATTTTTCCAAGCTCATGCTGCTTTTCAATTCGCGTTTTTCCACCACCCAACTTTACCTTAATAAGCCTTTTCTTTAGCTCTGATATAAGTAATTTATTTCGATCTTCGTTTTTATTGAAGTTGATATCCATTATTTATCTTCAGTTTCTTTATTAGGGTTAAAGATAAGGAGTAATATTGATTAACTTTAACAAAATTCAATAGTAAGACATGAAAGAAAAAATTCGTTGGGGAATAGTAGGATTAGGAAATATTGCCCAAAAATTTGCAGATGATTTAAAATTGGTGGCAGATGGTGAACTTATTGCAGTTGCATCCAGAGATATTGAAAAAGCAAGGCATTTTAAGGCATTAAATAATGCGAAATATGCTTTTGGCAGCTATATGGAATTATTTAGTTGTGAAGATGTAGATGTAGTTTACATTGCCACACCGCATACTTCACATGCGGAGTTGAGTATACAGGCCATGACCCAGGGTAGAAATGTTCTTTGTGAAAAGCCTATGGGAATAAATAGTGGTGAGGTTGAAAAAATGATAACTGCAGCCAGGGAGAATAAGGTTTTTTTGATGGAGGCTTTATGGAGCAGGTTTAACCCGTCCATAAGAAAAGTTAAGGATTTGTTAGATGATGGTATAATAGGTGATATTGCCTACGTACATGCCGATTTTGCCTTTTACGCACTCGACAGGA
Organism: Eudoraea adriatica DSM 19308; assembly: GCF_000382125.1. Lineage (GTDB taxonomy): Bacteria > Bacteroidota > Bacteroidia > Flavobacteriales > Flavobacteriaceae > Eudoraea > Eudoraea adriatica. The sequence goes on from NZ_KB907548.1 coordinate 111,834, forward strand.
ATGAAAACGGAAGGCTTCTAAATCCTGCATTGGCCGGGGGATCTCTTTTAGACATTGGGATCTATCCTATTTTTTTAGCGTATCTTATTTTGGGATACCCCGAAAAAATTATGGCTACTTCTAAAATTTACAAAACAGGCGTAGATATCCAAACTTCAATGATTTTCGAATATCCAAATGCCCAGGCTATATTGTATAGCGGACTTACCTCGGATTCGGAAATGAAAGCACAGATTTCCGGTTCCGAAGGAACGGTGTATTTGGCTCCCCGATGGCATGAGACTCAGGAATATTCAATAGAAAAAAATGATGAAATAGAAAAAGTCTTGTTACCTAAAAAAGGAAAAGGATATGAATATGAAATCGAAGAAGTGCATCATTGCCTGAGGAAAGGTGAATTGGAAAGTAAACTCTGGTCGCTTGAACATACTATTGATTTAATTAGGATTATGGACGATATTAGGGAACAAACTGGAGTGGTATTCCCCTTTGAAAAGTAAAAGTTTAAGTATTTACTATGAAAAATTCTTATAAAATTTACGATATTTGAGGTCCAACTAAACTAACTATCATGGGAATGAACAAGAATACAGTCCTTGCCTGGGCTACTTTTATAATGATTTTTGTCGGCTTCGGATTAATCGCCCTTGGTGCATTTCGTTACGACGATGTAGCCGGATGGGGATTTGCCTCAGTAGGACTTGGTTTCTTTGCAATAGCCTGGGTATTCAATGCATTAAAAGGGCGGGTTTAAACTAAGTTATTTCCTTGTTTATATTTCTATTAGACTTCAGCGTTTTTAACTTTTTTGATTAATACTATTCCAAAAAACATATTGAGTTTATGTCTGACGATAAGAAGGTGATTTTTTCCATGTCCGGGGTTACTAAAACCTATAAGAATGCGAATACACCGGTACTAAAAAATATTTATTTAAGCTTCTTCTATGGAGCCAAGATTGGAATACTCGGTCTTAATGGATCCGGAAAGTCTACATTGTTGCGAATCATTGCTGGTGTTGACAAAAATTATCACGGAGATGTAGTGTTTTCTCCAGGTTATAATGTGGGTTATTTAGAACAGGAACCTTTACTTGATGAAAATAAGACTGTATTGGAAGTTGTAAAGGAAGGGGTATCAGAAACCGTTGCTATCCTGGAAGAATACAACAAAATTAATGATATGTTTGGATTACCGGAGGTATATGAAGATGCGGATAAAATGCAGAAACTTATGGACAAGCAGGCAGCTTTGCAAGATAAGATAGATGCATCAAATGCCTGGGAGCTCGATACTAAACTTGAGATTGCAATGGATGCCCTGAGAACGCCGGAGGCAGACATGAAGATTGGATTATTGTCTGGTGGCGAGAGAAGGCGGGTGGCGTTATGCAGGTTGCTATTACAGGAACCGGAAATTTTATTGCTGGATGAGCCAACAAACCATTTGGACGCTGAATCTGTTCATTGGCTGGAACACCATTTGGCGCAATATAAAGGAACGGTTATTGCAGTAACACACGACCGCTATTTCCTGGACAATGTAGCCGGTTGGATACTGGAATTAGATAGGGGCGAAGGTATCCCTTGGAAAGGAAATTACAGCAGCTGGCTGGATCAAAAATCCAAACGTCTTGCACAGGAGAGTAAACAGGCATCTAAAAGACAGAAAACCCTGGAACGGGAATTAGATTGGGTGCGTCAGGGCGCAAAAGGCAGGCAGGCCAAACAAAAGGCCCGACTTAAAAATTATAGCAAACTATTAAATCAGGATCAGAAACAACTTGATGAAAAGTTGGAAATCTATATCCCGAATGGCCCCAGGCTTGGAACCAATGTAATTGAAGCTAAAAATGTAAGCAAAGCTTTCGGGGATAAATTGCTATATGAAGATTTAAATTTTATGTTACCACAAGCAGGAATAGTTGGAGTAATAGGCCCCAATGGGGCTGGGAAAACAACTATTTTTAAAATGATAATGGGTGAAATAGCGCCGGACAAAGGCGAATTTATTGTGGGTGACACAGCGAAGATTGCCTACGTAGATCAAATCCATTCCAATATTCAGAAAGACAAGTCTATCTGGGAGAATTTCAGTGATGGTCAGGAATTGATTATGATGGGAGGGAGGCAGGTTAACTCCCGGGCATATCTAAGCAGATTTAATTTTTCCGGAAGTGAACAGAATAAAAAAGTAAGCATGCTTTCCGGAGGAGAACGAAACAGATTGCATCTCGCAATGACTTTAAAAGAAGAAGGCAATGTATTGCTATTGGATGAGCCAACAAATGACCTGGACGTAAACACTTTGAGGGCATTAGAGGAAGGTTTGGAAAATTTTGCAGGTTGTGCAGTTGTAATTTCCCATGATCGCTGGTTTCTGGATCGTATTTGTACACATATACTGGCCTTTGAAGGGAATTCTCAAGTTTACTTCTTTGAGGGATCTTTTACCGAGTATGAAGAAAATAAAAAGAAGCGCCTGGGGGCAGATATTATGCCCAAAAGAATTAAGTACAAGAAATTAATTCGATAAACTCTATTTTTAATGATTATTTCCTAGAATTCGTCATTAGGATACCAGTCCAGCTGTATAACGCTAATCTCCGGATTACCCTGATTTACCAATGCTTTAAATTTAATTACGTCACTAACATCCGGTCTGCCACGGTAATGATAAGGATAAACTTCCTTTGGTTGAAATTCAAGTACGGCTGCCGCAGCACTTTCTTCGGTCATGGTATAGGGCAGGTTCATACAAATAAATGCCTTGTCAATATTTTTTAATGCGCGCATTTCCGGAATATCTTCGGTATCGCCGGAGAAATAGTATCGTTGATTACCCATATTTAAAACATATCCATTCCCTCTTCCCTTTTCATGAAATGCTTTAGCTTCTTCCCGCAGATTATACATTGGGATGGCTTCAACAGTAAGACCAAATCGCTCTTTTGAGTCGCCGTTATTCAGTACATCGATTTGGGGTGCAAATTTTGACGGGATTTCATCTGCAACGGCCTGAGGCACCAATATCTTTGCATTGGCCGTATTTAATCCTTCAATTGTTTCCACGCTTAAATGGTCTCCATGTACATCTGTGATCAGAATTAAATCGGGTTGTTTTTGATTTTTAAACACATCAGGTCCGCCAACAGGGTCAATATAAATTGTAATATCACCCCACTCAAGAACTGTGGTGGCGTGTTCTATTGGAATAATTTTTATTTCGGACTGTGTTTCAGGCGGTGCCTGCATTTGCTCACCATAATTAAGATCCGAATCTGCAGTGGATGCTGTTTTAGCCTTTTCTTTGCATCCGGTATTGAGTAAAAAGCAAATAAGAGTAATAGAAATCAGGAAGTTTCTCACGATATTGATTTAAGTTTATAATGCTGTGTTTAATTAAAGATATTTAATAATTATTTAATACAAAACAAGCTGCATCTTTATATTGCTTCTTGCGTAAGGTGTATCCTTTTCCAGGGCTACTTTTCTGAATCCAAATTTTTTATAAATATGAATGGCAGGTTCCAGGATAGTGTTTGAATACAGAATTAATTCTTTCCAATTTTGACTTTTTGCAAAAGCAATTCCATGAAGCATAAGTTTTTGACCAATTTTTTGTCCCTGATATGACTGATCAACAGCCATTTTTCCAAGTTCGTATATAGAATCGTTTAACTTAATCATCGAATAACACCCCACAATTTCGTTGTCTATCTCCGCAAAAAAAATGTAGCCACCTTTGTTAATTATACTGTTTTCGCAATTCTCCAGTAATTCGGTGTCCTTATTTTCTACGTAAAAATACTTCTCCAGCCATGATAAATTCAAATCTCTGAAGTATTTGGCAAGGCCTGGTCTGAAAGGTATGATTTTCATAGATAGATAGTATTTGTATCGAATTTTAGGACTACCAGACCTAATATCAGGAAATACGCGTTAAAATTAATTAATAAATTTTGGCAAGAAAAATCTAAAAGCAAATCTAAACCGTATATAGACTGATACAAACAACTACTTTATAAAAAGTAATAAAAAAGGTTAATTAATATTTACATTATGACTGAAACAAAAAGTAACAATGGATTAAAAGTTATAGCTGGCTTATTAGGCGTAGTTCTATTAGCAACTATTATTTACACTGTTAGTCTCTATCAGGATAAGAAAAAGACAACTATGGCTCTTACGCAGGAGAAAGATCTTGTTGTAGAGGATTTAAATAGTTTAAAATCTGAATACGATAAGGCTATCCTGGAAAGCAATGCTACAAATGAGGAATTGGTATCCGCAAGAGATAGAATTGCTAAATATATTGACTCTGTTAAGACAATGAAAGCTGATATCGCTTCTCTTTCCAGGTATAGAAGGCAGGTAAATGTACTTAAGGCTGAAAGAGAGGAATTATTACGTCAGGTAGATTCTTTGACCCAGTCTAATACTTTAATTGCAATGCAGAGAGACAGTACTTTTGTTGAATTAGAGAAGCAAACGGTATTTAATGATTCGTTAGTTGTTCAAAATACGCAATTGGCCGATGCTGTGGAAAGAGGTTCAGCATTGAATCTGTCTTCTTTCACTGTAGATGCAGTTAGAGAGCGCAACAATGGTAAATTGGTTTCTACTTCAAGAGCAAAGAGTACGGATAAATTTAAAATCTGTTTTACGGTTGCTGATAATGTAATAGCCGAAGCTGGTGACAGAGAATTTCTGGTTGAGGTTTTAGATCCTCAGGGTAACGTTCTGGGCGGTGGATTAAGTAAGTCCAGTGAAGACGGAGCTAGCGTATCTTATAGCAAAGAAACTGCATTCTATTACGAGAATAATAATTTGGATGTATGTGATTTTATAAATAAGCCATCAGGAGATTTCCAAAAAGGAAATTACATGGTGAATGTTTATGATGACAAACTAAAATTACTTGGAACATCTAAGTTCGCATTAAAGTAATAAACACTATCCATAAATATAAAAGGGTCAATCTTAGGGTTGGCCCTTTTTTATTGGAATTATACTAAATCAAATCTCTTTCTCCCGTGATTTGAAACAAATTCACTAAATATTCCCCTGTACATCAATGGAATGCTGATAACTAAACAGGTAAAGCGACAATAGAAAATTCTATTTAAGACCACCGACCATTTCTTCCGGTTTAACCCATTCATCGTATTCTTCTTCGGTAACATATCCCAGATTAACAGCTTCTTCTCTTAAGGTGGTACCATTCTTATGTGCGGTATTTGCTATTTCGGCGGCCTTATAATATCCAATTTTTGTATTTAAGGCTGTTACAAGCATTAAGGAATTATTTAATAACTCTTTTATTACGTCATGGTTGGGTTCAATACCCACCGCGCAATTTAAATCGAAACTTACAGCAGCATCTCCCAATAGCTGAGCAGATTGTAAAACATTTGCAGCCATTACCGGTTTAAAAACATTTAACTCATAATGCCCCTGTGTTCCTCCTATAGTAACAGCAACATCATTGCCCATAACTTGCGCACAAACCATGGTAAGTGCTTCACATTGGGTTGGATTTACCTTACCCGGCATTATTGAACTTCCCGGTTCGTTAGCAGGAATTATGATTTCTCCTATACCGGATCTGGGCCCTGATGCCATCATTCTAATATCATTGGCAATTTTATTCAGGGAGACGGCCAATTGTTTTAAAGCCCCATGACTTTCAACTAGGGCATCATGTGAAGCAAGCGCCTCAAACTTATTCGGAGCTGTTTTAAAGTTAAGTCCCGTAAATTCCGATATATATTTAGCCACAAGAACATCGTAGCCTTTAGGCGTGTTTAATCCTGTTCCCACTGCTGTCCCGCCTAATGCCAATTCACTTAAATGATCCAAAGTATTTTTAAGAGCTTTTAATCCATGGTCTATTTGAGAAACATAACCCGAAAATTCCTGGCCTAGTGTTAATGGAGTTGCATCCATTAAATGCGTCCTGCCAATTTTAACCACATTATTAAATGCTTCTGCTTTTTTATTTAGGGTATTTCGCAATTGTTTCAGTCCCGGGATAGTAACTTCTACAATTTTTTTATAAATGGCAATATGCATACCCGTTGGAAAGGTATCATTAGATGACTGCGATTTATTTACGTCATCATTTGGCTGTATTGTTTTTTCTCCTTCACCAATAGTTTTTCCTGCCAATTCATGAGCCCTGTTTGCAATTACTTCATTTACATTCATATTACTCTGAGTTCCGGAACCGGTTTGCCATATCACAAGAGGAAATTGGTCATTATGGTCTCCCTCAAGGATTTCATCGCAAACCCGGGCTATAAGATCCCTTTTTTCAATAGTTAAAACCCCCAATTCACAATTGGTATATGCTGCGGCCTTCTTCAAATAGGCAAATCCCATGATCACATCCAGGGGCATGGAAGCAGCAGGGCCAATTTTAAAATTATTTCGCGATCTTTCAGTTTGTGCACCCCAGTATTTATCTGAAGGAACTTTTACTTCACCCATGGTGTCTTTTTCAATTCGGAAGCTCATATTTGCATATTTTTATATACCTGCAAAGATAAGATACAAAGGGTTATTTTGACCGTTGCAGCTTGAAATTTCGTGTGATTCAATTTTTTTTGACTTTGATTTGTTGAAATCACTATTTTCAAACTATCTTTGTATTCCAAAGAATAAGATATGTTCGAATTTGATCAGTATTTGGGATTTTTAGCTTTTTTAACCATTGTTACTATAGGATTTTGGTTAATGATGTTTTTATTATTATTTGTTGTTCCATATTGGCTGGGAGGCAATCTTATGGAATTATGGAAAGAAAAACGCGAAGCAAGAAGAGCCGAACGTACTAAATAAAAAAAGAAGCCGACAGGCTTCTTTTTACTTTAAGGATACTCCATTTAAGATCCTTCAAATTCAAAATCTTCACCATTACCATTTCTTCTTCCGCTACCGTTCCTTTGGTTCTTTTGTTGATTGAACCGATATAAAAAAGATAAAGTTATTTGTCTTTCCCGCCCCTGGAATTCACTGTAGGTAAACACGTTTTCTGTTCGGGTTTCACTTCTTCTTTTTCTGCTGTTAAAAAGATCACTTACGTTGAGTGAAAGGGTGGCCTTGTCTTTGATTACGTCCTTGCTGAACGCCAAATTGGTACTTAAAATTCCTTTACTCAGGCTTTGGGCATTTTCCGTAGGGCCTCTGTAAAACAGGTTGGCCTGAAAATCTATTTTCCCCGGGAGCGGAATTTTAGCGCTAAACCTGGTAAACCATGCCAGGTTGTCCGCATCAAAGACCTGTGTTATTTCCTCATCCTGAGAATTGGTATAGGTATAGTCTCCACGTAATTTTTGATCAAATATATTGAAATTCAAAGTAAAGCGCCAGTTCCTTTTAGGAACGTAGACAGTTGTAAATTCCATTCCATAGCGAGTATCCGTTGCCAGATTAATGGGGGTTCTGACCTGTACAGGTACGAAAACCGGATTATCAGGATCATCGGGGTTTTCAATTTCTACAAAATCTCCCGTTTCAAGGGTTATAAATTGAAATACACCTGTTGAATAGTTGTAATAGACCGAACTTGTAAAAGTTACCTTTTCCCATCGTTTCAGATATTCTAAATTAAAGGCATTCGTATAAGTAGGATTAAGATCCGGGTTACCAAGAAATAAATTGGTATTGCTTGATCTGGAAGGAAATGGATTGATAAATCGTGAGCGGGGCCTTCTTAACCTTCTGCTGTAACTCATACTTATTTTATCCATTTCAGAAAAATCATAACCTAGAAAAAGGGATGGAAACCAGTCCACATAATTTTTATTATTTACTTCATTGGTAGTTACCAATTCTATCCCTATATCAGAAGCTTCCATACGCAATCCCCCAAGAGCATTGAATTTATTGAATTTTCTACCTAATTGTACGTATGCCGCATTTACGTTTTCCGTGTAAATAAGCCGGTTACTGAAATTGGGATCACTTATTAAATTGCCGTCCTCAAATAGTCCGAATTTGAAATCTGTATCAAAGGTGTTAAAAGTCCCTCTGTAACCTAATTCAAATTGTGACTGCTTATCCTTGCTAAAGGGAAGCACATATTCCATTTGGACCAATTGATTTATTTGACTTTCATCATTAATGGTCTGCTCTGTCGGAAGTCTCTCGTTCTCATTGAGCACTATTTCATTTATAATGGCATTTTCAACTTCTGAACCCGTTGAAAACTGGTAATCAATTACTAATTCGTGTCCTTCATCATCAAACTTCTTTGCAAAATTGAACGAGTATTGAATGTCATTTTCATCTTCTCCCTCAGTTGTAAACCTATTACGCTGAACAGTAGGATCCCCAATAGAGTCAAAATTAAAAAAATCAATATTTATAGTGTCTTCACCAGTAGAAGTCCTGTAAACAAAAGAATTGGTAATACTTGTCGAAGAGTTTATAAATAGTTCAAAACCAAAATTATTATTAAATCCTTCATTTTGCCTTTGGTAGTCACGGATTTCATTTTGAAAACTATCCGTAGAGCCATCAGGATTATAGTTTTCCTGCTCAAACAAGGCATTGCCAGGTGCATTTCGGTATCTATAAGTTGTATTGAAGAAAAAGTTAAATTTTTCCCGCCTAAGATTTAAACTTAGGGCTCCACCATAATTATCAGGGTAGCCGGCAAAAAGATTCACAGATCCGTTTAAACCTGAACTTTTTCCTTGTTTCAGTATTATATTAATAATACCTCCCGTACCCTCAGCATCATAACGAGCGGATGGATTTGTGATAACCTCCACTTTTTCAATCGTTTCAGCCGGTAATTGCTGCAATGTTTCAGGATTAATTCCTGATAAGGCAGAAGGCTTACCATTAATAAGTATCCTGACACTTTCATTTCCTCTCAAACTAATATTTCCTTCAACATCTACCGTAACAGATGGGATATTGTCCAGAACATCTGTTACAGACCCGCCCCTTACTGTAAGATCCTGGCCTACATTGTATATTTTCTTATCAAGTCGAAGCTCTATAGTTGTTCTTTCTCCTATTACTTCTACTTCCTCTAATTGCTCGGCATCAATTTGTAATTCTATGGTTCCCAAATCTGTTGATTGCCTTATGCTCTGGGCTTTGAGTTCAAATGTTTTATAGGAAATATATTCAATTCTTATGTTGTATTGACCAGGCGCGGTTTCTACACTAAACTGGCCGTTGGCATCAGTTAACCCGCCGGTAATACGCTCCGGATTTTCCGCGGATTGTAAAACCAGGGTTGCATATTCAAGCGATTCGCCAGTTTCAGAATCAATTACTTTTCCGGTAATTGTAATTGGATCCGGTCTTTGGGAATACACATTCAAATGGATAAATAAGCAACTTAAGGCAATTAGAAAACTTATTTTGAATGCTCCTGCATTTTTTTTGGTTTTTCTTCCCATAATTTTATTAATCCAAAATATATATTGATCCATAGTTATTAATAATGACCCAGGCATGTATTATCCTGACTCAAAGTTGTTATAAATAACTAAAGAGCGGAAACATTCTTCCTTAAACGACATAAGGATTCCAGTGAACGGCAGGTTTGCACCTTAAGCTGGCTAAGTGCAATTGTGATTATTGATTAAGAAATGTGCGATTAAATGTATTTAGAACTTGTATGATAGGCAATAACACGGAATAAAGAAATAGTTACTTCGGATTTAGAATTATTATTCTATATCGTCAGAATTCTCTTTCTTTTTCTTTTTCTTTTTCTTTTGCTTTTTTAATTTTTTATACCCTTGCTTTTGAAGTTCTACCAATTTGTTAAATTTTTCTTCCGGAAGACCAGCCTGCAATTCATCTTTTTGATTTTCGCGTATTTTTTCAGCCGCTTCTCTGGCTTTATCTGCCGGTAACTTCAAAATTTGGAGTTCAATGCTTTGTTGCACATACTTCGTAAGTATAGCCGAAACTACAGCCTGCTCAAAATCATTCAGGTCTATTGCCTCAATTATTTTTGGCATTTCTCTATCCACGATTTCTTCTGCGGTAAGGTTTTCAGGCTTTCTTTCAGGTTCCGGGGTGCGAGGTATTGGACTCTGCCGACCCCGGTTATATGGATTGTTATACCCATTATTATAACCGTACTGAGCGTTTGCTAAAGGCATTATTGCCAGGAGCAAAAAGACTAAAACAAAATAGTTGCGATCAAACTTCATTATTTTCAATATTCGATAAAATTAAACTATGTATTATTACCCTGTGCTTAAATCAATGTTAAAAGCACTGGGAGATCAGACAAAATTATAATATAATTACCATTATTACAGGACACCTCTTAAATTTTTCTACTATAGCCTCACTTTAATAGTTCAATTATTTTTTCGGGGGGTCTGCCAATTACTGCCTTATCTCCTTTAATTACTATTGGCCGTTCTATTAATTTAGGGTATTCAAGCATAGCGTCAATAAGTTCATCATCAGATAAAACTCTTCCTTTGAATTTTTCTTTCCAGATTGCTTCATTTTTTCGTATTAACTGCTCCGGACTTAAAGACAAATAACCTAAGACTTTCCGAAACTCCTTCTTTCCGGGTACTTCCTCAAGATAGTTAATAATTTCAAAATCTTCCCCTGAAGCTTCAACTATTGCCAATCCCTCCCGGGATTTTCGACATCTTGGATTGTGATAGATTTTTATCATTATTGGCTAATTATTGTATGCTTGTGTCCTATATTGATATTTTTTTGATCTAAACCTCCTTTTGGCCCATCGCCATAAGGTAGGCCTTTAAGAATTCATTAATTTGGCCATCCATTACAGCATCCACATTACCGGTTTCTTGTCCTGTACGAACGTCTTTCACTAATTTGTATGGGTGCATAACGTAATTTCTTATCTGCGATCCCCATTCTATCTTCATTTTTGAAGATTCTATTTCGCTTCGGGCTTCTTGCTTCTTGCGCAATTCAATCTCGTATAGTTGAGATTTTAGCATTTTAAGTGCAGTAGCTCTGTTATCGTGCTGCGACCTGGAATCGGAACATGAAATTTGAATGCCTGTAGGTTTATGTACCAGTTGTACTTTTGTTTCTACCTTATTTACATTCTGTCCGCCAGCTCCGCTTGATCTGGAAGTGGTAATTTCTATATCCGATGGGTTTATTTCTATTTCAATACTATCATCAACCAATGGATAAACGTACACAGATGCAAAAGAGGTATGCCTTTTGGCATTGCTGTCGAATGGCGAAATACGCACCAGACGATGAACACCGTTTTCCCCTTTAAGCCAGCCAAATGCATATTCACCATCAATTTCTAAGGTAACAGTTTTAATACCTGCTACATCACCTTCCTGATAGTTCAGTTCTTTTACCTTAAAGCCATTTTTCTCACTCCACATCATATACATCCGCATTAGCATGGCAGCCCAGTCGCAACTTTCAGTCCCCCCCGCACCAGCGGTAATTTGTAGAATTGCGGTCATATTATCCCCTTCTTCAGAGAGCATATTTCTGAATTCGAGATTTTCTATGGCCTCTAAGGCAATTTGGTACTGATTGGTTACTTCTTCATCCGAGACTTCACCTTCCTTCGCAAATTCCATCAGAATTTCCAGATCGTTTACGAAACCTTCTGCGGCATTAAAATCTGTAACCCATTTTTTTTTGGATTGTACAAGTCTCATTTGCAACTGCGCACTTTGGGGATCGTCCCAAAAATCCGGAGCCAGGGTTTTTTCCTCCTCGTTTTCTATTTCTATTAGTTTGGCATCTATGTCAAAGATACCTCCTCAACGCGCCAAGGCGTTCAAAAAGATCCTTCTGCTGATCCGTTGTTACCATCTATTTAAATTTTCATTCAAAAATAATAATCTTTTATTTGGTATTTGATGATTATTAAATCATTTACTTTTATTACTGCTGCTGTTGAGCAACAACCTGCACAGAATGTTTGGTTTTATTTTTTCCACTTGCGTAAACTACTCCTTTTAATGGAGAACAATCATTATAATCTTTTCCATGTGAGACTTTAATATGGTTGTCACTTGCAATTAGGTTATTCGTTGGATCAAAGCCTAACCAGCCTATGCCCGGAACATAAGCTTCGGTCCAGGCATGCATTTGTGAATCTCCAAAATATCCATTTCCCTGATGGAGATATCCCGAAACATACCTAGCAGGGATTCCATTTTGCTTGGCTAAAGCACAAAACAAATGGGCAAAATCCTGACAAACCCCATGTCTGTTACTGATAATTTCTATCAAAGTAGTATTGACATCCGTAACATTGGTTGTGTAATAGATGTGATTAAAAACCCATTGATTGAGATCCTGAAGATTTTCAAAAATAGACTTGGATTCATTAAAGCTGAATATTTTGTCATGATTTGACGGAATGGCCGTAAAATGCGTTGTTCTTAGAAAGGGTTCAAAGTCTACTTTAAATTCCAATTCCTGAACTTTCTTAAAAGCTTGTTCCCTGCTGAATTCATCTGCAAAATCAAAAGGATTAACCTTCTTTTTTACTAAACTGAATTTGGCTTCAAAAGAAATGTCTTTAAATTTTTCCCTTGGTTGTACACGGATAGTGTTGAAACCATAACCGTTTACAGAATGTTCATTAATAGCATGAACGGAGTTTTTAAAATCTATTTTGATATGAGTTTGTGTATCATTTTCTTCAGGAATGATGAGAAATTGCCAATGTGCATCTGTAATCCATGAATCATAATGGTTTTCAGCTCTATAAACAATGGAATATTCTAATGACATAAGTATTTTATAGCCGTACTAAGGTAGGTGATAGAAAATGATTTTAGTAGTTGAAATACTCCTTTTCCATTTTTGTGCTGATTTGCACTAAACTGCTAAGTATATCTTCAATAAAACTCTGAATATCCCCTTCTATTTCTTCAATGTGTTTATATTCATACTCTGATCTTACTTTGCCAACCAGGAATGCCGTAGCATTTTTATTGTAGTGTTTGCTTGTGTCTAACTCCCTAATATGTTTATAAACCTGGTTTAGGCTATTCATAATAGATCTTGGGCAGTTTGGGTTTAAAATCAAGAATTCCAAAGTTGAGATGCTGTTAGGAGGTTTTTTATACAAACGCCTCATCATATCATATGATTCAGCACATTTTAATAAGGTAGTCCACTCAAAACTATTGCTAAACTTATCTCCATAGCTGCCTTGTGCTTCCAGTGCATCACGATATTTGGCATTAATCATTCGAATTATCTGAGTAGCTCTTTCAATATTTACGCCCATCATTATTATTGCATAAGCCTCATTGTGTAATAATGTGCCGCGAATTTTACCACGTAAAATGGCCGTCATTTCGGTAACATTTGTTGTAAAGTCATGAAGACCATTTTTTACAAGAACAGCGGGATCGTAGTTTATTATAAAATGATAAAATTTATTTATAGACTCATATAGCCCGGTAGAGATAAGATCCCGGGCGCTATTGGCATTTTCGCGTGCATTTTTTACATTGTTAATTATTGAATATGCTGATTCGGGGTTCAGACCAATATTAAAAAGTACTTCCTCTTCACTAATATCTGCGGATTGATCTAGTTGCGGCTCGCCAACCATAAATAGCATAGATCGCAATACAAATTGCCTGGATTGAGACAAATCATTAGGAGCATCAAGGGAAGAAAAATAATTAACGCTTAGATATCTGGCAATATGTTCAGAGCGTTCAATGTATCTGCCCATCCAAAAAAGGTTATCTGCTACTCTTGCAAGCATAATTTATTTATTTTTTTAGAACCCAGGTGTCCTTGGAACCACCTCCCTGCGATGAATTAACTATTAAATTTCCTTTTTTTAAAGCCACCCTGGTCAAACCTCCCTTAAGTACAAACTCTTTATCTTTACCTAGTACGGTAAATACTCTAAGGTCTACATGCCGTTGTTCAAAGGATTCGTTTTCTGCAATATAGGTAGGGTGCACAGAAAGAGACATAATGGGCTGTGCTACATATCTTCTTGGATCTGACTTAACCTGTTTTTTTACCTTTTCAATTTCTTTTTTGGTCAATCTATTGCCAATTGAGATTCCGTATCCGCCAGCCTCGTCTACAGGCTTGATGACCAGTCGTTGAATGTTGTCCAAAACATATTTTAATTCGTCCGGTCTGTTGCAATGGTATGTATGAACATTATTCAAGATGGGTTCTTCATCTAAATAGTACCTGATTATTTCCGGCAAGTATGTATAAACTGCCTTATCATCAGCGACTCCTGTTCCGGGAGCATTGGCTATCGTTACATTGCCTTTTTTGTATGCTGCGAATAAGCCGGGAACCCCTAATGTAGAATCGGGTTTAAATTCTAAGGGATCAATAAATAAATCATCAATACGGCGGTAAATAATATCTACCTTTTGAGGACCTCTGATAGTTTTCATATACACAAAATCATTCTCTACAAAAAGATCACGGCCTTCAACTAATTCAACACCCATTGTTTTTGCCAGATATGAATGCTCATAATAGGCAGAATTGTACATCCCCGGAGTAATAACAACAGATACCGGTATATCAACCCCATGGGGTTTAGTTGTTTCAAGTAGTTCCAATAAATTTTCGGCATAATCAGTGACCGTATGGGTTTGATAATGGTTAAAAACTCCAAATAGAGCCCTTTTAAGAGCGGTACGGTTACAAATAACATAACTTACCCCGGAAGGACAGCGAATATTATCTTCCAATACATAATAATTACCATCATTGTGTTTGATAATATCTATTCCGGAGATATGATTATATATATCGCCCGGAGGATCTACTCCCATCATTTGGTGCAAGTAATTCCCTGAGGAACTTATTAGTTCCATTGGTATCAGGCCTTGCTTGATTATTTTTTTTTCATGATAAATATCCCAAAGAAAAAGATTAAGTGCTTTACTGCGTTGAATTGCACCACGCTCTATAAAGTCCCATTCTTTTGGATCAATTATTCTGGGAAATAAATCAAATGGGAATATTTTTTCCTGAGACTTTTTCTTGCTATAAACCTGAAATGTAATACCCTGATTAAAGAAAGAAGACCTGGCTTTGACGTTAAGGCTGGCATAATCTTCTATGGAATGCTCCCCATATAAATCAAAAAGCTTTTTGTAAACCTCTTTTACATTTCCATCATTATCATAAATTTCATCATATAATGATGGATTTCTTAGGTAGGATGAAAAGATCTGATTTTTGATTTTTGTCATACAAATTACTTTTTATCAATATAGTGGATTTTACTAAGCTTATGAATGGATAATTCAAAATAATCGTACTTGTTTTTTAGTTATAAATTAAAATAACCCACAAATTAATGCGGATTTAATTATTTTCAATAAGTAGCAAGTTTCGTTAAGTTATTAGTGGAATTTATCTAAATTTAGCCCTTAATTTCCGACTATGAGAAACATTTTGTCCTTTATTATGGCGCTTGCCATATGTCAATTTACCAATGCGCAATTCACTGAAGGAAGCAAAGCATTTCAAAAATTTGAAGGGTTTTATGATTTTTATTACGATGCAGCCAGTGATAAGATTTTTCTGGAAATTGATGATCTTCAAAAGCCTTTTCTATATGTTTATTCCTTGAGTAGTGGCATAGGAAGTAATGATATAGGTATGGATAGGGGGAAACTTGGAAATGAGCAAGTTGTGTATTTTAAAAAGGCGGGAAATAAACTTCTTCTGATTCAACCCAATTTAAAATACAGGGCACTTACGGACAATAATCTGGAAAAAAAATCTGTGGAACAGGCTTTTGCCAAATCTGTACTTTTTGGTTTTGAAATAGTGGAAAAAGTAAACGGTAAGTACATCATTGATCTAAGCGACTTTTTAATTCAGGATGCTTTTGGGGTGGCAGATACCCTCGTGCAAAAAAAGCAGGGGACTTACAAGCTTGATAAGACCAAAAGTGCCATGGCACTTGAAAGAACGAAGGCCTTTCCAAAAAATATGGAGTTTGATGTAACACTTACTTTCAAGGGAGAACCCAAAGGAAACTTTATCAGATCAGTTACCCCGAACCCAAATCTGGTCACTGTAGCGCAACATCATTCATTCATTGAATTACCCGATGAAAATTATAAAGAACGGGTTTTTGACCCAAGAAGCGGATCCTACCCTTTTTCATATTATGACTATGCTACACCGGTCCAGGAATCTATTTTAAAACGATTCATTACCAGACACCGTTTGTCTAAAAAAAATCCGGAGGCTGCAGTAAGTGAAGCCGTTGAGCCTATTGTTTATTACCTGGACAACGGCACGCCCGAACCGGTAAGATCGGCTTTATTAGAGGGGGGCAAGTGGTGGAATGAGGCATTTGAGGCCATAGGCTATAAAGATGCATTTCAGCTAAAGATGTTGCCGGATGAGGCAGATCCTTTGGATGTCAGGTATAATGTTATTCAATGGGTACACCGATCTACAAGGGGCTGGAGCTATGGCAGCAGTATTACAGATCCCAGGACAGGTGAGATAATAAAAGGTCATGTAAGTTTGGGAAGTTTAAGGATCAGACAGGATTTTTTAATAGCGCAGGCTTTGATGAACCAGTCTTTTAAAGAGCGGGATGATAATTACAATGCAATGCTGGATTTGGCATTGGCAAGAATCAGACAATTGTCTGCTCACGAAATAGGTCATACACTTGGCTTTACGCATAATTTCGCGGCAAGTACCAATCAAAGAGCCTCTGTAATGGATTATCCGCATCCTAAGTTTAAAATTGTGAATGGGGAGATTGATTTTTCCGAGGCTTATGACACAGGAATAGGAGAATGGGATAAAACAACTGTAGCCTATTCCTATTCTGAATTTGCAAAAGGAACGGACGAAAAGCAAGCCCTGAACAAAATACTGGAGGAGTCCATCAATAATGGATTTCGCTTTATTTCCGACCAGGACGCAAGGCCTCTGGGCGGGGCACATGCATTGGCGCATTTGTGGGACAACGGTGAGAATGCAGGTGCGGAGCTGGAAAACGTATTGAAGATCAGGGAAATAGCCATTGGGAATTTTTCTATAGACAATATTCGAAAAAATGAACCAAATACCACTTTGGAAGATGTTTTTGCCCCACTTTATTTTTTTCACAGATATCAGACAGAAGCAGTAGCCAAAATGATTGGTGGCCTGGACTATAACTATGCTTTGAAAGGCGATGGTCAGAAAACGGTTGAAACTGTGGATAAAGCTCTGCAGGTTAAAGCGCTTAAAGTGTTACTAAAAACATTAGATGCAAATGAAATTGCCATCCCGGAGGACAAATTATCATTGTTTCCGCCTAGAGCTATTGGATATCCCAGGACCAGGGAATCATTTAAAGGCAGGACAGGAGTTTCTTTTGATGCCCTTTCTGCCCCTGAGACAGCTTCGGATATGACCTTAGGGGTATTGTTGCACCCTGAAAGGACATCGCGATTAATCCAACAGAAAAGCCTGGATACCCAGCAAATTGGATTGGAGTATGTCCTTGACCAATTGGTTCAAAATACCATTGCCAAAGACCTGAAAGACCCATATTTTAATGAAGTCCAGAGGTCAATCAATTACCGGGTACTTTATCATATTATGAACCTGGCAGCCCATAAAGCTGTTCATCCCCAGGTAAATGCCATAGCAAATCACCAACTTAAATCAATTAAGGCAAGCCTGCAGGCCGGCAAAGATGATTTGGATGTCCGGGAAATGATCAGAAGGATTGATTACTTTTATAGCGAACCGGCAGAATTTAAGGTTATAGAAGCACCTAAAATACCGGATGGATCTCCCATAGGGATGGCTTGTATGGAATAGAAAGAAACACCAGACACATGAAAATTAATTTAATCAGTGATACGGTTACCAAACCCTCACCCGGAATGCTGGATGCTATGATGTCTGCAGAGGTAGGTGATGACGTTTTTAAGGCAGACCCCACAGTTAACAGGCTGGAAGAAAAGGTGGCTGCTATGTTTAACAGGGAAGCAGCACTTTACTTTCCCAGTGGCACTATGACCAATCAAACTGCGATAAAACTGCATACCAATCCCGGAGATCAATTGATTTGTGACAAATATGCCCATGTTTATAATTATGAGGGAGGGGGAGTGAGTTTTAATAGCGGAGTTTCCTGTAAATTAGTAGATGGTTACCGGGGCATGATGACCTCAGCCCAGGTGGAGGAAGCTATAAACCCTCCGGATTTTTATCATAGCCCTTTGACTTCTCTTGTGTGCGTAGAAAATACTACCAATAAGGGCGGCGGAGCATGTTGGGATTTTTCTGAACTCGAACGTATTAAAAAGGTTTGTGAAAAGCATGGTCTTGCTTATCATTTGGACGGGGCAAGGATATGGAACGCAATGGTTGAAAAAGGGGAATCTGCAAAACAATATGGCGAATTATTTGATACCATCAGTGTTTGCCTGAGCAAGGGGCTGGGATGCCCTGTGGGCTCTGTTTTGGTAGGCGACAAAGAAATGATAGACCAGGCATTACGAATTAGAAAAATTTTGGGGGGAGGTATGCGCCAGGCTGGTTTTATGGCCGCGGCGGGCATTTACGCACTGGATCACCAAATTGAGCGACTAGCGGAAGATCATAGAAAAGCTAAAGAAATTGGTGTTATACTACAAGGTTTGCCTTTTACAAAGAAAGTGGAACCCATAGAGACCAATATTATAATCTTTGAAATAAACGAAGATTATTTGAGGGAGCAGGCTTTTATTGAAAAACTTCTGGAAAAGGACATACATTTAATTGGAATGGGTAGTTCGAAACTTCGAATAGTAACTCATATGGACTATACTGATCAAATGCACGATACTTTGCTGAAAACTTTAAAAACCCTCTAAGTAATCAGACTTGTTAAGGGTAGCTATTCTTTTTTTAAGGTTTTTTATGCCATTTTCCATTCCCGCTTCGGATCCATAAAGCTGGCTATTTCCAATGAGTTGTCCATTTTTGTTTTTCAGATTAAAAAGAAAGTTTCCATCATGGTCTGTCTTCCGTTCAAAGATGTAATGCTGTTTATCGAGCTGATCCAAACTACTGACAACATTCCTAATCTCCTCTTTACTAGTAAATCCAACACTATAAAACAAGGTGTTGCCATTGGTGGTATTTAAAGAAAAATTATAGGTGTTGTTATCTTCCTTATTAATCTTAATCATGTAGTGCTTTTTTTTAAAAGTATTAAATAATTACCAACTATCATACATAATTAACAAACAAGGAAACGCACAATTCACCTTGTGATCAGGCGTCTAAACCCTATGGACCAATCATTTAAAAAAGGAATCCATACCCGGAATATTAGGCATTCCATCTTTGGCCACTGCTGCCAATTCTGTTTCATTTACCCGTGTTGCTTTATCTATTGCCTTATTTAAAATGAGTACGAGATAATCTTCCAATTGCTCCTTGTCTTTCAGCAGTTCATCATCAATATTAATAGCTTTCAAAGTTCTATTGGCCGTAATGGTTACGGAAAGAAGGTTATCAGACGATTTTTCTTCAACAATGACAGAATTCAATCGTTCTTTTGTTGCTTTTACCTTTTCCTGGGTTTCTTTTAGTTTTCCCATCATTCCTGCTAAGTCTCCAAACATATTTTACGTTTTATTATTACTAAAATCAAAATTACTAAATTGCGCCTTCAAAAATTGCTATAATGACCCACTTTCTTAAGAGGAGAATCGTTTTGTTCTTTGCTCTAATAGTGGCCATTGCTTGTCAGAATCAAAATCAAAATATGGAAGTTATTGAGGCCCCCAAAGCTAATAGTATACCTGTAAAATTAGAAAAACATGGTGATATTCGGGTGGATGACTATTATTGGCTAAACCAGCGTGATAATAAGGAAGTAATCGCCTATTTGGAAGAAGAAAATAAGTTTTACAATGCCTTAACCGAGCATACAAAAACTTTTCAGGAGGAATTGTTTGAAGAAATGAAGGGCCGTATCAAGGAAGACGATACATCATTACCTTATAAACTTAATGGATATTGGTACATAACCAGGTATGAAAAAGGAAAGGAGTACCCTGTTTATTCCCGAAAAAAGGATAACCTGGAAGCCGCAGAAGAGATAATTTTTAATTGTAATGAGCTGGCAATGGGGCACGAGTATTTTGATCTTAGAGGTATCACCGTAAGTCCCGATAATAAACTTGCTGCATTTGGCACAGATACAATAAGCAGGAGGCAATACCACATTCAGATAAAGAACCTTGTTACAGGGGAAATTTATCCGGATAAAATAGATAATACCACAGGAAGCGCCGCCTGGGCGAATGACAATAAAACCATATTTTATACAAAGAAAGATCCGGTTACTTTGCGATCAGATAAAATATATAAGCATGTACTGGGTAATTCTGGTGTGGAGGATGAATTAATATTCCATGAGCAGGATGATACCTTCAATACATTTGTTTACAAATCCAAATCCAGAAAATATATCATTATTGGTTCTTATAGCACTTTAACATCGGAATTTCAAATACTTAACGCGGATGAGCCCAATGGGAATTTTAAATTGTTCTCTCAAAGGGAAAAGGGCCTGGAATATTCTATCTATCATTTTGAAAGCAATTTTTATATCCTCACAAACAGGGATAAAGCCACCAATTTTAAATTAATGAAGGTTGATGAGAAAAATACATCTTCTGAAAATTGGGAAGAGTTTATTGCGCACAGACCGGATATTCTATTAGAGGATATTGAAATATTTAAGGATTACTATGTCCTCACGGAACGAGATAATGGCCTTAATAAACTAAAAATTACCAAATGGGATGATACTGACAGTTATTATATCCCATTTAATAGTGAAACCTATGTTGCATATCCTTATGCAAACCCTGATTTTGATACGGAAAGTTTTCGTTACGTATATAATTCTATGACTTCACCATATGCCATAATTGATTTTAATATGAATACTAAGGTGGAGGAAATAAAAAAAGAACAAGAAGTTTTGGGAGGTAAATTTAATAAAGAGAATTACCTTTCTAAACGAATATGGGCAGAGGCACGCGATGGGGCTAAAGTGCCAGTTTCATTGATCTATCATAAGGACACCAAATTAGATGGGACCAGCCCGCTTTTACAATATGGCTATGGTTCTTATGGCAGTACCTCAGATCCGTATTTTTCTTCGGCAAGGTTAAGCCTCTTAGACAGGGGATTTGTTTATGCCATTGCCCACGTGCGAGGTGGAGAATACCTCGGCCGGCCTTGGTATGAAGAGGGGAAGCTCCTGAATAAGAAAAACACGTTTACAGATTTTATAGATTGCTCCAGGTTTTTGATTGAAAAAAAATACACGAGTAAGGAACATTTATATGCATATGGCGGTTCAGCCGGCGGTTTACTCATGGGTGCTATAGTTAATATGAATCCTGAACTTTATAATGGGGTAATAGCTGCTGTGCCATTTGTAGATGTCATCACAACTATGCTAGATGATACAATTCCACTAACCACCGGAGAATTTGATGAATGGGGGGATCCCAATAATAAAGAGCATTATGACTATATGAAATCGTATTCCCCATATGATAATATTGTGGTTCAGGACTATCCTAATATGCTCGTAACCACAGGTTTACATGATTCTCAGGTCCAATATTGGGAACCTGCAAAATGGGTGGCGAAAATTAGAGTTTATAAAACGGATGAAAATAAACTTTTTCTTTATACCAATATGGATGCAGGACATGGCGGTGCCTCCGGAAGATTCGAGGCATTGAAAGAAACAGCTAAAGAATATAGTTTCCTGATAGATTTAGAAGGTAAAACAGGTAAATAAAAAAAAAATAGTAATTTTGTCGCCAGATAATATTTTGGCAGAAAAGATATATCGACCTAACCTTTCTTTATGAAAAATAAGATAAACGCGCATAACTCGATCCTGGATTTAATAGGAAACACACCTCTTGTTAGGCTAAACCAAATTACAAAACCTTTTAAAGGTAATTTTTTTGCAAAGATAGAAGCCTTCAACCCCGGACATTCTTCCAAAGATAGGATAGCTTCTTATATAATAGAACAAGCTGAAAAGACGGGGATTCTTGAGCCCGGAAATACAATTATAGAGACTACCTCAGGCAATACAGGTTTTAGTATTGCGATGGTGAGTATTATTAAAGGATATGAATGTGTATTGGCTGTAAGTTCAAAATCCTCCAAAGATAAAATTGATATGCTGAGATCTATGGGGGCAAAAGTTTATGTGTGTCCTGCTCACGTAAGTGCAGATGATCCCAGATCATATTATCAGGTGGCAAAACGTTTGCATGAAGAAATCAAGGGATCAGTCTACATTAATCAATATTTTAATGCACTGAACATCTTAGCACATTATAAATCTACAGGTCCTGAAATATGGGAGCAAACAAATGGAAATATAACTCATTTAATTGCGTGTAGTGGAACGGGGGGTACTATTTCCGGTACTGCAAGATTTTTAAAAGAGCAAAACCCCAATATCAGGATCATAGGAGTTGATGCTTATGGATCCGTGTTGAAAAAGTTTCATGAAACCGGCGAATTCGATAATGATGAAATATATCCATATAGAATTGAAGGACTTGGTAAGAACTTAATTCCTGAAGCAACTGATTTCAAGGTTATTGATGAATTTATAAAAGTAACAGATGAGGAAAGTGCCCATACGGCAAGGGAAATTTCTTGTAAAGAGGGTATTTTTGTGGGGTATACAAGTGGCGCAGTTATGCAGGCGGTCAAGCAATTGAGCTCCGAGAGTGAATTTACCAAAAATAGCAATGTAGTTGTTATTTTTCCTGATCATGGTTCAAGATACATGAGCAAAATATACAATGATCAGTGGATGAGTGACCAGGGCTTTTTTGACAGTAAAAATGTTGAGGAAGAGCAAGCCGTTGAATATGTAAAATAGGTTAAATAGTTTATATTTTGAAGGCAACAGTTAGTAACTGTTGCCTTTTTATTTAGAGTTAAAATAATTTATGAATCGTGATCAAAATTCCATAATTTTGTGCACTAACCAAACTAGGCCAGATGAAAGATTTATTTGCCAGAATCATAGAGAATAAAGGACCTTTGGGTAAATGGGCATCCCAGGCCGAAGGATATTTTGTTTTTCCAAAATTGGAAGGCCCTATTTCAAATAGAATGAAATTTCAGGGTAAAGATGTAATTACCTGGAGTATTAATGATTATCTGGGAATGGCTAATTTACCGGAAATTAAGAAGGTGGATGGGGAAACAGCAGCGGAATATGGAGCAGCCTACCCTATGGGTGCCCGAATGATGAGTGGTCATACAGATTTTCATGAGCAACTGGAAAGAGAACTAGCCGATTTTGTCCATAAAGAATCTGCTTATCTGCTTAATTTTGGCTATCAGGGAATTTTATCTACAATTGATGCCCTTGTTTCTAAAGATGATATCATTGTTTATGATGTAGATTCACATGCATGCATAATTGATGGGGTACGTCTGCATATGGGCAAACGATTTACATTTGTCCATAACGATATAGATAGCTTAAAAAAGAATTTGGAGCGCGCCAGTAAAATGGCAGAACAAACCGGTGGAGGAATTCTGGTTATTTCTGAAGGTGTTTTTGGAATGCGCGGGGAACAAGGTAAGCTTAAAGAAATTGTGGCTCTGAAGAAGGAATTTAATTTTAGGTTATTAGTGGATGATGCCCATGGTTTTGGGACATTAGGCAAGACAGGTGCCGGAGCGGGTGAAGAACAGGGGGTTCAGGACGATATAGATGTATATTTTGCGACATTTGCAAAATCTATGGCAGGAATTGGTGCTTTCCTGGCTGCTGACAAGGAAATTATAGATTATTTGAAGTATAACCTTCGGTCTCAAATGTTCGCAAAATCACTTCCAATGATTTATGTTAAGGGTGCCTTAAAACGCCTTGATATGTTGCGTACGAAACCTGAATTGAAAGAAAAGCTATGGGAAAATGTGAACGCCCTTCAAAATGGACTTAAAGAAAGGGGTTTTGATATTGGAACAACTACAAGCTGTGTAACTCCTGTTTATCTCAATGGCAGTATACCTGAAGCTATGGCCTTGGTTAAGGATCTAAGGGAAAATTATGGTATTTTTTGTTCCATAGTAGTATATCCGGTTATTCCAAAAGGAATGATCTTATTGAGAATGATACCAACATCTACCCATACTTTGGAAGATGTCGCTGTAACACTGGATGCATTTTCTGCGATTAGAGATCGATTGGAAAACGGCACCTATAAGAGATTATCTGCCGCGGTTGCTGCGGCTATGGGGGAATAAGTTCAGACGCGATTTCAATTCAAGGTTAGGTCTGGTATTCAATAGGCAGGTTACTATAGCTGTTTTCTGTATGTGCGCCTTCGCTTGTATATTTTAGGGTCAAAGTGTTTCCACATTTGGCGGATAGCAACGTTTTCCTCTAATTCAGGGGTTCTGTAACAATTCCTTATTTTTTTCTCCTGAAAAACTTTGTGGTATTCATTCATAATTATAGCAGTAACTCCCTTGTTTTGGTACTCAGGATGAACTCCAATAAGGTAGAAAATAACATCTCTGCTATTTTTCTTTGCATTTAGAAGATACAAAAAGCCAAATGGAAAAAGCCTGCCATTTGCTTTTTGCAGGGCAGACCCATAGGAAGGCATTACTATAGCAAAAGCTACCAGCCTGTTATTGCTGTCAATTACAAACTTTATATATTCCGGATTAACTAAGCCAATATATTTATTCTTAAAATAGGCTTTTTGCTCATCGGTTAAAGGAACAAATGAAGATAACTTTGCATAAGTCTCATTAAAAAGATCAAACATCTGATCGGCCCAGGGCATGATATCTGCAGATTTTGTAAAATTCATTTCTTTTAAACCATACCGCTTTTTTATCAGGGCTTGTATTTTAACAAAGTGTTCAGGTTTAGTATTACTTGCAGGAAATCTATTCTCCATATATTCCTTCTCTTTAACAAAGCCGTGTTGTTCGTAATGATCTTTATAATAAGGATGGTTATACCATGTAATCATTGTTCCCATATCTTTAAAGCCTTCAACGAGTACTCCTACTTTATCCAGATTCGAAAAACCTACCGGTCCCTCCATAAAAGCCAGGTTATTATTTTTTCCAATTTCAGCTACCTTGTCCAGCAATGTTTGTGAAACTTCATAGTCATCAATAAAATCAAACCACCCAAAGCGCATTTTAGAGTTTTGTTGTTCATTAACCTCTATCCAATTAATAATGGCGGCAACTCTGCCGACTAGTTTATTTTCTTTGTAGGCAAGAAAAAACCTGGCTTCTGCACTGTTAAAGTTTGGATTTTTTTCTCTGTTAAATGTTTCGAATTCGTCGGAAATAAGTGGTGGTACCCAATAAGGTGATTTTTTATAAAGGGCAAAAGGGAATTTTATAAATTTTTTTAGATCCGATTTTGTAGTAGCTTCTTTGAGCCTTACCATACCATTTATTTGTGTGGTCAAGATAAGAGATATTTGATAAAGGAGTCAAATTTTAAGACAAATTTGACGAATTCAGATAACAATGAACTTATAAGAAGAAGTGGTTATCAGAAGTCAATCACTCCATTGTCGGAAGATTTCTTCAACTTTCTCAAATCTTTCTTAGATGGTCCAAGATCTATATCCTCAGCTCCTTTTCCTTTATTTCGCCCTTTGGATTTTTTGTTATTTTTACTTTTTCGCATAGAGTTCTTTTTAATTTCCCCGCCATTTTCACCGGCCTTCTGATCTTCAATAGGGATAAGGACATCCTTATGAAGGTCTAGTCTGTATGACGCTCCAACGGAAACGAAAAGGCGACTTGGAGAATCCTTGAAACTGCCTCCCAGAAATGCATCAACCTGAAAATTTTCATTGACCAGATAAGCTCCACCACCTCTTAACAATACGTCGGAATATCGATCACTGCTTATACCCTGATTTTCCAAAAAAACACTCCATTTAGGATTTCTAAGTGCATGAGAGAGGGAAATAGTGTAACCTAATTCCGGATCATCCGTGGCAATCCTGTCATAGGAAATATTCGAAATCAATACAAATCTGGGCGTAAGCCTGCTCTGTGTTGCAACCATTGCCCTTGGAGAAACCGTGGGATCGGTTGGATGAAATGGATTGTCTCCAATGTTAAAATTGGCTCCTGCATATACGGAAATTGCCGGAAGTAAATTTTTAAACTGAAATTTGTTATTGGCCCTCCAGCTATATAAGTTTGGCTTATTTCTTTCCGGATCTTTGAACGGATCAAATAACAAATATTTGGCACCAATGCGATTTCTTGAAAAATTGGTCCTGGATTCATTAAATCCTAAGGAATTGTACGTGATATTCTGGTTTTGGTAAGTGCCTTCCCAATTAAGTTCCAGAGTTTCGAATAACAATCCATAACGAACCGAAAAATCTAAGCCGTATATATTAGAATCATAATTCAGATCTGAGTGGTCCCGCTTTTCATAAGAAAATCCCAATTCTAACTGGGGCACTCCTTTGCCTACGGCATAGGCACTTACAGATAAACCCGGACGGTTAGAATTTATGACATCTGTGTATTGGCAGATACCTAATAATGGGACTAATAATGCTACTAAAAAGAGAGCATTTTTAGGATTTTTTAGTTCAACAACTCGAAACATTAGGCAGATTTTATTATTATTTTATGAATTTTGTAATGTTAATACAACGCTGGAATTGTATTTTTGATATATAGAATAGAGACATTATGGGTTTTTTAAGAACTATTTTAATAATTCTTCTGGTCTACTATATGTTCAAATTATTTGCTAAATGGTTTGGTCCTAAAATATTTGCTTATGCTGCACGAAGGACTGAGAAGCATTTTAAAGAAAGATTTGAACAGTTTCAAGGCTATCAAAATCACGAAGAAACTATTAACGAAGGTGAAATACGTATTGACAAAAAAACAGTTCAAAAAAGGAAAAAGGATTCCGAACATCTAGGGGAGTTCATAGATTTTGAAGAAATTGAATAACCATTACCACTGAAGCAACCAATGAATAAAGGTACAAAGGCTTTATTTTATCATTTTTTTGCGCTTGTTTTTTTTGTTGTTGCCTCCCTGGCATACTTCTATCCTGTGCTACAGGGTAAAACAATTGTCCAATCCGATATTATTCAATATACCGGGATGGCCAAGGAACAAAATGATTTTAGAAAATATACGGATGAGGAACCCTATTGGACAAATAGTGCTTTTGGAGGCATGCCAACATATCAATTAGGGGCATATTATCCTCATGATTACGTCAAAAAGTTAGACAGGACCATTCGATTTCTACCTCGCCCGGCAGATTATTTATTCCTTTATTTTGTGGGTTTTTATGTTTTGCTATGCTGCTTAAAAGTGGATTATCGGTTAGCTGTCTTTGGCGCCCTGGCTTTTGGTTTTTCTACCTATCTCATCATCATACTTGGAGTGGGCCATAATGCAAAAGCACATGCTATAGGTTATTTGCCACTGCTGTTAGGGGGTATTGTACTTACCTTCAGGAAAAAGTATTTCTGGGGTTTTATTCTTACGGCTATAGCAATGGCATTGGAAATTGGGGCAAATCATTTCCAGATGACCTATTATTTTATGTTGCTTGTACTAGTTCTGGGCGTTGCATACTTAATTGACGCTATTAAAAAAAAGAAAGTAAAGCACTTTTTCATTTCTACAGGCCTGCTTATTGCAGCGGTAGTTTTGGGTGTTTCAGCTAATGCAACATCCATTATGGCTACCAAAGAATATGCAGATTGGAGCACACGGGGGAAATCGGCACTTACCATAAATCCGGATGGGAGTCCCAAAGAAAATATAGAAGGGTTAGACAAAGAGTATATTACGCAATACAGCTATGGAATTGTTGAATCCCTCAATTTATTTGTTCCAAGACTTTTTGGAGGCAGCAATAATGAAGACCTTGGAACCGAATCCAAAGCATATGAATATCTGGTAGAACAAGGATTGCCCCGAACAAGGGCTCTTGAATTTAGCAGTGCTCTTCCCCTGTATTGGGGAAATCAACCCGGAGTCGCAGCACCTGCATATATTGGTGCAATTGTAATTTTTTTATTTGTTCTCGGTCTTTTTTTAGTAAAAGGTCGTCTAAAATGGTGGTTATTAGGAGGGACTTTACTTTCACTTTTTCTATCCTGGGGCAAGAATTTTGGTCTTCTTACGGATTTCATGATAGACTATTTTCCGCTTTACAATAAATTCAGGGCTGTTTCATCTATTCAGGTAATAGTAGAACTGTGTGCCCCTGTCCTGGCGGTAATGGCATTAGCGCAGGTATTTAAACCCTCTGAAGAAAAAAGTAAGAAACTCAGGGCTTTAAAAATGAGTTTCCTTATTGTCATTGCAATTGGCATTGGCCTCTTTTTAATAAAAAGCGTTTTTGATTTTTCGGGATTAAATGATAGTACATATCAAAAATATTTCGGGGATGAGGTAATGACCATGATTAAAAGGGATAGGGAGGCTGTTTATGTTAATGATACTATACGTTCTCTAATCTATGTGTTTTTAGCTGCATTGGCTATATGGCTATACCTTAAGGGTAGGGTTAAGCAAAATTTGGTTATTTTGACGCTAGCCCTGCTTGTGGTTTTTGACCTGGTTGGTATTGATCAGAGATATGTAAATAAGAAAGATTTTGACAGACAGAAAAGAATGAACCAGCCTTTTCAGCAATTGTCAATGGATAAGCAAATTGCCCAAGACAAAGGTGTATTCAGGGTTTATGATCCTTCGGAAGGCCTTAACGGGGCAAGGACATCGTATTTTCATCAGTCCATTGGAGGTTATCATGCTGCCAAACCCGCAGGGATGCAGGATCTATTTGATTTCCATATTTATAAAAATAATCTGCGCGTCCTGAATATGCTTAACGTAAAGTATATAATTCAACAAGATGAAGAAGGTGAGAAATATGCACTGGCAAATCCTGAAGCCAATGGTAATGCCTGGTTCATTAGAAGACTCATTGAGGTGCAGAGTTCCAATGAAGAAATTATGGCACTGGATAGTTTGGATGTCCTCAACGAAGCAGTTGTAAATACAAATGATTTTACCGAAATAGACCGGTTTAATTTTCCAAAGGATTCCCTGGCCTCTATTAGCTTAACGGAATATAAGCCCAATCATTTAAAATATAGCACGAACAATGAAAATGATGGACTTGCAGTATTTTCAGAAATGTACTACCCTGTGGACTGGAAGGCCTATATTGATGGTAAACTGGTAGATCATATTAAGGTCAATTACGTGTTAAGGGCTTTGCATATACCTGCCGGTAGCCATACCGTAGAATTGAAGTTTGAGCCAAAAGTAATTGAAACAGGTAGTAAGATTACTTTAGCGAGCTCCATTTTAATGATTATTTTGTTTTTAGGAGGGGGTGTGGTTTCAATATTTCGTTGGCGAAAAAAGGAGGAGGGATAATGCATAAGGTGCTTATCATTAGTTATTATTGGCCCCCTGCAGGAGGGCCCGGAGTTCAGCGATGGCTTAAGTTTGTTAAGTATTTACCAGAATTTCAAATTCACCCCGTTGTCTATATCCCCGAAAATCCAAAGTATCCTATTACCGATATCAGTCTAAGTAAGGAAATTCCGGACCATGTCATTATTTATAAAAATAAAATCTTCGAGCCTTATCATTTAGCCGGATTTTTAAGTAAAAATAAAACCAAACAGATAAGTGCCGGTATCATTAGTGATCATAATCCTTCTTTATTGGAAAAAACCCTGCTTTGGATAAGGGGAAATATGTTTATTCCCGATGCAAGAAAGTACTGGGTTAAGCCCTCAGTAAAGTTTTTGAAGGATATAATTAATAAAGAACAAATAGACACTGTAATTACTACTGGTCCTCCCCATAGTCTTCACTTAATTGGTTTGGAATTAAAAAAAAGCCTAGATCTCAAATGGCTTGCAGATTTCAGGGATCCATGGACCTCTATTGGTTACCACGGCAAGCTTAGGCTTACTAATGCTTCAAAAAGAAAACATCGCGAATTGGAAAAAGAAGTAGCAAATTCTTGCGACAGGCTTTTGGTAACGAGTAATACCACAAAGGCCGAATTTGAATCAATTACCTCAAAACCAATCCACGTTATTACCAATGGATATGATATTCCTGAAAGCGACCTTCCCTTTAGTGCCCTGGACAAAAAATTTACGCTCTCCCATATTGGTTCATTGCTGACCGGTAGAAACCCGGAAAACCTTTGGAAAGTATTGGCAGAGATCATTGATGAAAATGAAGATTTTCGCAATGCCTTTCAATTGAACCTTATAGGTGTTGTTGGCCACGATGTTTTAAAATGTATTATGGATAATGGTTTAAAACCCTATACAAGTATTAAGGAATATGTATCACATAAGGAGGCGGTGAATTACCAGAGGCATTCTCAATTATTGCTTTTAGCTGAAATTGATTCACCAGATACCAGGGGTATTATTCCGGGAAAGCTATTTGAGTACCTTGCTGCCAAAAGACCAATCCTTGCCATAGGGCCCGAGGATTGGGAAGTATCGGAAATTGTAAATAGCACAAACTCCGGTTTTGTTTTTAATTACATGGCTTTATCAGATCTTAAAACTGTACTTTTAAATTGGTTTCATCTTTATCAGGAAGGTAAATTAATGGTCTCTTCAGTAAATATAAAAGCGTATAACAGAAAGATGCTAACCGCAAAACTGGCCGAACTGTTAGAATGGGAATAATTTTTAAACAATCCTTAAAGAATACTACTATCACTTATCTTGGATTTGCGATAGGAGGAATTAATGTTCTTTTCCTTTATACCCGTTTTCTCACCGAAGAGTACTATGGCCTTGTAGGAGTAATTTTATCCACATCTGCAATTCTAATGCCTTTGATGGCCTTTGGCGTGCCAAATACACTGGTTAAATATTATAGTAATTTTAATGATGCAAAATCCACCGATGGTTTTCTCACCCTGATGGTTCTTCTTCCATTGGTTATTGTAATCCCACTGGCAGGCATAAGTTATTTTGCCAATGAAATAATAGGCAATTTCCTGGCCAGAGAGAACATTATTGTTAAAGACTATGTCTGGAATATTTTTTTAATAGGTATGGCTATGGCTTATTTTGAGATATTTTATGCCTGGTCTAAAGTTCAGATGAAATCGGTTTTTGGAAATTTCATGAAAGAAGTGTTTGTCAGAGTAGGGGTGAGCCTGCTTTTAATTCTTCTATATATGGGGTCTATAGGTGCAGACTTTTTTTTAAAGGCCCTGGTAGTTTTATATCTCCTTAGAACTTTGCTCATGAAGCTATATGCATTTAGTCTCAGAAGGCCAAAAATTAGCTTTAAGTGGCCGGAGAATGCCGGTTCTATAGTAAATTATAGTATCCTAATCATTCTCGGCGGATCTACGGCTGTAATCCTTTTAGAGATAGATCGTTTTATGATAAACCAGTTTATTCCTATTCAAAATGTTGCCTATTATACTGTGGCTATTTTTATTGCAACTGTGATTGCGGTCCCTGCAAGGGCCATGCACCAGATCACTTATCCAATGACAGCTGAAATACTTAACAGGAATGATGTAACTGAGCTAAAAAAACTATATCAGAAGAGTTCTTTAACCTTGTTCATTGTATCAGGGCTTATTTTTATTCTAATCCTACTCAACCTTAATGATTTTTTTGCCCTGCTACCGGAAGCCTACAGGGGAGGATATATCATTGTTTTATTAATTGGATTTACTAAACTGCTCGATGCTCTTTTGGGAAATAACAACGCAATACTATTCAATTCTGATTATTACAGAGTTTTGTTATTTATGGGCGTTCTTTTGGCTTTCTTTACCATACTTTTCAATTGGCTCCTTATTCCCTTATACGGATTAAACGGTGCGGCTTTTGCCACTTTTATGGCTATTTGCATCTACAACGGCCTAAAATTGGTATATGTAAAACGAAAATTCAATATTACGCCATTCACGGGTGAAACTGCAAAAATTGCCGGTCTTCTCATTTTGATGATGGCTATATTCTATTTTATAGAATTAGATTTTAAACCTTTAGTCAACATTATTTTAAAGAGTATACTAATCACGGCAATATATATAGGCGCCCTCTACCGTTATAAAATTTCGGAGGATGTATATGCCGTTTTATCGGGGTTTTTCAGAAAGGGAAATAAGTAATGTTTACTTCTTGAGATTAGGATTTCAGTTGGAATTGTTGGGGGTTTAGGGTTTAGAAAAACCCCACCAGGACTTTTTAAATCCACAGTGGGGTTAAACAACTAACCAACCTAAAACTATAACTTTATTTCAATTTTGTATTTCTGCTTCGTGTAATATTACTTTTACTAGAACTTCTGGAAGGGCTTCTGCTTGTTATTCTGTTGGCATTGCCTGTCCTTTCATTTATTTTGCTTTTTGAAGTCCTGTCCGATGACTTATATGCAATATTACGTTTGTTTTCAGTACTTGTTTTAGTTGTCCTGCTGGTTGTAGCCAATATTTGTGGCCTTTTATAAGCTGAACTGCTTCGTTGAACTGTATTGCTCCGGGGAGCTGCTGTTATTTCCCTTTTTGTTACAGTTCTACCGCCTGCCAGGGAACGTGCAGATCTTTTAGCATCATTTTTAACCATATTACCCTCAATATTTCCGGGGGTTTTGGCAACAGTTCTTTTTGTGCTATTGGATGCAGTCCTATTAGATCTGCTAATAGCTGTATTGTTTACAGTTCTTTTTGCGCCATTCCCAGCTCCTCTTTGTGCAACCGATGTTGCATTTCTCATTGAAGTGCTGCTCCTATAGCTATCGCCTCTTCGGGAATTATTTTCCCTGGCAACTACGCGTGTATCATTTCTGTAAACCTTGCTGCGCCTATTGTAATTGTTGCTATGGTCATAATGATGGCCTACTTTGGCATACGCTCTCCTGTAATTATGGTAATAAGGTCTGTAGTAGGTATATCTAACAGGGTTATAATATCTTCTGTACGGACTGTTATAAACCAGGCAGAAGCCAACAGCCGGTCTTACAAAATAGTTGTAATATGGTCTGTAGGTATAAAATTGATTGTATACATTAACATAGCCCGTGTAATGACTGTAGTATCCTCTGTTGTTATAATAAACATGCATGCCACCCACACGTCTTACCCTACCGTTTCTATACCAAACGTCAACACCGCCAATTCGATTAACACGTCCGTAATAATCGTAAAACACGGGTACATTTTCAATTTGAATTACTGCGCCATAATCATCGTACTGTACAAATGCGTTATAATTATAGCCTGAATTGAATGTAATGTTGGCACTTCCGTAATTTACATTAGCTCCTGCATTAATACGGTTGTCTATAAAGAAATCGAATTCACCATCCGGATATACAGAAAACGTAATGCCATTTTCAACAAAAATGAAAGAATTGTTGTATCTATAAGCATTGCGTATCGCAACCTTATCTTCCACTGTGGCCCCAAGAGTACTCGCAGTACCTAAAACTATAGCCGTAAAAAGGAATATTAAATTTCTCATGATATAAGGTTTTAAATTTCCGAATGCAACTATTTACATTCATCTATTTAATACCAAACAGCGTGCCAGAAATAGTAATACCTATGTAAAATACTGATTATCAATTATTTAATAATAATAAATATTAAAGAATAGAACTTTTGCTTAGGTCCTTAATGAGGAAAAAGGGGTATTTATCGGGTACTAATGTAATTTTTCACGAAGGTAGCGTGCTGTGTGGGAATTATTATTTGTGGCGATTACCTCTGGTGTGCCAAACGCAATAAGATTACCTCCATTTTCACCTCCTTCGGGTCCCAGATCTATAACATGATCCGCACATTTTATAAATTCAATATTGTGCTCAATTACAACCACGGAATGGCCTCTTGCGATTAATGCATCAAAAGATTTTAAAAGTTTTTTAATATCATGAAAATGAAGCCCTGTAGTAGGTTCATCAAATATGAACAAAGCTTTTTCTTTGGTGGTTCCTTTTACAAGGAATGATGCCAGTTTAATCCTTTGAGCCTCTCCACCCGATAAGGTAGATGAGGATTGACCTAAAGTGACGTATCCCAGACCGACTTCCTGAAGCGGCCGTAATTTACTGACGATTTTTGTTTGCAAATGAGTTTCAAAGAATGCAATGGCATCATCAATCGTCATGTTCAATATATCATCAATATTGGCATTTTCAAATCTCACCTCCAGTACTTCTTTCTTGAAACGCTTACCGCTGCAGGTATCACATTCCAGGTGCACATCTGCCATAAACTGCATTTCTACAGTAATCTCCCCTTCGCCTTTGCACTTTTCACATCTGCCACCATCTACATTAAAGGAGAAGTGTTTGGCTTGAAACCCCCTTAGCTTACTTAATTTTTGTGAGGCATATAATGCCCTGATATCATCATAGGCTTTAATATACGTAACCGGATTTGAACGAGACGACCTTCCAATCGGGTTTTGATCTACAAACTCTACATTTCTAAGGGTGTCGAATTTGCCGGATATTTCTGTATACTGACCAGCTTTTTCTCCGTAACCGCCTACTTCTTTAAGCAAAATGGGGTAAAGCAATTTTTTTACCAGAGTACTTTTTCCACTCCCTGAAACGCCTGTTATTACCGTAAGCATATTAAGTGGAAAAGTGACATCAATATTCTTTAAATTATTTTCTCTGGCTCCTTTAATTTCAATATAATATTTAGAGGTTCTGCGTTTTTCGGGAATTTCAATTGTCAGGCTTCCATTCAGGTAACTTGCAGTAAGCGAAGACGATTTCAGGATTTCCTTCATAGGGCCATGGGCTACTACTTCGCCCCCGTGAGTACCGGCTTCCGGACCAATGTCAATCACTTCATCGGCTGCAAGCATTATGTCTTCGTCATGTTCAACAACAATAACAGTATTGCCTAAATCCCTTAGAGACTTTAATACATTTATAAGATTTTCCGTATCTCTCGGATGCAAACCAATACTTGGTTCATCTAAAATATACATTGATCCAACCAAACTGCTTCCAAGCGAAGTGGCCAGGTTTATTCGCTGACTTTCACCCCCGGACAGCGTATTGGATTTTCTGTTAATGGTTAAATACTGCAATCCAACCTTATCCAGATAACTTAATCTTGTTTTGATTTCTGCTAATAATCTTTTTGCAATTTTTAAGTCGTGTTCACTTAATGTAAGCTGGTCAAAAAATGTAATCAAATTGTCAATTGACAGCTCAACCAGATCTGAAATAGACTTGTCACCAATCTTAATATAGTTGGTTTCCATTCTGAGGCGTTTTCCTTTGCAATAGTTGCACCTTGTTTTACCTCTATACCTGGAGAGCATAACCCTATTCTGAATTTTATAACTCTTCTCCTCCAATTGCCGGAAAAATTTATCAATACCCATAAAATGCTCATTTCCCTGCCAGGCCACTAATTTTTGTACTTCACTGAGCTGATACCATGGTTTATGAATAGGAAAATTAAATTTATATGCAGAATTTACTAATTGATCCCTATACCAGCTCATACTCTCGCCTCGCCATGGAAAGATGGCATTTTCAAATACAGACAATCCCGTATTGGGAATTACAAGATCCTCGTCAATACCAATTACGTCGCCATATCCTTCACACTTCGGACAAGCGCCATATGGGTTATTAAAACTAAAAAGGTGAACGTTGGGTTCCATAAAGGCCATTCCATCCAGTTCAAATTTATTGCTAAACCGGGTCACCTTTCCATTTGAAATTTCTTCGATAAAGCAATATCCCTTGCCTTCAAAAAAGGCGGTATCCACTGCATTGGCTAATCGATTTAGAAAATCCTCGTCATCTTTCTTAATGATTCGATCTACAACTAATTCGAATTTATAACCAATATCCTCCAGGGCGTCTTCAATCCTGCAGACTTTGTTGTTGTGCTTTATCCTTGCGTATCCTTGTTTGGATAGCAGCTGCAATGATTTCGCAGGATCTCTGTCTTTGGAAATTACAATAGGAGCCAATAACAGGAGCTTGGTGCCTTCTTCGAATGATTTTACATGATTTACAACATCTGTGACATTGTGTTTCTTAACCTCTTTACCTGAAACTGGCGAGTACGTTTTGCCAATTCTGGCATAGAGGAGTTTTAAATAGTCATATATTTCTGTTGTAGTGCCAACGGTGGACCTTGGATTAGTAGAATTGACCTTTTGTTCAATGGCTATGGCAGGAGCGATTCCTTTTATATAGTCTACTTTGGGTTTGTCTAATTTGCCAAGAAATTGCCTTGCGTAGGAGGAAAGGCTCTCTACATAACGACGCTGACCCTCAGCATAAAGAGTATCGAAGGCCAAACTAGACTTACCTGAACCGGAAAGTCCGGTAATAACGACCAGCTTATTTCTTGGGATTACTACATCTATATTTTTGAGGTTATGCAGTTTAGCCCCTTTGATTATTATATTTTTCTTTGGATTAACTTCGGTTATTGCGGACATTTCTAATATTAGGTTGGCAAAGATACAATATGTTGAATTCAAACACCAATAGGTGGCTTTTTACATCGGAATTGTGTAAAATCACAACATTGTTTATAGGAGAATATATATTTTTTCTATATTTGGGGTATAATTATTAAAACTTCTGCCTATACAAGAAAATTACTTTTTTGAGATAAAACCTGAATAATGAAAGTCCTTTCCCAAAAGAAAGGCCCCTAAGTTTAACCAAAAAAGTAATTAGTATGCAACTACCTGCAGAAGATCCAATATTAGTTCAGAATTACATTAGCGGCGATGAAAAAGCCCTTGAAATTCTAATCAACAAACACAATCAGCGTATTACCAGTTTTATTTATTCCAAGGTCCTGGATAGGGCTATTGCAGAGGATATCTTTCAGGATACCTTTATAAAGGTAATTAACACTTTAAAAAGAGGCGCATATAATGAAGAAGGCAAGTTCTTGCCCTGGGTAATGCGCATAGCACATAATCTTGTCATTGACCATTTTAGAAGAAATAAGCGAATGCCTAAATTTGAAGGTACCGGAGATTTTAATATCTTTTCTGTTTTGGGAGATGATAAACTGGATGCTGAGAGACAGATAATTAAAGACCAGATTGAAAATGATCTGGGGTTATTGATAGAAGAACTTCCTGATGATCAAAAAGAGGTTTTAATAATGCGCATGTACAGGGATATGAGTTTTAAAGAAATATCCGAAAATACGGGCGTAAGCATTAATACTGCTTTGGGGAGAATGCGGTATGCCTTAATTAACCTTAGAAAGATAATAGAAAAGAACAATATTGTTTTAACGAATTAATAGGTTCTATAACGACAAATCCAATTGGTTCCATAATAGTTGCGTTATTTAGGCATAACAAATTAATTTATGGAACAGATTTACCCCGAAAATCAAAACAAATGCCGACTTGTAAAGGCTAATCCGGAAAGTGTTCGCTTTTTGCTACAGTATTCCAAGTCGCTGAATATTGTAAATCATAAAGGAATGAAGTTCGAGAACAATTTGAATTGAGCAATTCCTTTATTTAAAGAATAAACAACTGTCCCTTTGATATCATATCAAGGGGATTTTTCTTTTCCAGCTGCTTCTTCAGTATTATGCTTAGGCGATTCGCATTAATCCGTGAATAGTCCTGGCCAACAGAAAAATTCCATGGTAACTAATATTTTATGGATTTATTGTGCTTAAAATTACCAAACCGCGATTTGACATCAGAAATCGGGGGTTTGACAACATAGTTTTTCACGGGCCTCTCTATTTCTATACTTTTAAATTGTAATTATGAAATCATAGTTACTCAGGAAGTAAACTAATAACCAAAGGCACAACAAAAAAGCTCCTTTATAATAACCAAAAAATATTACCGACTATGGAATTTCAAATTGATGATTCAGAATTAGTAAGAGACTATATCAGCGGCGACGAAAAAGCCCTCGAAGTCCTTATAAACAGGCATAATCAGCGCATTAGTAGTTTTATTTATTCAAAGGTATTGGATAAGGATATTACGGAGGATATCTTTCAGGATACTTTTATCAAAGTAATTAAAACTCTAAAAAAAGGTTCTTATAGTGAAGAGGGAAAATTCTTGCCCTGGGTAATGAGAATATCACACAACCTTATTATTGATCACTTTAGAAAGAATAAGCGTATGCCTAAGTTTGAAGGGAGTGATGATTTCAATATTTTTTCGGTTATTGGTGATGATAAGCTAAATGCAGAAAAGCAGATTATCAAAGATCAGATAGATAGTGATCTGGGTGCTTTGATTGAAGAATTACCGGATGACCAGAAAGAGGTTTTGCTTATGAGAATCTATAAGGACATGAGCTTTAAGGAGATTTCTGAAAATACAGGAGTAAGTATAAATACTGCACTTGGAAGAATGCGATATGCTTTAATAAATCTTAGAAAAATAATAGAAAGACACAATATCGTTTTAACAAATTAAGAGCAGAGAATACATTAAAACAATATTTCCATTTAAGTTGCGTTATAAGTTTATAACAATACTATACTAATATGGAAAAAATTTACTCTGAAGAACGAAACGCTTGTAAACTGGCCAAAACCAGTCCTGAGACGATCCGGTTTTTACTGGATTATTCCAGGTCCTTCAGAATAACGAAGTACAAGAAATTCAAATTTGAAACAACTTTGAATTAAAACAAAATGGCCCGCATTTAGCGGGCCTTTTTTATTCTAAAATAATCTTCTAACACATTTTTTCTTCCGATCGTTTTGGTTATCAAGTCTTTATCTAAATCCCAGCCCCTGGCCGGAGAATATTCACGACCATACCAAATTATTTGAAGATGCAGATCGTTCCATAATTCTTTAGGAAATAGCCTTTTTGCATCCCGCTCCGTTTGAACTACATTTTTCCCACTGGAAAACCCCCAGCGATACATAAGACGATGAATATGGGTATCCACAGGAAAAGCAGGAATGCCAAAAGCCTGCGAGACCACAACACTGGCAGTTTTGTGTCCAACACTGGGTAATTCTTCCAAAAGACTTATTTCAGACGGGACATGTCCATCATATTTTTCAATCAAAATTTTGGATAGGCCATGGATTCCCTTCGATTTCATTGGAGAAAGACCTACCGGCTTAATAATTTCTCTTATTTCCTCAACAGACATTTTAACCATATCATAGGGGTTGTCAGCTCTTCTAAATAATAATGGTGTTATCTGGTTTACACGGACATCCGTACTTTGGGCCGATAAAAGTACGGCGATCAACAATGTATATGGATCCTTGTGCTCCAGAGGAACCGGTATTTCCGGATACAATTCCTGCAGTTTTTTTATTGCGAAAGAAACTTTTTCCGATTTAGTCATATTTGTTTAACTTTACAATGAAAAAAATAAACATAAACTTAATTTAATAAAAATATGAACACACTTAAAGAGGGTGATAAAGTCCCTGATTTTTCATCTGTCGATCAGGATGGCAATTTGGTAAATTTAAGCGATTATTCCGGTAAAAAGTTGGTGGTATTTTTTTATCCCAAGGCTAATACACCCGGTTGTACTGCTGAAGCCTGTAATCTTAGGGATAATTATGCAGAACTGCAGTCAAAAGGGTATGAACTTTTGGGGGTCAGTGCAGATTCTGAAAAGAAACAGGCTGGTTTTAGGGATAAATATGAATTCCCATTTCCGCTTTTAGCTGATGAAGATCATACTGTAATTAATACGTTTGGAGTCTGGGGTCCCAAAAAATTTATGGGCAGGGAATACGATGGTATTCACAGAATGACTTTTATTATTGATGAAAAAGGATTCGTTAGTAAAGTAATTGAAAAGGTCAAAACTAAAGATCATGCCGCTCAAATTCTTTAATACGGAAGAAGCAACAATTTAAAAGGCCTTATATTTTAGGCCTTTTTTATGGAATAATCAGGCTTTTTCTTTTAGTTCAGGTGTAGTACGCATAAAAAGGTGTTCTTTCTTTATAGTTTCTGCAATACCTTCCGGAAGCATTTCCTCCCAGCCACCTTCTCCATTTTGGATTTTTTTAAGTACATCTCTGGAGAATATATCCATAATTTCGGGATCGTAATCTATGATATCCATTACTTTCCCATTGTACTTAAAAAACTTATACAACTCTTTCATTCGCGGATGAACCTTCACGTTATTACTAGTCATAATCTGACCGGTATCGGGATTCTTCATCGGATACAGATATACTATGAGCTCTTTAAAGAATAGTTTGCCAAAGGCTTCCAGAATACCACCGCTTAAATGCCTGTAATATTTCTCATCAAAAATGTCTACCAGGTTATTTACCCCCATAGTAAGACCAATTTTTGCCTTTGTATAATTGTTGAAGTATTCAACCAATTTATAGTACTCCTGAAATTTAGAAATCATTACGGAATGCCCCAGAGAACACAATAATTTGGCCCGGGCCATAAAATCACTTTCATCTATTTCGCCAGAAGCTTTCAAATTAGACAATGTAATTTCAAATATTACTATAGAATTGTCTTCATCAACTGCCGGATCACGAATAAAAATCTCATAAGATTTTTCAAACATCTCCATGTTTACCTTGGTCACCGGCCTAAAGCTGCCTCGAAGTGCAAGGATATTCTTCTTATAGAGAACAGCCGCAGGAAGAAGATTATTTCCATCAGGACCAAACATGACCGCATCAGTCATATCATTTCTGATAAGCTGAAGACTCATTAGCCTGTTGTCAACATTTTTGAAATTAGGTCCCGAGAAATTTACCATATCAATTTCCAGAGTATCCCTGTCTATATGATCATAGAGGTATTTGAGTAATTTTCTTGGCTTGTGATACTTATAAAATGCACCATAGATAAGGTTTACACCAACGATACCCAGGGTCTCCTGCTGTAATCTTGCTTCATTTTGCTTGAACCTGACATGTAATATTATTTCGTCAAATTCCTTTTGAGTGGGATCTAATTGAAAACGGATTCCTACCCAACCATGTCCCTTATATCGCTTTGAAAAATCTATGGTAGCAACTGTATTTGCATAGGTAAAGAACAATTTATCCGGATTTTCATCCCTGCTGATTCGTTCTTCCATTAGATGCATTTCATGAGAAAGCATCTTTTTCAGCCTGCTTTGAGTAACGTACCTGCCTGCTGATTCCACTCCATAAACGGCATCGCTAAAGGATTTGTCATAGGCACTCATAGCTTTTGCTATAGTTCCGGAGGCTCCACCTGATCTGAAAAACCACCTGGCTGTTTCTTGTCCGGCCCCAATTTCCGCAAAGGTCCCGTATATGTCGGGATTGAGATTTATTCTTAGGGTCTTTGCTTTTATTGAAGGAATATTTTCAAAAGCCGGATCCTTTTTGAAGACTGAAGCCATATGCGTTGTTTGCTTTCAGCAAAGTTAATAAGATTGGGGTATCTATTAAATAAATAAGTTATAAATTTGAAATAAATAGATGACAGGTTGAGAATAACGTTTTTAGGCACCGGCACATCGCAAGGAATACCGGTTATTGGCAGCAAACATCCGGTATGTTTAAGTAAAAACCCCAAGGATAAAAGACTGCGAGTTTCAGTGCTTATTTCATGGAAGGACTTCAATTATGTCATTGATTGCGGCCCGGACTTCAGGCAGCAAATGTTAACCCACAAGGTAGAGAAATTGAATGGTATTCTCTTTACACATGAACATGCAGATCATACGGCAGGCATTGATGATATTCGGCCATTTTTCTTTAGGCAGGGTGATATTCCGGTTTATGCGCATAAAGATGTCATTCTTTCATTAAAAAGGCGATTTGACTATATTTTTGCAGATGAGAACAGGTATCCCGGTGCACCGGCGGTAAAGGTTAACACAATACAGAATAATGAACCCTTTATTATCGGGGACAAAAAAGCCATACCAATCGAGGCATTTCATAATCGATTAAAGGTTTACGGATACCGGATAGAAGACTTTGCATACCTTACGGATGTTAAGACTATTTCCAATGAAGAAATAGAAAAGATAAAGGGAGTTAAAGTGCTGTCTGTAAATGCATTACGAATAGAGCCACATCATTCTCACTTAAATCTGGAAGAAGCCCTGGAATTAGTCGATAAAATTAATCCGGAAATAGCATATCTTTCCCATATCAGTCATCATATGGGTTTTCATGATGAAGTAGAAAAAAAATTACCCAAAAAGGTACATTTGGCCTATGACAACCTTGTTGTCTCAGTATGAGTAACTTAATTAATACATTAGATAGTTTGATTTTTGATTCTTT
Source organism: Eudoraea adriatica DSM 19308 (assembly GCF_000382125.1). Lineage (GTDB taxonomy): Bacteria > Bacteroidota > Bacteroidia > Flavobacteriales > Flavobacteriaceae > Eudoraea > Eudoraea adriatica. Next base: position 154,146 of record NZ_KB907548.1, read on the forward strand.
AAATTTATGAAAAGTAGAATTTTTATTTATCTGTTTATTTTTACTGCCCTGTTAGCACTTTACTTATTTGTAAGCAGCAATACGATGCTGGAGGATAAGGATTTAAAAATTAAGAATCTTGGTTCTGAAGTTGGCATGCTTCAGGATTCGGTTCAAAAATTACAACTTCAGGTTTTTGATATGCAATATTTTTCATTGGAAAATAACGATGACGCACTGTCTTATTATGATCACCTTGGTCTGGACAACCCTTCTCGCTATATTTCGGATAAGTTGTTGGAAACCAACGAACAAAAAGGGGATAATCCATTGGTTCCCTATGAAGGTATGGAAAGTGATTTTAAGATCAATAAGATAAAAATATTAAATCATCAGTGGATTATAGCCGATTTTTCAGATGGTAAGTACTGGGGAGAACTACTGGTCAGATATGAATTAAAGGATGATATGGGTGTAGACTTTACAATGATGGACCACCTTTTATATACGCGGAGCAATTAAACATTTTCTTCAAGCCATTTTCTAAAAGAGTAAAAATTTTCAGCCGAAACTCCATGACCCACCGGAAATTCTTCATATTTAAAGTCAATTTCTAGTTTTTTTAATATAACCGGGGCTTTTTGGGCCCATTCAGGCGGGATTATCTGATCTACCTGACCATGGGATGCATAAATTTTAAGATTTTTATGATCTTTTTGATTATAATTCTTCTCCAGGATATTTTCATCTATATAACCACTCAGGGCTACCACATTTTTGACCTTTTCCGGATATGAAAGTGCAACGGCATAACTCAGAACTGTCCCCTGGCTAAAACCGAGTAAAGTAACATTGTCTTTGTCTAACCGATAGGCTTCACAGGCTTCATCAATAAAACTGACAATTTTATTCCTCGATGAGACAGCCTGGTCAGTATCACTCCATTTGCCAAATGATGCATCAAAGTTAATGGCATACCACGCATTGCCAAAAGGTGGTAACTGGTAAGGAGCTCTCGCAGAAATAATAAAAAATTTAGATGGTAATTCTGAAGCAAATGAAAACAAATCTTCTTCGTTACTGCCGTAACCATGAAATAAAAATATCACCGGGGGACGCTTATCTTTAAGCGATGATGGACGAATTAAATGATATAGGGATAAGGGAATTGTATCCATTCTATTGAATAAAAGTAAACCATTGCTGAAACGAAGTTCCCAGGAATGGAATCATTTGTTTTTTATTGTTTAAAGCTCCCAAAAGCCCGTAAAACCATAGAGCAAAATAAAATATATACAAGCCCACCCAAACATAAAAGTTAAACCACTGGCTTAAAAAAAGAGCACAACCCATAAAAACCAGATGTAACCCAAAAGCTTGCCTCGTATGGAACCGGGCAAATTCATTTTTTGGTTCCATATTCATAGTAATAGCTATTAAAGATCCAATAATTGTAAAATATGCTATTATAGCGGTTGTTTTTCCTTCGGCTACTGAATTTTGTCCCAAAATATAATTTTTCTAATTCGCACTTAAAATTGTAATGTTTCAAACAAAGATTTGATTATTCGCGATAATACCATATACCTTACCCTTCATTTTTGTACCAAAAAACATACTATTCTTTGATGTAGAGTAGCAATGGCTTTTTGTAAAAATATATTCGGACTCCGGATCAAAAAGAGTGAGATTGGCCGGGGCTCCTTTTTCTATTGACACCGGATTTATTGAGAAACGCTCTCTTCCTTTAGACAAGAGCTTCACAGCCATTTCCGTGTCAAATATCTGATTTAAAATGCCAAATGCATTCTCAAGACCTATTGTGCCATAGGCAGCATTGTCAAATTCTATTCTTTTTTCTTCAATATCTATTGGCGTGTGATCCGAGGTTGCAAAATCTATGGTACCATCTTTAAGACCTTTTATCAAGGCACTGATATCTTTTTTTGTTCGGAGTGGCGGCAGTACTTTATAATTACTATCAAAGCTGTCCAGAACATCATCAGTAAACATTAGATTATGAATAGCAACGCCACAACTCACATTTAACCCCTTCTTTTTAGCTTCGCCAATAATCTTAACAGATCCGCCAGATGATATGGTTGGGATATGAAGACACCCACCGGTGTATTCCAGGATAAAAAGATCTCTGGCAATTTGAAGCTCTTCTGCCAGTGCGGGAATTCCTTTTAAACCGACCCTGGTAGATGAAATACCTTCGTTTACAATGCCCTTGCCCATAATTTTATCATCCATTGGAAAAGAAAAAACTAATCCTTTAAAATCCTGTGAGTATTGAAGGGCTATCTTTAGCAGATTGGAATTTGAAATAGATCTCTTATAATCGTAAAATCCAACAGCACCTGAATTCTGCATGTCATAAAGCTCGGCAAGATCACTACCTTCAGCTCGCATGGTGAGTGTACCTAAGGGGTGTAATTTTGTGGGTTGTCCTTTAGCTTCATTTTTCAAAAAAACAATTGCACCACTGCTATCCGGCGGAGGGTAAGTATTTCCATTAAGAACAATATCTGTAAAACCGCTTCTGGCCGCTACATGGAGTCCGTTTTTTATAGTTTCACGTTCTTCAAATCCCGGTTCACCAAAACTTACACTGCTATCAAACCAGCCAGCAGAGACATGTAAATTTTTGAATTTTACTGTTTTTAGATTTCTGGCAGGTTTTATCAATGGTGAAATTTCTTCAATAATCCCATTAGTAATAAGAATATCCCGCTTTTTAAAATGAAGTTTCCTGTTGGTATGATCAACAATCGTGGCAGATTTTAGAAGTATGTTCATTTAAATATTTTTTGAATAAGAACTTCGGCCAGCATAAAAAGCAAAGCAAAAATAGTAAACCATTTCCATAGCTCCGTTACACTATCGTCTTTTTCCATGGTTTCAAAGACTTCCGTTAAATTATTTATAACAGCATTGTTTTCTAATATGTCTAAATCCAGGTATTTTGATTCACTTTCAGCTCTGGGGTAGTTAAAACTTATATTTTGAATAAATCTGGATTGTTCACTTATGTCATAAATACCATCTTTTGTAGGATTGAAAGCAAAGCTTAATATAGTTTTGTTTGCAAAAGACTGCTGTTCAGGAATAAATTCATAGTCTTTCTGTGTGACTTTCAGGATATTATCACCTGTCATGGTGGCTTTTACATCGACTGTGGTTAGTTGGCCAAGGGTGTTGTATAATTCGGGAGATTTAAGACTATTTGCCCCAATGCTGTAAAATGTAGGTACTATGAGTGGCGAATTCTTAAAATTAGAATTATTGGTATTGATTGCGGCTGTAAACAAGTATATACCATCTAGTCCAACAAGGAATGCAGACTGATCTTGCAGAGAAAGAATTTTTGGTGCTGTTGTTCCAATCTTGAAATAGCTTGTTACTCTTGGATATTGAAAGTTACTGACTCTTTGAACAAACACATTCTTATAAAGAGGGTGATCAAAATTTATTTGTGTAATGTTTCGTTCCTCATCAATTCTATTTGAAATAGAAGTAGAAAAATATTTTCCAATAAAACTATTATAGTTTTCAATATTTGCCTCAGATGCTGGTATAATTATCAGATGCCCTCCTTTTTGGGTATAATCCCCCAGCGTGTTTTTAAGGGAGACAGGAATAGTTTTTAATTCATTTAGAACTATCAGATTTTGCGACTCTAAAACGCTGTAATTTATAGTATTAATTCCAACATCCGTAAATATGAATTCATCTTCGGTAAATATTCTTTCTAAAAATCCGCTGTCCGCTTCGCTTATGGATAATACTTTGACCTTCTCCTTTTGGTTAATATTAAAGAATAGCTGATTGTCATAAGGCAAACCAATATCCGATATTTCAATTCTGCCTTTGATAACCTCATCAGAAGGTAAGGTAAATATGATATTTGATTTTCTGTTTTTATCAAAACTTGCCGCGGTCTTAGCAATTAATTTATCATCATTATATAATGAAACAGGGATAGATTCTAATGCCCCGGTTGTACTTAAATTTACAGAAAGATCTGTTGTTGTCGGATTTTCTTCAGCTATATATGCCGAATCCAAAACAGTATTATTTGTATTTTCCGGTTTTAAACCAACCAAAAAAGTTTGGATATTTCCAAGAGTATCGGATTCCTGAATAGCTGTTCTGTTTTGAAAATCAGAGATAAGCACCAAGTATTTAATGGATTTTTCGTCTTTGCTAAAGAAATTTTTTCCTTTAAGCAGAATGTCTTTCAGTTCTAATTGATCATAAGTATAGGGAAGCATCAAAAGTTCATTGCGAATATCCGGCAAGGTGATGTCAGAGAAAACTTTATCATTAGTAAAAAGGGTAAAAATCTTATCCGTGGGAAGATCTTTTAGTAATTTCTGAACAGCGTCCTGCAACAAGGTCCCATTCTCAGTTTTGGCTTGCATGCTAAATGAGTTATCGAGGTATATTACCGTTTCTTTGGCAAAGGCAGCCGACTCACTGGCGAAATAGGGTTGTGAAAAGGCAAGGATCAGTCCTGAAAGTAATAATACCCGGGAGATAAGTAAAAGCCATTTTTTTATTGCACTGCTTTTACGGGATTGCGCAACTACCTTTTGTAAGAGCTTTACATTGGTAAAAGGAGTTTTTTTGAATCTGCGAAGTTGAAACAGGTGAATGAATATCGGAATCAGTAGCAGAAAAAAGGCCCAAAGGAGTTCCGGATATTTAAACAGCATTCCCAAATTTGATTTGACAAATATATAAAGTATTGAGAAGAAATTGCTTAGGAATTATAACAAAATTGGGAAGGAACCGATATAGCATATAACTGCATTAAATATTATTGCTCAGTACATTACTTTGAAATTCCAAAAGACCGGACCAATAAACAAGTTCTTTAGCAAAAGAAATAATAATCGACCATGGGGTGTTGCCCTAAATTGAAGAAGAAATTTTTAATCATTTTCTGAGCTTCTTCATTGGCAACAGTAACTATGCTCTTTGGGTTTTTCAGTTTATGCAGATAACTATAATGTCGCAATTCATGACCATAAATGTTTTTACCAATTTTTTTTGGGTTATCACATAACCAGTAGAAAGGAATCTTTTGTTCTATCAAATCTCTGGCAATGCTTTTTCCTTTATTTCCGGCACCCCATACTGTCAAAGGCCGTTTTTTGTCATGGTGAAGTTTTAAATAGTAATATAGTTTTATATGCAAAAAATAATTCTGTGCGTAGTGTTCGCTGGTTCTTGAGGTTCTGCTATCATAGTCGCGCCATCGGTGTAATACTTTGCTACAAGGAATACATTCCAACCCACTCTCATAAAAGCGAAATGTAAGATCGTAATCCTCCGGATATCTATTGTGTTCAAAAGCGCCACATTCTTCTAAATCCTCTTTATGGACCATCCAGCAAGGGGATGGAATGACACATTCCTTATAGATTTCAGAGTAGTTATCACCTTTTGCGGTAAGCTTGTTCAACCAACTTTCATAACGCTGGTAGCCATTGCTTATTCCCCGGTCGGAAAAATATTGGACACCACCTACGGCTATGTGTCCTTTTCCATGTTTTGTTAATGCCGAAGCCAGGATATATAACTTATTGGGATACATGATATCATCAGAATCCATTCTTGTCATGAATTCTCCCTTACTTAAATAATAGGCAGTCCTAAGTGCCGAAATAATGCCTTCTCCTTTATTAGTATGGACTTTTATCCTGGCATCCAACGAAGAATAATTCTCAATAATAACCCTGCTGTTATCTGAGGAGTGATCATCCACAGCAATTATCTCCCAGTTTTGGTAATTCTGCAACATAATGGATTCAATACATTCCGGCAAAAAAGCAGAAGTATTCTTGAATGGGATTAATATGCTAATAAGCTGATTTTCCATTAATAGCTCAATCTGAGCTTTTATATTGCTATTTTCAATATTTGCAAGTGAAAAGGGAGATGGCCGGCCTAAATATCAATGAATTGAAAAGTTACTAGCTGCCCAATGCATTTGCGATCGCTTTTTCAGCTAAAGGCGCCATTAATTCATACCCCTTTTTATTAGGATGGACCCCATCGCTGCCAAGATCTTGCCGCAGGCCATTGTTTCCGTCAGTCATTGCTGAAAAATAATCCAGGTAAACATAGCCTTTACGTTTGGCGTATGCCTCTATCATATTATTCAGGGCCGGAATCTTTTCATTTGGCTTAAGTCCTTTGCGCCAGGGATAGTCAAAAGCAGGTAAGACGGAACATAAGACAACTTTTATGTCATTCGCTTCTGCCAATTCTGCCATGGACATTAGATTATCGGCAATCATTTCTAATGAAGATGGTCCTGTATTGCCGGCAATATCATTAGTTCCTGCCAGGATTACTACCACTTTTGGATTTAAATCAATCACATCCTGCCTGAAACGTACCAGCATTTGGGGAGTTGTCTGTCCGCTTATACCTCTATTCACATAAGGTTTACCCTCAAAAAACTCCGGTTGGTGATGAGACCATCCGATAGTAATTGAGTTTCCCATAAAAACGACACGATTTTCATTGGTTTTGGCATTGGGCAGTTCCTTGTTGGCAGTGCTAAAGTGCTCTAGTTGTGCCCAATCCTGGGCACTTAAAAAGGAAGACGTAAAAAACAGGCAGATAACTAAAGTGTTTTTAAATATGTTTAAAATCATAATTTGCAGTTATATTATATTGATTCAAAAGGTACAAAATGTTATAAATATAAGTGACTTAAATTAAAAGGTCTATCAGAATTTGCTATACTGTACATATTGAAATTAAAAAACCCCGCATTTAAATAAATGCAGGGGACTATATAACTAAAATGCCCGATTACTGACATGGAGCATCTTCTCCATTGCCATCCCAGCAATGCCATTCTTCATCTTCAAAATAATCCAATGATTTTACTCTGCCAAAAAAGGTCTCTCTATTCCATTCAATTCTTATATCACTAAAACCCTGCCTGCTGCTTTCGTATACATATGCTTTGAAATAGGCATCAAAATCACCATCCTGAAGTCCGTACTCGAAATAGCTGTCTTTAAACATATCAGCATTCTGCTGTTCATCCAGCTCTCTAACCCATGTATATCGGATAGTGCCAATTTCATCATTTGTTCGCTTCCAGTCTATCCTTAACATTGCTTCCGGATTTTCTGCACTTTCATTTAATAACCAAAACCCGCTATTACCATCCATTGCCGAACTTCCGGTAAACCACAGGAATTCTTCAAAGGCTCCAATTCCAATCTTTGTAATATACATTTTCCATAGGACTTCTTCACCAGTTACTTCGGCTATAAGACGTGCAGAATATTGGCTTGCAAAGCCATCTACTGTGTAGGTCCACTGCCATCTATTATCTCCTAAATCCCGAGGAGAATATGCGAATGCAGACTTAAAGGAGGCTACAGGTACGGCCAGGGTTGTAAAAAGGGCTGAATTCCAAACATCAACCACAATTTTTGAAAAAAACCAGTTTCCATTAGGGGCTTTGTCATAATAAACCAACGCCGTACTTTTTCCGGAATTTGAATTATCGGTAAAATCACTAAAATCTATTGCCATAGATTCATAAAGCGGTAATGCCAAGCTATTGGATGTAGCCGCAGTTTCATCAGATTTCTCGCAGGAAACTGCAAAAAATAATGCAATTAGAATAGCTAAGACATATACTCTCCTATTTTTCATAACATTTAAGTTTTGATTAGGTAACCCCATTGATATACCTTTTTAACGTTCAAGTTGATCTAAAAGTATGGGAGAACCGGTGAATTGCGAAAGACTTTAAAGCAAAAACCTGCGAAAAAGAAAAACAATTAACCCGGACTTCTATTCGCTAGTTCAATTAAGAGAAATAAACGTTATTGCTTCGAATTATTGATAATTCATAGCGTGAGTACTGTTATCCTAATACTTGGCAGATTTTCCTTTTGACATGGTCTTTTCAATAAAACTTCTAATGTCGGAGTTTGCTTTTTCCAAATCTTCTTTACGAAGGTACATCATATGTCCACTGCGATATCCCTTAAACTCAAAACGGTCTTTCATGCGTCCGCTGGGGTCTATTTGCCACATCGTATATTTTGCATTAAAGTAAGTGGTGGCACCATCATAATATCCGGATTGAACCAACACGTGCAGATAAGGGTTTTGTGCCATGGCCTGTCTCAGATTATCTCTGGTATTATCATCTTTATTATCCCATGGGCGTACAGGGCCGAACATATTATATTTGATATCTGTTTTAAATTGAAGTTCTTCCTGCAAATAATAATTAATAGCAGGGGTGAAGCTGTGTAACCAAGAAGTTAGCTCAGAGTTATAATCTGGCCTGCTGCCCGAAATTTGCTTATCTAAGCCCAGGTATCGACTATCCAGCCTGCCAATGGTATAACCGCTGCGATCTCTTAATAACCCTTTCCAGAAATATGAGGTAGGCACTACAAGATTATGATCTAAAATTTCCTTTTTAGAGAGCCCTGAATAGTATGCCATTTTTTCTGCTACGGAATTCTTTTCCTCCTCACTTATAAATCCCCCTTTTGCTATGGCGGGTATCAATGTGTTAATTGTATAAGCCTCGGATTCTGGTAAAATATCCAATAAATCTTTTTGTTGAAGATTGTTATCCAGGGCTTTTTGATACCAGGCTGCCGCAGTATAATAAGGCAAATTTAAAGCGTTACTTACAGGACCATCTGTGCGAATTACCTTGTAATCAGCCGGGGAAACCATGATTACCCCATTTAAATACATCCATTGCTGGTTTTGGAGTTCAAGGGCCAACCCCATTACCCTCGTACCCCCGTAACTTTCACCAATAATATATTTTGGAGAACTCCATCTGTTGTTGCGGGTAACAAAGGTATTCAGCCATTCTGCCAGATATTTAATGTCCGCATTTATACCAAAAAATTTGCTGCGATCTACTTCCTTGCCACTTTCCGGTATAGTTCGTGAATATCCGGTATTAGCAGGATTCACATAAACTATATCTGTTACGTCCAATATGGAATAGGGGTTTTGCTTCACACCGTATGGCTGGACAGGATACCCTTCATCATCAATCTTTAAAATTCGTGGTCCTGTATATGCCAAATGCATCCAAACTGAGCCAGAACCGGGTCCGCCGTTAAATGATATGAGTAACGGACGACTTGCTCTATCCTTTACATTGTTGCGGGTGTAATAGGTATAATGTAACGATGCTATTGGCTCACCCAGCTCATCCCAGACAGGTTGAGTTCCGGTTTTGGCTGTATACGTAAATGCACTCCCGTTAACAGTCACATTGTGCTGTGTAATGACAACGGTGTCTAAAGGTAATTTACGATTTTGGGCTAATGAGATATTGAGACTTAGTATGCATAAGACGAATAGGGTTAATCTTTTCATTCCTGAGTGATTTTTGATAGACCTAAAGTATGGAATTTGGCCGAAAAACCAGATTATCACTAACACTAAAATTGAAAAGAATAGAAATTTGTTCCCTATCTTTAGCTTAGCACTAAAACAATTCTAATAACTAAATCTAAGAGTATGAGAAATATTTCCAGAAGATCTTTTAATAAAACACTGTCTAAAGGTATTGGTGGTGTTACTCTGCTTGGCGGAATGCCCTTTGCCTGTGCAATAAGTGGAGAAAATCAGGAAAAAAAGAAATTAGGTGTAGCTCTGGTAGGATTGGGGAGTTATAGTACTTATCAATTAGCTCCCTCTTTAGCAGACTGTGAATTGTGTTATTTGGCAGGAATTGTTACCGGGACTCCTGAAAAAGAAAAGATATGGCAGGATAAGTACAATATCCCGGATACGAATATTTATAATTATGAGAATTTTGATAATATCGCATCCAATGATTCAATTGATATAGTATATGTAGTGCTTCCTAATTCTATGCATGCCGATTTCTCAATCAGGGCGGCCAAAGCCGGTAAACACGTAATTTGTGAAAAACCAATGGCCGTAAGCGTAGAGGAATGTGATGCAATAATAGATGCATGTAAAAAAGCGAATGTTAAATTAAGTGTTGGTTACCGTCTGCACTCAGAACCGTATACTCAGGAAATAAAGCGAATAGTCGCTGAGAAGGTTTTCGGGAATGTACAATATATATCAGCTGAAGCGGCCTACCGTTCTGGTGGTAACCCGGATCAATGGCGATTAAATAAAGCGCTTTCAGGGGGTGGGGCATTAATGAATATGGGGGTTTATGCAATACAAAGTGCAATTTACGGAACAGGGGAGAACCCAATATCTGTAACCGCGCAGGAATTTAGTTCGAGACCTGAATATTTTAAGGATACAGATGAGACCATTACGGCACAATTTGAATTTTCAAGCGGGGCATTTGGTAATATTATGACATCGCATAATACCAATGTAAATCGAATGTACGCCAGCTGTGATAAAGGGTGGTATGAATTAAACCCAGCCAGTTCTTATGGCCCATTGGCAGGTACGACTTCCAGTGGGGATTTAAGTTTTCCTCATGAACGCCAGCAAAAATTACAAATGGATGATTTTGCACGACATATTTTAAGTAACACCCCAAACATTGCTCCCGGCGAAATGGGCAAACGAGATATGATTATTGTTGAAGCGATCTACGAATCGATAGAAAAGGGAAATTCTAAAATTCAATTGAATTTAGGCACACTAGGTCTCTAGTTAAATATGTATTTTCCTGCAGCCGATGTTGATTGCTATAAGGTCTGTATATAAATGCTGGTAGAATTTTTTTTTAAAGGTTAGGATATAACTAATTGGCCTAAAAAGAGTTATTAATAAATAAACTAAAACTTTTCAAATACCCCTAGTCCAAATAAGGCAAAATCATATTTAACAGGATCCAGGGGATCCATTTTACGCAGCTGTAAATCGAGTTCAGCAACGGCTTTTGAGTCATTTTGTTTCCTGGTTAATAACCCGAGTTTCCTGGCTACATTGCCGGAATGGACATCCAGGGGACATGATAAAATTGCCGGGGAGATTGATTTCCAGATCCCGAAATCTACATTGGTGGTATTATCTCGTACCATCCACCTTAGAAACATGTTCATTCGTTTTGCTGCAGAACCCATTGCCGGATCTGAAACATGCTTTGTTGTTCTTTTAGGATGTCCTAATTCAAAGAAAAGTTGTTTAAATTTTGTAATTGCGGGCTGTGCAGATGTATCTGAGGTATATTGGCTGAAAATACCTTCTAAGCCGTTGTATTGTTTATATATATATCTTAAAGCTTTAAGGAAATACATTAAGTCGGTACTATTAAAAGTACGGTGAACAAAGGGCTCAAGCTTTAGTAAATCTGATCCTTTATGGGCTACTATAAAATTATGAGGGTCATTGTCCAATAATTCCATTAAGAAGTTTGCATTATTGATAATACTTTTGCGATTACCCCATGCAATAGTTGCCGTGAGAAATGCGCTAATCTCAATATCTTCTTTTTTTGTGAATAAATGTGGAATCTGAATAGGATCTGAATCCAGAAACTGGGGGTTGTTATATTGGACAACTTTTGCATCCAAAAAATCTCTTAACTCATCAAATTTCAATGATAATCCGTTTTAGTACAATTCTGGAAAAATATTTATTGAGAATTCCCAAAGCTTCTTCAACTTATTGGTCTATGATTTGTCCGTCTATCATCGTTAACTTCCTATCCGCCATTTCCGCTAATTCTTCGTTATGAGTAACAATAATAAAAGTTTGCCCAAATTCATCTCGTAATTGAAAAAAGAGTTGATGCAGTTTGTCCGCACTTTCCGAATCCAGATTGCCGCTTGGCTCATCTGCAAGTATAACAGAAGGACTATTTATCAGTGCCCTTGCTACTGCAACTCGCTGTTGTTCGCCACCAGACAGCTCGTTCGGACGGTGATTGATCCGATTGGAAAGTCCCAGAAAATTCAGTAATTCAGTGGCCCTGGACTCCGCCTCCGCCTTCGCTGTTCTTTTAATGTATGCGGGAATACATACATTTTCTAGCGCTGTAAACTCAGGTAATAATTGATGGAATTGAAAAATAAATCCTATATGATTATTTCTAAAAGCGGCTAATGCTTTATCTTTTAAGGAATTAATGTCGACGTCATTTATTTTTAGTTCACTTTCCCCTTTGTTAGACTGTACATCCAATGTGCCTAAAATTTGTAACAAGGTTGTCTTACCGGCTCCCGAAGGTCCAACAATAGAGACCACTTCCCCGGCTTTTACATGAAGATTTACCCCTTTTAAAACCTGAAGATCTCCGAAATATTTTTGGATATTAATGGCCTTAATCATCTACAAATTATTAGGGCATGAAAGTAAACAATACGGCTAACACTTCAAAATGTAATGCATAGGGAAACTACCAACAAAAGGCTTATGGAAAAGTATAAATACTTTGAAATTATTAATATTAGAATAATTTATGATTTTTAATACAGAAACCTTTAAATTCGAATTACTTTAAATTAAGCTATTTATACTATTTGCTATGAAATCGTACCATTACCTGGAAGAATATAACATAAAAGTTACTAATGAAATAATGGAACGTTTTTCCGGAATAATCCATGAAATAGGAGAGGAGGCAGACCGGGAAGGATTAGCAAAAACACCGGAAAGAGCGGCAAAAGCAATGCTGTTTTTAACGCAGGGTTATAAACAGGATGCAGCAGCAATCCTAAAGAGTGCAATGTTTAAAGAGTCTTATAACGAAATGGTAATTGTTAAGGATATTGAATTGTATTCCCTGTGTGAACATCATATCTTACCGTTTTTCGGAAAAGCACATATTGCTTATATTCCAAATGGTCATATAGTAGGACTGAGTAAATTGCCAAGAATTGTTGATGTTTTTGCCCGCAGGTTACAGGTTCAGGAACGTCTGACCGAGCAGATTTTGGATTGTATAAATGACACCTTAAAACCACAGGGAGTTGCTGTTGTTATAGAGGCAGCACATATGTGTATGATGATGCGCGGTGTTCAAAAACAGAATTCTGTAACCACAACATCCGGATTCAGGGGATCTTTCGAAAAAGAAGAAACTCGTAATGAATTTTTAAAATTAATCAGCTCAGATTTGTCTTAAGTTTTGAAGTTACCGATGCAGATCAAACTAATAACCGGTGGCCTTGTTTTAACTTACTAAATGATTAAAAAGAAAAAATATAAACTCCTTCTATTGGGTCTCCTTTTTGACGGAATTGGTATGCTTTCGCTTTTAATGCCGGGTATTGGGGAGTTTACAGATTTGATTTGGGCGCCTGTTGCCGGTTGGTTAATGACAAAAATGTACAAAGGGAACCCTGGTAAAATAGCCGGATTAATTGCTTTTATTGAAGAAATTGTACCAGGATTAGACATCATTCCTTCTTTTACTTTAATGTGGCTCTATACCTATATTTTTAAAGGTAACAATAGCGTTACTATTGAAGAAAACTAAGCCTTTTTGTTCCCTTGTTTATTGCAATCAACCTTTTTTAACCTCCTTTTGACCTAAAACACAATTCTTATAAAGGAATACTTAGACCAATATTTATGTTCCTTCCTATATTGGAGATATTATCTACCTTAAGCCTGGATAAATGGGAAATATAATCCTCGTTAAGAATATTTAATGCAGTTACCACCAATTCCATATCTTGTTTAAAGATGTTTAGACTTGCCCCAAAACCGGCATTTAAAAGATTATAGCCTTCAGTGGAAGTTTCAAAGGTCGCTACTTTATTTTGATCAAATATGGTATTCAGGGTAATAAACGCGTAACCCTTTTTTATCCATTCTTGGGAATTATTAAATTCTATCCGCAATGTATTACTTAGCTTATTTGCCGGTATTAAAGGCAGATAATCATCATTATCCAATTGTCCGGTCACCGATTCAAAACTACTCTGTACATGCAGCCAATCCAGAGGGTGAGGATGGAAATGAAATCCAATTTCGCCGCCGTATAAAGTTGCATTCTGTTGTATATAGTTATAAACCGGATTATTATCGACAAACTCGCCATTGGGTTCAATAAAAATATAATCACTTATACTATTGTAAAAACCATTGGCAAAAAATTCAAAATGTTGACTATTGTATTCCAGGGCAATGTCGGTTTGCAGATTATTTTCATTCTTAAGGTTTGGATTACCAATTTCAAACCTGTTCGTTCCCTCATGTATTCCGTTTGAAGTAAGTTCCGCCAAATTCGGGGCTCTGAACCCACTTGCAATATTAATTCGGCCTATAAAATTCTTTAAAAGATCTATTCTATAACCCAGGGCTGCATTGAAGCTGTTAAAGTTTCTATCTAATTGTGCGATATATCCTTCTTCGCCCAAAATTCCTGTTTCCTCACCTTTTATGGACCGATTATCAAATCGCAGACCTAGTTGAATATCACTTTTTTCGAAGTGTATATGGGAGGTTGCCAAAAGGCCAATATCATTGGTAATGGCATCAGGGATTAATACTTCCTCCCCAAAGTTTTCATTTTTCTGGTTCATCCCCTGAATACCGGCAATTGTTTTCCAGCGGCCAATGCCGGGTAAATTGTATTGGAGATTGTAACTAAATGTTGAAAGTTGCATGTCCAGGGCCGGAATCATTTCTGATGGGTCCTCCGAAGGTGTTTCTTCTTCTTCCTCCTCAAACTCTTTCCGACTATTGAAGATATAGCCCAAGGTTAACCTTAAACTGGAATTATTAAAAAACAAATCACTTTTTGAGCTTACTATATGGTTGTTTATTTCCTGATACGGCGTTAAAGGGGTCCTTCCTGAATCCTGTATGCCAATTTCTTCAGGAATACCCAGATCTGAGCTATTTAAATTATAGCGCAGTTCTGTCTTAAATATCCCGAATTGGTAACCCATGGCCGTTTTAATGTCAAATTCATTAAATCGGGAGTTTGTTACTCTTATATCATTTCCCCCTTCATAATCTGTGTGGGATGCATAGGAACCCCGCAGCAGGAATTTGAATTTTTCACCGGAAGTTTTAAACCCGGCATTAGCATCCATGCCCTGCGTATTCGTAAAATAGTTTAAATTGATACTGCCTTCAGTTTCATTCGTATTGGCAAATTGTTCCGGATTTAAATAAAGTACTCCACCCAGGGCATCCGATCCATAAAGGAGCGATGCGGGACCTTTTATAACTTCAACACTTTCCAAACCTGAAGCACTTATACCAAGGCCATGTTCGTCACCAAATTGCTGGTTCTCAAGTCGTATATTCTGAGAATACACCAATACTCTGTTTGAACTCAAGCCCCTGATAACAGGTTTTCCTATGCCTATACCCGTGGAAACACTTTCCACACCGGGAATATTAGTGATACCATCGGATAGTGTTATTGCCCCCATTTTCCTTAAAGTTTCAACCTTAGCCTGTTCTACTTTCATTACGTTTTCTCGTTGTAATTTGTGGAATGGGGTAGATACGATGACTTCTTCCATCTCTATTGCACTTGGCGAGAGGATAATATTCAAAGTATTTATTCCTTCTGTAAGCGTTATTTCTGAGGAAAATGTTTGGTATCCCATAAAAGACGCGACAATTTTGTAGGTGCCAAGGGGAAGATTGCTGAGAACAAAGGCCCCATTGCTTCCGGTTACACCGCCTTTTTCTATTTGAGGAAAATAAACAGAAACCTGTTCTAAAGGATTATTTGAATCTTCTGCAGAAACATTCCCTTTAAGAGTACACTGTGCGTAACTGTCAAAATAAAATAACACAATAAGTATTGGGAATAAATATTTCATAACATGGTTTTAAATTAAAAAAAATATGATAATTCGGGTTATGAAAACGAAGGGGGAGCTCTTAGGGAAAATAAGAGGAAATCTGATTCAGGATTATAATTATAATAGATTGAGAAGTCATTATTCAGGACGCTCTCAGCGATTAATTTAATTTTAAAAACAGGCAGGTAAAAGTGATGCGAAAAAGTAAATTTATCGAAATCGCAATCCAATTCTTTAAGGTGTATATGAGACTCAAAGGCGCTGTCGCAGTTTGTTGATAAATGTTCTGAAGCATGAATTAGTTGAATTACCGAGGGGAGTGCCAAAAAGAAAAGTAGCGCTAATGAAACTATGGAAAATGAAATTTTCTGGTATTGCCTAACCACGCATCAAAGAAATCAAATAAAGTGTTCCGGATAAGTTAAAGAAAGCTTAAATTACTTAAAAAGAAAGCCCAACCCGATTCTGTCTAACATTTTTTTTTCAAAGTTCCAGAAAAATTTGAACTGTCCAAAAAGCCATCCGAACAGAACCAAAAGAATCTGGTAAAATGGAAAGATCAGCAATATTCTCAGTGTCCAGTATACCCAACCACTCCACCAGGTTTCAGGAAAATTACCTCTTTCCAGGCCAATCCAACCCAGAAATGGTTTTGCAATGTAAACGGCTGCCGAACCTGTTATCGAGAATACAATAAGAATTATAATGAGTTGAAAACTGGATTCTATTCCCCAGCGTTTTTTAAGTTTGTCCATAATTAATAAAATCGCTGCAAATATATTCATTTAATTCTCGGCACAAATGGCCCAAGGCGTTGCTTGTATTTGCGTTGAAAATAAATAAAATAATTATAAAGTTGGTAGTTCACTTCATACCCGTAATCAACATTGGGGTCATAGTTAATCTGAAGCTCATATAAATTGGGATCATACCGCATTGGCTGCAAAACTCTCTGGTTCCAGTTGATAACAAAGATTCGATTTCTGTTTTCCATAAACTCTTGCGTATAGTATCCTCTTGGTTGTGCTATACTTTGAAGCCAGGTGTTGAAACCAATCTCCATGATAATAATTTCGTATTCAAGGCTATCATTTTTAATCGCAACAGTGTCTTTGCCTTTTTGATTAAATACTTCCTTTTCCTCTTTAGAAACATCAACAGCTTTCTTAGAGCCGGAACATTGCATGATAAATAATGACAAGCCCAAACCGGATAAAACTTTAATTATAATTTTAAATTTCATTTTAGTAGAATAGAAAATATAATGTACAAAAAAAACCATTCGCTAAAAAAATGGTTTTGTTAATTAATATAGAAAATACGTGGATTTATTTTCCAAACAAATTTCCTAATAATCCCCCGATACCGCCTTTCTTTTTGGGACTGTCCATTACCATTCCGGCTACATCGTCAAGAATACTGCCATCGCCATCTGCATCCAGTAGCGTAGTAAGAAGGCTTTGGTTTTCTTCTGGCTGTCCTCCCAACATACTACCGAGTAGATTGTCCATTCCACTCGCATCGCTAACTTTATTTTCAGAAGTTTGCTTAGCTAAAATTCCCATAACGATCGGAGCTACAATTTTTAAAATATTGGCAACGGAGTCTGTATCTATTCCCGAGCGCTGGCTTAGAGTGTTCTCAACATTTACCTGCTTTCCTCCAAATACATGGCCTAATATGCCTGTTCCATCGTCCATTACGGATTGATCCACACCCCCGTTAAAAAGGCCTCCAAGATCATCCAGTATGCTTCCGTCATGTTTAGATGATAGTGCATTCATTAAGCCCTGCGCACCCTCCGGAGTGGCTGCATTTTTTTTCATTGCACCCAAAAGCAAAGGCATGGCCATGCTCAATACATCTGCCGTTTTGTTTTCAGCTTGTCCGGTTTGGCCGGCAACACCGCTTATTACCTGTTTCCCAATCGGACTGTTTAATAGATCTAATAATCCTTCCATTTGATTAGTGTTTTTTATTTTAGGGGAATGTACAAATTCTAATTCTTACAAAGGGAATATGTTTAAAACTTAAGTACACAACTCTATTTTTTTAATTATAAAGCAATTGAACCACTCTAAAGTATAAACTGATTATTAGATTAGGGGGCATAACATAAAATTATTTGTACCATTTTTATTTATATTTGGGCATGAATTATGCAGAACTTCCACCTCAACCTCACCCCTTGGTTTCGTATTTACGGGTGGGTAAACTTTTATATTGGTCTTTGGTATTGTTTATTTTGGAATCTTGGTTTTACTGGGTTCAATTTGAAGCTTCCTTAGAAAAGTCTTCACTCTTGTTGTTGGCATTTTGGTTTAGTTGTTTTCTTTTTTCTTTTGTGCATATATTTCTGGTGATAATGGACGGCTGGTCCAGGTTTCAAAATTATAAGAGGGCAAAAGATCTTTTTTTTGTTCATGGTTTCAATACCAGGATACCCGAGATGTATGTAGGTTCCAAATGCCAAAGAAATGCAGCTATAGTCGCTGCAGAAGAATTGGGTTACAAAGATCAAATAATGGACTATTTTGATGGTAAAGGAATAAAATGGTATCATTATATACCCTATTTTATGATTCATGATCCAATGTTTCTATTTCGAAATTATTTTTGGGAAAGAACTTTTCTTGAAAAGGTTTATGAATCTAAATTTGACTACAGGAGCCTATATCTGGAACGAGCCTTATGATACTTGAAGCCAGGAACATCTGCAAATCCTATGGTTCCCTTGAAGTTCTAAAAAATGTTACTATAGAATGTCATAAAGGCAGAATTTATGGATTAATCGGGGCTAATGGTGCCGGTAAGACTACATTATTTCGCATCTTATTGGGGCTTATTAAACAAAACAGTGGAAGTATAGCTATAGATTCTGAAGGAATAAAGCCTATCGGAGGTATTGTTGAGAAACCGGCATTATACGGATATCTATCCGCTTATGGAAATTTAAAGGTTTTTGCCCAGATTCAAAGATTGAAGCTAACAAAAGAACTTTTCAACGAATCTATGCACCAGGTAGGCCTTTCGCCAGAGAGAAAGGATGCTGTAAAAAATTATTCCTTAGGGATGAAACAGCGACTTGGCTTGGCCATTGCATTATTAAATAACCCGGACTGTATTGTATTGGATGAACCTTTCTCAGGATTAGACCCCATGGGGATTTCCGCACTACATGCACTTATTAAAAAGCTTAGTCGTGAAAATCAAATAACAATTATTATTTCATCGCACATTGTTAGTGAATTGGCAGACCTGTGTGATATGCTTTATGTTCTTTATGACGGAGAAATTATTAAATCAGGATCTGCTGCCCGGTTGCTCAAGGAAAATGTTACCACATTTAAAATTTCGGGGAAGAATTTGGAAATGTCTGAAGTGTTAAAAAATGCTGATGCCGTTTTTATGAACAAATCGGTTCTTGTATCTCCAAAGGATTCAACTATTTCTGAGGTTCTGCAAAGACTTATTGAAGAGGGGGTGGAAGTTACCTCATGTATTCCACAAACAGATTTAAAAGCCTTATTTGGCAGAGAAGGAGTATGATATCATTAATCCGTTCGGAAATTTATAAAATTGGTAAGCAAAGCAAAACGCTTTATGCCCTTGCCGCCATACTTATAATAGAAGGGTTCGTTTTTTTGAGTGCTTATTATCAGGGCGCAGGTATAATAGACCTCTTGCTTGATAATCTTAAGGAATCTTTTGAATTCCAGGGTAACCTTTTGAATGGAAACCTAATTATTTACCTGATTTTGAATTCGTTGTGGTTTCATGTCCCATTAATACTTATGATTATTATTTCGGGATTTTTAACTTCAGAGTATAAAGACAAGACCATAGAAACAGTTATGCTTCAGCCGGTAAGCAAGTTGAATTTTATTTTGAGCAAATATATTGTTTCAATAATATTTACGCTTTTAATTGTTCTGATTCTGGCAGTGACTACCTTTTTAATTTCGTATTGGATTTTTGGATATGGAGATTTGGTTGTGTATTTAGATGGCTTGAATTTTTTTGAATCAGAAGATGCGTCTTACCGATTGATAAACGCATTTTTATCCGGTACCATAACTATGGTGTTCTTTTCAGTGGTAAGTTTAACACTTGCCGTTATTTTAAAGGACGCTACAAAAACCTGGATTGTAGCTGCTATTTTCTTGATATGCAGCAATTTGTTGCTAAAAATTGACTTTAATAATGAGATTATCAATGAATTATTTTTTTCCAAGTTAACCGATAGCTGGCAGTATTTTTTCTATTACGAAGTGCCGTATTCAAGCATTTACTTCAAAAATATTTTATTGCTGGCTTATTCCATCCTGGTAATGGCTATCGGGGTTCTAATTTTTAAACGAAGAGATATTCAAGGGTGAAAAGACTATATTTTTTATTGCTATTTTTTGTAAGTCTGAACGCCGTTAATGGGCAGGAGATCGATAATGATCTGCTTCTAATTAAAAGGCGTATGGATTCCATTAAGTCTTATGAAGCACAGATTAAACTGGATGTAGACATCAGTTTTATTAATATGCCATCCAAATATGGGAAAGTAAGATATAGGCAGGGCGAACCTACAAAAGTTACTTCCCGGGATTTTATAATGCTTCCAAAACGGGGATTGGATCTCACCTTAAATGAACTCTTTGAACATCCATTTATAACTGTAAACAGGGGTCAAGAAAATTATAAAGGAGTATCCTGCAAGGTTATTAATCTAATTCCAACCTCATCCAAATCTCAATTCTCTATTGCGACAATTTTTATGGATACAAGTGCAAAACGAATTGTGAAATCTGAAATAAGTACGAAAATGGAAGGAGTCTTTACTACCTCTTTGAACTATAAAAATGATATCGATGCTCTTCCAACGGCTATAGAGGTTGAATTTGCCGTTAATAATGTCAAAATACCTTTGCGATTTCTGGGGAAAGAGACCCAGGTTGATCGGAAAGCCATTAAACAGGAGGGGTCCAAATCAGGTAAAATCTTTCTGACGCTGTCAGACGTTCAAATAGGTAGATAATGTTATGCAAGATGTCTCAAAAAAAGCAGCCTGAAAAGATATAGAATCAAGCTTCTGTTATATTATTTCAACTAAAAAAAATTGCATATAGCTCCGGCTTATTTTAAAAGCGCAATAATTTGATTCGCCAATTCAAGGCCAATTCGATCTTGTGCTTCCGCTGTGGCCGCACCAATATGCGGTGTGAGTGAAATTTTTGAATGCATCAGAATTTTAATTTCCGGAGTAGGTTCAGATTCGAAAGTGTCAAGGCCTGCAAAAGCAACTTTTCCACTCTCCAAAGCTTCAATAAGGGCAACTTCGTCAACAACCCCACCTCTGGCGGCATTTACAATACCCACACCGCTTTGCATGATGTCAAATTCCTTTTTACCTATTACATATTCCTTTTGAGCCGGAACATGGACCGTAATAAAATTTGAATTTCTCAATACTTCTTCCTTGGTTTTATTTTCAAAATTAAAACTAACCGATTGTCCGTCAAAGAAAGGCAATTTAATAGTTGCGGAATCGATAAACGGATCGTGAAATATAACATTCATACCAATGCCAATTGCAATTTTAGCAGTAGCCTGTCCTATTCGTCCAAATCCAATTACCCCCAGAGTTTTACCGCGTAACTCCATGCCTTTGGCATAGGATTTTTTTAATTTTTTAAAATTACTGTCTCCTTCAAGAGGCATATGCCTGTTTGAATCATAAAGAAACCTGACCCCCCCAAATAAATGCGCAAAAACCAATTCAGCAACAGATTCTGATGAAGCTGCCGGCGTATTGATAACGTGTAAACCTTTTTCTTTGGCATAGGCTACATCTATGTTATCCATCCCAACACCACCTCTGCCAATAAGCTTTAGGGAAGGGCAATTGTCTATGATATCCTTCCGAACCTGAGTAGCACTTCTAACCAGGATACCAACAATATTATTTGAATTGATATAATTAACCAGCTGTTCCTGGGCAACCGTAGTTGTAATTACTTCAAATCCAGCTGCTTCTAATGCTGAAATTCCATTTTGTGATATCCCGTCGTTGGCAAGTATTTTCATCTTCTGATATTCTTAGTGAATTTTTACAATTGTTTGGTGGTATAATCCGCCAATTAACCTCTCCTTTCAAGATCACTCATTACATCAACCAAGACGCCCACACTGTCCAGGGGAAGTGCGTTGTACATGGATGCTCTGTAGCCGCCTACTGATCTATGACCATTTAAACCATTTATCCCTGCTTCTTTCCACATTTCATCAAATGTATCTTTAAGGGACTCGTCAGTTAAGGTAAAGGTTGCATTCATACTGGAGCGATCTTCCTTTTTGGCAAACCCATTAAACAATGGATTAAGATCAATCTCAGAGTAGATAAGGCTTGCCTTTTTTTCGTTGATTTCTTCAATTGCTGCTATTCCACCCAGATCTTTCAACCATTGCAGTGTTAGCATAGACACATAGACTGCAAAAACTGCAGGTGTGTTGAACATACTATCTTTGCTCAGATGAACCTGATAATCCAACATAGAAGGGATCTTCCTCGATACATCTCCAAGAATCTCATCTTTCACGACAACCAATGTAGTACCGGCCGGACCCATATTCTTTTGCGCTCCGGCGTAGATAAGATCAAACCTGGAAAAATCCATTTGTCTGGAAAAAATATCGGAACTCATATCGCAAATTAGTGGAACTTTGGTATCAGGAAACTCCTTTATCTGCGTTCCGAAAATAGTATTATTAGATGTTAGATGCAGGTAATCCAGATCATTAGGTACCACATAGCCCCTTGGTATATAGTTGAAATTCTTGTCTTTTGAAGAAGCAACTTCCAATACATCACCTAACAACTTTGCTTCCTTTATTGCTTTGCTACTCCAGGTTCCGGTATTTATATACCCGGCTTTGTTTTCCAAAAAGTTATACGCCACCATTAAAAACTGCAAACTGGCACCCCCCTGCAGGTATAAAGCACTATATCCTTTTCCTTCCAACCCCAATAGTTCAAGGGCTAAAGACCTTGCCTTTTCCATTATAGCAACAAATTCTTTGCTGCGATGTGATATTTCAATTAGTGAAAGACCAATACCGTCTAATTCAATTACTGCTTCAGAAGCCTTTTGCATTACATCTTTGGGCAATATACAAGGACCTGCACTAAAATTATGTTTTTTCATCTTTAACCTATTTTTTAAGGCTCTAAAGGTCCTAAATAATACCGAAAAACTTATCAGGATTACAGATTATTTCCATTATGTTTTTAACAGGAATTCAACAGTGTCAACCCCATCTGCATAATCCCACAGTTCTGGCTTTTGTGTTTTACCAAATGGGATTGCATTTTTAAATATTTCACCTCCAACAATACACTGAATCTGTTCTCTGTCCCCGGCTAGCTTTATTTTCAAACCCTCAATTTCTGCATATCTCTCGTAAAAGGCTGTGCCAATTGGCGAGGCATATCCCGTATCCTCTTTTAGCAAGAAAAAACCATTATCCAGAAAATCGAATGCACTCATCAGATAAACAGCTTTGTTATAATCATAATTGTTAGCGTATTTATTCTGGTCAATTAGATATTTATAGGTGTCTATACCCTTAAAAAAATCATCGAAGCTGTAGTCTTGTGGCACAAATAATTTAGAAACATTGCGACACCCTAATCCGTAATAACGAAATATATCCTCTCCAAGGGCATAAAGCTGCTCTTCCGTTTCCTTTCCTGTAAGAACGGCAACGGAATTTCTGTTTTTTCTAATGATATTGGGTTTATGACCAAAGTAATGGGCAAAATAACGAGCTGTATTATTACTGCCGGTTGCAATAACAACATCATATTTGGTTAACCTGTCTTCACTAAACGCTATTTCAGAAGTAAGCCCGGGTTCAATATGTATTAAAAAATTGGCAATAAAGGGTAATAGAATGTTGTCGTTTGAGGAACATTTTACAAGCACCCGGTTTCCACTAATTAGAGCCGCTAAGAAATCATGGAAACCAACAAGGGGTATGTTTCCTGCCATTATTATTGCCACAGTTTTATGAGTATTATTCTCAAGAGGATAAGGCAATAGCCATTCACGGAGTTTTTCATCATTAAGCTGTTCCGCCCATGCATTTATTGCATACATAACCTGCGGCTTCGTAAACCAACCATTTTTATGCCCGGCTAATAAGATTGCTTTCTCTAATTTTTGGTGCCATTGAATCCAGTCATCTGAGGTACCTAAATTATCCTTTGAATCTTTTGCAAATCTCCTGAGAAATTCTCCAAGTTTAACAAAAGCTTTAAATCGTTGATCCAGTGTGGCCATTATATTTGTGCAATAGTGTTATAGGATATACCTTTGCGCAAAAATATGCATGCCTGGAGATTGTACCAACAATCAGGGCAAGTATATTGCATATTAAGAGAAAAAGAAAATTATGGCTATTATTATTACTGATGAGTGCATTAACTGTGGCGCTTGTGAACCCGAATGTCCAAATACTGCGATATATGAAGGCGCTGATGAATGGCGTTATAAAGATGGAACTTCTCTAAAAGGTGAGGTTTTATTGCCTGATGGAAAGTTAGTAAATGCAGAAGAAGTGCAGGAACCCATAAGCGATGAAATATACTATATTGTGCCAGATAAGTGTACAGAATGCATGGGGTTTCATGAAGAACCTCAATGTGCCGCTGTCTGTCCGGTAGATTGTTGTGTTCCGGATGAGGATAGGGTAGAAACGGAGGATGAACTTTTGGCTAAACAAAGATTCATGCATCCGGAGTAGCTAGTTGCTATTAGTTATTTTCGATCATTTTCGCCGCTAACTCTTTCAGGAACTTTGCACATACCATTCCTGTTATGTCATTGATATCTCTTGTTGGATTGTATTCAACAATATCCGCTCCCAGCACGGGAACATTTATAGACTGAAATATTTTTAATACCTCACGGGTACTCAAACCACCAGGTTCGTGATGAGAAACTCCCGGAGCATATGCCGGATCTAAGGCATCAATATCCAAAGAAATATAGACCGGATTTTTCAGTTCTAATGAGGTTGCTTTGTGAATGTGTCTCATTTCTATGGTTTCAACGCCATATTTTTCTGACTGTTCTCGTTGATGCTTTGAAAGTGTCCTAATGCCAATTTGTACTAGTTTGTTTATTAATTTTTCTTCCATGATTCTGGCAAACGGACAGGCATGGGAAAATTTGTCACCTTCAAATATGTCATATAGGTCCGCATGAGCATCAATATGAATAAGGTCTACCGGGCCATGAAATTTGTAAAAAGCCTTTATAAGGGGGTAAGTAATCGAATGATCTCCTCCTAAAGTCAGCAAGTGTTCACTATTCTTCAGATTTTTAGAAGTTAAATATTCAATATCAAAATAGGTGTTTATTTCAAAGTCTCCTTTGTCATCAAAGATTTCAGGAACTATTTCCATGCCATTTTCGGCAAAGTAATTAGCAGATGGACTGTTAAACAAACTTCTAATCCTGGGGGGTGCCAGTGCAGGACCTCTTAAATAAGACGACTTATCATCATATAGAATTCCCTGCAGGGTAATTTTCTTCATAATGGCAGATTAATGATTCTAAATATACAGGTAAAAACTATATTTGCACCCAAATTACGCAAAGCTCATTTTGGCTGGACAGTATGTTATTAAGATAGAATAAATGAAAGCAGGTATTGTAGGTCTCCCTAATGTTGGAAAATCAACTCTTTTTAATTGTTTATCCAATGCAAAGGCACAAAGTGCCAATTTTCCATTTTGTACGATTGAACCCAATATTGGTGTCGTTAACGTACCGGATCCAAGGTTAGAAAAATTGGAAGAACTGGTTAAACCTGAAAGGGTTGTACCTGCAACCGTTGAAATTGTAGATATAGCCGGACTCGTAAAAGGCGCAAGCAAGGGAGAAGGTTTGGGGAATCAATTTTTAGGGAACATCAGGGAAACCGATGCTATTTTGCATGTTTTACGATGTTTTGATAATGATAATGTGGTGCATGTAGATGGCTCTGTAGACCCCATTAGGGATAAGGAGACTATAGATATGGAATTGCAGCTAAAAGACCTTGAGACGGTTGAAAAGAAGTTAGACAAAGTAAATAGAGCAGCCAGAACAGGAAATAAAGAGGCTCAAAAGGAGGCTGCAATATTGCAAATTGTAAAAGAGGGTTTAGAGAGCGGAACATCTGTGCGAGCAATAGTTATGGAAGAAGATGACAGAAACGATTATGTAAAACCCTTGCAGTTTATAACGGATAAACCAGTTCTTTATATCTGCAATGTGGACGAAGCATCAGCCGTTTCCGGAAATTCCTATGTAGAACAGGTGAAAACAGCAGTTGCCAATGAAAAGGCCGGGGTAATCGTCCTGGCCGTAGGTACTGAAGCAGATATTACAGAATTAGATACGTACGAAGAACGACAAATGTTTTTAGAAGATTTAGGTTTGACAGAGGCCGGCTCTGCCAAAATGATTAGAGCTGCGTATTCACTGTTGCACCTTCAAACCTATTTTACAGCAGGAGAGAAGGAAGTCAGGGCATGGACCATCAAGGTAGGCTCTACGGCACCGCAGGCGGCCGGAGTTATTCATACAGATTTTGAAAAAGGATTTATTCGTGCTGAGGTTATTTCCTATGACGACTATATCGCCTACGGGAGTGAGGCAAAAGTGAAAGAAGCAGGAAAAATGCGAGTGGAAGGAAAAGAATATATAGTTAAAGACGGGGATATCATGCATTTTAGGTTTAATGTTTAAATGCAGAATTCACAGATTTTGTTATTTGAACCGGCCTGATAAAGGCGCTATCAACAATACGGCGTATTTTATTGTTAATTACTTTCTACAGCGTACATTTTGATTTCTGCTCTGAAATTTTATATTAGCAAGGTATTCCCCAAATAGTATGGCAGAGTTACAATATACCGAAGAAAACATAAGATCTCTGGACTGGAAGGAACATATCCGTCTTCGTCCCGGTATGTATATTGGTAAACTCGGGGATGGTTCTTCTGCAGATGACGGCATCTATATCTTGTTAAAAGAAACGATTGACAACTGTATTGATGAGTTTGTCATGGGTGCAGGAAAAATAATTGAAATTTCCATACAACGGGAGAAAGTAACCGTCAGGGATTATGGTCGTGGTATACCTTTAGGCAAGGTTGTTGACGTTGTCTCTAAAATGAATACCGGTGGTAAGTATGACACCCGCGCTTTCAAAAAATCTGTCGGACTTAATGGAGTAGGCACCAAAGCTGTTAATGCATTATCTGCTTATTTTAAGGTAGAGTCTAACAGGGATGGGAAATCTAAATCTGCTGAATTTGAAACCGGCGAATTAATAAATGAAGAACTTTTGGAGGAAACTTCCAGAAGAAGAGGGACTAAAATTTCTTTTGTTCCGGATGAAACCATATTTAAAAAATATAAATATAGGAATGAGTATGTAGAACGCATGCTCCGCAATTACGTTTATCTGAACCCGGGATTAACCATTGTTTTTAATGGGGAAAAATTCTTTTCCGAAAACGGCCTCAAGGATTTACTTGAAGATAATAATTCTAAAGAGGATTTATTATATCCTATAATTCATTTAAAAGGGCATGATATTGAAGTTGCTATTACACATAGTAAAACCCAATATAGCGAAGAATACCATTCTTTTGTTAATGGACAGCATACTACCCAGGGAGGTACGCATCAGGCAGCTTTCAGAGAAGCCATCGTCAAAACCATAAGAGAATATTACGGCAAGAATTACGACGCGTCGGATATTAGAAAATCAATTATTTCTGCTATTTCAATAAAGGTTATGGAGCCTGTTTTTGAAAGTCAGACAAAAACAAAGTTAGGCTCAACCGATATGGGTGGAGGACTCCCAACGGTAAGAACATACATCAATGATTTTATCGGGAAACAACTTGATAATTATCTTCACAAGAATTCGGAAACCGCAGAGCAAATCCATAAGAAAATCGTTCAGGCGGAAAAAGAACGTAAGGAACTTTCCGGGATAAGAAAGCTAGCTCGGGAAAGAGCAAAAAAAGCGAGTTTACACAATAAGAAGTTGCGCGATTGCAGGTTGCATCTGGGAGATATGAAAAGCGAAAGACGCTTAGAATCGACCTTGTTTATAACGGAGGGAGATTCGGCTTCCGGCTCCATAACCAAATCGAGAGACGTAAATACCCAGGCTGTTTTCAGTCTTCGCGGCAAGCCCTTGAATTCCTATGGGATGTCCAAAAAAATAGTATATGAAAATGAAGAATTCAATCTTCTGCAGGCTGCACTTAATATTGAGGAATCCATGGAGGATTTGCGATATAATAATATTGTAATCGCCACTGATGCAGATGTAGATGGCATGCATATACGATTATTGCTTATTACATTTTTTCTTCAGTTTTTCCCTGAGTTAATAAAGGAGAATCATTTGTATATTTTACAAACACCCCTGTTTAGAGTAAGAAACAAGAAGGAAACATTTTATTGCTATAGTCAGGAAGAGAAGATTGAGGCGATTGTAAAGTTGAAGGGAAAACCGGAAATCACACGCTTTAAAGGACTGGGTGAAATTTCCCCTGATGAATTCAAACACTTTATAGGAGATGATATACGCTTAGAACCCGTTATGCTGGATAAAGCCTTGTCTATTGAAGAACTTTTAAAGTTTTATATGGGAAAGAACACTCCGGATCGTCAGGAATTTATTATTGAAAATCTTAAAGTAGAAGTGGATTTAATTGAAGATAACTAGTTATAAATTAGAATAATACTATTCTTTCTTTATGGAGGAGAATGAGGAAGTAAATGAAGTGAATGAAGAAGACCAAGGTAATGACCAGGGAGCACTTACCCGTGTTACGGGCATGTATAAGGATTGGTTTTTAGATTACGCTTCTTATGTAATATTAGAAAGGGCAGTACCGGCTATAGAAGACGGTTTTAAACCTGTGCAGCGCAGAATTATGCATGCGCTGAAAGAATTGGATGATGGCAGGTATAATAAGGTGGCCAATGTAGTTGGGCATACAATGCAATACCATCCTCATGGAGATGCGAGCATAGCTGATGCCATGGTACAGATAGGCCAGAAAGATCTTCTTATTGATACTCAGGGCAACTGGGGAAACATTTTAACTGGTGATGGTGCCGCAGCGTCCCGATATATTGAAGCCAGACTATCCAAATTCGCATTAGATGTTGTTTTTAGCCCAAAAATTACGGATTGGCAGTCGTCCTACGATGGCAGGAAGAAAGAACCTATAAACCTTCCCGTTAAATTTCCCCTATTGCTGGCTCAGGGCGCGGAGGGCATTGCAGTAGGCTTATCGACAAAGATTCTCCCTCATAATTTCAATGAGATTATTGATGGATCCATTAAGCATTTGAGAGGTCAGGGTTTTAAACTGTTTCCCGATTTCCCCACTTCGGGAATTATTGATGTAACCAACTACAACGATGGATTAAGAGGAGGTAAAATAAGGGTAAGGGCGAAAATTTCTCAGCTTGACAAGAATACACTGGTTATTAATGAAATTCCTTATGGCACAAACACCTCTTCATTAATAGATTCTATCCTGAAAGCAAATGATAAAGGCAAGATTAAAATAAAGAAGATTGAAGATAATACCGCGGCCCAGGTTGAGATACTTATTCATCTGCCCGGCGGTATTTCACCAGATAAGACCATAGATGCACTTTACGCATTTACTTCATGTGAGTCTTCAATTTCCCCTTTAGGATGCATAATAGAGGATAACAAACCGTTATTTATAGGAGTTACAGAAATGCTCCGGCGCTCTACGGATAATACTGTGGCCATGCTTAAATCTGAATTAGAGATACAGTTAGCCGAACTTCAGGAGCAATGGCATTTTGCCTCGCTTGAACGTATATTTATAGAAAACAGGATCTATAGAGATATAGAGGAAGAGGAAACCTGGGAAGGAGTTATAAGCGCAATAGATAAGGGACTTAAGCCACATATTAAACATCTCAGAAGAGGTGTCACCGAAGAAGATATAGCAAGGCTTACGGAAATCAGGATAAAAAGAATATCCAAGTTTGATTTAGACAAAGCACAGCAATTTATTGATAGTCTTGAGGATAAAATTGCTCAAACTAAGGACAACCTGACTAATTTGATCGATTTTGCCATTTCATATTTTAAGGAATTGAAGAGTAAATACGGAAAAGACAGAGGGCGTAAATCTGAAATTAGAATTTTTGATGATATAGAAGCAACAAAAGTGGTTATCAGGAATACCAAGCTATATGTTAATCGGGAAGAAGGATTTATCGGAACTTCATTAAGACGAGACGAGTATGTAACGGACTGCAGTGATATAGATGATATTATAGTATTCACGAAAAGTGGTCATATGATGGTTACTAAAGTTGATTCCAAGACCTTTATTGGCAAAAATATAATTCATGTAGCGGTCTTTAAGAAAAAGGACAAGCGAACTACCTATAATATGATCTATAAGGATGGAAGAGGTGGTTCCAGCTATGTAAAACGCTTTAATGTCACTTCAATGACGCGCGATAAACTCTATGATTTAACGGCAGGCAAAAATAATTCTGAGATTACTTACTTTTCTGCTAACCCCAATGGCGAGGCAGAAATAGTCACAGTTTTTCTAAGACAGGCCGGAAACATAAAGAAATTAAAGTGGGATTTGGATTTTGCCGATGTTATGATAAAGGGACGGGCTTCAAAAGGAAATATTGTCACCAAATATTCTGTAAAAAAAATAGAACTCAAGGAAAAAGGACTATCAACGCTTAAACCGCGTAAATTGTGGTTTGATGAGACAGTGCAGCGGCTTAATGTCGATAACAGGGGCGAACTCCTTGGCGAATTTACCAACGAAGACCGTCTTCTGATAGTTAATCAAAAAGGGCTGCTAAAAGTAGTGATTCCGGAGCTGACCATGCGTTTTGATGATGACATAATAGTTTTGGAAAAGTGGATTCCAAATAAACCAATATCGGTAATTTACTGGGAAGGAGACAAGGAGTTATTTTATCTAAAGCGATTTCTTGTTGAAAATCCTGATAAAGAAGAAAATATAATAACGGACCATCCAAAATCCTATCTCGAAAAAGTATTTACGGATTATAGGCCTATGGCGGAAATAGTATTTTCCAAGAAACGTGGCATGGACCGTAAAGATAACCAGGAGATTAATATTGAAGAGTTTATTAGTATAAAGGGCAGTTCTGCCATGGGAAATCAGCTTACCAGGGAAAAAGTGCTCGAGATAAACGCATTAGCCCCTCTGCCATATGAAGTACCTGAAGTGCCCGAAACTTTAGATATTGAGGTTGTTGATGAAGAAAATATAGTGCCGGAGACAAAAGATTTAAATAAGAACTCCAAAAAAGAAAACAATCAAATAAAACCCAAAGGCAAATCCAGTGAGGGAGATGAGGAAGGGCAAATAACCCTTTTTTAGATGAATTAGAATTGATAGGTTTATTTAACAAGAACCACACCAGTTTTAACTTGTAAATTGGGCCATTTTTGTCTATACTTACCAAGTTTCTATTTAAGAAAGAGAAAACTTCAATAAAATTATGACTTTTACAAACCCCCTGATTTATGGCGTACCCTGCTTCATTGCGCTGATTATCCTAGAACTTATTTACAGCAAAACGCACGGAGACGAACAACTTTACAATTGGAAAGATTTATTTGCAAGTGGTGCCATGGGTATAGGTGCTGCACTTATAGGACCTATATTTAAAGTAATTTTTGCGATAGCACTATTTGAGGTTACCTATGAATTTCTAAATCCGGTAGCGGATGGGGTTCGGACAAATATTCTGGGGTATGAATCTTTTGGATATGCGTGGTATGTCTGGTTGCTGTGTTTGCTTGCAGACGATTTTACTTACTATTGCTTTCATAGGGCAAATCATGAAATAAGGCTGTTTTGGGCTGCTCATATTGTACATCATTCTTCCGATAATTTTAATTTAGGCACTGCTGTGCGTAACGGGTGGTTCACAATTTTTTACAAACCCTTTTTCTATATGTGGATGCCCGCGATTGGATTCCCACC
Organism: Eudoraea adriatica DSM 19308; assembly: GCF_000382125.1. Classification (GTDB taxonomy): domain Bacteria; phylum Bacteroidota; class Bacteroidia; order Flavobacteriales; family Flavobacteriaceae; genus Eudoraea; species Eudoraea adriatica. The sequence goes on from NZ_KB907548.1 coordinate 185,973, forward strand.
AGAAATGGTGCTGATTTGCATTGGGATAGAAATTATGTGGCAGTTTCAATTGCATTCGGTCTATATCCCGAAAATGGGTTTTCTGGAAAAGATCTTTAATACACATACCATGCACCAGGTACATCATTCTCAGGATATAGAATACCTGGATAAAAACCATGGAGGAATCCTTAATATTTTTGACAAGCTCTTCGGTACATGGAAAGAATTAAATGAAGAAAAGACTATTAAATATGGTGTAATCCATCCTCCTAACTCTTATAATCCAATGGTGATTCTGACTCATGAGTACAAGGATATATGGAAAGACGTGAAGAAGTCTAAAAAATTATCCCATGCCTTTATGTATATATTCGGACCTCCGGGTTGGAGCCATGACGGTAGCACGTTAACTGTTAAGCAGCAGCAAAAGTTAATGGAACAAGAAGGATTATCAGCCCTATCAAACGAGGCAATTATCTCAAAAAAGGCATTTTAGTATTTAGAGATTTCCGGGATTAGGTATGTTTATCCGGGACGCTCGTAATTTCACTTTTTTTGCGCATCTTCATATTTAAAAACTCAACTAAGAGGGAGAAAGCTATTGCGAAATATAAATATCCTTTAGGAATAGCCCCAATCTCCTGGTTAAAGATTCTGGCATGGCTCAAATGCGCCGCTTCAATTATTAGCATAAACCCTATTAGAATTAAAAAAGAAAGAGCCAGTATTTGCATGGAAGGATGATTATTAATAAAAATCCGGATAGAATTAGCAAAGACCATCATTATTATAATTGAAATAACAACAGCAATAACCATTAAAACAAGAGCATCCATAGGCTTTTCACCAATGCCGTTAGTCATACCTACAGCAGTTAATATTGAATCTATGGAAAAAATAAAATCGATTATAATTATTTGCACAATTGCTTTGGAGAGACTGGTGAGATTCTTAGATCTTAGCTCCTCTTCGTCATGTTCAGGCATTTCTACTTTTTCGTGAATTTCTGAAGTGCTTTTATACAACAGAAAAATGCCACCAAGAAACAGAATCAGGGCCTGACCGCTAATCCCTATGGAGATCCAGGAAGAATTGATATAATAAAAAGGGATCTTCAAACCAATAAGGAAAGAAACTGCAAATAGTAATATAATACGCTGCAGCATGGCTAATAGTAAGCCTAAATTAGTTGCTTTGCGCTGATCCTTCGCAGGCAGCTTGTTTGCGGCTATAGATATAAAAACAATATTATCTATACCTAAAACGATCTCTAAAAAGGTTAGGGTAAGCAGAGCCACCCAGGCATCCGGACTTGTTAAAATTTCAAACATAATTAGTTGATTTTTATAGCTGTTCCAACAGATTTATTTGTTTCACCTACAATCCCGTATTCAAAAGTATAAGAGCTATCCGTTGTAGATCTTATTTTCATATGAATTGATTTCTCTTCTGCCTTATTCGCAGGATTTAATTTCTTCACTACATATTCGCAGTCATTTATCCACCTTACGCTTGCGGTATCACTTTTTCCTTCATAATAATCGATTTCAATATTTTCATATCGAACAAATGTTGTAGTCTTTTCCTCATCATTTATTATAGAAGTAAAGGTAAAAGTTCCATGTTTAAAAGTCTTGCAGTCTCTTTTGGGCTTGTAACACGAGCTTGTAATAATAAAAATGCAAACAATAAGGCAGGCCCTTTTCATAGTTGCAAAATAACAAAATAGAACGGATATCTAAGGTTCGTTTTGCGCGAATTTATAAAGTAAACCTGCTATTTCCCCACATTTTTATCAAATGATTCAAAACTACCGTCTTCATAGAAAATAATTATTTTTTTAATTGATTTGGAGTTGGAAGCAGAATCTTCAGATACTTTGGTTTCGAAAGGGTAGGAAGGAGCAACTTCCTTCTGATTAGAAGGAAAGGTACCTTTGCCGTTGAGCAGCCAATAAAGGTTAACTTCGGGAAATGACTTGACGACCTTAAGAACGAATTCGAGGCTGGGTTTGTTCCTGCCGGTAAGTAAGTGGGAAATGGTAGATCTTTGCACCGCGATCTTATCCGCAAAAGCAGATGCCGAAAGTCCGTAATAATTTATTACTTTTTCTAAGCGCTTTACAAATTCTTCTGTGTTTACCATTGTACACTAATTTAATAAAATAATCCTGTTATACCTGTTATAAAAGCAAAAAAAACACCTGTAAAACTTATATTAATAGTATACTTTAATATATATAAATAGCTGAAAAACAATTAAATGTATGTTATTTAGAAAAATTACCATTAAATTGTTTACAGCAGTACGCAATCCACAAGATTTGTTTTTAAGTTTTGTTTACAAATGTAATTAATTTAGTCACAATTGTAATTGATTTAGCCTTTACATTTGTAATTAAAATAAAATCTATTTTGAATTTTTCTTCTTTAAATTATCCGGATATAAAAGAGCTTTCTGTACATGGAAGATATATTAGCAGTTCCCAATTGTATTCTTTTTTAAATAGTAATTCGGTTCGGAAGAAAATTACATTATTGGGGAATTCCGTAGCTAGCAGACCTATTCATAAGATTACTTTGGGTAGTGGTAAAATTAACATCCTAATGTGGTCTCAAATGCACGGAAATGAAACGACCACTACAAAAGCTATCCTGGACCTGGTTAATTATTTAAATGAGGAAAGTGATCTTGCCAATCAATTATTGTCATCAGTTACATTAACTATAGTACCGATATTAAACCCTGACGGTGCAGCCATTTATACCAGGGAAAATGCGAATAAAATAGATCTGAACAGAGACGCTCTGGAGTTAAGTCAACCAGAAAGCAAAATTCTGCGTGTTCTTTATAACGAAATAAAGCCAGACTATTGTTTTAATCTGCATGATCAGCGAACGATTTTTAATGTTGGCGGTCTGGAAAAACCCGCCACTCTATCGTTTTTGGCTCCGGCACATGATATGGATCGAACGGTTTCATCCGGGAGGGGAAAAAGCATGAAAATTATTGTTGCCATGCACAAAGCTTTATCCGCGATACTACCAGATCAGATTGGAAGATATGACGATGCTTTTAATCCTAATTGTGTTGGTGATACTTTTCAAATGCTGGGAACACCAACCATATTATTTGAAGCAGGCCATTATGCTGAGGATTACGAAAGGGAGAAAACAAGAGAATTTATATTTTATGCTCTGGTCAAGGCAATTTTGGTAATAGCCCGGAATGAAATTCGGGCTTACAATGTGGATGATTATTTTAATATACCTGAAAATAGTAAGCGTTATTTTGATTTATTGATTTCTAACGCACAACTTATTGATTCTAAATATGACCAAAATATAGGGATACTTTATAAAGAGGTTTTGGATGAAGGAGCTATAATTTTTAACCCATATATTGAAAAAACCGGGAATTTGGAGGATTGTTTTGGTCACAAATGTCTTGATTGTGAAGATCAAAATGACTTCGATTTTATAAAATCTAATAGAAAGCTCGATGAACTTCTCTTTTAAATAATATCACGAAAAAGCCGTAATATTTTGCATATAACTCAAAAAAACCTATTATTTATTACATTTAAATTCTTAAATTTAGCGCAAAGAAAAAATTATTCTAACAATGGGCAAAATAAAATTAGACGAAATAGACCATCAAATTCTGGATATGTTAATCGATAACACCAGAACGCCTTTTACAGATATAGCGAAAAAATTATTGATATCTGCCGGAACGGTTCATGTTAGAGTTAAAAAAATGGAAGAGTCCGGGATTATTCGGGGATCCTCACTGACTCTGGATTATGTAAAGCTAGGTTATGCTTTCATAGCCTATGTTGGTATTTTTTTAGAAAAAACACATCAAACCAAATTTGTATTGGAAAGATTGAATCAAATACCAAATGTAACAGTTGCGCATATTACAACCGGCAAATTCAATATCTTTTGTAAAATAAGAGCTAAAGACACTACGCATGCTAAAAATATTATCTTTAAGATAGATGATATTGATGGTATAAGTCGCACGGAGACCATGATTTCGCTCGAAGAGAGTATTAATGATAAAAAACGCTTGATGCACACGATTTTTAATGAGCTGTAAAATGGCCGTAAAATTTTAATTTGATTTGCTATTCTTATTTTAGATCTGTTATCTCAATTTACATCAATGCCATTCTGATCGACTAATGTCTAAAAACAAAATATGTATTGAAAACCACAAGTTTTCGATATAGCGTTTATGAAAAGTTCTGAACTCAAAAAAGAAGATTTTAATCCCTATTACGCAGGTTATATTGCTACCTTGGGGGATGTGGAATTAGTAGAGACCCTGAAAAAACAATTAAAGAATTTTCCATCATTTATTTCAAGTATTCCGGAAGAAAAATTCCATTTTGCCTATGGTGAAGGGAAATGGTCAGTAGCCCAGGTGCTGGTGCATATATTGGATACGGAACGGGTTTTTCAATATAGGGCTCTTCGTTTCGCCAGAAACGACAAAACACCTTTGCCGGGTTTTGATCAGGATATGTTTGCTGCGGAATCTAAAGCAGAAGATTGGAGTAGGGAAGAAGTATTGGAAAACTATAAAATAATACGCAAATCTACTATTGCTCTTTTTGAAAAGTTTTCTGACCAGGATTTGAAAAAAGTTGGAATTGCCAGTGATTCACCTATGAGTGTTGCGGCCTTAGGTTTCATTTGTTGCGGGCATCAAAAGCACCATAGAAACATACTAAGGGAGCGCTACCTTAAGATTTAATAGAAATCTTTTTAGTCTTCATTTTCTTCTTCAAGATTAAGCTCTAAAGAAGGCCCTTCAATGGATTCGCCTTGTAGCCCTTCAATGTCTTCCGAAATATTTTCATCGAAATTGGCTATAAAATGTGATAGGCTTTTACTTATTTTTATCAGGTACAATGTGTCTTCGGTTTGCAATTCTACAGCTTCAATGAATTCACCGTTAAGATTTCTAAAAGAAATTATATCTTCATCCCCATATCCGTCGGGATAGGTTTCAATAAGGAGATTAGTCACTTGGGGGTCTAATTTTTTGTAATCAATAAGTATGCGTTTCATATGCTGGTATTTTATTACAACTTTTGCGGTTGATTTAATTCTATACCTAAACTATACTTTTTTTTTCTTCAGAATTTCAAAGAGTTGTAAAACGACAAATTTAGTATGTGTAACTGCTATTCCTTGTAGTATGAAAATGCCTGACTTAAAATATCGTCGGGAACTCTATTGTCAATCTGAGCTTCACCGATCCTTTTTAACAGAACAAAGTAGATACTGCCATGCGAATTCTTCTTGTCATATTTCAAGAGATCTATGATAGCATGGATGTCCTTATCCTCGAAATCAACTTGTTTAAAATGCTTGCATATTGTCTTTTTAATATCTTCCAATTGATTAATTCCCAATCCGGTTTGTTGATGGGACAAGTATCCTTCCAATATCATACCAATGGCAATAGCTTCTCCGTGAAGTAAGGATTCACGTTCCGTATTCTCTAAAAAATAGGTTTCAATTGCATGCCCTAAGGTATGACCGAAATTTAATATTTTTCTCAGACTTTTCTCCCTTGGATCTTGTCGCACTATTTCATTTTTAATAAGGATTGACTCGTAAATATGCTCTTCTAGCTGGTCAACAGAATCAACTTGTTTAAGAACCCTCCAAAACGGTTCACTTGTAATAAGTCCATGTTTAAGCATTTCTGCAAAGCCGCTGTTCAATTGTCTATTATCCAGGGTATTTAAAAATTTTGGAATAATAAGCACCATATTTGGCTGGTTTATTACGCCTATCTGATTTTTTAACATGCCCATATCAACTCCGGTTTTTCCTCCAACTGAGGCGTCTACCATAGCCAACAGGCTTGTTGGAATGTTGATAAAATCTATACCTCTTCTATAAGTTGAAGCAACAAAACCGCCCAAATCTGTAATAACACCACCTCCAAGATTTATCAATAAACTTTGTCTGTCTGCACCTTTCTTTGAAAGCTCTTCCCAAACCTTAAGACATGTCGCTATACTTTTATTAATTTCTCCTGATGAAATCTCAATAATTTCAATATTGTAGTTCCTGCCAAGACTTGCCAGAAAAATGGGAAGACAATGCTCTTTTGTATTCTCATCCACGAGTATAAAAATGCTGGAATAGTTGGATGTTTTTAAATGAGACTCCAAAGCCTCATACCCCAAATAATTAAAATGGATTTGTGTAGAAAAAGAAATAATTGATTCCATTGGTTCTAATTTGTACTGCTTTATATTATAATCTTTACCGTATTGGTAGTTAAAATCAAAACACAAAATAAAGGCTATTTTTTAGTAAATGGATACAAATTCTGTTATTATCTTTGAATTGATAACTAATTGATAATAATGAAGAGAATTTTTGAAGACACAGCAACAGCTTTTTCTCTTAAATCGGATTCTGAATTAGAACGTGCATATTTTCTTTTTAAGATGATAGCCAATGAACCTCTGGTTAAAATTGGTACTGCCATGACCAATTTTGCCTTAAAAGCCAGATTGCCCGTTGATGGCCTTATCAGGGCCACCGTTTTTGATCATTTTTGCGGGGGTGTTAGTGAGGAAGATTGTATGAATGTAGTTGAAAAAATGTGGAACAAAGGTGTTAGCTCTGTCCTGGATTATTCCGTTGAGGGCAAAGACACCGAAGACCCTTTAGATGATGCCCTTCAGAAAACATTGAAGATACTGGATTTTGTAAAGGAATTAGATGCCATTCCTTTTGCAGTTTTTAAACCCAGCGGGTATGGCAGAGTGGCACTATTCCAAAAAGTCAGCGACGGAAAACCCCTGACAAAAAAAGAAAAACAAGAATGGGATAGAGTAGAGAAGCGGTTTGAGACTACTTGTAAAAAGGCATATGACCTTGATGTTTCACTCTTAATAGATGCAGAAGAAAGTTGGATGCAGGACGCAGCTGATGCATTAGTTGAGCAAATGATGGTTAAATACAATAAAGAAAAAGCAGTTGTTTTTAACACGCTGCAACTTTATCGATGGGATCGACTGGATTACCTCAAAAAACTTCATTCAAAAGCCCTGGCTGAGGGATTTAAAATAGGTATTAAGACAGTGCGGGGGGCTTATATGGAAAAGGAAAATGAACGAGCTTTGGAATATAACTATCCGACCCCTATATGTGGTTCAAAATCTGAAAGTGATTCAAATTATGATAAAACAGTAGCCTATATAGTTGAACATCTCGATTTGATTTCCCTTTTTTCTGGCACCCACAATGAGTTGAGTTCGTACAAACTAATTGAATTGATGGAACAAAATGGGATCTCGCATGATGATAACCGAATTTGGTTTGGACAGCTATATGGTATGAGCGACCATATTTCGTACAATCTCGCAAATAAGGGTTATAATGTCGCGAAGTATTTGCCCTTTGGACCTGTGCGTGATGTAATGCCCTATTTAATAAGGAGAGCAGAGGAAAACACTTCTGTCGCGGGTCAGACAAACAGGGAACTGGAACTTATTAAAAAAGAGCGGAACAGAAGAAAAATTTAGGAAGGGTATTTGCTCATTGTATCTAAAGAAAATATAGAAACGAAATACAAAAAAGCTTTTATGCAAATCTGCACTTCAGGGCCTTTAGCATTGTATTTCCTGAAAAGTTATTGTTTTACATTAATTAAAACTGCTTCACAGCTAGACAGGTCTGAATTAAGTATAATATTTTCTGAATTAGAACCATCTTTTATTTCGATAGAAACTGTGTTCGGAGGGAAATTACCTAAATTATGGGCGTAGAGAAACAAATCGTTAGATTTATTTAGATTCAATTTTACATCGAAACTTTTTTTCTTGTAGGTTAATACATGTTTGGCAACAATTTGCTCGCCGTTCAGATATATAGATACAATATCACCATCTTCTCTGCCATGGTCAAAGAGACTTATGGTAATTATCTCGTTTTCCACTAACAGTTCCTTTTGATATGAAATTTTTCTTCCTTCAAAAACAGTTCTATTTGGGGTTTTAACTTTTTCAGGAACTACAATTACTTTCGTCTCTTCCTTCACCAGATTTATTGTTTCCATAGCCTTTGGCTCCTGTACTGCAGGCTTTACCTTTATTTTGGCCGGCTCGGGAACTGTCACAATGGGTGCTGCTGCAACTTCTGGAAGCGATTCTAAAACAACATCAGGTGGTTTTATAACTTCCGGAGAGACCTCGGCTATTTGCTCTTCAGGGATTTTATCCTCTTTCTTTATTGTAAAATATGGAGTGGCATACTTTGCGATATGATATTTATTGAGGGGGAACAGTTCAATGCCCATAATTTTATATTTATTTCCCGGTGGTAGCCCTTTTCTGAGCTTTACATCATTTACAAAGTGATTGTTTTTAAAAACACCAAGCACTTGCACTACGACATCGTCCCTGGTTAAAAAGAACTTTATATTTTTACTATCATCCAAATTAGATGTGTTCCATTTTATTTCTGCAGTGCCAGGCGTAACCCAAACTGTTCCATTAGTTGGATAGGTAATTTCTATGGATGAGCGCCATTGTATCCTTTCGTTAATTCTTTGTTTATTTAAATTATAGACCGAATTCTTAAAATTATTATAAGGTTTATAGGCAGTTAGGCCAATATTTGACTCTTGCAACAGGTGATAAAATTCTTCCAGTTCTGCAAGTACATTTATTAAAGGAATTTTACTGGGATAGGTCTTTTTTATAAAATCTATTTTGGAATTAATTTTTTTCGAATTCTTTTTATCTGACACTACATTAAAATTCTCAGAACTGGCAGTGGTTAAATTTTTAGCGAAACTAAGCTTGCTATATCCAAACCTGTTTTCTAAAAACCTAATAGCCTCTTCATTACTTATAGAATTAGTTTCTTTAAATTTCTTTGCTATTTCATATGCCAAAAGATATTCTTTCAGACTTTGCTGTAAGCTTGCTTTTGCTACCTCAGTGCTAACCAGGGCAGGAGAGTTCACGGCCTGATTCAATATTTTAAGAAACAGGTCTTTATCTAATAATTCCTGTGAATTGGCGAAACCACCTTGATAATAATCAAATACCAGGCTTGGTGATTCCAGTAAAAGATAATTCTCATTGGCTGTATTGGTTAAATTACCGTTGCCATAAGTCTCGAGAATATGATTCTTTGCCTTCTCACTCCAGGAATCTGCCCCCTCATTTATAATTTTCTTACTCAATTCAACAGGGTCGTCTATCCGTAAACCATGTAATGGGGACCGATTATGTGCATGGTTTGGCACACTAATTAAAAACCACAAAAAAAGAATTAATATATTTTTCATTAAAAATATTTATCTCTGGAGTGTAATATCAATTTTGAACTCTCTAAACAATATCTAATTTTACAATAATGGGATTAAAAAAAGATACTATTCAGGGGTATTACCCGGATAGGCTTACAAACAGGCACTAATCCTATCATAATAACTCTAAAATGCCTTAATTTATTATACTTCAAAACTTATAAGCACAATATTTTTTTATATAGTTTATGCGAAGACAGTTTAAAATAAATCCAATAGGGATGCACGGAAGAATAAGACTACAATAAATAATTTTATAAATAGAGCCCAAAGACCTATTGGCCTGAAGAAACTAAGTGCTTTAATATTTTAGTTTGGCATCAAAGTTCTCTGCTTATATAAAACAGGTTAATTTCAATAATCTGAATAATCCGTGGGATACAAGAAGTAGATATCCGCATGAGAAACGGTATTTTCATATTTTGGAATTTTAAGTAACTCTTTCCATTCAGGTGAATCAAAAAAAGACTTCCAAAGAGAATCTCTGGTTTCCTGATTTTTAAAGGTGGTCATGTACATAAGATTAGGCATTTTAGGCCCTGATAGTACTTCTGCGTAAAATACAGCGTTAAAACCTAATCGTTCAAATAAGGTAATTTCACCACCTTCATTAAACATAGCTACTTTCCTTTTGTAATATTCCTCTGTAGGGGACTCATAACTGCGCAATTCATAGATGCGATCAGACTTTGGAACTTCAAATTCTGGCGCAAACAATTTTGGCATATTTTCGAATGCCCTCATCAGAATGGATTCAATGCGGCTGTATGGTGGATTTTCATAGGACGCATTAATATAATTGCTTCCTGAAATTATATAGGTGCTGTCTTTTTCAAGCACCTTGGTAAGCCCATGAAATTGTTCTAAGGATTCAAATGGAATTAAAACCAAAAGACGCCTGGTTGTATCTGTTTCCGAATACCTTGGTTTAAATACACCTATATCTTTTATTTTTTGTCTGTGAAGTGCGGGAATGAATGAGTTTCTAAGATACTCATCAGTTTTGGATTCTTGTTCATTAGTTTCAAAATAATAGGTTTTAAGTTGATAGAATTCTCTGCTCTGATTTATCTCAGCCGGTTCATTTTTTGTTTGATTTTTTGTTTGGCAATTCCAACAAACCAGCAGTCCGGCTAACATAAAATATTTGAATAATTTCATTTTTAAGAATTGAATGGGTTATACTGTCAAGTTAAGAAAAACATGTGCGGATAAAAGAAATTAGTTAATTTATCGCCTTTACTTAAATATAAGACTTTTGATATAATAATAATTTAAAACTTTAATTAAAGTGTATTATATCTTTATTATTTAAGTGGTTGCAAATTTTCTATTATCGCCAGGCTGTCGCAGTTCTTTACAGTTAAAACCATCAATTTTTCCTCAATCGTTCCTTCTATCACATATGTCTTACAAACCGGATTTTTAGTATCACTCTTTTTAAAATTGACATCCCCTTCATGCATAAAGTAATTAATTGTAATGGAGTCCAGTGTTTTATCATATATCATCTGCTCTATCTGTTTGGAATAGGTAAGGGGTTTGGATCGCAATTCCTTTAAAACCCTGCAATTAGGGAAGTAACAAAAGCTGGCACCTGTTTCATCGGACTTTTTTTTCAGAAAAAAGAAAAGGAATACAAGTCCAATGGAAAATCCTATCAGGTAAAATCCCAGTCTTTTCAGAAATGCCATTGGCTAAAAAATAAGAAAGTTGATATCACTGTGTTTCAGATCAAACCATTCACCAACGGATTTATTAGTAAGTATGCCATGATACATATATAAACCGTTTCTAAGGCCCCTGTCAAATCTCAAAGAATTTTCCAAACCTCCATCTTCGCCTATTTTCAGCAAATAAGGTGTAAAAATATTACTAATAGATACAGAAGAAGTCCGGGGGTATCTTGCAGGAATGTTGGGCACACCGTAATGAAAGACTCCATATTTTTCACGAGTGGGCTTATCATGGGTTGTAAGTTCACTGGTTTCAAAACAACCTCCCATATCTATACTCACATCTATGATCACAGATCCTTTTTTCATTTGTTCTACCATTGTACTTGAAACCACAATAGGAGATCTGTCGCTTCCACGGACGGCACCTATGGCAACATCACAACGTTTTAGACTTTTTAAGAGGTTCTTGGGTTGCAGGGTCGAAGTATAAATAGTCTGTTTAAGATTAGTTTGAATGTTCCTTAATTTAGTAAGTGAGTTGTCAAAGACTTTAACATTGGCTCCAAGGCCTAAAGCCGATCGTGCGGCGAACTCCCCAACGGTACCTGCGCCTACAATAACTACTTCTATTGGGGGTACTCCGCTTATATTGCCGAACATAAGCCCGTTTCCCTGATTGGTTGCAGCCATTATTTCTGAGGCAATAAGTACAGAGGCAATACCTGCTATTTCACTTAAGGAACGTACGGCGGGATACTTTCCATCCTCATCTCTGATATATTCAAATGCTATAGCGGTGATTCGTTTTTTAGCCAGTTCCTCAAAGTATTCCTTAGACCTAGTTTTAATTTGTAAAGCGGAAATAATAGTTGCCTGTGGATTCATCAATTGAATTTCCGACAGAGTAGGGGGTTCCACTTTCAAAAGTAGCGGACATGAAAACACTTTCTTTGTATCACGAGTTATGCTTGCACCTGCTTCGGTGTATTCTACATCAGTATAACTGGCACTTTCACCGGCCCCGGCCTCCATTAAAACCCTGTGACCATTTGAGGTTAAAGCATTTACAGCATCTGGTGTAAGGCAAATTCGTTTTTCCTGATATTGGTTCTCATTTGGAATTCCAATAAAAAGTTCTCCTTTTTGTTTTAAAATTTCAAGTGTTTCTTCCTGCGGAAGGAGCTGTTGTTTACTAAATGGAGAGGAAGGCTGGTTCATAAAAAGTAATTAGAAACCATTAATTAACGGTCGAACTCAAAATTACAATTTTTTTTCATGAAGTGGGTTGGTAATGTAACCGGCAAAAAAAAATCTGAAGGAATGGCAGGATTTATACAATATAATATTCAGCCTAGAGAAAAATATTGAAGAAACTTTTTAAGGAATGTTGAATCTGTTCGTAAAATCTCTGCAGAGACTGATTTGGTGTTTTTTGAGAGAGGTCCTCTTCTATTTTGTCCTTATTTTCAGGTAACACGCCTAGTTTTGCATTTGCCTGCCGTTCTTTGTCTTTATAGTATTGTAATTCTGCATCCATGGCATCCAGGTCTATTCCGTGCACGTATTTGTCATAAAGTTTTACTCTGATAAAGTATACAAAGGGGATTACAACCATACAAACAGGTAATAACCAAAGAATATTCTCTGTATCAACATAAATGTCATCATCATATAAAACTTCAAAAATTTGAAAAGCATACATACAAATAGGGATCAATAGAATATGATACCACCAGTGCTTGTTCGTAAAGAACCAAATCAATAATAAATAAAAAGGCACTATTTTACTTAATAAGAACCACCCATATGTGTATAGGTCGGCAAATCCATTTCGGTCAATGGTCATCCCAAGGAAATCTATAGTGGCCTCCGGGTCCCGAGATAAATAATCATGTGCCTTAAAAATAAAAGGAGAAGCTATTATTAAAAAAATAGCAATTGACTCAATAAATAGTCTCTTTTTGGCTTTTTTACTCTTGTCTGGAATAGGATTCATTAAAGCAATATTTGTGGAAATATATTGCTCTAACGCAAAAAAGGGCAATTTATTGATTGCCCTTTTTTGAAATAATATTATTTTTAAGAAATAACTGTATTACTTTATTTTGATTTTAGTTTTATCAACGCCATCTTTATGAAGCAACTGATCTTCTACAGTATTGTCGGGGGTCAAGGCTGCCGCCATCAGAATAAGGCAGGTACAAATGCCAAAAAAAAGTTTCTTTGTGCTCATCGTAAATAGTTTTTCGTTAAAGATTTGATTCATTCTCACTAACAAATGTAGGAAAAAATACACTAACAATAGGTTATTTATCGGAAAAATATAACCTTTTAACGTAAAAACAATACATTTCACCGACTTTTATGCCGTTCATCGAATATCAAACAATAAAAAAACACCTTTTGCGATAGGGAATTCATGTTTCATTGTGAGAAATTAGATCAAATTGCGGAGAGTCCCTTTTTTGACCTTGTATTATTAAGCATATTATGTTCGCCCTACGCTGCATTTAACTTAGTCCAATATTCAGAAGGGTCACATAAAGACTTTAAAACTTTAAAGGAAAAATTTTAATTTATAAATAGTAATGCAGCATTATTTTAGAATTGTAATTGTCATTGATCGTTAATATTGTACACTTTATCGAGTATCATATTATTGGAAATCAGGGTGAATCATTACAATCAGAGTGTTTATCACAAAAAAAATTGAGGAGCATTAAGTAGTTATTCAGGTGGAATTATTTCAATTTTTCGGGTTTCAGGATCAATAACTTCAAGGATGAGTTTTGTGTATTTGGCAGGGAGATGTTTTTCAATTTTATCAGGCCATTCTACAAAAATCCAGGTATCCTGATTAAAATAATCTTCCAAACCAAGGTCCAGAGCTTCTTCTTCGTGCTCTAATCGGTAAAAGTCGAAATGGTATCCTATTAGCCCACCGTTTGTATCTTGATATTCATTGACAATTCCAAAGGTGGGGCTATTAGCCTGATGCCCCCCATCTAATCTGCGAACGATAGCTTTGATTAATGTGGTTTTTCCGGAACCCATCGCCCCATAAAAACAAAGTGTTTTAGAGGTGGCAAGATCCAGAATTTCCTTAGAAACCTTATCTAATTCCTGTATTGTATAGATTATTTTCTGCATTTATAGGATAAAATCAGTATATTTAATAGTCGATTATTATGAAGAAAGAGCATAATAGAATTTGTTCCAGATATAAAAATAAGACTTGTGTCTAAAATAAGTAAGATTCAGTAACAATGAAATCTAATTGGCAAAAGAAATATAAGTCAGACGCGCTAATAGCCATTGTAATAGCAGTATTACCATTTTTAGGGTATTTCCATCTGCTTTTTAGTGATGAACTTAATACTATTTCTTTGTTTGGATGGGAGTATACACATGTTTTACCAAGTAATACACTGTTTGTTTGGTATCTTTTAAAAAATGTCATCTCTTTTGCATTGCTGTTAATTTGGTTTGTTACTCTTTCAATGAGGTGGAAGTATTTCCTTGTGCCTTTATTTATATTGTATATCAATGACATAATGGAAATTTTATTTGAGCCATATGGAAAATATTACTTTTACCCCTTTTATTTTGAGCATAATCCTATAACCATTAAAATTTTAATAATGTCATTCATAATTGGTAGTATATATCTTTTTGATTTTTATTATTTTAAACACTATCGGAGACGCTTGTTAGAGATTTCCATTAAATCTTTACTAAATGCAAGTGTCAGGGATTCATACAATATTTACAGCCAAAAACTACAGTCTCTAATTGAGAAAAAAGATGGCATTAGCAGGACAAACTATCTCAAAAAAATATATAACGCAAAATTAATTCTGGAAGATCGCCTCCAATTGCAAAACAAGACATCCGGGGTTGAACTCAATAGTAATAAAGGAAAACTAAATTTGCTTGTAATTGTTTTATTAGTCTTCACGACGCTTCTTTGGTTTAGTCATTATCTTATTCCTGAATATGAACAAGTTTTGGATTTAGGCATAGTACAAGTAAATAATAATGGATTCGACAGTGTTAGAATATATCTCTGGTTTTTGCTGCAAAAGTTAATCATACTAATTCCAATGACTTTATGGTTTCTTACCTGCCATCAGTGGTGGAAGTACGCTATCCTCTCACCAATAATTTTATATTCTTACCAGTTTTGGGAGGCAACCCAGGATGTCTCGTTTTTGGATGAGGCAGGCAATATAAGTGCGTTCCCCGCTATATTTTGCGTAGTCCTTTTGCTTTTGGTAATCTCAAAAGCCATCAAATACAGAGTACAGATTCTAATAATGTATGAGCAACTTACTGATGAGATTGAAAATCTATTTAAAAATACCGACTTCAGGGCCAATACGGATCTTTATAAAAACGTAAAACAAATTAAAATTCATAAAGCAGAAATAGACCGGGAAACCAACGCGGAGGAGCAATTAATAAAGCTTATCACCCTTAGGGATGAGCTTGTAAAACAACTTAAAGTCAATTATTAGGGCTCTTTTTCTAAACGCTTTTGTGTTTTTTCTATTTCTTCAGTAACCTCTTTTAGCAAGCGTTTCAATTCCTCTTCCTGGCGTTCTTTTATTTTTTGTTCAATTAAATCTTCAATCTCTTGTTGCCTTGATTTTGGCAAATGGTCAAAATCCAGAATTTCTTCTTCCTCTGACTTCTTCAACATATCACCTTCCCCGGTAATAAGCCAAACCACATTTAACTGGGGATATACGCGGAGAATGTTTTCAATAACGTCGCTGCCAATAGAAGCATTGTTCTTTTTCATTCTTAAGGTATAACCGTTACTGGCACCTATAGATAAATCGAACTGTCGTGCGCTAAGCCCGACATATTTAATGAACTGCATTAAACGATCTATTGTTTTAAACATTTCCTAGAAAATAATCGATATAAAACTTCATATTTCAAAGATAAGGTTTTATAAATAGATAAAAAAGAGCTGATTGTAGACAAGAAATGGACGAATGTTTTTTAAAATAGAAAAAAAACTATAAATATTTGTTTATATAGAAAATAATCTATATTATTATAAAAGGATTCGGAATACGGCTTATTGCTCCTTTTTAATAAGATTTAAAGAAACAAAAAATATCATCCTAAAATAAAAATATAAATAAAAACAGGTAGTGGATGAACAAAATTAAAACCTTAGAAAACCTCCAAAAACTTCATTTGCTAATTGAAGCAGAATGTACCGGACCGCCAAAGGCGCTGGCAAGAAGAATGGAGTTAAGCGAGCGATCTGTGTATAATCTACTGGAAGTTCTAAAGGATTTCAATGCTCCTGTTGTCTATAACAGAAAAAGGAAAACCTATTACTATGGAGGCCATTTTAAGCTCGATTTTCGTATTTCGCTTTCTGTTACAAATAATAATGAAGTAACTGAATTATACAGAGGTAGTTATTTAAATTAACCACTAGATAAAACTCAAAAGGGAATTGTTGCTATAAAATGATTTGTAATTAGTTTTTCGTTTGTTCTCTCTTTAAAAGCCGGCTTTTGATAGTCGGCTTTTAATTTTAAACAAATAGCTCCTCATACTTATTATTAAAAAGTAAGTAATCTCTTTCTAAATCTAAAATAGATAAAAACAAGCACAAGGTTTTCAAATAAAGGAATTTCTGGTTATCCGGCTGTAAAACTTGGACGTCATGCCATTTAAGCACCAAATAATCAATAGGTTATGAATAGTAAAAACAAAGAAATATTTTAAAGCGTTACCCAGAAAAAGAACTACGAGTCCTTTGGTTTCTTTAAGCAATATTTAAAACTTAATCTCTTCTCAGGAAAACTTAAAAAGGAAGTTATAAACCGACCAAAGAAAACAAAAAATAAAAAAGCCATAAAGTATAATGGAAAGTGTAGCTCTTTTTTTCATTGGTTTGTGGTTATTTGTGGAAGAATTAGGATACTATAGTAATACTTTTCCTTCTTGCAGGGGTATTAAATCCGATTTTAGGCATATAAATTCGTTGAAAAGGGCTGTTCGGGGACAATAAAGAATCCTATTTTCCTTCAATTCGCAATTATGCCCTCCAGGAAATCCCCTATAAAATAAGCAACTATCGCCGCTATACCACCCAATAACAAAGTTTCAAAAATACCCTTCCAATACATGGTCTGATTTACAAAAGCTTTTAACCAGCCAATTATTATAAAACCAATTGCCGTAAGAATTGAAGAAAGAAGAAAAAGATTGTAATTAAAAGGATATATATAATCCAGTACATAGACCAACAGAGGAATAACACCAATGAGGATAAAGGAAAAATAGGTAACACCACCAATTATTAAAGGAGATTTATCCTCATCAAACATTACTAATTCTTCTTTCATCATTACATTTACCCAGCGCTCTTTATCGCTTGTTATAACCTTTACTACTTCTTCCAATAGTTCGCCTTCAAAACCCTGTTCCTTGTAAATTACCCTTATTTCTTCTTTTTCAAGCTCCGGAAGGTTATCAACTTCCCAATATTCTATTTGTTTGTGCTTGTTGTAGTTATCTTTTTTTGTTTTATTGGATAAGTAGGCACCAACGGACATGGCAAAGCCATCCGCAAGTAAATTGGCAAACCCCAGGATTATGATTATGGCACTATCTAGTCCTGCACCTACAGAACCTGCGACCACTGCGAAAGTAGTAACACAGCCATCGATACCTCCATAAACAAACTCACCTAAATATTTTTCATATTTCTTTAAAAACCCGGTGTGTTTATGAAAAGCATTTTCATTATGTATTTCAGTGCCTTCCATAAAATAGATTTTGTTTGAATGCCGGAATACTATGAAGAAGAATGGAATAATATATTCTAGCTCATCACTTGTTTTAAAGCTTTGCCAAATGTTTCCATATCCTCTAATCTTCCTGTACTAATACGTGCCCAATTCAATAAAGGAGGAAAAGGACGCCCAATAAGTACATTGTGCTTCTCCATATCACTTATCATTGTCTGTATTGGCCTGCCGGTTTTAAAAAAGACAAAATTGGTATGAGATTTTATATATTCCAGACCCAGATCATCCAGATGCTGGTAGATAAGGGATTTTGCCTTAAAATTGCGAAGTATACTATACTTATAAAATTCATCATCTTTTAAAGCTTCCTTGGCTGCTTCAATTGCCAGAATATTGGTGTTTGCCATTACAGCTGATTTCAAATTTCGGGCAATCTCCGGTTTAGCAATTAAATAACCAACACGTAATCCGGCAAGACCATATACTTTGGAAAAAGTTTTGGAGACTATAATATTCCTGCCTTCTTTGACTAACTCCACCATTGAAGGATATTCGGGCTCAGTAATAAAATCATAGTAAGCTTCGTCGCTGAAAATTACTGCATTTTTATCGTGGGACTTGCAGAAATCGAGTAAACTGGTTTTATTCAAAAGGGTACCCGTTGGATTATTCGGATTACAAATAAAGATTAGCCTTGTATTCTTGTTTATCCTGTCTGACATAGCCGGCAAGTCGTGCCCCATTTTTTCATCTAAAGGAACTCTGTGCACTTTAGCCTTAAATGTTTCGGCATAACTTAACATAGCCTGAAAAGTAGGGTCAGCAGAAATAATTTCACCACCATCCAAGCCGTATATAAGTCCGGTTGCCTTCAGACCTTCTGTTGAGCCTCCGGTAACAACCACATGATCTTTTGTGACACCTTCTTTTAAGGCAATCATATTTACCAATCCCGATAAGCTTCTAAATGGGTACCGACATGCTTCATCGAATGAATTCAGCAGTATTTTTCGCACTCTTTCAGATGGGCCGTAAGGATTTTCATTGGCATTTAGCAACACCATCGAATCGAGAGAGTTAATTCGCCGGGGCAAATCAAGCGCCATACTTTCTAATCCCCCTAATAAAGCAAAACTACTGCTTAAACTTACTGTTTTTAACCAATTTCGTCTGTCTATTGTTTTCATGTCCTGAATTTATGAAAAAATTAGTTACCATACAGACATCAATAGTAAGATTGCTATTAGCTATCCCGCAGGAATAAATAGTAAAGAATAGAAATAGTAGTTAAATCTAATATGAATGTAGTGCTTCTGTAAAATCACTCTGAAAATCATTCGAATTCAGGTAATGGAGAACTTGCAGGAAGTTGAATTGCTGAAATACGATTAATTAAGAGCTTTTTTATTGACAGGTAGTCTTAATAGAGGGTGTTCGAGATAAGAATAGTAACAATAAGAATTACCATTGCCGAATTAACTGTAATTGCAATTACCTTCTTTTCATTGAAAGGTTCATTGCGCCCTTTATAGAGAATAATCGTGCCAACTACACCTAAAACACCAGATAGAATAATAGGTAAACCGAAAAGATATCTTGAAAAAACAGGATTAATGTTAACTACAATCGCAAATGCTGCAAAAGTTAAAAGAAAAAGTATCAGTTTACTCAATTTATATGATCTTTCCGTATATGAATTATTAGCCTCCATAATTTCCAGGGGTTTGGTTATAACAAAATTAGATTGCTTTGATATTTGCTCTTAATCCTTCTTTTATTCCCAATATATTATTTACGGTCTCATTTAAATAGTACTTGATAAGTGATTTAGGAATTCTTATAGTAGTAAAACCATTTTGAAATGAGTGCATGGTTTCTTCCAGATCATTCATTGCCTGTTCATGGGTAAGCATTTGATATTCCATGTCGATTTCTATATTCAATTTTACCCTTGAAAATGCAAGATCCACTGATTTTTTGCCATCCCACCATTCTAACATTGGATGTTCACCTGCTTGTTTAAGCCCGTAATAGAGTTTTATTGCTTCTATAGGCGTATTATTCTGCCTTATTAGTTTGTCCATAAGCCCTTTGTGCTTGGAGCATAATTCCACACCATAAGATTCCATGGCCTTTTTATGATCCAAATAACTAATCTCTTTTTTACAGTCTATACAATTCATGCTTAAATGGGTAATATTTAATTTGGGATAGTTATAACCGTGGGATTTTTGGAATATTATATTTTTTCGATGTATGGCAACTGACTTTTAGACGAACTGCAATATTTTAGACGAACTGCACTTTTTTTGTTAAACTTTCTTTTGATTAAAATAAATTTCAGGAGCTCTATTAAGGATAAAAGAGTCTATATTTACTTATTCATCTTTAACTTATTATTACTTGAATGTTTAATAAACTAGGCCCGGGAGTTTTAGTAGCTGCTGCTTTTATAGGACCTGGAACAATAACAGCCTGCACAATTGCCGGTATTGGCTTTGGATACGAATTGCTTTGGGCCATGTTGCTTTCCATCCTGGCCACCATTATTCTGCAGGAAATGTCTGCCAGAGTGGGCGTGATTACACAGAAAGGGCTTGCAGAGGTTATAAGAGAACAGTTAGAAGTATCCTGGCTGCGATACTTTGTTATGGGAACCATTCTCAGTGCTATAGTAATTGGGAATACTGCTTACGAGGCAGGAAATATAAGTGGAGCTACTTTGGGTTTACAAGTCTTGATGGGTGAGAATTACACTTCCATATATCCCTGGATAATTGGGTTTATAGCCTTTTTATTACTGTATTTGGGATCTTATAAAACACTTGAAAAGGTATTTATTTCACTCGTATTATTGATGAGTGTTTCTTTTTTAGTAACCGCAATTTTGACTAAACCAGACATTAAGGAAGTTTTAGCAGGCCTGCTTATTCCAATTATACCCAAAAATAGCTTAATCAATATAATTGCTTTGGTAGGTACCACAGTTGTGCCATATAATCTGTTTCTCCACGCATCATTGGTAAGAGAAAAATGGAATTCTAAGGACGACCTTCCTAGTGTCAGAAGGGATACATTTTTATCTATAGGGCTTGGAGGACTTATTTCAATCGCTATTATTATTTCCGCTGCTGCAATTTCTTCAACGGAAGTTAAGGATGCATTAGACTTAGCCAAAGGTTTGGAACCGCTCTATGGTCAAAGCGCAAAATATTTAATGGGGATTGGACTTTTCGCAGCAGGGATTACATCGGCCATTACAGCACCCTTAGCTGCTGCCTACGTGGCCAGCAGTTGTTTTGGATGGAATGCAAAAACAACCGATCTGCGATTTCGTATTGTTTGGATGGTAGTACTGTTTATTGGTGTGATAACGCTCTCTTTTGGAATGAGACCAATAGCCATCATTCAATTTGCTCAGGTTGCCAATGGGCTTCTGTTGCCCATTATTGGAATAATATTGATTTGGATAGTAAATAAGGCATCCGTTCTTGGAAATTTTAAGAATTCCATTTGGCTGAACATATCTGCATTTATAATCATTATTTTGGTAATGGCTCTTGGGGCTAAAAGTATATTAAATGTTTTTGGAATAGTATGATTGTTGAGGTGTTTATAGATATTAACTGTGATGTAGGAGAGGGGATAGGCAACGAAAGAGCCCTTTTTCCTCATATCAGTTCCTGTAATATAGCTTGTGGGGGTCATGCAGGTGACATAAACACTATGTCTGAAATTGTTGGGCTGGCAAAAAAGTTTGGGATTAAACCTGGGGCGCATCCATCCTATCCGGATAAGGAAAATTTTGGTCGCAAATCAATTAAAATAGAAAAGAGACATTTAATAGAAAGTATTCAAGATCAAATCAAAGAATTAGAATCTGTTTTACGCAGAACAAACATGCAGCTGCATCATATTAAAGCCCATGGCGCTCTCTACAATGATACTGCAAGAGATTTGGAATTAGCAATGATTTATTTGGAAGGCATCCAGGCATATAAAGATATGGTTTTATTATATCTGCCTTTTGGCTCCATCATTGAAGAAGTAGCACGTAAACAAGGTTATAAAATATCTCTCGAGGCCTTTGGTGATCGGAATTATAATGAGGATCTAAGCCTGGTCTCCCGTAATTCAACACAGGCTGTTATAGAAGAGCCAAAAAAGGTTTTAAAACACCTTATATCAATGGTTATTAACAGGGAGATAATTACTTTGAACGGAGTTAAAGTTCCTGTTTACGCAGACACCTATTGTATTCATGGCGATACACCTACCGCTTTACAAATATTAATGTATCTTTCGAAAGAATTGCCAAAGCAACAAATTTTTTTAAAAAAGTGAGTTCTCATTCCATATCAGTCAGGCCTTTTGGAGAGCATGCAATTTTGATAGAATGGCCCAATGAGGTTTCAGAAGCGATCCTTTATGATATAATTGATTTCGTTGAAAGTTTTAAATTGGATTTTCAAGATTCTCAGGATTGGGAATTAGTTCCTGCTTATAATTCCGTTACATTAATTAATCGGAGTACCAAAATAGATTTTTCTAAAACCAGATATCAACTTCTGGAATGTTATAAAAACAGGAAGGACAGTGGCCCTCCACAACGTTATTTATGGAGATTGCCTGTTTGTTATGACCTTGAATTTGGAATTGATCTGGAAGAAGTAGCCGCAACTTTAGACCGCAGTATTAAAGATATTATTGAGGCACATACAAAGAACATTTATACTGTTTATGGTATTGGATTTTTACCTGGATTCATGTATTTAGGTGGGTTGCCAAAAGATTTGGAAACACCAAGAAAATCAGTGCCCAGATTAATGGTAATCAAAGGTTCTGTTGGTCTTGCAGGAAAACAAACGGGTATATATCCACAAGACTCTCCCGGTGGTTGGAATATTATCGGTAATTGTCCCATAACCCTTTTTAATGCAAACCTGGAAAACCCCTGTTTCGTTAGTGTGGGAGATCAGATTCAGTTTTATGCCGTTAATCGGGCAGAATATGACTTACACAAAATAGAAACAGAGATTGGTATATATAACCCGGATAAAATCAAAATAGATGATTAAAGTTATTCATCCCGGCTTTTTTACCACAATTCAGGATATGGGTAGATTCGGATATCGCGAAAAAGGAGTTCCGGTATGTGGATGTATGGATAACTATTCCGCTTCCATAGCGAACTCTTTATTGGATAATAGGGAAATGGACGCTGTAATGGAAATCACGATGACAGGTCCGAAGCTGGAATTTCATACTTCTAGTTTTTTCTCGGTCACAGGAGCTGAGATGTCCCCTTCGTTAAATGGAATTCCAATAAATTCCTATGAAGCGCACAAAGCCAATGAAGGAGATATTCTATCTTTTGGAAAATTAATAAATGGTTTTAGGAGTTATCTGGCTGTTAAAGGGGGCTTCCTCACAGAAATGAAATTGAAGAGCAGGTCATTTTACAAACCAATTACAGATCAGAATCGTATTAAAGAATACATGGAAATACCCATTGAAGGGTGTTCGGAGTATTCTCCAATAATAAGTCATATAAAACCGGAATCCTGGCACAAGGAATATGAATTAGATGTTTATAAAGGTCCCGAATATGAAATATTAACTGGGGATCAATTAAAGTTACTATCTGCTAATAAATTTACTATAGCCAAGGAGAATAATCGTATGGCATATCAACTTGAAGAATTAATAGGAGCGCAATCTCACAGCATGCTGACTTCTGCAACTTTGCCGGGAACAGTTCAGTTAACACCTAATGGTAAATTGATTATTCTGATGCGCGATGGACAAACTACCGGAGGATATCCAAGAGTACTTCAGCTGGCATCCAGATCAATTGCTTTGTTAGCTCAAAAAAAGTTTGGGGATAAAATTTCCTTTCAACTTTTACCGCATTAGATTTCTTTGTACACCTCTGCAAAAGGAACCCTGAAGCGAGGACCATATATGCCTTTTGGATCTCTTACACCACAAGCTATAACCATATTGATTTCAGAACCTCGGGGTAAATCTAAAATTCTTTTAATTCGTAACGTATCTGAGCCTTCCATTGGGCAAGTGTCATAACCAATGGCTGCCATGGAAATCATGAAATTCTGTGCTGCCAAAGCTGCACTTTTGTGGGCCACTATACGCATGTCAGATTTTCTTAGCTGCCTGTAAACCGGTTTGAAGAAACCTATAAGGTTAAAAACTACATAGCGCATTAGGCCTATGATGCCCAAAAAATCAGTATATAAGGACGGTATAAGCTTTTTGTAATAAGAGATTGCAAATTTTTCCTTAGAGTCGTATTTATCAATCGGCTTATCACCAAAGCTTTTCTTTATAAAATTAAGATTCGCTTTTGCCCTTTCTCGCCAAAGATTCTTTCTAGCCACAATTACAACTAATTGCTTGGCAGATTTTGCAGCAGGTTGGTTAAAACACGCAGAACTTATCTTATTTTTAAACTCCTTACTCGTTATATGATAAAATTCCCATAATTGTAGATTGCTGCTTGTTGGCGCCAAAACTGCATTTTCAATACATTTCTTTACTATTTTAGTGTCAATTTCCTTCTCTTGATTATAAATACGTACCGACCTTCTGTAAGTAATAGCTTCTGTGACTGTTTTTTCCATTTTCATAGGTAAGGATTAAAACTCTTTTGTAAAGAAAAGATTATGCATAAACAAAAACAAATATTGATTATAAACCGGGATATAGCCCAAAAAGAAATTTTAAAACGTGCTACAGCATTTATTGGATATGGGATATTATTGATGCTTATATATTTGAATATCAGTAAACTAAGTAAATAATTGTTTTATTGAATTTGAACCAGTACTAAATGTTAAAAACATCAACTTTTTTAAACAATTATCTTTGAATTCTATAGCCATTAAGAGCTATTGGAATTTAAGAGAACCTTTTTAATGGAATTGAACAAATACAGTAAAAATGTAACACAGGATCCAACGCAACCTGCCGCCCAGGCAATGTTATATGCACTTGGATTAAAAGAGGAGGATTTACAAAAACCCTTTATTGGAATTGGAAGTACGGGTTATGAGGGGAATCCCTGTAATATGCATCTAAACGATCTTGCGCAGGAAGTAAAGCAAGGAGTGCAGGAAAATAATTTAGTTGGACTTGTATTTAATACTATAGGCGTAAGTGACGGGATTTCCATGGGGACATATGGAATGAGGTACTCATTGCCTTCACGAGATATTATAGCCGATTCCATGGAAACAGTAGTTCAGGCTATGAATTATGATGGCCTGGTAACCGTTGTGGGGTGTGATAAAAATATGCCAGGGGCTTTGATGGCTATGATTCGCTTAAACAGGCCTTCAATACTGGTCTATGGTGGGACCATTGCTTCCGGATGTTTTAAAGATAAAAAACTCGATATTGTTTCTGCATTTGAGGCCTGGGGTGAAAAAGTTGCCGGGACTATGAATGACTCAGAATTTAAAAATATTATTCAAAATGCATGCCCCGGGGCAGGAGCATGTGGTGGAATGTATACTGCTAACACCATGGCCTCTGCAATAGAAGCTTTAGGGATGGCATTACCTTATAATTCTTCAAACCCTGCCATTGGTAAGGAAAAGCATGAAGATTGTATGAATTCAGGAAAGGCAATGTGGCATTTGATAGAAAAGGATATTAAACCAAGCGACATTATTACCCGAAAGTCATTCGAAAATGCAATTCGGTTAATAACCGTTATGGGAGGGTCTACAAATGCGGTATTGCACTTTTTGGCAATTGCAAAAGCTGCTGGAATTGATTTCACTTTGGATGATTTTCAAAAAATAAGCGATACTACTCCTTTTCTGGCAGACTTAAAGCCAAGCGGAAAATATTTAATGGAAGATATACACCGGGTAGGTGGCACTCCTGCGGTATTGAAATTCATGCTTGAAAATGGAATGCTCCATGGCGAATGCTTAACAGTCACAGGTAAGACAATTGCTGAAAACTTGGCAGATTTACCGAGTTTGAAACCCGGGCAGAAAGTTGTTAAATCACTTCAGGATCCAATTAAGGAAACCGGGCATTTACGAATTCTCTATGGGAACCTGGCAAAGGATGGAGCAGTTGCAAAAATTACAGGAAAGGAAGGGCTTCATTTTACAGGTCCCGCAAAAGTTTTTGACGATGAGTTTAAAGCCAATGCGGGCATTGGTAAAGGATTGGTAAATAAGGGAGATGTAGTTGTGATAAGATACGAAGGACCCAAAGGTGGTCCGGGAATGCCTGAAATGTTGAAGCCAACCGCCGCAATTATGGGAGCGGGACTCGGAAAAGAGGTTGCATTAATCACCGATGGACGCTTTTCAGGTGGCACTCATGGTTTTGTTGTTGGGCATATATCACCGGAGGCTCAGGAGGGTGGTACCATAGCTTTGCTGGAAGACGGTGATATTATAACAATTGATGCGGAAAAAAATAGCATTTCAGTAGATTTAACGGAAAATGAAATTAACAAAAGGCGTGCAAAATGGAAACAGCCCGCACTTAAAGTTAATCGGGGAAGCTTGTATAAATATGCCAAAACAGTTTCTTCTGCCTCTCAAGGTTGTGTTACAGATGAATTTTAAGTTGTCATTCAAGTTGTTTTGCTTTATATCTATTAGGGTTAGAGCATTTAATAAAATATAATGTGTATGCAAACATTAAAGGAAAAAAAACCGAAGGCGCACAATGAGGCTTCTATGAGAATAAGTGGCGCCGAAGCAATTATCCATTGTCTTCTTGCAGAGGATGTGAATCTGATATATGGCTATCCCGGCGGTGCTATAATGCCGGTGTATGATGAGTTATATAAATTTCAGGATAAACTTCAGCATGTACTCACCAGGCATGAGCAGGGAGCTACTCATGCAGCGCAGGGTTTTGCCCGTGTTACGGGAAAAGTGGGAGTTGCAATAGCAACTTCAGGGCCCGGTGCAACAAACTTGGTGACGGGTCTTGCTGACGCCCAGATAGACTCCACACCAATGGTTTGCATTACCGGGCAAGTGCCGCGGCATTTACTGGGATCAGATGCATTTCAGGAAACGGATATCATTGGAATATCTACGCCGGTAACGAAATGGAACTATCAGATTACCAAAGCTTCTGAAATTCCGGAAATTATGGCAAAAGCCTTTTATATTGCCAAATCGGGTCGTCCCGGCCCTGTATTAATTGATATTACCAAGAATGCTCAATTTGAAGAGTTTGATTTTAGCTATAGCCGATGCATTGGGGTTAGAAGTTATAAACCAAGCCCAAAACCTGATATGGCAAAAATTGAATCTGCAGCAGAACTTATAAACAATGCCAGGAAACCATATATTGTTTTTGGTCATGGTGTAATTTTGGGAAAAGCAGAAAATCAACTTCGAACTTTAGTAGAAAAAGCAGGAATCCCTGCGGCATGGACTATTTTAGGTTTATCCGCTTTGGATACGGATCATCCTTTGAATGTAGGAATGGTGGGAATGCATGGAAACTATGGTCCTAACGTGCTTACTAATGAGTGTGATGTGCTTATTGCTATTGGTATGCGATTTGATGACAGGGTTACCGGAAATCTGGATACTTATGCAAAACAGGCCAAGGTCATACATTTTGAGATAGATCCTGCCGAAATAGATAAAAATGTAATGGCCGATATTGCTATTTTGGGGAATGCCCAGGAATCACTCGACCTATTATTGCCACTAATTAAAGAAAATAAGCATGATAAATGGCACAATGAGTTTAAAAAATGTTACGAAGAAGAATATGAGGCAGTGATTAAAAATGATCTTTATCCTACGAAAGAAGGACTTACAATGGGTGAGGTTATTGAGGAAATAAATCTGGCTTCAGAAAATATGGCTGTCATTGTTACAGATGTGGGACAACATCAAATGATAGCATGCAGGTACGCCAAATTCAAACAAACAAAAAGTAACATTACATCAGGAGGCCTGGGTACAATGGGATTTGCACTACCTGCAGCCATTGGGGCAAAAATGGGCGCAATGAACCGAGAAGTAGTAGCAATTATAGGCGATGGAGGCTACCAAATGACCATACAGGAATTGGCTACTATTTTCCAGAATAAAACTCCGGTAAAAATTGTTGTATTAAACAATGGTCATCTTGGTATGGTAAGGCAGTGGCAGGAATTATTTTTCGAACGCAGGTATGCATCAACCGTAATGACTAACCCTGACTTTGTTAAAATAGCAGAAGGATATCGAATCGAAGCAAAAAGGGTTAAAGAACGCAAGGATCTTAAACCAACTATTCAGGAGATGATGGCATCTAAGGAGCCGTTCTTTCTGGAAGTATGTGTTGAAAATGAAGATAACGTCTTTCCTATGATACCTTCTGGAGCATCTGTTTCAGATATTCGTTTAAAATAAATAAGCATGGAGAAAAAGTGGTTTACCATATCAGTATATTCTGAAAATAATGTTGGATTGCTCAACAGGATCTCAGGAATATTTTTAAAGAGACACATTAATATAGAGAGTTTAAATGTCTCAAAATCAGAAATTGAACACATATCCAAATTTACTATTGTAATTAATACAACAGAAGATTGGACGCGTAAAATAGTTGCACAAATAGAAAAGCAAATTGAAGTAATAAAAGCATTTTACCATACGGATGAGGAGACTATCTATCAGGAATCTGCTCTTTTTAAAATAGCTTCACATCTTTTATTTGATGAACCTCAGATACAAAATATTATTTCCGAAAGTAAATCCAAAATTGTAACTGTGTCTCGCGAATATTTTGTTTTGGCCAAAACAGGCAGAAGGCATGAAATTGATGAGATGCACGATAGTCTGGAACCATTTGGGATAATGCAATTTGTTCGCTCAGGCAGAATAACTGTTACAAAAGCGGAAATGCCAATTACTTCTATGATAAATGAATTTTATCAATCTTAATTTTTTAGAGCTTTAAAAACTAACTAATATTAAAAATAAATATGACAAATTATTTTAATACCCTATCCCTAAGAGACAAATTATTACAACTGGGTAAATGCCGGTTTATGGAATCAAATGAATTTTCGGAAGGAGTTAAAGCTCTAAAATCCAAAAAGATTGTCATTATAGGTTGTGGAGCGCAGGGTTTAAACCAGGGTTTAAATATGAGGGATTCCGGATTAGATATTTCATATACACTAAGAGAAGCTGCTATCACCGAAAAAAGGCAGTCTTATAAAAATGCCAGTGAGAATGGTTTTGATGTAGGAACCTATGAAAAAATGGTACCTGATGCAGATCTTGTCATAAATTTAACTCCGGACAAGCAACATACTTCCGTTATTAATGCCGTAATGCCCTTAATGAAAAAAGGAGCGACATTGTCTTATTCGCATGGGTTTAATATTGTAGAAGAAGGTATGCAAATACGCAAGGATCTCACAGTAATCATGGTTGCTCCTAAATGTCCCGGTTCAGAAGTCAGGGAAGAATACAAAAGGGGCTTTGGGGTTCCTACCCTGATAGCCGTACATCCGGACAATGACCCTAAAGGAAAGGGATACGAACAGGCTAAGGCTTATGCAGTTGCTACCGGAGGCCATAGGGCTGGTGTCCTGGAGTCTTCTTTCGTTGCCGAAGTTAAATCTGATTTAATGGGGGAGCAAACCATTCTTTGTGGCTTATTGCAGACAGGATCAATTCTTTGTTTTGATAAAATGATAGAGAAAGGTGTAAATCCGGGCTATGCTTCTAAACTTATTCAGTACGGATGGGAAACAGTAACAGAAGGGTTAAAATACGGCGGGATCACTAATATGATGGATCGACTTTCTAATCCGGCAAAATTAAAGGCTTTTGAGTTGTCCGAAGAGTTAAAAGAAATTATGAGGCCTTTGTTTCAAAAACATATGGATGATATTATGAGCGGCCATTTCTCAAAGACCATGATGGAAGATTGGGCAAATGACGACAAAAATCTTTTGACCTGGCGTGCGGAAACCGGAGAAACTGCATTTGAAAAAACTGCTGCCGGAGCCGATGCTATTTCTGAACAGGAATACTATGATAATGGGGTTCTAATGGTTGCCTTTGTAAGGGCAGGAGTAGAGCTGGCGTATGAATCCATGACAGAATCGGGTATAATCGGCGAATCTGCATATTACGAATCATTACACGAAACACCACTAATTGCCAATACTATTGCCCGAAAGAAACTATTTGAAATGAATAGGGTAATATCCGATACTGCAGAATATGGTTGTTATTTATTTGATCATGCCTGCAAACCTTTATTGGGTGATTTTATGAAAAAAGTGGATATTGACGTAATAGGCACCACTTTTGGCAAAGGCAATGATAATGGAGTAGATAACGCCAGGCTAATTGCTGTAAATAAAGCACTTCGAGAACATCCTGTAGAAATTATTGGCACCAGATTAAGGGAATCAATGACGGCGATGAAACCGATCGTTTAAAAAAATTATTTCCACAATTTGTGAAAAATATTAGTCATTAAAAAAAGAATTAGATGGAAACTACACTTTCTATAATTCCTGAATCATTTCGTATTAACGAGCCAGTTAACCAAAAGACATATTTGTTAAATGGTGAATTAAAGGAATGGAAAGGCGCTACGGCGGAAGTCTATTCAACCATTTCGAGTACATCAGAATATTCTCCGACCTTATTAGGCTCGGTTCCGGACATGGGAGAAAAAGAAGCTTTAGATGCGCTGGATGCGGCCGTAAAAGCCTATGACCAGGGCCAGGGTGCATGGCCCACCATGAAGGTCAGAGACAGGATAGAATGTATGGAAAAGTTTGTCCGCATTATGGAGACCAAAAGAGCTGTAGTGGTCAAATATTTAATGTGGGAAATAGGAAAGACCTTACCGGATTCTGAAAAAGAATTTGACCGAACCGTTGAATACATCCACAATACCATTGAGGAGTACAAGCAATTGGATCGTGATTCGGCGAAATTTGACAAGAATGGAGGGGTTTATGCCCATATAAGACGCGGGCCGCTAGGGGTCGTTCTTTGTCTGGGACCATATAATTATCCTTTGAATGAAACTTTTTGTTTGCTTATCCCCGCAATTATCATGGGAAATACAGCAGTTTTTAAACCTGCCAAGCAGGGGGTATTGCTAATCGCCCCATTAATAGAAGCATTTAAAGAAAGTTTTCCTAAGGGAGTAGTAAATGTCCTATTTGGTCGAGGTCGTGCTATTGCCGGGCCTATAATGAAGACCGGAAAGGTAGATGTATTGGCTCTGATTGGTCACAGTTCATCTGCCAATGCATTGCAAAACCAGCATCCGAAAAGCAACCGTCTGCGACTTGTTTTGGGTCTGGAAGCAAAAAACCCGGCAATTGTATTACCAGACGCCAATATGGAATTGGCTATAAACGAATGTCTGGCCGGCGCATTGTCTTTCAATGGTCAGCGCTGTACCGCTCTTAAAGTGATTTACGTTCACAAGGATATTGTTGAAGAGTTCTGTGAAAAATTCTCAAAAAAAGTAGATGAACTTAAATTCGGTAATCCATGGGATAAAGATGTGACTCTTACACCCTTACCAGAAAAAGACAAACCAGCCTATATACAGGATTTAATTGATGATGCCTTAGCTAAGGGCGCTGAAATTCTAAATCCAAAAGGGGGAGAACATTCTGAAAATTATATCTGGCCGGCTGTTCTTTATCCCGTCACCAAAGATATGAAGGTCTATGAGGAAGAACAGTTTGGACCGGTAATACCCATCCTTTCTTTTGAGGATATTCAGGAACCATTAGATGATATGGCTGAATCTAACTATGGCCAACAGGTTAGTCTATTTGGTAGTGATGTCTATGCCTTAGCACCATTAATAGATACCCTTGCCAACCTTGTCTGCCGCGTGAATCTCAATAGTTCATGTCAGCGCGGGCCAGATGTTTATCCCTTTACTGGGAGAAAGGATTCTGCAGTTGCCACATTAAGTGTTCATGATGCATTGCGATCCTTCTCTATAAGGACATTTGTAGCCTCAAAGGATACGGAATTAAATAATGAAATTCTGGAAAAGTTATTAGAAACCAAACTTTCTAATTTTATTAGTACAGACTATCTTTTATAATTCCGTTAAGCAGGAATTTCGAGTGAAAAGCATATCTAAATTGCTAATTGTAGGCTAAATATGTTGCTTCCTAGATATGTGAGGCCAGCCAATCTCCAACTTCACTTGTTTTATAAGCTCTGCCACCTTCGGCTAAATCTTCAGTAACAATGCCTTCGGAAAGGGATTTATTAACCACCTTACGTATTGCCTCAGCCTCCTCAGACAAATTGAATCCATCAAATAACATGGCTGCGGATAATACTGTTGCAAGTGGATTAGCTATGTCTTTACCTGCTGCCTGGGGATAGGATCCATGAATGGGTTCATATAAAGCAATCTTTTCACCAATAGAAGCGGAAGGCATTAGTCCCATAGAGCCAGAAATAACAGAAGCTTCATCTGTCAGAATATCGCCAAACAGGTTTTCAGTTATTAATACGTCGTATTCACTGGGCCATTGAACAAGTCTCATAGCCACGGCATCAACAAATTCATAAGATACTTTGACATCAGGGTAGTCTTTTTCCATAGCCTGTACGGTTTCGCGCCATAAACGCGAAGATTCCAGTACATTGGCTTTATCCACACAACATAGACGTTTGGAGCGTTTCTCTGCCATCTCAAATCCTTTTTTTGCCAGACGCTGTATTTCTTTTCGTGTATAAGTGCATGTGTCATAAGCTGTGTCGCCATTATCTTCCCTTCCGCGTTTCCCAAAATAGATACCACCGGTAAGTTCTCTTAAAAATACGAGATCCGTACCTTCAATTCGCTCTCTTTTTAAAGGTGATTTGTCAATTAGAGATGGGAATGTAAATGTAGGCCTGACATTTGCAAATAATCCCAGCTTTTGTCGCATTCTTAGTAAACCTTGTTCAGGGCGGACTTTTGCCGATGGATCGTTGTCGTATTTGGGATGGCCAATGGCGCCAAAGAGCACAGCATCTGAAGTAGCGCAAATATTATGGGTTTCATCAGGGTAGGGGTCCCCGACAGCATCAATAGCTGCAGCCCCTGTTAGAGCGGGTCTCCAATTTATTTCGTGATTATATTTTTTAGCCAGTGCATCACATACTTTTACTGCCTGATCTATCACTTCGGGTCCAATGCCGTCTCCGGCTAAGAGTGCTATATTTAATTTCATCTTATTTCTGAGGTCTGGTTAGTAGAAAATACTTATGTTTATTGAGATAATTTATATAATATTCAACATTTTTTCGGTTGCTTTTATGGCTGAAACTGTCTGATCCGAATCCAAACCACGGGTAATAAATTCCTTTCCATTATCCTGCCAGGTAATGATAGTCTCGCATAGGGCATCAGAGTTACTTCCGGGTGGTATGCGCACAGCATAATCTGTAAGAATCGGAAGCGCTGTTTTTTTTGATTTATAGACTTTTCTCAGCGCATTCATGAAGGCATCAAACTGTCCATCTCCCTGGGCATTTTCCTCATAGGATTCTCCGTCTATTTCAACAGCCACAGTTGTAGAAGGTTTAAGCCCTTTGGAATGGGTAAGCACATAGGATTTAACGAAAACTTTTTGCTGATAGGATTCACTATCCAAAACATCCGAAATGATATAAGGAAGGTCCTCCTTAGTTACTTTCTCTTTTTTATCTCCCAGCTCAATAATTCGTTGTGTTACTCTTTTTACCTCCTCATCATTTAAGGTGAGCCCTAATTCCTGTAGATTTTTCTGAATATTGGCTTTCCCCGAGGTTTTACCCAGAGCATATTTGCGCTTTCTTCCGAAACGTTCCGGCAATAAATCATTAAAGTATAAATTCTTTTTATTGTCTCCATCCGCATGTATGCCAGCTGTTTGTGTAAAAACATTGTCTCCTACGATAGGCTTGTTCGCCGGAATACCAAACCCGGTAAATGTTGATACTATTTTGCTGACTTTAAAAAGGGAAGACTCATCTACACTAATCTGGATTTCCGGCATGAAGTCATTTATTACTGCAACCACACTTGCAAGCGGAGCATTACCCGCTCGTTCTCCCATGCCATTTATTGTAAGATGCAGTCCATGGCAGCCGCCCTTCAGAGCCTCCATAACATTGGCGACGCTTAAGTCATAATCGTTATGGCCGTGAAAATCAAAATGTATATTGGGGTACCGTGAAACAATTTGTGAGATAAAATCTAATGTTTCTGCATGCGTCAAAATACCCAGAGTATCCGGTAATAATATTCTTTTAATTGGTTGGGTCGAAAGGAAGTCGAGATATTGAAATACGTATTCAGGTGAATTACGCATCCCATTACTCCAGTCCTCGAGATAGACGTTTGTTGTGATCCCTTGTTTTTCAGCCAGGTGGAGTACATGGCCAATATCGGAAAAATGTTCCTCTGGTGTTTTTTTTAGCTGATATTTTAAATGGTTTAATGACCCTTTGGTTAAAAGGTTTTGAACTTTGGCACCGGTCTTTTCCATCCATTTGAGAGAAAGACCATCATCTACAAATGTAAGCACTTCAATGCGATCCAAATACCCTACACTTTTTGCCCATGCGGTTATTTGCTCAACGGACTTAAATTCACCCTCAGAAACTCTGGCTGAAGCAATTTCAATGCGATCTACTTTTAATTCATCCAATAAAAGTTTGGCCAGGGTAAGTTTTTCAGCAGCAGTAAAGGATACACCCGAGGTTTGTTCGCCATCCCTCAATGTGGTATCCATTATTTCAATCTTCCTCTTATTCATGTACAGGGTTAATGACTTATGTGGTTTTATTTTATTTAATTTTTAAAGAGGTGTGTCCTTGGCAAATGATTCAATTTCATTCTTAATATTTAGCAAGTAATCAATATCATCAAATCCGTTGAGCAGATTTTCCTTTTTGTAGTCATTTATTTCAAAGCTTTCCTTTTCTCCTGTCGACTTAATAGTAAAGGTTTGTTCCGGAAGATTGACTTCAAATTCAGTGTTTGGATCCGATTCAATCGCTTCAAAAATCTTTATGAGAAAGTCTGGACTTACCTGAACAGGTAATACACCAATATTCATGCAATTTCCTCTGAAAATATCAGCAAAAAAACTACTTACAACACATCGAAAGCCATAATCATAAATAGCCCATGCAGCGTGCTCTCTTGAAGATCCGGATCCAAAATTTGCCCCACCAACCAATATTTTGCCACTATAGATAGGATTGTTCAGTACAAATTGTTCTTTTGGAGTATTGTCCGGATGATACCTCCAATCGCGAAACAGGTTATCACCAAAACCCTTTCTTTCGGTAGCCTTAAGAAACCTTGCGGGGATAATCTGATCCGTATCCACATTTTCAATCGGCAGAGGCACGGCTGTAGTGCTTAAAACTTTAAATTTATCGTATGCCATTATTATTTTTTTGTTTCCGTTTAATTATTGATATAAAATTAGGCCGTTTCAAAAACCATCAGTTCCCTTGGGTCCGTTACCTTGCCGGTAACCGCAGCAGCAGCAGCAACTAAAGGACTGGCAAGAAGTGTTCTTGCTCCCGGCCCTTGCCTGCCTTCAAAATTCCTGTTAGATGTGCTAACGGCATATTTACCAGCTGGAATTTTATCATCATTCATGGCCAGACAAGCAGAACAGCCCGGTTCTCTCAATTCAAATCCGGCTTCATTTAGAATATCCAACAATCCCTCTTTTTTAATGGCGTCCTCAACTTTATGGGAACCCGGAACCAACCATGCCGTAACATTATCAGCCTTTTTTCTTCCTTTAACCAAACTGGCAAAGGCCCTGAAATCTTCAATCCTGCCATTGGTGCAACTACCAAGGAAAACAAAATCTATTTCTTTCCCCAGCATATTGTCACCTTCTTCAAAATTCATGTATTGAAGTGATTTCCTATAAGTAGAGGCACCTCCTTTAATGGCGTCAGATTTAGGGATACCACCCGATATTCCAATTCCCATACCCGGATTCGTTCCATAGGTAATCATTGGCTCAATATCTTCACCATTGAAGGAAACTTCAAGATCAAAATTAGAATTGTCATCAGTATACAATGTATTCCAATACATCATGGCGTTGTCCCATTCCTGGCCTTTTGGCGCAAACTCTCTGCCTTTAATATAGTCAAATGTTTTCTCATCCGGGGCAATCATACCCCCACGGGCCCCCATTTCAATGCTCAGGTTGCATACAGTCATACGTCCTTCCATTGACATCTGCCTAAAAACATCTCCGGCGTATTCCACAAAATAGCCCGTAGCACCAGAAGTACTCAATTTAGATATAATATAGAGGGCAACATCTTTGGGTGTAACCGCATTATTTAGTGTTCCGTTAATGGTAATGCGCATGCTTTTTGGCTTCGGTTGCATAATGCACTGGCTGGCTAAAACCATTTCTACTTCAGAGGTTCCAATACCAAATGCTATAGCACCAAAAGCGCCATGTGTTGACGTGTGTGAGTCACCACAAACAATAGTTGCGCCGGGTAACGTAATTCCATTTTCTGGCCCTATTACATGTACAATACCGTTTTTTTCATGACCCAGGCCCCAGTAAGGTATTTGGTGTTCCTTTGCGTTTTGTTCCAAAGCCCTCAATTGGTTAGCAGATAACGGATCTTTAACTGGCAAATGTTGGTTCATTGTAGGCGTGTTATGATCTGCCGTTGCAAAAGTTCGTTCCGGATATAAAACTTTGATATTCCTATTTTTTAATCCCAAAAATGCCACCGGGCTCGTTACCTCATGAACAAGATGGCGGTCAATAAATAACACATCCGGTCCATTCAATACCTTTTTAACTACATGTGAGTCCCACACTTTATCAAATAATGTTTTTTTCATAAATATTTAAATAACTAATAAATAGCTTTTTAGCACAGCTAACAAATGTATGAAATACCAGCAAAATCAAGTAAAGCAATGTGCCTTTAAATTACGATGTTCAATGAGCTTAGCTATTATATAAAATATTGGTAATCAATAATATAATAACTATATAACCACTTAATAGGTTTATGTTAATTACGGGTACTGTAGGTATATTTTCGCGGCAGGTTAAAAATTCAATGGTATTTTAGAGTATTTCCGGTTTAACATGGCTCGACTTCGGTTTAACATTAATGTAACTAATCAATGCAAATGCTATGCCTATCTTTAAAAACATCTAACAGCTTATTAAACAATTAAAAAACAAACTAATGAAAAAAAATTACAAAAAAGCTACACTACTTTTATTTATTTCCCTAATGTTTTTTGGCTTTAATGGTATTGCACAATTGGATTTGCCGCAGGGGAGTCAGAAAGCAAAAGTTACACAGCGTATAGGGATAACTGATATCTCTATTTCTTATTCAAGACCTGCAGTGAATGACAGGGAGATATGGGGAAAGTTAGTCCCTTATGGCATGAACAATCTGGGGTTTGGAACCGCCAAGGAATCTCCGTGGCGAGCCGGAGCAAATGAAAACACAATAATTAAATTTTCGGATGACGTGAAGATTGAAGGGCAGCCATTGAGTGCTGGTAAATACGGACTTCATATGATTCTTCATGAGGACAACAAAGCAACTGTAATTTTTTCCAAAAACTATGAGGCCTGGGGCAGTTATTTTTACGAACCGGGTGAAGATGCATTAAGGGTTGATGTTAATACAAAGGAGATCCCCCATGTTGAACAACTTACGTACATTTTTACTGAGGTTAATGCTAATTCTGCAATGGCTTCCTTAAACTGGGAAAAGAAACAAATACCGTTTAAAATTGAAGTTGATGTTTCTGAGATCGTACTTGCAGATATTAGACACAAACTACAGAATTCTCCTGGTTTTAGTCGGCAAACCTGGGAACAGGCCGCGAATTATTCGCTTAACAATGGCGGAGATCTTGATGAAGCGCTAAGTTGGATAGATGCAACAATTGAAGGAATGTTTTTTAGTCAAAAAACATTCAACAACCTTAGTACAAAAGCAAGAATTCTAACAAAGCAGGGGAAAACAGCGGAAGCAGATGCCGTTATGGATGAAGCTTTGGACCTGGCAACCATATTTGAAGCCCATGGCTATGGAAGGCAATTAATTGGCCGGGGAGAAAAAGAAAAAGCAATGGAGGTTTTTAAAATGAATGCAAAAAATAATAAAGGGCAGTGGCCTGTTGATTATGGATTAGCAAGGGCTTATTCTGCAATGGGCAATTATAAAACCGCATTGAAGCATTTAAAAATTGCAGCTAAAAGAGCCCCAGACCAGCAAAATAAGGATGTAATTGCCACTAATTTAATTAAGCTTGAAAATGGGCAAGACATTAACTAAATAACTCTATGAGTGGATTTAAAATCAAGAGCCGGATATTGTCCGGCTCTTAACTTATATAATTCCAGATATTCTTGTGCTTCATTAATTGAGCATAAGTATATCTAATTTTCTTATTTTCTTCCTTCTGTAATCCTGGATCTTCATTAAGTATTTTAATGGCATAATGCCTGGCGGTTTTTAAAATATCGTTGTCTTTTACAATATCCGCTATTTTCAGATTTAGAATACCGCTTTGCTGGGTTCCCATTAGGTCTCCCGGTCCACGGAGTTTCAAGTCTACTTCGGCAATTTCAAAACCGTCATTTGTTCTGGTCATAGTTTCAAGTCTGGTTTTAGCATCTGAAGATAGCTTGTGACTGGTCATAAGGATACAATAGCTCTGTTCTGCCCCTCGACCAACACGTCCCCTTAATTGATGCAATTGCGAAAGACCGAAGCGTTCTGCGCTCTCAATAATCATAACTGAAGCATTAGGGATGTTTACTCCTACTTCAATTACCGTTGTCGCAACCATAATTTGTGTTTCTCCTTTAACAAAACGCTCCATCTCATAATCCTTGTCTTGTGGTTTCATTTTGCCATGGACTATTGATATCTGATAATTTGGTAATGGAAAATCGCGCGCTATACTCTCATAGCCGTCCATTAAATCCTTATAGTCCAATGCTTCTGATTCCTGAATCAGCGGATAAACAATATATACTTGTCTTCCCTTTTTTATTTCATCCCTTATAAATTGAAACACTTTTAATCGGTTTTTGTCAAATCTGTGTACAGTCTTCACAGCTTTTCTGCCGGGTGGGAGTTCATCAATCACAGATATATCAAGATCTCCATAAAGGCTCATAGCCAGGGTCCTTGGAATTGGGGTAGCAGTCATTACCAGGATATGCGGAGGAACCTCATTCTTGTGCCATAATTTCGACCTTTGGGCAACACCAAACCTGTGTTGCTCATCAATTATTGCTAACCCAAGATTTTTAAATTGCACTTTATCTTCCAATACAGCATGTGTGCCTATAAGAAGGTGAAGTGTGCCATCTTCGAGCTGCTCATGAATATGCTTTCTTTCAGCCTTTTTAACTGAACCGGTAAGTAAGGCCAGATTAATGCCAATATCTCCCAGCAATTCTTTTATACTTTTGAAATGCTGATTAGCCAGAATTTCGGTCGGAGCCATTAGGCAAGCCTGATAACCATTATCCAAAGCCAATAAAATAGTCATTAAAGCCACAACTGTTTTACCAGATCCTACATCCCCTTGTAAAAGGCGGTTCATTTGAGCTTTACTCCCCAGGTCTGCCCTTATTTCCTTAATGACTTTCTTTTGGGCAGAAGTAAGTTCAAAAGGCAAATGGTCTTTGTAAAATTTGTTAAACAGCTTACCTACATTTTTAAAAGGATAACCCTTTATTTTTTGTTTTCTAATTAATTTCTTTGAAATGAGCTGCAGCTGGATGTAAAATAATTCTTCATATTTAAGCCGGAATTGCGCTTTAGACAATAATTTAAGGTCCTTGGGAAAGTGTATATTAAACATGGCCTCCTTTTTAGAAATCAACCGGAGTTCATTTATAAGGGCAGGGGAGAGGGTCTCCCTAAACTCTCCCTTTGTTTCCAGAAATAATTGTTGCATTAATTTACTGACCACCCTGTTTGTAATACCCCTGGCACTTAGTTTTTCCGTTGAGGGATAAATAGGTTGCAATGATACTCTTATTCCTTTTTCATGCTCTGCGAGCAATTCCATATCTGGGTGTGGCATAGAAAATTTACCATTAAACCAATTGGTTCTTCCAAAAATGACATAGGGTGTATTCAACTTGATATTTTCCCGTATCCATTTCTGTCCGCGGAACCATACCAGTTCCATTTCCCCCGTATCGTCCAGAAACGTAGCGACTAAACGGTTTCCTTTTTTTTGCTCGACCGTTTTAATATGGATGACTTTACCAATAATTTGAACATCCGCATTTCCTCTTTGCAACTCATTGATTTTATAATACCTTGTTTTATCAATATATCGGTTGGGAAAAAGATTAATCAAATCCTGATAAGTCACTATCCCTAATTCAGACTTCAGTATTTCAGACCTGTTTGGCCCAACACCTTTTAAATAAGTGACCGGAGTTTGGAGATAGTTCTCATTCATAGAGCGAAAATAACTGTTACGGCATAATACTGCAATACCGCAAATTGCTAAATTTGGTCAGAGAATAGTTAATTATCTACTATGAACTTTATTAATTCACTTTTAGCATTTCTTTTTTCGGGCTTTATGTTTAGTCAGGCTCAACCCTCAGTAGATTTTTATAGAGCAGCTATTCATATAATTCCCGATTCTTCGGATAAAAGTTTAAATGGCGAGGTAACCTATTGGTTTAATGTTCTGGAGAAGACAGATTCAGTTTTTTTAGACGCAAAAAATATGAAATTTTCCTCTGTATTGGTTAATGGTAAAAAAGTTCATCATACAAATACAAAGGATAGAATAGTTCTTTATAAAAAACTCAAAGCAGGTAAATCGTATAACTTAACTCTGGACTATTACACAATTCCCAAGCAAACGGTTTACTTTCTGGGTTGGGAAGATTCCATTTCAAATAATAATCAAATATGGACGCAGGGCCAGGGAAAATATACAAGTCATTGGCTCCCTAGTTTTGATGATATGAACGAGAAGGTTGAGTTTGATCTCAAACTCACTTTTGACAAGGACTATGAAGTAATTGCTAATGGAAAATTAAAGGATACATATTTAAAGGATTCACTTAAAACCTGGTTTTTTGATATGAAAAGCCCAATGAGTAGTTATCTTCTGGCTTTTGCCATAGGGCAATACGACCGTAAGAAACTTATAGCTAAAAATGGAATACCTATGGAGCTTTATTATTATCCATGGGATAGCTTAAAAGTGGAGCCTACCTACAGGTATACCAGCGAAATATTTGATTTCCTATCGGAAGAGATCGGGATTGACTATCCGTGGCAAAATTACAAACAGATACCTGTTCGTGATTTTTTATATGCAGGGATGGAAAATACAGGTACTACTATTTTTTCTGATGCATACATAATAGACAGTATAGATTTTATAGATAAGAATTATGTAAATGTGAATGCTCATGAAATGGCGCACCAGTGGTTTGGAAATCTGGTTACAGAAACGGACAGTAATCATCACTGGCTCCATGAGGGCTTTGCATCGTACTACGCCCTGCTCGCAGAAAAAGAACTATTTGGCAACGATTATTTTTATTGGAAACTTTACGAATCTGCCAAACGGGTTCAACGCTTAAACAACCAGGGGAAAGGAGAAGCGTTGACAGATCCAAAAGCAAGTAGTTTGACATTTTATGAAAAAGGGGCCCTGGCCCTTCATGTATTGCGAATAAAAGTTGGCGATAAGTTTTTTAAACAAGGTATAATGGCCTATCTTAAAAAATATCAGTTTTCAAATGTCACAATATCGGATTTTATCTCAGAGATGGAATTGGCAAGCGAATCAGACCTGGATGAATTTGTGCAAACCTGGCTGAAAGACACACAATTTCCATTTGAGGAGTTAAAATTAATGCTTGCATCATCTTCTGCAGATTTGCAAACCTATTTTAATCTTCAAACTGAATTAATGTCGAGTAATGCGGGGAATGAAGAAATTATAAGTAAGGTATGGCGTAGTGATTTATCGTCCGGGTTAAGACAAAATATCATCTTAGACTATCATAAATCCTTATCTGAAAGCTTTATCACGGATGCTTTTGATACAAAAGATTTGAAGATAAGGCAGTCTTTATGTATTACAACGGATAGAATACCTTCAGGCTTAAAAAAACAATTTGAAACTTTATTGGAAGATAAAAGTTAT
Organism: Eudoraea adriatica DSM 19308; assembly: GCF_000382125.1. Classification (GTDB taxonomy): domain Bacteria; phylum Bacteroidota; class Bacteroidia; order Flavobacteriales; family Flavobacteriaceae; genus Eudoraea; species Eudoraea adriatica. The sequence goes on from NZ_KB907548.1 coordinate 228,001, forward strand.
ATTACAATTGAAAATGCGCTATACCGTTTGTGGGTATCCTTTCCGGAAGACAGAATAGCCTATTTGGAAAAAACCAAAGGTATCATTGGTCTTCCTGATAAAAATGTCCGTATGTTATGGTTGTTATTGGCAGTATTAACACGAGATTATTTAAGAGAAGCACAGAAGACAAATTATACCGGGGAATTATTCGGGTATACTTCTATGATTAATCCTTTTGAGGTAAGGCAAAATGCATTTTCCCTGATTTCTGAGGTTTTTCCTTTGACAGATCAAAACCTGAAAGATTTGGTAAATGCATCGGTTCATCATTCATGGCAATTCAGAAATTTCGCCAGGAACCTTATAGAAAAGTTATTGAAAGATGACAAACAAAAACAACGATTACTCGAATTGTCAAAAGAACTAAAGGGAAAAGAATTGCGTTATATACAAAGTAAAATGGAAGTAGAATGAGAGCTTTAGTAATATCCGGTGGAGGTAGCAAGGGCGCTTTTGCCGGCGGCGTTGCCCAATACCTGATGCAGGAACTAAATCATAAATACGACCTCTTTCTCGGAACATCAACCGGAAGCTTGCTTATTTCACACCTGGCAATGCAAAAGATTGAAAAAATTAAAGAAGTTTATACCTCAGTAGATCAGGACAGCATCTTCAGTAATTGTCCATTTGTAATTCAAAAAAAATATGGCGTTGCCAATATTGGTATCAACCATTGGAATGTGCTGAAGAATTTCTACAAGGGAAGCCGAACCTTTGGGGAGAGCCATAATTTATTGAAGCTTATAAAAAATACATTAACACCTGAGGAATTTGAAATTCTTAAATCTGATCAGAAAGATATAGTAGTTACAGTATCCAATCTCTCTTTAAATACCGTAGAATATAAGTCTATTAAGGATTTTGAGTACGATGATTTTTGTGAATGGATTTGGATTTCATGCAATTACACACCTTTCATGAGCCTGGTCCGAAAAGCAGGATGCGAATATGCTGATGGAGGCCTTGGAAGTATGGTTCCTATTGAAGAAGCGATTATGAGAGGTGCTACAGAGGTAGATGCAATTATTTTGCATACTGAAGTGACTCATTTTAACAGGATGCCCTCTAAAAATGCGTTTTCACTACTTACCAGTATGTTTGCATTTATGTTAGATAGAATTGAACGTCAGAATATCCGGATTGGTAAGTTCGTTGCCAATAATAACAATGCAATAATCAATTTTTATTATACACCAACCGTATTAACAACAAATTCACTAATCTTCGACAAAGAGAAAATGACTTCCTGGTGGGAAAAAGGTTATGATTTTGCAAGAACTAAAAATGTGGAACTAAGTGCTATTGAACCGGAACAATAATTTATATACTATCAGAAAATTACCAGATTTCTCCAATTTCCTTTTTTACAAAGGCGAGCGCCGTTGCAGAAGGAGATTGTTTTTCCATAGTTTCATTTAGAATGTCTTCACGCAATTTATCAGCAGAGTCAGATTCAGACATACCGGCTTTTCTTATAGCTTGAATGGTTGCGTTTTTAGCAGCCTTTATAATATTCCAACAATCGTCACTCATGTAGATCTGTTGGGATAAATTGTGATCGAATTCGTTTTCAATAGTCCGGATCAATAATTGTTCATATGCATTTTTATCCGCAGATTTTGGTCTTACTCTTACTACAAGACTTGGTATTGCGATGCGTTCTAAAAACAGAGCCATACGCTCATAGGCCTGTAAGCGTATCGGCATGGCATTTTTTTGAGAATCTTTATGAAGTAAAAACCTTCTGCGACCTTCCTCATTTCTTGTATGTAATCTAAAGAAATAGAAAGCTACGGCTCCCGTAACCACAGCAGGCAATAAAAATGCGAAAAGTTGAAAAATTCCGTCCCCAGTCATGTTTTGGTAATTTAGTTTGGTTTATGGATGTAGAACGCTAGAATATTCAAAAAATTATAGCTATGTTTTTATCTCTTTAAGCAAGCTGTATTTAAACAATGCAAGAGCATGCCTGCTTTTATTTCTTCATATTTTGTCTTAACCTTAGGTAGAACAAATTAAAGTCGGGATGTAGCCTGATAAACAAAGATTTAGCCAGATCGGTTTTTCTGGACACTCCGATTCTTTCTGGCTTTATTTCAGCCGTATTTCCGATAATGGCAGTGACAGCCGCAGCCTTAGAATATACATTTTCCCAGCTGTTATCATCCTCTGTGTGGAATTCAAGGGTTACAGCCATTTCAGGATTTGCCTTAACAACTCCGGCTATTTTGTTGAGTATTTCGGTAGCAGCTCCATCTAGTATAATACTGTTTGGGTCAGCACCAAACAAAGTGGTATTATCAAGGATTACCGTTACGGCACCACTTTCTACTTTAATATTTGCGTTTTCACCAAGTGTTTGCTTGAAATTAGTAAGTACCAGTAAAGAAATTGAATCATTGCTAGTCAAAGCGTCATTAATAAACTTCAACTCTCCTTCTTTCTTCCTCAGGGCCTCCATGACAACACTAAGCTTGTCCTGTCTTTGACTAGCCTGCCCCGTAAAGTTATTTAGATTTTCCAGTAATGTAGCGTTATTCTCTTCCAGACCTTTCAATTGGCTTTCAAAGGAATCTGCTCTGGCCTGGCTTATTTTTTCATTTTTTTTAGATTCTATAAGTTCAGCCTTAATACTTTCCAATTCGGCATTCAAACTGTTAACCTGGGCTATAAGTTCCTTCTTATTCTGAGCGTGCAACGTACTTCCAAGCAGCAATAAAAAAACTAATGATAGCGTAATTCTAATCATGGATATTATAAATTAATTATAAAACAGGAATATATTTTTCTTTAAATGAAACACAAAAATAGTCTATTTAAATATTTACCAATTTGTCTTTGTGAATTAATTGTATTTCAAAACAGGTAAGTTATCCAAATAATGTTTTATTCTTTACCGTTGAAATTATTTCAATTAGTCATATTCAGGTAATCAAGACTCATTTCCGTAAGTGTTTTTACTCCCAAAATCAATCCGCTGTCATCAATAATAAAATCCGGGGTATGATGAGGGAATGATTCAGTAGTTCCGGGTGTCATTCCACCTAAGAAAAAGAAAAAACCAGGGATTTCTTCCTGAAAATAAGAAAAATCCTCGGCACCAGTAATAGCTTTTTGAATTTGAATATTTTCCTTGCCACCAACACGTTGCATGGTAGGCAACATTTTAACTACCAGATCCGGATCATTGTATGTAATGGCAGTTGATGATTTAATATCTATTGTGGCATCACCGCCATAAGCTTTGGCTATTGCAGGGACCATTTCCTCCATTCTGCGATTGATCATTTTTTGCATGTCGTAGTCCAGGGTGCGGATAGTTCCAATTAGTTCTGCACTTTCCGGTATAATATTAAAGCGAACCCCGCTTTTAATTTTGCCAACTGAGATAACTGCCGCTTCATTCGTAAGATCAGATTCTCTGCTAATGATTGTTTGCAATCCATCAATTATTTTGGCACTAATAAGGATAGGATCAACACCTAGCCATGGTTGGGAACCGTGACTTTGTTTTCCTTTTACATTGATCACAAAACGCTGTGCGGCAGCCATTGTACCACCCGACTTATATCGAATAACACCTGCCGGGATTTCAGATTTAATATGCAATCCAAAAATTGCATCTACATCAGGGTTTTTTAAAACACCCTCCTTGATCATCAACAGCGCACCACCCTCTTCCCCGGGAGGAGCTCCTTCCTCCGCCGGTTGAAAAATAAACTTTACCGTACCTTTTACCTTGTCTTTGTTTTTCGATAAAACCTCGGCAACGCCCATTAATATAGCGGTGTGCGTATCATGTCCGCAGGCATGCATAACACCCACCTGTTCCCCAAGAAATTCAGATGTGACCGTAGACTTAAATGCAAGATCATTGCGCTCAGTCACCGGTAATGCATCAATGTCTGCCCGTAGTGCCAGAACTTTTCCAGGTTGTCCCCCTTTTAAAATTCCAACAACTCCGGTATGCGCTACTCCGGTCTGCACGGCAATGCCCAATGAATTTAAATGTGCGGCAATTTTTTCCGCAGTCTTAAACTCGCGATTGGATAACTCCGGATTCTGGTGTATTTCCCTTCTCCACCTAATCACTTTTTCTTCAATACGATTATAATCATCGGATAAATCGGTTCCCTGGGCCAGAACCATTGTTCCAATAAGTAGAAATAGTGTACAAATTAAGTTTTTCATAGTATTAAAATTTTATTAGTCGATAACCATCATCCTGCAGCTGAATTAATGCCGTCATGGCAGATAAAGCCAACTCAACGCCATCAATAGTATCTGAAACAGGTACATTACGAGCAATTGACGATTGACCGCAAAGCACAACTGTAACTCCGGCATCCAAAAGTTTTTTAATTAATTCTTCATTCGGATTGTCCGTATCGAACCGACTTCTGTATTCTGAATTTTTCAAAAGATCTTTAGTAGCCATATTGTGAACCACAAGTGCAATTTTTAAATTTGAAAGTGGTACGCCACTTTGTGCATGCATATTTAGAAAGCGAGCCGCAGTTTCAATGCTTCTGTTCAATTGATCAGGAGTTTCAGGGGTATTCATAATATCAAATACCGCCTTGTATTCTTTCGAGGGATAGGTTTTGAAATCTGGGTTCTCAATGCTCCAAACCTCTCCATATCCTGTAATAATGGGGCCAGATTCTTTTATTTGTGAACAAAGAGGCGTGCAGAACAGCAGTAGGACACTTGAGAGACATAAAAAAATGATTTTTACCATATAGTTCATTAGAATTTCTAAATATATTCAAATTGTCTAAAATACGAAGTCAAAGTACATAAATAATGTTCCTCACTTTTTCCTGAGGTTAATTATGGCTAAATTCACACCATAAAATACCAATGTTTTGAATACATTTCTGGATGAATTAAATGATGCCCAAAAGGGTCCTGTTTTACACAAGGAGGGACCCCTAATGGTTATTGCAGGTGCCGGTTCGGGCAAAACCAGGGTACTTACCTACAGAATTGCTCATTTAATGGGGCAAGGTGTTGATCCATTTAATATTCTGGCTCTCACATTTACAAATAAGGCCGCAAGGGAAATGAAGAAGCGAATCGCTGATATTGCCGGAAGCTCTGAAACAAAGAATTTATGGATGGGTACATTTCATTCCATTTTTGCCCGTTTGCTTCGATATGACGGGGATAAATTAGGATATCCAAGTAATTATACTATTTATGACACCCAGGATTCACAGCGATTAATTTCATCGATAATTAAGGAGATGGGATTAGATAAGGATATTTATAAATACAAACAAATTCAGAATCGTATTTCATCTTACAAAAACAGCTTAATTACGGTAAAAGCTTATTTCCAGAATCCCGAATTAATGGAAGCAGATGCCATGGCCAAGCGTCCAAGATTAGGGGATATTTATCAAAATTATGTGGACAGGTGTTTTAAGGCAGGAGCAATGGATTTTGATGATTTGCTTTTACGGACCAATGAATTATTGAGCCGTTTCCCGGAAGTTTTAATGAAATATCAGGAACGGTTCCGTTATATTCTCGTAGACGAGTATCAGGATACCAACCACTCACAGTATCTGATTGTAAAAGCTCTTGCAGACCGGTTTCAGAATATTTGTGTTGTGGGTGATGACGCCCAGAGTATTTACTCATTCAGGGGCGCCAATATCACAAATATCCTGAACTTTCAAAGAGATTATGACGATGTTGCGGTTTATAGGTTAGAACAAAATTACAGATCTACCAAAAACATAGTCAATGCTGCAAATTCTATTATTGCGAATAATAAGAATCAACTGGAAAAAGTTGTGTGGACAGCTAATGATGAGGGCACAAAAATAAAACTTCACAGAAGTATCACAGATGCTGAAGAAGGAAGATATGTGGCAGGTTCCATTTTTGAAAACAAAATGCAAAACCAACGTTTAAATAGTGATTTTGCAGTGCTTTATCGAACAAATTCCCAATCTCGTGCAATAGAAGATGCCTTGCGTAAAAGAGATATTCCGTACAGGATCTATGGGGGACTTTCCTTTTATCAGCGAAAAGAAATCAAGGACTTGTTATCTTATCTTAGGTTGGTAATCAACCCAAAGGATGAAGAGGCCTTAAAAAGAGTTATAAATTTCCCTACTCGTGGAATTGGGCAAACCACAGTGGATAGGCTGACGGTGGCGGCAAATCATTACTCAAAATCTATTTTTGAAGTAATGGAAAATTTGGATAAAATTGATTTAAAAATTAATTCTGGCACGAAAAGAAAACTCGAAGATTTCACCAATATGATTAAGAGTTTTCAAATAATGAACAATAGTGCAGATGCCTTTACCCTGGCCGAGCATGTTGCCAGGAAAACAGGCATACTCCTTGAATTCAAGAAAGATGGGACCCCTGAGGGTATTGCCCGTATGGAGAATATAGAGGAATTACTAAATGGTATCAAAGACTTTGTAGAAGGGCAAAGGGAATTGGCAGATGCAAAAGGAGATCTAACGGAGTTTCTGGAAGATGTGGCCCTGGCCACGGATTTAGATAAAGACACAAGCGATGAGGATCGTGTTGCCCTAATGACCATTCACCTTGCAAAAGGTTTGGAGTTTCCATTTGTTTATATAGTTGGTATGGAAGAGGATCTTTTCCCTTCTGCAATGAGCATGAATACAAGAAGTGAATTGGAAGAGGAGCGCAGGCTATTTTATGTGGCTCTGACCCGTGCCGAGGAACAGGCATATTTAACCTATACGCAAAACCGATATCGCTGGGGTAAATTAATTGATGCCGAACCCAGTCGTTTTATTGAAGAAATTGAGGACAGATATATGGAGAACCTTACTCCTGTAGATTCATATCGGTATAAACCCTTGATAAATACTGATATTTTTGGAGAAATTGATAAGTCTAAACTTCGAACGACCAAGCCGGAAAATGGTGTTCCGCCCGGAATAAAAAAACCAAATGAAAATCAATTACGAAGACTTAGAAAACTTAAACCGGAATTAGCCAAACCTATTGGAAATAGCAACCCTTTAGATCCAAATCTATCAGCTGGGGCTTTGGTAAATCATACCCGTTTTGGCCGTGGCAAGGTATTGAGGGTAGAAGGAGCAGGCAACGACAAGAAAGCAGAAATACAATTTGAAAAGGGAGATATAAAAAAGTTGCTGCTTAGATTTGCAAAGCTTGAAATAATTGGTAATTCGTCTAACGCAAATAGAAATTGATATTTAGGCAGGCATTGCTCCATTAAGAGTGTTATTGCTAATCCATGATTATTTCATGTTATATTTGAAAAGAATCTTTAATTATGTCATTTTATGTATAAGAAGATAATTATTCTTTTTGTAGTTTTCCTGACAGGTTGCAGTAAGAGCAGTGCACAAGAAGAAAATCAGGGAGAGGCATCCGCACCTAGAGATATTGGTGGTGTTCAGGATGTGAATGCACCTGAATATTGGGATAAGGCGGTTTTGGTTTGGCAGGATGAATTTGATGGAGATTTGTTATCAAGGGAGAATTGGGTTAGTGAGACGGGGTCTAATGGTTGGGGCAATAATGAACTTCAGAATTATACGGAAGACGAAAATGTACTGGTAAGTGATGGAACATTAAAAATAATAGCAAAGAAAACAGAGCTAACTCCCGGAACTGTGGGTTACACTTCTGCCAGATTAAACAGTAGATCCAGTTTTAAATATGGCAGAATGGAGATCAGGGCAAAAATTCCGGAACATAAAGGCAATGGTTTATGGCCGGCTTTATGGATGCTGGGTTCAAACATTCAAACTGCCGGATGGCCTGCATGTGGTGAAATAGATATTATGGAGTACGTAAGTTTTGATCCTAATCAGACCCATTTTTCCATTCACAGTGTTGCTAACAATCATAAGGACGGAACCCAGGTAACTTCCGGTCCGGTTTTTCTGGAGACTATAGAAGAAGAATTTCATAATTATGGAATTCTGTGGACAGACAAATACTTGAAATTTTATATAGACGATATAGATAATATTAAGCTTCTATTTCCTCGCCCGGCTATTTCCAATGCGGATAACTGGCCTTTTTCAGGATCATTCTACTTTTTAATGAATATTGCTGTGGGAGGTGATTGGGGAGGATTAGAAGGTGTTGACAATAGTATTTTTCCGGCAATTATGGAGGTAGACTATGTAAGGGTTTATCAGGTAAAGTAATATTCCGGTTTAATATTGGAGCATTAACCACTAATTATTATTCCTTTAAATATCTTTTAAGTAAATGGCCGAATTCATTAAGATATATGAGCAGAACCCTAATCCAAAAGAAATTAATAAGGTGGTATCTATCCTTCAAAAAGGAGGCTTAATTATATACCCTACGGATACCGTTTATGGACTAGGCTGTGACATTACCAACACAAAGGCTATGGAAAAAATTGCCCGAATTAAGGGAATTAAACTGGAAAAGGCCTACTGGTCATTTGTTTGTGCAGACCTTAGTAATCTAGCCGATTATGTCAGGCAATTAGATACTCCAACATTTAAAATCCTTAAACGCGCCCTGCCCGGTCCATATACTTTTGTCTTGCCCGGCAGCAGCAAATTACCCAAAGTATTTAAGAAAAGAAAAACGGTAGGGATAAGGGTTCCTGATAATAATATTGCAAGGGCTCTTGTTATGGGTCTGGGTAATCCTATTATTTCTACTTCCATTCGAGATGAAGATGAGCTTTTAGAATATACAACGGATCCAGAATTGATATTTGAAAAATGGCAAAATTTGGTAGATGTTGTAATTGATGGCGGTTATGGGGGTAATTTAGCATCCACAGTTATAGATCTGTCAGGAGATGAACCAGAAGTAATCAGGGCAGGGAAGGGAGACCCAAATATTATATAAAAAACCGCGGTTCTTAACCGCGGTTTTTTTTAAATTTATTATAAATGAATTTTAATCGTTGATCGCGGGATCTTTCATGCCTTCCTCGATCATGCTATAAAACTGATCAATTTTCGGAAGGACAACAATTCTTGTTCTTCTGTTTTTAGACTTTTCTGTTTGAGAAATCGGAATATACTCAGCTCTACCAGCAGCTGTCATTCTAGTAGGATCTACGCCATAATCGTTCTGTAAAACACGCACAACAGCAGTTGATCTTTTTACACTTAAATCCCAATTATCTAATAACACACCTTTTCTGTAAGGAACATCATCAGTATGTCCTTCAACCATAAATTCAAAGTCTGGTTTATTATTTACAACCTTAGCAACCTTGCCTAAGACTTCTTTGGCTCTTGCGGTAAGATTATAGCTTCCGCTGCTGAATAATAACTTGTCAGATATTGAAACGAAAACTACACCCTTTTCAACACTGATTTCTATATCCTCATCATCAAGATTACCCAAAACTCCTTTCAGGCTTTGAACCAATGCCAGGTTAACCGAGTCTCTTCTTGTTATGGCGTTCTGTAACTTACGGATGGTAAGATCTTTTTCCTGTAGGCTCTCTAAAGATTTCTCAAGGTTTTCTGCACCCTTAGTTGTTAGCGTAGTAAGGTTACCCATATTATTTATCAGTTCCTGATTATTTGCTTTGAGAAAAGCATTTTGATCAGTCAGTGTTTGTAACCGAGCGTCTGCAGTAGCCTTTTCTTCAAGACAGGAATTTAACTTCACTGTCGCTGAATTTAAAAGATCCTGAGTTTCTTTTTGTTTAGTCTCCAATTCAGCATATTTCTTCTGAGATACGCAAGATGACAGAAGAACTGCCATTCCTAAAAAGCCTAGAATAAGTTTTTTCATAATACTGTTTATATAAAATTAATTATTTGTTTAAATCACCTTCCAATTAATACAAGGTAAAATTATAACATTTGATTTCCTTTAATTTTCAAAATTAGTTAATCTTTTACTAAAATGTTAAAATTTCTTATATGATCTACGAAATAGGACCATACAATGGATTTTGTTTTATAATACTTTGTGACAAAATTGGCTTTTTCCCTTTTTCGATACATTTTAACAAAATGCCTGTAATAGCTCAAATGTGCCCTGAGAATAGCCCAACAATGAGCGGGCTTTAATTGGATAATAAATCGAATAGCGGCGATACCATCCAGGATCAGGCGTATAAAAACTATGGGAAAGGCCTTTTTTCTGGGAAGATTTTTAGTTATTGAATAGAGGGAGTTTCTGAAATTTAAAAAGGTTTTTTTGGGGTTCATATTGCTGAGTGTTGAACCTCCAAGATGGTATATGTGCGATGCTCCAACATAGTAGATCTTTAATCCTTTATTTTGTGCCCGCCAACATAAATCCACTTCTTCCTGATGTGCAAAATAATCCTCATCAAATCCACCCAGGGCGTGAAAGACGTCACTTTTAATAAACATACAGGCGCCTGTTGCCCAAAAAATTTCAATAGTGTCATCGTACTGTCCTTCGTCCTTTTCTATCGCCTGGAAAATACGGCCCCTGCAGAACGGGTATCCAAACTTATCTAAAAATCCACCACAAGCTCCTGCATATTCAAAATAATCTCTACGTAATAAGTCGAGAATCTTAGGTTGAATTATCGAAGCTTCGGGAAGTTTCAGAAACGTTTCTTTTACCGGTTCCAGCCAGCCGGGGGTAACTTCCACATCGGAATTTAAAAGGCAATATATATCTGCATCAACCTCTTTTAAAGCGTCATTATATCCTTTGGCAAATCCGTTGTTTGAACTATTTTGTATTAGGTTTACATTGGGAAAGTTTTGCCGCACAAATGCTACAGAGCCATCCGTAGAGGCGTTATCTGCTACATAAATATCGGCATCACCGGAATATTTAACCACCAGAGGTAAGTATCGCTCCAGGAGGGCTTCTCCATTCCAATTAAGTATGACGATCGCAAATTTCAAAACGGTTGCAAATTAACGGCTAAAATCAGGAATTTGCCTTAAAAAAGAATATTTTTCTTCTTCATAGTTCATTTTACAATAAAAATGATCCAAACCATTGGACACCATGAGGTATTCCGACTGCATTTTCAGATTATAGCGAGCGATCTGATCGAAAACTACCTGTGAGATTTTGATATTTGGTGATTTACATTCTACCAAAATATGGATACTACCATCCGTATTGAAAACTACTACATCATATCGTTTTTTTAAACCATTTAATGACAAAGTTTTTTCAACATTAATTAAAGAGGTTGGATATTTCTTATCCATTGTAAGAAAATGAATTACATGCTGTCGAACCCATTCTTCCGGCTGGAGGCTTACAAACTTTTTGCGTATAATATCAAAAATCTGCTGCTTATTTTCGCTACTTTTGAATCTGAAAGGGTAACTCGGAAAGTTGAGAGATAACATGGGACAAATTTGGCAATTTTTTTTGGATGGAAGAAGTAAAGCAGATTGTAAATAGCATCCGAACCGGCATCATAAGCCCTATATATTTTTTAATGGGTGACGAGCCCTATTACATTGATAAAATAGCTCAGTTTATCAGTGATAATGTTCTAACTTCGGAAGAGAAAGGGTTTAATCAAATGGTGCTATACGGTAAGGAAACCTCATTAGAACAGGTTTTGGCGAATGCCAAAAGATACCCAATGATGTCAGAAAAGCAAGTTGTAATTGTGAAAGAGGCCCAACATTTATCAAGAAATATTGAAGACTTATGCCCTTATGCCAAAAACCCGCAAACTTCAACTGTACTTGTATTTTGTTATAAATATAAGAAGTTAGACAAGCGGAAAAAATTACACAAAACTCTTCTTGCCAATGGTAATGTCATTTTTGAAAGCAAAAAGCTATATGAAAATCAAGTTTCAGATTGGATAAGGCTCATGTTAAAACAGAAAGGCTATGCTATTTCACATAAAGCAGCAATTCTGCTGGTTGAGTACCTGGGGACAGATCTCAGCAGAATAAATAATGAATTGGAAAAATTACAATTACTACTGCCGGATAAAACCGAAATTGACCCCGCTCTTATTGAAAAGCACATTGGTATAAGCAAAGACTATAATAATTTTGAATTAAAAAAAGCGATAGGAGAAAGAAATGTTGTTAAAGCTACGCGAATTATAAATTATTTTGCCCAAAACCCAAAGGATAATCCTTTTGTTGTTACGGTGAGTCTTCTGCATAATTTTTTTACACAGTTGCTTCAGTACCATGGATTAGCGGACCATTCTCCCAAAAATGTATCTTCCGCCCTGCGTATTAACCCATATTTTGTTAGTGAGTTTCAAACTGCTTCCAGAAATTATCCAATGAAACGAGTTAGCAATATTATTACGTATTTAAGGGAATTGGACTTAAAAGGAAAAGGGGTAGGGGCATATAATATTTCTCATGCTGATCTTCTGAAAGAACTCCTGGTAAAGATAATCTAGCAAATTTATTTTTTATCTATACTATAGCGACCCGGCCCAAGTAGGATTATCGCAACAAAAATGACCAAATAGATCAGCGCCATTTCTTTCCTTCCGAAGGGATCCGGACCATGTACAATAAATGCCGCAACGGCCATTATAATAACAATTGGCAAGGCTGCCCAACGGGTTTTATAACCAATAATGACAAGAATAGGGCAGATAACCTCCCCAATTGTTGTAATAAACAGAGAAGGAGTAGGGCCTATCCCAATTGGGTCGGCAAATTGAAAATCGCCACCCAATAGTTTTTGTAATTTTGGAATACCATGTGACAAAAGAAAAGCAGAGGACAAAATTCTGAGCAACGCCAGGCCAATATCACTTTTAAGTTTTTTAGTCATTCATTTTAAGATTGGAGTTCTAAATTAAGCTTTTTTTACTAAATCATAATTATATGGTTGTGATAGTCCTTTAAAAACGAGATAGCCAATTGCAATAAAGAAGCCCCTATTTATAAATCACAATTGAAAATACAGGCTAAGTAATAATACCGGTTTGACTTAATAAAATCTTTGACTTTATAAACCAGGTAGCGTATTTCCTGAGGATACCCCTTTAGCGGAGTTTTGGATATTCAACAGGGTTAGCCTCATGCATGATATGATATGCCTTTTCAAATATATCCTCTGCATTAGGTTTAGAAAAATAGTCTCCATCGGAAGCATAGGCCGGTCTGTGAGCTTTTGCGGTTAGGGTTTGTGGAGCGCTGTCTAAAAATTTGTACGCCCCCTGACGCTCCATAATATCCTGCATAAGATATGCAGCACATCCTCCTGGCACATCTTCGTCAATTATCAAGAGTCTGCTCGTTTTTTTAATACTTTCCAGGACAGTATTAGAAAGGTCAAAGGGCAGTAAGGACTGTGCATCAATAACTTCCGCATCAATTCCTACTTCTTTTAACTCCTGTGCTACATTTTGCACTATTCGCAATGTAGAACCGTAAGATAAAAGGGTAATATCTGAACCTTTTTTAACAATTTCAACTACACCAATAGGTGTGCAAATTTCACCAAGATTAATTGGTTTGTCTTCCTTAAGTCTGTAACCATTTAAGCTTTCAATAATTAATGCAGGTTCATCACTCTTCATAAGTGTATTGTAAAAACCAGCGGCTTTGGTCATATTCCTTGGTGCCAGTATATAGATTCCCCTAAGGAAGTGAATAATACCACCCATTTGTGAACCAGAGTGCCAAATGCCCTCTAAACGATGCCCCCTTGTTCTTATTATTAAAGGCGCTTTTTGTTTGCCAACTGAACGATAAAGTAAGGTTGCCAGGTCATCACTAAGAGTTTGCAGGCCATATAAAAGATAATCAAGATATTGAATTTCAGCTATGGGTCGAAGTCCCCTTAGCGCCATTCCAATTCCCTGGCCAATGATAGTTGCCTCTCTTATTCCTGTGTCGGCGATTCGTAATTCCCCATATTTCTGCTGAAGACCTTCCAACCCCTGATTTACGTCGCCAATAGCCCCGCTATCTTCTCCAAAAACAAGGGCTTGGGGATATTTTTCAAAAAGCTTATCAAAATTATCCCTGAGAATAATACGCCCGTCCACCTTTTCTCGCTTGTCACCAAATAAAGGTTTTATTTCCTCAATATTAATTGCTTTGTTGGGTAATTCGCTGTAGAGGTGAGAGCTGAACTTGATTTGAGAGTCCTCAAGGAAATGTTCAACCCATTTGAGTAAGGCATCTTTTTCTTTAGAATTTTCTCCAATCACATAACGAAGGGCCTTCCTTGAATTTTTAGCCAAATCCTTTTTCAGTGGTTCTTCCACAGCGATAAGGTCATTCTTTATTTTAGTTATAAATGCTCTATTTGGAGAATTTAAAGCAACTTTGTTCAACAATTCTATTAATTCTTTCTTAGCCTCTCTGTGTGGAGACAGGAATTCTGTCCAGGCCTCTTTTTTTGCGTTTCTGACCTCCTTTTTAATAGCTGCCTCTATAGCTGATAGAGAGTCATTATCCGTAATTTTGTTTTCAAGTATCCACTCCCTGAATCGTTTGTTGCAGTCATTTTCTTTTTCCCAAAGCAATCTATCCTCACTTTTATACCTTTCCTGTGACCCCGAAGTTGAATGTCCCTGTGGTTGAGTCAGTTCAGTTACATGGATCAATACAGGGATATGCTCTTCCCTTGCCAGCTCTGAGGCATTCTCATAAGCATGAATTAGCGCGGTGTAATCCCAGCCTTTTACCTTTAGAATCTCGAAACCCTTATTATTTTCATCCCGTTGGAATCCTTTAAGGACTTCAGAAATATCTTCCTTGGTAGTTTGAAATTTTGCAGGTACAGAAATTCCATATTGATCATCCCAAACGCTGATAACCATTGGAACCTGCAAAACTCCTGCTGCATTGAAAGTTTCAAAAAAATGTCCTTCAGAAGTACTGGCGTTGCCTATGGTACCCCAGGCTACTTCATTTCCATTTTTGGAAAATTTGGCGCTATCAATTCCTCGGACATTGCGATAGATTTTAGAAGCCTGTGCCAGCCCAAGAAGTCTGGGCATTTGGCCTGCCGTAGGAGAAATATCCGGACTACTATTTTTTTGAGCAGTGAGGTCTTTCCATGTTCCGTCTTCATTAAGGCTATAGGATCCAAAATGCCCGCCCATCTGCCTTCCTGCACTCATTGGCTCCTTTTCAATATCTGTAGTGGCATAAAGCCCATGAAAGAAGTCCTTAGCACTAAGCTGTCCTAAAGCCATCATAAAAGTCTGATCTCTGTAATAGCCGCTTCTGAAATCACCATTTCTAAAAGACCTGGCCATCGCCAATTGCGGCAACTCTTTGCCATCTCCAAAAATTCCAAATTTGGCTTTCCCGGTAAGAACTTCTCTTCTACCTAAAAGACTACACTCGCGGCTGGTGATTGCTATTTCATAATCTTTTAAAATCTGTTCCCTAAAATCCTCAAAGGAAATATCGTCGCTGGTTTGTAATTTTAAACTCATTAAGGAAAGATTTGTAGCAAAAATAGGAAAACAGTATCATTTTTACAATCAAAAAAAATGGTTTTTTGTTAACAGATAAATAAAAAATACGTCAAAAAATCAGATGTAATTACAAATAATTTAAAAAAAAGGAAATATTTTAAGAATAGTATAATTTCTAAAACCACTTTCTGGTGAAAAGGCCTATTAAAGTTTTAGGGCTTAGTGTAATTACAAATCTAATTCTTTCAGCATAGTTCGGTTGTGCAATCTCCCAACCATTACTGGAATAAACAGGGAAATATAATTCAAAATAATCTGTAAGCAAATTAAGACGAACACCGGAGTCGTACACAAATCTAGCAGGCTGATTTTTATTTTTTATGAACCCCAGATCCCCGTACAGTTCTACCCATCTCCAAATATTTACACTAGAATTTGTAGTCGCTATCCAGTCGTTTGAAAAAGGGTTCTCCAACTTAGATTTAAAACCACCTTCCGCAATAATTAGCTGCTGACTCCAAATTCCAGAATCCTCTGATCTTCCCAGATAATTATAGTCAAATAAATAATCTGTAGGCCGGTCCAGGGCAAAACTGAAGTAATCCCCTGTGGTATTGTTTCTCAAAAATTTACCGGCAAAAAAACGAAAGTTAAATTGTGTGTTGTTTTCAAATAGCTTACGGTACTCCAGATTAAAAGCTAATTTGGAAAAATCGCTGGAATACTGGGCGTCTAAAAACCATTTAAAATAATCTATAATCCCGTTATTTGAATTCGTAAATCTTGCATTGAGGACGCTATAATCAGGATCAGTTTCTATATCGAGACTTGGATCTATAGTCCTGAACACATTTACGTATCTAAGTGTAAGTGATTTCCTTTTATTGGATATGAGGTCCGCAGGACGCCAGCCCAGTCTTATGGTTGGCGTAAATGTGCTATACCGGGAATTTGTCTGAAAGTGGGAAGAAGAACCCCGAAGTTCATAGTTAGTAACGTAAAATCCGCTTTTACCGTGATAATGCCGGTAGTTAAGTCTTCCGGATCCCACTAAAGTTTTTTCCCTGAAAGAATAGGCTGGTGCAACATCAAAAATAAACGGCCTTTCTAAAAGGGTTTTGTTTGTAAATCTAATACCCGGACTTAAACCATCATAAATATTAAAGTTTAAAATGGGCATATAAAAGATTTGATTGTAATAAGGGTCTTCTGCATCCTTAAAAAATTGAAATTTTAATTTTTTATTACTGATAAAGAAGCCTTTGAGTGTTTTCCAGTTATCTCGCTGATTGAATTCCGGGATAGTCTGGTCGTAGTTGAGTACTAGTCTTTTTTCCAAATTACGGGGAACGGTAAAAGTTTCTTCCGTTTTAATCCCTGTAAACCAATATTTGGATACCACCTCATTGTCTCTCAATCCAAATAAGGATATTGGAACTTCAGTTCCTGTTTTGTTTTTAAGGGTTATATAAAGAGAATCCTGGGTTTTAACAACATTGGAAATCTTGTAATCAATACGGTCATCTGTCTCCACATAGGTCCTAAAAAACCAATCTATGTCCTTCTCCGAATTCTCTTTTAAAATTTGCTCAAAATCCGAAGGTTTAGCAGGACTCAATTGATATTGTTTATAAAACTCTTTTATGGATTTATCTATGCTTTCAACACTTGTATAATCTGCCAAATAAGCCAGTCCTAAGCCTGCTTTATACGTATTGGCTATTTTTTGATTAAACTTTATTAAAGAATCATTTGGGGTTGTAAGACCTTGATCAAGGTTTTTTCTTGCTGTAAACATGTAAAGAAAGGGATATTGCTCATTGTAATCCATTTGGGCCAAATGAAATCCTTTGATAAGCCAACCCTTTGATAATTTCCCTAATAATTTTTGATCGGGATAAAATTCCTCTACGAATTTGATCATTAAATAATTGATCACTGCATCACTTACCCATTTTTCCTTTCGGGGATTAAGAAAGATCGTTTCTTTTATATAATTGTTCAGTGCAGTTTTTAAAAATGAAATTTCAAACTGAAATTGGTTCTCATAGGGGCGAATAAAAGATGGCAATTGATTTAATCCATAGGTCGGATTCTTATTAAAATCCTCCTCACTTACAAGAAGTTGCTCATAGGGAAAGTCTCCCAGATTGTCATGAATAAAGCGCGAAATCCGATGGATGGAAACCCCTTGTGAAATTTCATCATACTTGGTTCTCCTCAGGTCAGTAACCACTAGCAGTTCTGGTGTGACATGTTTTGTGAACTTCTTTTGTGCATTAAGAATAATATAGCTACTCTTTCTACTTACTCCTTCCAGAGTGGCTACTTGTTTCCCCGGATAAGAAGTAATATCTACCTCCTTAAAATTGGTGCCCAAAAACAAAGAATCAGGATAGCTGAATATAATATTACTATCTGTAATTCCTGTATAGAGGTCTTCAAGATTTTTGTTTGAATATAATTGCCATTCCCCATTGTAAACGGCTGGGGTGAGATACCAATCCTTTAAATAATAGCCACCTATATTGTTATAACCAAACGAAGTATATCTATTTGGAGGCAATTTGACAGTATAGGTAAAAAATAATTTAGTTGAGCCGCCGGGTGCAATAGGAGCGTTCAATTCAACCTTAATTAAATCGCGACCTGAAGTCCGGGTCCAGGAGATTGCCCGGTATTCGTCATCAACTATACTGAAAATAGAAGTCCCGCCCCGATCTTTTTCTTTGGCCAAATGAAGACTTTTCTTAAATTCCTCCGCGAAGCGTTTGGCAAGGGCCGTGCTCTTATCAGAATAAGCGTTTGCCCAATCATTAAAATAAAGAATTTTAAGAGTATCCTTGGAATCATTCAGATATTCAAATTCCTGTTGAATATTAATTTCTTTAGTTTCGGATTCGAGGGAAGCTTTTAAGCGGTTATTATGTTGTGCAGAAATGCCACCAAAACCAAATACAAAATATAGTATGGTAGCGATTTTTAAATAACCTGCAAAGTGCTTTGGAAACATATATGAATTAGAAATTTGGGCTAAGAGTATGGCCTTTGTAGAATGCGTCAATAATTTCCACTACCTCTTCTTCCGTGTCAACAATTCGAATTAAGTCGAGGTCTGTCTCACTAATATTTCCCGCATTAAGCATGGTGTGCTTGATCCACTCTATCAAGCCTTTCCAAAAGGATTTTCCGACCAGGATAATTGGGAATTTACCAATTTTATTTGTTTGAATTAAGGTAATGGCTTCGAATAATTCATCGAGCGTGCCGAATCCTCCGGGTAAAACCACAAATGCCTGTGAATATTTTACAAACATTACTTTTCGAACAAAGAAATAATCAAAATCCAGGCTTTTGTCATCATCAATATAAGGGTTGTCATTTTGTTCAAAGGGAAGTTCTATATTCAATCCAACAGACGTTCCCCCGGCTAAATGTGCTCCTTTATTACCAGCTTCCATGATGCCCGGACCGCCACCTGTAATAATACCGTAACCGGCTTCAGAAACTTTTTTGGCAATACTGACTGTGAGTTGGTAATAATTAGCATCTTCTTTGGTTCTGGCGGAACCAAAAATTGTTACGCATGGTCCAATTGCACTCATTTTTTCAAACCCATTTACAAATTCACCCATAATTTTAAAAATGGCCCATGAATCATTGGTTTTTATTTCAACCCATCCTTTAGGGTGCTTATCTTTCCTCATATTCTTTTTTTTTACTTACAAATAAATGGCATGGAATTATTGATTTAACTTCGTAATTCTAATTTCTGATTTTTTAAATCAAATTCCTTATTAAGGTAAAATGCGGTATAGCTTTTATCATCTTTTGCAACTTCTTCGGGAGATCCAGCTGCAACTATCATGCCGCCACCGCGTCCTCCTTCATAACCAATGTCAATTATATAATCTGCCATTTTTATGACATCCATATTATGTTCTATAACCACAATGGTATTGCCTTTATTTACTAGTTTGTTTAAAACTTCCATTAGCACCCTGATATCCTCAAAATGAAGTCCGGTTGTGGGTTCATCTAAAATATAGAAGGTGTTTCCCGTATCTCGTTTAGACAATTCTGTTGCTAGTTTTACCCTTTGCGCTTCACCACCTGAAAGGGTAGTGGATTGCTGCCCTAATGAAATATAACCCAGTCCAACATCCTGAATGGTCTTTAGTTTTCTATGAATCTTAGGTATTTGATCGAAAAAGATAACTGCTTCATCAATAGTCATTTCAAGAATGTCGGCAATAGATTTTCCTTTGTATCTAATTTCCAGAGTTTCCCTGTTAAAACGCTTACCATTGCAGGTTTCGCATTCAACGTATACGTCTGGCAGAAAATTCATTTCTATTATTCTTAATCCGCCACCCTGACAGGTTTCACATCTGCCACCTTTTACATTGAAACTAAAACGGCCGGGTTTATAGCCCCGAATGGCGGCCTCCGGTGTTTTGGCAAACAGAGAACGTATTTCTCCGAAAACACCTGTGTATGTGGCGGGGTTAGACCTCGGAGTTCTTCCTATTGGCGACTGGTTAATATCTATTACTTTATCAATATTTTCAAGCCCTTTTATAGCGGTATAAGGCATTGGTTTTTTTACACCATTAAAATAATGTGCATTCATTATGGGATAGAGCGTTTCATTAATCAGAGTAGATTTGCCACTACCTGAAACACCTGTCACTGCGATCATTTTTCCCAAAGGGAATTCAACCGATATATTTTTCAGATTATTCCCTGTGCAACCTATCAGACTTATACTTTTCCCATTTCCTTTTCTTCTGGTTTCCGGAATGGGAATCTCCTTTTCTCCAGTAATAAATTGTGAAGTCAATGTATGTTGATCAATAAGTTCGGCCGGAGTCCCTTCTGATATTATTTCACCTCCGTGTTTTCCTGCATAGGGACCAATATCAATGACATGATCTGCATTTTCTATCATATCACGGTCATGCTCAACAACAATCACAGAATTACCAATATCTCTAAGTGATTCCAATGATTTGATAAGACGATTGTTGTCGCGCTGATGCAGTCCAATACTGGGTTCATCCAGGATATATAAAACACCTACCAGCTGAGAACCTATTTGCGTCGCAAGCCTTATTCGCTGCGCTTCTCCACCGGAAAGCGACTTTGAACTCCGATTCAGTGATAGATAATCAAGACCTACGTCTAACAAAAACTTTAATCTGGATTTGATCTCTTTTATGATCTCTTCAGCAATCTTTCTTTGATTTCCTTCTAATTTAGAATCGAGTTGATCAAAAAAGCGTGCGAGATCAGAAATATCCAGTTCACATAATTCTGCAATATTCCTGTCCTCAATTTTATAATAAAGTGATTCAATCTTCAATCTTGAACCATTACAGGCGGGACAGGTTCTTTTATCCATAAAATCCCTTGCCCAGCGCTTAATTGAGCTCGAAGTTGCCTGATGATACTGGTTTTTTATAAAGTTAGCTATACCCTCATAATCTATATGGTAGGACCTTTTTACACCCAGAGTTTTGGAATCAATTTCAAACTTTTCGGAGCCACCATATAAGATGGTCTTAAGGGCTTCATCCGGAATGTTTTTTATGGCATCCGTAAGATCAAATTCGTATCGCTTGGCTATGGTTTCTAGTTGTTTAAATGCCCATGACTTTTTATATTCACCAAGAGGTGCAATACCTCCCGACTGGATAGATAATTTTTTATTTGGAAAAATTTTATTTTCGTTTACCTCAAAAACATGGCCCAACCCATTACATTCTTTGCACATGCCCTTGGGAGAATTAAAGGAAAACGTATTGGGCTCGGGTGTGGGATATGAAATCCCTGTGCTGGGACACATTAAGTCCCTGCTGAAATATCTTGGGATTGATTCGCCTTCTTCTAGAACCAGTAAAACATTATCGCCGCTGTACATGGCCGTATTAATTGATTCAGAAAGTCTTTTGTTTAAATTTTCATTGTTATCGATTTTCAGTCGGTCAATTACGATTTCGATATCATGTGTTTTATACCTGTCTACTTTCATTCCCTTGGTGATATCCATGATATTACCATCAACCCTAACTTTTACAAAGCCCTGTTTTCCAATTTGTTCGAAAAGTTCCCGATAATGTCCTTTCCTTGATTTAATTACCGGTGCAAGTATGTTTATCCTTTTTCCAAAATAACTTTCATTAATCAGTTCTTTAATTTTATCATCACTATAGCTTACCATTTTTTCGCCGGTATTGTAACTATAGGCATCGGATGCCCTCGCAAACAATAATCTAAGAAAATCGTAAACTTCGGTAATTGTTCCTACGGTAGAGCGCGGTGATTTGGAAGTTGTTTTCTGTTCTATCGCGATAACAGGGGAAAGTCCATCAATTTTATCCACATCCGGACGCTCCAGACCTCCTAAAAACTGTCGTGCATAAGAAGCAAAGGTCTCTATATAGCGTCGCTGACCTTCAGCATAAATAGTGTCAAAGGCCAATGAAGATTTACCACTTCCTGAAAGCCCGGTAATTACGACCAGTTTCTCTCTTGGGATGGTTACGTCAATATTTTTCAAATTATGAACGCGGGCACCCTTTACTTCAATATTCTCTTCGTAATTTATCATGGAATCAGACAAAGTTGCAAAGGTACGTTTTTGACGACTAAAAAGGAAGCCTGGTTTATTTTGATTTTGTTAAAGAGTTGTAGATGAGCAATTCCCAATTTCATTCCTGGTAACCTATTCCATAAATAGCCTGGGGTGCGGATATAACATACTATAAGATGACTGAAAATACCGGATGCAATTTTTCCTTGCCTTTAATTTGGCGCAAAAGGTTGTAATGCTTACAGCGGTAAATTACAGATTGGGTATATGGCATAAATAATTTAATATTTCAATAAATAGCTATTTAAGGTTTGGAGCCATTGCTTATTTCACATAAAATATCTTCTAAACTATTACACTGCCTCCAGCTCTTCCTCATATTTCCCGGGCTGTTTGTTTAATTGATGTGTACGTGAATTATCAGAGATTAAAGATTTAACAGGGTTTTTAGCAAAATAAGCATTCCACATCTCAATAGCACCACTTGTATTGGTTTGAAAAGAATTGTTGAAGGCTCCGTAATTCGCAACTATTTCCATTGAATCTAAAGTTATTAATTGAATATTATGAAGGTCATAAAAAAGCCCATAGTTGCGTTTTATGTCATATATTACCCATTGCCTGTCTCTAAAATTAGATCTGAAATGCTTTGATACAAGCGGCAGCAAGTTAAATTCCGGTCTGGAAATACTATAGTGAATTCCATCTGTGGAGACATTAAACCTCATGAATGCCTCCATCTGACTTTTCTTTTTACTCACCATATTTGCCAAATGATTTATTTTAGAAGCCATATCCTCAGCTAAACCCAAATGACCCGGAGAATCTTTAGCTACTATTTCTTTAATGTATGAATAAAGCAAATATTCAATACCAGCTGTCTCGCTCAGAAAGGCAAAATAAATATTTTTCATTACGTGATTGCTTCTTCGGCTTATGCCATCCCAAACGCGTTTTGCTTTGGGAATCTGGGTCAAAATTGTTTGTGTATCCGTAAACAATCCTTTTTGTGCTTCATTTTTTCTTTGAATGTTAACAACATTGATTTTTTCATCAAATGCAATAAACACAGAAGTTAAAAAACCATTAAAACTTCCATCATACACCAAAATTTTTTCTTTTTCCATAACGTTTAAAACAGGCTTAGTTGTTTGCTCATAGAATACTCAGATATATTTTCAGATATCTTAGGTTTAACTCTCAATGGCTTCTTATTTTTTTTTGCTTCTCTAAAACTTATTTTAGCAAAGCTATCATCAACTCCTCTTTGTGCCCACTGGCCAAGTTTTTTGGAAATAATTTCATCTAGCATAACTACGTTAATTTGTATATAATCCAAAAATATGGAAAAAATCCTAAATTAGGAAATATTCCTAATTAATTTTGGATATATTCCAAATTTTGTATCTTTGGGTACCGTGAATTCGAAAATGTTCGGTGATAAGAATACCCAAATGGACTTTTAAAGGGCATTAAGAAAGAATCCGGTTTTCAATTTATGTATATAGGGAAAATATAAAATAAAAAATATGGGTGTAGAAAATGAGCTTACCATTAAGCGATTTATAGAAATAAGACGTGATTTGGGATATACGCAAACCGAATTTGCAAGTATCCTGGGAATTCCCAATACAACGGCCGATATAGAAAGGGGTCGCACCAAACTTTCCGGCAAGGTGGTCGTTGAATTGTTAAAACAATTTAAGGTGAATCCACTGTGGTTGTTCGGGGATAGTAATAATCAACATTTAAATTATTCGGGAACGAGCGTTATCCCAAAAGTTGTTACCGTAGATTCCTCTGATAATGACAATATGATATTGGTAAATGCAAAGGCGGCCGCAGGGTATCCTCAAAATATTCAGGATACAAGCTGGTATAAACAACTACCGGCATTCGATCTTCCGCTTCCTGAATTCAGAAACGCTACCTACAGGGGCTTTCAGGTTGAAGGCGATAGCATGCTGCCTAATTTGCAGCCCGGGGAATGGGTTTTGGCTAAGGCTGTGGAAGGACTGGATGATCTTAATCCAAACAAGATGTATGTGGTGGTTCTTCACGATGCAGTATTGGTGAAGAAGATAGAGAAATTGCCGGGAAACTCAAAGATTCTTTTAATATCACTCAATGAAATCTATCCACCTTATGAAATAGTGGCCGAACAGATTCAGGAACTTTGGCAGGTGAGCAGCAAAATAACTTTTGGTGTAGATGCTACTACGGAAAAAGGCTTGCTTAGACAGTTACAGGAATCTATGGAGGAGTTAAAAAATCAACTTAAAAAATAACCAGCGTAAAAACAGTGTTATTTAGTGGAGAAAAAACTGCGAATCCAAACCTGTTCAGATCTAAAAACCTACCGCAGTATCATCACCCCGTTTATCTGCACCACCTTCAAGACTGCCGTCTGGTAAAACCAAAATTGCATCTACTTTTCCCAAAATTGGTGTTGGCTCTTGATTAATATGGTACCCTTTGGATTCTAGTTCCTTTTTTAACTCTTCAGAAAAACCTTCCGTTTCAAAGACAATATGGTCTGGCAGCCATTGATGATGGAATCTAGGTGCATTTACGGATTCCTGCATACTTAAATTAAATTCATAGGTATTTAGAATGGTCTGGGCAACGGCCGTAATTATGGTAGACCCCCCTGGCGAACCTACGACCATCCACAGTTCACCTTCTTTTTCAACAATAGTCGGCGTCATTGAGCTCAGCATTCGTTTCTCAGGGGCTATGGAATTAGCTTCAGCGCCGATAAGACCAAACATATTTGGCACTCCCGGTTTGGCGCTGAAATCATCCATTTCATTATTTAAGAAGAACCCTAATTCATCACAATAAAGTTTAGACCCATATGCCCCGTTTAAGGTAGTGGTTACTGAAACAGCATTTCCCATCCGGTCAACAATAGAATAATGGGTAGTCTCATTACTTTCCACAATTTCTATTTTGCCGTGCTCTACTTTACCGGAGGGTGTGGCCGCTTCAAAAGAAAAATCCTCCATACGGCTTTTTAAATAATTCTTACTTAATAAAACATCGAGAGGAATAACAACAAAATCCGGATCACCCAGGAAAAAGTTTCTGTCGGCATAGGCTCTCCGTGCGGCCTCGGTAAACAACTGAATAGATTTCGTGGAATTATGACCAAAGTCAGCGATGTCATAGGGCTCAATCATTTTAAAGATTTGATTTATCGTTACCCCGCCACTGCTTGGCGGACTCATTGAAATTATCCTTAAGTCTTTGTAATTGAATACTATAGGTTGTCTCCATTTAGCCTCGTACCTGGCCAAATCCTCCTCGGTTACATATCCGCCTTTTTCCTGTATAAACCTGGCAAGGATTTTGGCAGTTTCTCCTTTGTAGAATTCATCCCTTCCATTTATTGCTATTCTCCTCAAAGTATAGGCAAGGGCAGGATATCTAAGGGTATCCCCTGCATCACATTTATTATAAAATAATGTATTTTCCCCATTCACGCTTATAATCTGATCCCTATACTTCTCAAGTCTGGCGGCTTGTTTTGCCGTAACCTCAACCCCTTGCTCAACAAGTTCTATTACAGGGTCTATAATATCCTTTATAGGTAAAGAACCAAATTTATTATGTACTTCAAAGATTCCGGCTATGGTTCCCGGAACACCCGCACCGCTTGCACCAATGGTACTCATCCCCGGAATAACATTACCCAGAGAATCCAGATACATATCTTTATGAGCCGACAATGGCGCTTTTTCCCTATAATCAATACCGCCTATATTGCCATCATTTTTTCGGTATACCATAAAACCACCACCACCTAGATTGCCGGCAAAGGGATAGGCCACCGCCAAAGCAAGTTCAGTTCCAACCATTGCATCGAAAGCATTCCCTCCTTTTTGAAGTATATCTGAACCTATTTTTGATGCCTCTTTACGCGCGGATACTACCATGGCATTTTTGCTCACCACACCAGTTGGCGGATTTGGTTGCTTTTTACATTGTGTAAAAAGGATTAGCGCGAAGAGCAGAATTAGTATTCGCATATTGAAATATATTTTTGTTTCGAAAAGGCTTCCAATTCCTTAAAAAAAGCGGTGAACTCAAGCTCAAATGAATCATAGTCTTTTTCCAGATCAAGAATGGCATAATTCATTTTACTCCTATTATTGGTCCTTCTGTTCATCCCGCTTAAAACCCTGCTTATCCCATCCATTTTGGCATAATTGAGGAGCCAGTTATCGCTTATCATATAAGGAATCATTCGTTTAGTGCCTTCAGGCAGAATAGTAACATTTTCTTTCAGTAGATCGTAAAAATTTTCTACAAATAGTTCCAAAGGAATATCTGAATATTGCTTCCAGTTCTTCGCTAAAAAATGATCATAAAAAATATCAACTATTACCTGGCTATAGTGACTGTAATTTTTATGTAATCTTTTGCTGCTGGTTTTAGCTACAGGGTGCGAATCCGTATAAGTATCTATTTCCCTGTGTAATAATATACCTTTTTGTATCCTGTCCGGCAGGTGTTTGTATTTATTGCCTCTTATGCTGTCTGCAATAAAGTTTCCAATGGTTATTTCATCATCTCCAAAAGAGAGATATATATGTGCTAAAAAATTCATTTACCACGAATATAATCTTCACAAAGGAATTTACAAATTTGGAATGCAAGTTAATCAACAGGACGTGTATATTTGCAAAAACAATTTAGACGCCTATGACATTAATAAAATCGATATCGGGAATACGGGGAACAATAGGAGGGAAGCCAAATGAGAATCTCACTCCCATAGATACCGTAAAATTTGCGGCGGCATATGGCACATGGCTTAAGGAATATTCCAATTCTGATAGCTTAAAAGTTGTTGTTGGGAGAGATGCCCGTCTTTCAGGGGAAATGATTCAGAATTTGGTAGTGTCTACATTAGTTGGACTTGGAATCGATGTCATAGACCTTGACTTGTCTACTACGCCTACCGTGGAAATAGCCGTTCCTTTAGAAAAAGCACATGGCGGTATTATTCTTACTGCGAGTCACAATCCCAAACAATGGAATGCACTGAAACTATTAAATGAAAAAGGGGAGTTTCTAGATGCCGCTCAGGGGGCAATTATTCTGGAGTTGGCAGAAAAGGAAGATTTTCATTTTTCTGAGGTTGATGACCTTGGAACTATCACCAGAAATAACGCCTATATAGATATACATATCGATGAAGTCCTGAAATTGCCTTTAGTTAATGCAGATACCATAAAAAAAGCCGGCTTTAAGGTTGTTGTAGATGGAGTTAATTCTACCGGAGGTATAGCAATTCCAAAATTACTGGAAACTTTAGGGGTAGAAGTAATCAAATTATATTGTGATCCTACAGGTCATTTTCCTCATAATCCTGAGCCACTAAAAGAGCATTTAGGAGATATTTGTGAGCTGGTTGTAAAGGAAAAAGCCGATTTTGGAATAGTTGTCGACCCGGATGTAGACCGCTTAGCGTTTATTTGTAATGACGGAGAAATGTTTGGCGAAGAATATACCTTAGTGGCTTGTGCAGACTATGTACTTGGAAAAACCAAAGGAAATACAGTATCCAATTTATCTTCTTCCAGGGCACTCAGAGATATTACCATTAAGCATAATGGTATTTATGAAGCTGCAGCCGTGGGCGAGGTGAATGTTGTAAAAAAAATGAAAGCCACCAATGCCATTATTGGGGGTGAAGGTAATGGCGGAATTATTTATCCATCTAGTCATTATGGCAGGGATTCGCTTGTAGGTACCGCCTTATTCTTAATGCTTATGGCGGAGAAAGGAGGTTCGGTCAGAGAACTCAGAGACAGTTACCCGAGTTACTTTATGAGCAAGAAAAAAATTCAATTAACCCCTGCTCTCGATGTTGATAGGATATTGGTTTCAATTTCAGAAAGCTACAAAGACAACGAAGTCTCAACGATAGACGGGGTAAAAATAGATTTTGAAGAAAGTTGGGTGCACCTTAGAAAGTCTAATACCGAACCAATTATTCGAATATATACCGAAGCAAAGACTCAGGCCGAAGCTGATTCCTTAGCAGAGAAAATCATAAGTGAGATAAAGGTCATAGCCGGTATATAAGATAAATAATTTGGACCGGCTTAGTCTGAATCCTCCGTTTTAAAGATATTCTGCAGGTACTTTATCTCTGTGTTTCCACCTGCGGTGTGTCCATAAATAATAAGCAGGATTCTTCAATATTTCTTCTTCGGTAAGGCGCAGGAACTTGTCAGTGATTTCATTCTCTTTGGTCTTACTACCTTCTACTGCAATTGGAACAAATTCAGTATTATAATAACCACGTTTTACCTTGGTAACTTTTGCAAAGACAACGGCATGATTATACTTTCTGGCTAATATTTCAGGGCTATTGTACACGGGAACCTTAATATTCATAAATTCCGTCCAGTATTGCGCAAGGTGCGCCTGCGGGGATTGATCACTCACAATTCCGTATACTCCTTTAATTCCTTTTTGATGATTGCGTGCCATTGTGATTACAGTCTCCCTCTGGGAAATTGGTGTTGTACTCCAAATACCCCTGATTTTTTTAATCAACCTGTCAAAATAGACATTGCCAATTTTTTGATAGATGGCAAACCCCTTAGATTTTAAATAAACATTGACTATGATACTCCACTCCCAATTTCCATAATGCGGAAACAAGACTAGTATACTGCGTTCTTTTTCCAAATCAAGCAGCAAATCAATATTTGGCAACGCGTAACGCTTCTTTAATTCTTCTTCGCTGATATTCATGGTTTTAATGGTTTCCAGAAACATATCGCACATATGCTTATAAAATGCCCTTTGGATACTTTTTTTCTCTTTTTCACTTTTGTCAGGAAAAACCAGGGTCAAATTTTTATACACCACTTTTTTTCTGTAACCCACAACCCGGTAAACCAAAAAGTAAACCAGATCGGAAAAAAAATAAAAAAGCTTGTACGGCAGCACAGATATTAACCATAAAAACGGATAGGCAAGAATATATACAAGAAGTTGCATGCTCGAAATAAATATGGGCAAATATAGCTATATTTGGCGCTTAATTAAATTGGCAATTTTATGAATTTACATCTTGCTACAATTGCAATAATGGTTGTAAATGTTTTGATATCCCTCAAAGGTTTCAACGATGTATTATTCTTTGATCGCTATAAGTTTGCAATTGGGGCCATAAAGGCCGGCCAGCGCGATAGAATGGTTACTTCAGGATTTCTGCATGTAGATATTTCCCACCTCTTCATGAATATGTTTACCTTATATTTCTTTGCACCTGTGGTAATTAGCTGGTTTGGCTGGGAAAAATTTTTAATTATTTATTTCATTAGCTTAATTGCAGGTAGTTTACTGGCGCTTTTCTTTCATAAAGATGAGCCTTTTTATAGTGCTGTAGGAGCCAGTGGGGCGGTCACGGGAATATTGTATGCGGCTATATTGCTTCAGCCAGATATGCGTCTTGGCATTATGTTTATACCAGTACCTGTCCCGGCCTATATTCTGGGTCTGGCCTATATGTTGTATTCCATTTATGGGATGAAAAAACGCCTGGGCAATATCGGGCATACTGCCCACTTTGGTGGAGCCATAGGCGGTTATGCCACAAGTTTGTTATTTAAACCAGATTTAATAATTACAGATACGCTTATGGTGATAATTCTGGCGGTTCCCATAATAATTCTGTTTATTCTCGAAAAATTAGGTAAAATTTAAAAATAGAAGTTCTGAAAAGTAAGTATAAACTTACGCTAATATCAGAAATTACAAGATATCTGCTATAAATCTTACCGTTGGTCGAAAAAAGCCTTCATTTCATATACCTTTTTTGTTCTTTTGTCGTTAATTAATTGCCCAAATTAGTTAAATAACCTACAAATGTTCCATAGAACCCCCTGTTTACTTTTAGTGATAATAGTCTTTTTTGTATCCTGTAGTGACGAAACCACGGTATTCGTTGACGAACAGCAGGAGAATCTCATTCTGGAAAATGATTTTGCTAAGTTAAGCGGCAGTATTAATTTCGAAAATTCCGGGGTACTGGATATTTTTGAAGATGAACAGCTTACAAACAAGCTATACTCGGCTGACAAAGCCGATGAAGCGGGAGATTATCCATTTTCACTCGTTGCGCAGGTAAATCCGCCAAGGATCGGGGGGAGTACGGTTTTGACTGCATCACACGTTGATGTTGAAGGAGATTATGCCTATGTCTCCTACAACAAGGCAGGTGAAGATTATTATGGAGCCATTGATATTGTAAACGTGACAGACCCGCACAATCCTGTGGTAACTTCACGACTCATCTATTTAAATTCCGATATTAACTCGTTAAAATATTCAAACGGATACCTGTATGCGGTTGGGGGTCTTAATAAAGAAGCATCTTTTACAGCTACTTCCAGCTCATTTGTAACTAAAATAAAAATTAATGCCGGAGGCAGGATGGATTTAAGTGCCGGAATTCTTTATGGTTACCAGCCTGGTGATAATGCAACCGATATAGAGGTCAACGGCAAGGAAGTTTATGTTACCAGTGGAAAAAACGGTTCTGTTACTATATACGACGTAAAAGATTTTACTGTTAAAAACGAAGAATTATTCTCAGACTTGCGTTCATTGGCATATGACAACAACAAGGTGGCCATACTGGATGCAGACTTTGGCTTACGCATTCTGGATGATAATTTAAACACGGAAAAGGAAATTCCAATTAGTTCCGACTTCGGCACATTTACTAAAAGAACAGTTGATTTTTTGGATGATAAAATTGTTGTGGCCGAAGGTAGCAAAGGGGTTGGTTTATATTCGTACAGTTCTGGCACACTATTACAGTATATACCAATAAGTATTGATCCCAATAAGGAAGTAACAGGTGATATAGTCAATAATGCCGTTGCTTTTAATAAGGATGTAATATTTATGGCCAATGGTGGTGCCGGACTATCCTTATCTGAAGATAGAGGCCCTGGTGCTTCACCGTACGGAGTTTTAAAGATCGATGGTTCAGTGAATTATGTAGAATCAAAAGGAGACTATGCTTTCGCCGCTTCAGGAGCAGAAGGTCTGCAAATCATTAAATTAAATAGATTGTCACAAAGTCTGGCAGGGACTTGTGCGACGCTAACGGAATATGATGGCACATCTAAACTTGTGATCAACCAGGGGCAGGATATTGCCTTTAGAGGAGCAAAGCGATTTAATTCTATACAAGTAAGCGGTTCCTTATTAATGTGCGGTTCCTGGACAGTTAAGAATGATGTTGATATAAAAAGCAATAGCGGCCTTCTGGAAATGAATGGCAATCTTTTGGTGGGCAGGAATAGGGATAGGAAAGAAATTAATATTGAGGAAGGTGCTACCTTGCGTATTGAAGGAGATCTTACTATTTATGGCGATTTGGATTTAAAAGACGGATCTACAATAGAATTTATTGGTTCTGATTCCGTAGTCAATATTTTTGGCGAGGTTAAAATTGGTGAAAATGTCACAATAGCCGGTGAATTTGACGATGTTCAGAATAAGTTTTAAGACCTATTGGACTCCATTAAAAAACCCTGATGCGATAAGCATCAGGGTTTTTTACTATTTTATATTATAACTAACTATTGAAGTAATTCACTGATTTTATTTTCTAATGCCGTTCCTCTTAAATTTTTAGCAATGATGATTCCATTTTCATCCAGGATGAAAGTTGCCGGGATCGACTTTACATTATAAAGTTCTGCTATTTCATCAAAATATTTGACATTTGAAACATGGTTCCATTCCAAACCATCATCTTCGATGGCCTTAGTCCAGTCTTCAAAGCGCCTGTCTAAAGAAACCCCCAGAATATTCAGACCTTTGTCGTGGTATTTTTTATAAACCTGAACCACATTGGGGTTTTCGGCCCTGCACGGTTTACACCAGGCTGCCCAGAAATCTACTATGGTTACTTTGCCCATCACATCCGTTAAAGCCAATTCATCTCCGGAAGGAGTAGGAGCAGAAAAATTTGGCGCCTTTACACCGATTGAGGTACTTACAAGCTTATCCAGACTAGTCTTAATTCGTTGACCGACAACAGTTTCCTTAATATTAGGAGTAAGCGCATCATACAATTCTTTAATTTCCTTTTCGGGAAGCACTTTTGTTTTCAGGACTTTTTCAATAATCAAAGCAGAAATCAGTGCTTCAGGGTTTTCCTTAGCAAATTTAAGTTCGTAAGTTTTAGCTTCTTCCTGTAATTCAAAATATTCATCCCTTAAGGAGGCCATGGTAGCCGTGTCCTGAATGGCAGAAGCATTCCGCATTTCATCTGACATAGATTTTGCTCTTTGTGACATATCCCTTGACTCTTCTAGAAAATCGGCAAACAGATCATTCTGTAAAGTTCCTTTAATCTTAGCATAACCCAGGCTGTCTTTCTGTGCATTTACTTCTATATTTCCATTTTCAATAACTATTGGGATATTGCCCCGAACACTGTTGATCAATAAATAGTGAAGCTCTGGCATTCCAGAAGAGCCGGTAAAAGTAAACTTACCGTTTTCTATAGTCGTGGTGTCTACTTCAATTAATTGATTGGATTCATCAGTTTTCTTAAGGAAGACCTGGGTTCCATTCTCCACCTCACCACTTAGGGCACCTTCAATCTTAAATCCATCAGGCGTGGTGTTGCACGCTATAAGCATGCCTAATAGCAAAGTTGGTAGTATTAATTTTTTCATCATTTTTAAAAATAAGATGTGCAAAGGTACTTATATAAGACAGAATAAAAAAAGTCCTTAGACATAAGATAATGTTAAGGAAAGATCTATAAAAAAGACTTGTTTCAGAATTGGTAGCGTATCCCCAGGGCGATATCAAAGTCAAAATTATCAGAGAAATCATTATATCCTATTATGCCAAGTTCTGGACGCAGATCAAAAGATAATAAGAGAGGAATGTCAAAATTATATTCTATCCCCACATTACCGGCTGCAAAGACAAATAACCCACCATCGGGAGTAAATGGTTCATTTCCGCCGCTGCCGGGTACTGGTTCAAAACTAGCACTTCCAAGTCCTCCACCCGCGCCATAGTACCAATTAAAATTACCATCAATATGCCTTACCCATTCATAAAGCCCTGATACTTTAAAAGCATCAAATTCCCTGCTGTCTCTCCAACCAAGATTTAATTCTAATCTGTGATATCTGCTTAGTAATCTTTGATAGGAAATTTCAGCGCCAAAACCATCACTGTCGCCCAGACGTAGACCGAGTGCATTGTCAGAAATTTCCTGTGCGCTGATTGTAATAGTAAAAAGACACGATAGTAGTAAAACCGGATTAAAAATTTTCATATGTTCTGATTTTAGTTTAGGTTTAAAATCTATCCCAGCTAATAAAAACTTAATTTTACACCTAAAATTGTTCTAGATTGGATAAAAATCTGTTAATAGATCTTAAGAGCAGCCTGGCCGGCACTTTGCAATTTGACAAGTTATCAAGGGCTCTATATGCAACTGATGCATCGGTATACAGAAAAATACCCTTAGCGGTTGCTTTTCCAAAAGATGAAAGTGACATTATAAAACTTGTGCTTTTTGCAAAAAAAAATGGCATTGGGCTAATACCCAGGACTGCGGGCACGTCACTGGCCGGACAATGTGTTGGAGAGGGTATAGTGGTTGACGTATCCAAACATATGACTAAAATTCTTAAGCTCGATGTTGAAGGAAAAAGAGTTAGGGTTCAACCCGGGGTTATCAGAGATGAACTTAATCAATATCTCAAAGTTCACGGCTTGTTTTTCGGACCAAATACTTCAACTTCCAACCGCTGTATGATTGGAGGTATGGTTGGAAATAATTCAAGTGGTACAACATCCATTCAATATGGTGTTACCCGTGACAAAGTCATTTCTTTAAATACAATACTTTCTGATGGTTCCAGAGCAACCTTTGAGTCCATTACATCTGCAGAATACAAAGAAAAAATCGGCTTAAATAATCTTGAAGGAACCATTTATCGTGCATTATTTTCCGAGCTTCAAAAAAAACAGACGCAGCAAAATATCAAAAAGGAATTTCCAAAGGATAGTATTCACAGGAGAAATACGGGTTATGCCGTTGATGAATTATTGCACAGCAAACTTTTTGGGGGAAATGAGGAGGAAATTAATATTTGTAAACTGCTAAGCGGAAGCGAAGGAACTCTGGCCTTTACAACAGAAATCACCTTGCAATTAGATGATAGTCCACCACCGGTTTCGGCGATGGTAGTAACTCACTACAAAACACTCGAGGATTGCCTCCAGGATGTTGTTCCGGTTATGAAGCATAATTTGCATCTGTGTGAAATGATGGATAAGGTAATTTTGGATTGCACGAAAAATAACAGAGAACAGTTAGCAAACCGATACTTTGTTGAAGGTGATCCTGCAGCTTTACTAATGTTAGAGTTGAAGGATGATTCTGAAGCAGCGCTTGAAGGAAATTTGAAAAAACTATTAAAAACGATAGAGAATTCCGGACTGAGCTATTCCAGTCCCATCCTCAGGGGTATTGATATTAACAAAGCTATTTCACTTAGAAAAGCAGGTCTTGGCCTTTTAGGAAATATGGTAGGCGACAGGAAGGCGGTTGCCTGTATTGAAGACACAGCGGTTTCTTTGCCGGATTTAAAAGCTTTTATTGGGGAGTTCACGACGATTATGAAGGATTATGGCCAGGACGCCGTTTATTATGCCCACGCAGGTGCCGGTGAGCTTCATTTAAGACCAATTTTAAATTTAAAGCGTTCTGAAGACGTCGCACTTTTCAGGGATATTACCACAGATGTAGCTAAACTTACCAAAAAATACGGAGGCTCATTTAGCGGTGAGCATGGAGATGGCATCGTAAGAGCGGAATTTATACCGATGATGCTTGGAGAGGAGAACTATGATTTACTGAAGCGTATAAAATCTTATTTTGATCCTGATCATATTTTTAATCCGGGTAAAATTGTGGATGCTTACCCTATGGACGAATCATTACGTTATGAAATTGATCGGAAGGAACCAAAGATCCGTACAATTTTTGATTTTTCCGATAGCCAGGGAATTTTGAAAGCCGCTGAAAAATGCAATGGCAGCGGAGACTGTAGAAAAACCCATAATTCTTCCGGAGGGATGTGCCCGAGCTATCAGGCAACAAAGAATGAAAAGGACACAACCAGGGGCAGGGCAAATGCATTGCGCGAAGTGCTCACAAATTCAGGTGAACAAAACAGATTTGATTCAGAAGAATTGCTGGAGGTATTCGACCTCTGCCTGAGTTGCAAAGCCTGCGCAAGCGAATGCCCCAGCAATGTCGATGTTGCGACCTTAAAATCGGAGTTTTTATATCAATATCAGGAGGCAAACGGATATAAATTCAGAAATATACTTTTTGCATATAATACCCGGTTAAATGCATTAGGCAGTAAGATTCCTGAATTAACCAATACAATTTATAATTCCCGGCCATTTAGCTATTTGATTAAGAAAATTTCAGGAATTGCTCCCGAAAGGAGGTTGCCAAAAGTTTCGAATATAAATTTAAATAAGCATCTTCAAAAACTTAATAATCAAGTATATAATAAAAATAAAGATGTTGTATTATATATTGATGAATTTACGCGATATCTGGATGTTAATCTTGGAAAAGACGCCATAGATTTATTATGTGGGTTGGGATATGGCGTACGTCTTTATTTTGGTGAAAGCGGACGAACGTTTATCTCAAAAGGATTTTTGAAACAGGCTAAAAAGCTTGCGGATAAAAATATCACAGCATTGCACGAATATGCCTCGCAAGGCACTCCTATATTAGGCTTAGAGCCTTCTGCCATACTGACTTTCAGAGATGAATACAAAAGGTTTCATTTTGATACAAATAAAGTTGAAACAATTGCTGCCGCATCTTTTCTCATTGAAGAATTCCTGTCTGATGAAATAAAAAAAGGTAACATAGGCAAAGAACAGTTTACAAAGTCACCCGCCATTATTAAAATCCACAATCACTGCCATCAAAAAGCACTATCAGATCAAAAAATCACTTTTGACATATTAAACCTCCCGGAAAATTATAAAGTAAGTATCATTTCTTCCGGATGTTGTGGCATGGCCGGGTCTTTTGGTTATGAAGAGGAACATTATAATACCAGTATGCAAATTGGGGAATTAAAGTTGTTTCCCTCCATAAGAAGGTCTGGTGAAGAGGTAATAATTTCTGCTAACGGAACCAGTTGCAGGCACCAGATTTATGATGGCACGGGAAGACAGGCACAACACCCTGTGACTATATTAAAAAATGCGCTATGCATCAATTGATTCGTCTTCTCCTTGTTTTTGCTTTTGTCTGAATTCCTGTTTTGTTTCAAGGGAGTTAATAAGATCGCTTAACTCCATTGATTTCAAATCTTCATCTGCAAAGAAAGGCGAAAGTTTGTCATAGCTATAATTATAGATTTTCCATCGTTTAAACGAATATTCCAAAGCAGTAAGGTTTTCTACCCAGTCACCGGAATTCAGATACGTACATTTTCTATTTTTTTTCTCAAAAGTTTCTTTTTCTGGCTGGTGAATATGCCCACATATAACATAGTCATAACCCCTGTAAAGAGCAGTTTCTACAGCATTTTTCTTAAAGAGATTACTATATTTTTCGGCATTTTTTGCATTGCTTTTTATTTTCCCGCTTAAAGAATATTTTTCTTTTCCCAATTTGGTAAAGAACCAGTTTAGAACCCGATTAGAGTGAAGTAAAATTTGGAATCCGGTATCACCCATTTTAGCAAGCCTCTTTGATTGTGGAATAGAAATATCAAAAACATCTCCATGAAAAATCCAGGCTTTCCTGCCATCCATATTTAAAACTAAGTTGTCTTGAATAGACAAGTTCCCCATCCGGGTATAGCTGAACTTCCGTAGTTTTTCATCTTGGTTGCCGGTAATATAAATGACTTCGGTTCCCTTTGAAGCCATACTTATAATTTTTTTTAGAATCTTTAAATGTGATGCAGGAAAGAAGTGATTGTTAAACTGCCCTACATCAAGAATATCACCATTCAGGACTAGCTTTTTTGGTTCAATGCTACTTAAATAAGCCATTAGCTCCTCTGCATGACAGTTGGGAGTGCCCAAATGCACATCCGATATTACCACTACTTCTAAACGACGCTTTTTCAAGGGATAAGGAAATTTTCTGTAAAATTAAACCCATTGGTATAGTTTCATTTTAAATCAAAGTCATTATTGCTTAAAACTAAGGTTAAGTTTAACCTCATTAATTATTCATTTGTTACCTCACTATTAACTAAACCTGTGTTTTGTTTCCCATCATTTAACATCTATCTTTGGCTATTGAAAAAAGAGTTAGTACTTCTAATTAGATATAAAAGCATCTTGGCTTATGGCAGGCAACACATTTGGAACACTTTTTAGACTCACTTCTTTTGGCGAATCTCATGGGAAGGCAATTGGTGGTGTTTTAGACGGGTGTCCGTCTGGGATAGAGCTGAATATGGAAGCAATACAGGAAGAGCTGGACAGAAGAAAACCCGGCCAGTCCTCTATAGTAACACAGCGTAAGGAGCCGGATACCGTGGTTTTTTATTCCGGAATATTTGAGGGGCGGACTACCGGCACCCCAATTGGATTTGCGATTTATAATACAAATCAGAAATCAAAAGACTACTCACATATAAAGGACTCATATCGCCCGTCTCATGCAGATTATGTTTATGACAAGAAATATGGTTTTAGAGACTATAGGGGAGGAGGCAGGAGTTCTGCTCGTGAAACAGCCAGTCGTGTAGTAGCCGGGGCGATAGCCAAACAATTTTTAAATGAGGTTGTTATAAACGCCTATGTTTCGAGGGTTGGTTCAATTCAACTGGAAAAACCCTATTCAGAGCTGGACCTTAATCTAACCGAAAGCAATGCGGTGCGTTGTCCGGATCCTGATACAGCCGCCCTAATGGAATCATATATTAAAGAAATCCGAAAGGAAGGTGATACCGTTGGTGGAATTATTAGCTGTGTTATCCAAAATGTCCCTGTTGGACTTGGCGAACCTGTTTTTGATAAGCTTCATGCCGAACTTGGCAAAGCAATGTTATCCATTAATGCGGTCAAAGGTTTTGAATATGGCAGCGGTTTTGAAGGAGTTAAAATGAAAGGAAGTCTTCATAATGATCAATTCAAACCAGATGGCAGTACAATTACCAATAATAGTGG
The DNA here is from genome assembly GCF_000382125.1 of Eudoraea adriatica DSM 19308. Taxonomy (GTDB): domain Bacteria; phylum Bacteroidota; class Bacteroidia; order Flavobacteriales; family Flavobacteriaceae; genus Eudoraea; species Eudoraea adriatica. The sequence continues at coordinate 266,238 of NZ_KB907548.1, forward strand.
CGGAATACAAGGAGGTATTAGCAATGGCATGGACATTTATTTCAATGTAGCCTTTAAGCCGGTTGCAACGGTAATTCAGCCTTATGAAACTATCGATAAAGATGGGAATATGGTTAAAACCCAGGGTAAGGGCCGACATGATCCGTGTGTTGTGCCAAGAGCAGTACCTATTGTAGAAGCAATGGCTGCTTTGGTACTTGCGGATTTTACTTTACTCAATAGAACTATCAAATTATAAACCTTGTTTTTTAGGGGGTTTCCTGTCAAAATACTATCTTTCTAGCCTAAACTTTTTTTATGAAGAAACTGGAATTGCATTGGCAAATCCTGATTGGGATGATCTTTGGTCTTCTTTTTGGCTTCGCAATGACTTATATTGATTGGGGTCGCGGTTTTGTGCAGGATTGGATCAACCCTTTTGGCACTATATTCGTTAAACTTCTCAAATTAATTGCAATTCCTCTTATCCTTGCTTCCTTAATTAAGGGAATTTCTGATTTAAAAGATATTTCAAAATTTAGAAATATTGGGCTTCGGACAATAGCAGTGTACATATGTACTACAATAATAGCCATTAGTATTGGCCTGATTCTGGTTAATATTTTGAAGCCGGGGGATGGCATTTCAGATGAAACTATTACCAAATTAACGGAGACCTATGCTTCAGATAGCGGCGTAACTTCAAAAATAGAAGAAGCATCCAGGCAAAAAGAAGTAGGCCCATTGCAGTTTATGGAGGACATGGTTCCTGATAATGCATTTGGTGCGCTCAGTGATAACAGCCTAATGCTGCAGGTCATCTTTTTTACAATATTCCTGGGTATCGCAATGCTCTTAATAGGTGAAAAAAGGGCTAAACCGCTAAAAAAGTTTTTTGATTCGCTCAATGATGTCGTACTCAAAATGGTAGACCTTATTATGCTTACCGCTCCGGTGGCAGTTTTTGCATTGTTAGCCAATGTTGTCGTGTCTTCCGGGGACCCGGACCTTTTGCTGGCCTTGTTGAAATATGCCGGAGTAGTGGTTTTAGGGTTATTTTTAATGATTGTTTTTTATTGCCTGGTAGTTGCTTCTTATACGCAGAAAAACCCTTTCTGGTTTCTTAAAGAGATAAGTCCTGCGCAACTGTTGGCATTTTCCACAAGTTCCAGTGCAGCTACTCTGCCGGTAACCATGGAAAGGGTAGAAGAACATATTGGGGTAGACAAAGAAGTATCTAGTTTTGTTCTTCCCGTGGGTGCTACGATTAATATGGACGGAACGAGTTTATATCAGGGTGTTGCAGCCGTTTTTATTGCTCAGGCTCTCGATTTTAATCTCTCCCTTGGCGGCCAATTGACTATTGTCCTTACAGCATTGCTTGCGTCCATTGGTTCGGCCGCAGTTCCGGGTGCCGGAATGGTAATGCTGGTAATTGTTTTGGAATCTATTGGTTTTCCATCTGATAAGCTGGCTATAGGTCTGGCACTTATTTTTGCCGTAGATCGTCCTCTGGACATGTGCAGAACTATTATAAATGTTACCGGAGACGCTACTGTCTCAATGATTGTGGCCAAGTCTGTAGGGAAATTAGGGAAACCCCGCATAGAAGACTGGGATGAGTTTTATGAAGAAGTAAAATAAGCTAAATTAAGTCTAATGAACATTTGTTTTCTTATGTATCCTTGGGAGGAGATTGATCCTGAGAATGATACAAGCCTTGCATTAATTCATGAATGCGTTAAACGAAACCATGGTGTAGCTTTGTGCACTCCTGCTAATCTCACAATTCGCAATAGTGTTACCAATGCCTTTTGTACTGTAATAGGCAGAATGGAAAAAGTGCCCGGTAGTCTGAAATCTTTTTATAAAAAAGCAGAAATCAGGGAGGAAATGTTACCGTTGGCAGGTTTTGATGTTATTTTCATGAGAGCCAACCCGCCTCTTGACCCTATAATGTTGAATTTTTTGGATTCCGTAAAGGATGATGTGTTCATAGTAAATTCACTGCAAGGATTAAGAGAGGCGAATAACAAACTATACACAGCGGCTTTTGGTGACAGCCATGATAATATTATTCCGGTTACGCATGTTTCTAAGAATAAAAATTATCTGGTTAAGCAGATCAAGGAATCCAAATCCGATAAAATGATCCTCAAGCCTTTAAATGGCTTTGGTGGTTCAGGGGTAATCCTGATTGAAAAGTCGGCTATGTCCAATATTAAATCGCTATTGGATTTTTATATTTCAAGTTCCGATGAATCCTCCAATTATGTTATTCTTCAGGAATATATTGAAGGGGCAGACCAGGGTGATGTTAGAATTTTGATTTTGAACGGTGAACCTATTGGTGCAATGCGACGCATTCCTGGCTCTGATGATCATCGCTCCAATGTTTCGGCAGGTGGTTCAGTGGCAAAACATACGCTTACCAAACAGGAGAAAGCTTTATGTAAGCAAATAGGACCTAAGCTGGTAAAGGATGGACTCTATTTTGTTGGAATAGATGTTATCGGCGGTAAATTGGTGGAAGTAAACGTTATGTCGCCGGGAGGGATAACTTATATGAACAAAGTCTACAAAACAAAAATTCAGTCTAAAATAATAGACTTCGTAGAGAGTAAGGTAATGGATAAATTACAAGCTTTTAACAAGCGTTCCAGATTGCGAAATGAGGTTGAGAATGCTTAAGCTTTCAGTTGCCGATATCATCTCCAATATTAAATCTGAGATTCCGTTTGAGGCAGTTTCAGATGATTATTCCTTTATTTTAAAAATAAGTGATTATGCCCCCTATGTCTGTGCTGCAGTGCACAATGGACATCAATTCAGAAGATCTCTGTGGGATAATTGCCTCCATACTGAACACGAACGATGGTATGAAGAAGATCCCTGTACAAGCGATATGGTGGCGTCTCACCCTATTGTCTTAACCGGGTGTGACAGCAGATTTGAATATGATCTAAATCGGCCACCGGATGGTGCCATTTATTCAGATGCCTGGGGTAAGCCTTTGTGGAAAACGCCATTATCAGCCGAAGAGTACGATCATAGTATGCTTAAACATGCCTCGTTTTATAGTGTTGTACACGCTCTCATTGAACAAATTGAAAAGAAATACGGCAAGGCTATTGTTTTTGATATGCATAGTTATAACTGGAAGCGCTGGGACCGTGAAGTCCCTACCTGGAATCTTGGAACCAGTAACATAGACAATAATCGTTATGGGGCCATAGTAAAGGGCTGGCAACAAAAGCTGGGAACAATTGAATTGCCGAATAATATAAAATCCGATTGTAAAATTAACGACACCTTTCAGGGCAATGGATTTTTTCTGAAATATATTACAACAACTTTTGGCAATACGCTTGTTTTAGCAACTGAAATTGCAAAGATCTATTGTGACGAGCTCACTGCTATTATTTATCCCGAAGTAGTGCGTGCTGTGGAATTGCAACTAAAAGAAATAGTACCTTTGCAGGCTAAGGAATTTCACGAGAAAGATTTATGATTACGGAAAATCAACGCCTGGCTATTCAATTTGAATATCCCAATGTAATAGAAGTAGATGACAACCTTGATCGTCTTATAAGGAACATTGAGTTGCTTAGCTATGTAAACCCCCTAAATGGTGAAAAGGAAAAACATAAGTTTTTTGCTTCCAAATTTGTAGAAGACCCCAAATTTAAATACCCAAAATTAAAGTTCGATCCTTATAAGCTTCATCGCTTGTTCTATTCACAGCGGTTGGAGCGAATTCAGGATGCAGAACTAAAGAATTTATATACCGATATCATTTATTATTATGCCAATATGGTGCAATGTATCAAGACCATTGGCAAGGGAAAAGAGTTTTATTACAATTCCCTGAATATATATGGAACCCCTACGGAAAAGGATGTTCAAAATGCAAAATTTATTCTTCATTTTGATGATGAACCTGGGGATGTTGAATTGGAAAAAGTCTTTTCAACGGAGGATGCAAAGGCATATTTTGAAGACTTTGCGGCAGCCTATGAATTTCCATTAAATATTAAATTTGCGACCCATATAGCAGCTGACGCAATGGTAAGCAATGCAACAAAAACATTGCTTTTAAAACGCAATAGCAGGTTTAGCCAAAACCAACTGCTAACTTTGGCAAATCATGAAATTGGGGTACATCTGGTAACTACTTTTAATGCTTCACTTCAGCCCTTAAAAATATTTTCAAATGGGTTCCCGAAAAATGTAGAAACTCAGGAAGGTTTGGCAGTTTTTAGTGAATACATGAGCGGTGCACTCACAATTAAAAGACTTAAAGAATTAGCATATAGAGTTTTAGCTTCGGACAGTTTAATTAAAGGTTATAGTTTTGCAGATACTTTTGATTTAATACATAACCAGTACAAATTAAACAGGAATGATGCTTTTTCGATAACTTTAAGAGCACATAGAGGTGGTGGTTTTACAAAAGACCGACTGTATTTAAGCGGATTAAAAAAAATATACAAACGCTATAAAAATGGCGAGTCAATGGATGTATTACTCACCGGAAAAGTTGCACTTAATAATGCTGATCAAATAAAGTATCTGCAAAACTTAGGTTTAGCACAGCCAATTAGCCACAATAATCTGGCGTATTCGGAAAAGAGAAGTTCAAATGCCACGCTCGATTTTATTTTGAATAATTTAAAATAGTCTAATCCAGAAATTTTGACTTTAGTTCCGGGGTTGGTACCATACATTCATTTTGTTTCCCAAACCAGTTATACCTGTTTTTGGCTATCAGATCGTAAACCCAATCTCTTACAGGCCCTGGAACCCATTCAAAAACACCCAACAGGCGCCAGCCACCACCAAAGGTTTTACCAATCTCCAAAGCCGCAGATGATTTGGTGTAATATGCAGTATTAGGATCAATTAGTATGATTGAATCAATTTTTGATGTATCAATCCCCCTCTCTTTAAGAAGCGCTGTGGCTGCATCACTTTGCAAAGCTGCAAACTTGTAGAGGTTTTTCTTATCACGCTTAATTACAAACTGAATGGCACTATTGCAAAGATTGCAAACGCCATCGAACAATATAATTTTTTCTCCCTCCTTTAGTATCACCAGTCAAAAATAAAACCTATTAGCCAGAATCAGATATGTTTTATAACCAATTTAAGAAAGTTGGGGTTTGTTCTTTCCACGAATTTAAATTAGGACAGTAATGAAAAAAAATCTTTCAATATTATTCTATGGGACTACTTTTTGGCTTCAACCAATTCTAACTGATCCACACTTACATTGGTGGTAAACATCCCGTAATTGACAACTGCCTTATTTTTCTCGAGTTTATCAATGCTTCCCACTGCCCGGCCATCATGCATTCGCACCCTGTCACCTATTTTAAATACGGGTCTCGGTTTGTTCTTTTCCTGAATGACGGATTTTCTGCTTTCAATTTTCTTTTTCTCCCGGATTACCTTAACTTTTTTCTGCACCTCTTGCGAAGTTTCCAGTTTCTTTTGCCTTTCTGCTTTGGCCTGAGCAGCAGATTTCTTTTTCCGCTTGCTATTTTCCGTTTCTACAATACGCAAAAGTTCGGAGACAAGTACCCGTTTCTTTTTATCTAAAAAATACTTCTCAGCTACAGTGTTTACTTTATTGCCCAAATGTATCATTCGTTGATCATGATCATACAACTCCTGATAATTCTCTAATTTGGATTTGATCTTCGCATTTAGTTTTTCCAGCCTCATTGATTCATCCCGGGCTTTGGATTCTTCTTCTTTAAGCCGGGATCCGGTTTGGGCCATCTTATTCCGTTCCTTTTGCATTTTGGCAATGGTGGCATCAAATCGCAATTTACCACGTTCAACCTTCTTTTTTGCCTTATTTATCAAGTTGTATGGAATCCCATTTTTCTGGGCCACTTCAAATGTGAAGGAACTACCCGGCTGCCCTAACTCCAATTGAAATGTTGGTTCCAGAGTTTTAGAATTAAAAAGCATATTCGCATTTGTAGTATGTGGCAATTCATCGGCTAAAGCCTTTAAATTGGCATAATGGGTGGTAATAACACCAAATGCACCACGGTCATAAAATACCTCTAAAAATGCCTCAGCAAGAGCCCCGCCCAGTTCAGGGTCACTTCCGGTTCCAAATTCGTCAATTAGGAATAAGGTATTTTTGTTACACTTTCTAAGAAATTGATTCATATTCTTAAGTCTGTAACTATAGGTGCTTAGATGATTTTCAATAGATTGATTATCTCCTATATCGGTAAGTATATTTTTAAACAAGCAAAGAGTACTGCGTTCATGTACAGGAATTAAAAGCCCGCTTTGTAACATAACCTGCAATAATCCAATGGTTTTGAGCGTAATACTTTTCCCTCCGGCGTTTGGACCTGAAATTACAATTATCCTGTTTGCGGGGTGTAACTCAATAGTTTGCGGCCACGTCTTTTGTCCGCTTTTCTTGTTTGTTAAAAAAAGTAAAGGATGGAATGCATCACGCAAATAGAGCTGGCTGTTTTCATTTATTTCGGGTAATAATGCATTCATCTCCCTTGCATATTTTGCCTTGGCAGCGGTAATATCAATCTGCGTCAGATAACTTTGGTAATCACGAAGAAGAGCTCCATAGGGCCTTATTAGGTTTGTCAATTGATTAAGAATCCTTTGAACTTCCTCTTTTTCATCAAATTCAAGGTTATTAAGCTCCCTGCTGTATTTTAATGACGCTTCCGGTTCTATATAAACAATACTACCCGTTTTGGAGGTTCCCATTACAGTCCCCTTTACCTTTCGTCTGTACATGGCTTTAACCGCCAATACACGTCGATTTTCTACTACAGATTCTCTGATTTCGTCTAAAAAATCAGCGGCCTGACTAGTGTTAAGCGCAGTAATAAAACTTTGATTGATTTTACTTTTAACCTGGTTTATTTGCCTGCGTATTATTTTTAAATCGTCTGAAGCATTGTCTTTTACCTCGCCAAAACGATCGATAACCAAATCAATATTCGAATTTATCTCGGAATTGGATTCAATTTCTTCAGTGCACTTATATAATAATGGATAATAATCTTTAAACTTTTTAAAGAACTTCTTATGGGTATTTATCGCAGTACAGATGTGGGCAATCCTCCTGAAACCTGGAATTTCTAATGTTGTGTTCTCTATTTTGAGCAGTTTTAATTCATTGTTTATAGCATCAAAACCGTGATTAGGAATCTTATTTTCATTACTAAATGATGCCAGATATTCTGAAGTTCGCCCAAGGACTTCTAATAAATCTTCTTTTTCTGATATTGGTTGAATAGCAAGGGCACCTTCCTTTCCCAAGTCGGTACTGCAGTGGCCGGACAGTTGTTCTAGCACCAAAGGGAATTCTAAATCTTGTAAGGTTTTTTTATCTATTGTTTGCATTAGCGATAATTGCAGGTGGCAAAGGTATGGAATAGGTGTGATTTTGAAAATTCTAAAGTGCAATGCGCAAAAACAAACCTATAGAAATAAAAACCGAGTGATCCGGGCCTGGTAAAATATGTGGCAATTTCAATGTGAAAGGCAATAATCCTGTATAAACAGCTGTTTAATAGCTAGAGAACATTTATTGTATTGAATTATAAGTGTGCTGTTTTATATGAAAGGAGATTACATTAGTGTTTATTTACTGCTACTACTTCTGATAGTGGTTGGTTGCAGTACTACCAGGAATGTTGATATTCAGACCCTGGAGCCTGCCCCTGTTTCTCTTTCTGATACCATTAAAAGAATAGGTATCATTGGAGGGAAAGTCCATTTAACGGAAGAGAAAGAACAAACGGGTCTACATCAGTTTATTTATAGAGAAGATCAACGGCTTGCAATAGAAGCCAGGGATGCGGCAATTATTGGCCTTTATAATGAACTGGCTGCAGACAAGCGTTTTGACACTATTATATTGATAGAGGACATTGTGCAAAATGAGTCAGATTCTGAACTCCAAGGGAATTATTTAAACTGGGAAACAATTGAAGCTTTATGCCATGAACATATGGTTGATGCCATTTTTTCTATGGCATATTATGATTCGGACACAAGAGTATCTCTAAAAAAGACCACGATGGAGCAATTTAATCTGTTGCGCGTTAAAGAAAAAGTTGCAGCGCACCAGATTACGCTTGAAACTTTAATTGAAAACGGATGGCGAATTTATGACCCGACTAATAAGCTGTTAATTGATGAATTTACGTCTAATAATCAGATTGTTTCCACTGCCAAAGGACTTGATCCTTATGAAGCACTACAGGCAATAGAAGGCAGAACAGAAAATATTTTAGAACAAAGCACAAAAACAGGGAGTTCCTACGGCGCAAGGTTGCAACCCTATGAGCATAGTATTACAAGAGAATATTATGTAAAATGTACGCCGATATTTGAACAGGCAGGGACCTTTACTTCATCCGGTGATTGGGAATCGGCAGCAACCCTGTGGAAAAAAGAAGCGGATAATCCGGATCCGAAAATAAATGGTAAAGCATGTTACAACCTCGCTATCTTAAATGAGCGAAACCATAATTTGACTTCTGCAATGGACTGGGCGACCAGGGCTTATTCTCAATACCAATCCAAGAAATTTGCAGCATATATAGAAGCCCTGAAGTTCCGAATGAAGCAAAATGACTTACTTCAATTGCAACAATCAGAATCCTTCCCTTCCAAATAGTTTTGCCTTAAGACTGGAACTTCACATTAGATTTGGTAAAGTGGTTATTATTGATTTAATTTTATCACTTATACTTAGCCCTTTGTTAAATGAATGTTACTATTGATCCCAGCTGGCATAATCAGCTGCAATCAGAATTCCAAAAACCATATTTTGATACCCTGGTACAGTTTGTTAAGGATGAATATAGTTCAGCAACATGCTACCCTAAAGGAAACAATATATTTGCCGCCTTTGACCACTCTAATTTTGAGTTAACCAAAGTGGTTATTATTGGTCAGGACCCTTACCATGGCCCCAACCAGGCCAATGGACTGTGTTTTTCAGTAAAAGACGGAATCCCGCATCCGCCATCCCTGATGAACATATTCAAAGAATTAGAGCGCGATATTGGGAGACCTTACCCAAAAAGCGGTAACCTCAAACACTGGGCGGATCAGGGTGTTTTGTTGCTGAATGCCACACTAACTGTTAGGGCACATAGTGCCGGGAGTCATCAAAATAAAGGATGGGAAGTTTTTACAGATGCTGTTATACAAAAGCTTTCGGCTGAGAAGGAAGGATTGGTATTTCTGTTGTGGGGAGGATTTGCCAAAAAGAAGATCGCATTGATTGACAGTTCTAAACACCACATTCTTACAAGCGGTCACCCATCGCCTTTAAGCGCCAACAGGGGCCTGTGGTTCGGCAACAAACATTTCAGCAAGACGAATGAATTATTGAAGAAAATGGGTAAAACACCTATAAACTGGTGATCAGCTTATCTATATCAGATTTATTGTCTATCAATTTTAATTTAAACAGATAATCCTGAACCATATCAATTGTTTCAGTGCTTAACTGCGACTGGCTCCATTGGGTCATGCTTAACCATTCCCGCACATCTTCAATTCGTTGTTCATATTTGTTGGCAATTGTCTGGTCAATACGGGGGATATGTTTAAATTCTGTGCTGTAAGTATTAATGACTTCTAAAATATGCCGAAGAGTTCCTTTATGGTTTTTCAGAAAAGATTCAGTAGCTGCCACAACAAAACAAGGCCATGGGGTAGGGCAATCTGCGATTCTTCTGAATATCCCTGAATCAACAATAGGTTTCGTTGTAAAGTGTTCCCACATAAAATAATCTGCTTTACCCAATTTAAGGGCTTCGATGGCACCATCCAGGGTATTTACTACTTGGAAATTAAGTGAAGATGTATCCCATCCATTAGATTTTGCATTTACAAAGGACATTAGGTGACTTCCGCTGCCATATCTGCTGATTGCCACTGTTGCATTTTGCAGTTCCTCTACATTTTGGAATTTACTATCTGTAGCTACATGGATACCCCATTGAAGTGGAGTTCCGATATACTCCTGTACTATTTTTACGGTATTACCTTCAATAATACTTTTCACAATACCTTCTGTAAGAACAATTGCCAAATCTGTCTGTTCAGTTGCCAACAGTTCACTCATCTTCCCGGTACCTTCAGGAACATCTTTCCAAACCAGGTTAATTCCCCTGTTTTCAAAAGCGCCTTCTTCTATAGCCATAAGCCATGGAAGGTTAAAATGTTCGGGCACTCCCGCAATCTTAACAGTTTTCAATAGTCTGTGAGTTTTTCAAGCGTATACTTAATAAGGGCATCGATAGTCTTTACCGGGTCTTTAGAAAATTTACCTGTACTTCTATTGGCCAGAATACAATTCATGGACGCTGCCCTGTGTCCCAGTAATTTGGAAAGCCCATAAATGGCAGATGTTTCCATTTCCAGATTCGTAATCCTCATTCCATTATACTCAAAAGAGCTTAACTTGGAATTCAGGTCATTGTCCTCCAATAGTAATCGCAATCTGCGTCCCTGTGGTCCATAGAAACCAACATTTGTGCCTGTGAAGCCCATAATAACCTTATCTGAGCGTAGTTTTTCAGTTAATTGAACATCAGACTCCACTACGTAGGGAATAGACTTAAAAACAGACCATGCCGTATGGTCTATAAAGGCAAGCTGAATTTCAGGGTATTGAATGTGTTCACTCTCGTAAAAATGAAGCACATTATCAAAACCAATAGCATACTCACTGAGTATAAAGGAATCTGTTTCAATATTCGGCTGAATTCCACCTGATGTACCAATACGGATTATGTCCAGACTGGTTTTATTTTCTTTTATTGTGCGGGTCTCGAAATCGATATTAACCAATGCATCCAGTTCATTGATTACGATATCAATATTATCTGCGCCAATACCTGTGGAAACTACAGAAATTCTGGTTCCGTTAAGCATTCCCGTATGCGTGATGAATTCTCTTTTACCCTTAACTATTTCCAGTGTGTCAAAATATTTGGAAATTAATGGAACCCTGTTTTGATCGCCTACAAGAATAACAGTTTCTGCAAGGTCTTCGGGTAGTAGATTAAGATGGTATATACTGCTATCAGCATTAAGAATGAGCTCGGAAGCACTCAGCTGCATACTACAGTTTTAAAATTCTGTCGGATTCGGTATTATATAGGAAATTATATTTCAAAGCACCTCCAAGGTAGTCTTCATTGTCTCTTATCTGAGAATAATAATTGGTTTGCCCATCTAGTATTTCTTTTCCTTTTGCAGTTAAACGTACAGGATTGAAAGAAGAAAAAAGAGGCCGCAAATTAGAAATTACACGTTCGTACTGTGTATCGCCAAAACCATAAAAACCTTGATTTTCAAGTAGTTTACTCAATAATTGCCTTTTCGATTTCGGTTTTTGTTGAAGGGAATATTCCAGCACGCGGTTCTCCAATTCGTTCAGGCCATTTTTTATAGTGGGAAATCTTTTTAGATGAACTTTAATGGCATCGGCCAGATATTCAAACTGGTAATTGTCAAAATCTATTAGATTTTCTAATCGGATCGGGTTATCGCTGCAATACAATTGCCAGACATAATCCGCATACTCTATATCATTCTGGGAAAGCTTAATCTTGTTTTTGTAAGAGTGCAAAATCTGTTCATCATTAAGTTCGCTAAGCCCGTACAAACGATTTGTTTCATCCTCATCCCCACTGCATACTAAATAGATTTCAGCATATCGCCTGTGTTTCTTTAACCAACTTAAGACAGCGAGCATATTTATCTGGCAAAATAGGTCGTATTCAAACCAAAGTATAATCTGATCTTGTTGTTTATGATTACAAAGAGAACGATATTCTTTTAAGGTCTTCTCAACAAACCAGGACTTACTGACCTTGTAATTTTTATGAAGAAAATCAAAACGAGTTTTCCAAAACGATTCACTACCTACATTAGTTTCCGTTTTTCCCTCACAAAGCATTTCCCGCCAGGTGATTATATCGCCCTTAAGTTTTAGTGATTTTAACTTTTGGGTGAAACTATCCCCGTTGGTGATATGCAATTGGGAACTCATTATGATTAGGTAGTTTAGTTTATAACATTTAAAAGTAACATTTAATCGAAAAAAACAAAAACAAATTAACAGAAAAACCTCTGAAATTATAGTTAAATTTTTTTAACCGGATTATTTGAGAATATAAAAACGTGCTCAAAGTTAACCTCCCACGCGTTTTGTCCTAAAACCCATTTCCTGCAGCAAGGTCATTATTTTGTCTCTGAAATCCCCCTGAATTATTATGGAATTGTTTTTAAATGTACCACCTACACTTAATTTTTTCTTCAAATCCTTTGCTAATTTTTTAAAGTCTTTTTCAGCTCCGTTGTACCCCTCCAAAATAGTGATCGGCTTACCTTTTCTTTTTTCATATTTACAGATTATGGGCTCTTTCTGAAGCCATAGTTCCGGCTTCTTTTCATTTATTTTTTCTGGCTCTGAAGAAATGTGGTCAGGAAATAAGTGCTTTAATTGATCTTTTAAATCCATTTTAAAATTGAAATAAAATCAGGTAAAAAATATGTATAAAAATATTTTAATATTCTGTAAAATAATATATTATATAATACTACTTAAAGTAATAAATCATTTTTTAATTAATCCCAGTTCAACAAGGCGTTCATTCAAAAATTCTCCTGCTGTAATATCCTCAAAGCGCTTAGGGTGTGTCTCATCAATACAATTATCCAGGCAATTTAGAGGCATACTACTTATGGGGTGCATAAAAAAAGGAATAGAATATCTGGAAGTATTCCATAATTCGCGGGGAGGATTAACAACCCTGTGCACTGTAGATTTTAATTTTTCGTTCGACAGGCGCGAAAGCATATCGCCAACATTGATCATTAACTGATCCGTCGTGGCGATTGCATCAATCCATTCGCCCTTATGATTTTGAACCTGAAGGCCTCTGCCATGTGCTCCCATCAGCAAAGTTATGAGGTTTATATCTCCGTGAGCAGCCGCTCTCACTGCATTTTTAGGTTCATTAACAATTGGAGGATAGTGAATTGGTCTTAAAATAGAATTACCATTCTTAATATAACCATCAAAGTAAGTTTCAGGAAGATTCAGATGAAGCGCCAGTGCTCTTAGCACGTATTTGGCAGTCTTCTCCAGCATCTTATAAGTTTCTTTGCCAACTGTATTGAATTTTGGCAATTCTCTTACGATTACATTTTCCGGGTATTCCTTTTCAAGTATTGGGTCATCTTCAACATACTGACCAAAATGCCAAAACTCCTTTAAGTCTCCTTCCTTTCTTCCTTTTGCATGCTCTTTGCCAAAGGATGTATAGCCTCTTTGACCTCCAATACCCTCTATTTCATAAGAATCCTTCACACTCTGAGGTAATTCGAAGAATTTTTTAACTTCCCCATATAAATCTTTGACCAGTTCATCAGAAAGAAAATGACCACTGAGGGCCACAAAGCCAATATTTTCAAAAGCGCTGCCAATTTCTTTCGTAAACTTCTCTTTTCGCACCGGATTGCCGCTAGTATAATCTCTAAGGTCTACACTGGGAATTTTGCTCATGGCTATGGTTTTATAGTCCTTTCAAAGTTACTAATTATTATATGTAAACAAGCGTGGATTTCTGCTGTTTTATTGAACTCAATTTTGTTACATTTATACCCGTTTATAGTGACAATATATTCATTAAATTATGCAATATTTAAGCAAGGGGATTAGCAAGGAAAAGCTGCTTGAGCTCTACCGGGCTATGTTAAAGCCAAGGATGATTGAAGAAAAAATGCTCATACTCTTGCGTCAGGGAAAGATATCTAAATGGTTTAGTGGTATTGGACAGGAAGCAATTTCCGTAGGAGTTGCCAGTGCCTTGAACAAGGATGAATATATTCTTCCAATGCACAGAAACCTGGGAGTTTTTACAACACGGGGCATACCTTTATTTCGATTATTTACCCAATGGCAGGGTAAGTCCAGTGGGTTTACAAATGGCCGTGATCGAAGTTTTCATTTCGGAACTCAGGAATATAAGATTGTCGGCATGATTTCCCATCTGGGACCTCAACTTGGGGTAGCAGATGGTATTGCCCTGGCGGACCTTCTTAAAAAAAGACAAAAAGTAACAGCTGTTTTTACAGGGGAAGGAGCCACTAGTGAAGGTGATTTCCATGAAGCGCTCAATGTGGCCGCAGTGTGGGATTTACCCGTACTATTTTGTATTGAAAACAATGGGTATGGACTTTCTACACCAATTTCCGAGCAGTTTAAATGCGAGCATATAGCAGATAAAGGTAAAGGCTATGGAATGGAAGCCCATATAATAAATGGAAATAATATCCTTGAAGTCTACAGCAAAGTCAATGAGTTATGTGAAAGCATCCGAAAAGAGCCAAGGCCGGTATTATTGGAATTCAAAACATTCCGAATGCGCGGGCATGAAGAAGCTAGCGGCACTAAATATGTGCCTAAGAAAATGCTGGAGGAGTGGGCTGCTATGGATCCAATAGAAAATTATGTAGAATATTTGCACGCACAGGGGGTTCTTTCTGAGGAAAAGGAAGTTGAATTTAAAAAAGAGATTATTCATGAAATAGATGAAAACCTACAGCTGGCATACGCGGAAAGAGAAGTAGAATTTGATGAAAGTAAAGAATTAAATGATGTCTATAAAGAATTTATATATCAAGATATTAAGCCAAATAATGAATCACAAAATATTCGCCTTGTAGATGCAATTTCTGAAGGCCTCAAGCAATCTATGGAAAAGCATGATAATTTGGTAATTCTGGGTCAGGATATTGCCGATTATGGAGGCGTCTTCAAAATAACAGAGGGGTTTGTAGAAGCTTTTGGGGCGGATCGGGTAAGAAATACACCTATATGTGAATCGGCAATTGTATCCGCAGCCATGGGGCTTTCTATTAACGGAATAAAATCTGTAATGGAAATGCAATTTGGTGATTTTGTCAGTTCAGGTTTTAACCCTATTGTCAATTACCTGGCAAAAGTTCACTATCGGTGGAATGAAAATGCAGATGTGGTAATTAGAATGCCATGTGGTGCAGGCGTGGGAGCCGGACCGTTTCATTCCCAGACCAATGAGGCGTGGTTCACAAAAACTCCCGGATTAAAGGTAGTATATCCTGCTTTCCCTTATGATGCAAAAGGGCTTTTGGCAACGGCAATTAATGATCCGAACCCAGTAATGTTTTTTGAACATAAAGCGCTTTATCGCAGTGTTTACCAGGAGGTTCCCACTTCCTATTATACATTGCCATTTGGAAAAGCCACCCTGTTGAAAGAAGGTGAAGAAGTTTCAATAGTCACATACGGTGCTGGTGTTCACTGGGCTCTTGAATGTTTGGAGCAACATCCCGAAATACGAGCAGATCTTTTAGATTTGCGCACACTTCAACCTTTAGACACTCAAGCAATTTATGAATCTGTAAAAAAGACAGGGAAATTAATTATTCTACAGGAAGATAGTATGTTTGGAGGGATTGCCAGTGATATAGCTGCCCTTGTGATGGAGGATTGTTTTGAATTCTTAGATGCTCCGGTGAAACGGGTTGCGAGTATGGAAACTCCGGTCCCATTTGCCAAATCATTGGAAAATAATTATTTACCCAAAGAAAGATTTCGGACCTCCTTAATTGAGTTGATGGAATATTAAAAATATACCCCTGATTTAAAGAACCTGAATCAATAAATTTTTTACTTTAGTTACTTCAAAAATTATTACAAATAATCCTTTATGAAAAATACAGTTTATTTAATTCTGGCAATACTATTGGTTGCATGTTCTGCAACGAATACAGCTACTTCCCAATCTTCTCAAATGAAGAAAAAAACCCTTAAAGGAACCTGGTCTCTGACCAATATTCGTTTTGTTGGAGAAGAAGGGCTTTATAAAACAGATTTGTTTGGAATTGCCGATTCGCCTTGTTATAAAGGAGGTGAATGGATGTTTATTCCAAACAACGGAACGGGCAGATTTTCTATTAACGGGTCTGACAGATGCCAGGAAGGTACGCATCGTATTCTTTGGTCTTTCTATGAGCCAGGAGATGGAAGTACAGAACTCCAATTTAAATTGGTGGACAACAAAAATAAACCACTAAGTGGTGAAAAAAGTGGCTACCGAATGAATATAGAAAGCTTAAGTGAATCTAATGTGGTATTTAGAGTAAAGGTTGATTATAATGGAAAACCCTTCGATGTGGTCCTGACTTTAGACAAGGTTTCAAAAGATGTTACGCTTTAAAAAAAAACGAACTCAAAATAGTATTCAGATGACAAGAAAATTTACAAGTTTCCTATTGGTTGGTATGATGTTCCTTACATTAAACAGCAGTTGTAATGCCATTAAAAATTCCAATAAAACGCAACGAGGTGCTGCCATAGGTGGAGCGGGAGGCGCAGTAGTTGGGGGCCTAATTGGCGGAAATATTGGAGGTGCCTTAATTGGTGCGGCAATAGGTGGAGTTGCAGGGGGTCTTATTGGAAATAAGATGGACAAGCAGGCACAGAAAATTGAAAATGAAATTCCAGGTGCAGATGTAAAACGTGTGGGAGAAGGGATACATATAATTTTTGATGATAAAAGTGGTGTAAACTTTGCTTTTGACAGTTCGGAATTAACAGCTGAAGCCAAGTCAAACCTCGATAAAGTTGCCGAAATATTTAATGAATTTCCAGACACGGATTTAATGATACAGGGATATACGGATAGTGTAGGTAATGATGAGTATAATCTAAAGTTATCAAAAAGGCGGGCCGAAGCTGTTGCTCAATATATAGCCAATGCAGGCGTGGCAAAAAGCAGAATGACCGTTGAGGGATTTGGCGAGGCCTCACCAAGATTTGACAATGCTACTAAAGACGGACAGGCCAAAAACAGGAGGGTAGAAATTGGAGTATCTGCCAATAAACAAATGATTGAAGATGCCAAGGCTCAGGCCAATTAGCTTTTGTTAATCAGTTAATAATTAAGTATAGCCCGACTTATAAGTCGGGTTTTTTTATACAAAAACAGTTATCTTCAAAAAGTGGAACAATTTGATGTAATCATAATAGGGGGAGGATTAGCCGGGCTAACTTCCGCTATTCATCTGGCCGGCGAAGGGTATAAATTGCTTCTTATAGAACGATATCCTTATCCGCATCACAAAGTATGTGGTGAATATGTGTCTAATGAAGTAGTCCCTTATCTTAAAAGTCTTGGGGTAACACTACCCAAAGTGGCTGCTATAGATACGCTTCAATTATCTACAAAACACGGAAAATTACTTCAAACAAAATTGCCCCTGGGTGGTTTTGGAATCAGCAGATATACTTTTGATAATGCTCTCTATAAAAGAGCACTTTCTCTGGGAGTCTCTGTTAAATTTGAAACCGTTAAAAATGTTACATATTTAAATGATTCATTCACCATAGACACAGAAAATGAAAACAGCTATTCGGCCAAAGTAGCAATCGGGGCTTACGGTAAACGATCGGGTCTGGATAAACAGCTGAATCGAAATTTCATATACAAAAATGCGCCATGGATAGGAGTAAAAGCCCATTATGCTTTCCCGGAATTTCCTGAGAACTTAGTGGCGCTGCATAATTTTGAAGGTGGCTACGGGGGCTTATCCAAAACTGAGTCCGGAGCAGTAAATTTTTGCTATCTGACCTCTTATAAAAGTTTTCAAACTGTAAAAAGCATTGAGAAGTTTAATTCCAATATTGTGGCCAGGAACAAATTTTTAAATCACTTTCTAAGGCACGCAAAACCTCTTTTCGACCAACCTATGAGTATTGCACAAGTGTCCTTCGAATCCAAACAGACAATAAAGGACCATATTCTTATGTGCGGCGATACGGCAGGTTTGATCCATCCACTCTGCGGTAACGGTATGGCCATGGCCATACATAGCGCTAAACTTGCATCAGAGAGAATTGACAATTTCTTTAAAGAGTCTGGTTATAACCGAAGTAAAATGGAGTCTGATTACAGCAAAAAATGGAAAAGCACATTCAAACGACGGTTGCAAACCGGCAGGGCCTTACAGGCTATTTTATTAAGTGCACGGGCTTCTGATATCCTTATGGGAACGATCACTAAATCCCCTGGGTTAATCAGATCGCTAATTAAAAGAACACATGGTAAACCAATAGCCTTATGATGGATTTTCAATATAGAAATACAGAGCCCGAATTAATGGACAAACCAAATGTCCCCATTGATATACTCCGGTTGGTTTTTAGGGATATTAATAAAAGTAATCGCTATTTAGGAGGCAATGCAATTACACTGGCTAATGTTTGTAAGCTGATTAAATTATTTCCCGGGAAGCAATATACAATAGCAGACATGGGCTGTGGCGATGGGGAAATGCTTAGGCAAATTGCCGGTCATTTTAGGAATAAGGAGACAGAAGTTGTCTTAATTGGCCTGGATCTCAATGAAAATGCATTAGCTATAGCTCGAGAATTATCAGTTGATTTTCCCGAGATTACATTCTTAAAACAGGACATTTTGGCTTTGAAGCCACAGGATTTTAACTGTGATATACTGCTCTGTACACTTACAATGCATCATTTTAGCAATGCGCAAATACCATTATTCCTGTCTAAATTCACAAAATTGGCCAAAATTGGCATAGTTATCAATGACTTGCAAAGAAGTGCGCTCTCATATTATCTTTTTAAAGGGTTTAGTGCTATTTTTATAAAAACAAAAATTGCAAAACATGATGGTCTCATCTCAATTAAAAGTGGATTTAAGAAAAAAGACTTAATAACTTTTTCAAAAGATTTAACTCATACAACTCATACTATTAATTGGAAATGGGCTTTTAGATATGTATGGGTAATTCAGACATCTCGACTAAGCCAATCATATGAATAATGTACGAATAGCAACTGTGGCTAAAACATTGCCGCCTTACTGCAGGGAAACTAGGCATATTCTTCCTTTTGTTGAGTTATGGCTTAGCGGACAGGAAGATAGGTTCAGAAGAAAAGTAGTGAAGATATTTGAGGGAGCAGCAGTAGACAAGCGCTACGGAATTATGGGGATTGAAGATGTCTTTACCGCTACCAGTCTTGAGGCTAAAAACGATATTTATGTAAGGGAAGTAAAAAAATTAGGGACATCTGTACTTAGGAAAGCATTAAATGAGAGCAACTGGAAGGCAGATTCCCTGGATTATATAATTACGGTAAGCTGCACAGGTATAATGATTCCATCGTTAGATGCGTATATTGTAAATGATCTTGAGCTAAGACAGGATATTGTACGCCTGCCAGTAACTGAAATGGGTTGTGCAGCTGGTGTTTCAGGACTTATTTACGCCGCCAACTTTTTAAGGGCAAATCCAGGTAAACGTGCGGCCGTGATAGCTGTGGAAAGCCCAACGGCAACATTCCAGCTTACAGATTTTTCTATGGCAAACATGGTCAGCGCAGCTATATTCGGGGATGGTGCAGCTTGTGTTTTGTTGACTTCTGAAGAAGATGCCGATGGACCTAAAATTGTGGCAGAAGAAATGTATCATTTTAGGAATGCCACACATATGATGGGGTTCGACCTGACAAACACAGGTCTTAAAATGATTCTTGACCCCTCTGTTCCCGAAACCATTGCAGAGCATTTTCCGAAAATAATACATCCTTTTTTAGAAAAAAACGGCACTTCTATTGAGCAGGTAGATCATTTAGTCTTTCATCCCGGTGGAAAGAAGATTGTCCAGACCGTTGAAGAATTATTCGGAAAGTTAGGGAAAAACATAGATGATACGCGTGAAACGTTGCGTTTGTATGGGAATATGAGCAGTGCAACGGTGCTTTATGTGCTGGAACGCTTTATGTCTAAAGAAATTGGTAAAGGGGAGCAAGGGTTGCTACTGAGTTTCGGACCTGGATTTTCGGCTCAACGTGTTTTGCTGGAGTGGTAAGAACGAAAAATTTAATTAAGTGGACAAACTAAAAACAAAAAATTGGGCACTAATATTGGGAGGCAGCAAGGGTCTTGGTCTTGCATCGGCAATAAAGCTGGCACAGAACGGCTACCATATACTTGTTGTTCATCGGGACCGTAATATGGATATGAAAGGTATAGCCAATGACTTTATGAAAATAACTGCAACGGGAGTGTTGTTTAAGAGTTATAATCAGGATGCTATATTAAAGGACAGCAGAGATAAATTAACACAAAAAATTAAGGATTTTCTTCCTGAAGGTCATAAGATAAAGGTTTTGGTGCACAGTATTGCCAAGGGTAACCTTAAACCAATGCATTCCTCAAAGGAAAAAGAACTAAGTAACCAGGATTTTCAGATTACGATTAATGCAATGGCCTTAAGTCTCTATGATTGGACCCAGGCATTAATTAAGGCGGCTTTATTCGCCGAGGATACAAGGATCATTTCATTTACCAGTGAAGGTTCTACAAAAGCAATAGCTAACTATGGTGCTGTTGGGGCCGCAAAAGCCGCACTAGAAGCTATTTCCAGAAATATGGCTATGGAGTTTGCAACTTTAGGCATAAAAACCAATTGCATACAGGCCGGGGTCACAGATACAGAATCGCTAAGACGTATTCCGGGCAGTGAAATTTTAATAGAACAGGCAAAGTTAAAAAATCCAGGTGCACGGCTTACCACTCCAGAGGATATAGCTGATGTAGTCTATTTGTTATGCACAGAAGAGGCAAAATGGATAAATGGAACTGTGATTAAGGTAGATGGAGGTGAAAGTTTAACTTAAATCATGGAAATTAATAA
Source organism: Eudoraea adriatica DSM 19308 (assembly GCF_000382125.1). Taxonomy (GTDB): domain Bacteria; phylum Bacteroidota; class Bacteroidia; order Flavobacteriales; family Flavobacteriaceae; genus Eudoraea; species Eudoraea adriatica. The sequence goes on from NZ_KB907548.1 coordinate 287,019, forward strand.
AATCTTAGAAAAGTTACCATATTCCAAACAATTTTTGTTTGTAGATAGCTTGTCAAATATAGATGAAAATGGCGTTACGGGTAGTTTTCATTTTTGTGAAGATCTTGAATTTTACAAAGGCCATTTTAAACAATTTCCGGTAACCCCGGGGGTTATTCTTACAGAATGTTGTGCTCAAATCGGATTGGTATGCCTGGGTATTTTTTTGCTCTCGGAAGAACCAGACAGCAATCTGGATAATCTAACTGTGGCATTCAGTGGTTCTGAAATGGAATTTTACCTTCCGGTATACCCCGGAGAGACTGTATTTGTACACTCAGAAAAGGATTATTTCAGATTCAATAAATTAAAGTGTAAAGTAAAAATGTATAATACTTCTAAGGAATTGGTATGCAAAGGTGAATTAGCCGGAATGATAAAAAATTCTGCGAATGGAAGATAGAGTAGTAGTGACAGGTTTAGGTATTTGTGCCCCAAATGGCGTAACGCTTAACGACTTTACCAATAGCCTGAAGAAAGGTATTAGTGGAATAAGTTTTCAACAAAAATTAAAAGATTTGAATTTTGGCTGTCAAGTAGCTGGTATACCAGATATTAATGAAGGTTATATAAATAGATACTTTACGCCTTTGCAGCTTAGAGGTTTAAATGCAAGCGGACTTGTTTATGGAGTTATTGCAGGGACAGATGCATGGACAGATGCCGGTTTGACCAAGGCACAGGAAGATGAGCCTGATTGGGATAGTGGAATCATTTTTGGAACGGGTATTTTAGGGGTTGATAAATTCCGCGAATCAATTCATCTGGTAGATGCAGGGAATACCAGGAGGCTGGGAAGCACCTCAGTTATCCAAACAATGGCAAGCGGCATAAGTGCTTATTTGGGGGGGATACTTGGTTCTGGTAACCAGGTTACTACTAATTCCTCTGCCTGCACTACGGGTACCGAAGGCGTAATAATGGCCTATGACCGGATACGTTCAGGCAAAGCGAAACGCATTTTGACCGGAAGTTGTAGTGACAGCGGACCCTATGTATGGGGTGGCTTTGATGCAATGCGCATTCTCCCTAGAAAGTATAATGATACACCTTCTAATGCCAGCAGGCCATTGAGCGCTTCTGCTTCCGGATTTGTTCCAGGGAGTGGGGCAGGGGCTTTGGTATTGGAATCATTGACGAGTGCCAAAAAAAGAGGCGCAAAAATATACGCTGAAGTTTTGGGTGGCGCCATAAATAGTGGTGGTCAAAGAGGGGGTGGTAGTATGACCGCCCCGAATAGCCTGTCTGTACAGCGGTGCATAAAATTGGCATTAAAAAATTCCGGAATAGAAAGTAAGGATATTGACGCTATAAATGGTCATTTAACAGCTACCGGAAAAGACCCTGTTGAAGTGCTCAACTGGAGCCTCGCATTGGGGCGATCCGGACTAAATTTTCCTTTTATTAATTCTTTTAAAGGAATTATGGGCCATGGCCTTGCTGCTGCAGGCAGTATGGAATGTGTTGGGGCATTGCTGCAATTTAGAGAAGAGCAAATTTTTGGAAATGTAAATATCGAAGATTTGCATCCCGAAATAGAAAAACTGGTTGATAAATCCCGTATACCCTTAAAGACCATAAACTTTATACCTAAAACAATCGCAAAAGCAAGTTTTGGTTTTGGGGATGTAAATGCTTGTGTTATTTTTAGCAACTTTAAGGATTAAAAAAATACTATGAAAGAAGAAAAATATTATCAACAATTGAAAGGGATAGTAAAGCCCTATTTGCCCGAGGATATATCCGTTGATGACATATCACCAGACAGTCATTTTATAAATGAACTCAACATTAATTCTGCTAACCTGGTAGATATTGTTCTTGATGTGGAAGATGCTTTTGAAATTACACTTGAAAATGATGACATGGATGAAATGCAAACAGTGAATGATGCAATGGCTATTATCAATAAAAAACGTAGTTCCAAGGAGCAATGAAATCGTTTTATTCCTGGGCCGTTGAAAAGTTAAAGGTAGATTACAGGCTAATATTCACCTATTGCATTATTTATTTTGCGTGGGGTATGTTCATGAACTGGTTGGGCAATGAGTTGGAGATTGCTAGGTTTACCTTTTGGTGGCAGGTAATCAGCTGCTATATTTTATATATGGTTCCAATTTCTTTATTGCTGCGAAAACTCCCTTTCCATATGCAATATGCCTATGGACTGGTGGCAATGGGGCTATTGGAATTCGGAGGCTATTTCTTTAAAACATCCTATGCGTTTCCTGACAATATCCTGGATGAACTAATTGGGATTCGAAACTTCACTCTCGGGATGGCACTTTTCTTTGCTTTGTATTTTCCTCTTGGGAATTGGGCTGTAGGTAAAATCTATGCGTATATTTTTAAAATTAGAGAATAGGCTCAAAGTAAATATTTGGATAGGATTTATTTTTAGACAAGGAATATTAACCTAATTCAAGAATCAGGTTTATTTCTACTTTGTTGTCTTCCCTGCCTTTTTTAATATGGATATTAAAATCGGAACAAAATAGTATAGCAGCCCCTCTTAGTATATTTCCATCCTGATCAAAATACCATGTAAGATTTTTAGAGATTCCTTTGATCGTGATCTTTCCAACAACTTTAAATCCATTCTCAACTAAACTGACTTCTGAACTTTTAAATGTGATTAGAGGGTACTCTTCTTCGTCAAAATATTTACTGCTTTTCAAATGCCAGTCACGCAAAAAATTCCCTGTTTTTAATGTGCCTACAGCAACAGAACCTTCAAATTTTGAATTAGTAAGTTCTTTAAGGGAAATTTCAGATGAAGACTCAAAGCCTTCAATTGAACCATCAACATCTTTAGAAACGAAGACAAATTCAATTCGCGCAGAAGTAATATCCTGTTGGGCATTCAAAACCTGGATTGCTAAAAAAAAGACGATCAGGACTTTGGAATAGAACTTCATGAGATATCTGTTTTGCAGTCTTTACCCAAAGGTAATTAAAACTTAGAAACGATAAAGTGGTTATTTTACTCGTTTTACTGTGTGGAAGCCAGGGAAATATTATAGTACATTTCATTTATAATCAGTACTTTGCAAAAGAGAACAAAAGCAATGCGATTCTTTTATACCTTACATCTAAGAAGTTATGGAATAGCTGTTTTTTTATGTGCTATGACCACTACAGCGTACTGCCAGGAAGAGTTTCAAAATAGTATTAAAAAAGAAGTTACAATAAAACAGAGGACCGTCCTGGAGAGGTTTGATTCTGATCTGGTAATTTCTCCTGAAGAGAGGATGAGGCTAAAATTAAACCGTAGGTCTGCCATTCAGAAACGGCTGGAAATCATAGACACTTTAAACATTTCTCAAAGACAAAGGCGCAGGTTACTTAAAGAGCTTTATCGTTCCCCTTTTTCCAACGAATGGAATAAGGTAATTGCCGACCTTGAATTTGAGGAAACAACACACTAAATCTATTTGGTTTAAATGATTTAATGGTCTAATAATCCTTTTAATGATCCGGAGTTACACTCATTTTTGCAAGTGGATAAAGCATAGCGTCTTTTTCGGGTTAAGAAAATCCGGAAATTATATTAAAGTTAAGCAGTTTAAGAAATAGTTAAAATTCAGTTATATGATTATAAGGCATTCTTTTTTTGTCAAATATTTCGTACATTAAAGGCACAAATTGGTTTAACGAAGCCCCCCAAAAATTACAATATTATGACTGCAACAGGACCCATTTCAGGTGTTCCCACTAACTCCAGTAGCAATGATGCCTTGTTGCGACTGGAACGCTACAACCGGAACCTGCTATCACTCGAAGAAAAATTAAAATCGTATGTATGTGAGCCAAAAACCCGCAGTTTATATGAGAGAATGGAATCATTAAAAAATAGTTTGGAGAATTTAAAAAATTCTAACCGCGAGATTATCTCTGCCCTGAAAGATCATAAGTTATACTTTGAGGATGCAAAAGAGCGCATTAGAGAACAATTGGAAACTTATAAAGCATTAGAATTAAAAGTTCTGGAATATATTGGCATGGCCAGATTACACAGCTAGGGACAATTTTTAAAAGTCTTCTGTAGCTTCCTGCTTGTGGGGAATTAATAAGGAAAATATAACTCCACTTAAAAGCGACACAACAATGACCGTTAGAGAGATCCATTCACGAACATGAACGTAATGAGAAAAAATCATTTTGAACCCTACAAATGCCAATATTACAACAAGACTGTAATGTATAAATCGAAATTTAGTCAACATTCTTGAAACCAGAAAATACATAGATCGTAATCCCAGTATTGCAAGGATATTGGAACTAAACACAATGAACGGATCTGCAGTAATAGCAAGAATAGCCGGAATGCTGTCTAAAGCGAACATTACATCGGTAATCTCAATCACTATAAGTGCTACAAATAATGGCGTCGCAACCGTTAATCCCATTTTCTTTATAAAAAAATTATGCCCTCTTATTACAGTTGTAATAGGATATATTTTTTTAATTTGTTTAAATACAAAAGATTCCTTAGGGTTAAAATCTGAATTTCCTGTTTTCAGCATTTTATAAGAAGTATATAGCAGAAAAGCACCAAAGGCATATATTATCCATTCAAACTCGTTAACTAACGCCACTCCAAACAGGATCATAAACGCCCTGAAAACTATTGCTCCCAGGATTCCCCAAAATAAAACACGGTGCTGGTAAATAGGAGGAATGCCAAAAGCTGAAAAGATAACGGCAATAACAAACACATTATCAATGCTCAGGGAAAGTTCAATTAAATATCCTGTTATATATTTTAAAACCGCGTCTCCCGGAGTTAAATCAGTTGGATTATCGATAATGCCGCTGGAGAATAGCCAGTAGATCATCCCACTAAAGCTCATAGCTACGGTAAACCAAATACTTGTCCAGATACCGGCTTCTTTAGATCGTATTACATGATCTTTCTTATTAAATACACCGAGATCGAGTGCAAGAAAAATAAGAACAAGGAAGATAAAGGCACCCCAGATTATCATGCAAATATTAATTAGCTCGCTAATATAAGAATCGTTTTTATAATTTTGGAATGGTAGTTGGATTATATAAATTATATTAACAACCTATAGTAATTAGCGAACTATAAATTCTTAACTTGGAAGATAAATCACTAGTATGAAAGACCTCTTTAAAAATTTCATTAAGACCCAAATAATTTTACTTACCCTGGTATGTGTTCATACCGCAAGTGCCCAATTTGTACCTCAAAATGAAGCCGAAGAGCAAGCTGCTAAACTTGTGCAGGCGTATCAGTCAGAAGTAGGGATGACTATAGAGCAAGCCTCTGCTGTATATGCAAAGATTGTTGAAGTAATAGCCAAAGAGAATTCAATAAGAAATAGCAAAGCTACTGAGGAACAAAAGAAAAAGAGCCTTATGGATTTATCAAAAGAGGAAACGAAACATATGAGTACTATTCTGGACTCAAAGCAATTCAAGGAATACAAGAAGATGAAGGAGAGATTACAACCCATGGGTTTGTAGTCTCTAGTTTGAATTAATTTAATTTATCAGCCCCTTGATTGTTTATAGCTCTGATCAAATTTTTAGTGCCGTTAAATTTTCGTTAATTCCTGCATACTATCTGGATTCCCTTTGAAAATTGAATATTTTTAAGAAAACTAAAGAGTTATGAAAGCATTAAAATGGGGGCTTGCACTTACCGGAATCATTCTGATATTTGTTGCGGCCGGAACAGAAAAGACATCAAAATTAACTTCAAATTTCACTAAAGGTAATCCGGGAATAGCTTCCATGGATAAATTGGCTTTTGGACCAGAAGGTATACTATTGATTGGTGACACCAAAAACGCCGCAATTTATGCCATAAACACTATGGACTTCAAAGAGAAGTCTGAGGCAGAAGAAGTGGACCTGGAAGCATTTGATCAAAAAATAGCATCTTCTTTAGGTACAACGGCAGATCAAATTCAAATAAATGACATGGCCGTTAATCCGATATCGAAAAGCATTTACTTTTCTATAAATATTATTGATGGAACTCCGGTATTACTTAGGTTAAAAGGGCAGGAATTTGAACATATTTCCCTGCAAGATGTTAGTTACGATAAGATAGAACTGGAAAATGCGGTAGGAATAAATGCAGAAGATAAAAGGGGTCGGCCTTTACGCGTTTGGGCTATCTCTGATCTTAAATATCACAAGGGTAAGGTTCTTGTTTCCGGCTTAAGCAACAAAGAGTTTGGTTCAACCTTCCGAAGTATTTCTTTTCCTTTTGATGATAAGCAGGACTATGCGTCTTTGGAAATCTGGCATGCAGCTCATGGGCAATATGAAACTCATGCACCAATTAAAACCTTCGATATTATAGAATTGGATAAAACGGACTATTTAATGGCTAGCTATACCTGCACACCCCTTGTTCTGTTTCCATTAGATGATTTAAAGACTGGTGTTCATGCCAAAGGCAGAACTGTGGCTGAACTCGGAGCAGGGAACTCTCCCCTCGATATGATTTCCTACGAGAAAGAAGGAAAGAAGTATTTCCTTATGTCTAACAGTAACCGACCCGTTATGCGCATTAAATATGATGAAATAGCAGATTTTAAAGAAACATTGACAGAACCGGTGGAAGAATTTGCAGCAACGGAGGGTGTAGCATATGATAATCTGCCTTTCCCATATGTTTTGCAAATGGATATTCTGGATGATAAAAATGTAATTTATTTACAAAGGACAGCAGAGGGGGATTTGGTATTAAGGAGTAGAACTACCAAATGGATGTAATCGGGGGTTTAAATAATTTTAAAAAGATCAGGTTTACCCTGGTCTTTTTTTATGTTTTATTTCTCCTTTCTTGTGGTTCGAAAGATGCTATTCAGAATGTTGATCTTCAGTACCAGGACTCAAGTGCCATCGGGGTTTCCTTTGAAACAAGTGATGTAAATGATTTAAAGTTTTTTCTAAAGGGGGAAACTAAAACTTCTATTTTGGGCGAAATTAAGTCCTCCGGACATAAGCATCATTTTACTCCCGTTATACCATTTAGAGCAGCCCAAACCTATGAGATAAGGCAAGGAGGGAGGCGTTTGTATTCTTTTAAAGTGAAAGACCTAAAGAATCCTGATAGACCGGAACTAATTACTATTTACCCAACTAAGGATACAGTACCTGAGAATCTATTGAAAATGTATTTAATTTTTTCAACACCCATGCAGGAAGTGGGAAATGCCTCAGACTTTATTAGTGTCTTTAATGAAACTGAGCAACGAGAAGTGGAACTTTTTCTGAATTTAGAAAAAGACTTGTGGGACAAGGATCACACAAGACTTACCCTGTGGTTGGATCCCGGGCGGATTAAGACGGGTCTCATACCTAATAAGTTAATGGGCCTTCCTCTCAGGCAAGGACATAGTTATACGATTACTGTTTTGGGGAATTGGAAATCGGCCAGGGGTATTCCATTACCTAAAAATTACATAAAGAAAATCGTTGCAGGAAAAAGAGACAATCAGATGCCCGATATATTAAACTGGGAGCTATCAGACCCTGCGGCTAATTCAAAAGAGGCTTTAAAGATTTCCTTTGGTGAAAGCATGGATGCCATCCTTGCCAGGGAATCCCTTCAAATTCACTATAAAGGAGAAATTCCGGTAGAAGGGAACTACACGCTTGGGGAATACGAAAATACAATTGTTTTTACACCTAAAGATAGCTGGAATGAAGGAGTATATGACATTTCATCTGACTCCAAAATAGAAGATCTCGCCGGCAATAATATGAATCATCTTTTTGATACAAATAATGAGGAAATAAAAAAACCTACTTCGTCAGAAACGCATTACAAAAGGTCTTTTACCGTTTTTTGAATTTTTCCTTCCAATACAATCCAGAAAGTACAGATTTTTGCTTATTTTCAGCGGAAAATTATATGTTATGAAGATTATCAAAAGTATTTTATTTGCCTTTGTTTTTTATCCGGTACTGGTATTTAACATCCAGGCTCAGGAAACAAAAGAAGACCTTTACCAGGGGTTGAAATTTCGAAGTATTGGCCCTGCCTTTACATCGGGCCGGGTAGCGGATATTGCTATTCATCCCGATAATGAAAATGTATGGTATATTGCTATTGGATCTGGCGGGGTATGGAAAACCGTAAATTCGGGGACAACATGGACACCAATTTTTGATAAGGAAACAACCTATTCAATTGGCTGCGTGACTATCGATCCAAATGCGCCAAGTACTATTTGGGTAGGATCGGGTGAAAATGTAGGAGGTCGTCATGTAGGTTTTGGCGATGGAATATATGTTAGTAAAGACGACGGCAAGACCTGGAAAAATATGGGTCTTAAGAAATCTGAACACATTTCGAAAATCGTAATTCATCCCGAAAATTCAGATATCCTGTGGGTTGTAGCACAAGGGCCACTTTGGAGCAAAGGCGGTGAGCGAGGTGTATACAAGTCAGTTGATGGAGGTGCAAGCTGGAATAAAACTTTGGGAAATCAAGAGTGGACAGGCGCTACAGACCTGTTGATTGATCCAACAAATCCCGATGTGCTTTATGCCGCTACATGGGACAGGCACAGGACTGTTGCTGCCTATATGGGTGGCGGCCCGGGCTCGGGAATACATAAAAGTACAGATGGTGGCGAAACCTGGGACAAGCTAAGCACCGGAATTCCAAAAGTAAATTTGGGAAAAATTGGACTTGCCATGAACCCGTTTAATCCTAAGATGATCTATGCTGCCATTGAATTGGAGCGCCTTACCGGTGGGATCTTTGTTTCTACTAATGGCGGTCAGTCCTGGAGCAAGGAATCGAATACTGTTTCCGGGGGTACAGGACCACATTACTATCAGGAACTATATGCTTCTCCCCATGAAGAAGGCAGGCTTTATCTGATGAATAATTATGTAAAAATTTCTGAAGATCATGGAAAAACCTTCGTGAATATGAACGAAGAAGGGAAGCATGTCGACAGTCATGCTATGGCTTTTAAAGCTTCTGATCCTAATTATGTTCTCTTTGGTACGGATGGCGGTTTGTATGAAAGTTTCGACCATACCAAAACATGGAAATTTATAGCTAACCTTCCCGTGACGCAATATTACAAGGTGGCTGTAGATGATAGTGAGCCATTTTATAATATCTATGGCGGAACCCAGGACAATGGGTCACACGGTGGTCCTTCCAGAACCAGAAATGAAGCAGGAATTCTTAATTCGGACTGGTGGATTACATTGGGTGCTGATGGTCACCAGTCCGCTACTGAACCGGGGAATCCTGATATTACCTATGGGGAGTTTCAGCAGGGCGTCTTATGGCGCATAGACCAGACTACCGGGGAGACGGTGTTTATTCAGCCTCAGCCTGCTGCAGGTGAACCTGCGGAACGTTTTAACTGGGATGCTCCTATTCTGGTAAGTCCACACAAACCCACCAGAATTTACTTTGCTTCCCAACGTGTCTGGAAATCAGAGAACAGGGGAGATGAATGGCGGGCCATTTCTAAGGACCTTACGCGGAACCAGGAACGTTTGGCTTTGCCTATAATGGGTGGCCAGCAAAGCTGGGATAATGCCTGGGATGTAAATGCGATGTCTAATTACAACACTATCACTTCACTGGCTGAATCTCCGAAACAGGAAGGCTTGCTTTATGCCGGGACGGATGACGGAATCATACAGGTTTCTGAAGATGGAGGTGCAAATTGGCGAAAAGTGGAATTAAGCGCTATTAAGGGGTTGCCGTCCACACCATTTGTAAACGATGTACGCGCAGACCTTTTTGACGCTAATATTGTATATGCGGCTCTGGATAATCATAAATACGGGGATTATAAACCTTATTTATTGAAAAGCACAGATAAAGGCCGGACCTGGAGTTTAATGAATGGAAACCTCCCGAAACAACTTCTTACCTGGCGCTTGGTACAGGATCACATTGAGAAAGACCTGCTTTTTGCTGCCACAGAAAATGGGGTCTATTTTACAGCGAATGGGGGAGGTAGCTGGCACCAGTTAAAAGGAGGTTTACCCACAATTGCAATGCGCGATATTACAATTCAAAGAAGAGAGAACGATTTGGTAGCAGCTTCTTTTGGGAGAGGTTTTTATATTCTTGATGATATTACCCCATTACGCGAATTTAACGCTGCCGTAAGGAATGCGGAAGCGACACTTTTTGATGTTAAACCGGCCTATTGGTATGTACCCAAATCTGCGCGCTACGCCCAGGGTAGCAATGAGTACGCAGCTAAAAACCCTGAATTCGGAGCAATTTTTACATACTACCTGAAGGATTCACTCACCTCGTTAAAGTATGCGCGCAAATTAGCAGAAAAAGGAAAAGCTTCTGTACCATTTCCCGGTTGGGAAGCTCTGGAAGCTGAGAAAGTGCAGCAACAGCCCAAGTTCTTGCTTACAGTTAAAGACAGCAAGGGGCAAGTAGTTAAAATGGTTGAAGGGACCAATAAAAAAGGATTCAACCGTGTAAACTGGGCCCTGGACGTTGCAGATAGAGGTGGCGAAGATCTTAAGCCGGCAAAAGAAATGGATAATTATTATAGTAGTAGCGTTATGGTTACTCCAGGAGACTATTCGGTTACATTATCCAAGCTCGTAGATGGCCAGTTAGCACAAGTGGGAGGTCCTAAGAGTTTTAAAGTAGTGCCTCTGACTGAAGGTGCATTAAAGGGTGCTTCTTATGAAGAAATAGACGCCTTCAGAGAAGCGTATGAGGTATTTCAACAAGATTTAAAGGCCACTAATACCGTTTTAAAAGAAAGTGCCTTAAAAGTAGCGGCTATGCAGCGCGCTTTGCAGAAAGCGACATCCCCTTCTGCTGATCTTGCTCAAAAATTACATGCAGCCCGAACCTTGCTTCAGGAGATGGATTCCAAAGTAAATGGAAATCCTGCCAGGAATGAAATAGGGGAAAGGAATGAACCAAGACCTAATTCAGGGGATTCCATTGGTCGTCGTGCTCTGACAAGCAGTACCTATGGGCCAACGGCAAATCACAAAGCAGCTTTTGGTGCTGCCCGGACTTTGTTGATGGATATAAAATTGGAGCTCAAGGGGTTTGTGGAATCACAATTGCCATCGCTTGAAGCTGCGGTGAAAGATGCAGGGGCACCATGGATTGAAGGACAGGGATTAATTCAGAATTAGAATTATTAATCTTTAAATATATACCCGGGAATTTTTGCAATTCCCGGTTTTTTTTGATCTGGTTAAGGTCAGGAACTCCCTATTCGGATTATTTTGTTAATCCAAGTGATAGATGAAAACTCTTTGGTTTCTAAAACGGGCTCTGAGTACCCTTTTTTGAAAGGAAGAAAAATGCCAAAACCACAAAAGACAGAATCCCACAGACCAAAAACCCAATAAACATGGGAAGCACGCTGTTTATAACAAAATGCCCGATATATGTACTTATTGCAACTCCCATGATAGTTGCAATAAATCCGGTAATGGCGGCACCTATACCTGCTATATGCCCAATCGGTTCCATAGCAAGAGCGCGCAGGTTGCCAAAAAGAAAACCTACCGCAAAAAATTGCAGGGCAAAGAAGGTAAGCAGGATTCCAAATGAGGGATTTCCGGAACCGGCAAACAAAACTATGTAAAGTAAAGAGGTTACTACATAAGCCGCCATGGAAATAGTCACCAAACGTAACATCCCATAGCGCAATACCAATGTGCCATTAAGTAGGGTAGCAGTCCCTATGGTAATAGCCAGGGCAGCAAAAATATACGGAAAGGATTCTTTTAAGGCATATTGTTCCTGAAAAATCTGTTGTGCGGTACTTAGATAGACCAAAAATGATCCGGTAATAAAGCCCCAGATTAAAGTAAATAGCATGGTTTGCTTGTAATTAAACAATTCCTTGTAACCACTAATAAAGACACTGCCACGAAAGGAAGTTCTTTTACGGGGGATAAGTGTTTCCGGTTGTCTCCTCCAGAACCAGATCGCGACCAGTATCCCAAATACTACCTGGATATGAAATATGGCTTCCCAGCCGTAGAAATCAAGAATCCATTTTCCTAAGGTTGGTGCAATTATTGGGACAAGGATAAAAATTACCGTAACAAAAGACATAACACGGGCCATATAGTCCCCATTATATTTATCACGGATCATAGCAATGCTTATTGTTCTTGGTGCTGATAGGGAAACGCCCTGCAGGATCCGGCCTGTTATCATCAATTCCAGACTTTGGGAATATACACATAGCAGACTCGCAAAAATAAAAAGTCCGAAGCCCATGTATACAACGGGTTTTCGACCTATACTATCAGATACAGGACCAAACAATAGTGGCCCGGTACCCAGACCTAAAAAGAAAAGTGTGATCAGCAATTGGTTATGGGCAGGGTTAGTGGCACCGACTGCATCCCCAATTATATCCAGAGCAGGTAATAAAGCATCTAAAGCCAGGGCAGCAATAGACATGAGGGCTGCCATAAGGCCTACAAATTCTAGCTGGGATTGCACTTTTTTTACCATCCGGCAAAAGTACATTAATCCACAGAAAGAAACTTAGCTATTATGAAGGATCTGATGAAGAAATTTAGAATAACTCAAAAACATAGCCCAGCAACCAATAGAGAACTATAAATACAAAAATGGTTCCGAAGCAGCCACATTTTCCGCCCCCTATTTTATTTGCGCCAATGGCCGCAAGTATTGCTCTGACCAGGTTTTTCATAAGGATTAATAATTATCTTTCAGAAGATACGAAAAAACGTATTTACAATTCAAGATGTTTCAACACTTCGTAAACAATAAATGCCGGCCACAAAAGGGCTTTGATAAATCCTATTACACCGGTCCAAAAGCTTGTGGCCATTTGAATATAATATACGGCAGCACCCAAAAGACCTAGCCCATATACCGCATTTGAAGCCTGGTTGGTGTTTGTAATGTTTTTCGTGGACATATTTACCATTTTAGATTGCAAAATTCCGTTGCATAATTTCGGTCACCTATGATATAGGTCATGTACATCCCTAAAATACAAAAATGACGGGTGAAAGAAGAAGAAATCTGAATATGTTGTACATTTAGAAAGCAATAAGTTACAACAGGATGAAGATTAGAATTTTAGGAAATTCAGTGCGTTTCAGGCTTACCCGTTCAGAAGTAAACTCCCTTTGCAATAAAGGTTACATAGAAAATAAAACGAATTTTGATACCAATGTTTTTACATACGCGGTCAGATTAGTATCTGATTCAGAAAAACTAAACGCAAAATTCATGGACAATACCATTACTCTAAATCTTCCTAAGGCCCTGGGAGCGAATTGGCATAAAACAGAGCAAGTAGGATTTAGCGAAACTATTAGTTTTATGAACAATGGGAGCTTATCCCTCTTATTAGAAAAAGATTTTACCTGTCTGGATGAGCGCGCTGAGGATCAATCAGACAATTACCCTAATCCTAAAGCATTACTTTAAGTAAATGACTAAAAAAATCTATAAAAGAAATGTTTGTGTTAGGGGGCCGGATAGGTTTTCTGAAATCAAAATAACCAATCCTAAACCTTATGCCGCAGGAAAAGAAGGGATTGCCGCAGCCATGAAGCACAGCTTTAAAGAAATGGGTGTTTTTAGAGCTATGTCTACTTTATTGCATATGAATCAGAAGGATGGTTTTGATTGTCCGAGTTGTGCATGGCCAGATCCCGAAAAACCTTCCAGAATAGGGGAGTATTGTGAAAACGGTGCTAAGGCCTTGGCAGATGAGGCTACTACCTCCCACATAGGATCAGAATTCTTTGCAGAATATTCGGTGGAAGAATTGTCTCTGAGAAATGATTATGAACTAAATGCATTGGGCAGGTTGGCCGAGCCATTGGTTTTACGGAAAGGCAATATTCATTATGAGGCTATTGCATGGGAAGAGGCCTTTAGTCTTATTGCGGATGAACTGCACAGTCTACAAAGTCCTGACCAGGCTATATTCTATACTTCCGGGCGCTCAAGTAATGAAGCTGCGTTCTTGTATGGTTTGTTTGCAAGAGCTTTCGGGACAAATAATTTACCTGATTGTTCCAACATGTGCCACGAATCGAGTGGGGTAGCACTTTCAGAAACTCTTGGAATAGGTAAAGGGTCTGTAAAGCTTGAAGATTTATATGGGGCAGAAGTGATCATTGTAGCAGGGCAAAACCCCGGAACCAATCATCCCCGGATGCTATCAGCCTTGGAGAAATGCAAGGAAAACGGCGGTTGCATTATTAGTATCAATCCCCTCGAGGAATCCGGACTGATAAATTTTAAAAATCCCCAGCGCTTAAAGGGCTTGTTGGGTTCGGGAGAACAGATAACAGACCTTCACCTCCAGGTAAAGATAAATCAGGATATCCCATTGATTAAGTTAATCCTAAAAAAACTGGCTGTATTGGACAAGCTGGAGGGTAATATCTTTGACGCAGACTTTATTGAGAAATATACAGTAGGAGCAGAGGCTTTATTAAAGGATTTGGATTGCTATTCTGAAAAAGAACTTCTTGCGCTAAGCGGTGTTCCTGTTGAAAAAGTGGATGCAGCTGTAAATTTATTGGCGGGGAAACAGAAAATAATAGTTTGCTGGGCCATGGGGTTAACCCAGCATAAGAATGGCGTAGAAACCATAAGGGAATATGTAAATCTGTTATTGCTAAAGGGTGCTATAGGCAGACCTTATAGTGGCACATGTCCGGTTAGGGGTCATAGTAACGTGCAGGGAGACAGGAGTGTGGGTATCATGCATTATATCGACAAGGGATTTAATAAGCGAATTGAAACCCATTTGGGATTTACACCACCTGCTGAGGCGGGCTTAGATGTAGTAGGAGCTATGCGGGCCATGCATGATGGTGAAGCAAAAATATTTATGGCCCTTGGAGGAAATTTTTTAATGGCAGCATCAGATACGGATTATACGGCAGAAGCTTTGCAACGCTGCGAACTTACGGTACAGGTTAGCACGAAGCTTAACCGAAGTCATCTTGTAACTGGCAAAACAGCTTTGATTTTACCTAACTATGGTCGTTCTGAGAAGGAAGCCGGGGGGACTAATTGCTTTGTCACTGTAGAAAATAGCATGGGACGGGTTCGCGCATCAAAAGGAGTGCTGAAACCGGTATCTGAGAACCTGAAGAGTGAGCCGGAACTGATTGCAACTCTCGCTGATACATATTTTAAAGGTGCGCATCCTGTGAATTGGAAGCTTTTGGGAGGCGATTACAGCAAGATCAGGGAAATGATAGATAAGGTCGCCAAAGGCTTCGAAAATACCGAATCAAGAGCTAATGGCGTCGGCTACTATCTGCCTAATAACGTCAGGGAACGAGATTTCAGCAAGTTACCGGGCGGCAAAGCCAGAATAACAATAAATAAGCTGCCGGAACATAGACTTGAGTCCGATGAATTTATGTTAATGACGATACGGTCTCACGATCAGTTTAATACAACTATCTATGGAATGGACGATAGATACCGTGGGGTATATAATGAACGGAGAATTGTGTTTATGAATCCGGACGATATGGCAGAAAATAATTTTGAAAAATTGGAGGTAGTGAATCTGAGCAGTAGGTACGATGCCAGGACCAGAACTGCCTATAATTTTATGGTTTTGCCTTATAAAATTCCAAAAGGTAATTTGGCAGCCTATTTTCCGGAGACAAATGCCCTGGTGCCTTATAATCAATTTGCCGATAGAAGTCGTACTCCAATTAGTAAATCTATCAAAGTGCGGGTGTGTAAACGGCAATCGTCATAAAAGACTAATAGAGGTACCTAAATTATTGGTCGTTACTATTCGCTGTTGATCGAATAAAACGTTTATAAGTCAAACCCCTATGGTTTGTTAAGGAAAATGGCTTAAATTGGGTTTGCATACGAGACACTTAAAATGAAAAAAGATCTATTGCTTTTATTTTGCATCGGCCTAAGTGCCATTTGCTCATCTAATGTTTTAGCCCAGCAAGGAACTCAATCAGGGACTATAATAAATTCAGAAGAGGAAGAAGGCCCAAAACTATTTAAATTTGAACCAGATTATCAGGCTGCCGAGGAGGTACAACGTAAAGAAATACTTTTGAAAAGGGGTTTAATAGATTCTATGGATATCTCAGAAGGTAAGCGTCAAAAACTTGTACGGGATCTCTACAGGAATAAGGATTCCAAACGCCTGACCAAAATTCTGCTGGCAAATAATAAGTTTGAGGAATTAGAGGACTAACTTATATGAAAAGAGATTCCTTTTACGCTCTGGTTTTAATATTTATATTACTATTTTCTTGTAGCGAAAAAGCTAAAAAAGAAATAAGGAAGGTTCATTATATTGATTCCCCTGCTGCAATTAATACTTCATTACCCAGTTTGTTTTCCTCCGATGAAAAAACTCTCTTGTCCTGGGTAGAAATGAGGAATGATACTTTGGCAATTCTATTCTATACGGAACTCGAAAATGGAAAATGGCAGGCCCCAAGGGAAACCCTGAGAGGTGAGGACTGGTTTGTGAATTGGGCCGATTTCCCAATGATCACAGAAAATAATGGACATTTATTGTCTCATGTACTGAAGAAAACTTCTCCGGACACTTATTCCTATGATATTAGGTTAAATATACGCCCCAGGGATTCCACGAATTGGATAACAGATTTACCCTTACATACTGATGCAACGCCAACGGAACACGGATTTGTAACGGCCTTGCCTTATGAAGAAGACACCTTTTTTATAAGCTGGCTGGATGGTAGGAACACTCTGGAAAAGGAAGACGGTTCCAGGGGTGCAATGACACTTCGGGCTGCAGAGGTTTCTTATAATGGGGAAGTATCTAATGAATTTGTCCTGGATTCCAGAACCTGCGATTGCTGCCAAACTACTGCTGCGCTTACTTCTAATGGACCTATAGTGATTTACAGGGACCGTACGGAAAATGAAATAAGGGACATTAGTATTGTAAGGAATGTAGCCGGAAATTGGACTTCTCCAAAAACGATATATCCGGATAAATGGAACATAAAGGGCTGCCCTGTTAATGGTCCCAAGGCCGCAAGTTCAGGAAATAACCTGGCAGTAGCCTGGTTTACCGCTGCTAATGACCAACCTAAGGTAAACCTTGTATTTTCAAACGATGGTGGGGTCAGTTTTGATAATCCAATCAGGATAGATGATGCCACTGCAATAGGCAGGGTAGATGTATTATTACTCGGGAAAGGGACTGCAATAGTAAGCTGGATGCAAATTGAAAATAAAGCTGCGGTGCTGAAGGCGGTAAAAGCAGATAGTAGCGGAAGCAAGGGAGAACCGGTTATAATAGCCAGGCTGGAAGGATCTCGTGGTACCGGTTTCCCTCAAATGGAATTGGTTGGGGATAAGGTTTATTTTGCATGGACAGATATATCCGAAGGAGGAAGCAGTGTAAAAACGGCCTATGTTAATGCAGACAAGTTCCAATAACTTATGGTAAATCAATAGTATAGAATCGTACTCAAAGTTAAAGACCCACATCATTTATCTTTTTCTTATGGATTTAAAGAAGGCCATTTATTTTATGCTGCTGAGCACTCTGGCCTTCACATTTATGAACGGCCTTCTGAAATTACTCACTGCATACAGTGCTTATCAGATGGTTTTTTTCAGATCGCTGGGATCACTTTTCTTTACTTTTGGATTTTTGTTGAATAAGCGCATTCCGATTTTAGGAACACACCGTAAACTATTGGTATTAAGAGGTTTAGTTGGTTCTACTTCAATGGTTTTATTTTTTATGGCCTTGCATTATATGCCGTTGGGTTCTGCGGTAGGGTTACGATATATAGCACCAATATTTGCAGCAATTTTTGCCATTTTGCTGCTCAGGGAAAAGGTGAAACCTGTGCAATGGCTATTTTTTGTCATCTCTTTTTCAGGAGTTTTGGTTTTAAAGGGACTGGACCGGAATATCCCATTAATGGGTTTGGCATTGGTACTTATAGCTTCTGTTTTTAGTGGGCTTGTATATATCATAATTCGCAAAATAGGCAGCAGGGAACATCCGGTAGTTATAGTAAATTATTTTATGTGTATTGCTACAATCATTGGTGGGGTGGGAGCCATTTTTAATTGGAAAACTCCTGTTGGAATAGATTGGCTCTTATTATCCAGCCTTGGTGTATTTGGTTATTTTGGGCAGTTGTTTATGACCAAAGCATTTCAAATGGGGGAGACAAATGCAATAGCACCTTTAAAATACCTTGAGGTATTTTTTGCGGTTATCGTTGGAGTTATATTTTTAGGAGAGGCATATGTAATCTGGAGTTTTGTTGGCCTGGCAATGATAATAGGCGGTTTATTGCTCAACATTTGGTTTAAACAGCGACTACTAAAGAAATAGAGTTTACGATGGGAGGGAGGGAGTGAAAAAAATTTTATAAATATATTAAAAAAATGGATCTGAATTTATTATCTTATTGATAATTAATACATTATAATTATTTAATAATGATAAAGGGGTTTGTAGTATTAGGGTTAATGGTGGTTATATGGAGCTGCGGAAGTACCCAGAAAACGGGAAATTCGGCAATACAAAACAGGGTATTGGAGCAAATGGTGAAACAAAAATCCTTTCAAATTGTTTCTGAATGGGCACAGCCCATGAATACAAATGCAATGAATAGAATTGCCGGAAGTGGATTGCTGTTACCGGGAAATTCTGGCAGTAATATTAGTCTGATTGCCAATCCGAATTATCTGAAGATGAAGGGCGATTCCGTCACTGCTTATTTGCCTTATTTTGGGGAACGCCAATTATCCGGAGGATATGGTGTTGCAAATGCTGTTGAATTTAAAGGTCTTCCTGATAAACTAAAAATAGCGTGGAATTCTAAGAAAGAAACCTACACAATAGGCTTTACGATTAAAGAAAAATCAGAGGTATTTCAGGTAAGCGTAACCTTATTTAACAGTCTGACCAGCCATATAACAATTAACAGTTCGCAGCGTAATTTTATCCGCTATATAGGCAAAGTCTCAGAACTGCCCAAAGAGGAAGTTGACCTTCAGTGATTGTAAACTTGAAAACAAAAAAAATCCCGACTTATATTCAAGACGGGATGTATTTAGTCTTTAAACCGGAAATGCCTAATTTGCGTTGATACCAATATCTGCTATAGCTACAACCACATCGGGGTTAGCACTGCTTTCCTGTTTGCTTACATGCCCATCCAGATTTAAGAGCTTATCAAAATCAATTGGTGTACCGTCATCTAACTGGGTTACCACAGTAGTACTCACCGCACGGGTACAGGGCTCCAGGGTAATGGCAATAGGGCCACCTTCTGCAGCTGTATTAAAACGGATATTTGCAGGGTGTTCGTCAGTGTTTGTATTGGTTAATTCAATGAGAATGGTAGTGTTGTCATTGCTATCCCGGGTAAATGACGCGGTACCGGTAATACCCGAAGCATTCACAGAACTTAATTGGTAATCGATTTGATCAACAATTATTTCATTTACACCAGTGGGTTCTATATTATCACTTTTATCGCAACTAACTAACAGTGCCAGAGCGATGAATATTATAGGTTATTTTCTTACATAAATTTACGAAACAAACGAATATTTTTGAAATAAAAAGCATTTAATTCGTCGAGATAATCTAATATCTCGCTTTTTGGGCTTTTCAAATTTGTAACAGCCAATAAAGTTGGATTTTGTCTTTATCTGTTTGCAAGCAACGGAAAGTACCTTTTTGAATAAAGGAAAATATATAAAATTATAAACCCCGACTTTTGATTAAGCCAAGGTTTGATTATTTTTTCAGCTAAACAAAAGCTTAGTTTGCGTTGAGACCAATATCCACCACCGAAACAACGGCTGGGTTTGAAGGAGAATCCTGGATGCTAACATGACCATCCAGATTTAAGAGTTTGTCAAAATCAATAGGCGTACCGTCATCTAATTGGGTTACTACAGTAGTGCTTACAGCGCAGGTACAAGGTTCCAAGGTTATAGCAATAGGACCGCCTTCAGCAGCGCTATTAAAGCGCACGTAAGCGGGATGTTCCTCTGTATTGGTATTTTCAAGCTGAATCAGTATGGTCGTATTATCATTGCTATCTCTTGTAAGCGTAGCTATTCCCGTAATACCTGAACCATTTACGGAAATCAAATTATATGCTAATTCATCTACTATAATTTCATTTACTCCTGTGGGTTCTATGTTATCGTCTTTTCCGCAACTTGAAAGAATCGTTAAAGCGATAAACAACAAATAATAAGGGGCCTTTCTCATTTTCATTTTTTATATGGTTATTTTCTATTACGAATTTATATAAAGAAATTGCTCAACATATTAGAATTAAATAATTTTTCGGTAAAAGGTGCTTTTATACGGTTAAAGATGCTATTTGTATAATTGGAGTCCCGGATTTTTACATTATAAAAATAAATTTATTCCGAAAAGGAAACTATACCAAGATAATACTGTAGGAAGGGTATTTAAAAATACTATTTTACATAATATAAATTATAGTACAAATATACTTGTAGCGTAAAACGGCACATACCTTGTATTTGATATAATTTTAGCAATAGCGACACGCCGGTGTTCTATATCGTCAACAATTATATCAAAGTCGTTTTACTGGAAAGTTTGCTCATATTGGTAAACTATAATTCTGGCGAATTACCAATAGTGACCATTAAAGTAACAATTAAGGAAAATAAAAAACGCCTTACCAATGCGATAAGACGTTTATTCTATGTTAGGATTGACTGTTATAGTATTTCAACCAATTCCAAATCAAACACAAGATCCTGGCCCGCTAAGGGATGGTTTGCATCAATAATAATATCTTCAGCTTCAATTTTTGCAATTCTGAATTGTTGTTGAGATCCATCGGGATTATTGCCTACTAAACCCATTCCAACTTCCGGCTTAATGTCTTCTGGAAGATCTGATTTAGGAACTTTATGAAAAAGTGCCTCATTAACTTCGCCATAGGCTTCATGTTTTTCTATTCTGATTGTTTTCTTCTCATTTACCGCCATATCTATCAGGCCTTTTTCAAAGCCTGAAATCAACTGGCCTTTACCAAGTTCTACTTGTAATGGTTCTCGTTCCAATGAACTATCAAAAACTTGTCCATCATTTAGTTTCCCGGTATAATGAACTTTTACCACGTCATTTTCTCTTACTTTACTCATAATTATTAGTTTGTAATTTTATAAAAAACGTTGCAAAGATAAGTGGTATACTATGGTTAAAAGAAGGAATTCCAAAAAACATTACTTTCTACAAATTCTTTCTTTTTAGATTGCTCCCTCCCAATTACATAAATTATGAATTAAATTGGATTTCATATATTGTTTATCCTATTTCTCACACTCCCCTTCGTTCTGCTTTGGCGAACAGACATAACCGGGAAGTTTAAAGAACAATCAATACAAGTAATTTATGTATAGTTGGATTTAGCCAAATTTTAAGAGGTCATAATCGCATCTACTTCAATTTCAATCAACCATTCCGGGTTTATAAAATGGGATACTTGCATAATGGTATCTACAGGTTTTATGGTTTTAAAATAAGAAGCTCTTACGTCGGCAGCGCCTTTCCAATCTTCTATATTGGTTAATAGCATTCGCGTTCTAACTACATCATTAAAACTTGAACCAGCTTTTTCTAATGCCCTTTTAATAGTTTCCAGGCATTGTTTTGTTTGAATTGAAATATCACCAATACCCACGGTATTTCCATTTGCATCCATTGGTGCTGTTCCACCAATTGTAATGTATGGACCAACTTTTACCGCGCGACTGAATCCAACAATATCTTCATATGGACTTCCACCTGATATTAACTCTCTTTTCATCTCTATACTTTTTAAAATTGAATAAAACTAATCGTTTTTCATTCTTCTCATTTGTTCATTTGCCTTATTGAAAATATTGCGTATTACTTCGCCATTGGAAGGTTCTTCATTAAGAGTCTCCGGATCCCACTGGCTTCGCTCCGTAGCAAAGAAATCTCCTCCATAAATATGAAGCCCTCCGGTAAATCGATTAAGCGGATTTGTTACAGAATGGATAGCTTTTGTATTCAGCGTGGCAACATCTCCGGCAAATAGACATCTTACATCATCAGCCTCTAGTCCTTTCTCGCTTCGCCTCCAAATAATATTATCTTCTCTTCCGGTGTAGATCCCAATATTTGCCCACATATGATGATTGTGAGGCATTAAATTCATTTGAGGTGTCCATGATGCCGCAAAAATTGTTAGTTCCTTGGATCGAAGAAAAACCTTTAAACCTGCCTCAGTTGGCTCTCCAATTGCCTTCAGCATTGCTGTAGGATTAGATACACCTTTTGCTAAAACCTCTTTAACAGCTTCCTGTGGATCAGAATCTTTATTGGCAGCAATACAATCTTCAATAAATTTTTGCATTTCAATTAATTCATTTTCCTCCACAGGAATAATTCGTTCTCCATGATCCAGGGCATCCATGGATACCTCTGTCATTGCAGATGATGCATAGGAAGGAAGCGTAGTGAAAGCCAATCCCAACCCTAAAGTTTTGATCATTCCTCTGCGTGATATTTCTGAATCACTTTTTGATTTAAACATAATGTGATTTTAGTGTTTAACTTTTTGGTATTCGCTATTAAAGCGTTCATTAAAAGGAATAGCCCTTAATGATTCCTCAATTTCATCCAGATGCTTAATTATTGACAGGTCTTTATCTAACATCTTATAAATAGCATTCTCGCAACTGTGCCATATTTGTTCTAATTCAGGAAGTAAGTCAATAGATTTTTGAGCTAGTTTTATATTTTGTTTTCTTTTGTCTATAGTGTCCTTTTCAGAAACTAAATAACCTTTTGCAGTCATTTTTTTAAGCATGACAACCATAGATGGATGTGTATAACCCAGTTGTTCCGCAATTTCCACCATTGTTATCACGTCATTCTCTTGTAATAATTTGAATACTAAATGCCAACTTGGCTCAATATCTATTTCAATTTCCTTAAAAAATTTTCGCGTATCATGAGACATCCTATCACTTATACGCTTTAATCTATTGTCTAAAGCCTTGTATCCGAGCTCTTTAATGAAATCCCTTTCCATTTTCAAAGTTTAATAAACCAAATATAGTAAAATATAATTAGTTGACTACATAGTTAACTAAATATATTCCTGGAATACCATTCATGGATCCAAATTAGTTCTACTTCGCAGGACTGCATAAAGGCCCTACCCTACCTGGAAATTTATAATAAGTCGTTGACTAAAGGGTCTTAATTTTTATATTTCGAAACCAGACATCGGAGAACCAGTCCTGAAGGCCTATATGACCCTTTGTGGCCAAACCAAATTCCGGAAATACCTTAAAGCTTGAAGCTGCAACCCTTTCCATCCAGGCATCTGTAGTAAAATCTGCCTGTGCCGTTAACTTCCTGTTAAGGTAGAATTCTATTTTTCCATCGATATGCTTAATGGTTGAAGTATTCCATTGTCCGGCGGGGTTTGTTTCTACAGCATTGAGTTGTGGTGCAAAGCCATAGAGGCAGCCCGAACGTTTGGTCTCAATAGCATAGTCCATATGGCTGGGGTCTAAAAGTTGGTATTCCGGTCCGGTATGCCAGGTAGCAGGTTTGTCAGATTTCTCCTGTACATTGATAAAGATTCCGCTATTGCCACTTTCAGAGAGTTTCCATTCAAAAGTAAGCTCGTAATTTTCGAATTCCATATCGGTTACCAAATCCCCGTGCTGGCCCGTTCCTTCTTTTGAATTGCAGTAAAGCTCACCATTCACAACTTTCCAAACCGATGTTGTATCCGGGTAGTTATACAAATGCCATCCTGCCGTAGTCTTGCCATCAAATAGTAAAGTCCATCCTTCGGATTTTTCTTCATCGGTTAAGTGATTGTGTTCTACTATTCGCTGTGATGCTGTTTTGATATCTGTTTTCTTTTCGCTTTTGCAAGCTATTACAAGAAAAAGAAGCGTAAAAATGATATAAATCCTGTTGAGCATAGTTTGAAATCTGATTTATTATATTTCTAAATATACTCAAAATGTATACACTTAAGAATGGCTATACAATTAAATAGCGCTGCCCAGGAATTAGTACCGCACCTATCACAGGCAGAGAAATGTTATCAATAGATGAAAATAAGGTCGGGCTATTTCAATTCCGGAATGATTTTATAAAAGGATGCATAAGTTTAGGCCTGCTTACGAAATACCATAGGTTTCTACATTTTTATCAATTTGACGAACGAGCCCCTTTAAAAAATTACCAGGGCCAATTTCTGTAAAATCAGTTGCACCATCTTCTATCATGTGGAGTATGGTATGCCTCCACATAACAGGATGTGTCATTTGATCAATCAAATTTTTCTTGATTAGTTCAATGTCCACACTTGGGCGACCTGCGACATTCTGGTAAATGGGACAAATTGGCTTTTTGAATTCGGTTTCGTCTATGGCTATTGTAAACTCTTCAATTATGGGTTCCATAAAGGGAGAGTGAAATGCACCACTTACAGGTAAATTTACCACTGCCTTAGCTCCCGGACTTAATTTATCACAAGCTTCTTTCAGGGCTTTCTTTTCACCTGAAATAACAACCTGATGTAGTGCATTATAGTTGGCGGGGACCACTACGCCGTCTACGTGATCACAGATATCCCTTACAATAACATCGTATAATCCCACTACAACGGCCATCCCTGTATTTTCAACTTCACAGACTTTTTGCATAGCCGAGGCTCGTTTGGCTATAAGCTTCAGAGCCGATTCAAAATCTAAGGATCCTATAGCGGCTAAAGCTGAAAATTCACCTAAAGAATGCCCTGCTACCATATCTGGTTTAAAATCGGACCCCAGGATTTTAGTCAGAATGTATGAATGCAAAAAAATAGCTGGTTGTGCAAACTTTGTTTGTTTCAAATCAGCGGCAGATCCTTTAAACATTATATCAGTGATCGAAAATCCTAAAAGTTGATTAGCTCTACTAAAATATTCCTGAGCCAATTTGGATTTTTCAAACAACTTTTTGCCCATACCCGGAAATTGAGTGCCCTGACCTGGAAATAAATAAGCATGCATAATAAAAAAGATTATTTAGATTATTGATAAATCACTTTATAAAAAAAAAAAATTGACAAGAAAAAACTGTATTATCCATGACCGTAAATTTAGTATTCTTAGTTGCAACTAAATCCAATACCCCACGAATATTCCATTAATTCCTAACTTCTGATTATAAAGAAACTATATTTTCTTACAAATTTTGTTTAAAAACGATAATATTCAAGTTTAAAGGTTATATGTCCATTTACACAGTAATTTTCCCTAATAATTTGGCCTGCAATGCTTTTACCTCTCCTTAACTCCTGCTCTTCTCCTTCTAACTGGCTGTATTATTTCAAAGTCTCATCCACATCCAAAGTATGCTTTCAGATAGTCTGAGGCACAAAAAAACCAGTATACATGTATACTGGCATTGTATTGAAATAAATTTATCTTTTTAGTTTTTCAGGGATTTCATATCAATTACGAAGCGATATTTTACATCGCTCTTCAACATCCGTTCATAGGCAGTATTTATGTCCTGCATATTAATCACTTCGATGTCTGAAATAATATTATGTTTCCCACAGAAATCCAGTAGCTCCTGAGTTTCCGCTATGCCTCCAATAAGGGATCCAGCTACTGATTTGCGTCCCATAATAAGCGGCACCGTTACCAGCATTGGATCCAATGGCCCTAAATAGCCTACAACAACCAGGGTACCATTAGTGTTCAATGTGCCTACGTACGGATTTAAATCGTGTTCATAAGGAACCGTGTCAATAATAAGATCAAAACGCCCCATAGCACCCTCCATTTGAGACTCGTCAGTTGAAATAATTACTTCATCTGCGCCTAAAGCTTTTGCATCATCTGTTTTATTGGTTGATCTGGAAAATAAGGTAACATGAGCTCCTAATGCATCTGCCAATTTAATGGCCATATGACCCAGGCCACCCAAACCAACAACAGCCACTTTACTGTCTTTACCAACATTCCAGTGCCGCAGAGGTGACCAGGTAGTAATACCTGCACATAATACCGGCGCAATACCTGCTAAATCCAGATTTTCAGGTATGCTTAAAACAAAAGCTTCGTCAACTACAATCGTTTCGGAATACCCTCCATGGGTATTTGTCTCTAAATGTTTGTCGTAGCCTCCATACGTTCCAACCCATTCCGGACAGTATTGTTCCAAATCGTTTTTACAATTATTACAGCTTCTGCAGGAATCCACCAAACATCCTACCGCAACTAAATCACCTTCTTTATACTGCTTTACATCTTTCCCTACTTTTAATACCTTCCCTACTATTTCATGTCCCGGGACTACAGGGTACTGGGTCATACCCCAGTCATTGCGGGCAAAATGCAAATCAGAATGACAAACGCCACAATAAAGAATATCTATTTCAACATCTTTTGCAGTCACTTCCCTCCTATTAATATCCAGTTGTTTTAAATCTGCATCTGCAGCTACTGTTCCATAGGCTTTAATATTTTTTACCTTCATATTTTTTTGATTTTTAGCAAATTATTTGATAACTCATTTACGGGTTTAAACCATGATGGTAAATTACAAAAAGTGGCATAAAAAAGCAGTAATATAAATCCGGTAAATTTTATTTTTCTTTTTCTGATTTTTAAATTATTTTGTAACAATCAGAATCCTAATGTCTTAGGAAATAAATGAAATCCGGGCTTAGGCTTACAGGCAACATCTCGCAGAATTAGCATTTCCCTTTCCATCTCCTTATGCAGTTTTGGGATACTACGGGAATGGACTCTGTTTGCAGATTCCAATTTTCATTTGCGTTTAGTGTTTTACGAAAGTTTTATCCCAGTGGATACGCACCGCTTAAATCTTGGAATGAATTCAAGGTGTTCTAACAAAATTCTTTATCTTTATATCTAGCAATTAGCTGCCTTTTTTACTGGAATTTTTAATTAATAAATCATTTGATGTTATGAGCAAATTAAAAGAACTTAAATATGTTACATTGATGCTGCTCTTGTTTTGTTTTGTTGGAGCCGGCGCAATTAGCTCTTGCAGGGACCAAAAGAAGAAAGAAAGCACCGAAGAACAAACAGAACAATTTGAGAGCGAGGAGCATCCTGCTGAAGCCACTTCCGAAAGTGAAGAACATCCCTCAGCAGAAGGCGAAGAGCATCCTAAAAAAGAAGGGGAAGAACACCCCTCTGAAGAAGGCGAAGAACACCCTGCTAAAGAAGGGGAAGAACATCCGAAGGATACCGTATCATAGCAGATTTCTCAGATTCAGGAGGTTTCTTTCGAAGACTTTCTTTGAAAAGAGAAAAAAGTTTTAGGAAACGCTGGAGTTATTCCAATTTCCATAACAGGATATGCCAGAAAGTTGATGGGTCCGCTAGATGGACCGGGTTTTATTAGAAGATCTCGTCCTTTGCTGAATTCTATTCGATTTGCCGGATGCCGGCCAAAATAATAAGTGGCCAGGGCACTGTATTTGTTAGCTTCACTAATATCTACAGGCCACCATTTCCCCTCTGCATAAAATTCTGCCCAACAGTGGTAACCATCAATGCCTCCTTCGTCGCGATCTGACGGAATTGATGCTCCCACTGCAAACCTTGACGGGATTCCTGCAGATCTGGCAAGGGAAATGAAAAGTGAATGAAACTCCGTGCAATTGCCGGTAAGCGCATCGCATGCATAAACGGCATCGCCAGTACCATACCTTCCAGCCTTAATATAGCGCATATTGTCAATTACATAATCATACAATGCTCTTGCCTGCATGATGGTTCCTTCGCTGTTTTTGGAGCCAATAATGGAATCTGCCAAAACCTTAAACCGGTCACCCACGGGCATCAGTAAACTGGGGTTAAGATATTTTTCAAGCTCCGAAACATCCGAATAAGGCATTTTCTCACGCCTTTGAACATCATAAACAAGTTCCAGTTTCTTTCCACTGTGTTCCGGGGAAAGTTCCATATAAAATATAGAATTACCATAATTTTGTTCCTCAAGTATCTGATGCTCTGTAGGAGCATTAATAGTGAGTAATTCAACAGTTTGATAATCATCAGTTTGTGGAATAGGAATCCACATTTTTGCCGGCTCTCTCAGTTCCGGCAGGGTGACTTCATAATGAAATTCAAATTGGTCTTCTCCTTCGATTACCCCAAGCAGATCTGATGTAGCATCTTGAACCGGCATCCTATACCAGGTCTTGTCTTCACGCTGTTTCCAGGTATAAAAAGGTTTTCCGTTAAGCTTGTGCAAAGTAGTTTCTGTAACCGACATACTACCCGGATCGCCATCCAGGAAGAAATCCACATCGTATACGTCGCCGCTTATATCGGCCAGGTCTACACATGCAAAATGACGCCTGGGGCCTAAATTTGAAAGGTATTCGGTATGTACGCGTACCAATTTTAATCTTAATTCCTTCCCTTTTGAAGTCATATTAAAATAGCCGCCTCCTTCTTCTACCTTTTTGGCGATATTGGCTTTTATCCCCTCTTCTATATCCTTGGTAACCACCTTGGGAATATTGTTTTCCGCAAGTGTTTTAACTTCTTTTTTCTTTTTGGTAGCTGTATTACAGCCCATCAGAATGGCGAGTATAACCGTAAAAATAATTCTGGGTGCTTTCATTCTATAAACTAATAATAGTGGTATGAATTTACAATAATTCATCCGTTCTCCCAATAAATTGGGTGTCCGCTCACTGATCACTGCTGAAACAGAAGCTTCTGGCTATTGTATTATTGACCATACCTGATGGGGAAGTGTAGCTGAATTCTAAACCTGCTTTAATCGGGATTTATATCATCAACATGCTGCATATAGGTAGCTATGGTTTGTAATTCCTCATCGGATATTTCCTGAAGAAAACCGTCAATATTTGCCTGCATTATGGCCACTTGTTCGGGAGTTGTGTCAACAATGGGCTTAGCCCTGCCTTTTAAAAATGCAAAGATATCGCCATTTTTGGCTTGGTAGACGTCCATGATTTCTTTAACAGAGGGTCCAATGGTTGACTTATGGACATCATGGCAGGTAATACAGGTTTTTTCAGAGAATAATCGGTTCCCTAAAAAAATTTGGGATTCCCAACTCAATTCCCCGCGCTGGGGCATTACGTTGTTTTTTAAAGGTGTTTCCTTCTTATCCGTCTTGCAGCTTAATAACATAAGAAATATAATTAGGAATGACAGTAAACGCATGGGATTTGGATATGAAAATACTCAATTAAAGATAGTAAAAACCTATGTTTTTATCCTTTAATACAGGACAATATATTTCATATATAATAAGAGATTAGTAATTTCTAGCATAAAACCTTAGTATCGTAACATCCAAAGTTTTCGGATCATAAATATTGGCTATCTTACGGGTCTTTTGAGAACCTTCACGGACAACCGAATCTAATCTATGGCAGAAAAGAAGAAGTTTGGCACTTTTGCAGGAGTCTTTACCCCTTCCATACTCACTATTTTAGGTGTTATTATGTATATGCGTTTGGGCTGGGTAGTTGGTAATGCAGGTCTTTTGGGTGCCATCGTTATAATTATTATTGCCCATATAATCGCAGTTACAACGGGTTTAAGTGTATCCTCTGTGGCCACAGACAAAAAGATAGGTGCCGGCGGTATTTATTATGTGCTATCCCGAAGTATGGGAATTCCTATTGGCGGCTCAATAGGCATAGCTTTATATGTAGGTACAGCCTTGTCCATAGCCCTTTATTTAGTAGGTTTCTCCGAGAGTTTTAATGCGTATTTTGGATTTGGCATGTCTGTGAACGACATCAGGATAACAGGAACTATTGCCTTGTTGGCATTAACGGTGATTGCCTTAATAAGTACTTCCCTGGCCCTGAAAGCACAATATTTTATATTGGCAGCCATAGCGGTTTCACTGGTTGCCATCTTTTCAGGATCATCTGATATTGCACCAGAATCCGTACCGCTTTTTTCAACAGAAGGCGCAGTACCCCTTGAAGTGGTCTTCGCTATATTTTTTCCCGCAGTTACTGGTTTTACCGCGGGTATTGCCATGAGTGGAGATTTAAAAGACCCAAAAAGATCTATTCCCGTAGGGACCTTATCCGCGATTGGATGTGGTCTTGTAGTCTATCTTGGCCTTGCTGTTTTTATTGCATTTACTATTAATCCGGATGTTCTGAAAACAGATTATAATATTTTAATGAAAATTGCCCTGTTTGCACCCGCGGTGGTCGCCGGAATTTGGGGAGCAACCCTGTCTTCGGCCTTAGGTGGTATACTTGGGGGGCCAAGGATATTGCAGGCTATGTCTATGGATAAGGTAACCCCTAAAATATTTGGTAAAGGAAAAGGAACCAATAACGAGCCTGTGAATGCCCTGCTTATGGTTTTTATTATCGCAGAGGCAGGAATTCTTATAGGGGAATTAGACATTATTGCCCGTGTGGTCTCCATGTTTTATCTGACTGCCTACGGTTTTATCAATATTTCCTATTACCTGGAAAGTTGGGCAAACCCGGATTTTCAGCCATCCTTTAAAATTAAACGCTGGATAGGCCTCCTTGGTTTTGTTGCCTGCTTTGCGGTTATGTTTAAGTTGGATATGATTGCCATGTTAGCTGCATTGGCGATCATCGGGGGACTATATTTTGGTTTGCAACGAAAGGAGGTCAAGCTGCAATCAAACGATGTATGGCGAAGTGTATGGGAAAATGTGGTTAACAAAGGACTAAAAAAGATAGATGCCAAGGTGGACGAAAATACCAACTGGAATCCAAATATTATTCTCTTTAGCGGCAAAAGTGATCATCAATATTATTTATTGGAATTATGTAAAACGGTCTCAGGTCGTACCGGAATTGTTACAAATTTTAAGCTTATCCTCGATACAAAAGATGATACCCCTTTAAAAAAAACGGAACAGGTTGTAAGGGACGAATCCCTTCAGGAACTTGGTATTTTTGGAAGGCAGGTAAAAGTGGATAACATTTATAGTGGTATTACAAATATTGCCACTGTTTTTGGGTTTTCGGGGGTTGAACCAAATACCATAATGATGGGATGGCCAAAAGGTTTGGAAAATTCTGTAGAATATTCCAAAATGACTGAAACCTTGCTGTATTTGGACTATAATTTGTTGTATTTGGATTTTGACAGGAAAACAAAATTTGGAAACTATAGCACTGTAGACCTTTGGTGGCGTGAAACGGACAGCAAGAATGCCGAGATGATGTTAAATATTGCACGTTTTATTATTGCTTCACCGAAATGGAACAATACCGTTATCCGGGTTTTGTTTGTGAATAACAACAATGTGGAAAGTAACCTGATTCATTCTAAAATAACTAAACTGGTCGAAGATTTAAGGGTTAATGTAGAAATTAGAATTATTAACAATGCTGTAGAACAGGAAGCGTTTTATACTATAATTGAACAGCAATCTGCGTCCACTGATCTCACCCTGGTGGGAATACCAAATTTTAAAATTGAAAAACAAGCCGAATTCGTATTAAAAACAAATCAATTGTTTGAAACCATAGGATCTACGCTATTGGTAAAAGCTGCTAATAATTTCAATGAGCTTGATTTGAATCTGAATGAGGCAAATACAAAGGTTTTGTAAGGCTGACTATTATTTGACACTTTTAACCTACTTCAACACATCTTTCAACTCAAAAAATTTATTTAAAGGAAAAGGTGCATTGAAAAACTAGAAGTCATATTTTAAAATATCATTCCCCAGGTTTGTTATATAAAGTGTTTGGCCATCATTAGAAAAGAACATCCCTGTGAGTAATCCCGGTAGTGGACTAAACAGATCTGGCGATAATAATTCAAGTCTTTCCAGTCCCAAATGGCTCCTTCGATTCCATTCGTTTGTAATCTTTAAATTATCCTTTGTGGAACCATCAAACAGCACATGCCGAGAATGGTTTTTAAAATCTATGGCAATTACCTGATTGTACAGAGGTGAAGCTACGACTAGCCGACCTTCATTATCAATTAATAAATTATCCGGAGTCCCTACATTGGCAGCCACTCCAACATATTTGGCAGAACCGCTATTTGTGTCTACTTCAAATTTATGTACTCTGTCCATCATGGTTTCCGAAATATAAAGGCGTTTTTCCTCCTTATCCATGGTAATACCATTGGCAAAATGTAAACTGTCCATAATTATAACAGGCAGACTTTTTAAGTCGGCCATTCTGAAAACCGCTCCATGGGGTACCGGTAAATTCACATCACGAAACATTTCTTCTAAATTCGTACTCTCAGTGGATTGGGAAAACCACAATGCCCCGGTTTTATCCCTGTAGATTGTATTAACACCATAAGGATGGTCATAAATCATTTCTACTACTTCCGAGTCTATATTCACCCTGTATATCTTTCCGTCTGCAACGTCAGACATTAGAATATGTTTCCCGTCGTGTTCCAGAACCATACCATTAGGCGATGCAGTCTGCTCCGGTGGAAGATGAACAAAACCGGCAGCTGCGAAATCGCCAAACGGGCGATTAGCACCATCTTTTTCAATGATTCTTAGGCCATTGGCCTGATCTACTACTACAATTCTTCCATCTTCCAGTTCAACCCCGTCTTCAGCACGCAGCAAGCTGCCATCCCCGGGAAACAGATTCTCTTTATGATATGTAAAATATGGGAGTGGTTTTGTGGATTCCTCTTTATCAGCAATCTTATCTGACGGTTTAGGCGTATTGCAGCAAATAAAAGTAAAAGCGAAAAGGAATAAAGCGTAAATGGATAGTTTCATAATTATCTTTTAAGTTATTCTAAAGATATAGGAAATTATACTATCCAAATTCAAAATCACTAATTGTTAACTCAATCGAATTATTCCTGACTGGGTTTAATGTCCACGCTCCATTTCATGCAGCATTTCCCGTGCATTCTCACCTGTTGGTCCTTTTGGGTCCAGGCTAATGGCTTTAGTATAATATTCTTTAGCCTTGACAGAATCACCGGATTTCCAGTAACCTTCTGCCAGGCTGTCCCAGGTATTAGGAGATTCCGGAAAAAGTTTGGTATTCATTTCAAAGACATACAGCGCCCCTTCAAATTGTCCTGAGCCCAATAGTTGATAACCAGCTTTATTAAATTCTGCCTCAAAATTGAAAAACTTATACGCAGGATCCTGCACCAGCCGCTGGGCTTCCGTAGCGAGCAACTCATACTTTCCATCCATAAATAACTGGGTCAGATAACCCATTGGATCTATTATAAAATTATCGGCAGAAAAATTGAGAGCGGCCTCCAATACCGGATCTTCATTGGCACTATAGTCCTCAAAGGTGGGTTCTACAGCCAAATGGGGCACAGTATAATCTGCATTTTCCCATTGTGGCTTATCCTGCCACCAGGCAAAGGATAGGTAAATGGCCAGCTTGGAGTTTGGCAATTCTACACGCCTGTTGTCCCCATAAAAATTAATATTCTCACCGGTAGGTTCACCTACAAAAATAGCATTTGTATAATTATCAAGTTCGTTCACTAAATTCTGACAAGCCGAAAATGTGCGACGCCCTATGATAACGAAAAATTTCCCGGTCTGATTAATCTTTTGAGACTTTATAATACCCGTAACTATAGGTTTGTTCTTGTAGTTATTGCCACCCCCATTTAAACGGACATCCAGAATCAAGCGCTCTACGTCATTATTTTCTACAAAGTCAAACAGGCGCTCATAAAATGCAGGGATATTTTCATCAGGATCATCTTGTATCTGGCTATGGCGCACATAAACCGCCTTATGTTCCGGCAGGTATTCAAAATAATAGATCTTGTCCAGGTTTTTTAGGTAATAAGGGCTGTTTGACTGGTCTCTTGCTCCTACCCAATCTGTATCTGGTTTTACCTCCCCATAGGCAAGGTGCCCATTTAGTGGTTTGCCGGCTGTTACTTCTGTAATAAAAGTCTTACCTTCCTTTTCTACTTTAAACGTAATCTTGTTTTTTAGGGTTTTTGTGACACCTTGTGCGTGTAGCACTTCGGGAACCAACAAATAATTACCTCCATATGCTTTAAAAAATTGCTCATTTTCGGCAGGAACTACAGGATATATTGCCTCTAAAACATTTGCTATAGGCTTCCCTTCTACTTCCAGGATTTTTGCACCTACTATAGATTCATACGCTTTATATGCTCCATGAATATAAATTCCATCTTTATAATAGTGAGTATAGATGGGAAGTTCATGATATTGTACAGGTCCTTCAGAATAACTTACTCTGGTATGCCCGTATTTGAACATCCCTATTATCTTACTGAAACCGACAAGAACCTCATGATCCTGCATTTGAGGAATGGCCTTGTCAAATTCAGCTATAGCTTCGTCAAAAGCCGCTGCCGTGGTCTTTTTAAATAGAAAAGGATAATCTTCATGAACGGTATTTTGTAAAAACCGCAGGTCTTCCTGCCATTGTGAGCTTGTAAATTTTTGCTGCGCCGGTACCTGCCAAAGCAATAATAAGGCAGCGAATAAAAATAATTTGTTCATATAAGAATTCGTTAGATGTTTAACTTAAAAAGTGTAATATGTTATTAATTAGACAACTATTTCTAAAAAATGTTACAAGAAAATTTCTAACCGGCTCTTTCTCTCAGGTTTTTTATCCTGAAGGCTGCATAAATCCCTACCACCAAAATATACTCCAGTCCAATAAACCAAAACCAGGCGTCTGCAAAAAATGTAAGATGACTTCCACCCGCTGGGATAATAAATAAGGGAACAGTTATTAAGGAATCAAAACATATGGTTACCAAAAACATGAAAACCCCTAATTTAAAACCATTTGTTTCTGCTCCGGTTTTATAGTAATATTTTGCGCCAAGGATTACACCTGGTATCAAAGCCAAAGTGAGTACAATATTTGCCTGTAATTCCGTATTATCCAGGATTTTTACAAAAAAAGATAAGATATATGCCGTAACGCCTATGGCCCATACCATTGCTGCTGATATTATTGCTCTTTTAATTTCCATTGTCTTTATGTTATTAGGTTTATATAATAGATGATCCAAAATGGATTGGTTAAGAATAATATTATATCCGCTCCATCCCTACTCCATCCCAAACATGAGATTTCGCAACTTCATTGGCATATGTAGTAAAATCAATGGGTTCTCTTCCCAATACTTTTTCAATATCATTAGTGATCATTGAATTACTCTCTACCAAAACTTCTTCAAACAAATAATTGATTAGCCATAGATAGTCATCAGGCAAATTAAATTCCTTCATCATTGCATTGTATTCTTCCATGCTAATTGGTGTGAATTGAATTTCCCTGCCTGTTGCCGCAGATATTTCACGGACCACATCTGAAAAAGCAAGCGTACGTGGACCTGTTAACTCGTAGATTTCGCTATTATGCTTATCATCAAGTAAAGAGGCAACCACCACATCTGCAATATCATTGGCATCTACATAAGGTACCTGGGCTTCATTCTTTGGCAAAGCTACATGGCCCGCCAAAATAGGATCCAGGAAGAAACTTTCACTAAAATTCTGATTAAACCAGCTCGCTCTCACAATAGTCCAATCCAAACCGGAATTCATGACAATTCGCTCGCATTCTTCTGCTTCTTGCTCCCCTTTCCCTGAAAGTAGTACCACTTTCCGAATACCGGACTCCACAGCCAGGTTTGTAAATCCTTCAATGGCTTCTTTTGCGCCCGGAACCGCCAAATCTGGTTGAAACGTGATATAAACGCTCTCCATTCCTTGCAATGCTCCTTTCCATGTCCAAGGATCTTCCCAATCAAAAGAGGGATTTTCACTACGTGATCCTATTCTAACGGTTTGCCCTTTTTTAACTAAACGGTTTGCAACGCGACGGCCTGTTTTTCCTTTACCGCCTAATACTAAAATGTTTTGTTCTTTTTTCATGATGTTAATTTTTAAGATTTATAGATTATGTATTTATGGTATTTGTTCTGCAAAAACAGATAATAAGCAGTAATAAGAAGGATAGTACTGTACTTACGGTTCTGATAAGATGAAACCTGTTCCATTTTACTTCGAACTTGTCCCGTAACAGTTTTAATTCTTCGGCACTGGCCTGCATCAAATCTGTTTTATCCAATAGCTCATTCAAGGGTACATTTCCGAATATAGTGACTGCAACCAGCCCAATAATATACAAAGCGGCTGATGCCATAACCATCCATAATAGGGTCCCGGAAGATGATTTGAATAAAAAGATGTTGGCTATATGCAAAAAGAACGGACCAAAGAATGTTATTAGGAATATTGGGTTAATAATGGCCCTGTTCATTTCCTGAAAAGAGCGCAAATAACCCATATTAACCAGTTGTCCAATACCGGGAGTAACCGCATTGTTCCAGGTAAAGCAAAGACCTGCTGTAAGCCCGGTTAAAAGGGTTGCCAGTACTAATATGATGGTTTGTGTATCAAAGTTTAAAGAAGTCATTATCACATTGTTTTAAGATTACAATGCAAATTTGCGACTAAGCCTTATGACTTATTTGTTTGAAAAGGATTGAAATTTGTTCGAAAAGGATTATGACTTTACCTCACTGGGTCTAAAGCCATACTTTTTGATAAAAGCGTTCGAAAATGAACTCAGGCTTTCATAGCCTACAGACCATGCCGCTTCCTGTATGGTAACCTCTTTGGAACTTAGAAGATCATGGGCCTTTATAAGACGTTCATTTTGCAGGTATTTGTAAACAGGAAAACCAAACAATTCCTTGAAACTCTTTTTGAGTTTAAAATCGTTTAATCCGATCATTCTTGAAAGTTCCGCTATGGATGGCGGGGTCTCCATATTTTTAGTAAGGATTTCTCTGGCCTCATATAACTTTTCCCTGTCAGTATTCTTTATTGTTTTGGTCTTATCTTTGGCTGAACCTGATACTTTGGCAAAAAAATGAGACAGTAATTCCGTAACCTGGCTCCTTAGAAATAAGAACCTGGCCGGGCCCTCGTAAGTGTTTGCAAAAATTTTATCGACCGCATTTTGCATGTTATGATCCATAAAAAAAGTAGGGCCTTCAACGTAATCGCTATTTGGGTTTATAAGCTCATTTACATATTGTGAATAGACTTCGCGTTCACTATCCGGTAGTTCTTTTAAATTCTTAAGACTATAAAGAATAACCACACAAGACAGTTTTTTATGTTTGGAAACAGTATGTATAAACTTAACATTCTCATTGGCAAAAAAAGACATGGCCAGCCCCTTGGTATTGTTATAGCTTTTTTGATGAGCACCGTATTTTACCTTAAGATCTACGTTGCCTGCACCATAAAAAGCAAAAGCTATGACATCTTCATCAAAACCGCAGCTATCAATATTCTCCTCTTTAGAATCTGCATATTCTAAAAGTACTATGAAGTCATTTATTTGTATAAAATCTCTGGTCATATCTAATGCTAAGATATTTAATTTGTCAATTACTTAGCGTCTAATACCGCACCATTATCAATTTAGCTCGTTCTTAAATTTGTTTGGCTCTAAACCGAGAATATCTTCTCAATACAAGTATGCTGATGCAATCCTTATTGTTTAAGCAGGAACGCTACTTTTCATCCCCTCCACGTAATACATTTTTAGACTCCCTCTGTTCTTAACCTCTATTTCTCCCCTGAAGGCACAGTCATAACTGTCTTTTATTAATTCGTAGGTATTTTCACTGATATTGATCTTCCCGGCTTCTGAATTTGATTCCATCCGCGAGGCCACATTTACCGCATCGCCCCAGATATCATAGGCAAATTTATGGGTCCCCACTACCCCGGCTACCACAGGACCGGTATTAATGCCAATACGGATATCAAAAGTTAGATCACTTGCAGCCATATCATTTTTAGTCTCTTCTACAAAGGCGGCAATTTCTAGGGCTGCCGAGATCATTCTGTCGGCGTGGTCCTTTTCATTATCATGCAAACCTCCGGCGCACATATAGGCATCCCCTATGGTTTTAATTTTTTCCAGGCTGTGTTTTTCTATAATGGCATCAAACTTTGAAAAGTAAAAATCCACGGTTTCTACCAAAGCCTCTGGCGACAGCTTTTCGGAATAACTCGTAAAACCTTTAAAATCTGAAAATAAAACCGTTACTGCATCGTATTTTTTGGCTTTTACCTTTCCTTTTTCCTTTAGTTCCAGCGCCGTTTCTTCTGGGAGGATATTGAGTAAGAGTTTATCTGAGCGTTCTTTTTCTTCCTCAATGATTTGTTTTGTTTTTCTGATAAAGTTATTTCGCCGGTACAGACCTATTGCCATGATGCCTATTAACACTAGTGCAATGGCCGTACCAATGGTCATATTACGCTGGTTTTTTTCTCTTTGCTCTGCCAGGTCTACCTCTGTCTGCTTTTGGGAGACTTCAAAATTCGTGCGTTGATCCGCCATTTGCTGTACGGTTTCAAGGTTTCTTACACTGTCTCTATACACAATATGCTCCTTATAATATTTATAAGATGCTACCAGGTTTCCGGCTTGTTCGTATAGCTCGGAGAGCTGAAGGTTAGATTCACTGATCTGTTTTTTTAAACCATACTTTTTGGCCAGATTCAGGCTTCTTTTAGTATAATCCAATGCCGTGGGTAGGTCCCCTTTCTTTAAATAAATATCAGAAATATAGGTGAGGTATTCTGCTATAGGGGAATAATCTTCCAATTCCTCAAGTATTTTTATGGCTTCATTGATATTCTCTTCAGCAAGGCTATTGTTTCCTTGCTCAGCATACACCATTCCAATATTACCCTTGTTATAAGCAGATCCAATTAAATAATTGGACTTCTTGAAAAGGTTACCTGACTCTTCAAAATATTGCAATGCCAAGTCGTATTTTGCAATATTAAAAGCTTCATCTCCAGCATTTAATAAGGCAGTTGCTAAACGAACCGTATCATCTGTCTGCCTTAAGAGTTTAATTGCTTTGTCGTAATAAATTTGAGCATTATTGGAGTTTCCAATTTCAGAATATGTATCTGCAATACACATATTAGCAATTCCTTCGCCTGAAATATAGACAGCTTTAATCGCTGCGACCTCGGCCTTGAAATAACTATTTAAGGCAATATCTAAATTACCTAATAAGCGATCTATATCTCCTTTTTGACGGAATCCCCTATATAGATATAACTGATTGCTTTCTAACTTGGAGAGAGCTATC
Source organism: Eudoraea adriatica DSM 19308 (assembly GCF_000382125.1). GTDB lineage: Bacteria > Bacteroidota > Bacteroidia > Flavobacteriales > Flavobacteriaceae > Eudoraea > Eudoraea adriatica. The sequence goes on from NZ_KB907548.1 coordinate 326,260, forward strand.
AATTCTGTGGCATATTTTAAGGATAACTCAAGATCATTCACTTCGTTAAAAGACAAATTTCGTAATAGTTCTAACTTAGCTTCGCCCTTCAGCTTACCTTCATGATAAATCTTTTTCAGACTATCGGCCACGCTTTGGTCTTGGGCCAAACTGCCTATATTGCAAAAACAAACGAAGCCTGCGGTAAAGCAGGCTTTAATAAAATTATTGAATGTTAACAATTTAAATTAATTATTAGCTCTTAATTTGGGATCAATTAGAAATGAGAAATTGTTATTTTGCTGGTCATATACACTAAAATTGATGGTGTATACATCAAGTTGATTTATCAAACTTTGGTTATTATTGACAACCGCGTTAACATTGGAAGACCTGCCTCCCCCTCCTTCAATGGTGCCGTCAGCAAAAAAATTCTGGTTTGAAGGAGCATCCGGGTCGGAGATTTGTGAGGCTTCATGTACAATGCTATCTATGGCAATAGAAAATCCTTTGTCAACACCCTCGGGATATCTGACTTCTCCTACCCATTGCACGTTATGATTAAGATAAACATTGGCCACATAGGTTTTCACATCAGTTGAAGTTCCATCGTTATTATCATCGCTAAGTGTGCATAAAGCGTCCACCTGGTCCTGAGTATAAGTTGTACCTCCAAGCGCAAAAAGGCTACTTGCTTCTACTGTCAAGGTAATTTTTACTGGTTTGCCTGGTGGGTCGGATGGTGGGTTATTATTTCCGTGGCTCATAATTTTAGTTGTTTTAGGCTAGTAATTGAAATTCTAAGATACTATTTTTCTATTAACAAATTTAACTAAGTCAATATAATTACTTTAAAAAAGAAACTATACTTTACGCAGGAAAGATTTTGGCAAGATGAATAAGAATCTGTTTAGTTCTTTCGTTGGTGCCAAATAGTGCTGTTTCCTTACTATTGTTCTTATGATAAATAATAGCCGCTAAACTATTCCGGCGACGCATATTCGAAATATCTTCTATTACCGATATCTTTTTCCGGTTTGTGTTTGTACCCCAGAAACCGATACCATGATATGCGATCCGTATCATCTGCTTCGGCGTACTGGCTAATGCTACACCCCTTAAATTGTACAGCTAGCTCTTTGGCTATTTTGCGCATGTCAAAACTTATCTGCATTCCATATTCTTCCATATGTTTACTGGATACAAAGAAGGTTGCATATTTCTTATCTTCAACTTTATACCCACCAACAATGGCCAGTGGTTCACTGTCCGGGGTTTTCCATATTTTGGAATACCCGCCCTGTTGCGCCAATTTAAGAAGATCCTTAATAAATTGCAGCGTTTCCTGCCGTTCACTTTCGCTATCAAGTTTCCACTCCCACTGCAATTTCTCCCAAGGATTTTCGAGAATATACATTATATCAACAGAGCATATTTCATCATGATTTCCAGACATACTAAGAGGTGATTTCAAAAAAATTCACGGACAATTTAGTATTTGTTCTTCGGTATTCCTAAGAATTAAAGCCACTTTATAAGCTATTTTTTAAACCTGGAGTAAAGCACTATTTTTTTCCCGGTGTTGATAAAGTAAACCCCGGAAAGCAAAACAATGGCTGCAATTATAGACTGTAGGGTAATGGGTTCATTCAAAAAATAGCTACCCAAAAACATAGCAACGATGGGATTCACATAGGTATTGGTAGCCACCTTTTCCGGCGAAACATTTTTTAAGAGATAATTAAAGGAAGTAAAGGCCACTATACTGCCAAAAATAATAAGTAATAGCATGGACCAGTTGGTTTCTGCACTCCAGGTAGTGGGCGAGCTCCAGGTTTCGCCAAAAGCCAGGCTCATAAGGCCCAGCATTAGTCCACCCATAAACATCTGGTAGCCCGTGTTTACAAAAAAGTTTTTCGGGAAATCTGCCCGGACCACAAAAAGGCTGCCATAGGCCCAGGCGAGCATGGCGGAAAAGATCAAACCTATTCCCAGCAAGGCGTTTTCCTGCTCCAACACTGCTTTTTGGTTTATAAGTAAGTACATCCCTATAATCCCCAAAAAAATCCCTACTATGGAACTGGCTTGTATTTTCTTCCCTTGCAAAATCCACATCATGAGTAGTACTATCAGGGGTTGGGCAGAGATCTCCAGTGCAGCAAAGTTACTATCTACATATTTCAGGGCCCATACCACTACCCCATTCCCAAAACTAAGAAAAAGGAAACCCACCAGGATGGTATTTCCCAGCTGCTTTTTGGTAATACGCAGGCTTTTGCCCATTAGAGCGGCAATCCCAAAAATTAGAAGTCCGGCCGTGGTAAAACGAACACCTGCGAGCATAAAAGGCGGTAGTTCCGCTACCGCGATCTTGTTGAGTAAATAGGTAGAACCCCAGATCACATAAATAGCGAAGAAAGCGCTGATTATTAAAGGTACATTTCGTTTGGACTCCATGCGGCTTAGTATAGACAGCAATATTAGCTTTTTGAATGTACATCTTAAAAGATTTTGGCTAAAACTATAGTTGGTCCTAAAATTGATCACTGGAATAATTAAAAATGACAGCAACATAGACATGGAATTTTAGATTCTTATCACCATGGCTGCGAACCGGATTTGATCAATTCTTATACAAGTCATTTCGGGATAAAGTTCTACCCTTAAATTTAATGGGAATACCTACCAATAAGGAATCCTTATTATAAACTGCTGCCTGAAAATGAAGGTGGGGTTCCTGCGAAAATCCGGAAATTCCTACCAACCCTAATGGCGTTCCCTCCTTTACATAACTATTCTTATTTGACGTCTGCTTGGGTTTCCCTAGGTTGCCAGATCTGAACCAGACAAAAGCTCTGCCTGTAATGCAGATTATGAGGAGAAGCATAAGATACCTAAGATAATAGCTGCCTACCAGGGGCCATTGCCCCCATAGGAACAGAAAATAGAGAATGGCAGCGTATAAAATGGACTTCGCTAATAATCCAATATTGCTTTTAGGTTTACGAAAGAAAAAATCTGTTAGTATTAAAAAAGGTAGTCCCAGATGAATCAGTATAAATACTAACTTCTCCATATAAATTATTAAAATGTTCAATGGAAAGCGTTAATAAAAAGATGAAGCTATTGGTAAATTGTTACAGTCAGGAGATTCAATAGTAAAAAACAGCTATTTTGCTGTTTGGCATCCTCCTATAATTCTAAAGAGTCCCTTTAAATAAAACAAAAAGTCTTATATCTTGAATAAACAGTCCTGAATTAAGCTGTTTGTAATGCTTATATTAAAGTTTAAAATCTTCAGCCTTAAAACCATTATTGAATTTAATATCCTTGAAAGTATATCTGCCATTTAAAACATACTCTCCCTTTTCATTGGGACCGAAAGACTCGCGAACAGTGGTCAGATAAATACCATCGACTATCTCATAAGTTAAGGTCATTTTTAAAATGGGGTCGTCTATTCCCCAATCCGGCAACGAAAAATAGAACAGATCTATTAAATGGGTATCTGGATTAAAATACAGGATATACTCATCATTCTTTTCTTTTCCGGTGATATTACCATTGTATGTTAAGCTTACCTTGTCATAGGTTATACCATCAACCTTTTCGGTTCCTAAGTAGCTATAAATGGTTCCCGGGTCTTTTAATTTATACATCATCGTAAACCAATAAAAGTTTACTTTTCGTAAAAAAACGGTTCCCGCAAGTGCCTTTTCATCTGAAATGGGACTCCCGTCCAGGCTTAGAGCTGGTTTACCATTAACCAAAGATTGTATGGCCAGCCCTTTCTGATTTGGCAATACATTTCGTTGATGTACCTTGTAAGAGCCCCATGAATGTTCGCCGTTAAAAATATGGCGTTCAGTGGAAACATCTTTTCCATTATCTAAATTATCATAGATGTATGTGAACTGCACGTCTCTCTTTGCAGCAATTTTCTGATAGCCTCCATTAACCTCTGTTAAAGCGTTCAGCAATGCTTTAGATTTTGCATCAGATTGCTGGGCTAATAGCGAATTGCCATTGACAATAACGATTGACAATGCGAATAATATGCCAGTATGTTTTATGAAATTTGTGCTCATGATTAATTTTTGTTAATTAATGCTGATTTGTGCAGATGCTTTTTTGTCGATTAAAACTCTCAGTACTTACATCCATGGAAGAACAAAAAATATGCAGGCATTAAAAAAAATAGAATAAAACAAATTTTTTGGTATCAGATTGGGCTTAACCTCCGTAATGGAAAACTTGAAAGCTTCTTTACATGTTTTTCAATTCGCTTACAAGACTGGTCAATGCATCTTTGGCATCTCCAAAGAGCATCACCGTTTTAGAATTATAGAATAATTCATTTTCTATTCCGGCATATCCTGCATTCATGGTACGCTTATTAACAATGATATGTTTTGCATTTTCGGCGTTCAATATGGGCATCCCATAGATGGGACTTGAGGGGTCGTTATGTGCAGCCGGATTTACTACATCGTTGGCCCCTACAACCAGAACAACATCCGTATTTTTAAAGTGAGAATTAATATCCTCCATTTCAACCAACAAGGAATAATCCACATTACTCTCCGCCAGTAAAACATTCATATGGCCCGGCATTCGACCTGCAACGGGGTGAATAGCATATTTAACATCAACACCTTTTTCGGTTAGCAATTCTTCCAATTCATGTATAACGTGTTGTGCCTGGGCAACAGCCAATCCGTAACCAGGAACAATTATTACACTGTTGGCATAGTTCATCATAATTGCGGCATCACTTGGGTTTGTTTTTTTGATGGACCCAAGACGTTTATCTGTCCCGGCGGCTGAATCTGTGCCCCCGAAAGCACCAAATATTACGGCACCAAGGGTCCTGTTCATTCCCTTGCACATGGCAATGGTAAGAATAATACCGGCAGAACCAACGAGAATACCCCCTACTAACATTACCATGTTGGAATATAAAATCCCAGTGATAGCAGCCGCAATACCTGTTAAGGAATTCAATAATGAAATTACCACAGGCATATCTGCGCCTCCGATAGGGAGTACAAATAAGATTCCGTAAATCAAACCTGCCCCAAGTAAGCCAAAAATTATAGCCTGATCGCTTGCGCCAGTACTGACCGTGAATACAGCGAACGCGATGATGGCCAGAATAAATATATTATTGATGGTGTTGTATCTGGGAATAGTCACGACACTTTTTATTGAACCGTTTAATTTACCCCATGCTATAAGACTTCCTGAAAATGTGATCGCACCTATTATTATTCCCGAGACAATGGTAGTGGCCTGCATCTTGTCGCCAACATTTTTACTGAATTCTACCAATCCAATCAGGGCGGCACTTGCTCCTCCAAAACCATTAAACAAAGAAACCAATTCGGGCATTTTGGTCATTTTAACTTTAACAGCCATCCAACCGCCAATTGCAGAACCTGTTAATAGGGCTAAACCAATAAGTATATATATAGAGATTGGGATTTGGAGATCATGAATAAAAATTGTGGCTGCAATGGCAAGAGCCATTCCTGAAGCCGCAATTAAATTTCCATTTTTTGCTGTGGCGGGGTGCCCCAACTTTTTTAGTCCTAGAATAAAAGCTATAGTAGCTATCAGATAGATAATACTTAATGATATGCTCATTAATTTTTCTTTTTAAACATTTGAAGCATTCTTCCGGTTACCGCAAATCCACCAACCACATTTATAATTCCAAGCACTACTCCTATAAAACCCAGGGCTAATGCAAAATAATCATCCGGGTCTGATTGTAACATTACCAAAATAGCACCTATTACTACCACTCCACTTAGAGCATTTGCGCCAGACATAAGAGGCGTATGCAAAACCGCCGGAATATGTTTAATTACCTCTACACCTACAAATATTGCAAGGATCAGAATGTAAATAATTTGGAGATTATCACTAATAAATTGCATCAATCCAGTCATCTTATTCGCTTTTTGGTTGTCGTATTATTCCATTATGAACAATTAAAGTCTCATCTGTTATTTGTTCTTCCAGGTCCCATTTAAATTGGTTGTTCTCTGTAAGATGCATGATAAAATTATACATGTTTTTAGCATACAAATCGCTGGCATTAGTAGAAACACTTTCCGGTGCTATGCTGGTCCCAATTACTTTTACTCCATTTCTTTTAACCGTCTTATTAAGTTTGCTTATTTCACAATTACCGCCCTGAGCTGCAGCGAGGTCAATTATCACAGCGCCATTTTTCATCTGTAAAACCTGTTCCTCAGTAATTAATAAGGGAGATTTTTTGCCGGGTATACCGGCAGTTGTAATTACTAAATCTGCATTAAAAAGAGATTTGTTAACTGCTTCTTTTTGTCTTTGTGCATAATCTTCAGAAGCTTCTTTTGCATAACCATCTTCAGATTCACCATTAGAACCTTCAACTAAAATGAATTTTGCACCCAAAGATTCTGCCTGCTCCTTTGTTTCTAATCTAATATCTGTGGCTTTTACTATAGCTCCAAGGCGCTTTGCCGTTGCTATGGCCTGTAAACCGGCTACCCCTACTCCATATATCAAAACCTTTGCAGGCTTAATAGTCCCCGCCGCAGTCATCATTAACGGAAATATTTTTTTCATTTCATAGGCCCCTAAAATAACCGATTTATAGCCTGCTAAATTACTTTGAGAACTAAGTACATCCATATCCTGGGCCCTGGAAATACGCGGCATGGCATCCATTGAAAACGCTGATGCGCCCTGCTCTGCAATTTTTTGAATTAGATCAGGGAAGGATTTATGATACAACTGACCAATTAAAATTTGCCCCTTATTTACTAATTTTAAATCATCTTCATTAAACGGGTTTATCTTAATAAGCACATCGGCTTCTTTAAAAACAACACCTCGTTTTTCAATTCTCGCACCTGCTTTTTTATAGTCAGAATTCTTAAAAGAAGAATACTCGCCGGCATTTTCTTCTACAATTAGATCAAACCCTTTATCAATTAGTTGTTTTGCTATGCGAGGAGCTATTGAAACGCGTTTTTCGCCTTTTTGAGTTTCTTTCAATATGCCTATTATCATAGTCGTTTGTTGTTTAACAGCCTAAAAATTGTCCCCGGAATTGAATTAATATTTATAGCCCATGAATTTATGCTATTTTTTTTAAAATCTATGCAAATCAAATGAAAAGTGTTTTTGAGTACTTCTTATCTATAAACTATTAGGGTCAGTATTAATTGGTCATCTATAAATCAAAATTCGAACAAGTTAGCCACCCATAATTAATTTAATATGCTTTTCACAACTACATAAGTCTGTTTGGCAACAAATATGCAACTACTTTAAAGAAGCCACTAGTTTTAGCGTTATAATGGAAAGTCAAGATAAATGAAAAATACAATTTTTGCACTAGCTTTCACATTTCTTGGAATGAGTTTGCATGCACAAGAAGGTTTAAAGCTTGGTATTCACGCAGGATTGCCTATTGATGATTTTAATGATGAAATTAGCCTTGTGGCCGGATTAGACCTTGGTTATATGTGGGCCCTTGGAGAAGTAGTTGACCTGGGGATAAGTACAGGACTTATATACGGATTTAAGGAATCTTTTCAGTCTGATATAATTGCGGATAATCTAACAGATGTGCAATTTGTTCCGCTTGCTGCTACTATAAGAGTATGGCCCTCCAATTCCTTTTCATTCGGGGTTGATGGAGGATACGGACTTGGATTAAATAAAGGGAATGACGGGGGAATCTATTACAGACCTATCATAGGCTACATGATGGGGCCTTTGACAGAAATTAATCTCTCTTATACCGGAATACAGCTAGAAAACAGAACCTGGAATACGGTTACATTAGGATTTTTGCACACTTTCGAATTTAAAAAGTGGTAAATACCATTTAATTCTGTAATATTCCTTCTATAGTTTGTAATTCCTCGGGGGTAAAATCCATTTTCCCGAGAATCCCCACGGCATCTTCTATTTGCGCTACTTTACTGGCACCAATAATTACTGAAGTCACCCTTTTATCCCTTAAAACCCAGGAAAGTGCCAATTGTGCCATTTTTTGTCCTCTCGCTTCTGCTACTTCATTGAGCTTTTTTACCTTCTCAATCTTTTCGGGAGTTATATCTGATGATTGCAGATAGCTGGCTGCTTTTGATGCCCTGGAACCTTCAGGAATACCATTGAGATACTTATTAGTCAACAACCCTTGAAACAAAGGGCTGAATACTACGGATCCTACACCATTTTTCTCAAGCACATCTAATAATCCATCCTCCACCCATCTATTGAACATACTATAAGAAGGCTGGTGCACCAAACATGGTGTGCCTAGTTCTTTTAAAATATCTATGGCTTTTTGTGATTGTACAGGGTCATAGGAAGAGATCCCTGCATACAAGGCTTTTCCCGATCTAACAATCTGATCCAGGGCCATCATAGTCTCCTCAAGAGGAGTATTTGGATCGGGCCTGTGGCTGTAAAAAATATCTACATATTCCAGCCCCATTCGTTTCAGACTTTGATCACAACTTGCAATCAGGTATTTACGGGATCCCCATTCTCCATATGGCCCGGGCCACATATCATAACCTGCTTTTGAGGTAATGATCATTTCATCTCTATACGATTTTAAATCCGACTTTAGAATTCTTCCAAAAGTCTCTTCTGCTGAGCCATAGGGAGGGCCATAATTGTTAGCAAGGTCAAAGTGGGTAATCCCAAGATCAAAGGCCCTAAGTACCATCTTTCGGCCATTTTCATAGACATCAATTCCGCCAAAGTTATGCCATAAGCCAAGAGATATTGCCGGGAGAAGTAAACCGCTGTTTCCACACCGATTGTATTTCATTTTGTCATACCTTTCCGTATTCGCTGAATATTTCATATTTGATAAGCTACTATTTTTTTAAGGTTTTATTAATTTATAATGCAATTCACAACCAGGCCAGGTAATTAGTATTAGAGTTGGGAAACTGTATGACCAGTATCCACTGCAGTTCGTACTTTTTTCCAATCCACCTCCCCCAATAAAGCACATTCAGCCCCTAAAATAAAACGAGCCGGAGCTTCTTGCAGGACTTTGTTTACCTGTGCCTGTATTTCCTGATCAGTGCCGGTAAGGATAGGACCCCTTTTCTCCAGGCCACCCATAATAGGACGTTCTCCAAACATAGTATACAACTCTTTTAAAGGTACTTTTTTACCTGCAACGACATCACTTAAATTTACTATATGCCCGGGATAGTCTATGAATGGACTTAAATCGTCATAAGGCCCATCATAATCACAGATATGCAGAACATTGCAGATACAACCTTCATTAATTTCATTCTGAACTACCATATCTGTAGGTTTTATATAATCCAGAAAGATATTCGGGTCCTCGAACCTGAATGCCTCATTTCCCTGAGTTGGCGCCAAAAATCCGTCAACACCAAGTTTTTTACATTCTTTTAAAAAGATCATAACGCTATCCGTAATAATTTCAAGACCTTTTTTTACATTCTCAGGATCCTGTTTTAAATGCTCAGTAACCAATTGGCCGGTAACACTATGGCCTGCGCACATGAATGGGGAATAAAAAGTAGCGATGACCGGAGCCAATTTTTTGCCTTGTTTAACCAATTCCTTAACCACATAGAGTTGTTTTTCATAAAAATCCTTTTTATAAAAAGGGATTTTAGCCCAGTCTTCCGGCTTTTGGATAATATCTATAGCCGGGAATAATGCTTCGTATTGGATTTTAATAAAATCCATATCAATAGCCTTAAAATATTCGAGATGTCTGGCTACGGCGGCATCCCCCCATTGATAGCCTTCACCAAAATGAACAAAAAACCCACTTGGGATATAGTCCTGCTTTCCGGTTGAAGTCAACAGATTTAAAACCGCTTCTCGCTTGTTGAAAGCGGGGTTTGAATCACATGAGCCCAGACTGAACGCACCCAGGCCAGTAGCATATGTGCCAGCAGAGATCAACCCCATAGATTTTAGAAATTCCCTTCTTTTAATTGTTGTTAGGTCCATAAGTCAGAATATTTAAAAATGAAACAGCATTGATTAAGACTCATGGAAAGATAATCCAAAAAGATTAAATCCTGAATAAGTCCATAATATAGTATGGATTTATTCAGGATTATGTATTATGTATTTAAAGTATGATGGCGCTGAAATCAACGCTCACAATTTAGTTATAAAATAAAGCGTTTCACCATTTTGGAATCATGCTTTAAAAACACTTCCCCCTCAACTAGGTCAATGGCATAGTTAGGTTTCCTGTTTTTTCCAAGTGGAATACTACTCTCATTTTCACCGGTATCTTTATTAATTTTTAAAAGTTCAATTCCATTTTCACCCTTGGTAAGTACCATACAGTAATTTCTGGCTTCTTTAGTAGCCTTAAACCTTTTATTGGCGGCGTTAAAAGCTAATCCGGCTGCGCTACCGGCAGACCTGCCCATTTCATTATAGGCAGCTCCCAATTCTGCGAATGTCTGTCCTTCAACAGTATCCAGACCATATTGAGCCCCTGCTTGCTGCAATGCCCCCGAGGTCATAGTACTCACAGCGGAAACATAACCGGCATAAATGGTTCCTGCAAACAGCAAAGCCCTTTTCCATCCTTCTTCTCTGGGTGAGGCATAATATTTTTGAAATAAAAGTGTGCCGTTATAGTCATACATCGCAAAATTCTGATCAGAACTTAAAAGGATTCCCTTTTTCCTAAGCTCTAACGTATTTGGCGATTCATTTTCACTAAATCTAACAGGCTCTGTGGCAGCCATATCAATTGCTCCACTATCAAGATTAACACTTACTACGGCCCCTGATTTATAATCATAGGTGTATAAATGATTTCCATTTTGGTTTACCAGTTTATAGTGGGTTTTAAGGTCTTTATCCCATAAAAGATCGCCTGTTATTGTATTTACAATATTCATTTCTTCAGCAGTTGCATATAGTATTCCATTATCTGTAGTAAGGGTGTATCCTACATGTCCCTTAACTTTGATTGTTTTATCAAAGGTGAAGAGGCCGTTTTTAGTATCGAGGTAGTTTAAAAAGTGTTTCTCATTTCTTGTGGTGATTACCAGCATTCCTTCTTCCGTAGGCGTGTAATCATAAATTCCTCCTTTAATGGTTATCCCCCTACCCTTTTTACCCCAAAGACCGTTTCCATCCTCCATGGAGAATAGATTCACACGGGAATTTGAGGCACCCTGAGGCAGAACCAATAAATTATTGTTTATCCAGGTTGTAAGTCCCAGTTGCCCTTTTACTTCTATCGGTTTTTCCCAAATCATCTGCCCGTTTGAAATATCATATGCGCTATAGGTAGAAGTGAAGGTTACAATAGTATTACCATTATTAGAGGACATTGACTGATTTTCATTTCTTTGTTCAGAGCCAATTATGAAATACTTTCGGGAAGGATGCATATTAAAATCGAGCTTAATTTCCATTCCTTCAGAGGCTGCCTCTGCCACATTTTTCAGAAGATTTCCAAAAGCACCCATTTTGCTAATCTGCTCTGCCTCGCTTGAATTATCAACGCTCCAGATGACGTCTCCGGTTTTTGACTTTATTTTTACATTTTTAAGCAATGTTATTCCCAGTAGTTCTTCATCATTCAACTCAACAAGATTTATCAATTTACCAAAACTACCTTCCTTGCTCCAGAGTACGTTGCCAGTAGAGATGTCTATTGAAAGAGCCATATCCTCGCCAGAAACCGATTTTCCGGCTACAACAATGGCATTAGATTGATAAAGGACAAAATGTTGTTTCACATTTTTAATTCCGTGATCAAAAGAGTTAAATACCTTACTGCCATCAAAAAGATTTACAATAAAAAACCCTTTTTCTGTTTCAATTTTAGCGAAAGGCGAATTATCCAGTTCCGTAAATGAATCTTCACTCAATCGTGAAAAAGTTAAATCGCTCCAGATGACTTCTCCAGTGTTATTGTCAATACCATATAAACCTGAATTCGTATGTACAATATAATTTCCTAAAGCACTGACAGTCTGCCAGTTTATCTCATTATCAAATGAAGAAGTCCATGTTTCTTCTGACTGAGCGAATAATGAAATACTAGTGCAAACGAATGAGTATAATATAATTTTTTTAAACATTCTATGAATATTAAAATTGTTGATTTGGGTTGAATTGATTCGTGAAATAAAAACGTTAGTATATTCAGTTTATTGTTAGCCAAAGGGTTGAGTTTAAAAACAAAAAAAAGGGAAGCAAAGTGTCAGGCACTTTATCTTCCCCTGGTTATCTTTTATCCTTTATTCTATATAGTTGTTCAGGAACTAAGGACTATTAAACCTGAATTTTATGTTTTGGGTTTTATATTCTGATTTACCCTAAACAAATTGTTGGGGTCGTGGGCTTTTTTAATTTCGGTCAAACGATCATAATTATGCTTATAACTGGCCTGAACCCTCTCCTGCCCCTCATCCATCATAAAGTTGGAATACGCCCCGCCTGAAGAATACGGATGCAAGGCTTCCCAATAGTCCTTGCACCATTGAGTTATTTTTTCAGCGTTTTCCGGATCCGGATCCACCCCTACTATAACACCCGCATATTTTGCATCTCTGTAAGCCCATGGAGTATCTTCTTTTCCAACCCTGCTGGCCGCCCCGCTTAGTGGATACATGTGCATTTGGGATAATGGCGTTGGAATACTTGATCCAAATTTTAAATGCGCCGCCCTTGCCTCTGCTCCTATTTCATTAAAGAAATCGGCCCTCCAGTACCACTGTAATCCAGGGGGCATCAATCCATCAAATAGTGTTTGAATAGCCGGATAAGGCATTTCTCCTACATGTTCAAATACAGGTTCTTTGTCCCTGACTTCCTGAAATAATTTGTCAAAATCTCCGGCATCGCCCGTATAGCACCAGACAATCCCGCAAAACATCTTATTGTGTAAGACATCCGGAAATGGGGGTCCGGGTATAATCATAGTCGCGATAAAACCATTTAAATCATCCGGGGTATTTAAGATAAAGTCATGATACCAGGACATAATTTCTTCCGTTTTTTCAATAGGCCATAAGGTTGGCCCACCAATAACCGTCTTTACCGGGTGTGCCTGGAATTTGAAAGAAGTTACAACCCCAAAATTACCTCCGCCTCCTCGTATTGCCCAGAAAAGATCTTTATTCTGATCCTTGTTAACAGTTACAAAGGAACCATCTGCGAGTACCATATCGGCCTCTAATAGATTATCAATGGTCAGACCATATTTTTTGGTAAGATGACCTACCCCACCGCCAAGGGTTAATCCACCAACCCCGGTTGTTGAAATTATTCCCGCAGGAACAGCCAGGCCAAAAGGATGTGTGGCATGATCTACTTCACCCCATACATTTCCACCTCCTACACGTACTGTTTGATCTGCCAGATTAACCCGTACACTTTTCAATCCCGACAAATCGATTACTAATCCATCATTACATAGCCCAAGACCACCTCCATTATGACCGCCACCCCGTATAGCAACCAATAAATTATTTTCCCGGCCAAAATTTACGGAGGCTATTACATCTGCAACATCCAGGCAAAGCACAATCATGCCGGGGTGTTTATCAATCATCCCATTGTATACCTTTCTGGTTTCGTTGTATTCGGGGTCTGAAGCCTGTACTATGTTTCCTCTAAGTTGCGATTTGAAATTTTCAATTACAGAACTATCTAAATCATTTATTGTTTGCTTTTTTTCTTCCATTGGTATTATTGTTTTGTTTATTAATTAGTTATTTATTTAGAAAGTATCATACCCTTTAATGACCATAGAATATAGAGTACATCTTTTTTGGCTTCATCATTAATGTCATTTTTATCCAGAGCTGCCAAAACATCATCAATTACATGCATATACTCATCGTGGCTAATGTTCATCCCTTTATGAGCAGTTTCCATATCCTGACCGTTATACTCCGGAGGTCCGCCGCTGCCGGAACTGAAAAATTCAATAGTATGCTGCTTAATAACTTTTAGGCGTTCCGGTTCTTCTTTTAGTGGTAAAAACCGGGCATTCACTGCCGGATTGTTCATATGTTCTTCGATAGCATCATCTACTATCCTTGAAATACCATCAGATCCACCTAATCGTTCATAAAGTGTTGTCATCTTAATTGTTTTTGGTTATATCATAAAGTTAACCAGACTTAAACAGGTGTCTTATCACTTTTAGTCCAAAAAATTACACTTTTGATTCATCATGACTTTAAAAGAAAGATTTAAACCTGATGCATTTGTGCATATTTTGAAGGTAGGATCCCAAACATTTCATAAAAGGATTTTGAAAAATAGGCGAGACTGTTAAAGCCACTTTCAAAAGCAATTTCAGAAATATTTCCTTGTTGGCTATGGATTAGCTCCAATGCTTTATGCAATCTGTATTCCCGGATAAAAGTAATAGGTGATTTACCCGCAAGTTTCTTAATTTTTCTATATAACTGGGATTTACTATGCCCAAGTTCCTTGCTAAGTGTAATAATGTTGAAATTAGATTTATTCCAATTATGTTCGCAAAACTGAACCAGCCTATTAATAAATAATACTTCCTTAGGCGTTAAGGTTCTGATTAATTCATGGTCGATTACAGCGTTTCGATTTTCATTTTCATACGATGTCTTTACACAAGGAGAAATAATGATCTGGCCCTCGATAAGCTCACACATTTGTGTTGCCAATATTATTGATTCCGAAAAAAGACCATCCTTAGCCGTTACCGGTGATCCTGTACACAGGCCTATTTTTAGGCGCTGATTATCCCTTTCCAGTTTTGGATAACTATACTTAAAACTATCCTGAATTTTTAGGGCGCATAATACTGCGTTGGTAACAGATTTAAAAGAGATTAGGTAGGATTTGTCATTTTCCCGAACTATGCTGCCTTCAAAATGTTTAACAGATTTTGCAACGCTACGATGAAATTTCTGTGTGAACATACTTAGCTGATGTGTATCCAGCCTGTGCAGATAATCGGAAGATTCTAATACCATGATCACTCTAAAGGGCGGATCTTCGATAATATTTAATTCCTGGTTTTCATCCTTTTTGGGGTCTTCTATGCGACCAAGAAAAGATTCCACCAAATTTGGATCTACTTCAATAATATCATGGGGAATTTCTCCATGAGCATGATTATGCATGCTTTCTATAGCCTCTCTGTCAGGTGCTTCTATCAGGCAGAAAGCAGTGTGTCTTTCAGTATCACACCAATAGGTCATTCCTTTACACCCATATAAATGCTGCACCTTCAAATCCTCCTGATGCATTAAGGCAACATGTTCTGCGGTAATTTCCGCCGGGATATCATGTCGATCCATGTATATGGGCATTGGCGTTGTTTTCTTACAATTTAAGAAAAATAATTAAATTTTACTCAATTATTTGTACACACAAGCTAACCAAAGTCCAAGACTTGCATCTTTATAAATAAAACAACAGAATATCAAACAAGTGATTACTTTTAACCAGCAATAGATTAAACCAAATATGCGTACAAAAAGTCTCAGCTACCTTGCCCTGTCAAATGGATAATAAACCACTTCACTTTAAACTCTATAAACCCTTTGGTATTATAAGTCAGCTTAATTCCAAAAATCCAAAGGAGTTGCGAAAAAAGAAATTTTTAAATGCGCTTTATAGTTTTCCGGATGGGGTAATGCCTATAGGCCGGCTCGACGAGAAATCTGAAGGTCTGTTGCTTTTTACCACAGACGGAAAACTAAGTGACGATATCAATCGTTCCGGAGTAGAAAAAGAATATTATGCCCAATTAGATGGTGATATATCAAATGAAGCCATAACACTTTTAAAAAAGGGTGTTGCCATTGGTTTTCAAGGAAGGCGTTACGTTACAAAAGCTTGTAGGGTCCATAAATTAGATGCCCTGCCAATACTTCCTGAGGCCGATAAAAAAATTCGCATAGGAAGGCACAGGCCTACCAGCTGGATATGTATTATACTAACGGAAGGTAAATTCAGGCAGGTACGTAAAATGACTGCAGCGGTTGGATTCCCTACCCTTCGCCTTGTTAGGATAAGAGTAGGAGACATAACTATAGAAAAGTTGTTGCCTGGCGAAGTTAAACCATTGTCGAACCTCACAGGCAAATGCGAATAATTTAATTCATAGGAATAGCCTGTCCCGAGCCTGAGATATTGGTATTTATTGTTGGGCTGCCTTTGTAATAAACATTACCGCTGCCTTCGATTTTTACGTTTAGACTTTCTGTACAATAGACTTCACAATCTCCTGAGCCTTCAATGCGTAAATCTACATTGGCAGCCATAAATTCTGAACAATTAATTGTTCCGGAGCCTTCATTTTCAATAATTAAGTTATCCGTGTAACCGGCAATGAAAATATTACCACTCCCTACATTTTCAATTTCCATGGTTCCGTCTCTTTGAACATCAAACACCGTAACTTCCCCCGTGCCTTCATTTTTTATGTAGTTTAAATCCGGTACGGTAATATTGGCTTCCAAATAGGTGTTTTTGTAGTTTCCCTCTTCCAGATAAATATTCAATTGATTGGCGGATACCCTTGTATTTACTTTATCAATAATATTATCATTCGCTATTATCTCCAAAGATTGCGTGGACCCATGCGTTATATTCACAATAAAAGTGCCACTACTGTTAATTTTGGCAAAAGCGTTTACCTCTCTGAATTCTGAAATCGTATTTCCCGAACCTGTATAATTATCTTTGGAACAAGCACTTAATACTATTATGGCTATTGCTAATACTAATAATCTTCTCATGATCTACAGGATTGATCTAAGAAACGCTGTCTTTTTTTGTTTGCTTTGAAGTATGACCTCTGCTCATGCTCCATCCATATCCCATATGATAATTTAAGGTCCGTTTAATGTAATTCATGTCAAGTGTTCTCATGATGATTGTTTTTTAATTGATGTATATTTAATAGACGAGAGCAATTAATTTTTGTTACAAAAAGTAAACCGTGCAGTTTTATTTGTAATTAATTCACGCTTTAATCCAGCTGTAACAAAACATCAGAAGGGAATTATTGTTTGGTTTATAACAATAAATATCTTGAGGAAAGAACATTAAATTTTCCTGAAAAATTAAAGGTTTAAGAGGCCAAGGCTATTTTATTCCGAGGATTCTTTTAAAAATGCGAAGTTCACACTGATAGAACTTGCAGACAACCGCTATTAATTCTGAATACTTATTAGTTGATTTCATCTTGTTTTGAATATACTAGTTGACTATTAGTACTGCAAAGCACTAAAAAATCACATTCAAATAAAGATAAGTTGAGAAATTTACCGGGAAACCAGTCTTTTCAATGGAAATTTGAAGTTATATTTTCTTAACCCTGACGGCATTCAGCCCTTTCATGCCTTTTTCCAGCTCAAAAGAAACCTTGTCATTTTCAATAATCTCATCAATTAAACCGCTTACATGGCAGAAGTATTTTTCATTATTTTCAGAATCGATTATAAAACCAAAACCTTTGGAGGAATCAAAAAATGAAACTTTCCCTTTTCTTACAGGATCTACTTCCTCTATATCTCCCTCTTCCTTCTTTGGAATTCCTAGAATTATATCTTCTGCATCAATTTCCACTTTCAATGAAGGATCCGGAGGAGTATCTGTTAAATTTCCATTATGATCAACATATGCAAATTCAATTCCACCACCTCTTTCTTTGGCTGCTGCTTTTCTAGCTTCTTTTTTCTTTTGTTTTTCCTCGCGCTTTTTGAGACGTTTTTTTTCTTTTTCCCCCTTACTATAGGTTTGTTGCGATCTTGCCATTAAATAGATTTATTTGGATATTATATTTTAGTTTAAAAAGAAACGTGATTAAGAAATGAGCGCTTGGAAAAAGTAAGTGTGGTACGTTGAATACTCCAAAAAATTAGCCAGAGCGATAGTTACTATTGGTCGGTGGTCATCTTATTAAACTTATACGAAGATAATACCTTGCGTTCTAATTTACAATTAAAAGAGATGGAAAGCTTGTTCTTATCCTCAATCATTGACCATAAGTTATAATGCAATTAAAGGATATTTCATTAACCAGGCGTTAATACCAAAAACAAAATGCATATTGTTTTGGAAATGCTTATTTTTAAATACATCTTTTAAACCATTAATCAATATTTAACTGGTGTCTGGTTTTATATTGTCAATTTTAATAGCCTTATGCGGTTACCAACCACGTGTTTACATTTCTTACCATTGCGCTTAGTGCTTTGTTTATTTTTGTTTTCGGGTTTACAATCCTGTAAAGAAAAACAACAACAATATTCAAAAGAACAATCCGAATTACTTCCAAATTCAATTGAGGGGTTTATTTCAATATTTGACGGCGAATCTTTAGATGGCTGGGATGGTGATCCTTCCTATTGGCATGCAGAAAACGGACTATTGATTGGTCAAGTAACACCCGAAACACCTTTGGAAAGCAATACTTTTATTATTTGGCAGGGTGGCCTGCCCACTGACTTTGAATTAAAATTAGAATTTCGCATTACAGAAGCCGGTAACAGTGGTATTAATTATCGGAGTGAACGCCTGGATACAATTCCTTTTGCTTTGAAAGGTTATCAGGCGGACATTGATGGTAAAAATACTTATACCGGTCAAAATTATGAAGAAAGAAAGCGAACTACTCTGGCATACAGGGGTGAAAAGGTGGTGGTTAGATCACAGGAAAATGCATTTGAACCTGGCTCCCTGAGGGCCAATATAAAAAATAATGCCTGGCAAACCAGGGAAATAATAGCATCTCTTGGGAATTCTGATAGTTTAAAATCGAAGATTAAAGCAGAAGGTTGGAATAGCTGCCATATCAAGGTTAAAGACAATCATTTACAACACTATGTAAACAAGACATTGATGAGTGAGGTAACGGATTTAGATTCAGTAAACCGGAAAGATTCTGGCTTTTTGGGCTTACAGGTACATGTGGGGCCTCCTATGAAAGTAGAATTCAGAAATATTAAATTAAAAGAATACTAGGCCGATATGAAACCCATTGTACAAATTTCCTTAGACCTTACAAATATTGATGAAGCTTTGGAAACGGCCGCAATGGCCCTAAGGGCGGGAGTGGATTGGCTGGAGGCTGGCACTCCCCTGATTTTGGCTGAAGGATTACACGGGGTAAAAAAATTAAGAGAAAACTTCCCGGGCGTGCCAATCGTGGCAGACCTTAAAACCATGGATGGGGGTTACCTGGAAGCTGAAATGATGGCTAAGGCCGGGGCCACTCATGTAGTAGTTATGGCCAGGGCCCATGAAGAAACAATTAAGGTGGTCGTTGAAGCAGGAAGAGATTTTGGCGTAAAAGTAATGGGTGATAATCTTGGATGTCCGGATATGGTAGCAGGTGCCAAAAGACTGGAAGATCTGGGATGTGATTATGTGATTCATCACATTGGCTATGATGAACGCCGGGGGATAGCTGCTCAAGGTTTTTCCATGCCAAGCCCGTTAGATCAGTTGCGGGAAGTTGTAGCCGCTGTAAATATTCCGGTACAGGCCGTTGGCGGTTTATCATTGGAACAGGCAATAAGATGTCCGGAATACGGTGCGCCATTGGTTGTACTGGGAGCTCCTTTAACTATTGACGCCGATTCGTTTAAAACTGCTGATGGTGATCTTGAAGCATCATTAAGGTTAATATGCGACCAAATACATGCCTATAAAGAAGTGGATTAATCTGATTTGAATCATGGATAAAACAATACTTATATGAACTCTATTGCCGTTGTAAATTTTGCTCCGAAAAAAGGTAGTGTGGAAATCAGAGATATAAAGAAGCCTGCCATTGGTGATGACGAAATCCTTCTTCAAGTGGCTAACGTTGGTGTTTGCGGGAGTGATTTGCATCAGTGGACCGCAGATCATAGTTGGCCCGTTAATTATCCTGTAGTTCTCGGGCATGAGTTTGGAGGCCATATTGTTGAATTGGGGAAAGGAGTTAAGAATTGGAAAGAAGGTGATGCTGTAGTGAGTGAAACAGCTGCAGTAATAAATGCTCAAAGTCCTTTGTCCAGGCAGGGCCTTTACAATCTGGACCCTGAGCGGAAGGGTTTTGGATATGGAGTTAATGGGGCAATGACCAAATTTGTAAAGGTTCCGGCGCGATGTCTTCATAGCATACCTGAAAATCTTTCTTTTGAACAGGCTTGTTTAACAGAACCCTGTTCGGTTGCTTATAATGCAGTAGTAGTTAATTCAAAAATACAACCTGGCGACCGTGTAATTGTTTTGGGCCCCGGAACCATTGGAATATTATGCGCAGCTATAGCCCAATTATGTGGTGCGCAGGTAGCTCTTGTTGGATTGAAAAAAGATGCAGAGAGATTATCTGCAGCGAAGCAATACAGCTGCGATATTATTATGGATGATGCTACCGAATGGGCACTTGAACGGGATGGTCTTGGTGTCGATTGTGTTATTGATGCAGCAGGGGTAAGTGAAACCCTGAATTTAGCCTTAAAATGGGTAAGGCCCAATGGGCATATTACCAAGGTTGGCTGGGGGCCCAGGCCTTTTAATCATTCCCTGGATCCTCTAGTGCAAAAAAACGTCACTTTGCAAGGCAGTTTCAGCCATAACTGGCCCATTTGGGAAAAAGTTCTTTCCCTTTTGGCATCCGGCAGATTGGACGTAAGACCAATAATTGGCGGAATATGGCCCCTGGAGCAGTGGAACGAGGCTTTTGAAGCCATGCATTCCGGGAAGGTGGTAAAGAGTATTTTAAAACCTAATTAAATTAGATATGCGTTTAAAGAATAAAGTAATCTTAATTACAGGTGCATATACAGGCATAGGCAGGGCAATTGCTAAGGCATGTGTTAAAGAAGGCGCCCATGTGGTATTGAACGGATTACGCGACGAAAAAGGTAAGTCGCTGGTTGATGAACTTGGTAGTGACATAGCTACTGCGGTTACTATGGATATAACACAGGAAGGGGTCCCGGAACTATTAGTGAAAGAAGCACTTCAGCGATTTGGCAAACTTGATGCCGTGGTAAATAATGCTGCAATGATAGTCTCCTCAAACATAGATACCACAGACCTTGCATTTATGCGAAAAATGCTGGCCATAAATACACTGGCTCCTTTTGCAATAATCCAGGCCGCTCTTCCATCTTTAAAAATAACCAAGGGCTGTATACTAAATATTGGTTCCATTAACTCCTGGAGCGGGGAACCAAATTTACTGGCCTATAGCATATCTAAAGGGGCTTTGATGACCATGAGCAGGAATCTTGGGGATAGCTTGTTCCGTGATTACGGGATACGTGTAAATCAAATTAACCCCGGTTGGGTATTGACTGAAAACGAAAAAATTAACCAGAAACAACAGGGAATGAATGATGATTGGTATAAGGACTTACCGGATTTATTTGCACCAGCCCAACGTATTTTTGAGCCAAAAGAGATAGCATCCGGTGCAGTCTACTTGTTGTCTGATGAATGTGGCCCTGTAAGCGGACAGGTACTGGAACTTGAGCAATTTCCAATGATAGGTCGAAATCTGCCAAAGAATTGGAGTGGATTTCGCTCTGAGTAAACCATAAAACACCACTAATAGTGCCAAAATTAGCTGTCTTTCCAAAAGCGTATATGCAAGATCTTTGTAAAACCGGAGCCATGAAAGTAGCTGAATGGATTGATTTGGCAACTTCTTTGCAGGTCGATGGCCTGGAATGGTATGCTGGTTTTCTGGAAATGGCAGATCGTTCTAATTGGGAAGTATTCAGGAAAAGTGTGGAAGATCAGGGAAAAGAGATTCCGATGCTTTGTTGTTCGCCAGATTTTACGCATCCTGATAAATCCTTCAGGCAGAACGAAATAAATAAACAAAAATACTGGATTGACATGACCAAAACCCTTGGAGGAACATATTGCCGGGTACTTTCTGGTCAAAAACGTCCGGAACTTTCAATAGAAGAGGGCATTGAATTAGCTGCAGAATCCATTCAGGCGTGTTTGCCCTACGCCAGCGATTTGGGAATTACATTGATTTTGGAAAACCACTACAAAGACGATTTTTGGACTTATCCGGAATTTGCACAAAAAATGGACGTGTTTTGTAAACTTGTATCTTATATAGATCATCCCAATTTTGGAGTTAACTACGATCCCAGCAATGCTTTTTTAGCAGGTGAAGACCCTCTGGAATTATTGAAAAGAGTATCCTCCCGGGTGGTGACTATGCATGCCAGTGATCGTTATCTGGTGGAAGGGACCATAGATGATCTTCGAAAAGAAGAAGATGGGGTCTTAGGTTATGCCAGGAGACTTCGACATGGGGAGATTGGCAAAGGTTTAAATGATTATGATGCAATTTTTACGGAGTTGAAAAGAGTAAATTTTGATGGTTGGATTAGTATCGAAGACGGTGTGGACGGAATGGAACAGCTTCAAAGAAGTGTTTCTTTTCTAAGAAAAAAAATACACACGTACTGGCCTGAATATAAATGAATTAAAGTTATTTATTTTAAGTTATAATTAATAATTTAATTTTCCCTTTGATAGATGATTTGATTGAGAATTTATTCAGCTGTAACTATTTACTTCTTGTTTTATTTGATCAGATTACGTGTAGCTACCCATTCCTTAAGCTTCTCACGGGCATCCGCAGCCGGATAGCCCAATACAGTTTTCCCTGCCGGCACGTCTGCCAAAACACCAGAGCCTGCACCTACGGTAGCACCGGAATGTATAGTCGTATGGTCCTTTATGGATGCACTTCCGCCAATAACTACTCCGTCTCCTAAAGTTACGGATCCTGCAAGTCCGCTAGCTCCGGCCATAATACAGGAACGGCCTAAAACGCAATTGTGTGCAATTTGTACCTGGTTGTCGATTTTGCAGCCGTCCCCAATTATTGTTGAACTGAATTTCGCCCGGTCTACCGAGGAATTTGCCCCGATTTCCACGTCATTACCAATAACTACATTTCCTATATGAGGAATTTTTACCAAACCCCTTCCGTCCTCTCGTGGACGATATCCAAAACCATCACCACCAATGCTGACGTTATTTTGAAAAATACAGTAAGCCCCAATCTCTGTTCGCTCACGAATGACCGTTCCTGACCAAATAATAGTATGTGCACCGATTTTCGTTTCATCAAGAATAGTAACATTAGGATATACAATAACTGCTGCACCCAGAACAACGTCTTTTCCAATATAACATCCTGCCCCTATTTTGCTACCTTCACCTATTGTTGCCGATTCATGTATTACGGCTGTAGGATGTATGTCGAAGTCAAATTGAGGGGTATCCTTAATATAAACTTCTAACAGCTTTGCCATGGCTAAATCAGCATTTTTTACCTTAATCAGAGCCCTGTTGTCCCCGGGTTCAGCTTTTAGCCCTTCGTTAATAATGGCTGCTGCTGCCCCGGAGTTTTCCCATTTTTGTGCATATTTTCGGCTCCCTATAAAAGTAATTTGGGTGTTATCCGCTTTTTCAATTTCTTCTAACCCCAATATTTTCTGGTTTGTATTACCTATGAGTTCTCCACCCAGAATTTCATTAATTTCTTGTATTGTAAATGATTTCATATGTTTTAGCTCTTAATTGTTCAGGTGCCGAATTGCCAGCTTTCACAAAGATAGAATTTATATTATCAGGATTTATTTTAATGCATTTTTCATCTATATAATTTTCCATAGTGAATAATATATCTGAAAAAATATTCTAAAAGGAATTAATAACCGTAATTCCTGCAGAATTAGATTGATGCATTTGTGGCAAGTGCATTGGTACTTCTTCGAGGGTAATAGTTTGGGTTATCATTTTCCCTAAATTAATTTTAGCTGCTTTAATAAAATCAAACATTTCCCCGTATTTATGGGATTGCATTCCATGACTTCCCAGGATTTCCAATTCATTAGCCACAACCAGCGGCATTGGTATTGGCGGTGTAGCATGCGATGCTGTCATAAGTCCAATCTGAATATGCTTACCTCGCTTTCTGAGTCCCATTATGGAATTCAAACAGGTAGTGGTATGCCCCAGGGCGTCTATAGATATATGCACACCACCATTACTAAGTTCTTTAATGGCCTGCACAACATTATTCTTGCTGGCATTAATAGTAAAGTCTGCACCCAGGTCACTGGCCTTCTTACATTTCTCATCACTTATATCTATAGCTAACACTTTGGCCCCAATCCCCTTAGCAATTTGAATTGCGGAAAGCCCTACTCCACCGCATCCATGAATGGCAATAGTTTGATCTGAGGTTAATTTACCCTGTTCTCTAATTCCACGGTACGCTGTTATAAACCTGCAACCCAGGCCTGCAGCTTCAAGGAAATTAATATCATGAGGCAGCTCTACAAGGTTTTCGTCAGCATAATCTATTGCCACATATTCAGCAAAAGAACCCCAGGCTGTAAAACCCGGTTGGAACTGATAGTCACATACCTGCTGATTACCTTCCAGGCAATAGGTACAGGATCCGCAACCTCCTACAAAAGGGACGGTGACCCGTTGCCCTTCACTCCAATTAGTAACCTCCTTCCCTACAGTCATTACGGTTCCTGCCAGCTCATGCCCGGGAACATGCGGCAAGACAATATCCCGATCATGCCCCATCCAGCCATGCCAGTCACTTAGGCATAAGCCACTGGCTTCAACTTTAATAACCACGCCAAAGTCTGAGGGACTGGGGTCATTAACGCCGGCAACTGAAATTTGCCCTTGAAATTCATTATATAAAGCTGCTTTCATAGTTGAAAATGAAAATATAGTAAAATCATGAATCTTTAACTCGTGATATCACTGCCTTTTGTACCCTAAAATAATGAATTTTAATAACTAGATAGTATGAAATGCCTGTGTTGAAATAATCTTTGCGCAATTTGTTTCCAATAAAAAAGGCGGAATAATACAATTCCGCCTTTTGGACTTAACCACTGTTCCTTATGGCACAGGAACCAAATCAAAGTCTTGAATTATTTTATTCCCCGCCACAATAGTTATTTCTTCTGCAGTTTGTGTCTCATAGCCTTCCAGCTCTACCATTACATCATATGAACCGGCATCAAGACCCATTATTGTATAATTGCCATTGTCGTCTGTAGGAGCCGTCATAATCGGATCTAAAGTCCCTGTTTCAAATACAGTTACCGTTGCCCCTTCCAAACCTATGGATTCCTCATCCTCAATGGTTGAAACCAATCCAGATAGCGTACCGGCTGTAGTCAGATTACTGGCCTTAATTACAGGTTTAAAATTAAACCCAATTATTCCTGAAACATCTTTACTGCTTCCTTTGGGAATAAAAGACCTGCTTACGTCAAAGTCTAAAAGTAAATCGGCACTTAATTCACCACTAACCAATATGGACGGATCAATAAATACTTTAATGCCGGTTTGTTCTCCACTTGGCACTTTTAAATCAAATATAGTCCCATCGGTAAGAACAACGTTTACCCCTTTGACATAAATTCGGATAAGATCATAGGAACCTACGGGCACATCGATATCCACAATTGTTTCAGTAAGACCATTTACAAGTTCTATAAGATTAACCTCTCTTTCTTCTTCCGATAGGACTATAAAAGAATTTCCGCCTTCCTGTTCTTCGGGATCTTCTTCCTCCATTGAACCTTCCTGTAAACGTGCTTCTATTTTAAAAATGGTAATATTTGCTTCCGAAATAAGATCATAGGGAAATGGAGCATCCGTTAATTGTACCGTTAGTCTGCCCGTATCTGACTCTTTGTTCAGGTCTTCAGAACATGATGAAAAAAACAATAATGCCAGAATGATAAAAGGAGATAAAAGTCTAATTTTCATGGGGGATTAGATTTATATAATAGAATAATTCTATTAATTATTGAAATTAAAAATTCAATTTTAAAGCGCTAATTTCCAGATTTTTAATGTAAGAATTACTTATTTCTTCATTTTTTCGATAAAATACATCTCAGCTTTACTAAGGATAGGATCTATTCTAAATGGTTAATAATGGTGTTATAAGTTTGTTTTTCAGTCTTATAGATATAATGAAGAATAAAACTTTAAGTCTATTATCGTTCCTGGCTTACTTAAAACAAAAAAGAGCGCTTTTAGCGCTCTTTTATTATTTTCAGGTTGTTTAACTTATTTTGCGTCCAATACTTTGGTACTTATATAGGAGCTAGACCTTATAATTTTCCCTTCTTCATTAAAGTCATGAATATATAAGGCCGGCAGAATTATTTTTTTGCCGTCAGCTTTTCTGACCATTCTAAACTTCCACCAGGATTGTACAGTTCTGCCATCACGCAAATCATATTCCAGATAGTCCGGATAGCCAACGACATCAATACTTGTTATTTCGAAAGCATCCATAATTTCCTTATTTCGTTCTTTTACTTCCTCAAGACTCCAGGACTCACCATCTGGCAACTCCAAAGAATTAAAACGAGCATCTTCCTTAAAAAAACTATAGGCCGTTTCAAGGTCCATATTCTCAAAGGCGCTCATCATCTTGCGAACTGTATTGATATTGTCATGATGGTTGTAAATAATGCCATTTCTTCTATCTTCAAAACTTTGTCCAATCTCCCAGAAAACACGCTCATTATAATAATTGATCATGGTTTCTATTTTGTTATCATCATTCAACTTAAATAGCCGGTGTGTTGGCATGTCAATTTTTACGCCGGTCTCATTGTGCATTGCTTTTAAGTGATTCCAGGTCTGTACCCATACGCCACTTTCCTTGTATTCTATAGCATCAGGATAAGCACCCTGGGTAGGCTTGAATGAAACATAGGACAGGTTTTCTTTCCAATATTTGGATTGGTCTATAAGTTCTTCTTTGGTGTTCCCTTTGGCATCTTTATTGGTGCTGGTGCCATTGTAGGATTTAAAATCATCAGCCAGATATGAACCCAGCTTATCGGTATCTCCAGTAAAAAAAGCATCAAGCATTCCATTTACAACATCTATTGCCGGATGTTCATTATAGACTTTGCCATTGTTCTTTTGAGAATATCCCAAAGCAACAAAAAGCATTAAGGCAGTAAAAAATACATTTTTCATATTAGAAATTTTAATGGTTATGGCTGCAAAAAAATATAATCTGCTAAGATCTGCCAAGCCTAAAAGGACGAACACCTGTATTTTATGTCCCAAGCTATCAGTTTACTGATCGAAAGACCAAATTAAGAGTGGATAATAAAATTTTCCTGAAATTCGTCAAGACAGAATTTATCCATTATTGACACATAATTGTTATCTTCTGCACAAATTCAGTATTACAAATCGTACTATGGAAGCTAAGCCGGCCGGCAGTAAGAAATTCGGGACTTTCGCAGGCGTATTTACGCCTACTCTTTTAACTATTCTCGGTGTAATAATGTATTTGAGAATGGGTTGGGTTGTGGGTAATGCCGGTCTTTTGGGCGCCTGGTTAATAATCATTATTTCATTCCTTATTACCTTAACCACGGCTCTTTCCATGTCGGCAATAACAACCAATATACGAATAGGTGCCGGAGGTGCTTACGCCATAATTTCTCAAGCACTTGGCCTTGAAGTAGGCGGCAGCCTTGGTATTCCCCGATATGTTTCTCAAGGCCTTGCAGTTACCATGTATATTTTTGGATTTAGAGAAGGCTGGCTGGGTATTTTCCCTGACCATAGCCCCTTTTTAGTGGATATAATTGTGTTTGGGGTTTTGTTAACCATTGCCTACATAAGTGCAGATCTTGCCATTAAAACCCAGTTCTTTATAATGGGTGTTATTATTCTCTCCCTTGTATCGATAGTGATGGCTGCATATTATGGGTCGATGACTATTCCAACAGAAGAGGCCATACGATGGGGTAATTTCAAAGGCTCACCTGAAAACGATTTTAGCGGAAGTACATTCTGGATTGTATTTGCCGTATTTTTTCCGGCTTCAACCGGGATAATGGCGGGTGCCAACATGTCCGGGGAACTGAAGAATCCTAATAAGAGTATTCCATTAGGTACATTATGGGCAATTGGGATAAGCTTCATTATCTATATGTCACTCGCCTTCTGGTTGGCGCGTTCTGCCTCTGAACAGGAACTTATCTCCAACTATAATATCATAATTAACAAGTCCTACTTTGGACCATTTGTGATTGCCGGAATCCTTGGTGCTACCTTCTCTTCAGCTCTCGCATCGCTCGTGGGTTCCTCCCGTATCCTTTTTGCGATGGGGGAACATCGGGTATTGCCATATGGAAAATTTCTGGCAGGGCAAAGTGCCAATGGTCAGCCCAGAAATGCAATGATCGTTACAGGGATTATGATTTTTATTACAATGCTATTGCGCGACTTAAACGCAGTTGCGCCTCTGGTAACCCTCTTCTTTCTTATCACTTATGCTATGATCAATATTGTAGTAATAATAGAGCAAAACCTTGGTTTAATAAGTTATCGACCTTTGTTCAAGATTAACAAATGGGTGCCCTACATTGGGTTGACGTCCTCGGTATTAGCTATGTTTATTATTAATCCAACGATAAGTCTAATCTCGATAAGTATTGTTTTTGTAGTTTATTGGTTCCTGTCCCGCCAGCACATTGAGACTCCTTTTGAGGACGTTAGGTCTGGTCTTTTTGTTTCGTTTGCAGAATGGGCTGCAAAACATACCTGGGGTATGAAAACGATGCAGCAACGAGCATGGAAACCAAATTTAATGGTCCCGGTTAGGGATGTTACGGGTGCCAAGGGTAATTTTCAGTTTCTACGGAACATTGCCAAACCAAAAGGATCAATAAAACTGGTAGGTATTGAACCCAATGGAGCGAATTCCAACCTGGCTGAGGAACTTTCTTCTCTTTCAGAAGCTTTTAGAATTAAAGATGTATTCTCTTCCTGGACGGTAATTAATACTGATGATTTTGCCAAAGGTGTTAATTACGGCAATCAGGCTTTGAAAGGAGCTTTCTTCAGGCCTAATATAGTTTTTTTGAACCTTCAGCAGCACGATGATTACGAAACGGAGATAAGGCCTGTAATAAAAGAATCTATCCGCCTGGAAATTGGAGTTTTATTGTATTCTTCCCATCCCACCGCTTTATTAGGGAGAAGAAATATGATTAATGTTTGGGTAAGTGACAGAACTGACAACTGGGATATTGGATGGGATATTGGTAATTTAGACCTATCTATTTTAATAGCTTATAAGCTTAAAAAAAACTGGGATGCAAGAATTCGCCTGATAATAGTTATTAAAGATGAAGAAGAAAGAGAGAACGCCCAGAACTTCCTGAATTTGTTGATTAATCTGGCACGCTTGCCAGAAACACTTACCGAAGTTCGGGTCGGGAATTTTAAGGATATGGCAGCAAATGCACCTTCGGCCGACCTTAATATTTTTGGAATGCAGGAAAATTTAAGATTTGAATTTGTTCAGGAAATGACCCTGAGTACAAACAGTTCCTGTCTGTTTGTTAAGGATTCCGGACATGAAAGCATACTTGCATAATTTTTTTTAGGTTGGCTGCTAATGGTTGCTGTTATTTTCGGATAAAAAATCTAAAATTGTTCCCGTTATACTAGTTGATTAGTTTATTTCTTGTCTTAACCACCTTTACAACTAAAAATTGATATGTTTCTCATTGATGTCCTAATGTTTTAATATCTTTAATTCTCGTTATTTATGCTGTTTATATTTTACAGATAAAACACGAAGGGTTTAATAGCTATTACAAATGAAAGCCACTTTAAAAGCGCCAGATACATTAGAAACATATTTTCAACCTTTTAGAAATCAAGTTGTTGGGGTAGATCAAAGTTTTGAATCGCCTTTTGGTAAGAAAAAAATCATCTATGCGGACTGGATTGCCAGCGGAAGGTTATACCGTCCTATTGAAGAAAAATTGCTGCATCAGATTGGCCCTTATGTGGCTAATACGCATACCGAAACCTCAGTAACCGGCTCGGCCATGACGCTGGCCTATAAAGATGCCAGGAATATTATTAAAAATCACGTAAACGCTTCTGCGGAAGATGTTTTAATAACTGTCGGTACGGGAATGACAGGTGCAATAAATAAATTTCAAAGAATTTTAGGATTAAAAGTTTCTGAAAACCTGAAAGAGCATACAAAGATCCCTGATGCTATAAGACCTATTGTTTTTATATCTCACATGGAGCATCATTCCAACCAAACCTCCTGGTTAGAAACAATCGCACATGTAGAAGTAATACCTTGTAATTCTGAAGGCTTGATTTGTTTAGATAGTTTTAAGGAATTGCTTTTGAAATATGAAAAACATCCTATAAAAATTGCTTCCGTCACCGCTTGCTCAAATGTGACAGGTATTGTAACGGATTACTATGAGGTTGCCAGGTTAATACATCGTTATAACGGATTGTGTTTTGTGGACTTTGCCTGCTCTGCACCATATGTGCCAATAAATATGCATCCAAAAGATAAAGATGCCTATTTAGACGCTATTTTCTTTTCTCCACATAAATTTCTGGGCGGACCGGGAGCTTCGGGGATTCTGATTTTTAATAAAAAATTGTACAAAAATTTAGTTCCGGACAATCCGGGAGGTGGAACAGTAGCCTACACAAACCCCTGGGGAGATCATGATTATATAGATGATATAGAAACCAGAGAAGACGGGGGTACCCCGGGTTTTCTGCAGACCATAAAGACAGCATTAGCAATACGTCTGAAAGAAGAAATGGGAACTGATAACATTTTAGCAAGGGAACATGAGATCGTTGACAAAATATTTAAAGAATTATCCCATATAGAGAATATACATATACTGGCCCAAAGACATAAGGATCGATTAGGGGTTATTTCTTTTTTTATAGATGATGCACACTATAATTTGGTTGTAAAAATACTCAATGACAGGTATGGTATACAGACCCGAGGTGGCTGTTCCTGTGCAGGAACCTACGGTCATTATTTATTAAATGTCGATCTATCGACATCCAAAGCAATTGAACAAAAAATCCTTGAAGGCTGCCTTATTGAACGTCCGGGTTGGGTGCGTATGTCCGTACATCCGATAATGACTGATCGGGAAATAGATTTTATCTGTGAAGCTATTAAACAAGTGGCTTTGCAACATAAAGAATGGGGCAAAGATTATGAATACAATAGTATGAAGAATGAATTTGTATTTAGGGACAAGGAACCCATAGAAAAAACCATTACAGCAGATTGGTTTAATATAAAATAAAACTGAGTAGGGTCCTTTTTTAACAATAGAAACCTACTCAGTTAATTACTAAGTCAGACTTAGCAGATGTTTTGGCTGATCATCGTTTGGGCTATTTTAAGCCATTTCTTCTTCTTTCTTATTTATGGTTTCCACATACTTGTTAATTAAATCCGGAACTTTTTCAAAAGCGGCAGCTAAACCATGGGATTTACCTGCTTCTATAAATGATATCTCGTCATCTTTAGTTACTAAAAACCCAATAGGTTCAATACCCATTCCTGCTCCGGCACCCATGCCCTGACCTTTTTTGGCTTTGGCTTCCATGCCTTCTCCTCCGCCGGATCCAAATCCCATACCTACCTTAATAACAGGTATGCATTTAAATTCGCCTAATTGAAATTGTTCGCCAATAACAGTTTCAGTTTTTGCTTCAGTTTTGATAAAATCTGTGATTTTACCCAAAAATTCTTCAAAATGTAATTCCATGATAAATTTTTTAAAAGTTAATAAATGATCTTATAATGCTAATAGGTCGGCTTTGCAGGTGTAAAACCATGTTCACTCTTCCATCAAAATTTACTTGAAAAGTGCCAACATGGTGATTCAAAAAAGCAAATGCAGGATAAAGTTTTGCGTTTTCAATGCAATCTCCTGTATCAATATCTACCAGTAATTTTTTCACTTTAAAAGATTTTAGTACTTGTAGCCCTCCTTTAAAATTTGATTTGATATCTCTCCTCCTGCCGGATTTTTTTTCAACTTTTTTCTTTTGCTCCTTTTCCTTTTTTCTTAGCGGATAGAAATAAAACCTGGTAAATAATGTGTTTAGCCTTATCCGTAAAAATTCTGTTTCGTGCCCTTCTACGGCGACTTTAACCAATCCCAAAATTCGAACGAAGTATTGCTTTTTAGCCATGTTTATTACAATATCCAGGGGAACAAATAAAAGATAAAGGATAAACAAAAGCAGGAGTAAGCCTAATACAACCCAGAGCATCGTTTTATTTTTATGCAAAGGAAAAACATCATTTGTTTTTTGACAATGATTTGAATCATTGCAATGCAACTATCCCATGAAAATTTTACAGATTAATTTGTTCATTGAAAGTAACTGATTAAAGTATCTCAACCCATCATGATTGCAATTCAAAGAATCGGATGATTTTCTTTATGAAAGGGGTCTATAATATACCTTAGAAGAGAAGAAATTCTAAGCATTATATCAAAACATACATAGTATTTACTGTAATTAATGGTTTTCACCTAATATAACTCCCGGCATTGATATCTATAGTAGAACCTGTGGCATGGTCCATCTGGCCGCTGCACATAAGTACTACAACCGGGGCTATATCTTCGGGAGTGGTTATTTCATTTAAGGCCAATTCACTAAGTATATTTGTTTCACCATATTTGCGAATTGCATCTTCTGCCATTTCTGTTCGGGTGAATCCTGGAGCAACAACAAATGATTTAATGTTGTATCTGCCAAAAGATCTGGCTACAGTTCGTGAAAGCGAGGTTAGCCCCCCTTTAGAGGCCGCATATGCAAGATATTCCTCCGTTTCACCACGGAAGGCAGCCCTGCTTCCAATGTAAATGAATCGTCCTCCACCTTGTTTTTTAAAATATTCTATCCCTAATTTTGTAAGCAGACCTGCTGATTCAAGGTTAATGGCCATGGTTAGCCGCCAGTTATCAAGCCAATCCTCAGTGGTACCTTCTGTTGACTGGGGCAAAAATATACCGGCGTTCAGTACAATGGTATCTAATTTCCCTAATTGTTCAATCGCTCGTTTAAAAAGTAATTCTACTTCATCGGATTTGGAGAGGTTTGCCTGGAAAGTTTCGGCTTTTGAATATTTAAGCTTTACATTATCAGCTTCAGTTCGGCTGCTGTTGTAATGTACCCCTACCCGGGCATTAGCTTCAAGTAAGTGAATGGCAATTGACTTCCCTATGCCCCTGGAAGCCCCGGTAACCAGAATATTCTGTCCTTTTAAATTCATTTAAATTTGCACTATGTACTAGTGAAAGTATTGAGAATCTATTATAAATCCAACTTTTAAGTGACACTTAAACCCCACTCATCGTTTCCGCCTTTCACTATTATGTCTATTCTTTTTACAATTGCCCTATTGATCCATGTTTCCCTTTTTAATCTTTATAGATAAAGGTATTTTGAGAATACCGGATTAAAGAAAGTTTATTAAGCATAATAAATAAAAAATTGAATGCAATTTTGCACAAACACGGAAGTGCTATGAACAATGATCCTGCCCATTTTTTATATGACTATTTAATTGAAACAGGGATATCTGAATCTATTGCAAGGTATTTAAATTTAATTGGACTGTTGCTGACCACGTTAATTGTAGTTGGCATCCTTCATTTTGTAATTAAAAAGGTCATACAGAGGGTCTCTGTACTTTTTGCCAGAAGGACAAAAACCAACCTGGACGACATTGCAATTACAAATAAGCTCCACAGATTATTGGCAAATGTCTTCCCGTTGCTACTGGCTATAGAGTTGATTCCTGTGGTTTTTGCAGACTTTGATTATTTGGGAGGAATGGCTTTGAAGTTTACAAATATTCTAGCCATTATTCTAATCCTGAACATTGCAAAAAGCATTTTACGAAGTTTGAGGGACTACCTTAAAACACTACCACGCTACCAGGATAAGCCTATTGATAGTTATATACAGGTTTTTATGATAATTGGCTGGATCATGGCCATTTTGACCATTTTTGCAATTATTACAGATACGTCTATCTGGAAGTTTTTCACAGCTCTGGGAGCAGCCTCAGCTGTATTACTTTTATTATTTAAGGATTCCATTCTTGGGCTGGTTGCAAGTATTCAGGTAAGTATGAATGATATGGTTAGAATCGGGGATTGGATCACCTTTGAAAAATATGGGGCTGATGGCGATCTGATAGAAATTAGCCTGGCTACGGTTAAAATTCAGAATTTTGATAAGACAATAACAACAATACCCACTTATGCCTTAATTACAGACTCTTTTAAGAATTGGAGAGGGATGCAAGAGTCCGGTGGTCGGAGAATAAAACGAGCTTTAATTATTAAGCAGAAGAATATAAAATTTTTAACCCCCAGTGAAGTTAATAAGTTAAAAGAAATACAACTTTTACATGATTATTTGAATTTGAGAAATGAAAAAATAGCAAAGTATAACCAGGAAAACAATATTGATAAATCACTTCTTGTGAATGGTAGAAATCTAACCAACATTGGTGTTTTCAGGAAATATATGGAGTCCTATCTGAGTAATCATAGCGCGCTGAACAAAAATATGACCATGATGACAAGACAACTTGCACCAACCCCGCAAGGTATTCCCATAGAGGTTTATGTTTTTAGTAGTGACAAAAGATGGAAGAACTATGAATATATAATGTCGGATATATTTGATCATTTGCTGGCTGCTGTCACCTATTTTGATCTTGAAGTCTATGAATTACCCACTTCAATTCAAAAGGATGGTACCTAGACCCATCAGAAATATTATTTTTTTGTAAAAGAAATTTAAAGATTCCCTAATCTTTATAAAAATCCAAATCCAGAGATTCAGTTCTGAGTACACAGGAATATTTGTCTATCTTGTATTTTCTAAAAAAATAGCTGTGTATAAAAAATTATTGTTTCTCGGCTTTCTGTTTACAATGGTAAATGGTAGTGCTCAGGATAAAAAGATTGAAATAATCACCGAAGAAATTCCTAATCGCATCGCATTTTATGCAGTTAATGTTAATGCACAAGACCTTGATGTAATGTTCTCGCTAACCGGAACAAATTTCAGGCAAAGTAGAGCAAGACCAAGGTTTATAAGGGTTCCTGCCGCTTCAAAAGTACATATGAAGACCATAGTTCTTTTTAGGGATAAGAAACCTTCGTATACTTATAAGCTAGAGGTGAACGATAGTTTGTCTGCCAGGGCATTGATAAAAGAATCTGAACAAATCAAGATTAAGCCGCCTAAACAAATAACGGTTTATGTCCCGGAAACATGTGATCTATGTGATAGTCTGCTAATTCGATTAAGTGGAAGTAAGTATCTCTTCAATCTAGTTAACCTCGACGAAAAACCTAAAATTAAGGAGCAACTACAAGCTGCGTTTGGAAAAGAAACACCAATAGACTCACTCACTTCTCCTATAGTAAATCTTGACGGAAAACTGTTTACTAATCTGAACACCTATGATCTGTTAATGGAACAGGTTAATAAAGAGTAGTTTTTGACATTAACCATATTATCAAAAAACAGGTCGGTCAAAACTGCATTGGAAATATTAAATTTCCGGCCTGCCTTTTAGTCTTTTTTCTAATTTTTGTTTAAGGGCAGTTAATCGCTTCATGAGCTCCATTATCGCCGCATCCTGATTCTGCTTGTACAGTTCATTTAAGCCTAAAATAAGTGACTTTGCTTCCCTTGAAGCCACAATACGGTCATTGGTTGTAAGTTTGGTCCATTTACGCTGTTCAAACGACCTTGCCTTCTCAATTATATCCATAGTATCTTTAATCTTTGTTATTAGAAGGAATGATTATTTATTCCTTACTCAAAATAGCCCTATTATTTTATAAATTCCAAAAAATAGACAATTTAGTTATGCAATAGCCCTATTTCGGGTGCATAAATTTATAAATTCTATTATATTGTCTAATGGCTTTAACATATGTTTAAACATATTTATTTCAATTTCAGATTTCGAATCTGGGTTTTTGAGGATTAATTTTGAACTTTAATAAAATATTCTTGTAAAATAGTTTTCCCATTAGCAGACATTAACCTGGTAATTATTTCGTCTGCAGGTATAACATTCACGGCGTTGACCAGGTTGTGCGCTAACATATAATTGTAGGCATGGCGTTCAAGGAAATCTGCCAAAAAAGGTAATTCTTCGGCGGTCCAGAATCCGTTTAGTGAATCTATTATACCGTCAAAATCTGATCCTATTGCCATACAGCCCCAGGCAAAAAGGCCTTCAGCATCCAGTACTTCGGCAATATGCTGTATCTGATTCCACAATAATTCTGAGCGATAGTGCATTATTTTGTTTCGCTTTAATGATTTTTTTGTCTTCTTTAGTGTCTTTTTATTGACAATTCTACGCTCATCAAGCTGTAGTCCTATTATACCCTTGCTTTTGGCTATACGTATAATTTCTTCATCAAAAAGATTAATAGCAACAGGATTTAGCTTGCTGGCAGTTTTGGGGTTTGCCGGAAGCGGATCGTCGAAAGATTTAAGACCATTACAAGCCGCATGGCTTGCTATTACCGGAAGATTCTTAAAATTCGGGTTTCCTGAATCAAGTATTTGATAGTATTCTTTTCTTGCCTGAACACTCATATGCTTAATGTCTGGTATGATTCTTTTATTATCGGTATCATCAACGAGTCTCTCCAATACTTTTCTTCCTAAAGGGGTAAATCCCTGGTTAAGTCCTTCAGTTTGATCTGCAAATTTCAATATTATTCCAGACAGGCTTTCAGAATGGCCACATAATTGATTCCAAAAGTGATGGGCAATTGTGATGAAAAAAGGGCGAAATCCCCAATTTTTTATTTTCTCAAGATTTGTCAGTACTTCAACCTCACTATAAGACTGCCTCAGGCCGGTGTTGAGTACATGTAATCCTTCAATACTCAAGATAACGCATATGGTGTGTACTTTTGATCCGGATTTATTTTCATTCTTTATTTTCTGAATTTCAGTAAAACTATTGACCAGTTTATAGCGAAACTTACCTTCCGGCAGCCGCACTATTTTACCATCCAATTGCCTGTAAAAATCGTACTGAGTTTCCAGATCCCTAAAATAATCGGTTATCCCTTGTAAATAATCAACACGCTTACCCCCTACTCCTAATGCAAAATTTGAAGCAAGATCCAGTAATAATTCACTGTTCATTTTGTTTCTCACAAACCATTTTTCCAATGGATAAAGCGATACGCATACAATGCCCACTCCGCCTTTAGCAAGGCTTGTAAAGTTTGCCTGGGAAAATTTGGTAAGTCCGGTGAAGTAGTTTAATAATTTATCGGTAATGGAAGGAGGATCATAGTGCCAAATACTTCGTTTGCTACTCCTATGGCCTATATGAATTCCCTTAGGCGTATAATTGAAGCTTTTTCCAAACGGTTTTAAGGAAGGGTGACAGTGAAAATCAATATACTCATCATTAAAATGCATTGTTGCCAGGAACTAAATCTCGTAAATTAAATTACAGAAAATTATTACATTTCGCTGAATTGCAAAATAGTAATGTATCAGTAAGCAGATATTATGTATGATTTGCGTTTACAATAAGAGCTCAAATCCTATGATATTGATTTTCAATTTAAATTATAGATAAAAAAGCCATATCGCCTGAAATTTAACGACATGGCTTTTTTTAAACCTAAAGACCTGCTTAATTTTTAACCAGGTTGGCCTGAATATTATTCGGAACCGCCTTGAAAGAGGAAAAAGCTGAATTAAATGTTGCTTTCCCCTGAGTTAGAGACCTTAAATTGGTTGAATAACCGTAAAGCTCGGACTGAGGTACTGCACACTTCAGAATCTGATAGTGATCTATGCTGTCAATTCCCTGAATGATAGACCTTCTTGATTGTAAATCCGTCATAACATTACCAACCATTTCTTCGGGTACTTTAACGGTTAATTCCTGTATGGGTTCCAAAAGTTTAGGTTTGGCATTTAGAAAAGCTTCCTTAAAAGCATGCGCCCCTGCTATTTTGAAAGCGATATCGTTAGAGTCTACAGAATGCATTTTGCCGTCATAAACCATTACACGAACATCGCGTATATAAGAGCCTGTAAGCGGTCCTGATTCCATTACCTCTAAAATACCTTTTTTAATGGATGGCAGATAACGTATATCTATGACGCCTCCTACTATACAATTATAGAATACCAACTTACCCCCCCAGGGAAGATCAACTTCTTCCTTGCCTCTGATATTAAACCCTTCCGGTTCAGGCATCCCTTCATACCAGGGTTCTATTTTAAGGTGTACCTGTGCAAACTGACCCGCACCTCCCGATTGCTTCTTATGCCTGTAATTAGCGTTCGATGCTCTTTGTATGGTTTCTCTATATGGAATTTTTGGAGCTTCAAATTGAGCTTCAACTCCATAGATATTGTCCAATGTCCATTTAATAGTTGCCAAATGCAATTCCCCCTGGCAACCTAAAATTAATTGCTTTAGTTCCTTTGAAAATTCAATCACAACTGTTGGATCCTGACTATGGATCTTCTTCAGAGCATCACTAAGTTTTTCCTCCTCATTCTTTTTCACTGCCGATACGGACTTACGCGTTCTTGGTTCCGGGTATTGTATAGGTTTAATAGTAATTGACTCCCCTGGCATATGCAGGGTATCATTGGTCTCTGTACTTTTGAGTTTTAATGTCGCTCCAATATCACCTACTTCCAATTTTGGAACTGATTCTCGTTTTTTACCATCCATAATATAAAGATGATTTAGTATTTCCGTCTCACCAGTTCTGGAATTTACCAATTTATCATTTGCCTTAACTTCCCCCGATTTTACTTTAAAGAAGGAGATTTGTCCCAAACTGGGTTGATAAACAGTTTTAAATACAAATAAAGCCGTTGGTGCTTCTTTTTTACGAACCAGTACATCCCCCTCTACGGTTTGCTCCGGTTTTAAGTCGGCTGCAGCCGGTGCTACGTTATCTATGAAGCCCATTAGTCTGCCGCTACCCATATCATTTAGTGCAGAAACACAGAAAACCGGGAACAGTTCGTGATTTAGCATTCCTGCTTTAATACCTACGCGCATTTCATCTTCATTGAGGGTGCCTTTCTCAAAGAATAGCTCCAGTAATTCCTCGTCATTCTCCGCAGCTTTTTCAACAAGTTCATTGTGCAATTCATCAGCCCTCTCTTTTTGGTTTTCCGGAATTGGCAATTTTTCCGGTTTTCCCCCTTCAGGTGAAAATTTATAGCATTTCATTTTAAGAACATCAATAATGCATTGTGCGCCATCAATAATCAATGGATATTGAATAATTACCGCATTGTTGCCTACGAGCTCCCTTACCCCTTTAAACGAGTTCTCAAAATTTGCATTTGCATGGTCTATTTGATTAACAACAAAAAGTGTGGGCTTAGAATAGTTATTAACATAATTCCAGATTATTTCAGTTCCAATTTCCACACCGTGCTGGGCATTTAAAACTGTAACAATTGTATCTGCCACACGAATAGAAGATATAATTTCTCCTACAAAATCATCCAAACCCGGGGTGTCTATTATGTTTATCTTGTAGTTACGCCATTCGGTATGAAGTGGTGTTGCATATACCGAAGTGCCCCGCTCATGTTCAATTTCATGATAATCTGAAACCGTATTTTGTGTTTCAACCGTTCCTCTCCTGTTAATAAGACCGGCTTCGAAGAGCATGGTTTCGGCAAGCGTAGTTTTACCACTATTATGCGCTCCTACGAATACCACATTTTTAATGTGTTTGTCATCATATATTTTCATATGTCCTTGTTTTTGGGAATAAAATCATAAATCTAATATGGATATAAAATATAGCATATGACTTTTGTTAGGTTTTAGTTTGACGAGTTACTACAAGATAAGTTTTAATTGCTTTTTATCCTTAACTTTTTCATCTTTTTTATAGGTCTGTTCCCAAATTCAAATTTTAACCGAATTAATTATTAAAAAAAGATTATATACTAAAATGCTCTATAACAAGTAAATAAGTATGTTTTTATTTTATGCTACCCCTATCAATTGTTAAAAATTGTATAAAACGGTACTATTTTATACATAGTACTGTAACAAAAATTATTTCTTGTCGTCTATTAGTTGTAGATCATTAAGATTTACAATTAAAAAGGAAAAAAACACTATCAACTTTAAAAAATATAAACGATGAGAAATTTTAGCAATCAAACACCAACAGAATCAAGAAGGTATTCATTCTTTTCTAATTTTAAGAACAGCAAGAGAGTACGCTGGTCAGAAGCAAGAAACTATACCAATTAATATTAATTTAAAAGCGAACAATCATGAGGCATTTTATCAAGCAGACACCAACAGAATCCAGAAGGCACACGTTCTTTTCTAATTTTAAAAACAGCAAAAGGGTACGCTGGGCTGAAGTAAGACACTATACTATCTAATAGCTGGATAGTAAAATAAAAAGTAAGAAAACATTAAAAATAAAAGAAATGAGACATTTACTACAACATTCACCAACAGATTCAAGAAGGTTTTCATACTTCTCCAATCTTAAGGATAGCAAACGAGTTCGCTGGACAGAAAGCAGAAATTATGTACGGTAGCGAAAAGAAAGGATCCGGCCCGATTAAGCCGGCGGAGATTTAACGAAGGAGGTAATAGTAATTAACCTCCTTTTTTTATGTTCATTTACTATCAATTATCCTTTCTGGTGAGAGGAACAAATCTCACAGCCATAACCGCCTTGGTTTTAATTTTCCCCGATTTATTCGTTATCAGCAGTAATTCCCTCACTCCATTGTGTGGTCCGACAGGAATAATCATACTCCCTCCTTCCTTTAGTTGTTTCAAAAGTGGCTCAGGAATTTCCTCTGCTCCCGCGGTAACTATTATTGCATCGAAAGGTCCTTTCTCGGGCCAACCAAGATATCCATCACCGGATTTTACATGAATATTGTCATACCCTAATGCAGAAAGTCTGTTTTTAGCGGTTATAGCCAATACCTCAACAATTTCAATGGTGTATACAGAATCTACTATTTGTCCCAATATGGCTGCCTGGTAGCCAGATCCGGTACCGACTTCCAAAACACGGTGGTGCTTTTTTAATTTCAGAATCTGGGTCATGTAAGCTACGATATAAGGCTGGGAAATGGTCTGCCCCATTCCTATAGACAATGGATTGTCTGTATATGCATACGGTTGCATTTTGGCAGGTACAAACTCATGTCTGGGAACATTTCGCATTGCGTTTAAAGTAGCCGGATCGTTTATGTCTCTTGCCAACAGCTGTTCCTTTATCATGTTTTCCCGTAATTGCTTAAAGTTTATTTGGCTATGACTAAATGTTGCAAACAGGTAAATTATACCCAGGACAAGTACTTTAAATATAAATCTCATTGTTTTCACTGATGTCAATTTAGAATAGTAAGAATTCCAGTACAGCTAAACAGATAATTTAGTTAATATTTTCTTCTTTTATTGGCTTCAAATACCCAATATAATTTATTGAAGACCGCGCACTGCTTATTACTTTTACAGTGGTCTGTCCGCCATAGCCTACAGTAAGAGTAATATCGTGGCGCTCTGAACCGCTGCGTACTCCTATTTTAATAATGGACCGTCTTTTCTTATCAATATATTTTACACTGTATTTATCCGGAACCCCTTTGTAGGTGATACCGGAGTTGGTATTATAGCCCCCGGCCCCTCTTGCTGTGCCAAAAAATGGTAAATCTATATCAACTTCTCCATCTTTGACTATAAAACGATTTGGTATTGTTGCTAATGTTATTCCTGTAGAAATGTAGTTTGGATCGAACAGATAATTACCGGAATCAATCAGTTCCTGCATAACATTATATGCTGTATTTTTTTGGTCTTCCTTTTTTTGATGCTTTTCATCCTTTTTTTGAGCGGTCAAAGTTGAAGTAACCAATATCAAAATTATTGTTTTGAGAAAAATGTTTTTCACAGCTAAAACTTTAAGTTAAAAAAATAAGTATTTCTATTTACAAGATACAAAAAACTGATTTTCAAGGAAGAACTGCCAGTAACACCCATATCCTTTTATCCGGATCTTCTTCCCAAAACCCAAGGTCATTTTCCTTTTGAATGCCGCTAAAACCGGCTTCCTTCAATTCATTTTGCACATATCCTGGTGAAATAGTATGCGCCAAAGTTTGCTCTTGCCTGGATTTTCCTGTCATTTCGCTTTTCAGTTTTTCCAGTACCAATATGCGGCCATCTGGTTTCAGGGCTTTTTTTACATTCAGGAGGATTTGTCTGTAGTCTTTCATTTCATGGTAGGCATCAATAATAAAAGCTACATCTATGCTTTGTTCCGGTAATTTGGGATCGTTATAATCTCCCAAAATAGTATGGATATTTCTTATGCCTCTTTCTTTAGCAATATCATTTAATCTATCCAATCGGTCTTCCCGTACATCTACAGAATATACTTGCC
Source organism: Eudoraea adriatica DSM 19308 (assembly GCF_000382125.1). GTDB lineage: Bacteria > Bacteroidota > Bacteroidia > Flavobacteriales > Flavobacteriaceae > Eudoraea > Eudoraea adriatica. The sequence continues at coordinate 368,652 of NZ_KB907548.1, forward strand.
CGGTCTCACCAATATATTTTGCAAGCCTAATGCTCATATAGCCCTGATGGCAGCCTATGTCTGCAACAACATTTCCCTTCTCCACCCCGGCCATTTCAAAAATATCCATGACTTTCATCCATTCATCCCTGTCTTTCCATTCACTCTCTGAATATTGGCCATACAGACCCGGAATGAAGAACAGCATTAAAAGAAAACCTATCGCAATGGCTTTATTTCGCATTTATGTAAGGTAGTATTTTCATTAGTATAAGACTCCTAATATTCTCATAATTCTGCTGGTACAATTTTGTACTTTATGCAATTGGAGAGGAGTAAAACAATATAGTTAAAAATGCACACTATTCCGGGGACATTATTTCATTGTTCACCATGATTTTTTATAACTGAAATATATTTTCATGAGAAAACAGAAGGATCCCTATCGTTTTAGCATAAAAAAGCCTACCAGTGCATTGCCCTCTGTAGTTTCAATCCGATACCAATAAGAATCGGATGCCAGGGGTTTTCCATTAAAGCTTCCATCCCATCCCTGATCCGGAAATAATTGTTTCAATAATTGGCCATACCGGTTAAATATATGTATTGTTCTGACTTCAATTTCCGGTGTTGATGAAACTATCCACTGGTCATTAAAACCATCATTGTTCGGTGTAAAAAATTTAGGGACTGGCAATTCATCCGGTTCGGTCTGAAAACCAGTTGTTGTAAAGGATTCCTCCGGGCAATTTTCTGCCTGTAAATTTAATCTGTATGGAATAATTCTTACGTAAATAGTACTGCCCTCAGGTAGGGGCTGTTCAAAGCCGTAATTGGTTGAATTGCCTACATCCTGAGCATCAACTATATCAAATCCCCCCGGAAAAGTACCAACGGATAGAATATACCCCTGAACATTACTCACAGATTCCCATTCTAAGTTGGAGTTTACATTAATATTAGCTGCACCATTTTTTGGGTTTACGAGTTTGGTACAATCCGGAGGTACTGGTGCTGCACCTGTAGTAAAAGAAATAGGCTGACAATTTGGTGCTACTCCCAGATCATTATAGGGTGTAATGCGGACAAAATACAGGGTATTACCTTCAAAATCAGGAGGCTTATAATTGGTTCCGTCTCCTACGTCAAAATTGTCAAGTATCTTAACACCGCCAATGGCTGATTTCTCTATAGTCATTAGGTAACCCGAGGCATTAAAATCTCTAATCCAGGTAATATTTGCGGTTACTGAAACAAATTCCCCTCCGTCTACCGGATCTATTATTTCGGTACAAATTGGCGGATTATTGCCTCTTGTCCTAAAAGAAACTTCAGTACAGGACGGAGATTCATTAGCACTGTTATATGGTATTATTGTGACATAAATACGTTGCTCAAGGGGTAAATCAACCGGGGGATTATAAGCCGTAACATTTCCTACATCTTCATTGGGTAATATGTCATTTAAACCGGCACTTGTACCAATATTCAAAATATATCCTGTAGCTTCCGGCCGCCCGGTCCAGCTAATATTTGTATTAGGGGGAACTCCATAAGAACCTACTGCCGGGTTAGAAAGTGTAACACAGCCCGGAATAGAACTTGCAAGTCCTGTTGTAAAACTTTCCTCCATGCAATTTGGGGCATCGCCATTATTGTTATTTGGTATTATCGTAACATAATAGACCGTACTGGGCATCAGGCTTGTAGCAGGTGTATAGTTAAGATTGCTACCCACAGGTTCTCTATCTAAAATATCTGTTCCTCCCGGATTTGTACCGATATAAAGGAAATATTGGGTGGCGTTTGCTACTGCCTGCCATTGCAGCTGGGTATTTACGGAAACCCCTGTTTCACCATTGGAAGGGGAAGTCAACATAGTACACCCGGGAGGTCCCTGGGCAGTTAAGCTGGAGAGCGTGCCAAACAGTAGTGTCCAAAGTGTTTTTAGTGCGCACTTTTTTATAAGAATTTTATATGGTACAACTTGAAGATCCACCTTTAAAGATAGCAGAATTATTAAATATGATCTTTATCTTAGGTATGTCTCAAAAAAACACCAAAACTTTCAGGCTCAGATTTTCATTAAAGTTTTAATAGGAACCATTTATCAGGTCGTTGCCTGAAAGCTAAAATTTTCTGTATTTCATGTGTCGCATCTTATTGGCGGCACTGTTACCTTTAAATTTTTCGCTATCAGGATTCCAGTTGAGGGTTTCACCAAGGCTGTAGGCAATATTTGCTATATTACAAACACTGGCAGACCGATGGCCCGTTTCAACATCGCAGATAGGTTGGGTTCTGTTTTTTATAGCATCTAGCCAATCCTGGTAATGGTCTTTTTTTACTTTGTATAAACGTGTGTCTGTATCTTTTAATTCCACATTTAGAATACCCGCTGGGTCAGTTTCAAGAAAACTTCGACTGACATCCATATTACCTTCGGTTCCATAAAAACGAACGCCCCATCCACGTTCAAAGTCTTCATGAACAACTTCTATACCATTTTCGTAATACATCTTTAAGCCACGCACTGCATTTCTATCGGCCGGTGGCACAAATTTCACAGGTCCGGTTCTGTCCATTCCTAACGCCCATTGAACGATATCGAACATATGTGCACCCCAGTCGCATAGAATACCGCCACCAATCTCCTGATACAGGCGCCAGTCTGGCCAGAAATCGACATCATTATTTGAAGGAGCCATCCGATGATTATAGCTCAAAAGGGGAGCCGGACCGCACCAATTATTCCAATTTACTTCCTCCGGCGTTGGCTCTGCAGTTAAATCATAAGGCTTTGCAGGATCACCTACATTTACCAGGATTTTCTGAATATCTCCCAGGTAACCATTCCTGACCAGTTCGCAGGCTTTTCTAAAATTGTCCCATGAGCGCTGCATACTTCCGGTTTGGACAATCTTACCCGTTTTTTTAGCCCATTTAACCATATCGGAACCTTCCTTCAGGGTATGTGTCAAAGGCTTTTCACAAAATACATCTTTTCCGGCTTTCATGGCGTCAATAGACTGCATAGCATGCCAATGGTCCGGGGTTGCAATGACAACAGCATCTATTTCCGGCTGATCCAGAAGTTCTTTATATTCCAGATAAGTGCTAATGCTATTATAGTTGGATTGGTTTCGATGTTCTGCATATACCTTTTCAACATGACCTTTGAACCACGCATTTTTAGTTGTCCAGACATCACAACCGGCTACAATTTGCGCATTTGTATTCTCAACAAATCGTGAAGCAAGCCCCCTGCTCTGCTTACCCAAACCTATAAAACCGAGGTTTACTTTATCACTTGGGGCAACAAAACCTTTTCCTAAAACATGGCGTGGTACAATTGAAATTGCTCCCAGCGTAAGGGCAGAGTTTCGAATAAATTTTCTACGAGTGAGGTTTGATTTTTTGTGCTCCTCTATTGATTTAGAATTTAGTTTTTTGCCTTTCATGATCGGTAATTTTGCTATTTATGAAATGGTTAGAATTAGCTATTAAATTACGAGAAAAAATTTAATAATTAGTCATGTAAAGCTATAATTCAAACCTGTCTGAGTATTGATTTAATGCAATTGCAGACTTAAACCTTATTTGTTAAACCAGTATGTTAGTTTTAATGTAATTGACCATACCCTACCCTCAAAAGGTGCCAATAATTCATTGTTGGTGTAAACAATAAACAAATCCGAAGCCGGACTATAACGCCATTGAAGCCTTGAGTTAAGATTGAAGTTCTTTGATTGTTCATTATATTGAAATAAGTTGGCAAAAAATAGTTTATTGGTGAAAGTAATATCTATCTCAGAACCTATTAACCAAAATTCTGTGGTATTCCATGGTTCCGGCAATTTGATGTTATTATAACTAATATTGGAGCTTAGACTAACGTATGGCTGGAAACGATAGCCCAATTCGCTTATGATGCTTGTTCGTATACCATCTTCGTAGTAGCCCCCATATCTTCCACCGGCCGAATAGGTAAACATACTTTGTGGTCTGGAATTATATGCAAATCTGAAGGCATTCCAACGATGTTTGGTTCCTGTGGCAAGGGAATCTTTACCGGTCCCTGTCGGATCAAAAGGTGCCAGCAATTCTACATACTCATTTAGCCCTTCCAGACTTAAACTGCTTCGGTTACGAAAGTTAACCTGGTATTCCAGTATATTCTGATGATCTGTTTCCCTTATTTTCTCGTTGAAAAAATAATTTAATTTTCCAACCGGTCCATGACTTACTACCGGACCTTTTTTAGGAAACCATAAATGGCCTAAAAATGCACTGAAATTAAAATACCCCTTTCTGGGTACAAAACCAACTTCTGCTGTGTATGTACTATCCACATATTCCTCTTTTATGCCCCAATTCCATTTCCTGCTTTTGTATTCAATGTTAGCAGCTTGTGTAATTCCGTTTCCCTGTTTATCCGGCGTAAAGGATTTTAGCACAAAGGCTTTTCCATTCCACAAGTTGTCAGGTGAGGCCAAATTATATTCCAATCCCAGGTTGCGGTTAAATTTTGGATAGACAGTGCGCAGCGAGTCATTATCCTGCGGATAATTAGTTGATTCCTTATTTACAAAAAGCAATCCTATGCTAGATCGGCTAAATACTTGTCGCTGAAGACTAATCACACCAAAATTTTGACCCGGGAGGCCCGTTGCTTCATCCTTTGCAGTTTGAATGTCCATGACACCCAAACGCCATTTTTCACCCAGGTTTCCGCTAAGCCTTAAACCACCGTTTATTGGAATACCCAGTCCTATTCTCCTTGAAAAGAAAGGTCTGATAGTAGCGTAACCGAAGTTTGCGAATAAATCTGCATTTTCGAGAAAGAATTGCCGTCGTTCCGGAAAGAAGAGTTCAAATCTATCCAGATTCGTAACCTGTCTGTCTACTTCTACCTGAGAAAAGTCCGGATTTATAGTCAGGTCCAGATTTAAGGAGGAGGACAGACTTACTTTTATATCTCCACCTACTTTAGTCTCATAGTCTGTAGTTCCATCTAAATCATAAGTTGTTTGTCCCAACACATATGGAATTAAAGAAAAATTAAAACGCGGAGTCGGAGGGGGTTCATCCCAAACCAATACTCCTGTATATGCAAGTGACGCAGTTGGAAATTGTCTTGGTATTGGGGTCCAGCTTGATTTTTCACTGGTTGCCAAATGTAGCCGGCTGAAGTTTATACCCCATTCTTTAACCCCATCTTCATATCTTATGGATTTAAAAGGAAGGGCCATTTCAAAAATCCATTTATCCTCGTCCCTGGTAACGGCGGAAATCCATTTACTGTCCCAATTAAGATCAACACTGCCACCGGCAGACATGGTACCATCCCACTGAGCCCCGGCGGCATTGGAACCAAAGGAAAACCCTGTAGTCTGGTTATTGAAAGGATCAATGAACAATAGGAAATTATCATTCTTTCCAAACGAAAAATCCCGTCTCATCGACTCCACAAAATAACGTCCGGGAACACTATTATAGAAAGTGGCTACCAGGTAAATATTGGTGTCATCATAGGTCATTCGAATTTCTGATTTATCTGAGGCCTTGTCTGTATCCATGGGTAATACCATAAAAAAATCTTTAGCCACATCAGTTTCTTCCCAGGCTTCGTCATCGGCTATGCCATCAATTTTTACTGGTAAATTAGTTTTGCGAATATTCAAACGAAATTTTTCGTTCTTTTTTTGGGCATTAAGTTGCAGTAGTAAGGATAAGAGAACTAATATAAAAGGGAACTTTTTCATACTGCTGGTCTGTTGAATCCATCAGAATTCCGGATCACCTGCCCAACATCTAAAGTAATAAAAGATATACGGTTTCCGGCATACAAGCTTAATGATTTTTAAACCGGGTTAGAACATATCAAAATTCACAAAAAAATACTGCGCCTATTTTACGTTTCCAGTTCCTTAAGAATATTTTCTGCAGAATTTGTGATGTTCCTGTAGCATCTGTAACCCCACCTCGAAAAGAAAAACATAAATATCCCCATTACGGGCAGATATATAATCAAGGTGCTGGTTTGTAAAAAGAGATCTTTATTTTTCATGATTTTGCTAAATACAGGCAAGCAAGTAAATACTAAAATAAAGCTCAGATATATTCCAACCCTTTGCATAAGTAATAACTGATTCCTTGTTTTTGTAAAACTTACAATAGTCTCCTTAAAGCTATTTTTTGCAATATTTATTCGTTTTATCTTCCCTAATAACCCCAGAGTAATTACGGGTAAAATTATCAGGAAAGCTATTGTGAATATTCCGCAGGAAAGAAGATACCAGGTATCTAATTTAGTGATGTTTACCAATAAATATATGGCCATAACAAAACATATCACTGCTCCTAGTGTTTCATAAAATGTGAGCTTATCAAACTTAGTAGTGTATCTGTTCTGTGTCATTTCCATAATTAGTTCATTGGTTAGTTTTTTTTGCTTCTCTAATTGATCACTCATTTCTGACCAAACTGATTGAAGTTCTTCTATCTCCATATCTTATTTTTTTAATATTCTTGATTTCAATTTTTGCTTGATTCTGGAAATCCGGGTCCCCACATTAGTAATGCTCAAACCCGTAATCTCCGAAATCTCCCCGTACTTTTTACCGTCCAGCAGAAGCAGTATTAAGCCCTTTTCAAGTATGTTTAATTGGTGAATATGTTCATAAACAATTTTTAATCGGTTTTCAAATTCTGCATCATAATTGTCTGTTTGTTTAAGAATAACCCTATCAAGACCAGTGTTACTCGAATGTTTTTTGCTTTTATTTAATTGACTAATTGCTGTATTTAAAGCAACCCGATACATCCAGGTACTAATTTTGGATTCATTTCTAAAAGAATCAAAAGACTTCCACAATTGATAAACAATTTCCTGATATAAATCTTTCTGGTCCTGTTCGCTTTGCGTATAGATGGTGCTGATTTTAAAAATCACGCCTTCATTTTCCCTGATTATCCTGGTAAACGATTCTTCTTTACCCATTTTTTATACCTTCTTTATAGTTAGTAGGCTTATGACCAAAATAATCACACATTTATTGAATTTTTATTGAGATGCGAATTACTTTTATCCGGAGTACCGGCAAAAACGGGATTTGAAATAAGGTTGTGAAAAGAATTTATCTGCAAGACAGACTTTGCATACCAATTTTCACTTCATTCGGAAACAAAATATTTTAGTTGTCAAACAAACTTTGATCCAAACCTGGCAATAGTTTTAATGCATTTTTATAATATACTTTTTTCAATACCTCGTCAGGGAGATTGAGCCCATACATAGCCCAGAAAGCATGATATTTTTTGTAGTATGGAAAATATTCGTCTGCTGTTTCCAGGACCCTGAAATAAGTTGGAAACTCCTCCGGCTGATAACTGTCTTTACCGAATAAAATTCGGTCCTGGTAATTTATAAAAAAATTATGTGCGTTTCGAGGTTGTCTGCCAAGCTCTGCTATCACCGCTCCAATTCCTACATACATATTTGGCATTTCTTCCATAAGTTCGGCTAGCTTTTGCAAATTATTTGCATACCATCCCATATGGGCATTGATGAATTTGGTCTGTGGATGTCTTTTAAACATATTGTGCTGCTCCCCAATTATTTGCTCCCATGGTGCAGGATTATCTGCTGACCGTTTCCTTCTTGGTCGTGTTTTTAGTTCCAACCATCTTTCATTATCACTATCCATTGGATCCCAGAAGGACTTTGGATCTGCAGCGTGGATAAGCACAGGAATTCCTAATTCCCCGCATTTGGCCCAAACAGGGTCCAGACGACGGTCATCAATACGTATTCTATTTCCTTCAATATCTTTATTTCTTAACCCCAGACTTTTATATATTTTTAATCCTTTAGCGCCATTTTTGACATCCTGTTCCAATTGTCTCACTGCATTGTCTGCCCAATCGGGATTACCTACACCGTCAAAATTTACATTTGCAAAAACTACAAACCTGTTTGGATAATTCCGGTTTATATTATCCATCATATTTTTAAGACCTTCCCCGGATCCACCGCTTAAATTAACCATAACTGCCATATTCATATTATCCATTGAGGAAATTAACTCAGACAAATCCTGGGTAGCCATTTGAAAATGATGACTGTGTATGTCAATAAACGGAAAACTGGCCTTTTCCACTATATTTTCAGGAACCACTAATGTAGATTTAGGGTTATACTCTTCAAAACTCATTTCCTGAGAATGCCCCTGCATTAAAAATGCAAAAAGAGTTAAAGTAAGCAGCTGGATTTTAATTTTGTTCATTCAGTTGTTTTTTTCGTGTTCTTAATGTACTATAAATCTGGGAGGCATATATTTTAATTCTAAACTAGAAATATTAAATTAATCTTTGTTATCAGACATTTTTAAAAGGCTGGTATAATCTTCCATAGTATCAACATCAAAGGCTTTACCCTGGGGGTTCAAACTTAAAACTTTATCCGCAAACTTTTTCAGGAATAGCTGAGCACCACGATCTCCTTCCAATTGCAATAAATCTAAAAAAAAGGGACGCTCAAATAAAGCCGGAACACCAACTTTTTTTCCATATCTGGTCCCAATAAGCTTGCTCTCCCCGGAGCTATACAAATCTATAATTTTATCAATATATTCCGTATCCATCAAAGCCTGGTCTCCAAGGAGTATAAGTACCGCATCGGCTCCTTTATTTTGGTTCAGTAAATAATCAACACCGCATGATATAGAGGTTCCTAAGCCGGTCTTCCACTTCGAGTTTTCAAGAAAAACCACATTGGTTGCTTCTACAGACTCTTTAATTAGTCCTGCATTTGAACCCAGGACGACAATTACCTCAGAAGCCTTGGATAATTCAGCCATTTTTACAGTATGTTCCAGCAGTGTGGATTCCTTCCATGGTAAGAGCTGTTTAATTTTGCCCATTCTACTGGAAGATCCTGCGGCTAGTATTAAAACAGATACCTTAGAACTCATCAATTGTGAATTGCACCTAATTTATTTCTTAAAAGCATGGGGTCTTTTTTACGAATTACCGCAAGGATTTCAGCTATTATGGATACTGAGATTTCCTGTGGTGTTTCCGCCCCGATATTTATTCCGGCTGGTCCGTAAACAGATGCAAAAAAATCATCGGAGATATCCATGTTGTATTCCATAAGTTCATTTAATAACCTTTCTCTTCGGGATGAAGGGCCTAATAATCCAAGATATATTGGTGTTACTGTCATTAGGCTGACTAAAAATTTAAGGTCTTTCACGTAGCTGTGGGTCATTAATACTACTCCGGTTTGCTCATCTATCATTTGTGGCTGAAACTCCTCAGGAGAGAGCGAGAGGAATTCATTGGCACCGGGGAAATCAGTTATGCCCTTTTCTTCAGATGGTGATGTAATTACGGTTACTTCCCATCCTGTCATGGAAGCATAAGAACATAATTGAACTGCATCATGTTCAGAACCAATTATTACTAATTTAAAACAAGGTGTAAGTTTTTGGTTAAAGACTTCAGTTCCTTTTTTATTTTTAAAATCGGGCCTCAGTAATAATTCACTTTTATCAACTTTGAAAATGGTACCCAATTCTTCAATACTATTTTCCTTCCTCGTATAATGCGATTCCAGCTCAAAATATTTCCTTTCTTTAATGGTCTGCCAAAAAATACCAGAAGTTTTTTCATTCGGTATAAAAGGCTCTAAAAGGATATACAAAATACCTTCACATCCCAAGCGATAACGACCATCATAGGTCATCATTTTTGGCATTCCGCTACTAAAAACACTTTCCGACTGCCTTTGTATTTCTTTTTCAACACAACCGCCGCTGACAGCTCCTACCATTTTGCGGTTATCCAGGAGTAACATTCGAACACCCGGCCGTCTGTAAGAAGATCCATCCAGCGCAACAACGGTTGCAAGCACAGCCTTGCCCCCGGATTGCTGATGTGTTTTGTATGCGGCGAATATTTTTTTTAATTCATGAGTCATTTATAAAAGCGTTCTGGTGTTTATAAAAGTTACTTTCTCATCAATGGCATATGGTACTTCCCTGGGGTCTAATTTAATAAATCCATCCGATCTTGATAAACTGGTAAGGTCTCCGGAACCATTATCCGGAACTAATTTGGCTTTTAATATCCCATTGGCATATCTCACTTTCACTCCCAGAAAGCGGGTCAGGTTGCCTTTTACGGTAATATTGTCTTCCAGAAAAACTTCAACTTCAGGAATGGGTAACCCCAATGATTTTTGTAACCAATGTTTAAAATAAATATGGTAATTTACAAATGTTGATATCGGGTTTCCAGGGAAAGAAAATATTAGGGCATTCGTATTTTTGTATACCCCAAACCAGAATGGTTTACCGGGACGTTGCGAAACACCATGAAATACTTTTTCCACACCTAATTCCGCTAGTACTTTAGGAATAAAATCAAATTTCCCTTTAGATACACCTCCGCTCAACAATAAAACATCCATTTCCTGAATGACATATCCTAATTTTTGCCTTATCATGTCTTTATCGTCCGATAAGTGCAAAAGCAAGGGTTCTATTTGCTGCTCGTGAAGCGCTGCAAACAAGGAATAAGAATTTGATTTTCTTATTTGATGTGGTAAGGGATGGTCTTCTACCTCGACCAGTTCATTTCCTGTAGAAATAACAGCGATTCTGGGAAGTTTTTTAACCTCAACAAATGGTTTTCCAACCGATGCCAATACACCTATTTCGGCAGCTGATATTTTTGTCTCCTTGTTGAGAACCAACTCACCTTTTTTCTTATCACTGCCTTTATCATGAATGTTTTGCCCTCTTTGAACCTTCTTATTGAGATTAGCTACTCCATGTTCAATAGTAATGTCCTCATACATGACCACAGTATCTGCTTCATAAGGGACAACTGCCCCGGTCATGATTTCGACACAATGTTCCTGCTCAAGAAATTTATAGGTCTTTTGGCCAGCGGCAACTGTTGCTTTGATGTCAAAGGCTTTTCTGCCATTTTCAATGGCATTGTAATTAATTGCTATTCCATCCTTGGTAGCACGATCAAATGGAGGGAAATCCCTGTCGGTATATATATCCACGGCGAGGACCCTGCCAACGGCCTTTTTCAGCGACACTGTTTCTGTTCCGTAGTCCTGACTATGATCCAGAATATGATTATAAGCATCTGAGAAAGAGATCATAGTAATTTATAATAGTATATACAATGAATATCCTTCCTTAAATAAAACGAAAGACTAGTGCTATTCACAATTAAATGAGTAATGTTTTATATCGGTTTAGACCACCCAAGATATTATAAACAACGGATTTACTAGAAACTCTTAGTAATTTTTCCTGTGCAATTCTGCTTCGGATTCCAGATTGACAAATAATATATATGGGTCGTGCAAGGTCTAATTCCTTAATACGATTTTCAAGGTACTCAAAAGGGATATTTATTGAATTGGCTAAATGATCCTGTGCATATTCTTCTTCTGACCTTACATCCAGGAGCTGTATAGCAACGCTACTTTCCAAAAGTTCTGCAAATTCCTCGGATGAAATAGAATCTGTTGTTTTACATTCATCCGGATAATAGTTATCCAGTACTTCAATTTTTTTGTTCTCAGGGATAAGCGGGAAATTCACTTTAAGAAATGACTGATCTAAACCATTATACATAAGCAATTGACCAGCAAGGACTTTATCAATCCCCGTAATTATTTTAACAACTTCCAAAGCTTGTAAACTTCCCACAATACCGGGTATAACACCGAGAACTCCGTTTACATTGCAATCCGGGATCTCCATACCAGAAGGCATTGTAGGAAATAAACATCTGTAAGTTGGACCCTCCCTAAAATTAAAAACACTCAATTGAGCTTCAAATCCATGCAGGGCTCCATATACAAAAGGTTTGTCCAAAATAACACAGGCATCATTAATGAGATAACGCGTTGGGAAATTGTCAGTTGCGTCCACAACAACATCATAGTCAGCAAGTATTTCGAGTGCATTGTCTCTGGTAAGAAAGGTATCATGTCCTATTAAAATGGTGTCAGAATTCTGTGAACTCAAACGTTCCAAAACTACTTCAAGTTTTCCTTTTCCAATATCTTTATCGCCATAGATCACTTGTCGTTGCAGGTTAGTTATCTCAATCTTATCTCCCTCTACAATTCCGAGTGTTCCTATACCCATGGCATTTAAATATTGAAGCACAGGAATACCCAAACCGCCCGCTCCTACTACCAAAACACGTGATTTTTGCAATAAATCCTGCGATTTAATGCCAAAATCTTTAAGCGAAGTCTGACGTATGTAGCGATTTAAATTCAAATGGATTCTAATTTGGATATTACTTCCCGATAGTCTTCTTCCGAGTTTGCATTCATTAGAACAATATCATCTTTCGGATAAACCAATTTTATATCAGAATTTATTAAATATTTTCTGGGACAACTACTTGTGGCATGCTCCAGGTAATCTATGGATCTGCTCAATCCACCAGGTTCCCATATTGCTGCCAGAGGTTCCGGCAGCCCACTTTCCTTCGTGGCAAATGCAGTAGCATTTTTTGATGAATCTCTTGAATTAATTAATTGATCTATTGCATTCAGATCTATAAATGGAAGGTCGCATGCTATAACAAGCCAGGCAACTTCTGGGTACATGGAATGAGCAGTCAACAGGCCATTAAAAGGTCCTTTATACTCATCTTTGTCAATTATTCTATCTATTTCCGTGGAAATTTCAATGGTCTGATCTTTTCTTATACTCAAAAATGTTCTGGAACATACCTTTGATAGCAAATTATACAAATGCTCTCTCTGTGGAAGATCATGATATTGTATTGCACCTTTATCCTGTCCCATCCTTGTGCTCTTCCCTCCGGAAAGTACAAGTCCGTATAATTTTGTTTTTGAGTTTTTATCTATGATTTCCATGGTGCTTTAGAATTGCCGTTTTAATCTAAATAGTAGGACATATAGTATTAACCCCCTATGGAGGTCATGGAATTATCAAATACCCCCTTGTGTTCTTTCTGGGCTTCAAAGCCGGTAATTGCCCTCTTGCCCACAACATCCCTGACAGCGTTTTCGATATTATCATCAGCAGAATTACCTCTTATAATTTCTCTAAGATTCATCTTCGGAGGACCATATAAACAAGTAATAACATCTCCCAATGCTGTTATGCGTAATCTGTTACAGCTTCCACAAAAAGTACGGCTGAACGAAGGAATAAGTCCAAAATTACCCTTATGCCCTCTGATTTTATAATTAATAGAGGTAGAGGTTTTAGGTGATGGTATTAATTCAATGGAAGGGAATGTATTCCTAATGTGCGATAAGATAGCCTTGTAATCCCATTTAATTTCATTGAATTTTTTGGACCCTCCATTAAATGGCATTTCCTCTAAAAACCGCACACTTACCGGGTAATGTTTTTGCAGATCCAAAATTGGAATAATATCCTGTACATTTTGATTGTCCAGCACAATAAAATTAATTCGGACATTAAACCCTTCAGTTATAAGTCTAATCAGATTGTTGTGAACAATATCATAGTGATCTCTGCGCGTTATGCGTTCAAAAGTGGCCTTGTTTATTGCATCCATACTTACATTGACGTCTTTTATACCGAGTTCTTTCAATTCATCGATATGAGGGCCAATCAATGTAGCATTCGTGGTTATGGAAAGCTCTTTAAGGCCGGTATTTTTCTTGAGGTTTCTGAGAAGTACCATTAAGTCTTTTCTCACAAATGGTTCCCCACCTGTAATCCTGATTTTATCAATACCCATCTCAATAAGAATATCACCAACTTTTGTAAGCTCCCCGATAGTCAAAAGCTTATCTTTTTTAGCAAAGTTTATACCTTCCGAGGGCATGCAATAATTGCATCGCAAATTACAGCGATCTGTCACAGCCAGGCGCAGATAATTAATTTTTCTATTGTGATTGTCAATCAGCATATAAAAATTGTATTTTGAATTGCTTTTCCAATAGCCATTACCCACCGCTTACCGGGGGAATCAATGCTATTTCATCAAAACTATTTATCGCAACATCATCTGTTGCATAATTATTGTTAACCGCCACGGCCAGCGAACTAAGCCTGGATAATTCAGGATAAGCGCCGGCAAGATAGGACTTTAATTCTCCAACGGTCTTCATTTTTACCGATTTCACAGCGGGCATTGACAGTGTTGAGTTGCCAACTATATCTTTGGTTATACCAAATAATAATATCGTCATATTAACCTATTATTTCTTTTTCAGGTCCTTTTAATAATTCGGGATACTTGCTAAAAGGCTGTTTATACAATCTCTTTCCGGTTGCGGCTTTAAAAGCATTGGCAATCGCACCACCAGCAGGAGGTAATGTAGGTTCCCCAAGTCCTGTTGGTGAAAACTCATTTTTCATTAAATGAGTTTCCACTATAGGGGCTTCATTTATACGGATCAGTCGATATTTGTCAAAATTAGTAGCAATTGGTACCCCATCCTTAAATCCAAAATCACCATACATTGCATGGCCAATACCATCAATTACACCACCTTCTATCTGATTTAAAGCTCCCAGAGGATTTATAACAATCCCGCAGTCTACAACACAGGTTACTTTCTTGACTACGGGGGTTCCATTCTCCAAAACCACATCCGCCACTTCTGCAACGTGACTGTTATGGCAGTAGTAATTTACAAATCCCTGGTAGACCCCTTCAGGTTTAGTTCCCCAGCCTGATTTCTCAACTGCCGTTTTAATGACCTTTTCCATGCGTTCAGGGGAATACTGGATGCGTTCATCAGTGGTTCCTTTGACCCTCTGCAACAAGTCTAATCTAAGTTGTATCCTGTCTACTTCCATCATTTCGGCTAATTCATCGAAGAAACTCTGTTCTGCGAAAGCCAGGAAGTTGGTATAAGGTGCTCTCCATGCACCGGTGGTAATGTTGCTTTGGTATTTGGCTACATCTACCTGGTAATTTTCAATCGCTCCGGCAGGGAAAAAATTGGGTATCAGGCCATACATATTAGAGTTGATAGCTGCTTCTTTTAAATGATACCCAGTTACTTTACCATCTTTAACCGCGGCTTTAATTCTATATTTTATTGCTGGTCTGTAAATACCGTCGGCCATGTCATCATCTCTTGAAAACACTACTTTTACGGGTTTATTGGCCAGATTTGAAATTTCTGCTGCTTCTAAGGCAAAATCGCCGTATAATCTCCTGCCAAAGCCACCACCCATCCTCGTCATCTCTAAATGAACGTCTTCAAAATCGCGTTCCAATAATTCCGCAATGCGCTTGGCAGTTCCTTCCGGAGTTTGGATAGGACCTACTAAATGAATTTTTTCCGGTGTAACATTGGCATAAAAGTTCATTGGCTCCAAACAGTTATGCGGCAGGAATGGAGACTCATAAGTTCTTTCCAAAACTTTATCGGCCTGGGCAAAAGCCTTTTTGATATTTCCGTCTGCACGCAGTGTTTCAAATTTGTTGCCATCTAATAATCCCAACAATAATGTGTCGTGATCTTCGGTACTTTCCAATTTAGAGTCTGCTTTCCATTCTGCCTTTAATGCTTTTTTTCCCTTCATTGCCGACCAGGTGTCTTTTGCCAAAACCGCTATTTTATCGCCAAACTGAAGTACCTCTATTACCCCTTCAACCGATTTGGAAGCCGTATCGTCATACGATTCCAGTTTTTGTCCAAACGCAGGCGGGCGCATTACGGAGGCAATTACCATGCCCTCTGATTTATAATCTAATCCGAAAAGAGGTTTTCCAGTAATAATTTCATCGATATCGACATTAGCGGCATCAGTACCTATTATCTTATAGTCTTTGACGTCTTTAAGGGTAACTTCTTCAGGTATCTCAAGTGCAGCGGCTTCGTTAACAACTTCTCCATAACCCAATTTATCCCCTGCGGCATTGCTGATTACACCCTCACTCGTTGTACATTCGGAGGGACTAACCCCCCATCTTGCGGCAGCAGCGTTAATGAGCATTTGTCTTGCAGTGGCGCCTGTTTCCCGCAAAGGATTCCATCCAAATCGAATAGACTGACTGCCTCCTGCTACCTGCCTTGTATAATTATTGGTGTCTAAAATACCCTGCTGCACATAAACGTCTTTCCAGGCAACGTCTAATTCCTCCGCAATAATCATTGGCATCGAGGTTTTCACCCCTTGTCCTATTTCAGGATTAGGTGAAAATATGGTAACGGCACCATTATCCGCTATTTTAATAAAAGCGTTAAAATCATTATAGTTTAATTCCGCTAAGTCCACAGGTGGTTTTGTACCGGGCTTACATGCGGTAAATAAATTGAAACCAATTAATATTCCCCCTCCTGCAAGGGAGCTTGTTTTCATAAAGGATCTTCTGCTAAATGTTATTGATGTTCTCTGTGTAGACATTTTGATTTTTTATTTGGTTTACTATGCCAATTTACTGGCAGCTTTTTCCACCGCTTTATAAATTCTTGTATAGGATGCACATCTGCATATATTACCCTGCATAGCATCCTTAATCTCATCTTCTGTTGGATTAGGGTTCTTTTTAAGAAATGCCGAGGCGGTCATTATCTGACCGGACTGGCAATAACCGCATTGTGGAACGTCCACTTCTTTCCATGCCTCCTGAACGGGATGGGTTCCGTCCTCGGAGAGTCCTTCAATTGTAGTTATAGATTTTCCATCTACCTGAGCTATAGTCAATGCACAACTTCTTACGGCTATCCCGTCAAGATGAATAGTACAAGATCCACAAAGCGCAATTCCACAACCATATTTCGTTCCCACGAGGTTTAAATTATCGCGTAAAACCCAGAGCAAGGGTGTGTCTTCGCTTACCTCCACAGACCTCGATTCACCATTGATATTTAATTGATACGTTGGCATGTTTTTAAAGTTTTTGATATTCTTTTTAAAGTTATCAAAATAATAAGTATTTAGTACTCATTTAACAAATTGTTAAATGTTAAAAAGTTAAATTTTAAAAATCAATTCTAACCGGAACTTTCACATTTCATATTCTAACCTTTAACAAGATTTAACAAATATTTTTATTCTCGTCATAATTTTAAAAAGAATTCGCCGTTGTGCAGGTTGAACATCAAATCTCATGAAAAATGAAAAAGTATCTGAAACTGTCCAGCCTTATTTTTACTATCATCCTTTTTATTTCCTGTGGAAATGCCGATGATGATGTAAATTTTGACATTAACCAGACAGGTTCCCTTGGATTAGGTGAAACGGTTGATCAATGTCTTGACCTTGGGGAAAATGATCTCGTATTATCTGTTCAGGATCAATTTACCAGCTTACCTGGTAAGGTGTCTGTTTTTTTTAAAGTTTCTGACAATTCCGGTAATCCGGTTCCAGGATTAACAGCAGAACAATTTACAATTTATGAACAAGGACGAAATGACGAATGTTTTAATACCATATCTGCCTCCGAGTCCTATGCGAGGATTTCTCCGAATTCTCAGATATTTAACAACAACACATTATTGGTACTAGACCTGAGTAATAGCGTACTTAGCAATAGTCTGGATGAATTAAAATCCGCAACAACAAGTTTTATAAACAATGTTATGCCGGCCGCGGAAGAAGACTCATTTAAAATGGCCATTTATTGGTTTGACGGAGAAGATGAACTTCATCTGTTAAATCCGTTAACTGCCTCAGCAGATGAACTTGTTGCTGCGGTAACAGGAATTACAACTTCTATAAGTAATGATCCGTCTACAGATTTATACGGAGCAGTAATTAAATCCGCTAACATTGCCTCTGAACTACTTCTTGAGAGCACGAACAGCAATAGTATTGGTGCCGCTTCAGTAGTTGTTTTTACTGATGGCACAGACCAGGCTTCCAGATACAGTGAGGACGAAGCCCTGCAAAAAGTTGATCAGTCTGATAGCAATATATCTTTCTTTGCAATTGGCCTGGGGTCTGAAATAGATACTGAAATACTAATGAAAATTGGTAAAACTTCCAGTGTTTTTGCAGGGAGCACAGAAGAGCTTGAAACAACTTTTAATGATATTTCATTAAGAGTTAACGAACAGGCAAATAGTTTTTATCTCTTCGAATATTGCACACCTAAAAGAGATGGCAGTGGCGAAAACAATTTGGTTATACAGGTAAACAATGGCAACCTCCAGGGGGCTGTACAAACTAAATTTGACAGTGCCGGATTTACAGGAGGCTGCCAGTAGACAAATAATAAAAAACCATATTTCAAGAGGTGCTTTTTAGCACCTCTTTTTTATTGCCTTACATACTCTTCAAGTAGGGTTTTTCCCAATTCACTTGTTTTATAAGTAGAAACCACCTGTAACTATTGCAACTTAAAATTATTCTAAAAATTAAAAATTGTTAACGCTTAAAAAAGAAATCATGCAAATTTTAAACGAAATTATCCGTCAAAGTGCAATAGGGGCATTATCTAAATGGTATCAGAGCGCTGTTCTTTTGGTTTTCTCATCAATAGTAGCAATGTTGTTTACCATGTTGGTGGTCTTACTAACAAATGCCACCAGCATTTCCGCAAATTTTAGTTACCTGTTTGGAGGAATCGTATAATCTTTGAATTGTTTCCCAACAAGTTTAAAAAAGATACCAAAAATCTAACAGATCGCTTATTTATAGATCATAGCATTCACAAAATCGGTTTTCCCGCTATCCAAATCTATTAAAAAGCCATTGATTACGGCCTTTTCAATTTTTTGACCTTTGGAGAGCAGAAAAGTTGGGTTTTTACCAACGGTGACACTAAATTTCGGGACTTTATAGGTTGTAGAAATAATATGTATTGGTATAGGTGAATTTAGGATATCTTCTTCAAGTTGTTCAACCCTGACATAGGTGTATCCGGATTTCAGTAATTCTTTTGGATCAAGCTCATTCAGCGCATTAAATGATTTTATGGTTTTGGCATATACCTTACCTGGTACAATTTTATAACCTTTTGCCTTAAAAGTTTTATATCCGTAATATGTTGAAAGATCACCCTGATCGATAATTCTACTGCTATACCAAAAATCGTTATGGCCCTGCATATCAACTTCGGGTCTTTGAATACCAAGGTCAAGTATATATTCAGAACCCATCAAATCATAACTTACCTCCTCTATCTTCAAATCAAAAAGCTTTCGATCATTCTGAGGTATTTTTTCATATTCCGAAAGGGCAATATCCCTGTAATTCTCTTTCGCTATGGTATATATAGCAGAAAGAATGGATACATAATTCAATTTTCGTATCTCCTGTTTTTCCACATCTCCGGGATAACCACCCGATTCTATTAAAATTGTACTTGTCCCCCACTTTTGAATATTATCCCCAAAGGCTCTTGGCTCAAAATCGTCGTTATATCTGCCAACCTGTCCCGGTGCATATTTCTGAATAATATTATTCATGTAAACAATTACCTTCATAGCATTAGCCCTGACCTCATTTACATCTTTTTCATAATTATAGGCAGGTGCCAGATAGGAAATTGTAGCCGGTTTACTCGTTCTTTCAGCATTATAATAGGTACTCTGGTCATGAAGATTAAATCCGAAGTCGGCATTTAAACTATCACGAACACCTTTAAGGGTTTTGCTTTCAGGTGATTGGAGACGAAGTGCATCCCTGTTTATGTCTATTCCGAGAGTATTTCTTCTTTGAAAGACTTCTGCACCATCCGGGTTCAACATCGGTAAAAAGTGAAGTCTCAAATTTTTTAATATCTCCCCTATTTCATCTTCAAAATCATTTCGGTCCAAAAAGTTTAAAATATCAAAAATAGCCTGGGTTGCTGTTGGTTCATTACCATGCATTTGTGACCATAAAAATACATCTGTTTCACCACTACCAATACTTATCAGAGATAATGATCTGCCTTCAATTGAACTTCCGACTGTCCTAACATCAAATTTGGGATTTTTCCTGTATTTATTTATTAACGGTAAAAGCTCATGATGCTTAATTCGTCTTTTATTCAATGTTGACTCTTTGTACGACTCATAGGTCTCATACAAGGAGTTTGTAATATCCGTGGGCTGGGCATATATGTGGGAACTTAGCACAAGGAGGATAAGAAAGGCATTTAGGTATTTATTGGTCATTATTTTGCGGGTTTTTTGGTACGGGCTTAAAATTAAGATTTTTAGTTGCTTTTCGTACTTTATCCATAAAATCTTTACCCGGATCTGTTTTTAAAGTTCTGTAATTATTGTCTTTCTCCAACCATAAAGGATGGTCTGCAAAATTTGTATACTCATAGTGTCCAATTAAATATTCAATTGGATATTTATCGTACAAGTATTCAACCAACCAAATATTTGCTTTTAGTTGCGCCTTTGTCAATGGCAATGCTTCTGTTCCTCCAACATTTTCAACGCCTATTGCACAATGATTAAGGCCAATAACATGTCTGGCCATATTTGTTTCGGGCATCAGACTATAGATTGTGCCATCCCTGTCTACCATAAATTGTGAAGAGACATTCAAACTTCCTGCACTTATTATATCTGATCGCGAATTTGGTAGACTTGGCTTATCAAAGGCTTCAAAGGCTTCATCCAGAGTAGGGATTACCGTCCAGTGTAATACGATCATTTTAGGAGTAATATCCGGGGACTCCTGTTGTATTCCATAATGTTCCAATAAATAAGCGCTTGTTAATTCTGCCCGTTCCTGATCAAAGACAATGGGCTTGTATTTAATTCCCCTGGTGGCGGAACAGGATAAGAAAATGATTGCTAAAAAAACTATGAGGAAATGCTTCATTAAGTAGGGGGTATATGTAAAATAATTGGATATTTTTTCATCTTAAATTCATGTCTAAATTTTAAAAATAAAATCATAAATCTATTCTAGCCGGGAAGAGGCACATAGGTTTTATCGGTTTTCATCATTGGAAAAGTCCTATTTTTCCAGGACTCCCTGGCTTCATCAACGGTACGCTTACTGTGGGATACAAAATTCCAATAAATATGCCGCTCCTCATTAAAAGGTTCCCCTCCAAATAATAGAAGGTGAGAATTTGCTTTGACCTCAATTTTACAAACATCGGATACCTTGGAGACAAGGATATTTCCACTTTTAATTTCATTATCGCAAGCCAGGATACTGCCTTTCACGATGCAAATTCCGATTTCGCCGGATAATTCATTTGAAGTATCGAGAATATAATCTTCAATAGTTTTTATTTCCAGCATAAATAAGGGAGAATGCACGGGTACGGGTGATGTCTTTCCATAGCCGTTGCCGGCTATTAGTTTGAAAGATGTACTGCCATCTTGCCATTGGGGGAGTTCATCAGCACCAAAATGGTAAAATTTTGGATCTGTATTCTCCAAGTCCTTGGGTAACGCCACCCATATTTGATAGCCATGAGCCACTAAACTTCTACCATCCCGAAGATCGGCCGGGGTCCTTTCAGTATGGGAAACTCCTTTCCCTGCAATCATCCAGTTTACAGACCCCGGAGTAATACGCTGTTTTGTACCTAAACTGTCTTCATGCATAATTTCTCCTTCCAGCATATATGTTAAGGTAGCCAATCCGATATGTGGGTGTTGATCGACATCCAAATATCTTTCAGGTCCTAAATTAACAGGACCCATATGATCAATAAATATAAAAGGACCAATCATCCTTTTTTTTCGAAAGGGTATCAGCCTTCCTACCAGAAAGTCCCCAATGTCCCTGCTTCTTTCGGCTATAATCAATCCTCTATTCGACATTTAATCCTATTTGATATTCTTAATGAAAATATTTCTAACAATAGTAAATTACTAAAATTCAATCAATGATTAACAAGGTAAATATTACTATGAAGTTCCTTTTTGAGGGTCAAATATCAGGAATTGTCCTGTTTACCACAAGTTTGGGACAGCTCACAACAATAATTATATTTTCATGGGGGTTGATTGTATGTTTACACTGTAAATAATAAGAAGTTAATTTTTTCATTTTCATATAGTGTTCTCGTAAAAGAGTCCTGATCGTAAAGACAGGGCTCTTTTTAGTTTTAAACACTCTGAATCAATGCATGAGTAAATAAAGGTTAAAAAAGAATTGGGTAACCAACAATGTTATGGAATCCATTTATCTGTTCCAAAATCTGGTTTTCTCTTTTCCAAAAATGCGTTTCTGCCTTCTTTTGCTTCTTCGGTCATGTAAGCCAGTCTTGTAGCTTCCCCTGCAAAGACCTGCTGACCGACCATGCCATCGTCTGTCAGGTTCATAGCAAATTTCAGCATTTTGATGGAAGTAGGAGATTTTGCCAATATTTCCTGGGCCCATTCATAGGCAGTTTCCTCCAATTCTTCATGAGGAACAACGGCATTTACCATACCCATTTCATAGGCTGCCTGTGCGGTATAGCTTCTACCCAAAAAGAATATTTCACGAGCTTTTTTCTGCCCAACCATTTTAGCAAGATACGCAGATCCATACCCGCCGTCAAAACTTGTGACATCTGCGTCTGTTTGTTTAAAAATAGCATGCTCTTTACTAGCAAGGGTCAGATCGCATACCACATGAAGGCTATGCCCCCCTCCTACGGCCCAGCCGGGCACAACCGCAATAACAACTTTAGGCATAAAGCGAATTAGGCGTTGTACTTCCAGGATATTAAGTCTATGCATCCCATCATCCCCTACGTAGCCTTTATGTCCCCTGGATTTTTGATCACCCCCACTGCAAAAAGCATATACCCCATCTTTAGAGGAAGGGCCTTCGGCAGAAAGTAATACTACTCCTATAGAGGTGTCCTCCTGGGCATCATAAAAAGCCTCATATAATTCACTTGTAGTTTTAGGCCTGAAGGCGTTGCGTACATCAGGCCTGTTAAAAGCTATACGGGCAACCCCATTACTTTTTTTATAGGTTATATCTTCAAATTTTTTAATAGTCTTCCACTTTATTCCCATTTCAACGTATTTTTATTTGAGTACTAAAGATAAGGTTTGTAGTGCTATTGCCATTTTATTTTTATAAGGTATTTGTCTAATTTGAATAGTTATATATTATGACAATTTATTCTTGGCTTCGATCCATTTGGATAAATATTTGGTACTCTGCATAGAACTATGTGTTAATATCCCTCCAAAAATATTAGCCGCTCTGTGCTGCTGCAAATTTTTACCTAAAGCTATAATTTTCTCTAAAAACTCCTCCTTTAAATCTTCTTTGCAAAAATGTTTGTTAATCAGATTTGTCCCCAGGGTCTGAACTTCCTTCCATTTATGGGAATCCAGGTAAAGTTCAATAGCCAGATTGGAGAAACTGACCGCTTCATCCCGGGTACAATGTTTTAACTCATTTAGGTCGCCTGTCCCTTCAGCACCGACCGATGTTGTAATTGCCGGGATTCCTTTTCTAAAACCTTCTAAAAGTTTCCCTTTAAGTCCGGCGCCAAAACGTAAGGGTACAAGATTTAGCCTTGCATTACTCAGGACAGGAGCAATACCCTTAACCCATCCTTTAATTCTGAAGCCTGTTTCAGTATTATCCATTTTCCGAATCCTCTCAGGCATATATGGACCATAAATATGCAATTCTGCATTTGGCAGTGATTTCCTTAGTAATGGCCAAATACTTTGGTTAAGCCATAAAATTGCATCGGTATTTGGAGCGTGTTTGCCGTTTCCAATGAACACGAAGTGTTCTCTTTGCTCAAAGGGAGGCCAATTTTTCACAATGCTTTCGGTGAGTTCCTTGTATACAAATGGAAGGTAGAAAAGTAAACTTCTATCTATTTTAACTTTTTCAACCAGCAATTTAAGCTCAAAATCAGAAATTATCAACGATAAATCTGATCTCAAAATACTAGCCAGTTCTCTTTTTGTAATATCTGCACTTAGCCAATCGGTACTATTGAATATTTTTTTATCCGCGAGCGCTATTTCCCTATAGACTCTAAGCGAATGAAGATCTTCTGTGTCAAGTATGCGTATGGCTTTGGGTAGTTTTTCTGCCACTCTCCAGCCAAATTGTTCTTCTGTTATAAAACGGTCGAAAACCACAATAGACGGATCTAATTTCCGGGCAAACTCATCAAAACTATTATGGTTTAGCTTTATTTGCTGCTGATCAATTCCCAGAGTTGACAGGTCTATGGAATAATTGCTAAAAGCAGCTGTACTGGCAAAGGTAATTTGAAAGTTTTTTTCTAAAAACCAATGAATTAGCTGCATCATTCTGGTTCCTGCTGCCGTTGCCTCAGGTTCCGGCCAGTTTAAGCCAAGAATCAATACTCTATTGGAATTCATTGTATTTTAAAATGGAGTTAAGCAAGGAATACCTCACGTTGTCTAAATTAAACCCTCCGGGCCTGTTTGGATGCTCCGGCCATTTTCTTCCCCAACGCCTACATCTTCGACGCAAATTTTTGAGATATCCTTAAGCGCAATTTTCGTTCATAATCTTCCTCCAGCCATTCTTTATAATTCTTTGTATTGTTCATAATACAATAAGAATATTGCCGCACCCTGTATGAAATTTCTTCTTTTAGCTTTTTAGCCAGAATTCTGGCATCAAAAACATCTTCACTGTTTTCGACGCATATCTGTGCATGCTGTTCTATGCTTCGTTCCAGAACTGTTTTTGATTTAAGCCCCTGGGCAAACACTTTTTTATATTCGGCTTTAACATCAAAATCAATTTGGGTGGAATTAGCAAATTCCGCCTTGAGTTCCGGAGGCATCGCATAAACAAATTCGCGTTCAATATCTTCGTCGTTCTTAATATTTTCCAGGAAAAAGTCGGGGAAATGAAATATTTCCTGCCAGTCAATAGGTGCATCCCACATACCAAAACGAGATGCATTATTTCCCATATCAACAACAGTAAAATCCGTTTTATTTTCCAGAATACGAGATCCTCTGCCAATCATTTGGAAATACAGGGTCAATGATCTTGTAGCACGGTTTAAGATAATGGTCTCAACCGTCGGTTCGTCAAAACCTGTTGTCAGAATACTTACGGAGGTCAGAATGGCATCATTGGTTTCTTTAAACCATTCTAAAATTTGTTTTCTTTCTGAAGCCGAGTTTTTATTATCCAAATGTTTGATAGGATAGCCCGCCTTCTTAAAAGTTTCATAAACGTATCGGGAAGTACTAATCCCGTTATTAAATATTAACGTTTTTGTCCCTTTGGCTATTTCCTCGTAGGCATCCAATAATTTGGAAAGCATGTTTTGATTCCCATATAATTCATCAGAAGATTTGACCGTATAATCTCCGTTAATACCCAGTTTTAAGGAACGTAAGCTAACGTCGTAACTGTACATATTAGCCTTTGCGAGAAACTTCTTTTTTATTAGCGATTCAATAGACTCTCCAACGATGAGCTTGCTGTAGTTGTCCTTCATTGGAAGCTTTATGTTGGAACTCAATGGCGTTGCAGTTACCCCTAAAATAATAGATTTTTCAAAGTACCTAAATAGCTTTCTGAAAGAATTATAATGTGCTTCGTCAATAATCACCAAACCAACATTATTGAGCTCAATCATTTCCTCCTGCAACCTGTTGTTCAGGGTTTCAACCATGGCTACAAAGCACATATAATTATTTTGGTCCCGTAACTCTTTTACTTCACTATTAATGATCATGTTCTTAACCCCAAAACCATTTAACATCCTTGAAGTTTGAGTACTTAATTCTATCCTATGGGTAAGAACAACTACCTTTTTTTGAGTTTTAGCAATAAATCTTTTGGCTATTTCAGAAAATACAACTGTTTTACCGCCCCCGGTAGGAAGCTGATACAGAAGATTTACGTCTTCAGGGGCTTCTTCCAGGAAGGAAAATATATTATTCAGATCCTGTAATTGGTAATCGTAAAGTTTTTTTTCTATTTGATCTGTTTGTATCTGCAAAAGCTATATTTCATTGAAAGATTTAAGGAAAAACTAATCCTGAAGTTGTCGTCACTCCAATTTTGCAAAATTATATGTTTTTTGTACTTAAATGAAATTATAGAGCTGAAAACTGCAAATCAATATTCCTTTTCACGGCTGACTTCATTCATTAATGGCAGACCCTCTTCAAGTCTTCTGTAGTTTTCCAATAACTGCGGAATTACCGAATCAATATCCGAAACACTGGCAACATGGGGCGTAATCTGTATTTTAGGATGATTCCAAAAGGGATGTTCAACAGGCAATGGCTCCTCGTGAAAAACATCTAATCCCGCTCCGGCAAGATGTCCGTTGTTAACATATTCCAACAAGTCTTCATCTACCAGATGCCCCCCTCTTGCAACATTAATAACATAGGACTGTTTTGGCAACTCTCTAAATAATTTACTGTTTAGAATCCCTGTTGTTTCTTTTGTTAGTGGTAACAGGCAAACAAGTATATTACTGAGGGAAAGAAATGTATTTTTTTGACTATTGCCGGCGTACACCTCTACCCCGGGAATTATTTTTTTTGATTTTGCCCATCCAACAACCCTAAATCGGTTTTTAATAAGGTCTTCTGCCAGCTTCTCACCCAAAGCTCCCATGCCCATAATTCCAACAGTCACATCCGATATCCGTTTATACTCCTGCGGCGACCATATTTTCTGTAACTGGTCCGTCTTATAGGTAGTAAGATTTTTAAAAAAACCAAGTATTAAAGCTAACACAAATTCAGACATGTCACTTGCCAGTACAGGATCTACAACCCGGGTAATGGGGATATGTTTAGGTACGGAATGGTCTTTAAAAATAAAATCGACTCCAGCTCCAAATGAAGCAATACATTTGAGATTTGGATATAGGTTCAGAGTTTCCGAAGGCTGTTTCCAAATACAGGCCATGGTAATTTCTTCTTTTGGATGATCTTCTAAATAGCTGTATATGGCCGTATTAGAAGCTTTGGCAATTAATGCCTTTTTCCATGCATCTAGTTTATTGTCCTGTCTTATTACTACTATGGCCATCTTTCTTTTGAATTTTTAACTTTACTAAAATAATATAAATGCTGATGGGCTTTTAACCTTTTAGATTTAATCAATTATATCCAATGCCCTGGTGAAGCCTTCAGAATATTCCCAGTTTTGCTCCAGTGTAGCATTATATACCTTTATTATTCGATCTTTAAACTCAGGGAGCATTTCATGCAAAGAAACATGTTGTATTAACTGTGTAAATGAATTTAGCATGCTTTTATAGAATGTATCGGGTACATTGCGTTCTTTCGAAAATGATTGTGCTACTTCCAGGTTATATAGCATAACGTCTGCAATTAAATGTGGCGCCATACCTAGTTTGATAAATTGCTTGATATACTTTTGAGCGACTGACCTCCTGGCTCTTGCTTTTTTCCTTTTGAGAGGAAAATATTCATTGGATATTTTAACTTTTGCTTCCTGAACCCATTTATCTTCTCTGGGATTAAAAACAAAATCATAGTATTGTTTAACTGCAGGAAAACGGTCGTATAGATCAACCATTTGCTCTTCTAATTCTGCCTTTTTAAGACCTGTCAAATACTTTTTAAGCGCTCGTCTACTCATTATATGAGTATAAAGATAGTATTGTTAGCTTTAATCAAAACATAATCTGAACCTAAAAAGTTTTCAAATAGCAGAAATATAAGGCCTTCAGCGGATACAGGTAATTATCATAATTTATGTAAAACAATAGTGGAATCGGTTTGGAAAAGACAGAATAAAACATTATACTGAGAAATTATAAACTAATAATCCAGACAATATATATGAGGCAACTTAAGATTATCAAGCAGGTAACCAACAGAGAATCAAAATCATTAGATAAATACCTGCAGGATATCAGCAAAATAGAGCTAATTACGGCAAATGAAGAAGTGGAATTAGCACAAAAGATAAGGAACGGCGACCAGGCCGCTCTGGAAAAATTAACAAACGCAAATTTGAGATTTGTGGTCTCCGTGGCAAAACAATATCAAAACCAGGGTTTAAAACTTCCCGATTTAATCAATGAAGGTAATGTAGGCCTGGTAAAGGCGGCCAAAAGATTTGATGAAACCAGAGGATTTAAGTTTATTTCCTATGCGGTTTGGTGGATACGGCAATCTATTTTACAGGCATTAGCAGAGCAATCCAGAGTAGTTAGATTGCCTTTAAACAAAATAGGATCTATAAATAAGATAAAGAAAACCTTCTCTTATTTGGAACAAGCCCATCAGAGACCCCCTTCTGCGGAGGAAATTGCCACGGAATTGGAAATGAGTGTAAGTGAAGTAAAACAGTCCATTAAAAATTCCGGCAGACATGTTTCTATGGATGCACCCCTAAAAGAAGGTGAAGATTCTAATTTATATGATGTTATGCGATCTGGTGAATCTCCAAGACCGGATAAGGACCTTATGCAGCAATCGCTCAATACGGAAATTAACAGGGCATTAGAGACTTTGTCTCCAAGGGAAGCCGATGTAGTTAAACTTTATTATGGCATTGGCGATCAACAGTCTATGACTCTTGCAGAGATCGGACAAACATTTGATCTTACAAGAGAACGTGTCAGGCAAATCCGGGAAAAGGCAATTCGAAAATTACGCCATAATTCTCGCAGCAAACTTCTTAAAACATATTTGGGTTAAATTTAAAAAAGCCCGGAAATTCCCGGGCTTTCTATAACAATCTATACTAAAAGCTCTTAAGAACAGCTTAGTTTGTGGATATTGTAATCCATAAGAATTTCATTAAGATCTTCAATGAAATTCAAATATGCGGTGTTGTCCTGATGTTGGTTTGCCATAATATTTGATTTTTAAAAATTGAAATAGCCGAGTGGTCTATAAATAGTCCAATTCGGCTAATTCGTTTAAACTTAAAATTTCATTCAAATCTTGGAGGAAATTTAAATACTCCTCCCCGTAGGTGTCGTATAACATGATAAGTTTGGGTTTAAATTATTGAGATTTGGGTATCAATAATCATATAGTAAACATAAATAATCTTAGTTGTGTACCAAATTAAATGTGGTGAAGTCGGCTTTTTTTGTTGTAAACTAACAATTTATATATGTCTGGCAAAGAATCAGAACTTCGTATGGTACCTGAATCCTGCAGTAATAGCCAAAAAGTATTTTCCAGGCTCGAAGACCAGTTCCTGTCTCGTAATACCAAGACTTGCCCTGTAACTGTTAGTTACACTTTTGCCCGTAAACTGGTATTCAAAAAGAAGTTGCTGAGATTCCACGAAGAGCAAAGTCTCCGCAATAATTATATCACTAGCCGATATAAGTTGCTTAATTTCGGGAGAATAGCCTAAAATTAAATTTATCCCGAAATAATTCTCGCGATCCTGAAAATATTTCCGAGCCAACAGGCTCCCTGAAATTCCAATAGGACCATCAACCCTCGGAGTTATATATGGCCTTAATGAAAAGTAATAATTCCCGCTATATAGCCCGGCGGAAGCTGTATAAATTAAAGCCCGGCTGGTTACAAAATCCAAATAGCGGACTCCCCCGGAGACCTCGACGGCCTTAGGTAAATTTGCATATAGCTCTGCCGCTGCTCTATGGTTCGGAAAAATCTCAGAATTTGAGTACCCATAATTCGCATAGGCATAAAACTTTTTTGAAATTTTTGGGTACAAATCTATTTCGTATTGTAATCCATTAGTATTAAAACGGTTGCTGAAATTTATTCTTGGAATTACTTTGCCAATCCCGGTTTCTCTTATATACTCTGCACTTGAATATATCATTGGGTCGTAAACGATATCAAATACATCTACAGAATTTATTATCCCTATCCTGTTCTTAAAGGATTTAGCTTCTGTTTCTTTTGATTCTTTTGCTTCTCCAGTATCAGAAGAATTTTGCCTCTTGTAAATCTCCTTTATTATTTCAGTACGCAAAGCTTGTAAATCCGGATCGGCCTTTAAATAGGTTAGAGATTTATTGGCCAGGCCAAGGGCAATTGAATAATTTTCCGCATAAATTTCATTGTTGATAGCTGCTGTCCATACTTCTTTATTCTGTCTTTCTACCGAGGTTATTTTATTAAAGTGTTTGCGTGCCTCGGTATGATTACCATCCCAGCTGTAAGTCTTGGCAAGCAGGTTTCTGACATCCGTATAATCAGGGTACCTGGAAAGAATTAACCGAAGAGTATCTCTGGCGATGCTATGTTGACCTCCAAAAGCAAGATCCCGTGCTGTAAAAAACGACCTGTCCGGATTACCCTGGTACGCTAATTCCTGTGTTGTTCCTTTTTGAAGGAAAAACACCAGAAACAAACCTAAAGCTAAGTTTCGATATAACACTGGTTCCTGTTTGAAATTAAAGATGGTTTAACAATTGCCGTTTAAACTTTATTTGCCGTTTCTAATCTTTTTGCTTTCTCAATTTTGTTCTGTACTCGTTTAATTTTAGTTTCTATGTCTTTACTCTTTATACCATTCCTTTCTATGGTAGGTTGAAGAGACAAAGCACGCTGATCATTATCTGACCAGAAAAAGACATCTAACAAAGCATCATAGCCATCTGCATAAACAGGGTACTTTTGAATAGCCCCTTCCAGGATATCAATGGCAATGTCGTACCGCCCTTCCCAGCCATGAATTCTTCCCATTAGTATTTCCGTGTCCGCATGACCGGGTACCTGAGATAAAATATATCCACTTAAAAGAAGAGCACGCTTTGTATCTCCCTTAAAGGCTAATTCTCTGGCAGTATTGTAAGCATTATCATAATCCATACCATTAAAAACACTGTTTATCCAGACCATCTGTTCCTTGGAAGGGTTGCTTTTAAGCTGCGCGAATAAGGTGAGTGAAGGCGGAATAATTTTGTTATTGTTCATGACATATTTATTAACCGCTTTAAAATACTTAAGATTCTCTCTTACTTTCTGTTTTGTCAGCGCGGGGTCCGAATCTGTTAGCTTCAATAAACCATCAAGGTTATAGAGGTTGCCGCCAGAAAGAAAATGTTTGCCATATATAAAATCCCGAATATTATTATTATGCCTCATAAGAGGGATTTTTTTGATTGTGTCGAATACCTCTTTATGGATTAATCCTTTTCCAAGCCAGGCGACCTCTGAAGGCACATTCATTTCATATTTTGATTCTAATAGCCCCAGGATTGATGGAACAACATCTAAATGTGAAGCCAAAGAACTTATTTTAGCCGGCTTTTTTAATAATGGACTATATATAAGTAAAGGGACCCTATATCTTCCAAGGTTGTTATCCATTGGCAGATCTGTAAGATTGTGACTGCCGGTAACAATAAAGATGGTATTGGCATAATCTGAATTTTTGGCAAACAAAGAGAAAAATGATTTTAATGCACTATCAGCATATAGCACGCTGGCAAAAATCTCTTTATTCTTTTTTACCAGCCTGAGCGGCCTTGCTGCCATTTTTTCCTCAGACAGAATTTTATCAACTTTCTGTAAATAAGCTTCTTCCTGCGGTATGTGATATGGCTTTTTAGAACTTAAAGTAAAAAAGACATCTAACCTTGGCTTGTTGGTATTGAAGCCATCAACCTGCCATCTTTTAAAAAGCTCCATATCCGGATACCCAAGGGATATCCCTGCACCATCTTCTTTTTGTTTCAGATAGGTGCTTCCAAACCCTTTGCTGTCAAGCAAGAAATCCACTCTTTCTTCATACAGAAATTTGTCTAATTGATTTATCGCACTGTTCCCCCCAAAATTAAAAGAAGTAGTATAGCCACTCTTTTTAAGGATTCCATAGATAGTCTGTCTGGCAGGAGAATCATTTGAATTCGTAAAACCATTTTCTCCAAATGGCAAAGAACCTAAAAGGCATGGCAGTGCAACATGGCTTTCACCGGCATTACTCAAATAATTATTCCAGTACAATGATTTTTCCTGAAGAGAATCTAAAAAAGGAGTAAATCCGCGATAAATGGACCTATCGCCTACAAAATCTGACCCCAGTCCTTCTACAATAATAAAAACAAGGTTGGGTTTTTTATCTTTTAAATCAAAATAAGTTGTAAGGCTTTTATCTGAAACATAGCTGTGCAATAAAGGATATTCTTCTTTTCCCTCATATTTATTGAAATCAAATACATCATCAGCGATACTATATACCAAATGTTGCGTTTTGTTTTCGTTTACCGGTTTCTTATCAGATGTTAATGTGGCCAGAAACAGGCTAAATAGGATTATAGTAAACGGATACATCCTGCTAATTGTTCTGTAGACAGCGGCGGTTACTTTAAAAAACAAGAAAAACAAGCCGGTAAGTGCCGGTATTAACAGAAATAGTGAGAGCAACAATGCAGATACAGATGTTCTGCTCTTATATACTTCAAGAAAGCCCGCACCCAATATTTCGTAGTTGCTTATATAGAATTCTATTAACAAGCCTTCAATGAATAAAAGAAATAAGAAAAGAATAGCAATGGCTCTAAACCCCAGACCAGCTTTCTTTCTTTCTAAATAATTAAAAAAGAATGCTGTAAAAAGCCCTGTTAGTGCTGTGAACCCTATATGATGGACTATTAAAAGCAAAAGACTTTTAGTGAATACCCCATCCAGAACACCCGCTATATAAAGGCGAATATTTTGATAAAGCGATAAAACCACCAGACACAAGAAAAAGGCCATTATAAGACGTATAAAGTCTCTTAAGGTCATTCTTCTGATATTTCCAGATGTTATATTTACGAGCTGCATTTAATTATGTTTTAGCAAAACCTTTCCGTACCTGTGATCCCCAGCCGGTGTTTACTTTAAATAATTTTTTATAATTTCCTCTTATAGCCGACAAAACCACAATAGGATGAAATATCAGGGGTTCAATTATTGCACAAAGCATAAGAATTAAAATATCTTTTGTCCTGGTATACTGATTATAGGAATACACATCCCAAAGAATCGCATAGAACGAGAACATTATTGAAAATGAATAGACGGTAAGGGTGATAGCCAGAAAAAAGTCTGTATTCAGAATCCCCATATAATAGAATATGATAATGGAGAAAAACCCTGTGAATTCCAGGATTGGCGCCAGCCATTCATAAAAAAACCAATATGGATAACTTAGCATTCCCAGCCGGCCAAACTTAGGATTAAAGAACATATCCTTGTGCGTAAAGAGCGTTTCCAGGTTGCCGCGTGCCCAGCGATCCCTTTGATTTACGAGATTAGTGACACTTTCCGGAACTTCTGTCCAACATAAGGGATCAGGGATATATTCAACGGTATAGGACAGGTTGCGATCATGCATATAACGCCTCATTCTAAATACAATTTCCATATCCTCACCTACGGTATCCGTGTCGTATCCGCCTACTTCCATTGCAATTTCCCTGTCGAAGAATCCGAAAGCCCCCGAAATAATAAGGAGACTATCTATACGACCCCATGCCATCCTTCCCAAAAGAAAAGATCGGGTATATTCCAATAACTGGAATCTGGCCAGCCAATTTTTAGGCAATCTTATATCTTCTAGTGTTCCCCCGGAAATTTTGCTGGAATTAGCTACACGAATTACACCACCAACAGCTATAACTCTTTTTTGAGTTCTCTGATAAAAGGATTTCACAACATGTAACAGGGCATCAGGTTGCAAAAGGCAATCCACATCTATACAACCAACATATTTATTCTCTGAAAGCAATATGCCAGTATTTAAGGCATCCGATTTACCACCGTTTTCTTTATCAACGACAATTAGCTTAGAAAAGGAACGTTGCCTTGATTTATAGACGCCTCGGATGGGTTTTGATCTCCATTCAGGATCTATAAGACGATCTGTTTTTTCGAGATCATAGGCATCTATCATTTTTTGCAAAGTGTCATCCTTACTTCCATCATTAACTACCATTACTTCATAATTAACGTATTGCAGGGAAAGTAAAGACCGAATGTTTTCTACAATAGTCAATCCTTCATTATAGGC
Organism: Eudoraea adriatica DSM 19308; assembly: GCF_000382125.1. Lineage (GTDB taxonomy): Bacteria > Bacteroidota > Bacteroidia > Flavobacteriales > Flavobacteriaceae > Eudoraea > Eudoraea adriatica. The sequence goes on from NZ_KB907548.1 coordinate 402,503, forward strand.
TGGTGCTATAATGGTAATACTCGGTGCCAAAGGTGAGGCCATAACCTTCGAAAGATCCACAAAGCTGTTTTTACGCTTGTAGTGGATAGAATTTCTTGTAGATAGATACCCCATGATACTAAACATGACGAAAAGCACCACCGTAAACACAAGAAATACAATGTTTAAATATGAAATCAATATGTTTAAAAATCCACTATCCATTAAAATTCTCTTGACTATTTTTTGAAATGAAAGGATATTTCTATTGAAAGCGCTCAATGCTCTCTCTCCCTCTCACTTTACTTGTTCTTATTTATTTTTAGGTTGTCGTCAATCTCCTCCAAACAGGTCTCTTCAAGTTCAAAATCCACTTGAAATAAGTTGTTGTGATTACTTTTGTCATCACTTTCCAAATCATGCAGAAAACAAAACTCCAAGGACTTCAAACTATCTTCTTCTTCAGGATTACTTATAGGAATAAGGTTTATCTCTTTAGTAGCGGTCAGTTTTGCTTCATCTAAACGGCAATGTTCATCACCTGACTCCGTTGTTTGAATCTGATCTAAAGTTTCCCGGAATTCTATTTCAGGAGCTAAATGAGCCTGCAATTCGTTCAAAATTATTTCCGCTTTAATTCGTACTTTTTTATCGGAATCATTTAAAAGTGTTTTCAGGAAATGAACTTCTTTTTCATCTCCCACCGCTAATATTTCATCTAATAAGATGAGTTTGGACTCATTATCACAGGTGCGAAACAATTCCTGAAAAATGCTGAATCCCTTAAATTCAGGTATGTTATCCGGGTGTTCCACATCAGCACAACTATCGGCTGCATCATTATTAGATTGCGGGTCATTATTGCTATTGGTACATGTACTACTATCAAAATCCTCAGCTTCAGTTTTAGTTGTCATCCGGTCTGGCGATTTCTGGTCAGAAATTTCAGAGTCATCCATTTCCTCTTTTGGCAACAATTCAACTTCGTGTGATTTATTCTGTAAAAGGAAAGCTTTATTTTCAATGACTACTTCTTCACTAAAAACTTCAAGGGATAGGATATCTTCTTCTTGAAGTTCAGACACTTCTTCAATGTTTTCTTCCATATCTATACCTACTACAACTGGCAAAAATTCCAATTCTGTATCTTCCTTATTTTCATCCGGAATAATTTCCTCATGCGATCTGATATTAGCAAGAATTGCCTCCAATTCCACTCTAAAACTTTCCTCTTCCAGCTTTTCATTACTTTCAATACCAGAATTTTTATTAGAATTAGAAGCTTTAGCTGCCTTTAGTTCATCTTCTTCAGATACCACAGGCAGAAAGTCAAGAGGTAAATACTCTGCATCCTGATCCTCTTCTTTATAATCTGAAAGGATATCCTCCAGCTCTTCCATAAAGCAGAGGTCAAATATTATTGCGTCCTCAAATTCCGGATTCAGATAGTCCTGAATACTCGATGAATTTTCTTTTTTTTCCGTAACAGACATTCGGTCATCTTGTTGTAACTCTTTATTTCTCATGGCTTCTGGTGATTGAGCAGAACTTTCTTGTTCATAATTTTCGAAATTGCTCGTGGGAATATCATTATCAATTCCTTCAGTTGGAACATAGGTGTCTGGTTTAATAACATTGATGGAGCTTATGGCCTTACTTTTTACAAGGAAGTTGGATTCTCTTCTTTTTATCGATTCAAGAAATTCTAAGTCTTCTTCTTTTCCCAAGGAAGAAATGGCATCCAGTATCTGTAGTTTAATATCCACATTACATTTTCCAAACACAGATTTTAGCATATTTAATGCTTCGAAGACACCAAAATCCTTTATGCATTGTATGGCTTCGGATTTAATCTGGTCATTTTTATGCTTTAGCAATTCTATGAGTGCCTTGTTTGCATCCGTTTGGTTGTAATGCCTAATAAGACGAAGCGCAAATAATACTACATCCCTGTTCGCGGAAGTTAACCATGCTTTAAATCGCGGAGGTGTGAAGTCATCAAAATTCTTTAATACATCGAGTAACTTTAATTGTTGCCACTCTGAGATGCCATATCTGGTTGTATCCAAAAAATAGGAGATGCCTTCATGTTTTAATGTAACCGTTGCTATTTGAGCTTGTTTCCGCACAACACCTCTTTTGTCATTGATAAACTTCTTTATGAAACCGTAAGCTGCCAATACCTTCATTTGGGTCAATTCAAGTATTCCCTTGGAGACCAATTCCCAGCGCCAGCTTCTTAATTTTTTAAAGGCATCCAAATGCAGTTCAAGATCCTGGTAAAGTTTAAAAATCCGAGTACGTGAATCTCCTGAAAGGTCTTTTTGGAGATCTAATAAAATTTCGGTTAAAACCAGCCTGTTAAAGGGTATTTTCAATAGTTCACGAATTTCAACTTTTAAATTGATGTATTCGTAATTTTCACCCTTGGTAGCATCGGTCTCATAAAAAAGGAAATTGCTTATCATGGGTGCCAGAATCTTTTTTTGACTGGCTACTTTTAATGCTTTATTGGAAAGACGGTTTCTGAATATGAAAACAAATACGAAGAGGAGGATTCCAAGACCGGAAAACACTATTGTTAAATCCCACAAAAGATCCGTAGGGATCTTTGGTGCACTAATGAGCATAATGCTGTGATATGACTGTGAGATTATTTTCAAAAATTATTGTTTAATTAACTCCCTTCTTACCCTTACCAAAAGTTCGGAGGGACTTACCGGTTTGGAGATAAAGTCATTTGCTCCCAATTCAAATGCACTAAGAACATTTTCTTCATTTCCCGCCGATGAAATTATGATTATCGGGATCTTTGAGTTTAATTCATTTCTGACATAATCGATAAGTTCTATTCCGGAGAAATAAGGCATCATTATATCGCTGACAATAATATCCGGGGTAGCCGTCTTCAGATATTCCTTTACTTCCCGGCCATCATTTGCCAAATGAACATTATAACCACCTTTCTGCAGCCTATAATCCAATAAAGAGGCCAGCAATTCGTCATCCTCCGCTAACAATAGATTCTTTTTTGCCATCATCTTATCCTTTCTTTTTTATCTTCAATCGTGTTAATTCTGAATCGATCAACTTCTCTGCATTAGGATATTCCTGTACAAATCTGTTAAACAGAAATTGCATGTGCTTTTTATCTTTGGTAGTCTTGGCGGCAGTATTGAGCTCTTCCACAATGGAAAAAAGTTCCATTGTCTGCATCATTTTTAAACCGCTTTTAATTTTGTGGGCTGCGAAAGTAACTCCATCCATATCTTCATCCTGCAACTTCATTTTAACAGTACCAATAAATTCAAGGGCATTCCTTTTGTAAAGCCCAATTAGTTCCTCTAACAAGTCCAGCTCACCCATGCAATCTTCTAAAACAGCATTGAGGTCAACAGCTGAAACAGTTGCTGATTCATCAATCAGTTTATCTTCGGATGTATTGCTTATTTTAAAATTTGTTTGCAAGTCATTCCTGTTTCTGATTAGTTTTGAGATTAATTCCTCGGGGCTGAACGGTTTAAGGATAAAATCATTGATTCCATGATTTTCACATTCGCTTTGATCATTTATTGTAAAATCTGCCGTAAGGGCTATTATCGGCAGTTCAGCTATTTCTTTTTTGGCGTTTTCCCGAATTTTTTCAGCTACTTCAAATCCGCTCATTATGGGCATTCTTAGATCCATTAAAACAAGGTCGATAGCTGTAGTATCAAGGAGATTCAGCCCGTAAATAGGATTTTCGGCGATGTATGTTTTGCAACCCCAGGAATTCAGCCGACGTTCTATAAGTCTTTGATTCAAAGGATTATCTTCAAATACCAGTATCCGCATTCCTTTTACTTCTTCGGAAGAAACTTCATTTGATTTAGGCTTCTTGCTTAAGACACGAGATGCTCCTTTAGAATATGGTATCTTGAATCTAAATGTTGTTCCTACGCCCAGTGAACTTTCCACTTTTATGTCACCTTCAAGTTTTTCTACAAGCTGCTTTACAATCTTTAAACCAAGGCCTGTACCACCATATTTAGCAAAAGTCTGTTGATTAGCCTGCTTAAATGAACCGAAAATATGTTCCAAATCCTCTTTTGAGATTCCTATCCCGGTATCTGTTACCATGAAATCCAATACCACATTTTTCTTATTGTCTTTGAGCATTTTAATTTTTAGCATTATCTCACCTTCTTCTACAAACTTTATAGAATTTCCGATAAGGTTTAATAAAATCTGAGATAGCTTGGAAGGGTCGCCAATAAGGTTCTCCGGAATATTCCTGTCAAGATCAACCTCGAGTTTTACATCCTTACCCAGCATGAGAGTTTTACACAGATAAACTACATCCTGAATGATGCTGAAAAAATTAAACTCCAACATTTCAAAATTTTCCAGTCCCGCTGAAAGTTTGGAATATTCCAAAAGTTCATTGATAATATCCATAAGTGAGTTGGAGGCGGATTGAATTGCGTTCACCTGATATTTTTGTTCTTCCGTAAGTCCTCCTTCTTTTAAAAGATCAGCAAAGCCAATAATGCCGCTAAGCGGAGTACGTATCTCATGACTTACCGTTGCGATGAGCATTTCCTGAGCTTTTTGCAGACGTTCATTTTCTTTTCTCGAATCAGAAATTGAATCCTGAACAAGCGGAATATCTTCTCCCCAAATCCTTTTCTCAAGATGGGTTTTAAAAGCTTCAAAAGATTTTTTAAGTCGATTGGCTTCATCCGCGGTTAATTCTTCAAATGAAAAATTATTGAGCGTAGTTTCCAATTCCGATAATTGGGAAAGTAGGTTTTCTGGTTTCAAGGGGTCTTGCAGGTTAATTGAATAATTTGAAATCCCAAAAAATTCAGTTTAATGAAAAGATTCAGGATTTCCTGATTTAAGCGCTTAATCATGTTTAAAAATCCCCTTTCCTTGATGTATGTGCAATTAAATGTTACCTAAGGGTCGTATTTTGTTGTCAAAATGCTTTATTTGTAGGTATAAAATCTTACATATGCGACATATTATCGGCTGTTTTTGCCTTTTATCGGTTATTTGCTGTAAAGAATCCGAAGTATCCGAAAATCCAAACATTGAAGCCAAGGCGAGAGAAATTCACAAAAATGTGATCACCATTGACACACATGATGATATCGATGTTCAAAATTTTACGGATAGTATTAATTACACACAAGAACTGGAGACGCAGGTTGATTTACCAAAAATGAAATCCGGAGATTTAAACGTGGCATGGTTTATTGTATATACGGGTCAGGATTCTTTAAACGCGGAGGGTTATGCCAAAGCAGAAGAAAATGCTCTTTCAAAGTTTAATGCTATTCACCGTTTATGTGATACCCTCGCACCCGATGAAATTAAACTGGCCAAAACCTCAGGAGAAGTGCGGACCATATTTAAAACTGGTAAACGAATAGCTATGATTGGGGTAGAAAACGCCTATCCGGTAGGTGAGGATCTGGAAAAATTGGAGACCTATCATAAATTAGGCGCAAGGTATGTGTCCCTTGCCCATAATGGTCATAGTCAGTTTTGTGATTCGCATACGGGAGAAAAGGATGATGAATGGTTACATAATGGTTTAAGTGAACTTGGAAAAAAAGCTGTGTATGAGTTAAATAGGTTAGGCATAATGATTGATATCTCACATGTTTCAAAGCAATCCATGATCCAGATTTTATCTTTGTCCAAATCCCCGGTAATTGCTTCCCATTCTTCTGCGCGTGCGCTCTGTGATCACAGTAGAAATTTAGATGATGAACAACTGAAATTGCTAAGGGAAAATGGCGGGGTTGTGCAAACAGTGGCTCTCGATGCTTTTTTAAATACTGCTAAATATGAAGCAAGAGAAGTTTATATGAAGGGAATATATAAGCAAGCAGCTGATTCTTTGGGAATAGAGTGGTTTGCTGCATCTGAATTAGATACCATTACAGCAAAACAAATGGATTCATATTTCGAAAACTATCCCGGATTGAATAAATTGAAAAACTTAGTCCATGTGTTATTGGCTCAGAGAAGTGATGTCCCTCCTGAGGTTGACGTATCGGATTTTGTAGATCATATTGACTATATGGTTAATTTGATAGGGGTAGACCATGTAGGAATCAGCTCTGATTTTGACGGGGGTGGCGGAATAAAAGGATGGTCCGATGCTTCTGAAACCTTCAATATAACGTTGGAACTGGCAAAAAGAGGATATTCTGAAGCTGAAATCGAAAAACTATGGGGAGGGAATCTGCTTAGGGTACTGGACGAGGTGCAGGAGTATGCCATTACCTTTAATAAATAGAGCCAATTCAGAACAATTGCGATTGCCCCTATTATAAAAAGACGTATTAAAGCTAAAGATTTAACATATAATTATGGAGGAATTATAAATAATGTTAAGCTAACAATAAACTTTTCTTAATTGCTACACGAAGCCTGATGGAATTATCTAGTTTTAAGTAACCTAAACAATTTACATCATGCAAACCATAAGCAAATATTTCGTTGCCATTCTTTTTTCTTTAGTTACTAATTACGTAGAAAAGGCCCCGCCTGAATATGATAAACAGGCAGGTATTCACAAAGTCCATATTCAAACCAAGAAGCAATATGACTGCAAGTCCTTGAAAGCTGACATTCCAGAATTGATAAATTATATCTAAGACTTAATGGATTCTCCCGGAGTAGCATATCATAATTCCGATCCTTATTTCACTGTTTTTAAGATTCCATATTGGCGCGCAGTTTTATACAAGTTCCTATCGGTAACATTTTGGGGTAGTTTGCCAAGCACAATTCAAAGAAGAGTTTCCGCTTTATATGGCGGGATTTATAACAAACCTTTTACGAAGTATATCATTGCTCCCTATGTCCGTTATTATTACAGCGATCCGAATTATCTGGATAAATTCTTACCCCCGAAAGGCAAGAGTGACTTTGATAGTTTTCAGGATTTTTTTATCAGACGTTTTAAGAAGCTCCCCATAAACAGCAATCCCCGGGTATGGCCCTGTGAAGGCTTGTTGTGCGATCTTGGAAATGTTCTGGAATTAGGAACATCAAGAGTTAAAAGTGATTTGCGCACCATGGAGACAATTTTTGGAGTAAAAAAGGGAAAAATACCTTCTTCCTATTGTTTTACTAACATTTTTTTGCACAATAAAAATTACCATAGAATTCATGCTCCCATAAGTGGCACTATTACCAGAATTCAACATGTCCCTGGTGATCTTATAATTTTGCGGCCTTGGATATATAAACAGAATCCTTCATTGCCCGCATTTAGAAATGAACGCTACAATATAGATATTACAGATGATAAAGGCAGAGTTTGGTATTTGTCTGTTGTGGGTGGCCCCGCAGTAGGTACTATAAAACTTTCAAAGTTAATTCAGGTTGGCAATTCTGTTGAAAAACTCGATGAATTAGCCTTGTTTTTACTCGGTTCAACCTGCTGTATGGCTGCGCCTGAAAAACCAAAGCACCATTGTAAAAACACATTTGTTGAAGTAGGTACAACTTATTGATCATTTTGTTTCCTTAAATAAGGTTTTGGGTACTTTGAGTTTTATTTTGAACTTCTCATTCATCTTCTTAATGAAGAAAACAGCTAATAAAGGTGATTCCTTTTCCATATTCTGATGAATAAAAAAATGGATGTTATTAAGACCTGAAGTATGCCATTGCCAGAGCCGTTCTACCCATTCTTCTAAACGCTGGTAATCTGTTTTATGATTAGCACCAACAAAACGAATAAAGGCCTCGTTGTTTGTGAGTCTCATATGCATAATATCCCTCCTTCCGGCGGTATCTACCAGAACATTCGCAATATTCTTTTCTTCCAGTAAACAATATAATTCATTGGCAACGGTAATATCATTAAACCAGGCCGTATGCCTGAATTCCAAAGCCAGAGGGAATTCTTTGGGCCAATACTCAACTAATCGCACTACCCTAGCCCAGTTTTTTGGTCCGAAATTGGGGTGCATTTGCAAAAACACAGTTCCCAATTTATCTTTAAAACCGGCCGTTGCCATAAGGAAGTTGTCCAGTGCAGGGTATGCCATCTCATTTAAGCGCCTTAGATGACTTACATTTTGAACAACCTTGGGGAAAAACTTAAATTTATCCGGAACAGAATCATACCATTGTGCATATTGTTCTGTTGGAAATATGCGGTAGAAGGTAGCATTGAGTTCAATACTATTAAATTGACTGCTATAATAAGGTAATTCTTCCCTTGTTCCGCGGGGATAAAAATTCTTTAATTCTTGTTTGTTCCACTTTGCGCAGCCTACGTATAATTTTAATGGATTTTTATTTACCCCGGAAGTTAAAACACCAGCAAGGTCAGGGTGATCCTGAGGAAGTTTAAAATCAATAAGTTCCGGATGGTCTACCTTACCAAATTTCATGTTGCCAGTTATTGATTTTAGATGATGACCAAATTACACATATTTCATAATAGCTTAGAAAACGATTTTATTAAAACTGTTCAATACCAGGTTTTATTTTAATTTGTTCATAAAGCGGTTAACAACTAATTGTTAGCCAAGTCTTGCATAGCTGAGGGTTTATCTAATTTTATAGAAACTTCTTCAGATGAACCAAAGATCTGCTGACCTATTGGGCCTCAGGCCGGAAATTCCAAATGCCAAAATTACACCTGACATGAGTAAAGACGAGCAATTTCAGAATGAAACGCTGCGTCCAATAATCAAATTTCAGAACCCCTTATTGATCGAGGCATTTAAGAATTATATTATCAAACATAAGAATGCCTTTCATGAGTTGAACATTCAAAAACGTTTGGATTATATAGAAAATGCCATCCAAAAAGATATCAAATTTCGAAATGCGCTGAAGGGAATGGTCATTGGACAGTTCACGGTTGAGGAATATATGACCTATATACAGAACTCATCAGCTCTCAATAAACGAATGATGAGCATGGTAGTAGAACGTTTAAAAGACCAGGTACAAGCATTCGAAACTTCCGTTTTAGTTTAGCAGGGATTCCCCGTTAAGATTGGTAGTTAGAATTTCACTCATCAAATCAAAATAGGGTCTGATTTCCTTAAAGGAATAATTTACTTCATCTAGAAAAGCCTTGCTCAATACCTCTTTATCTGTAAATTTTCGAACAAAAATAAAAGCTTTCTTTCTGATCAAATCAATATTAGGATCCTCCTTATTAAATCCTTTAGGTGCAGTTTTTACTTCCTCACCAACCAGTTCTCCCCAGGTTTTCTTAAAGGAAGGCTTATTAATCAATTCCCGAAAAGCCGAAGCATCCTGTTCTAACTCTTTGCGGATACGCAAAAGATCTGGGGAGTTAGGTTCCCAGAAACCTGCGGCTATGAATGATTCTCCCGGCTTAATCTGCAAATAGTAGCCGCCCCTGAGTTTTGCGCCAGCCCTTGAAAAGGAACCTGCAAAATGAGGTTTATAGGGAGTTTTGTCTTTAGAAAATCTTACATCCCTGTATATTCGAAATACTTTTAGTTTTTCAATTTCATCATGTTCTTTCATCTTATCCATCAGACTGTGATAAAATTCTTTTACCCCGGTTTCCAAAGATTTGAACTCAGGCTTGTGTTGTTCAAACCATTCCCGATTATTATTTCTTTTCAATTCATCTAAAAAACGCAAAGTTTCTTTAGTAATGACGGTCTTCTCCATGCGACTAAGTGGTATAAATTTTATGCTAAAGTTAACCAATTAGAGCAAGATGCTTTTTAAATATTGGTTAATTTTGAACTTCAACTATTCGGAATGGATAAATCAATAATCATAAAGAAGATAAACGAAAACAAAAAGCAACCTAATTTAAGGTATCGGCTTAAGCGCAATGTAGAAGATTTTACAAACCTCCTGTTTCTTACCTTATTTGATATAGAAACGCCAGTTGAGGAGAATATAGAAACACTTGAGCTTCAATTTGATGAGTTGATAAATCTTGCTTGCTGGGATGTTGAGAAACCTTGTGCTAAAATCTGGAGTAATTACCTGGAAAGACTGCCTGTGGTTCTTGAAAAACTGAATATGGATGCGGAGGCAATAGCAAGTTGTGACCCAGCCTCCTTGTCTATAGAGGAAGTATATATGGCTTATCCCGGCTTTTATGCTATTGCCATCTATAGGCTGGCGCATGAATTATATAATAAGGGATTTCCTTTGGTTCCCAGGTTAATGACAGAATATGCCCACAGGCAAACCGGGGTTGATATTAATCCAGGTGCTCATATCGGGGAATCATTTTTTATTGATCATGCCACAGGAGTAGTTATTGGAGAAACGGCAATTATTAAGAATAATGTAAAAATCTACCAGGGGGTTACATTAGGGGCTTTGTTTGTAGCCAAAGATTTACAGAAGACCAAGCGACACCCTACTATAGAGGACAATGTAACCATATACGCTAATGCCACTATTTTGGGAGGTGATACGATTATTGGTGAAAATTCGATAATTGGAGGTAACGCATGGGTAACCTCCTCAGTACCCCCTAATTCCAAGGTATTTCACAATGCTGAAATATTAGTAAAAACCCATCCAAATGTCTCATAGTATATTAGATCTGATAGGCAATACGCCGCTTGTGGTTTCCAGAACTTTAAATACGAACCCGGGTGTTACCCTGATGTTTAAAATGGAAGGTCACAATCCCGGTGGCAGTGTAAAAGACAGGGCTGCTTACAATATGATCAAAAGTGGGATGGAGCGTGGAGAAATTAGCGCGAGAAGTAAATTAATTGAGGCAACCAGTGGTAATACGGGTATTGCACTGGCAATGATTGCCGGTATGTATAAGTTGAATATTGAGTTGGTAATGCCTGAAAATTCAACCAGGGAACGAGTACAAACCATGCGCGCTTATGGGGCAAAGGTTACGTTGACCGACGCGGAATTAGGTATTGAAGGTGCACGGGATTACGCTGAGAAAAAAGTAAAAGACAGCGGCTATCTAATGCTCAACCAATTTGCAAACGATGACAACTGGAAAGCGCATTACCAGACCACAGGACCGGAAATATGGCAGGATACTGAGGGTAAAGTCACTCATTTTGTGTCGTCCATGGGAACGACAGGAACTATTATGGGCACTTCTGCATATTTAAAAGAGAAAAGTAAAAACATAACTATTGTAGGAGTCCAGCCAAAGGATGAATCCAAAATTCCGGGAATCAGAAAATGGCCTAAGGAATACCTTCCAAAAATCTTTGACCCATCAAAAGTTGACAGTATAATGGAAGTAAGTGAGGATGAAGCCAGAATTATGGCAAAACGTTTGGCCAGGGAAGAAGGTATTTTTGCAGGTATGAGCAGTGGTGGCGCAACTGTGGCTGCTTTGAAGCTAGCTTCGGGTCTCAAAAGCGGGCTTATTGTTTCTATTATTTGTGATCGTGGTGACCGCTACTTATCTTCAGATCTATTTGAATGATCCATGGATAAAACTTCTTTAATTCCATCGCGATAGTCACGGAATTCATTCAAATTATTATGCTTCCCACCCTTTATAGTAAAAAATGAATTTTTATGGCCAGAAACAGAATTAAAAAGCCGTAAACCAGAATTATAGGGCACTACCGTGTCTTCCGTACCGTGAAAAAACGAAATAGGACAACTAATTTCTGAAATATACTCATGAGTTTTAAATGGGTATTTTAAAAACCATTGCACAGGCAAATACGGAAAACGACTTTTACCCAAGTCTAAAAGACTATAAAAAGGAGTTTCAAGGATCAATCGAAACGGTCTGTTTTCTGATGCTACCCGTGCAGCTATCCCTGTACCCAGCGAACGACCGTAAAGTGTAATTTCTGACTCCGTATAATGTTCTAATGCATATTCATAAAAAAGCTGACCGTCATTGTATAGCGCTTCTTCACTTAGCTTGCCGGTACTTTTTCCATAGGTCCTGTAATCCATTATGATTACATCATAATTCTTTTCAACAAAAAAAAGTGCAATATCTCCCCAGCGGGTAAGATCACCGGCATTTCCATGGAAATAGACAATAACCCCTTCCGGTTGTTCTCGTTTAAAATGAATACCATTTAGTACTGCCCCGTCAGCTGCAGTTATGAAAATTTCTTCAAAGGGCTGAGTGAAGGAATAGCTGTAATCAGCAGGTAGTTTGGAGGGTAGAAAGATAAGTTTTTCCTGGAGTAAATAGAGCATAGCAGAAATCATAAGATAAGCAGAAAACAGGAAAAGAACAGCTTTTTTTAATTTAACCATTTAAACCTTCGCATTGTGTTTTACATGAATACTTGAACCCTTAAGATCAACTTTTTCAGGTCTTTTGGTAATGATATCACCCAACATTTTGTGGTAAGATTCGAATGTATTCAGATTCTTATGCCCCCCTCCAATTACCGTATATAAGGTAGTCAAAGACGGCTTTATTTTGGATAATTTAACACTGGTCCTGTAGGGAATCAACTTGTCATCTGTACCATGAATTATATGGATTGGACAATTTACGTATTGTAACCACTTATAAGTAGGCATAGGGAATTTTAATAACAACGAAAGCGGCATGAATGGAATATATTTTTTAGCTACCTTACTTAAACTGTAATAAGGGGCATCCAGTATCAACATTCTCGGATTGTTCATGGAAGCTAGTTTGGCAGCGAATCCCGATCCTAATGAACGTCCGTAAAGAATTATATATTTTTCGTCTACATTTTCTTTTATTTTATTATAGATAACCTGCATATCGCGCTTAATGGCTTTTTGCGTGCGCCTGCCTGTACTTTTACCAAACCCCCTGTAATCAACCATTAAAACGTCATATCCATGTCTCGTAAAATCAACAGCAAACTTCCCCCAGCCTTTTATGCTTTTGGAATTTCCCTTTAGATAGAAAACAATCCCTTTAGGTTGTTGTGCTTTGAATCTAAGTCCATTTAGTACTGCACCATCCCTTGTTTCAACATTATATTCCTCAATTTCCTGGTGTTCGTATTGAAACAGAAAGTCCTTTGGGAGTTTTTCCGGCTTGAACATAAGGTAATCCTGCAGAAAATAAAGCAGAATGCTGATTACTACATAAACCAGAATTAATAAAAAAATAACATATACCCAATTTGGCATTTGACTGCATTTTTTTCAATGTACAAAAATTTCCAGATTAAGGGTTTATTCAAATTCGAGTTTACTCAATACCAGTCCCGAACCAGGTGCTATATATGGTATTGTAATATCCGTATCACCTGCCAACGATAATTCTATTTCCTCCTTGCTAAGCATTCCTCGTCCTAACAGGATTAAGGCCCCCATTACCATCCGAACCTGGTAGCGCATAAAACCTTTCCCGCAAATTGCAAGCACATAACTATGCTTTGGAAAAAAACTGGCACTAATTTCAGTATTTTTTATAATTGAGCAGGAAGTTATTGTTCTGATTACCTTTTTATTCCCCCCGTGTTTGGCAGTGTAGGCTTTAAAATTGTGCGTGCCTACAAAAAGAGCCGCAGCCTTAGTCATAATGTCTATATCCAGATCCTCCAAAATATTCGCCATAAAAGGAGCACAAAAAGGGTGGTTCTTCTGTCCGAATGAAAACAAATAGCGATATTCCTTAGATTTACTATCCTTAATTATATTAAAGTTTTCATCTATATTATCTAATTTAAGTATTTTAATATCAGAAGGTAAGTTGTTATTAAAGGTATTTATGAAGTCTGGTATGTCCGTTATTTGAGATTCTTCCATAATTAATTCAAATGCAGCATCGAGTGCAGATACTTTTGCATCCGTCCTCCCGGCACCCAGTATTTTGAATTTCTGTTTTGGTAAAAGGTATTTAAGTGTTTTTAAAAGCATTCCTTCAATAGTTCTCTGTCCGGGCTGCCTTTGCCATCCACTATATCTAAAACCCAGGAATTGAACTCTTATTAAATAATAATAGCGTCTTTTCATGAGAGTTAAGATAGGTAAATGAATAATATAACCATAAGGATTTCTAAAGCTTTGCGTTCATTTCTCAGATTCAATGCCCATCCGGTTTTAGTATTAAGAAACTATTTATACATGAAATTCATGATATAAATCAAATGAAATTTACATTTTTTTGTATTTTGTATACTATAAACCAACCTAAACTGAAACAAAATGACTGAAAAATCAACCACAAAACCACCAGTGTGGTTTTGGATAGTGAGCATTATTGCATTATTATGGAACCTTATGGGAGTTATGGCGTATCTCGGTCAGGCTTTTATGACAGATGATATGAAAGCGGAATATACGGCAGAACAACTGGCTTTAATGGAAAGTACCCCGGCCTGGGTTACCGCTGCATTTGCTATAGCTGTATGGGGAGGACTTTTGGGGTGTTTGGCCCTTTTACTTAGAAAAAAATGGGCTAAACCCGTTTTAGTTCTATCCCTAATCGGTATACTGGCCCAAATGGCACATTCATTTTTCATGACAAATGCTGCCGAAATTTACGGACAGGTACAGGGAATCGTTACTCCACTAATTGTTATAATTATTGGGATAGCCCTGGTGCAGTTTGCACGGATAGCCGAGAAACGTAATTGGATCTCCTAGAAAGATATTCAACCCTTCTGAAAAGCACATATTTAAAATATGTGCTTTTCTTTTATACCGAATTTATAGTTTTAAATAATGTACATACAAACCGGGATTCAAAAGGTTTTCGCAACAAGTTTTTGAGGTTACTCAACATTGTTTGCGCTTCATCGAATATTTTCAAATAAAGAATATTGACCTGCGTTAAAAGTTGCAACGAGGTTCCCCAAAGCCTTACAACCTACTTTTTATGAAGGCAATTTTAAATTTTTTCAACTGGAGGATATGCATGGTGTTGTCCATTATGATTTTAGCCATTCTTATTGTTTTAAACTTTTATGGCTTGTATACCAATAAATTTTACTTTTTCAAATTTGACAATTATATATTTCCATTGTTTGCTGTTGTCCATTTTATTTTCCTGTACGTATTGTGGTTTAAAGTAAAAGAGCAGGAATATACCGATCCGCAAATGCGCAATTTGGAATATGCCATGTATGGAATTTTTCTTATCTACATTTTTAAAATAATGGATACAGCTTATATATTGCAAAGCTATTATAAATATCAGGATCATATTATGCCAGCTACATTTATCCCCGTTGGTACCTTTATTTTTCTTTTGCAGTTCTTCTTGCTTTTCCTCACGCTTTTGACATTTAAGCATAGAATGTCCATGGTAGGCGCGTATAACTTTGATAACATCAATGAGAATATTGATTCGTGGCAATAGCGATATTCTATTATGTTATGGCAATGCAAAAGACCCTGGCTGAGTTTCCAGGGTCTTTTTATTAATAACCCTTAAATCAATGTCAAATATTATTTTCCTTGATGCACCACTAATAAACATGAATTCATGCCGGCCATTTTAATGTAGCTAACTTTTTTAGATGAATTTTTGTAAGGAAAATGTAATCTTTTCGGCTACTGTAATGAATTTATTGGTCTGAACTACGACCCTCGATGTAGTTCCGGATAGGACCATGGAGTAATACTCATTATTTACAATGGAGTATACCGGCAATGGGTTAAGGATTGCTATAAATATAAAAGCCCTTTATTTAAAAGGGCTTTTATTATATCTGGTTGCTTATAATTTACTTATAAAACTACCATATAGGTCTTTAAACTGATATCCTTTTTGAAATCTTCGTTTACTCAATTTTTTATTTGCAACCAGTCCCCATAATAGAAATTCTTTGAGAAAAAATGTATCCTCTTCAGAGATGTTTGGTTGATGTTTATTGATCAGCGCGTTTAGTTCAGGAATACTATTGAGCATAGTTTCATATTCATGGTCTGTTGCATTATCCATAAGATCAAATCCCTCGCTTTCAAAGAACCAATTGATCAGATCGTCATAAGGGCTTTCGGCATCTTTATGTTCCAGTTTCTCAATCGTTGGGAAGTAATTGGAGAATAGGGTTTTTATGGCATCTTCAAAAAGAATGAGTGCAACTTTATCTCCTCCCTCCTGTTCGCCTTCATATACCAGTTCTATTTTACCCGTTATCGCAGGAATGACTCCCATAAAATCACTAAGCCTTACCCTGGTTTTTTCTTCTCCCGAGATGATCGCCCTTCTCTCGGCGGTACTCAAGAGGTTTTCGAAGGCCGTGATACTAGTACGTGCACTTACACCACTTTTTGCATCTACATACTCACTTTTTCGCGCTTCAAAGCTAATTTGCTCAAGTAAATCCTTCGCGAGGTCGGGTACATAAACAGTTTTTTCCTGACGCTCATCCAATTGAGCCTCCTGTTCGGTAATTTTTCTGGCAATTTCAATTTCTTCAGGATAATGGGTTAGAATTTGAGATCCTATCCTGTCTTTTAGAGGCGTTACTATACTGCCTCTATTGGTATAATCTTCGGGATTAGCTGTGAAAACAAACTGAATATCCAACGGCAATCTCAATTTAAAGCCTCTTATCTGAATATCTCCTTCCTGCAAAATATTAAATAAGGATACCTGGATCCTCGATTGAAGATCCGGAAGTTCATTGATGACAAAAATGCAGCGGTTAGAACGTGGAATCATTCCAAAATGAATAACCCTGTCATCTGCGTAGGAAAGTTTCAGGTTGGCGGCCTTAATCGGATCTACATCGCCAATTAAATCTGCAACTGTAACATCCGGGGTGGCAAGTTTTTCATAAAAACGTTCTTCTCTGTGGAGCCATGTAATCGGTGTTTTATCACCCTTCTCCCTGATAAGTTCCCTGCTATATCTGGAAATAGGATTAAGAGGATCGTCGTTGATCTCCGAACCTTCTACCACAGGAATGTATTCATCCAGCAGATTAACCATCAACCTGGCCAATCGGGTTTTGGCCTGACCCCTGAGACCCAGCAAATTAATATTATGGCGCGATAAAATAGCTCTTTCCAACTCAGGAATTACCGATTCTTCATATCCCCATATGCCGTGAAAAGTCTCTTCTCCTTTGCTGATTTTATCTCGTAAATTCCATCTTAATTCATCCTTTATCCCCTTGCTTTTATAAGCTGCCTTTTTGAGTTCTCCTATTGTGGCTATTTTTTTATAATCTATTTTCATCTGTAATTAATTATCTTTATAGCAATATTTTATGGAATTATGTTGAAGTTTTACTTTAATCTTTTTCTTCGGTTTTGTTCATAATCTTCGAAAATCATTTCACCTAAATCTTCCAGACCCGTAAAAAAAGCTTTTCCATTATTGGCTTCTGTAAAATGCCTTATAAATTGTCTTAAATAAGGATCTTGTGCTATCATAAAAGTTGTGATAGGGATATGCAATCTTCTGGCCTGTCTTGCGGTGTTGTAGCATTTTTCGACAATAAAATCGTCAAGTCCAACACTATTTTTATAATATGTCCCGTCCGGTAATCTCAGACAACTGGGCTTGCCATCCGTAATCATAAAGATTTGTTTATTTGTATTTCTTTTTCTCCTCAACATATCCATAGCCAACTGCAATCCGGCAACGGTATTGGTATGATATGGTCCTACTTTTAGGTAGGGAAGCTCCTTTATAGGAATGGGCCATGCATCATTACCAAAAACCAATATGTCCAGCGTATCTTTGGGATAACGTGTGGTAATTAGCTCAGCAAGGGCCATGGCAACTTTTTTGGCTGGAGTAATACGATCCTCTCCATATAAAATCATAGAATGGCTAATGTCTATCATCAGCACTGTACTCATTTGAGCCTTATAATGTGTATCTTCTACTACAAGATCATCCTCAGTAAGCGAAAAACCATCCATACCATGATTAATTTGAGCATTTTTGAGACTTTCCGTCATAGAAATGTGCTCTAAAGAGTCTCCATACCGATACTCCCTGAAATCACCGGTATGCTCATCTCCCCGGCCCGCTTTGCCAGTCTTATGATTTCCTGCACCGCTTCTCTTGAGCTTCCCAAAAATCTGATCTAAAGCCCGCTGTCGAATAATGCGTTCCATTTTAGCAGTAATGGACAAACTGGCTTTACCCGGTTCACCATCTCCTTCGCTGCCATCACCATCTTCCAATTCCTCCCTCAGGAATCCCTTTGCCTTCAGGTCCTCAATAAAATCATCAATGGTATAATTTTCATCTGTGAGTTCATACTCCTTATCCAATTCACGCAACCAATCCAGGGCCTCATCCACATCTCCCGAAGTATGTGTAATAAGCTCCTGAAAAATCTCAAAAAGTTTTTCAAAAGGAGTAAGCTGAGGTGCTTCGTAATTTAAAAATCTAAAGCCTTTTCCTGTTTTCATAGCCATTAGCTAAAAATAACACATTTAATAAAATGCAGTATTAAATTTAAGAAAACTTAAGGGTTTAGAACTTTATATTTTATGCCTGCTTTTTAGAATATTGACCACATCTTCAAGAAGATGACCTTTGGCCTGCAACAAAACCAGGTAGTGGAAAAGCAGGTCGGCACTTTCTTCTAGGAACAATTTTTCATTGTTATCCATTGCTTCAATAACAGTTTCTACTGCTTCTTCACCAACTTTCTGTGCAATTTTGTTAATCCCTCCTTTAAATAAAGAACTAACATAGCTAGATTCATTATTTTCATTTACTTTTCGATCTGATATTACGGCTTCAAGTTGGGTTAGAAATCCAAAATTTTGAACATTTTTTTTATTCCAGCAGGTATCGCTTCCCTTATGACAGGTAGGTCCTTCAGGATTTGCAGAAATTAGAAGTGTATCATTGTCACAATCAAGTTCAATAGTAACCAGGTTAAGAAAGTTTCCACTCTCCTCCCCTTTTTGCCATATTCGCTTTTTGCTTCTGCTATAGAAGGTAACTTTTCCGGTTTCTATTGTTCTATTAAGGGCGTCCTCGTTCATGTAGCCCAGCATTAAAACATTTTTAGTAGATTGGTCCTGAATTATTGCCGGTATAAGGCCATCATTATTTTTATCAAATGCTACTTTCATAGTATACTACTTTTGCTGTCAAATAAAATTTCATTAGAGTCTCACTGGTATGCCATTATTTTGCAATTTCTTTTTGAGATCTTTTATTTCCATTTCTTTAAAATGAAATACACTTGCGGCCAGAGCTGCATCTGCCTTTCCTTCAATAAAAGTATCAACAAAATGTTGCATGTTGCCGGCACCTCCCGAAGCAATTATTGGAATGTTCCGTTCTGTTGAAAGTTTAGCCAATGTTTCATTGGCAAATCCGTTTTTAGTACCATCATGGTCCATGGAAGTAAACAATATTTCTCCGGCGCCCCTTTCTTCAACTTCCTGCGCCCATTGAAACAGCTCTATTTCTGTGGGAACCTTACCTCCTACAAGATGCACTCTCCATTCTCCATTAATTTGCTTAGCGTCTATAGCCACTACTATGCACTGAGAACCAAATTTAGCTACAAGTTCATTGATTAATTCAGGGTTTTTAACTGCTGAAGAATTTATGGAGACTTTGTCTGCCCCATTTTGAAGCAAAACATCAACATCTTCCACAGAAGAAATACCTCCACCAACAGTGAAAGGAATATTAACTTTCTCCGCTACCCTTTTAACCAGATCGGCAAGGGTCTTACGTCTTTCCTCGGTAGCTGAAATATCCAGAAACACTAATTCATCTGCACCTTCATCTGCATATATTTTTGCAAGTTCTACCGGGTCCCCGGCGTCTCGCAAATCAACGAAATTAACACCTTTAACCGTGCGGCCGTCCTTTATATCCAGACAAGGAATTATTCTTTTCGTAAGCATTTTCTAGTTTTTGTTTTTAATATTCAAATCTCTTCCGTCATAAAAACCTAAATCCTTATTAACCAGCATCTTTGTCCAAAATGCAATCTGACCAGTATGATAGGAGTAGTGTTCTACAGCGTGAATAACAATTCCTATTCCGGAGAGATCAAATCCCTGTACCTCACGTTTTTGCAGTAACTGACTTTTACTGCAGCTTTTCAGCACGTTTTTTGCCTGATCAACAGTATTTTCCAGTTTTTGTAAAAGCTGAACACTTGTAAATCCATTTGTTATTGAAAATTCTGCATCCCTGTTTCTCTGATCATGCAGTCCTCCCAGGGATGCAATAATATATTGTGTCATATTGCCACAAATATGCATTATTTGGTTCCCAATGCTATTAGAGGATTCATTTGGTTTTCTCCAAATGTTTGATTCTTCAATGGACTTCAGACTAATTTTATTCATTCGCGTACTCTCATCTAATCTGTAAACAGAATTCTCTAAAAATTCTGTCATCCATTTCTCTCTAATATTATTCATGCCGATAATATAAATTCTTCTAATTGTTTTAAACTAATCTTATTCTCATAGATGGCCTTGCCTATGATAGCCCCCTCGCATCCTATTTCACTTAATGCAGGTAAATCTTCGAATTGTCCTATCCCACCGCTGGCGATTAAACTAATGCCAGAAGTTTTTACATCTTCAACACCGCTCATACTTACCATTGTTTTATTGATCATTGTTTCAGCAAGAAGTCTCTTATAAAGGGCAATGGCGGGTCCGCCAAGCATACCATCCTTCTTAATATCCGTACATATAACATATTGAATCCCTTTCCTCTGGTAATCTTTAACAAATGGAATCAATTTTTTATCAGATTCTTGCTGCCATCCTGTAATTGCTATTTTTTCATCTTTAACATCTGCACCAAGAATGATTCGTTCCGCACCATAGGTTTCAATCCATCCCAGGAAGGTATCGCGATCATTTACAGCAATACTGCCTCCTGTTATTTGCCCGGCGCCACAATCAAAGGCAATTTTCAAATCTTCATTGGACTTCAATCCCCCTCCAAAATCGATTTTTAATTTGGTTTTTGTGGCAATGGTTTCTAAAACCTTAAAATTTACAATATGTTTAGCCTTGGCTCCATCCAGGTCAACCAGGTGGATGTGCTGAATTCCATGATCTTCAAATTCGAGGGCAACTTCCAGGGGATGTTCATTATATATTTTCTTGGTATTGTAATCGCCCTGCGAAAGCCTTACGCATTTACCCCCTATAATATCAATAGCCGGGATTACTCTCATCTAATTATTTTTTTTGTTTCCATATTCTAGGTAAATACCAAATACTAAGATAACTCCAGAAAGTTTTTTAATATTCGCTCTCCAACTTTACTGCTTTTTTCGGGATGAAACTGTACCCCGTAAAAATTGCCTTTCTGTAAGGCACTGCTGTATGCCAATTCATATTCTGAAACCGCAATGGTTTCTTTGCAAATGGGGGCATAATAACTGTGCACCAGATAAATATGATCTTTTTCAGCAACATCCCTGAATAAGGAAGATTTAAGATTTGTTATTTGATTCCATCCAATTTGCGGAACTTTTACATTTTTGGTAAATCTGACTACATCCGTATCAAAAATGCCCAAACCTAATGTATTGCCCTCCTCAGAGCTATGGCACATTAGCTGCATACCCAGACATATGCCCAAAACAGGCTGCCGTAATGCCGGAATTACCTTATCTAAACCACTTGCCTTTAATTTATTCATAGCGCTGCTTGCTTCTCCAACCCCGGGAAATATAACGCGGTCTGCAGTATTAATCTCTTCTGCATCATCAGTTAAAACGGCCTCGTACCCTAAGCGCTGGAAAGCAAACTTTATACTCTGGATATTTCCTGCCCCATAATTTACAATAACCAATTTCATGTACTTTGTTCCTATTACATTTTTAATTCGAATGCCCTTTATATATTTTTCAGAGTATCCCTTTTGTAGTTGGTAATACCATGTTATCTACATCGCGTTTTACCGCCATTTTTATAGCTTTTGCAAAGGCCTTAAAAATAGCCTCTATCTTATGATGTTCATTGGTTCCTTCTGCTTTTATATTCAAATTGGCCTTTGCCCCGTCTGAAAATGATTTAAAGAAATGATAAAACATCTCCGTTGGCATTTTACCAATCATTTCACGATTAAACCGGGCTTCCCAGACCAACCAGGAGCGCCCACCAAAGTCCAGCGCTACCTGAGCCAGACAATCGTCCATGGGCAGACTAAAACCATACCGCTCCATTCCTAATTTATTGCCCAGTGCCTTGTGAAAAGCTTCTCCCAGAGCAATTGCGGTATCTTCTATTGTATGGTGTTCATCCACTTCCAGATCGCCCCTGACACTTATATCGAGGTTCATCTGACCATGTCTTGCCAGTTGATCCAGCATATGATCAAAGAATGCAATACCCGTAGAAATATTGCTTTTGCCCGTGCCATCCAAATTCAATTGAATATAAATATCCGTTTCTTTGGTTTTTCTGGAAATTTCAGCGACTCTGCCCTTAAGCTTTAAGAATTCATAAATGGCCCCCCATTCTTTTGTTTCCAGGGCAATTGTTTCCTTAAGCTGCACTTCTTCTACCGTAATCTCATTGGTTCCCAAATTGGTATTGGTATTAATATAAATTCCTTTCGATCCCAAATTTTTTGCCAATTCCATGTCGGTTAGCCGATCCCCGATCACAAAGGAGTTTGCCAGGTCATATTCCTTGCCGAAATACTTTTTTAATAGTCCTGTGCCGGGTTTTCTGGTGTCGGCATTTTCATGAGGAAAAGTCTTATCAATGTGTATTTCTGAAAATACTATCCCCTGTCCTTCAAAACATTTAAGAATAAAATTGTGCGCAGGCCAGAATGTTGTTTCGGGAAATGTCTCTGAACCAAGACCATCCTGATTGGTGACCATAACCAATTCAAAATCCAATTCCCCGGCTATTCTGCTTAGATAATTAAAGACCCCCGGGTAAAATACTATTTTTTCTAAACTGTCTGTTTGTTCGTCTGGCGGCTCTACAATCAGTGTGCCGTCACGATCAATGAATAATACCTTCTTTTTGGTCTTATTTACTTCCATCATAAGGAGTTTAAAACATTTAATAATTTTCTATTCTCTACAGGGGTTCCTACTGTAAACCTTAGTGTATTATTGCAAAGGGGTTGTGTGGATCTGTTGCGAACCACTACCCCTGATTTTAATATTTCACGGTACCGTTTATCTGCATCATCTACTTTTACCAAAATGAAATTTGCATCTGTAGGATATATGTCATTTATAAAATTGATTTTCGTCAATTGTTGCATCATCAGATCCCTTTCTGTCAAAATTTCTGCAACCTGCTTTTTGAGCAAATCTGTATTCTGAATCATTTGCAAGGCCTTTTGCTGCGTAAGCTCATTGACATTGTATGGAGGTTTTATTCGGTTTAAGACGGCTATTACCTCTTCAGACCCATAACATGCCCCAAGGCGTAAACCTGCCATTCCATAGGCTTTGGAAAATGTCCTGGCTACTACAAGATTGGGAAATTGTCCAAGTCTGTTGAGCCAACCACCCCGGTTGGCAAAATCAATATAAGCTTCATCAACGACCAGTAAACCATGAAAATTATTCAGAAGATATTCTAAGTTTTTTTCAGAGAAGCTATTACCGGTAGGATTATTGGGCGAGCATAAAAAGATAGCTTTGGTTTTAGTATCTATGGATTCCAATATTTTTTCAACATTCAGCTCAAATTTTTTTGTCAACAGAACCTCCCTATTTTCTATGGCATTAATACCGGCCAGGACTTTGTACATGCCATATGTAGGTGGCATCGTAATGATATTATCCTGGTATGGTTCGCAAAAGGCACGGAAAATAAGGTCCAATACTTCGTCGCTGCCATTTCCTAAAAGAATATTTGCTGTGGACAGGTAATACCTGCCGGCCAAAAGAGATTTTAGCTGACGCTGATGTGGATCCGGATAGCGATTTATACCATTGAAATAAGGGCTTTCATTGGCATCCAGAAATACCATGGAAGAACCATCAGAGGTATATTCATCCCTGGCGGATGAATAAGGTTTTAATTCCCGTACATTATTTCTAACTAAATTATCAAGGTCAAATTCCATAACCGGTATCTTTTAAGCTATTGCTTTCTCTTTAAACTTTGCAGTCGCATAGATACTGCATTTTTATGAGCCTGCAGTCCTTCAGCTTCGGCCATTACTTCAATTGTATTTCCAATGTTCTGCATCCCCGTTTCAGAAATCCTTTGAAATGTAATACTCTTGTTAAAACTGTCGAGATTTACCCCGCTATATTGTTTAGCATATCCATTTGTAGGCAAGGTATGGTTGGTGCCGGAAGCATAATCTCCGGCACTTTCGGGGGTATAATTTCCAAGAAAGACAGAGCCTGCATTTACCACGTTTCTAATATAATATTCCTCATCGGTACAGCAGACAATAAAGTGTTCCGGTCCATATTCGTTTATCAGGTCGATGGCAATTTTATCATTTTCAACAAAGATCAGCCGACTGTTTTCTATTGCCTTTTTAGCGATATCAGCCCTTGGCAAACTGACCATTTGTTTTTGCAACTCTTCCTCAACTTTACCCAGGAGCTGCTTAGATGTTGAAACCAGTATTACCTGACTGTCCGTTCCGTGTTCTGCCTGACTCAATAGATCTGAAGCAACAAATTCGGGATTGGCAGAATCATCTGCAACCACTAAAAGTTCGCTAGGACCTGCAGGCATATCAATAGCTACACCAAATTTAGTTGCTATTTGTTTAGCAACAGTGACAAACTGATTACCGGGCCCAAATATTTTATAAACCTTCGATATACTTTCTGTTCCAAATGTCATACCCGCTATTGCCTGAATCCCTCCGACTTTGAAAAATTTTGTGATGCCACAAAGATTGGCAGTATAAAGTATAGCGGGGTTTATTTTACCATTTTTATCAGGTGGAGAGCATAAAATTAATTCCGAGCATCCTGCAATTTTAGCGGGTACTGCAAGCATTAAGATCGTTGAAAATAAAGGGGCAGTACCGCCGGGAATATAAAGACCCACTTTCTGAATTGGTCTTTTTTCCTGCCAGCAAAGTACTCCAGGTGTGGTTTCAAGTTCAATTTTGGACGTTATCTGAGCACTATGAAATTTTTCGATATTAGATTTAGCTATTTCTATTGCCTCCTTAAGCTGATCGGGTACCAGGGCTTCAGCTTCCATGAACTCTTCAGGACCCACTACTAAATTGGACAATTCAACGCCATCAAACTGCCGTGTATATTTTCGCAATACCTTATCCCCGTCTGCCTCAACCTCTTTAAAAATCTTCATCACCGTAAGCTCAATATCTTCAAAGGTTTGAGTCGGACGCCTCAGAATACCGGGCCAGTCTTTTTTTTCAGGATTGAAGATTTTTTTCATAGCACCATTTTTTCAATCGGGCAAACTAAAATTCCCTCAGCACCTGCCTTTTTCAATTCATTTATAACTTCCCAGAATTTGTCCTTGTTGATTACTGTATGCACTGAGCTCCAACCTTCTTCAGCCAAAGGCAGTACCGTTGGACTCCGCATCCCCGGAAGTATTTTAATAATATCCTCCAATTTGTCATTGGGCGCATTCATCAAAATATATTTCGATTTCCTGGCAACTAATACTGACTTAATCCTAAATCTAAGATCTTCCAGTATTTTTTTCTGTTCCGCTTCTATACTGGGAGAAACGGCCAGTACCGCTTCACTCCTGAGCATTATTTCTACCTCTGTGAGATTATTCTTAAATAAGGTGCTGCCACTCGATACAATATCACAAATAGCATCTGCCAATCCAATATTTGGTGCAATTTCTACGGATCCGTTGATAATATGAAGTTCGGCCTTAACCCCTTTATCCGACAGATATGCCCGAAGTGTATTTGGATAGGAAGTGGCAATCCGCTTTCCTTCCAAATCCTTAATATCGGTATATATATTGGTTTTTGGAACGGCTAACGAAACCCTGCATTTTGAAAACCCCAGCTTTTCCGCTACTGTTATATTATCCCCTTTTTCCTTCAAAATATTCTCACCAATAACGGCTATATCAACTACACCATCTTTCAGATACTGCGGGATATCTCCGTTTCTAAGGTAAAAAACCTCCATAGGAAAGTTTCGGGCAGAAGCTTTCAATTGATCCTTACCATTGTCAATTGAAATTCCGCAATCCTTAAGAATTTTTATGGATTCTTCATTGAGTCTTCCCGACTTCTGTATAGCTATTCTTAATTTTTTCATTAGTTAAATTTCATTTAATAGAAATCAAAATGGCTTAAAAACAAAACCCGTTTGATTTCTCAAACGGGTTAGATATATTTTGGAATACAACAATACATTTCTACCTCGCCTGAGTGCAAGTGTAAAAATGATGATGTGTATTTTTATTTCTCATTTGCTTGTAAAATTAAAATTTATTTTTATTTCACAAAACTTATTAGAATTAATTATTTCCTAAAATTATAGGCAACCCATCTCCCCCTGAACCTATTACAACTACCTTGGAATTAGGAGACTCTGCCATTTTTAAAGTAGCATCTATACCCTTATCCTGTAATATCTTATCCGTTAAAGACGCACTGAGAATTTTATTAGCATCGGCCTTTCCCTGTGCTTCAATACGTACTTTATCCGCCTCTTTTGCCGCAGTAACTAAACGAAATTCATATTCCAATGATTCCTGTTCCTGTTTTAGTTTTCTTTCGATGGCCTCTTTAATCGTTGGAGGAAGGGTAACATCGCGTATTAGAATTTCATTCAATTGTATATACTGATCCTCAACTATATTCTTGGTTTCCTCAAAAATCTCTACCTGAATAGCGTCTCTTTTACTGGAGTATAACTGTTCAGGGGTATATCTCCCCACTACGCTACGAGCAGCCGATCTTATGGCAGGAAGAAGAATACGCTCTTTATATTGCTCACTTTTTTCCTGATGTAATTTGCCTAAATCAGCATAATCGGGTTGAAACCATGCAGATGCATCAAGCTGAATGTCCAATCCATTACTGGAAAGAACTTTCATTTTTTCAAAAACTTCTTGTTGTCTTACTTCATAAACAAAAACTTTATTCCAGGGCGCAACAATGTGGAAGCCCTCATTAAGAGGAGGCTCATCTGTTACTACGCCATTTCCAAAAGTTCTGTACAGAACCCCTGCTTCACCAGATCCTATGGTAACTGCTGATTTGGAAATAAGTATGATCAATAAAATAATTATAAACACTGCGGGCAGTGCTATTTTTGGTAATTTATCCATTAGATATAAAATTAAATTAGTCCGTTATACTTTCTGATAAACCATTCTGCAGCCAATGCTGCAGTAATGATTCCAAGCAGAATTTTAAAATCGATCAAAGATACGACATTTTGCTTGCTTTTCTGGACTGGTACATACCTATTGTCATTCATCAAGTCCTCAATGATTTGGAAAGTCTGGGAAGGAAAAAAAAGAAATGCCTTGGTACTCTGAGCCAGCCTGTCCAATTTCCTATAATTGCTCGATAAAAATTGCTGTTCCAGGTCATAGTCCAGAATGGTAAACTTTCCTGATTTTACAAGATCATTATTATTTACATCCACCGTAAAATTATAATTACCCGGTGGGAGGGTACGGATATCCGCTTCATAATAGCCATCCTTAAGTAGCATTGGTAATTGCCTCCGAATATCGTTGTCAATACCGTTTAATAATATATTTATGGTTGCGTTGCCGTCAAAAACGAAAGTTTCATCAAAGTATGTAGCCTTTATCGTAGCCTGGTTTAATCCCTGATATATGTTTTCATACTCTATTGTAAGCCTGCTCCTTGGTTTGGTGTTTGCCAGGAACAAAATGACCTTTGAGATAAAATCATCAAACTTTTTAAATTCCTGATCTTCACGGAAGCTCTGTACGCGCCATTTCCATATATTTTCACCAAAAAGTACGGCTTCACGGCCTGTATTGGTTTCAAGGACTGCAAAAAGGGGTTCATTCAAATCTACCCCTTTGATTCGCTGACTCATTATGTTTTCATAAGATGCCGTAATTAACAACTCACCTAAAGTGGTCTCGATTGGGGGGAATTCAGAGACAACAAAATCAGTGATATCAAAATGGGTAAATCCCTTGTTCAGAACCGGTGTTACCTCTTCTTTCTGATCAAAACTCTTCTTTTGAAAACTCGACTGAACACGGTTCAGGAACCTCCAATCGGTTTTAGGGCCGGTTATGGTAAAAATATTTGCTCCTTTGCCTTTTATATACTCGTATATTTTTTCGAAAGAAGTATCTGGTTGATAGATAATAAAAAGATCAAATTTTTCAAGTTCATTAGGTGTGATAGATGATTTTTCAATAGATACCGTTCGTTGTTCATTACTTTCAATAGCCTTTTTTAAGGCACCAAGATCGGGGTGCAGTATTTTAGAAATCAATGCAATTTTTGTTTTTTCATCTATGACTTCTATACCTATTTGACGGGTATTATTGGCAATGTTCCTTTCATTTTCCAATGGGCTAAGGCTAATAGTTATGTTCTTTATTCCAACAGTAGAGGCATCGAGTACTGTGCTGACAATTTGGGAATTCTCTATCTCATTCAGTTCGAGCTGATTTCTATATAGAGTTTGACCATCTTCAGCAATAGTAAGCACTGTTGAAGCCGCATTTTTACCCTGATAGGAAACAAAAATTTCGATAGGATATTTATTTTTCAAAAAGGCGTATTTGTTTGTATTTACCTGATCTATTCTGACATCCCTGTAACTGGCAGTATCTCCTATGACTAAAGGATAAATAGGGAATTTTTGACGTTTTGCATAGAATTCATAATCCTCACCTAAAGTCTGGTTGCCGTCCGTTAACATCAAAACTGCTGTGTTACTTCCGGCATAAATCTCATTAAGTGATGAAAGTGCTCGCCCAATATTCGTGGCTTTCTCTGAAAATGATAAACTGTCTGAAGTATTTAAGGCAGTTCCAAATGTAAATTCTGATAAATTAAACCTTTCTTTTATATCCGTATTATTTCTAATTTGGTCTCTTACTCGTCTTAGTTTTTCCGCATCCTCCACCTGACTGATAGAAGAAGAATTATCAGACAGGATAATCAGATTAGTTTTCTCTAAAGAGTATTGGTCTTTGGTTATTTTTGGATTTATTAAAAGTAAAAACACAGAAAACAACGCCATAAATCTCAAAAAGGAGAGGGTGATATTTAAAAACCCTTTGCCCCTGGTTTTATAGTGGTACTGGTAAATCACCAACACCACTGCCAAAATCGCAGCAAGTAAAATAAGGAATACTGTTTGTATTTGCATGAATTTTTTAGATAGGCTTGAAAATCTATAGTATGCCTACGTAATCTTTTATATACAGGATTAACTCTAGTACCTCATGCCAACAATTAAGTTAGCATTCCACCATCAACATTTATAACCTGTCCGGTAATATAAGACGAAAGATCTGATGCAAGGAATAAACATGCATTGGCCACATCTTCCGGCGATCCTCCTCGTTTCAACGGAATTGCCTCTCGCCATCCCTCAACAGTTTTTTCATCTAATTTATCAGTCATTTCGGTTTCAATAAATCCGGGAGCAATAGCATTGCACCGAATATTCCTGGAACCTAATTCAAGGGCTACGGATTTTGTAAAGCCAATTATACCAGCTTTGGAAGCAGCATAATTTGCCTGTCCTGCATTTCCCTTGACACCAACCACACTACTCATATTTATGATCGATCCTTTACGCTGTTTTAACATGGTGCGTTGTACAGCTTTGGTCATATTAAAAACAGATTTTAGGTTTACCTCAATAACCGTATCAAAGTCCTCTTCCCCCATCCTCATTAACAGCTTGTCTCTTGTTATACCTGCATTGTTAATTAATATGTCAATCCCTCCAAAATCTTCAAGGACACTTGCAATTAAATCTTCGGAATCTTTAAAACTTGCCGCATTACTTTTATATGCTTTGGCCTTAACTCCCATTGAGTTAAGCTCTTTTTCAAGCTCAAGAGCCGGGGCTTCACTTGAGCTAAAGGTAAAGGCAACATTGGCCCCATGTTCTGCAAATATACTTGCAATACCCATTCCTATACCCCTGCTTGCGCCGGTTATAATAACATTCTTTCCGTCTAATAGTTTCATGTCGCTGTTTTATTTACATACTAGTAATCCAAATATAAGTTTTGTTTGAGATAAAGGCTAAAAAAAATCCCGACTAATTCGGGATTTTCCTCTAAGCCAGAGCCTGAATAATTGTACTTTATTCTGAATTATCCAACCACTTCTTTTACTTTCTTTCCAATTTCTGCCGGTGAATCCACCACATTAATTCCACATTCGCGCATTATGCGTTTCTTAGCCTGAGCAGTATCATCTGTTCCTCCCACAATTGCGCCGGCATGCCCCATTGTTCTACCCGCCGGTGCCGTTTCACCTGCAATAAAACCAACTATTGGTTTTTTACTTCCACTGGCTTTGTACCATTTAGCCGCATCCGCCTCTAATTGCCCACCAATTTCACCTATCATTACCACACATTCTGTTTCAGGGTCATTAATCAATAATTCCACTGCCTCTTTTGTAGTAGTGCCGATTATAGGATCGCCACCAATTCCAATGGCCGTTGTAATGCCCAATCCTTGTCTAACTACCTGGTCCGCGGCTTCATAAGTTAAAGTACCGGATTTAGAAACTATCCCTATACTACCTTTTTTAAATACAAAACCGGGCATAATACCTACTTTGGCCTCTTCCGGAGTAATTACTCCCGGACAATTTGGACCAATCAGCGTACAATCTTTATGTTTGAGATAGTTATTGGTTTTAACCATATCAGCTACCGGAATGCCCTCAGTGATTGTTATAATTACCTTAATGCCAGCACTTGCTGCTTCCATAATTGCATCTGCCGCAAATGCAGGTGGTACAAAAATGATTGTAGTATCCGCTCCAACACTTTTCACAGCATCTTCAACCGTATTGAAAACAGGTTTTCCGAGGTGTTCCTGACCGCCTTTGCCCGGTGTAACCCCGCCAACTACATTCGTTCCATAGGCTATCATCTGTTCTGAATGAAAAGTACCTTCACTTCCTGTAAAACCCTGAACAATTATCCTGGAATCTTTATTTACTAATACGCTCATAGTTAATTTGTCTTTTGGTTACGCAAAAATATATTTTTGAAAACTATTTTTAGCAGCTTAGTGCCTTTATTGTTTGTTTAAATCTTTCAAAATAGAAGGAAGACTTCGCAAATGGGCCAATTCTCTGAATTTTTCACGAGATTCACCTGCCGGACTTCCCAAATAACTTTTTCCTCCTTCAAGAGATCTTCCAATGCCCGCCTGGGCCATTATTACTGCCTTCTTACCTATAGTAATACCACTTATTATTCCCACCTGACCCCAAATAGTAACTTCATCCTCAATTACCACACAGCCCGCAATACCTGTTTGTGAAGCAATCAAACACTTTTCCCCAATCACAGTATCATGTCCTACCTGAATCTGATTATCCAGCTTGCTGCCCTTCTTAATGGTGGTGTCTCCGGTAACACCCCTGTCTATTGAACATAGAGCACCAATATCCACATGGTCTTCTATTACAACGCGTCCTCCGGAAAGCAATTTATCAAAACCCTCCGGTCTGTTTTTAAAATAGAAAGCTTCTGCCCCGAGGACTGTTCCCGCATGAATGGTAACATGGTCTCCGATAATACAATTATCGTATATGCAGACATTGGGGTGAATTATACAGTGGTCACCTATTACAACATTATTTCCAATAAAGACGTTAGGCTGGATATGGGTGTTTTTTCCAATCTTGGCAGATTTGGATATCATCAAATCTGATTTTTGAAATGGTTTAAAGTAGTTTGTAAGGATATTAAAGTCTCTAAAAGGATCTTCAGAAACCAGTAAGGCCTTGCCAGCGGGGCAATCCACTTTTTTGTTTATTAAAACTACCGTCGCCTTGGAATTTAATGCCTTGTCATAATACTTTGGATGGTCAACGAAAACAATATCGCCTTCCTCCACTACATGTATTTCATTCATCCCATATATGGAGAAGTCGTCGGCCCCAATGTATTCAGAATTGATAATTGCTGCAATTTGTTTTAAAGAATATGGCTTGGGAAATTTCACAAATTAGTTATTCAAATTATCAATATCATACATGAATTAAAACTACAAATAAAAATTTATTAATTCCTAAATATCAAGTATTTATGATTATTAGTTATTTTGCTCGTTCCATGTAAGAACCTTTTTCGGTATCAATTTTAATTTTATCTCCCTCATTAATAAAAAGCGGGACATTTACCTTAGCACCAGTCTCAACAACCGCTGGTTTGGAAGCATTTGTGGCTGTGTTTCCTTTAAGTCCGGGCTCAGTATGTGTAACCTCAAGAATTACACTTGCCGGCATATCAACGGTCAAAGGCATATTATCTTCCGTATTAAACATTATGGTCACAATTTCCCCTTCTTTAAGAAGGTCGGGGGCATCCAGTATTTCTTCCTGGAGTGAAATTTGGTTGTAATCGTCTGTATTCATAAAATGATATGTCGTACCGTCGGAATATAAAAATTGATACGATCTTGTTTCCACGCGCACATCTTCAATTTTATGCCCTGCAGAAAACGTATTATCCAAAACCTTACCGCTGGTAAGACTTTTAAGTTTTGTACGCACAAAAGCGGGCCCTTTACCCGGTTTTACATGTAAAAACTCAACAATTTTGTAAATATCATTGTTGTACTTAATGCACAATCCTTTTCTTATATCTGATGTATTTGCCATGGATAATTAATTTGTACTAAAATAGCCCTTCATAATTCCTCTTTGGGAATCACGTATAAATTGCAAAATTTCATCCCTCTCGGGAGTTGCCTCCATTTCTGCTTCAATGATCTGCACGGCCTGCGTGTTGTTATAATTCTTCTGATAAAGTATTCTGTAAATATTTTGTATCTCCCTGATTTTATCCGAATCGAATCCTCTTCTTCGCAGTCCTACAGAATTTATTCCAACATACGACATTGGTTCTCTTGCACCTTTTACGTAGGGAGGAACATCTTTCCGCACCAAAGATCCGCCGGTTACGAACGCATGATTACCAATGGAGACAAACTGATGTACAGCAACCAGACCGGCAAGAATAACGTTGTCGCCAATAGTGACATGTCCGGCAAGTGTTGAATTATTGGAGAAAATACAGTTATTGCCAACCAAACAATCATGAGCAATATGGCAATAGGCCATTATCAGGCAGTTTTTGCCAATCACCGTTTTCATTCTGTCGCGAGTACCTTTATGAATGGTAGCGCACTCTCTGATCGTTGTATTATTACCAATAACCACCGTCGTTTCCTCTCCATCATATTTCAGATCCTGAGGTGGTGCCGATATTACCGCACCTGGAAAAATATTGCAATTCTTCCCAATTCGGGCACCTTCCATTATAGTAACATTTGAGCCAATCCAGGTACCATCGCCAATTACCACATTGTTATGGATAGTAGTGAATGGTTCTATAACCACATTTTTTGCAATTTTAGCTCCGGGGTGAACGTAGGCAAGGGGCTGATTCATACTAATCTTGTTGTTTTGTTTTTACGATTTGGGCCATTAATTCCGCTTCTGAAACCAATTTCCCATTAGCATAGGCATAAGCCTGCATGTGACAGATTCCTCTTCGTATTGGTGAAATAAGATCGCATTTAAAAATCAAAGTATCTCCGGGAACAACTTGTTGTTTAAATTTAACATTGTCGATCTTCATAAAGAAAGTCAGATAATTTTCAGGGTCAGGAACAGTGCTTAGCACCAGTATTCCTCCTGTTTGTGCCATTGCTTCTACCTGCAGAACACCTGGCATAACAGGAGCTCCTGGAAAATGCCCCACAAAAAATGGTTCGTTCATAGTTACATTTTTCATGCCCACTACATGAGAATCAGAAAGCTCTATGATTTTATCTACCAAAAGAAATGGAGGCCTGTGAGGCAGCATTTTCATAATTTGGGTGATGTCCATTAAAGGAGCTTGATTTAAATCATATTTTGGTACTTTATTGCGTTTTTCCAATTTAATTATCTTGGATAGTTTTTTAGCAAATTGAGTATTTACATAATGGCCGGGTTTATTGGCAATTACTTTCCCTCTAATTCGCGTTCCTGCCAATGCCAGATCGCCAATTACATCTAAGAGTTTATGCCGGGCTGCTTCGTTAGGTTGATGCAATGTGAGATTATCCAGGATACCATTTGGCTTTACGGATAGTTTTTTCTTATTAAAAGCCTTTTCCAGTTTCTTCATGGTGGAAGCAGAAATTTCCTTGTCAACATAAACAATTGCATTGTTTAAATCTCCTCCCTTTATAAGCCCGTTCTCCAATAACATTTCTAATTCATGAAGAAAACTAAATGTCCTGGCATCTGCAATTTCCTTTTTAAAATCTGATATTTTTTCAAGCGTAGCATTCTGAGTTCCCAAAACCTTGGTGCCAAAATCAACCATGGTTGTTATTTCATAATTCTCGGAAGGAATTAATGTTATGTCGCTTCCGGAGGCTTCATCTTTATAGGATATTACTTCTTTTACTACATATTCTTCCCTTTCGGCATCCTGCTCTACAATACCCGCGTTCTCCAGAGCCTCAACAAAAAATTTGGAAGATCCATCCATTATGGGAGGTTCAGGAGCATTTAATTCAATTAATACATTATCTATATCCAAGCCAACTAACGCCGCAAGAACATGTTCAGAGGTCTGAATCTTAACGCCTCTTTTTTCCAAATTTGTTCCTCTCTGCGTATTAACCACATAATTGGCATCTGCTTCAATAATTGGTTCCCCTTCAAGATCTACCCGCTTAAAAGCATATCCGTGATTCTCGGGAGCAGGAACAAATTTCATGGTAACGTTTTCTCCGGTATGCAATCCCACACCTTTCAATGTTACTCCATGTGCAATTGTACGTTGTTTTGCCATACTTTATTTGTCTTCACTTTTTTTGTCAAAATCATTTATCCTGTTAACTAATTTTGGCAAGTTTTTAAAATGAACATATGATTTATTGTAGTCTGCGTAATTCAGCGCCGGCGATCCCTGCAGGAATTCATCGTCCTTCACATTTCTTCCTATTCCCGATTGGGCCTGTATCCTAACCCTGTCGCCAATAGTGATATGCCCAACAATACCTACCTGGCCACCAATCTTGCAATTTCTACCAATTTTTGTGGATCCTGCTATGCCTGTCTGAGCAGCTATAGCTGTGTGTTCACCGATCTCTACATTGTGCGCTATCTGAATCTGGTTGTCCAGCTTAACCCCATCCCTGAGAATAGTAGACCCAAGCGTAGCTCTGTCTATGGTGGTTCCGGCTCCGACATCTACATTTTTTCCGAGTATAACATTCCCGGTCTGCGGCACTTTGCTATATTCACCATTGGAATTTGGCGCGAAACCAAAACCGTCAGCGCCAATTATAGCCCCGCTATGAATTACGCATCCCTTTCCGATTATTGTTTCAGAATATATTTTCGCTCCTGCAAAAATAACGACATTATCCCCAATGGTCACATTGTCGCCTATATAGACGTTAGGGTAGATTTTAACGTCATTCCCAATTCTTACATTATTACCCAAATATGAAAAAGCACCTAAATAGAAATTTTCTCCATAGACAGTAGATTCCGACAAAAAAACCGGGCTCTCCAACCCCGTTTTGTTATATTTAACCTTATTGTAATATTCTAATAATTTAGAAAATGATTCATAGGCATCTTTAACCTTGATGAGGGTTGTAGAAAGGGCCTGTTCTGGTACAAAATCCTTATTTACAAGGGTAATAGATGCTTCTGTGCTATATATGTAAGATGTATATTTGGGATTGGCCAAAAAAGTTAGTGAGCCAATTTCTCCTTCTTCAATCTTAGCCAATTTATACACTGCAACATCTGGGTTGCCTTCTATCTCACCCTCCAAAATACCCGCAATCTGACTAGCTGTGAATTCCAAATTTCTTAATAATTTACCCCTTGGCTTAGATTCAGACAAAAGTAAGAAAAATTGATTAATAGAATAACAGCAAACACTTGACTATAAGCCTCTGTATATCATGTTGTTACGACTTTTTAAGTGCTTTCATTAATTTGGCGTGCAGTAAAATTCAGAATATTAAAGCTAAAGATCATCTTTTGGATAACAGATATAATATTTTGTTACTGTCTCCGACAAGGCCGTTAAATTAAAATGGTCCGATGCGTTGGCCACATCTAATAATTTACCATTACTTCGTAAAATATTAATATTCTGGCTAAGGCGATTATAGGCCTTATTCTCAATAATTCCACGGAATACGAAATAGGAAGTCTCCTCTTCACTCAATTTATATTTAACCATAAACTTTTCAAAAAGTGTCTCAAATCTGCCATCTTTCTCGGGCTTATTTCTGAGCTTTATGTTAAGTAGTCTCCTATTCAGGATCATGCCGCAAAGCTTTGACAATACAAAGTCAGAACTATGCTGCCATTGTTTTATGGCAGCCAAAATATCGGTATCGTCCAGATTGGCAAAATGATCCAAAACCTCTTTATTAAAATTTAACTTGTCAATTTTGGTTTTCAGGAAGAACATAAGCGGACGACTGCAAGCCAGTTCAAAATTCATTTCCACCAGTTCTTTAGCTCTCTGCAAGGTCCTGATTAGCAATTGTTCAGCTACTAACCCGGTTTTATGAAGGTATACCTGCCAATACATAAATCTGCGGGCCATTAGAAATTTCTCAACGGAATAAATGCCTTTTTCCTCAACTACCAATTCCCCATCCACAACATTTAACATTGTTATCAATCGCTCGGCATTTATATTCCCTTCTGCAACACCTGTATAAAAACTATCCCGTTTCAGGTAATCTAATCTATCCATATCTAATTGGCTACTGACCAGTTGATTCAGAAATTTTTTTCTATAGCTGCCTTTAAATATTTCAATCCCTAAAGTTAAACTTCCGTTAAACTTGTGGTTCAGAACCTCCATAAATATGTGTGAAATTTCCTCGTGCTTTATTCCTTCTACCAAACTATGCTCCATAGCATGTGAAAAAGGACCATGGCCAATATCATGTAATAGAATAGCGCAAAGTAATCCTTTAGCCTCCTCCTCTGTAATCTCAATCCCCTTAAAACGAAGCAGTTGTATAGCTTCCTGCATTAAATGCATACTACCCAGCGCATGATGAAACCGAGTATGGTGCGCTCCTGGATAAACCAGATATGAGAGCCCCATTTGCGAAATACGCCGAAGTCTTTGAAAATAGGGATCCGCTATCAGGCTAAAAATAAGTGCATCGGGAATTCTAATAAATCCGTAAATTGGATCGTTGAATATTTTAAGCTTGTTTGATATTGACAAAATAGCTAAGTTTTCACGGTAAAGATAAGGACTTAATGAACAAGATAACAATCCTATGGGTAGATGATGAAATAGATTTGTTAAAGCCGCATATTATTTTCCTGGAAGGCAAAAATTATGAGGTAGTAACATGTAAAAGTGGTCAGGATGCACTGGAAGAAATTAGAAGTAGGAATTTTGATATTGTTTTTCTGGATGAGAATATGCCCGGGATTTCCGGATTGGAAACACTAAACGAAATAAAAACAATTGACGCCGCTCTTCCCGTGGTTATGATCACAAAAAGTGAGGAAGAATATATCATGGAGGAGGCCATTGGCTCAAAAATTGCGGACTATCTGATTAAACCGGTTAATCCGAACCAAATACTTCTGTCCCTCAAGAAAAACCTGGATCATTCCCGTTTGGTGTCAGAAAAGACCACTTCCAATTACCAGCAGGAATTTAGAAAGATAGCAATGGACCTATCAATGGTTAACTCCTATGAGGAATGGGCAGATCTCTACAAAAAGCTTATCTATTGGGAATTACAATTGGAAGAAATAGAAGATTCCGGAATGTTTGAAATTTTGGAATCCCAAAAAGTTGAGGCCAACAATCAGTTCGGAAAATTTATTGAAAAGAATTATACTGGCTGGTTTCATGGCGGGGAAGGTCCTGTTATGTCCCATACCTTGTTTAAGGAATTAATTAAGCCCGAAATAGAGGATACCCCTACCCTTCTTTTGGTAATAGATAATCTGAGGTATGATCAGTGGTTTGCATTCGAAGATGTACTTGCACCCTATTATAAAAAAAGCAAGGAAGAGCCTTATTACAGCATTCTGCCTACGGCAACACAATATGCGCGAAATGCCATTTTCTCCGGCCTGATGCCACTGGGAATGGAAAAAAAATATCCGGATTGGTGGAAGAATGACACCGATGAAGGCGGGAAAAATTTATTTGAGGACAAATTCCTTGGCGAACAATTGAAAAGGTTGGGGCTGGAGCTGAATTGGGAATACCATAAAATAAGTAGTTTAAAACAGGGAAAAAACCTGTCTCAGAACTTCCGGTCACAAAAGAAAAATGATCTGACGGTTCTTGTATATAATTTTGTGGACATGCTTTCACATTCTAAAACCGAAATGGACGTGATAAAGGAATTGGCATCCAATGATAAGGCGTACCGATCCTTAACGAACAGCTGGTTTAAAAATTCACCGCTCCTGGAAATCATACAACAAGCCCAGAGCATGGGGTTAAAACTGATAATAACTACAGATCATGGTACAATAAATGTAAAGCAACCTTCAAAAGTTATTGGAGATAAAGAAACCAGTCTTAACCT
The DNA here is from genome assembly GCF_000382125.1 of Eudoraea adriatica DSM 19308. Taxonomy (GTDB): domain Bacteria; phylum Bacteroidota; class Bacteroidia; order Flavobacteriales; family Flavobacteriaceae; genus Eudoraea; species Eudoraea adriatica. The sequence continues at coordinate 441,074 of NZ_KB907548.1, forward strand.
GAGATATAAGACCGGCCGAAGTCTCACTTATAATGATAATGATGTCATAGAAGCCAAAGACCCTGCAACTATTCATTTAACAAGCATTACCATGAGCAGCTCTTTTATTTTTGCCAAAAATGACCTGTTTTTTGCTTACCCCAATAATTATAACCACTATGTAAGTTATTACCGGAACACTTATCAGCACGGAGGAGTTTCCCTGGAAGAAATGATCATCCCATTCGTTGTTCTGGAACCAAGATAGGCACTTGAAATCTTTATTGAATTCTAAAAAACTGACTAGAACTGCAATTTTAAGCGTTAATTTCCTGCTTAAAACTGTTCATCCAAATAAGCTTGGGTAACCAAAAAGGCATTTTCGGACATTTTTAATATGGTTTCGTCCAACATAAATCCCCATTACCTTAAATTTCTGCTTACTTTACAAAATCTTAATGACTCTAACGAGCTGTTAATTGATTGTCCTGCTTCTTATTAAGTGGTAAAACTTAATCAACCATCTGGCCATTTATATTTTTATTAACCTGTGAATACTATTATTTATTAACGTAAAACAACCAAACAATGAGAAATGCAATTACAATTTTTGTGGTGTGCCTGTTGAGTTTTCAATTTGCAATGGCTCAGCCTATTACCACGCACCAGTATCGAAGAGTGGCTCCTGAAAATATGCAGGAGTATTTAAAAAGGGAAACCACCTACTGGGCCAAATGGGCAGAAAAGGAGGTTACCAAGGGAAACTTAACTTTCTGGGCTATTTTGCAGAAGGTTGGCGGTGTAAACCAGGACACCAGTCCAAACATTTTGATTATTAATACGTTTAACGACATTGACAAAGGTGCAGATTGGGAAAGCATAGACGCCATGTTTCCGGATGTAAAAATGGAAGACATTGCTACCTGGGATATTAGCACCAATATGCACCATATATTCCTAAGCAATCTTCCTAACCATATACGGGCAGAAAACGCAACGAACGATGATTATAAGTTTGTACGTATTATTTATCACGATACAAAAAATCCTGGCCAGCACCTTACTTTTGAAGCTGAGAAATGGAAACCTATGGTAGAGAAAGCCATGAAGGAAGGTAAGACAACCATGAAAGGCTGGGGCAATCAGTCTATTATTTCCCCTGCTACTTCCACATTCACCTATAGTAGTTATTCTTATGACTTATTTTCCTCCTTACAGGAAGCATTATCACCGGCATTTAGCGATGACTGGACAATGCCGGACGGGTTTTGGGATGGTTTTCAGGATAACTATAACAAGCGTAATTCAAACGTTTACAGAATTGTTGCCGGAGCATCCGCACCGGCGGAGTAAACAAATACGAATAGATTAAAGACCAATGGAAAGCCCTGAATAAATGTACAGGGCTTTTTTTTTACATAAATTGAGCTACTAACATTTTAACAAGAGCCATTTTGATTCTCCGGTCAATTTGGCTTTTGATAATAAATCAATAATATTCGGACAATAAAACCAGGCTTTGGTCCTAGATCATTTGCTGTATATCATTATTATTCACCAACTTAGATAAATCTGAAAAACTAATCACTCTTTTGAAATTCAAATATAAATTTTATAATTATGGAACTAGATGAGAATAAATTACATGCCTTATTAGGTCAAGTAGTAGTAGAAATGGGAGCAGCCGCAAATGGTCCTCTAATTACAATTGGAGATAAACTGGGGCTGTACAAATCACTTTCAGAATTAGGGCCAATGTCCGCCAGGCAGTTGGCCAATGCAACGGAAACTGCAGAAAGATATGTCAAAGAATGGCTCGCAGCACAAGCAGCATCTGGCTACGTAGAATATGATAATGTAAATGACACTTTCTTTATGACACCGGAACAAAGAGCAGCTTTTGGAGATAAAAATAGCCCTGTGTTCATGACAGGTGCATTTTATGCAATTACTTCACTATATCATGATGAACCCAAAATGTTAGAAGCATTTAAAACTGGAGAAGGAATTTCCTGGGGAAATCATAATAAGTGTTTGTATTGTGGTACCGAGAAATTTTTTAGTCCCTCATACGAAGGCAATTTAATCTCAAGTTGGATTCCCTCACTTAATGGTGTAGAAGAAAAACTTATAAATGGTGCAAAGGTTGCTGATATTGGTTGCGGACATGCCGCTTCAACTATTATAATGGCCAAGGCATTTCCAAAATCTACATTTATAGGGATTGATTTTCATGATAAATCTATTGAACACGCGAAATTAAGGGCAGAAGCCTCAGGCGTAACCAATGTCTCCTTTCAAGTTTCCACTGCCAAAGACCTTCCCGGTCATGGTTATGACCTCGTCACATTCTTCGACTGCCTTCATGATATGGGAGACCCTGTTGGAGCATGCGCTCATGTAAAGGACGTTTTGAAACCAGATGGTACCTGCATGATTGTTGAGCCGTTTGCTCATGACACTTTAAAAGATAATCTCAATCCTGTTGGAAGGGCTTTTTATGCATTTTCCACACAACTTTGTGTGCCTTGCTCAATTAACCAGGAAGTAGGCCTGGCCCTGGGTGCTCAAGCGGGTGAGAAAAAATTAAAAGATGCCATTACTGCAGGGGGGTTTAGCAGTTTCAGACGGGCAACTGAAACTCCCTTTAACTTAATTTTAGAAGCACGACCGTAAACGACGAAAACCGAAATAATAAAAATCTATTAAACCAATATTTAAAACTTTAAATTATGGGAAACATCCAGCTTACTGCAAGATTTCTAATACACCAAGGGAAAGTAGAAGAATTTAAAAGCCTGGCGAGTCAATGCATGGATATTGTTAGGGAAAAGGAGAAAGATACCACTTTGCAGTACGACTGGTATTTTAATGAGCACAATAATGAGTGTGTAGTAAGGGAAACCTATGCAGATTCCAATGCAGTTCTCATTCACGTGGGCAATCTTGGCGCATTACTTGCCGGGTTCCTGGAGATATCTGACTTTTACCCTGAAATTTACGGAAGTCCTTCAGAAGATTTAATGAATGCCGTTGCTGCTATGAATCCTAAGATTTATTCATTCTATCAGGGTATTTAAAAAAATGACGGTTTATCTACCTAATTAATAAATTTTAACATTTTTACTGATTATCTTTGACGATAGTATTTCCGGCAAATTTGCCTAATATAATCGAACTCAAAGATAAATAGTAATATGATCAGACTACTAGCCTTTGCCCTTCTACTTGTTTTAAACGGAAACCTTCTGCAAAGTCAATCGGATAAACCAAAACTCATTGTAGGTGTTGTAATAGATCAGATGAGATTTGATCATCTATACAAATATCAGGACAGGTTTTCGAATGGTGGTTTTAAAAGACTTTTAAGAGAAGGCTTTAATTATAAAAACACCCATTATAATTACATTCCAACAGTTACTGCTGCCGGGCATGCATCTATTTATAGCGGTACAACCCCTTCTGTTCATGGCATAATAGGGAATACATGGTATGATCGAAGTACAAAACAGACTATTACCAATATAGGAGATACCAACGAACTTATTGTGGGAACAGAGGATTTAAACAGCTATGGTGCGTCTCCGGGAAATCTGCTTACATCAACCATTACGGATCAGTTGAGAATGGGCTCCAATTTCAGGGCTAAGGTAATAAGTGTATCCTTAAAAGACCGTGGTGCCATTTTAGCCGGAGGACATACCGCTAATGCTGCCTACTGGCATGACTGGAAAGCGAGTCCCGGTTATTTTGTAAGCAGTTCATACTACATGGAAGAGTTGCCTGATTGGGTTACCAAGTTTAATAAACTGGAAAAATCCGATTCGTATTTAACCGATTCATGGAGCACTTTATACCCCATAGATTCCTATAAGATGAGTGCGCCGGATGACAATAATTATGAACGTGCGATTGCCGGTAAAACAAGTGCTACTTTTCCATATGATTATAAGAGCATGAGAGAACGCTTCAAGGAATTAGGTGCTGAATTTCAATTAATTTGGGTTACTCCGGCCGGGAATTCCTTATTAACAGATTTTGCTATAGAAGCCATTAAAAGTGAAAAATTAGGAGCAGATGAAATAACAGATTTTATTAATATAAGCTATTCCGTTCCTGATGCAATGGGACATACTTTTGGTCCCCAGTCTGTTGAGTTTGAAGATATGATATTACGATTAGACAGGGACATTGAAAATCTATTAAAATCACTTGATGCAACGGTAGGTACTGGAAATTATTCATTGTTTTTAACTTCTGATCACGGGTCCGTACCTGTAGCTTCATACCTGGCTGATAACAAGCTACCTGCCGGAATCGCCAACATAAAACAATATGGAGTTGCTCTTCTTAGTTATTTAAATGCAAAATACGGAACTAACCAATGGATTGAAAATTTCGAAGGGGAGTCGATTTATTTAAACCGGGATCTTATAAAGCAAAAAAAATTATCTCTGAGTACTGTGCAACGCGAAGTAGCAGATTTTATGATTTCCCTTGATGAAGTCACAGGAGCACTTAGCGCGGCTGATTTACAAACACACAGCTATGGTTATGGCATGAATCAAATGCTTCAGAATGGTTATCACTCTAAAAGGTCAGGAGATGTGCTTTTGGTATTTAAACCCGGATATGTTCAGAACCTGGACCCCAGAATAACAATGCAAAGAATTAAAGGTACTACACATGGTTCCGGATATGCATATGATACTCATGTTCCAATGCTCTGGTTCGGGAAATCTATTCCCAAAGGGCAATCTTTGCGAAAAGTATCTGTAACTGATATTGCACCGAGCATTGCTCAGATGCTGAATATTCAATATCCTTCGGGTACTTCCGGGGAACCTTTGATAGAATTATTTGATTGATAAGAGGCCTGGATGGGAAGAATGATTAGGTTGTAAATGAATAGAGCATAGCCAAAATAAGCAGGAGGCAGTTACTATTTTAGTCTGGCAACACTTAATATTTCCTTTCTGTATGTATTGTCGTTTGCTATAACCTCAAAAAAGTCATTAATGAATTTTCTCGCCTGAGAAAATTCCTTTGGATCCTCAAAGCTTGATTCCAGATCATCAAAAATAGCCAGCATTTTGCTTTTATTATTCAGAAACTCTGTTCGTACAGTTTGATAGACCTCCGGATTACGTTTAAAACCCCTGTATAATCTTTGAGTTACATCTTCAATACTTAACACTTCGCCCTGAACCTGTGAGACCACCGCATAGCTCGCATCAACTAGTCCGGACATATCAAAATCGTATGGTACAGGTAAAATATTACCATCTACGAATAATAGTTTTTCATTGTGCCGATAAGCCGAAGAATAATCCGTATTGCCAATCAAAAATTGAAAAAAGTCATTTCTTACGGAACAAAGATCATTCTGCTGCAAGGGATGTACAGACCTTTTAATTTGCTTTCCATTGCATCGGTCTTCCACTCTATCTATATCTTCTATAAAAAAACCTTTTATTGTATAGTTTTTGACTTTCTGTCCTTTTTCATCCGTAAAATCAATCTCCAATAACCTGGTATTAAAATGGTAAGGAGAGACAAGTTCATACAATTTATAAGCAATATATTCCTTAAGGACTTTATCATTGTAGTCACTTTGAAGCACGCACGGAAGCACAAGTTTAAGTTTTTTATTGCCTTCAAATAAGGTTCCGGCAGCAACTGATTTTTTAATTTCCATTTTAACCGGTGGAAAAAAGCAATTTTCCCTTCTGTAGTTCCCTCGGGCCCTGATTTTAACCTCAAGAGTTTTCCAGTCCTCATCTCCGGCCATATATTCCAGTTCGCTGTCTATATAGGTGCTGTCATTGGTTTCTTTCCGTAAAACTTTGTTGGAATATCTTAGTTTAATGCCCAGGGGATCTTCTTTAAGAAAGAGTTCGGTGGTCTTGTTATCCTGCCCGATAGCTGCCAATTCCTGTGAAAAAGTCGCTTCAGTTATAAAAAGAGATATTAAAAGGAATAGGGATATAGTTTGTTTTTTCACCAGATTGTAGTTAGATTTACTTTCATAAGTTACAAATTTTTAGGTTATCAAACGATATCTTTCCATATTAAATTATCGCACATTAATTGTATTGATTATTTCATTTATCATTACGTTTCTGTCTTTTAGGTTAAATCTTAATTTTTATGTTGATCTAACAATGCTCAGCATTGCGATAATATTTCCCCTGGTTTTTACAATACGAGGTTCTTTCCGACGGCGGGAAAAAGCCCTGCAGCATTTGAGTAAATTCAGAAGTGCACTGAAGACCGTTCACTATTTTGTGATGAGTAACAATGAACTTTCTCCTGAAAGTAAAAAAGAAATGACTGATATTTTACTTAATATCAGTGAACAGACAATGGATCAATTAAAAAATAATGGCGACAATACAAAAGAATTGGATGACATCATTGATCAAGTACTCACATTTATTGTAGCCAATGATCAAACTGTTTCTAAAAATTTAAAAGACAGGACTTTTCGCTTTATGAAAGATCTGCATGAATCCATAGAGAATTTACATGCCATAAATACGCATAGAACACCAATAAGCCTAAAGGCCTATTGTCTTGTCTTTATCTATATCTTCCCATTGATATATGCCCCAACCATTATCTATGACGTTGGTTTGGAAAACAATCAGGCTATTACATATTTTATTGTGATTCTAACGGAGTTCATACTTGTTTCACTTTACAACATCCAGGATCATCTCGAATATCCGTTTGATGATGTTGGCCTGGATGATATAAACCTTGATACGTTTAAACTTAACAGATAGCCTTGTTAAAAGCCTGGTATTTATCCTATTTCTCCTTTAGTTAATTATATAAGCAGCCAAGAAGGTAATTTTAAATTCAAAGAACAACTCCTGTTTTAGTTTACAACTGAGAATAAGGCAATGGCCTTAAAAATACCCGGTAAATATTTGAAACCGTATTGGCGTACTCCGGTAATTTAGAAATACGTTGCCATTCCGGGTTGGGGCCAAATTTCGACCAGTTAGCATCGCGTTCAGTCATATCCTTAAATGCCAGCAAATAGGTTAGGCAGGGCATTTGCGGGCCTGCAATTTTTTCGCCAAAAAAAACAGAATGCAAACCTACCTCATCAAAAATGGCCAGTTCACTTTCATTAAACATCTTCACTTTGCGTTGAAATGCATCTTCGTTATAGGCTTCATAAGTTCGCAATTCAAACACCATTGACCCTTCTGCGGGCCTAATAAGTTTGGGTATGCCCTCAAATGCTGTAAATAATGATGTTACATATCGTTCAACAGGAAAATCTTCCTGTGCAGTTTTGTCATACGCTTCAGATGCCTTCAGAAAAACCTGATCTTCCTTGAGATTGCTTAATACCTTCTGATAAGCATCCATATCATTATAGGCTATTAATAAATAAATCTTCTTGGGCAAGGCATCTCCAATTTCTTCAAATGCTCCAACATTGTTTATTCCCCGTTTGTTTAAGGCGGGTATCAAGGCTTTTTCAAAATAATCATGCAAGACTGTCGCAGATTTCCCAAACTTTAACTCATATTCACGAAATTCATATACTTCAGTTTGGCTGAACCCCAGCGTTCCTAATAAAAGGACAATTCCTATTGTAATTTTTTTAATCATGATTTATAATTTTAGTTGCTGTTATTTTCAATCTTATTAAAGCATTTTATAGGCCTTAAGGATGTTGTCAATCCGTTTATTTTCCTCGGGGTCTATAATTTTCTTTTCAGGGTTTGCATCAAGCCAGTGCAAAGTCCTTTTTATGCCTTCTGAAAAAGGGATTGTGGCTTTAAAAGCGGGTACAAATGTTTTTATCTTAGTATTGTCAAAAATGACACTTTCTGCCTTATCAGCCAGCAAAGTTCCGGTATATGAAGACTCAATTTTACAAATAAAATCTGAAGCTATATGGACTACTTTTGCCTCGCAACCCAAACTATCCGCCAGGATTTCATAGATCATGTTCCAGCTTAAAATTTCATCAGATGTAATATGAAACGCATGACCAATGGCCTGGGACAATCCCAATAATCCAACAAAACCAAGCGCAAAATCATCAGAATGTGTAACTGTCCACAATGATGTCCCATCTCCGTGGATAATTATTTCCTTCCCTTTCAGGATTCGATCGGCTGTAGTATATTCCTTAAACCCTCCAATAGCAATTGGGATAACCGTGTCATAAGTCAATGAAGGCCGTACTATGGTTATTGGAAATTCTTCTTCCCTGTATGCTTTCATTAGCCTGTCCTCACATTTAATTTTATCGTTGGAGTAATCCCATAAATTATTAAATAGTGGTGTGGATTCCGTAATAATCGGATAACGCAGTGGGGTCTGATAACAAGATGCTGAACTAATAAAAATATATTGTTTGGTTTTTCCTCTAAATAAGGCAATATCCCTATCAATATCATCTGGCGTAAAGGCAATCCAGTTAACTACAACATCCCAGTTGTGGTCTTTCAGTACAGATAAACTTGCGGGATTGTTGATATCACCTATAATAGTTTTTACGCCTTTTATTTCAATTTTGTTAATTCCCCTATTCAGATGGTATAGCGCTATCCCCCTCGAAACAGCCAATCTGCTGGAAGCGCTGCTAATATTACCTGTGCCCCCAATAAATAATACTTTCATATTTTGCTTTAAGGAATTACAAAATACTGAATTATCGGGGATAGTCCCATTAATGTGCAACATTCCTTATAACAAGTAATATATACTACTCCTAAAAGGATACATCAGACAATTATTATGAATACTAGTGATATACGTCTAATTGATAAATCCTTACCTTAGGGAGCAAAAGAATGAACTATCGATTCAAATAATGAATCATAACGTAATAGACACCTAAATCCATCGATATTTTTCTTATGAATTTTAGAACCTACTATAGCTTTATCAAAAACAATTTTATTTTCAGTCTTAACAATACAAATTCTATTCTTTTCTTATTGTTTGTGATCATTGGTTTTATAAGTTGTGCGGGCACTCCTGAAAAAACTTCAACAGACACCCGGCCAAATATTCTAATTTTGGTGGCTGATGATCTTGGTTATGCAGATCTGGGCTGTTTTGGGGGGGATATTGCGACTCCTAATATTGATGGTTTAGCAACAACCGGCATCCGTTTTAGCAGGTTTCATACGGCACCAATGTGTGCCCCTACCAGAGCAATGCTTTTAACAGGTAACGACAACCATATTGCAGGCGTAGGAAGGCAGGCATTAAGTGCAGAAGTTTTTGGCTATGAAGGATATCTGACAAAAAGGGTAGCTACTATACCTGAGTTGTTAAAAAAAGATGGCTACCATACCTATATGGCTGGTAAATGGCATCTGGGCAATGGCAGGGAGGCCAATCCTCACCAAAAGGGTTTTGAAAATTCGTTTGTGCTCCTTGAAGGTGTTGGCAATCATTATAACAGCCAGGGGTTATTTAAAGGTATTCCGGTTTCACATTATACAGAAGACGGTAAAAGCACAAAATGGCCGGATGGATCCTATTCAACGGATCTTTATACGGATAAACTCATCGCCTTTATAGATCAGAACAAGAAAGACAAACGTCCCTTTTTCGCCTATGCGGCATATACTTCTCCCCACTGGCCACTGCAGGTTGATGAAGATTATTGGAAAAAATATGAAGGCAAGTATGATGAGGGGTATGACAAACTAAAAGAAGAGAGGTTTCTAAGTCTTAAAAAGGCGGGGATGATTCCAGAAAATGCTATCCTGCCTCCCACACATCCCTCCGTACGGCCCTGGAGTTCCCTTTCAGACAATGATAAAAAAAGAGAATCGCGAAAAATGGAACTTTATGCAGGTATGGTAGATAATCTGGATGTGAATATTGGCCGTATCATACAGTATCTAAAAGATATCGGGGAATACGAAAACACCCTGATTATTTTTATGTCGGACAATGGTGCCGCAGGGGAAGACTATTATAACAATCCCGGAATCAAACCTTATATCAATCCCTATTTTAACAATGATTATGCAACTATGGGAGAAGCAAATTCTTTGATCTCTTATGGTCCGCAATGGGCCGAAGCCGGTTCATCTCCCTTCAGATATTATAAGGAATATGCCACCAACGGCGGCATCATAGCATCAATGATTGTGAGTGGCCCCATGGTAACAGAAAAAAATAGCATTGCCGATGACTTTCTTACTGTTATGGATATTGCGCCTACGCTCTATGAAATAGCCAACATAGATTATCCTGAAGAGTTTAATGGAACAACACTATTTCCAATAAAAGGAAAATCACTTGTGCCTTTTATTTCTGCCAAAGTTAACACCATACATCCTGAAGACTATGTTTTTGGGCTGGAACATAGCGGAAATACCATGCTGAGGAAAGGCCAGTGGAAAATAACCAATTTCAGCGATCCGTTTAGTCTATCCGAATTTAAACTCTATAATCTGGAGGAAGATCTTGGGGAAATTAATGATCTGAAAAACACTAACCCTCAAAAATATCAGGAAATGTATCAGGAATGGACCAATTTTGCCAGTGAAATAAAGCTACAGTTACCCGGAATTCAGTATGATTAGCAATCCTTTTGACAGGAAGTCAGTTAGATACCTGTTTTTTAAAACTAGCTAGTTGAATTTTGCCGCTAAAAATCAGGAACCCTCTTTTTTTGGTTTAGGGGGAAGTTTAAATTCCTCAGGTTGCGGATCTATTGGTTCTAATTTCCTGCCTTGCAATCCGGGATGATCTTCCTCTATAAAATTTGATCTGAATTGCCAGTATGCCATGGGCATTGGTGAAACCGGTTCCCCGTCAGAATGGTGTATATTCCCGCGATAGGGATTCAGATATTCCCAGACAATTTCCCCTTCAGGCGTAACTTCAAAAAAGCGGCCTTTGGGCCCTTCATTGATAAATGTATTTCCATTTTTCATCCGCTGTGCCCCTGAAATAAAGCTACCATAAAAAGAAAGTGTATCCGGCGCTATATACTTCCAAACAGGTTCCTCCGGACCAAAAACACCTTCTTCTCCCCTAATATAATTCCCTTCACTATCCATAGGTAGCTCCAATTCATAAACAGCAGAATAATCAAGGCTGTCAGGTCCCATGGGAATGCCATTATTGAAGACTGTAAGATTGCCTCCTCCGGGAAGTCCTTTTTCAATCCACCGGACATCATGCTGACCAAATAATTTCTGATTGGTAGAATCTCCATGGTTATAATTTTTCGGATTTCCCCAACGGTATAAAATATCTCCCCCACGGCCCATACGGCCTCCACTATGACCGGCAGCTTCTTCAGTGGTTGTACTGTGATCAATTATAAAAATTTCATCCAAACTAGGGGAGCTAAAGACAATCTGATCGAGTTCCGGATTGTAGTTAATAGCATTAAAATGATACACATCGGCTCCTCTGTTTTCAACAGTTTGGTTCCTCCATGCTCTTTTTAATTTATGCAATACCGCCATACTATCATGGGATATAAGCGGAGGTATTTCGCCGTCTTTGTTAAAATCGAGAAGCTCAGGATGCGCTGCTATATCACCATAATTATCCTTGGTTTCATCATAATCCTGTATTAAATGATCCCAGATATGCCATTCCCAAACGATCTCAGCAGCATTTTTACCCTTAGGTTTTAATTCAACTATTTTATCCGGCCAAAGGCCTGCTTTTGGAGTAAATTCTGGTTTCCTTCAAGCCTGCAAGACCTCTTCTGCCGTCTTTGCTTCCCAAGCAATAGTTAAAATATTACCATTGGACATCACAGCTATATCATGATGTGCATGATATTCTTCATTGGCATATTCAAAGTCCCAAAGAATCTTACTGTCCCAACTAACCCTTTGCAATCTGCCGGCATTACCCCCACCACCAAATACAGGAAAATCGGGATCTACCGATAGCAATGTGAGTGAACCATCATTATTTAAATAAAAACTGTTTACCTCATAATTACCTTTCCATTCGTGCACTACTTTTCCTTCCCGGTTAACCAGATATACAGAAGCTGAATTTGCTGGTCTGAACAATACATAACCCGGAGTAAGTCCTTCCGTAGTTTTAGTTAAACCTCTCGGGATATAAAGTCCAAACATATTCCGGTCTTTATTATCCGTTTCTTCGGCTGCGGGTTTTTTATCCGTGCAATGGGCGAGGATACCCACTAAAACAAATGCAATAAGGTAGTTTTGAAATTTTTTCATACTGGTTGGCTGCTATTAAATATATTAAGTTGTGAATATAAGAAGTCTTATCAAAATATTAGTGAAGGTTTTCAAAAAATCAATTTCCTGATGGAGATGATAGAATTACCGTATATAGTTCATGGCAAAATCCTGGTGATCAGGATAAATAGCCTATTAACCCCTGTTGGGTTTGACCTTAATTGTTTATCTTACACTTAAAACCATTCAACTTAAGACTAATGAACCTCCTCTACAACTTTTCAGTGCTAATTTTACTAATCTCATGTTCTCAAAAGCAGGAATCTATGAAACATATATTTTATTTACATGGCATGATTATAGAAATACAGGGAATTAACGCCGTAAGTCCGCAATTCGGTGCTTATGAATATACTTCCATTATTGATTCACTTAAAGCCACCGGGGCTGAGGTCCACGCAGAAGTTCGAACAGAGAATACGGAATTTTACGAATTTGGCAAGAAAATATCAAAAGAAATAGATGCACTTATTTCCAAAGGCGTAACTCCCGAAGACATTACGGTAATTGGGGCATCCAAGGGTGGAATGATAGCCATGTATATTTCAGACCTGAATACCAATAATGTAAATTATGTACTTCTGGGATCAAGCAGTGAGTATTCGCTGAAAACATTTGACTTTAACATGCATGGGAATATCCTCGGAATCTATGAAAAATCTGACACTGTTGCCGGCAATAATTATCAACATTGGATAGATAAATCTACCAATGCAACAAGCTTTGAGCAACTTCAGATCAATACCGGTCTTGGACATGGTTTTTTATATACCCCAAATAAAGCATGGTTGGATCCTGCCAGGAAAATAATAATGGGTAAGGATTAAAAACGTCATTTACATTGACTATCGTATGTATTACAAAGGAATACAAGCAAGGTCTTCCGCCAGAATTATAGTCCCATTAAAATTAGCCTTCACCAATTCTATGTTTGCATTTAAATCTGAGAGGCTGAATTCCCTGGCGCGGGCATGGGAAGAATCCAACTTCATTAAATGACTTAATACCACGCGCTGAACACCCGCTTCTCTTGCTACCTCCCCTACTTTTCCTGGTTTAGCATGGAGGTCTGTAAATGGTTTCTCTGCCTCTTCAGAAATTGCTAAATGCAGAACCATTAGGTCGGATCCTTTTACAAAATCTATAAATCCCGGGCTATCCAGGGTCTGATCTGCACCAAAGACAATTCGCTTGTTTCCTAGAGTCACTTTATAAGCCAGAGAAGGCTTATTTGCATGGTTCACTCCTATTGCCGCAACTTCCATTAATTCATCCTTATAAACTGTCATTAGAGAATCTTTTTTCGGGAGCACTTCAATAGCATTTATCCTTGTAAAAGCATCTATTGGAGCTGCCATATCATTAATGGCAGTCAAAAACCCTTTAAGGCCGTCAGAGCCATCTCCGGCAGGTCCGGAAACATTTAATGGTGCAGACCGGTTGGAAAATATGTCGGACCATAGCAATGCCGGCAATTCTGAAGCATGATCGGGATGAAAATGGCTTATTCCCAGAAACGCAATATCCCGCATGTGTGCTCCTGCCTGCTGCAATCGGAGAAAGGTGCCACCGCCTGCATCTATCATGGCTGCCGGGTTACCATTTAAACGAACAAGATAGCCTGTAGAAGCTCTTCCATTACCGGCGGCAGGGCCGCCAGAGCCTAAAATTTGAAGTGTAACCCCCTCTTCAGGGCAACTTTTATCAATCTCCGCTGTTTCGATTATGGGTTCCGTTTTTGGCTTATTATTGCAGCTTGAAAAAACCACCAGGAAGATCAGGATACTAAGAACGCTTTTCATAGGAATTGTATTTGGCTGTTAGTTCTAAAAATATTATTTCTTGCTATTTTACCGGGTTTAAGTACACGACCAGAATCAAATATTATTTTATTCATATTTAAATTCTATGCACTTTTATAAAGATAGTGAAAGAAATATATCGGAGTATCGCTGTTAATCCAGGCCTTTCAAAAGCTTGTACCCGGATAACGGAGAATATTATTTTGATATCTTTAGCCAATGAACTTCGCGACAAATCCAATTTATGTCCTAGGCGTATTATGTTTAATGGTCATCCTGGCAGACTACGCAGCTAAAACGAAAATTGGCAAAAAGCTGGGTGCTGCGCTATTGGTAATACTTTTTACAGCAGTAATCGCCAATCTAAACTTGATTCCTTCCGCCTCTAATTCCATTTCGCTTTACGATGGAATTTTTACCTATTTGGCTCCTATCTCCATTTTTTACTTATTGCTGGGGGTTAACCTTAATTCAATCAAGAAAGCCGGAGCCCCCATGATCATTTTATTTCTAATTGGTTCTCTGGCTACAACCCTTGGAATACTGGTTGCCTGGACCCTGATCGCGCCGGAGCATATTCTTGGTGAAGATGGAAAAATTATTGCCGGCATGCTTACCGGCACCTATACAGGAGGAAGCGTAAACTTTAATGCCGTTGCCCTCCAATATGATTTTCAGGAGCGAGGTATTCTATACGCCGGAACTATTGCAGTAGATAATGTAATCACTACTATATGGATCATAGCCACTTTATCTATACCTGCCATCCTAAGAACATTCTGGAAGGATAAGAAAGTAAAAACGGCAAAGCAAGAAATGGAAGGCGAAGACAAAGAAAAGCTGACTTTTAATTCGCTGATCTGGTTAATTTTTCTTGGTCTTACGGCCTATTATGTATCTGAATTGATAACTAATGTATTCCCCAAAATCCCGTCGATCTTAACCTTGTCAACAATTGGCATTTTACTGGCACAAATAAAATTTGTACAGGGTTTAAAAGGCAGCCATTTCCTTGGGCTATACCTTGTTTATATATTTCTCGCTGTAATTGGATCTTATTGCGAAATAAGTTCCGTTATAGAATTGAAAGAAGTGGGACTTACCTTATTAACCTTTGCTTCATTAGCAGTTTTTCTTCATGGAATTATTGTGGTTGTACTGGGTAGTTTAATTTACCGAGATTGGGAAATGATTTCCATAGCAAGTCAGGCTAATATTGGCGGAGGTACTACTGCCATAGCACTCGCAGAAACTTTTGACAGAAATGAACTAATCTTACCTGCTATCCTTGTTGGAACATTAGGTAACGCACTTGGCACTTATTTAGGTTTTCTCGTAGTATATATCTTATGACGAGGTATAAGACCACTAATTGAATATCTTTTTTTGGTTTTAAAAGTTGGCTGAATAAATCCTTAAAAAAATAAACAGGGGCAGGATAAATTATATTTTACGCCCGTTATTTTGGTTTTAATAGTATTTTGACTACAAATGTTGCCGTTTGACCACATTTTTTTTAATAATCCAATAAAGTTTAGCTCTTTTACAGTCCCTAATCTTAAAATGAATTACCATGATTACCAGATTTTTATTATCCCTTACATTTATTCTGACAACTTTGTGGGCCTCTGCTAAATGTGACAATACTTATACTTCGGCCTCCTATGCGCTAAACCATACCAAGAAATCTATTAGCGCCAAAAACTTTGATCATCAAAAATATTATGCCTATAAAGCTCTGGAAGCTTTAGAAAACGCCAAAAAGTTAATTGAAACCTGTGGTTGTGATAAGGCAGTGGATCCGATATTAGATGGGATTGAGCATTTAGAAAAGGCTTCAGACCCTAAAGATTTTGAAATGGGCAGGTATTATACCAAAAAAGCATTTGGTGATATTCAAGACCTTATTAACCAATTAGATATTTTTACTCAGTACGATTTAAATGCTATTACAAATACAGATGTTTCTTTGGAAACAGAAAATGTAGAAAAGAAATTATTACAAAAGGAACTATCACAAATTAAGAATCAGCAATTAATACTCGCGAGGAAACAGGAAATCCTGGAAAAACGAAAAAAAGAAATAGAAGAGAAGCTGATTAATACCGGTTATTAAATAAGCTTGTGACATATAATTTTGTATAAAGGGAGCTTGTAAAAACAGGCTTCCTTTTTGTTTTTAATAGTATTCAAATGACCAGTCTCTGCTGAAAGAAATCAATTATTGATTGCAAATTCTTAGGTTTTATTATTATCCTAATAAACCGGTATTGGCCTTCAATTCATGATTTTTAAAAGGCAGTTCGCGTATTCGAATACCTGAGGCATTAAAAATTGCGTTAGCTACTGCCGGGGCAATACCAGGGGTACTGGGTTCTCCTGCACCACCCGGCCAGTTATCGCTGGTTACAATATAGGTCTCGATTTTGGGGTTTTCGTTTATCCGCAACATTTGGTAATCATGGAAATTACTTTGCTTTACAGCTCCGTTTTCTATCGTTATTTCTCCATACAAAGCAGCTGTCAAGCCGAAAACGATACCACTTTCCATTTGCGCTGTAAAGCCATCAGGATGAAACGCAAAACCAGGGTCTGCCACACAAACCACCCTGTGGACCTTTAAATCATTTTCGATTATTTCTATCTCGGCCACCTGGGCAACAATGGTGCCAAAAGATTGATGAAGTGATATACCCCTCCCCCAACCAGCAGGAAGATCTTCTCCCCAATTGGCTTTCCCGGCAGCCAGATCCAGTACCTTCAAATATCGTGGTGCATTGGTAAGATGTTCCCTCCTGAACAGATAGGGGTCTTTATTGGCTTTGAACGCAAGTTCATCCATAAAGGATTCTGTGAAAAATGCATGCATGGAAGAGTCAACACTCCGCCAATAGCCCCAGGGTATATGGGTTTCACTGTTGGTATAATGTATAAATTGATTTTCTACGCCATAAGGAATATGCGGGGCTTCTTCCGGATCGTGCTTAAACAGGAACTGATTGTTCCAGGCAATGATCTGACCTTCATCAGTAAGGCTCGCTTTAAAACGGCTGATGTTGGCTTCCCTGTAATGATCCTGTCTGATGTCATCTTCGCGAGACCAGATGAGCTTAACCGGATAGTCTACTTCTTTGGCAATCAGGGCTGCCTGTATAGCTACATCGGGCACGGATCTTCTACCAAACCCACCTCCCAGATAGTGGTTATGGACCAGCACCTTCTCCTGATCCAGATCCAGTTCTTCGGCTACACTATTTGCAAATCCCAAGGGGTTCTGACTTCCCACCCATATCTCACAACCATCTTCTTTTACCAAAGCAGTACAATTCATGGGTTCCATTGTGGCATGGGCCAAATAAGGTACCCTGTATTCGGCCTCTATTATATTGGTTGCTTCTTTAAAAATTTTATTTATGTTTCCTTTTTTAACATCTTTTTCTTCCTTGCCGTCAGCAACGGCGACATCCATATCCCTTAAATACTGATCATAAATGTCATTCATTCCTACGGTATCATGATCACTTTTGTCAAACTCAATGGGCAATTCATTGATAGCTTTTTTTGCCAACCAATAGCCATCGGCAATAACCGCGACAGCTCCTTCAAGATTCACAATTTTATGCACCCCCGGCATATCTTTAATTGCACCTGCATCCAAAGGTTTTGCCCTGGCTCCAAAAACAGGTGAGGCCTTTATGGCTGCATATTTCATATTTGGCAGGGTCACATCAATTCCAAAATTTGCTGTTCCATCTACCTTTGATGGAATATCGAAACGTGGAGGAGAGGTCCCCATTATCGTAAATTCTTCTGTGGTCTTAAGACGTGGTTTGGCCGGTTGTGATAAGCTGGCCGCTTTAGCGACAAAACTCGCAAAGGGTTCCGTTCTATTACTAGGTGGGTGCGAAATAGTACTATTCTTAACTACTAATTCCTCCAAGGCGACTTCCCATTTCTCAGAGGCAGCCTCTAATAAAACTGCCCTTGCCGCAGCTCCTGCCACGCGCATAGCCAACATGCCCGTAAAACGTACCGAAGCACTTCCACCGGTCATTTGAAGGCTTATCTGTTTAGTGGCTGTCAAAAAAAAGCCGTCAACAGTTCCGATAAGCATGGAAGGAATGTCTTTTGGACCCATTATAAATCCTTTTGCCATAGCGTAATTGGCATATTCTGCATTCCCCGGAGCTTCTAACATTGTAATTGTTTCCCAATCCGCATCCATTTCGTCAGCCAGCATCATAGGCAAGGTGGTATGGACCCCCTGCCCCATTTCGGCATGAGGAACTATAACCGTAATTGTGTTGTCTGCGTTAACTTTCAGCCAGATGTTGAGTACGGTATCTCCTTCACCTGCAATTAAATCCTTTACTTTTCCGGCCCGGTTACCAGGTCTTATGGCTATCCCAACAACTAAAGCACCACCTGTAAGTATGCCGGTGGTAATAAATGCGCGTCTCGTCCACTTACCCATTATTTTCGAGATTTATGGTTGATGCCCCTGCTAATTCTTCTGCCGCTAATTTGATCCCTTTTTTGATACGGGAGTAGGTGCCACATCTGCAAATATTACCGCTCATGGCCTGATCTATCTCTTCATCCGTAGGCAAAGTAGTTTTTGTCAATAGGGCATGTGCAGAAATGATTTGCCCTGACTGGCAATAACCGCACTGAGGAACCTGCTCCTGGATCCAGATGCGCTGTATGGTATGTAGTTCAGTTTCACTGGCAATACCCTCTATTGTAGTAATTTCTTTATCAGCAACAGCCTGAATTGGTGTTAAACAAGATCTTATGGCTACACCATCAAGCTGCACGGTGCATGAACCACATTGCCCTATCCCACACCCAAATTTTGTACCTGTTAAACCGGCTTGTTCACGAATAACCCATAATAAAGGAGTTGCCGGATCAACATCTACCTCTAAACTCTGATTGTTTATTTTTAAAATCATAATATTCTTTATAAAGGGATATCAAGTATATGAAAACCATCCTTATAGATTTTCCTAAACTACAGCAAATTATGGCTCCGGGCAAGTTTAATGATAAATTAGATTCCCAATATGTTTTGCATTTTTTGGGTTACCAAAGGCGCTGTGAATTGGAAAGTTATATTTAGAGAAAAGAATCAGGTGGTTGTTTTGACATACACCGGTTCTAATTCCGCAAAGAACATATTTGAATCTACGTTTTCAGTAATAGAACTTATCAAAAAAAGGTATATAAAACTCAGGCAGGGTCACGGAATATTATTATTAAATTAAACGGGGCTGACGTTTTTAAGCTTCCCTTCGAATTGTACATAAACGGGTAATGAATAAAGCCATTCGCATCGTACTTATCAAACCGGAAGATATTGAATTATAAATAATGGCTTCATTCACGAAATATCTACCAGGAAGCTGGGTTTGGAAACAAAATTTTTCCGGAACGCAATCTAGCCCTGAAATGGTTGTTGGAAGAGTATTGAATCTGATTATCTTTTATTCAAAAAAGATACAACCAGTTAAAGAATAGTTTCAATTAATTAAATAGAATCATTTTCCAATTCTCCTAGTCCTTGCTGATAGCATTTCCCCATTTTAAACCACCATCAATTTAATATCCAAAATGATAACTATTGTTTCTCTTGGAAAACCAATCCCAGATTATATGGGTAAACCTAAAAGCTGATAAAAATCATTGCCTTTTAAATATACTGCGCCTAAATTGATTAAGAATAATAATTCTTTCGGTCATTAACATGACCGGCTAGTATAACGGTATCTTCACATGCAACAGCATCGACTCGCAGCTATAATGTTTACCGATATTGCAGGCTATACTGCCTTAATGGGTTCAGATGAGGATCGCGCCTTTGAGGTGTTAAAGAATAACCGTGATATACATACCCATTTCCTTAAAAAGTACAATGGGACCCTGGTAAAGGAAATGGGAGATGGAATGCTAATCAGTTTTGATCTTCCTTCTTATGCGGTTCGTTGTGCTATTCAAATTCAGATAGCTTGTCGCGAAAAAAATATTCCTTTGAGAATTGGTATACATGAGGCAGAAGTGGTATTTGAAAATTCTGATGTGTTTGGCGACGGGGTTAACATTGCTTCCCGGTTGCAGGAATCCACGAAAGAGGGTTGCATAAGCATTTCTGAATCGGTCTACCGGGATGTTAAAAATAAGGCTGATATAAAAACGCAATTTATAGAAGAGAAATCTTTAAAGAATGTCGATGAGCCGGTTAGAATGTACAATGTCAGCTGTAAAGAAATTACAGTCAGAGAAAACCTGGCAGGGAATGTTGTAAAAGATCAACGGAAGACGCTAATAACCCGACTTCTCAGAACAGTAACTCCTGTCGCGATTACCATTGCCATTGCCATAATTATTTTTATTACCTATAGTGGCACTACCATTCCTTTTACGGAAAGGGATTGGATTGTGATAACGGATTTTGAAAACCTAACCGATGAAACAATTTTTGATCATTCGTTGAATACAGCCTTTGTCCTTAGTATAAATCAATCTCGATATTTAAATGTTTTAACCCGCAAGAGAATTATAGAGACATTAAAGCGAATGGAAAAAGACAACATAACAAATATCGATGAAGAAACCGGTACTGAAATAGCCATGCGCGAAGGGGTTGAAATAATAATTGTACCAACTATTAGTAAGGTGGGAACCCAATATATTCTTACGTCCAAAATAGTGGATGTTAAAACAGCAAATATCTTAAAATCAGAAGTGCTTTATGCCCAAGATGAGGATGAAATTATCGAAAAACTGGATAAGCTAAGTAAAAAGATCAGGCGAAGCCTTGGAGAATCTATAAATATGATCTCGGACCAAAGTAAACCACTCTATAAAGTCACTACCTCTTCTTTGCAGGCACTTAAACAGTATTCCCTGGGTATTGAAAGTCACCTCCTCCTCGATTTTGAAACGGCGAAAAATCATTATAAAAACGCAATAGTTCTTGATAGCAATTTTACTGCTGCAAAAGCTTCACTGGGGAATTTACTTTTTGAAAAATTTGATAGGAACGAAGGACGCAAATGGTTGGATGAGGCTATAATATCTGTTGATAATCTTACCGACAGGGAAAAATTTGCCATTCTTGCCTTTTATGCAGTAAATGTTGAAAACGACCTTGATAAAGGCATTGAATACACAAAAAGGCGGGTTGCGTTATACCCGGATGATCCGGCCGCGCACCATAATTTGGGCTGGTATTTTCAGAATCAGGGTCATTATGATATGGCTTTGGACGAATACAAAAGAACACTTCATATTGATCCGTATATAATCCTTACCAATAGTGGAATAATCAGGATATATATGGAAAATTATGGTCAAATAGATTCTGCTTTGGTCTGGTCTAATCGTATGATTGACTATTCACCTGATAATCCCTGGGGTTATTTTTATCTGGGCTCATGTTATATCGGACTAAATGAATTTGAGCAAGCTGAAGCAGCTTATCTTAAGGCAGCAGATCTTAACCCGGGTTTTTTAATTAATCAATACCGACTGGCACATGACTACCGGCTTCAAGGAAAGTATGACAAAGCGATTGTAGTTTTGGAAACAATCCTTGAAAAAAATTCTCAGGAAGCCTCAGCTCATTATGATCTGGGAATAAACTATAATTTAATAGGGAAAAGTGAAACCGCCAGAGATCATTTTCTTGAATATCAAAAAACCGCCATAAAATGGCTAGATGACTATTCCAATGACCCAAAATCATATATTTATAACGGAATCACACTTACTCGTTTAGGAGAAAAAGATACAGGTTGGGAAATTGGAAAAAGAGCAATGGAACTCGATTCAACAATTTATTTTGAGTATACTAAATTACTGGCGGTTCAGGACCGAAAAAATGAAGCCCTCGACTATTTGGAAAAAGGCCTTAAAAATGGATACAGAGACCTGGTCTGGATAAAACTTGATCCTGATTTACAAGTACTACATGAGGAAAAAAGGTTCAAAGATTTAATCAACAGCTACTTTAAAGGTCTTTGATATTATTGCCTATTCTTATAAAATTAAATAATATCCAGTCCAACAATAATTGCTTAATGTTTTCAAATCAAGAAACCGGCAGAACTGCATCGTAACCTTGGGAATGCTACAAAATTTAATTTTAGATTCAATCTCATTGATTGTCTTCATTATTAGGACTATATTTAATCATGGGGAAAACTTTCTATGTACTAATGCTGTCTGTACTTTTATCCAACGGACTTCTTGCACAAAACAATTCAACAATAGAAGAATCTTACAAATCCTATTTTGAACTCCCCAGAGAATCAATATTCCTGCACTTAAACAAGAGTACTTATGTTGTCGGGGAAGAGCTTTGGTTTAGCGCTTACGCATACGACAGGAAGAATGGAGTGCCCTTTACCCAAACCACCAACCTGCAGGTTTCCATATACAATGAACAAGGGCTACCCTTAGAGGACCAACTGGTAATGATGGTTAATGGGTATGCCAAAGGGAATATCAGTATTGACTCCACCTACGCAAGTGGCGACTACTTTATAAAAGCCTCAACCAACTGGATGAGAAACTTTACCGAGGAAGATTCCTTTGTACAAAAGATACAGGTCATTAATGGAAATACAAAAGTCAGGCAACTGGTTGAAACAAAATACGATCTGCAATTGCTACCGGAAGGAGGCAGCCTGGTGGAAGGATTGGAAAGCGTAATTGGTGTTAAGCTTATAAACAGCGATGGCCGCAGCGTAGTTTTTGACAAAGGCAGCCTGGTTAATGATCAGGGGGAAAGCATTATGGATTTTAAGGGTAATGCTTTCGGAATGGCTAGTTTTCCCTTCCGTCCTCTAAATGGTAGTTACAATGTGAGTATTAAACTGGGAAACAACAGGGAGGTAATGGCTCCCCTGCCCCCCGTATCGGAAAAAGGCATTGTCCTCAGGGTAGTAAATAATTATGGTGAGAGTGATATATTAATAGCTTTGACCACCAACAAAAAGACTTTAAAGAATATTAAAAATGAAGAATTCAGGCTTCTGATTCACAAGGATGGAGATATTGCAACGACAAGATCTCTTGTTTTTGACACTGCGCAAATGGAAACCCTCCTTTCTATAAACCGGGAACTACTCTTTCCAGGGGTAAACACGGTAACACTATTTGATGAAGAAAACAAGCCCATTTTAGAACGCCTCTTTTTTAATCCGACGAGATTAAAGGACATGCAAGCCGAAGTTTACATTGATGAAAAAGTAAAGGATTCCCTGGTGATTGGCCTCAAGGTATCATCAGAGTTTGCAAATAACGGGAGTCTCAGTATTTCGGTATTGCCCTCAGGAACAAGGGCCTACAATCAGAAAGTCAATATTTTATCTGAATTCTTTTTGAAACCATACCTAAGCGGATATATAGATAATCCAGCTTATTATTTCAGAGAATTTGGGCCAAGAAGGAATTTCGACCTGGACCTGCTTCTGCTTATACAGGGGTGGAGCAGGTATGAATGGAAGAATATCTTCAACCATGCGCCCAATGTCAACTTTAATTATGAAAATGGTCTCACCCTCAAGGGACGCTTCAACAACATTGATACGGACAAGTTTCCGCAATTTGTTATGGAAGATTCCAGATATCATAATTCTCGAGTGGTGTTATTAGATGGGCCGGATTTTAGTATCCCAAACCTTTTGGTTGAAAAGGGAGAAGAAATAGGAATAAAGCTCGTCAGGAATAATGGCGAGTTGAAGTCGCCTGGTCTTTATGCAAGAATTCTTACCTCTTCATGGCCTGGCTATTTATCCAACACAGAATCAAATAACACTCCGGATATCAATGCTCCGGAACTACCAGCACTGGACTATGCGTTAGAGAATAAAACCATCTTTTTAGATGAAGTGAACCTAGTTGGGGAAAAGCGAAAATTTTCTAATATAATTGGCCGGAAAGAGATCGTAGTAGATCAACAAGTAGTAAATATGTACCCACGGGTAACAGATCTTATCCGAATGAAAGGATATAATATTGTGCCGGGGATGGGTTCTGTTGGGATAAGGAATAGAAGGAGTCTTGGTGGTGCACCCCCTGTAATATATTTAGATGGCACACGTATTTTGGCTGAAGGATCATCGCCCGCATCCTCTTCATCGCAAAGTCAGGGCAATGGCTTCGGAGGTATGAATAAGACTCCGGGTACCCCTGTAGCATCCAACTTTCAGAATTCCGGTGGTTTTAGTTTTCTTTACGAGCTGTATACCGCAGATATTGAGCGTATTGAAGTCAATCCCAGGCCTGATGTTACAGAGGGCGTAAATGGTGCAGGTGGTGTAATCAGGATTTGGACCAGAAGGACCCGACTTCAGGGGAATTCCACTGCAGCGGATAAAAGAAAATTTATAGATACAACCAACGGTTTCGATGTTCCAAAAAAGTTTTATACCCCAAAATACATTTATGCTAATCCTCTTTTTGAGTTAACAGGAGCCATCCACTGGGAACCCCTTTTAACCATAGGCCCCAATGGCAAAGCACTATTTAATATTGCAGATACCGGAATGCAAAATATATCGTTTTACATAGAGGGTATGTCTGAAAACGGTAGTCTGATCTCCACGATTAAAACAATTAACCTGGCAGAAAAGAGCAATCCATGAGGGTCTAACTCTACTCAATTCCGGAAGCATTTGATTTTTGGCGTCAAACATCGTATAAGTTGTGTAGAATAATTCTCTATCTTAGAGAAAACAACCAGTTACTTCAAATAGTGATCAACTATTAGTCAACATTCTCATTAGTTATGAAACTCGATTTACCATTTATACGCACACAATTTCCTGCTTTTACAGAACCTGCGCTTCAGGGATGGGCTTTCTTTGAAAATGCCGGGGGTTCTTATCCCTGTATCCAATTCATTGATAAACTGACTGCCTTTTACATGAAAAATAAGGTGCAGCCCTATTATCCGTATCCCGCATCCATGAAAGCAGGAGAAATGATGGATGCTTCCTATAAACGGATGGCGGAGTACCTGAATGCAGATGCCTCCGAAATACATTTCGGCCCCTCTACCACACAAAATGTGTATGTGTTGGCCAACGCTATGCGTCCTATGTGGAAAGACGGGGACGAGATCATTCTTTCATGTCAGGATCATGAGGCTAATGCCGGAGCATGGAGGCGATTAGCAGAAAGGGGAATTAAGATTGTAGAGTGGCATGTAGATAAAGATTCAGGATTGCTAAGCCAGGAGGACTTGGACCGTTTATTCTCTGAGCGAACCAGGATGGTAGCATTCCCCCATTGTTCAAATGTAATCGGCCATGTGAACCCTGTAAAAGAAATAAGTGAAAAGGCACATGCCCATGGAGCACTTTGTGTGGTAGATGGGGTGGCTTATGCTCCACATGGCCTGCCAGATTTAAAGGCGTTGGGAGCAGACATTTACCTGTTTTCCTTATACAAGACTTTTGGGCCGCATTTGGGGATGATGTACGTTAAGAATGAGTTGATTAAAAAGATGGAGAACCAGTCGCATTTTTTTAAGGAGGGTATCACCAGAAGTATGCTTACCCCTTCAGGCCCGGATCATGCGCAAATTGGATCAGTTAGCGGTATTTTGGATTATTTTGATGCAGTTTATGCACATCATTTTACGAAAGAGGCATTGCCTTCTCAAAGGAACATTGCCCTAAACAGATTATTTCGTTCTCAGGAAAAAGCCCTCCTGGTGCCTCTACTTGAGTTTTTGAGATCCCGGGGCGACCTTAAGATTTTAGGTCCTGATTATGCAGATCAAAGGGTCCCCACCATTTCGATCCTTCCTCTTAATAAAAGCGTAAAAAAGGTATATACTGACCTCACTAACCATAGATTAATGTTAGGCATGGGCAATTTCTATGCTGTGCGGCCTCTTATGGATATGGGTATTCCCCTGGAGCCGGGAGTGTTGCGAATGTCTTTTTTGCATTATACCAGTATGGAGGACATTGATCAGTTAATAACCGGTTTAAAGACCGCCTTATAATAACTCATTCGGATAACCGGTGCTTCCCGCGCATATCCTAAAATCATCCTAATTATTTCCGGGCTGCCATTTTTTAACAAACACCACTGATGAAATATTTAGCAAAAAGAATCGTTCTGATTCTTTAACCCTTTTATAAAACAGATAGTTATGTTTAAGAAATGTATTTTAGGAATGTCCGTTTTAGCAACAATGGCCTTTGGCTTTAGCAGTTGCTCAGACGACGACGCTGACGATAGAAATTGTGATTCCTGCGATCTGCAAGGCCAAACCATAGAGATATGCGATAATGGTAATGATACTTATACGGTTACAGCGGCCGGGCAATCTGAAACAATTACAGCAGAGGAACTTGAAGGAGTATCACCCGCTGAATATATAGGACTGATATGTAGTTTAGGAGATCTTATTCCATAAGTTATTAAATTACCTAATATTAATATTTAGCCCAGCCTTTACCAGGTTGGGCTTTTTATTTGACCCCATACTGCTGCTGGATTACTACCCGGGTTTTAGCAGAATCAGAGGAAAGCGTGGATTCTAAGAATTAAAAGGAGTTACTATCGTTGCCAGGTGTCTTATCTGCAAGGGAATATCAGGTGTTTCCAATCATTAAAATAATGTGGGCTGAAATAAAGTTATTGGTCTAATATGGCTCCTCGATAAATATAAACAAGCCTTTTGAAAACCTGACAAATATCATTGCGCTTGCAGATTAAATATGATAACCTTTATAACTAGTATAATTATGTTCCTGGAATGAAGTTTTTTGAAGAGCTGAAACGCAGAAATGTTATTAAGGCAACAATGGCCTACATAGTTGTTGCCTGGGTATTAGTTCAGGTTTTAACAATAATTCTTCCCGAATTTGAGGCCCCAGGATGGGTGTTAAAAACCCTTATGATTTTAATGGCCGTGGGTTTACCCATTTGGATGATTTTCTCCTGGGTTTATGAGGTAACTCCTGAAGGTTTAAAAAAGACGGCTAATATTTCCTCAGATGAATCTATAACATCAGCAACCAATAGACGTCTGAATGTGGTTATAATTGTAGTTTTAATTATTGCCATTGCTGTTAATTTTATTGATACATCCGAACCACAGAATACTCCCGCGGTTTCCACCTATGACTCAAGCAGAGATAATACAATTGCGGTATTGCCATTCCTGGACATGAGCCCTAATAAGGATCAGGAATTTTACAGTGATGGTATAGCCGTGGAAATACTAAATTCTCTTTGCAAATTCAAAGAATTAAAGGTGGTTGGAAGAACCTCTTCTTTCTCATTCAAAAACACAAATGAGGACATAAGAAGCATCGGTGACAAACTAAATGTGAATAATATTCTTGAAGGCAGTGTTCAAAAGCAACAAGATAAAATCATGATTTCTGTACGATTGACAAATTCAAAAGACGGCTATACCATCTTCTCAGAATCCTATACGGAGTCATTGGAAAATATATTCGATTTGCAGTCAGCAATAGCCATGGATATAGCTCAAAAAATAGAATCAAAATTTTCACTAGGTGCCAATAAGTTATACCCCAGAAAAAAAATCGATCCCCTCTCCTACGAAACATTTTTGAAAGGAAAACTTGAGTTCGTCAACGGTCCGCTTAATATGAAACGAGGTGAAATCTTTAAAGCAAAAAAATATTTTGAATCCGCAGTGGCGTTAGATTCCAGTTTTGCCGAAGCTAATGCTTATTTGGCTCTGGTTTATTTTAACCTGGCAGATTGGGCCATATCAGGTGAGGAAAGCCAGAAAAGGGATATAGCTCTGGATTCAGCCAAGATGCTGGCCAAAAGAGCTCATGCCATGGATTCACTGAGCTCTGGTGCCCATTTGGCCATGGGCAGTTATTATTTTCATGAGTACAATTGGATACAGGCAGAGAAAGCAAAAAGACTTGCTGTAGCCCTCAACCCTGGCGGGGCGGAAGAAAAGTTTATGCTGGCCTCTTTCTTAGCTCAATTTGGACAAACTGATGAAGCCCTTAAATTGGATCTCGAAGCCATGAAACTGGATCCTTTGGACGAAATGGCTGAATTGAAATATATACGCGATTTGTTCCGTGCTGAAAAATTTGAAGAAGGTATTTTAAAGTGCAATACACTAATCAAAGAAAACCGCGCTCCTGTAGGCACATATCAATTCCTTTGGCTATGTCATGCCGGATTGAAACAATATGAAGAAGCTGGTAAAGCTTTTTCTAAATATGCCGAATTGATAGGTGAAAATGAAATCTATATCCTATTCCGGGATAATGATTTTAAGCCTGCCATTGAGAAAATGTTTACCTATGATAAAGAATCAAATTTGCAATTTCTCAGTCGTCCAATTATCAAAGCAATTTTCTATGCCTACCTGGAAGAGAAAGAAAATACACTCAAATACTTAAGCGAAGCATATGACAAACGGGAGCCTCAAATTTCATTTTTGCGAGATTCGAGGTTTGATTTTATGAAAGATGACCCAGAATATAAGGATTTATATGAAAAAGCAGGGTTTAAAGCCTATGACGAGCATTTAAGAAAGTTATAGTAAACGTAGAAACAAAGTTATTAAATCAATGATGGAAAGAAGGAAGTCTTTGAAATTGATGTCAGGGTTTGCACCAATGATATTTTTACCAACCAATAATACAGTAATTCCAAAAAAAATTGATTCCGCACAATTGTTGCGAATGTTTGTATTAAGAATGAAGAGCATTGAATCATATTGCTACGAACTGTTTAAATCTATGCCATTATCTGATTTTGACTTTCAACCCACTGCGGAGATAATGCCATATGGAAAGCTATTTACTCACATAGGAAATGGATTGGAGATTTATGCCGGAGTTCTCGATGGTTCATCAGTAGATAAAGAACCCGACTCCTCTGACAATAATAAAATTTTGGACTATGTTCAGAACGGTTTTAATCACTTTAATAAGGTTTTAAACCAACAAAATGACAAAGATCTCTTTTCCAGCAATCATCAATATCCTGATGAAGCACCATGGAAAGAATTTAGCATTGCAGAAATAATAATGCTGGCCTATAGTCATACCACCCATCACCAAGCCCAGGCTGCAGTTTATTTAAGGCTAAAAGATATTACCCCTCCCAAATATCGATTTTAGAATATGATCTATAGCCTCTTTTTTTAAATGGGATAAAGGTTGCTCCCGCAAATTCCCACTCCATTGTATATGCAAGTATACTGTTTTGGCTTAATGAATATTTCTTAGGCTACATAGAAATAATGCAAGGTAAGAAGGTTCCTTCTATAATGCTGGACTACGTATTTTTCTTTTAAGTAAATAACATAGATTGACTTAAAGTCTTAAACAAATTCATTACCTTAGAAAGAACAGCCAATTCCTATGTTCGTCTCATGATAACTTTCTTTGGTAAAATTCGCAGAAAACTTGCTGATGACAACAATATTCTGAAATATACCCGCTATGCCGTAGGTGAAATTTTATTGGTGGTTATAGGGATTTTGATTGCATTACAGATTAATAATTGGAATGAGGAGCGGCAAACAATTATTAAAGAAAAAAGTTATTTGCGGTCAATATATCAGGATTTAAAGACAGATCTCGGGAATATTGAAAATAATATAGAAAAATTATCCAATCAGTATGCAATTGGGTTTAGAGTACTTAATTCCCTTGAACAAAAAGAAACAATAAGAATAGATTCTGCAACCCTGGCAACAAATATTGGCTGGGAATTAACGCAGATTATCCCTGTGGAGCGCAAGGAGAATACCTGGGATGGTCTTAAAGTACGAGGAAGCGAGACTTTAATATTTGGCGATTCTCTTAAAGTGCTTTTAAATAATTTTTATGGGGACTTTGACCTCAATATTGAGCGGTTTAACCAGTTGCCCAAAAAAGTGCGGGAAGATTTACGCCTGGAAACCGGTAAGTGCCATGATTATAACAGTGTAAAAGGAGTTTATGAAAACGGAATTAATTCTTATGGAGAATTTTCTCCTTACCTGCGTTTTTGTATTTTGTCTAATGATAAAATTCCTGCACTTATTGGCGCTGTTAGCCTATCCTGTATAGTTAATATAGGTTTGCAAAAGGAATTAAAAAAAGAAGTGGAAAACGTAATTTCCTATATGGAAAATCAATTCCATTTTTTACAAAAGAAAACCTGAAACGGTTCTGCTTTCCGATTTTAAATCAATTTGAAGGTTTTTCTTTTCGTTCTGATTTTATCTTCTTTGGGAGAATAACTATACTTACGTATTGCCAGTATTGAAGCCGGGCATATTGGAATTAATTAGGTTCCCATCCTGGCTTTTGCTTTTGGGAAGTAACGATGCCAGCCAACAGTAAAACAACGGTTTAGTTATCTAATATGGTTTAACAAAATAATGTTGTTACCATTATTCCAAAGCGCTACTCATAGGTGAAGCATATTGTTAGGAACGCTGTTAGATGCTATCCTGGTGGCAGACTGGTCGTAGACCTTTTTAATAATTTCGTACAAGTCCGGCACTACAGTTCTTGCAAGCCTGGAATTATTGTTCAATAGTACACAAATCCCCAGATCTGCCTCGGGATAAACCGCTATTTCATTTCTGAAATTGTTTACACTCCCACCGTGGTGCCAAATGGTTTTTTCTTGCCTGGTCTGGTCCTCAACAAATTTGTGGATCCTCCACCCATAGCCATAATAAGATGCCTGGTGTCCCGGCCAACGCTGGTAATATTTGTAGTGGCCTTTAATTTCTATGGCAGGGTTAAAAGCTTCTTCTATTTCCTGCTTGCTCATAATCTCCGGGTTATGCCCAAGTAAAAATCGCATCCATCTGGCCATATCATCAGCGCTGGCATTTATACCTCCTGCGGCTATGGCATTGTAATAATTGTCCCTGAGCTTTTTGGATCTCCAGCTATTTCGTCTTTTTGAATGCGGTATTGCAATATTTTCTGTTTTTGCCAGGGTCTCATAATCCATGGTGGTGGAACACATTTCCAATGGCTTAAAAAACCTGTCCTTCAATGATGTGTTGATGTCCTCGCCGGTGGCTTTGTACATCATCTCCCCGGAAAGGGCAAACAGGGCATTCTGATAACTATATGTTAAACCGGGGTCACTTATAGGATCTACGTCTTTGAACCTTTTTGCAATTTCTGTCAATGGCAAACCGGCCTCAACCAAATTAGTATAGCTGTGGTATGGTGCTCCTGAAGTGTGCGATAGAATATTGGCTAAAGTAATTTTATCTGTATTACTGGGATCTCCCAACTGAAATTCCGGAATATAATCGCTAACCTTAGCTTCCCAGT
Organism: Eudoraea adriatica DSM 19308; assembly: GCF_000382125.1. GTDB lineage: Bacteria > Bacteroidota > Bacteroidia > Flavobacteriales > Flavobacteriaceae > Eudoraea > Eudoraea adriatica. The sequence continues at coordinate 472,409 of NZ_KB907548.1, forward strand.
CTATCTTGCCTTCATTTTCTAAATTGGCGGCCAATATCCCTGTGAATCCTTTAGAAAGAGATCCGAGTCTGAATACCGTTTGACCGTCAACTCCTGCATCGACGTTAATATTTCTTTTGCCGAATCCATCGGAAATCACAATCGAATCTCCTTTTACAATACTCACCCCTGCTCCTACTATTTGTCCTGATGCAATTGCTTTATCGAAATAGTCCTTTATGGCAAGCCTCAATTCCTGCTGTTTCCATTTATAGCGCTGAACAAATTTTTGATCTGCTTTGGTTTTAGCTGATTTATCTGTTGATAAGGCCTCTTTAGAGCCAGAAGTCGTTGCATCTGTTTTAATACTCATAGCAAGGGCAAAAAGGGCAAGAGCAAAAATCGACAGGACTCCCAGGATTTTGTATCGCGGCATAGGAAAAATACTATTTCGTTTGAGTTGTAACAAGATGAAAATAGGCTTTTATAAATTATTAACCGATTAAAAACGTGATTATTATGTATTTCATTGTTTTTCAGAGTGATTTTTATAGAAGTTGGAGGTAGAAGGTGGAATTGGGAAGTTGGAAGCGGGAAGAGAAATCTTGGTGTTATTGAGATATATTATCTTAGATGGTTTAAGTTGGAGATAATACTAATACAATTAGATCCTTACCTAAAATAAGCAAAACTCAATGCATAAAAATAAAGCCCCGTGGTACTTCCTCCTGTTACTAATACTAGCCGGGGAGTCTGTATTTATTCTTCCTTTTGTACTTTCAAGGGTCTTCAGGCCAACTGTCCTGGAGGCCTTTGGCCTGAACAATGTGGAATTGGGCATTTGTTTCACCGTATATGGCATAGTAGCCATGTTGTCTTATCTTTTTGGAGGACCCCTCGCCGATAAATACCCGCCCCGGAAATCGATAGCTGTGGCATTATGGATGACTGCCCTTGGAGGGCTGGTCTATGCCAATTTTCCCGGTTATACTATATTAAAAATACTTTATGGTTATTGGGGCTTTACAACCATTTTCATTTTCTGGGCCCCCATGATCAAGGCTACACGGGTCTGGGGTGGAACTGCTTCTCAGGGCAAAGCGTTTGGGTTCCTGGATGGTGGACGAGGATTAGTAGGGGCCCTGTTTGGGGTTATGAGTGTATTTGTTTTTTCACTATTCATAGATATTGACATCTCAGAGACAACCCTTTATGAAAGCAAATCTGCATTCAAGAATGTAATTTTAATTTGTTCGGGAATAGTTGTCCTTGTAGGCTTTTTGGTATGGTTCTTTATGAAAATGGATCGAAAAGCAGAAGAAGAGATAATCCTTGATAAAATAACGATATCTGAAATAAAAGAGGTACTTCGTTTGCCGTCCGTTTGGTTATTGATGATCATTATTTTATGTGCCTATGTAGGCTACAAAATTACAGATGTATTCTCCCTTTATGCCCGGGATGTGATGTTATATGACCAGGTGCAATCGGCCCAGATAGGTACTTTTTTGTTGTTTATCCGGCCTGTGATTGGCGCTTTAATCGGGGTTTTGGCAGACCGCACAGAAACCACCTATTGGTTGGTGGTTAGTTTTGTAGTCACATTTTTCGGTTCATTATTGTTCGCAACTGGTATTATTTCAAATTCAACGACAGCATTGTTTTTTACATCTATTTTGATCGTAGCAACCGGGGTTTACGCTGCCCGTTCTCTGTACTTCGCGGTAATGGAGAGGGGACAGATCCCGCTGATGCTGACAGGAACTGCTGTGGGCCTTATTTCACTTATAGGATATACACCGGATATATTTGCAGGACCGGCAATAGGATTTCTCCTGGAAAATTCACCGGGGGCAACGGGTCATCAGCATGTGTTCTGGCTGCTGGCATTATTTTCCTTAATTGGTTGTATCGCTGCCTGGTATTATTTCCGATTGTATGGAAAAAAGTAGCGTAGTTGCAGTGATCCAAAGCGGGAATCAATTATCCTGACATCAGTAATTTTATATACTGTCGTGGTGCTTAGTCCAATATCGGATAATTCTTTTTAATAAATATTGTACCTTTTATAGCAATTATTGACCAATCAATTATAAAATTATGAAAGCGAAATTGACATTTACTCTGACTATTATTTTTGCGATTTTAATAGTCGGATGCAAACAAAAAGAACAAAAAGTTGAAGTTGAGGAGGTGAAAATTGACCTTGTAAATGATGTCTTTCCAGAGTCTGAGGAAGCCATTAGGAAAACTATGGACAGTATTGCCCAAAGTGTTATGGATGGTGATATTGCCAGATTGATTTCCTTTCATGCATACAGCCCGAAGTTTACTGAATTTAAAAATGGAGAGCCAAGAAATGGTGGCCAGGAAAATGAAGAATTTGAAAGAAATGTATTTGGCTCGGTAACGGAAATCGTAAAATTTGATATGAATGATATGCAAGTTGCTGTATTCGGTGATGTGGCCAATGTAACCCTGCATTCCGATTTTCAATTAAAATTTGGAGAAGACCTTGCCGTGGTTAATGAACAAATCTCCCTGTTATTTGTTGATACAAAGGATGGCTGGAGGATAGTCCATGAGCATCCTTCTCCTTTAAAACAAGAAGAAAATGAATAAATTTCTGAACATACCCCTTCAGAAGGTAAATTTTTTAAATTGTTGTATTAAAAGGATCCGTATGTCACATTAGGGATCTGTTACCCTATTTAGATAAGAAGGTTATGTACCTCATTTTCATTTCTTTTTCGCATTCTAAAATAAAATCCATATACCTTACGCACCTTTAACACTGATTGTTATTGAGTGCTGAATCTATAAGAAAATGCAGCGATTATATTAAAGGCATTGATGGGTGTTAATGAGCAGGCAAATGATTATGGAAAAGTAAAATTATTTAAATGTGCTGATAAACCTAAAACTCGTGCAGTAATAGGAAAAACCATTTTATATTGGATATCTTATTGGAAAACCAAAATCTTAAACCATATGAAAATTCGGGTCATTGCAGCTTTTGTACTGTTTATATTTATGTCTTGTTCTTCAAAGAATGAGGAAACTATAGTTTTTTGGATTAGTGGCTTTAAACCTGTTTGCGATATGGGTGCCGGTAACACTAATTGTTTATTCATTTCCAAGACAGATAATTTACAACAAGAGAATTGGGAGCTGTTTTATTCCGCCATTGAGGGTTTTGAATTTGAAGAGGGCTTTTTAAAAAAAGTAAAAGTCCTGGTAACGGCACAGGACGATGCAGTTGCTGCCGATCAGTCTGCTATGCGTTATACACTCGTGAAGGAATTAGATAAAACAGAAGATAGCCGAGTATTACTGGCAAGGGACTGGGAGCTTGAATCTATGGCAGATCAGACCTTACAGACCAATCATCCGACGCCTTCCCTGACATTTAATTTATCGGGGATGCAGATAAACGGTAATGCAGGGTGTAACACCTATACTGGTAATATTAAGGAATTGGGTTTGGAAAGAATTACTTTTGATAACCTGCTCAATACTTTGCGTATCTGCGAAGCCCAATCTGTTGAAGATTCATATTTTAGTGCCATTCATGAAGTAAAGTCATTTAAAGTAAAAAACGATAAACTCTATTTACTCGATAAAGATGGAACACTAAAGTTGACTTTTACTCAAATGACTAAAACAAAACACAGGATAAGAATTAATGATATATGGGCAGCAGTAAGAATAGAGGGGTATCCTATTAACAGAATGGTAACTGTTCCAGGATTGGAGGTCAACACCACTGAAATGAAAATTTATGGAAATGATGGCTGCAATGACTACTTTGGAACGGTTAAGGATCTTACTGAAACCGCCTTTACTATTGAAAATATAGGTCCTACGAGGAAAATGTGTCCGGATATGGAGATTCCGGAGCGCTATAAACAGGCCTTGCTTAAAGTTAGAACCTACACCTTCAATGAACGTATTCTTATTTTAAATGATGATAATGGCAATGAGGTTCTCGCCTTTATGAAGGTTGATTAGAACCTTCGGGCGGATACTTTATACTACCTTTTAAACTTTCAATGGTTTGGTTATCGAAATTGGGTATGTTTAATTCATTATTCGCTATCCATTCTTTGACTTTGGCCTCAGCTTCAGTCTTTTTTGAATCTGAAAGTCCTTGATCCTGAGATAAATAAATAGTCTGAGAAGGAAAGGCGAACCCACTACCACTTTCTTCAATAACTTTTGCCAGTCTTAAATTGATATCTTCTTTAATACCAAGAAACTCATTCCAGTCTGCAGCCCGGACATAAGCAAAAAGTTCAACATTTAAAGAATCACTGCCATACCCCAAAAAACGGACACGTGCAGGATCCGGATTAACCTTGGGATGCGCATAAAGAATTTTTCGCAGTTCTACCAGGATATAGCGCATCTGATCTGAGGAGGTCTCGTACCTTAAACCAATATTGGTGTGGTATAAAAACATGTCTCTTTTGGCATAATTTTCAATTAACTGGGATGAAAAGTCTGCATTTGGTATAGTAACTATGGTACGCCCAAGTGTCCTGATACGCGTAGAGCGCATGCCTATTTTTTCGACCGTACCCAGGGTGTCACCGAATTTACAAAAATCGCCGACGCTCACGGGTTGATCAAATACCACTGATAAGCCCCCAACAATATTTTCCACTGTTTTTTGAGCACCCAGGGCCAGGGCAATACCACCAACACCTAATGCGGCAATACCCGCGGTTACATTAAATCCAAGGGTGTCAAAGGCTATAAGAATCGCAATGATAATAAGCGTAAATTTTGCACTATTCCTAAAAAAGGAAATCGCTGATAGGCCCCCAAAACTATTCTTCTCACGCAGGCGTTCTTCTCCGAGCGAGGACAGGGTGTCAATTAATAACCAGATGAATATAAATAAGGCCATCCACATTGCTATAAGATTCACAACGCTAAAACCTTGCCTTACAACAATGGATAGTTCCAGTATTCTGGATACGTTAACAATAACGATTACCGCCAAAACCAATCGTAATGGAATGAGAAGGGCTCTTAAAAACTTACTATATTTATTTTGATTGAAATTTCGCCAAAATAACCGCACCATCAATCTAATAAAGAGCGTTAGCAACCAGGCTATAAAATAGGAAGCAAAAGCCAGTGCTATAATGAGCAACCAATCTAAAATGGGAGCCCCCTGCCATTTGGAGAATAGAACACCACTGGCAGCCGGTTTACGTTCATAACTATCAGGATTTGCATTGATATAGGCTACGAGCCCTTCTGTAGTTTCACTTGAAACCAACCAGATTTCCTCATTGGTAGTTTTTGGAATCCGTTCCAGTAAAATAGAAATAGTATTACTATTTAAGTTAATAGTTCCAACCTGTTCCAGTATAGACCTTAAGCCATCATTGATATTGCCTTCAGGATTATTGCTAATAATACTAACCGGCGAAATGCTTCCATATTTATTGAGGACAACTTCAAATTTCTGCACCATGTGAACTACTGCTGAATCGCTGCTTTTTTCAGTAATAGCTGAAAAATCAAAATACTCCACTGCTCTTTCAAAATCTTCGTTAGCAATAGATTTGAATAATCCTGTGACCGTTCCTCTTGGGGTTGTGCGTCCTAACGGATCAGAACTAGCGCTATTTTCTTTGACTTTAGCGCTGTCTGTGTTGGTTTTAGGCAGAAGTTGAACAGCATGAACCTTAGTGGCCAGGATAAGACTAAAAACCAGGATAAAAGCGATGTGTATTTTTTTCATATGTATTTATATTAAACGGGGCATTTCAAAAAACGAAAGTAACAAAGGTCTTCTTATTTTACCAAAAAAATCTGTGCTCAAGATTTTAGATATTCGTCATTTAATGATCACTAAATTTAATGTAAACTTGTTCCCAATTTTAGATATTAAACAGCAGTTATCAATAAAAATTAGTTTATATTTATATTAGCACACTGGTTCGCCTATTACATCAAAATTAGAGTTCCCCCATACATATGATAAAAACTAAGGATACCCCCTTCAGGTATTATTATTGAAGGCAGGACCAATACTATTTGTGGCCATTATTAATGAAAAATTAAACACCATATCTTGGAAGGGCTTATAAAATGAACTTAATCAGCGAACATTGGGAACCTGCAGAAAATCCCACAAAGGAACAATGGCATGAATTCATGCATAAGTTTGAGAAGGATCCGGCAAAACTGATGCTATGGGAAGGAATTCCTACAGATGAAACCAAATCAAAATTATCAGAAATGGAGGTTGGATCCGTAGTATTTTCAGCATGTGCCAACACCCCTGCTTCTGGTGATTTTCTTACTGTCATGAACCAGAACATTGCCAACCTTAAAAGTTATATAGACGAATCAAAATAATCCGCTTTTAGCTTTATTGGCAAACCTATTTCAAAAAGGGTATCGCATTACACAGATTTAAAACCTAACAAAAAATATTTCATTTTAAATTAACTTTTATACCGAGCCATTTGATTTTCTCCCCAACTTCTTAGTTGTCCAATTAATGGAATTAGTTCCTTACCTGTCTCGGTAAGTGAGTACTCAACCTTAGGAGGAACTTCCAAATATACCTTTCTTGAAACTAACTCATCAGATTCTAATTCTTTGAGCGTCTGAGTAAGCATTTTAGGGGTAATTCCTACAATAGCTCTTTTTAATTCTCCATATCTTAAAACATCATCCCTAAGTACCCATAAGATGCGCCCTTTGTATTTACCTCCTACTCTTTTAAAGGCATAATCTACCGCACAATGTGCCTTCTCCTTATTTATTTTCATTTTTTTTCATTTTTAAAATACTGATAATCAACATTAGTATACTTTTAGTATGTACAGTACTTTTAAGTATGTACTTGTCAAATATATACTATTTCTCGTTATTTGCAATATATCCTTTCAACAATAATTTAAATAAACATATGATACCCTCTATTAAAAATCAATCCCCCTTTGTCATTGCCATTTCAATACTTGGAGTTATTGCACTAATTATGCTTGCACCCACAGAAGCAATGTTCAACAAAGTAATTAATGATGATTTTAAGTTAGAGTATATAGATCTTACATTTAAAATGGGCCTGATTTTTTTTATTGGCTACAGCTTTATAAGAATGCTAAAAATTCAAACACTTGCGGGCTTGTCAAGACAATTCCCCTGGAGATTCAAATATTTGAATTTAATCCCGGTATATTTATTCATCATTGGGCTTCTTAGTATCTACTCACGCGACTTTTCACAAATAGCGCCCACCAATCTTTTACTTTTGCTTTTTGCCTGCCTGATGGTGGGCTTTGCAGAAGAGTATCTGTTCAGAGGTTTATTACAAGCACTCTTCTTAAGGAAATATGCTTCACGCAAAAACGGCGTCTTTCTGAGTAGCCTATTGGCCTCGGTGTTTTTTGGTGCTTTTCATCTCCTAAACCTGGCCAGGAACGATAATGTAGGGCAAGTGCTGGTTCAAGTGGTTTATGCGATATTCATTGGATTCTTTTTTGGGGTATTGTTACTAAAAACCAATAAATTGATTCCTATTGCATTTACACACGGGCTTATTAACTTTTTCTTTTCACTGGCTTTTTTACCCGGTATTAAAACCCTGCAAGATGAGGCTGCGGAGACTGTTTCCTTTGCTCCGATAATATTGTTCTTACCACTGTTTATTATTGGCCTGTTGATTTATAAAAAACTCAACAAAAAGGAAATTATTGAAAAACTGGAGATTGAAAATATACACCATTAAAAAAGCGGATAGAGGCCTTCTTAGAATGTCTTTGCCCAATTAACAAAAAATGAATTCAAAAATAAACATACCGGTTACCCTGAATACTATTCCTAATTATTTTTCTCCCAAAATTATCGGGGAAGTGAATGATGTATATATCAAAATTGTAAAAATATTGGGTGAAAAAGTGCCTTGGCACAATCATAAAATTGAAGATGAGCTCTTCTACATTCTAGAGGGGTCTCTGGAAATTGAAATTGAAAACAAACCCTCATTTCAAATGAATAAGGGGGAACTATATATCGTAAAAAGAGGTGTAAATCATAAAGTGAGTTCTCAAAACGAATGCCATCTTATGCTGATAGAAAATAAAACAGCTTTGCATACTGGAGAGGTCTCCGCCGAAATTACAAAAACCATAGCAGAGCAAAAATGATTGAAACTCTAAACACACTTTAAGCCAATCAAAAAATATAGCAATGCTAACACAATGTAACATTAATGTTAGGGAAACGTCTTAAATATATACTATAATACTATGAACTATAAAACAATAAAAATTTCATTTGCAGCACTTGTTATAACATTTTTTCAATTTAGTGTTAATGCACAGTTGGCAGACAAAATAGCATTAACTGAAGATAATCAGCTTTTAGGTTTAGGAACACAGCATATCTTAAAATCTGAAATCTTACAAAAAGACCGTCCAATTATTATTTCATTACCCATTGGTTATGAAAACAATAAGGATACCTATCCTGTTCTTTATCTTTTGGATGGGTTGGGGAACATAAAACATCAGGTTGGTACGGTAGAACTCTTAACCGAATCTGGAGTCATTCCCCCAATGATCATTGTGGCCATAGAAAGTTTGGATAGGGCAAAAGATTTAACGCCATCAAATGCAGGAGCAGATGCTTATGCAGGAGCTAATACAGACATACCTCAAAGTGGAGGCGCTTCTAACTTCCTTGAATTTTTGGAAAGAGAATTAATTCCATATGTAGAATCAAACTTTCGAACGCATCCGTATCGCCTTTTGGAAGGGCATTCTTTTGGAGGCTTATTTTGTACATATGCACTGATGAATAAACCAGAACTATTCGATGCATTCATCATCCAGGCGCCCGCTTTATGGTGGAATAAAGAGGAAATGACCGGGCAAGCTAAAGAATTTTTCAAATCTAATGTCTCCCTGGATAAAGCCGTTTACTTTGGAACTGGCGGAGCAGAAGGCTGGGGGATGCGACAAGAGTTACTTCGTTATGTGGATGTAATCAAACAAAATACCCCTAAAAACTTCCGTTGGAAGCATGAAGAAATTCCTGGTGATGAAGAACATGATGATTCTCGTTTATTACTTAATTATTATGGATTGAAATTTGTGTTTTCCGACTTAAAGGCTTCGGAAGATTTGCAAAAGAATTATAGTGATGAAGCATTTTTAAAAGGTGAGCAGGAACTAATAGAGAAATATGGACAAAATGCCCGGAGGCCAGCCAGTGATTACGGTGGCATAATTATGGAATTGCTAAATACCGAGAATAACTTGGGAGCAATTACGGTGTATAAAAGAGCGGCCGAAGCATATCCAAAGTACATTATGTTTTTAAACACTTTAGCTACCTTATATGAGAAAACAAACCAAATAGACAAGGCAATTGAGACTTATAAGTCGGCGATTGAAGTTTCAAATAAATTAAAACTGGGAAACGAAGAAGGTTATCAAAAAGAAATTGAAAGGTTAGAAAAAACCTAACAATGTATATGCAAACACAAAGCATTAAAATATACTGTGCTTCTTCATATACTAAACATTGACAAACATTAAAAACAGAATAAAATGCAACTAAAAAAACTATATCTATTAATTATACTAACAATGCTTTGCGCTCAAAACTTGTTTTCTCAGGAAACGAGTGATATTGTTATTGGAGAAAAATTAGCCAAAATCGAAACCAAAATTCAGGCATGGAAAAAGCAAACCAAAGCCCCTGCTGTTTCTGTGGCGTTCCAGTACTACGATTTTTATTATGAAAATGCGTGGGGTTTGGCAGATATTGAAAATCAAGTCAAAGCAAAACCTGAATCTTCGTATCAAATTGCTTCAACGACAAAGCCTATGACCGCCATAGCAATTTTGAAACTTTGGGAAATGGGAAAAATCGATTTGGACGCTGAAGTACAAACGTATTATCCGTCTTTTCCGAAGAAAAAACATCCTATTACGATTCGCCAAATACTATCTCACACAGCAGGGATTTCCCATTATCGAAGCGACAGTAAAGAGGAAAAACACATCAAAGAACCTTACTCTTCAAAAATGGCGATTGATATTTTTAAAGATTGGGAATTAATTTTTGAGCCAAACACGGATTGGAGGTATTCGAGTTATGGCTACAACCTTTTGGGCGCGGTGATTGAAGAGGTAAGTGGTAAATCGTACGAAGATTTTTTAAAAGAACACATTTGGGTACCCGCAAACATGGAAAATACCATGATGGATGACCCGATTGCGATTGTTCCGAATCGAGTTCGAGGCTATTTTAAAAATGGAGGCAAAATCGAAAATGGTGAATATCTGGACATTAGTAGTCGATTTGGAGCCGGCGGGGTACGTTCGACCGTTCAGGATATTGTTAAAATGGGAATTGCCTTGAAAAATGGAAAAATTCTAAAACCTGAAACAGTTGAATTGATGCTTGAACCTATGGGCGACCAAGGTTGGAATGAATATGCGTTAGGAATTTCGGTCCGTCCTTATTTGGGCCAACACATCATTATGCATAGTGGCGGAATGCCTCAAACCAGTTTTTTGTTTATCGCTGCGCCTGCGGATAATTTATCTTTGTCTATTGGGTCTAACCTGGGACGGCAAGATGTAGAAAGTTTAGGGATTAGTTTGGTTCAGATCCTATCAGGAATTGACACTAAAACTGTCACCGCAAAAAAAACAGAAGATAAGTTGATGTTGGATGCCATAAACGAAGTTTATAATTTTGGGCAAGGTTATTACCAGAAAATGGGTAAATCCAAAGTTAATAATGATAAAAATTTAGCTTCAGATTTTAAGTATTTCAATCGGTACATTAATCCAAAATACATCAGTGATAAATCTAAAGAAGCTCAGGAACAAATCAGGGCTGGGCATCAAATTCAACCTGAAAAATCATTGATTTGGGATAGAGTAGGCGGATACATGGCAAGCCAACTAAATCAAAATTACTACCAAGAAGGCGCATTAGCTTTTTTCAAGGCATATATTGGTTTGTACAAAAAAGATAAATCCATTTCGTACCGTTTTACAAAAGGTTTTGAAAATGCTGTGGAGAAATATTATCAAGATTGGCAAGTTACCAAAGCACTGGATCCTAGCTTGACACGCTTTGATAAAAACACAGATTGGGATCAAGTACCGATTCAATTGGACAATGAATTGAAAAAGTATAGCGTATATCCTGATTTTTATGGTGATTTGATTGACTACACGTATTCAAATTTACTTTTTCAGAAAAAATATGACGAAATTTCTGAAATTACAAGCCTTGCGGATACCTATTTTTCCGAGCGTTTTTTTACTGAGTTTTTGAAGGGGTTCAAAGCATTGAGTCAAAAAGATTTGAATAAAGCAAAAACTTATTTCGCAAAAGCCAATGAAATTGAAAATCATTTAGAAAATCCGAATTGGATTGGCTCATTGATTTTACAATTAGCCCAAACCGACCCGGTAATGGCATTTAGTTTGGGCGAAGTTATGGCTACGTATAATCCAAAATCGTACGAATTTCAGATTGGTATGTCAAACTTAGCCAGAAAAATGGGTATGAGAGAAAAGTCTATTTATTATGCTCAAAAAGTTTTAGAGATAAAGCCTGATGACGAAATGGCTTTGAAACTTATAGGAAGTTAATAGTCAATTAATAGTTAATCCATCAGGTGAGTGTTCTCAAAAGTTGCTAAAAAACTGCACTCATCACAAACTAAAACGATCACGGCTGCTAAATGGACCCGCGTTGTGTAACTACAGGTTGTGCCTTAATAGATGTAAAATAGAAAATATAAATATCCAATATGAAAACTAATTTAATCACTACCTTAAGTATTTTCCTTTTAGTATTTCTTACTATCTCTACTGCTTTTTCTCAAGCAAGAAATATCCATGAAGAAAACCCAATTGAATACTTCAATAAAAGAACTGAAGCTCTAAGTCTTGCCAAAAATCAGAAGTGGCAAGAGTTGATTCCCATAGTGGAAAACCTCACGCAACAGTATCAGAAAGATGGAGACCTCTTCTATATAATAGGGCTTGCTTATTATGAAACCAAGCAATATCAAAAGGCTATTACGGCACTAAAGAACACCCTTGACCTTGGTGGAACTAATTTAAGTGGAATCCCAACTGGTTCTCGTCCTTCAAATGACATTATGATAAAAATTGCCAAGGCTTATGCCTTAAATGGTGATAAATCCAGTGCTATGTTATGGTTGCAAAAAGGGTTTGCCGCACGCTATGATGAAAAACCGTTTTTAAAAGACGACCCTGCGTTTAAAGCCTTTAAACAGGATGAAGATTATCTATCGTTATTTGGAAATGATACACAAGAAGAAATAACAAGAGAAGAAGCTTGGGCCAAAGATCTAGATTATTTAGAAAAACGCACTCTAGAACTTCATTACAATTTACATCGCACCTTAGCCGAAACTGATTTTACCAAATCATTTTTGGAGCTAAAATCATCCATAGACTCCTTGTCCGATGAGCAGATTATTGTTGAGCTAATGAGAGTTTTCGGAGGTTTGGGCAATGGCCATAACTTAATCCTAGCAACATCTCCAAAAGTGGGTGCATTAAAAAAACTCCCTGTTCAATTTTATCAGTTTAATGATGGGGTATTTATTATTGAAGCTGATGAAAACTTCGAACAATGGATTGGCTATAAAGTAGAATCGATTGAAAACACGCCTGTTGAAGAAGTACTTCAAAAAACGAATGCAGTTAACGCCAGGGATAATGATATGCAAACACTTTGGTGGGGTTCTTATTATATGGGATTACCTGATGTATTAGAGAGTTTAGGAATTATTAAGAAGGCGAGCCAAGTAACAATAACTTTAAGTGATAAAAAAGGAAAGTCTCAAAAAGTAACAATGAATCCTATTAGTTGGAATTTTGACACCCTAAATATACCAAAGCTAAAAATTGAACCACAGCCCTTATTCTTATCAAAAATGGATGATCCATATTGGTTTAAATTATTGCCAGAATATAGCACTATCTATATTCAATTTAATGTAGTCACACAGAAAGAAGAGAAGTCTATAGAGGATTTTAACATGGAAATACGTACACAGATAGCTCAAAATAAAACGGGAAATTTAATTTTAGATTTGAGACACAACCACGGTGGAGACGGTTCTTTATTACCACCAATGCTAAAAACCATTATGAATTTTGAATTTAAGAATCCAAATGGAAAAATTTTTGTGATTATGGGACGGGGAACCTTTTCTGCAGGGCAAAACCTTTTAACGGACATCACGAGTTTTACAAATGCAATTCTGGTGGGCGAACCCAGTGGCTCAAAGCCCAACCATATTGGAGATGCGGGATGGTTTCAATTACCATATTCAGGATTAAAGGGAATAGTTTCCACACAATTTCATCAAACATCAACAGCAGAAGATTTTCGTAAATGGATTGCACCACATATCCCAGTTACTTTATCTTCAACAGATTATTTCGAGGGGAATGATAATGCATTGGATACTATATTTGAAGTAATAAAAACTACTGAATTTAGAAATAAGAACTAGGCATGAAAATGTATACAACATATTTAAATGCCCATATAAAGGCCTTTCAAAAAAGATGATCTAATTAAATGATATAAAACCTATTTTTAACCAAAATGAATCTATGATGAACAAGTTAAAACTATTAACTGTAATAAGGTTTTTGCTACTTGGATTTGCGTTTAAAGAATCTGATAAGCCTTAAAGCGAATCTAAAAATGCCCCCTCGCTGGCGCGAGCGTCACGCTCATCACCTTAAAGCTGTCAAAAACATTTTGGTTTTAAAAACGTCCTTCATACCCAAATGCATTCCTTTATTAAATCTTTTGAGTATGGTTTCCGTTAAAACCGCTGGAACCAAAGATCAGGGATTATTGATCTTTTCGTTAGCCTCCCGTAATCTGTTCGACATTTTTTCCAGCAACCTGTATGCCAGGGAAGAGTCCCGGTTTATGGACTTAAAGAAATTACGCTTGTCAATTGTGAGTATCCTGACCTCTCCGGCAGCCCGAACAGTACATGAGCGCACATCGTCTTCAAAAAGGCCCATTTCTCCAAAGAATTCGGATTCACCAAGTTCCGCTACTTTTTTGTCGCCTTCAGGCGTTTCATGTATCACATCTACCCTGCCCTCCTGGATTACATAAAGGCATTTCCCCTTGTCTCCTTGTTTAACAATGATTTCTCCGTCCTTATAAAGTTTGCCGATCTTCTTGCTTTTCATGACTGTGGCGATTAATTACTGATATGTTCGATACTAAAGTACTTTTGGCAAGTTCAAAGAGAAGACCGGGGTGTAGGAAGCGCCTGAGGATATTTCTGTAGCCGGCGCTGCCGGTGAATGTGTCCCAAAGAGCAGAACTCATCCTGAGGGCCGAATGCTCAAGTGCTTGTTCTTTTCCAACCATGCCCAGCAACCCTCTTTTCAAAATAGTAGATTTTTGAATGATCCTTGTGACCCAGAAGATCAATTTTCCAATCCGGTTATCCTTGTCGAGGTCGCTGCATTTGGGTTTATAATATTTTTCAAAGTGACTTTCACTGATCCCTTCAAAAATAACGGTACTCGCGGCGGCTTTTGCCGTAATAAAGGCGGCTCCTATTCCATTTTTGTATAATTTGGAAGAGGCCGAGTCACCGATCAGCACCACCCTATCGGCATAAGGATGATTGCCTTGTTTTATGTTGATATAGGGATAGCACTGGCAAGGCAAGGCCTTTTTTACCGGAAAATCTTCGGGGAAACAAGACCTTACCGCTTTGGAACTGATAAAATTCTGCACGATATCTTTGTCTATGTCCTTGCCCAACAACACAAGGGTTACATAATTGTATTTGGGAATCAGTGCTCCAAAGGTAATTTGCGGCAGATCCAACAGGAAAACATGCATGGAACTTCCCAGTTTTTTCTCTATATCGCGAGGCTTCATTAAAAATTCGCTGATGTAAGCACGGGTAACTTCCGGCAGCGAATAGGAAGGACAAATACCTTTAAAAAGTTCTAAAGCTTTAGGATTGAGTCCGACAGCTCCAACTACCAGATCATACTTCCGTAAAGGTGATTTAGAACACCCCACCATCACTCCTTCCTCCGTTCTTTCCAGGAGGGTTACCTTTTCAAGAATAAGCCTGGCCCCGTTCTCCTGGCATAGACCCAACAGGTAATTGTCAAACCCTTTCAGACTATTGTCCAGGCAACCTCTTGGCCCGCATCCCCTAAACACTGATGCGATACGACGTTCATCAGTTGGGGCATGGATCTTCCTTGTCCCCTGCTCGGTATGCATAGTATAGGTTTTGATTCCACGTTGTATAATATCTGAAGGGATCACCAAGCCATCTGTGGCCAATTCCTGAACCAAGGATTCTGATATAATTCCTCCGCAGTGATTGCACCCGGAAGAACCTACCTTCGTGAAATCCTTGGCTTCAAAAATATCTAGTTCAAGTTCAAGGTCAAATCTTCTGGCGTACTCCAGTACATAGTAGCTAAAAAAGCTTCCGGCAGGCCCACCCCCAATAACGGCAATACGGGAGCCATCTGTCAATTCCATATCCTGCGCAGTTATAAAAGACATAATAGTTGCTGTTAGAAATGATTTGGGCGAGTCGAATATGAAGTATTTCAAATATGGTATGCGACCGCAGCCTAAATCCATTTAACCCCGTAAATTAAAAGTAAGTCCTTAAACTTTAACAGAATATGATATTTATCATCAAAGTTGTTCGTTGCTCCGGACTGCTTCTTTAGGTAATTAGAATGATAAAGCTAAGCATGAGGTTAGAAGTATGAGGTTGGAGGTTGGAGGTTCGAGGTTGGAGGTTAAAAGTTCTTATTTCTCACATATAATTATTTTGACTCCATAATTACTTCCAAATTTTCATTAGAGCCTGTCATTTCCCAATGCCCTAAAGAGACAGGTATGTTCCCAATACTATTTAAGGTATCAAAAAAGTCTTTAAGTACAAATGGTTTTCCCTCCTGCTCCAAGCGTTTGGCATAGGCCGCCATGGCATTTTCCAAAAGATACTTTCCTGTAATATAACTGGTGCCGTATCCCGGTTGTCGAAGGTATAGATGCTGTTCAAAAATTAGTAACTCCTTTTCCGTTTTCATCCATCCCCTGGGCGTATACTCCGAGTGTATTGCTCCGGCCTCCTCCATCGTCATTTCATTGGCCTGAGCATATAGCGACCCCAATCCCCTTGCAGCCCTTTGAGCAATCATTATATAAACTATTTCTCTGGTCCTTGGACTATCGCTATAAAGGCCGGCTTGCATAAACATTTCCTCAACAGCTGTAGCAGTGCCTTCATTTCTGGAATCAAAAATATTATATAATAACGGACCGCGGCGTATTTCACTGTTATGAGGTTCAAACTCCATTCTTGCCAATTCAAACCAATGATAAAAATGCGAATACAAAGGCCTGGGGTCATAATGCTCTCCTATCAGGAAAAAGTTTCGTTTCTCCCTGGGAACATATTCACCAAGATGTTCTCGCAAGGCAGGTTCAAAATATGGCTTTACCGTTACTATCTCCTGCTCATCTAAAAAATTTATCAGGCTATTTGCAGCATCGTCTGCAAGCTTTACATAAGCCTCCGGAGAGTTGGCATCTTCTAATGCCGGTAAATCTCTATTCTTATGTTCTTCCAATTTTAAGGAATTCCAGGCCCTTGCCAGCTCTCTTTTTAAAATCATGACCTCATCTTCCCAGGTCAAAGGAACAAGGTGTACATTTTGAAGGTACCATGTGTAATTTTCCTTACCAATTCCTGAAGGTCCGGTTTTAGAACCCGACTGGTCCTTTAACCACAATGCGAAGTTATCTGTAGAAACAATGGCCCTGTTTATGGCAGTTACTATTTCCTTATCGCCTTTTAATTCCTCTTTTTCCTTAAATTCTTTTAGGACTCTACTTTGTTCTTCTATATCTCTGATACCCGTAATCCACAAATCCTTTGCATTACCGGTCAGGTTCTTCATGGCCTGTTCATTTAAACGAGGGATTACATTAAGATCTTCAATCAGGCGTGTTCGCTCACTTTCGGATAAAGGATGGCTGTATGTCCATAATTCTGTGGTTCTATGATGTGTGGGGCCCTCATGTGCCGGAACATCGCTTTTGGAAGTCCAAACTGATTTATAAAAGGCAGGGTCCCGTTCCCATGGCCTAAGCACTCTATAATTAAAATCATAGCCATTCATTTCGGCCCATACTATCATCCAATCAACCTGTTTGGGAACAGACCAGGAAGTAGTATCTATGGCTAGCAGCTCGGTTCTTAATAAATTAAACTGGGGGTGTCTTTTCTCAAAACCAGAGCGCGAATAATCCGGGACCCCATTAGATTGTAGTGGGTTTTCAAATGACCTCCATTTTTTAAAAAGACTTACTAAGGCCTCATATTTATTAGTGTTGTATTCTTTTTGTACAGGTGCCTTTTCCTGTAAACAGCTTACAAACAAGATTGAGCTAATAATAACTAAAGTAAAATATTTCATATTGGCCTTGTATTTTTAATTCCTAAATATATGAATTCCCTTTACTCCCGGAAAACTCTTGTTAGCGGGAATGTTACGAAACCAGGCCGCTCAAATTAAATTCCAAAATATCAACTCCAAATTCCAGTACGGATAGTAGCAATCCGTTCTTTTTCTATTTGGGATTTACCATTTGTAGTTACTGCTACTGGCGCAGCCTTTGAAGGGCAACCTCTGATATGCTCTTCAATGCGGGGGTAAAAGCGTTAAGTAAAATCACACAAATCTAAAGTCTGATACAATAATTGACTTAGGCAGCCTAACCGATTACTTACGCTATTTTGAAGCCATTCGATTTTAATGGAATATTTATATCCTATTCTCCGTAAAACTTCTAAATTTGGAAACCGTTAACAAGAATCAAAAAGAACAACTTCATCATTTATAATCCCTATATGAAAAAATCAGGCTACATCTTCCTGGCTGCAATCGTAATGATAGCCGGAATTCTATTGGTCAACACGCTGATGCTTACCTCAAAGCAGGTGGCCCCGGATGAACTGGAACCACTGCAAATTCCTGATGCGGTTATCCGGAATTTATCCGGAGCGGTTACATTTCCCACCATTTCGTACAATGAAGACGCAACCCCGGATTCTACTGCATTTTTTGGGTTTCACCGGTTCCTTAAGGCAACTTTCCCCCTGCTGCATGAAAAACTGAGCCTGGAAAAGATTAATGATTACAGTTTACTTTATACCTGGAAAGGTTCCGATGCGTCAAAAAAACCAATTATTTTGATGTCACACCAGGATGTTGTCCCGGTAGATCAGCCAACCCTGACCAAATGGGAAGCCGGCCCCTTTGAAGGAAAAATAACAGATGACCTTATAATTGGCCGGGGAACCATGGACGACAAGAGTTCATTAATGGCAATAATGGAAAGTGTAGAGATGTTGCTGGCAGAAAATTTTACCCCTTCGCGCACCATTTACCTGGCTTTTGGCCATGATGAGGAAGTAGGCGGAAGTAAAGGAGCGGCAGGGATTGCGGCCCACCTAAAGGATAAAGGAGTACATGCTGCCATGACTTTGGATGAAGGCGGATTTTTATCAGAAAATATGGTACCGGGTATTGACAATACGGTTGCCATGGTTAACCTTGCCGAGAAGGGTTTTGCGTCCTTCCGGCTTATCGTGGAAACTAATGGAGGGCACAGTTCCCGGCCTCCAAGGGAAAACACCATTGGGATGCTTGCCCAGGCCATTGTGGACCTTGAAGAGAATCAACTTCCCTATAAGCTGGTCTCTCCAATCGATTATCAGTTTGAGTACATGGGGGCCGAACTCCCTTTTACGGACAAAATAAAATATGCCAACCCATGGCTATTTAAAAATTCCCTTTTACAATCCATAAATGCCCATACCACCACGGCCGCCACAATTATAGAAGGCGGAGTTAAAAACAATGTAATCCCCACTGTGGCAGAAGCTACAGTTAATTTCAGAATACTGCCGGGAGAGACCATTGAATCTGTAAAAACACATATACAAAATACCATCAGTGATAAAATAAGGGTGGAAACGGTTGGTTTCCTTACCAATCCCTCACCGGTATCCGGTATTGATTCCGAGGCCTTCATGGTGCTGGAAAAAACCATACGCTCTGTATTTCCGGAGGCAGTGGTAGTTCCCGGGCTGGTTGGCGGGGGAACAGACGCCCGCTATTTTTACGATATTTCCGATGATGTATACCGCTTTTACCCGCTCAGGATTAATGCCGAAAGTTATACCCGGTTTCACGGGATAGATGAAAAGATTTCAAGGGAAAACTATAAAGAAATAATCACTTTCACTTACCATTTAATCAAACGCTATCCCTGAACAGGCATTAATTTTCAGGATACATTTTTACAAAGTATTTGTTTAGAATGACTTCGTATAGCGAATCCAAATTCTAAAAAATCCCTTTCAGTTAATGGCATTTTAAGGGTAGCTAGATTTGACTGGAATACTGGTATTGCCAAAAACTATTAGTACGAATTCCTTATATTGCTGCGCTAACCGTCAACCACAACTTCAAATGATAAATTTTTTCAGGACCGGGCGTATAGAAAATGTCTGGCAGACATTTTTAGCAGGACAAAGCGCAGCTATGGGCCAGATGAAGCGAAGATACCATCCTGCAGCGCTGGAATTATAAATAAACAAGTATGATTAAATTCTTCAGGCACATTAGAAAACAATTGCTAACTGAAAACAAAACGGGCAAATACATTGCCTATGCCATTGGTGAGATTATCCTTGTAGTAATAGGCATATTAATAGCGCTACAGATAAACAATTGGAATGAGGAAAGGGTAGCTCGTAGAAGTGAGCAAAAACTACTAATGAGCCTATTGGAGGACTTCAAATCCAATCTGGCTTCTCTGGAGTCTTCCCTAAATGAAATTCCGAATTTAATCGAAGAATACAGTTTGGTTTTGGAACATGCAGGAAGAATAAACAATGGATTGTCAGATACAATGAAAGCTGACATCATCGTCACGGGGTTTATACGGACCATCCTTGTTGACGGAACGTTAACTTCTGTGCTTGGCTCCACTACTTTGGAATTGATAAGCAATGATACCTTAAAGAGACTGCTCACTTCCCATCCTGCCCGCCTCAGGGATTTCAAAGAATCAGAAAACGACCTGATTGACTATGTGCATGAGGTACAAAGACCTTTGTTCAGGTCGTATATAAACTTATCCGACTTTCTATTAGATGAACCAAGGTTTGATGAATTTATAAAGCATGTCGAGCAATCGGATTATGAAAGCCTTTTAAAAAACCGGGAATACCTCAATTCCGTAATCGGCATCAGATCCATAAATAAAGACTTGTTGAATCAGTGCAGAGAGCTGTACGAGCATACCCGGGAAATAAGCTTGATCCTGGAGGACGAATTAAAAAATTAGCTAATGGCATAGTGCATTTTTTGCATAGGACCATTTCTATTCTATCATCCCGCGATAAACATATTTACGTAACCCTTTCCTTGTCTAAGCTAAGATTTTGTATTGCTTCACAGATGTGGTTCCCATCAATATTTAGGCTGTTTTCTAAATCGGCAATGGTTCTGGCCACTTTTAATATCCGGTCATAAGCCCTTGCAGACAGGTTGAGGCGTTACATAACATTTTTTAAAAGATCCCCGCTGGCGCAAGCTTCTAGCTCAGCTGTTAGTATGCACCCCCATAACTTCCTGGAGTGCAGCGGTGTTTGTATATTGCTGAAACTTGGTGACCTTACCCCCTTTAAACTGCCAGATATGGCAAAACTGTGAATCTTGCTCCTTGCCCGTTGCCTTAAAGGTTCCGGTGTATCGGCCTTCAATAATTACGGTTTCTCCCGCATCGTAAAACAAATTCGGGTGCACCTCGAAACCGTCCCATTCTTCTGCCAAACGAGCAAATAGTTGATTCAGTACCGCGTCCGGGCCAACAAAAGCTTCTCCACTGGGCATATACGGATTTCCTTCGGCCTCATGCCATTTAATTTCAGGATCCATGACACCAAGTACGGCTGGCACGGCGCCCCTTCCAAAAGCCTCGTAGGCATTCTTAATTATAGTTACATTACTCATAGGAATATATTGGTTAAAGGTTAATTTAAATTTGAAATACTTCTTTACCAAACACGGGTTTTCCTGATCACAGTTCCTTAGGCAGCATAAAACGTGCAATTGGTGAAGGAATTATCGATAAGATAATGCAATTATGACAAACCTCAAAACAATAATCTAACAACTCAACTAATACCTCGTGTCTTAGGTCAGATGCGGTGAGGTTTTATTGCTAAAAATACCAATAGATCATTAATAGGTATTGGGGCTATACTAGACAGAAATTTTACAGAAAACATAAAAAGCAATTAAACATTTCCTGTTCCGGAAGCATAATGAAATAAAAAAATATTTTTGATTTCCCCTCGCTAGCGCGAGCGTCACGCTCGTGATCTGAGGAAGGACGAAATAAGAAGTATGAGGTACGAAGGAAGAAATAAATGGGACGAAGGAAGAAATACGAGGTGCGAATTAAGAGAATATGATTATTGGTTTTGTTTTTTCTTGTTTTTCCGGGCAGTTTTAATTGATGACACTACAATCGCCAAAAGTTCATTCGCCTCATGCCCACCGCTGGCGCAAGTGTCACGCTTATGACCCCTCGCTGGCGCGAGCGCCACGCTCGTTACCAAAATGCTGGTTAGTGGGTTTAATCTTTCAAAGATCCATCATACCTAAGTGCAAGCCTTTATTATCAATTTTGAGAACAGTTTCCTCGCAACCTACAAGCGCTACATCTGTGATTCTATCTAATGTGGCGGTCTGCTTACCTCAATACTTATCTTATTACCGGCGTGTTGGTTAATTCTGTATCTTAGGAAGAACAACCAACTACTTCACATGATTAAGTTCTTTAGACACATTAGAAAACAATTATTAACTGAAAACCCGCCTGCCGGGTCACGGATGGCAGGCAAGTTCAGTAAATACCTTTTATATGCTATTGGCGAAATTGTGTTGGTGGTTATTGGAATATTAATTGCTTTAAGTATTAATAATTGGAATGAAGAACGAAAAACAAGAAAAATAGAGAAGAGAATACTCGAGGAGCTCGTTGAAAATCTGGAGTTTAATACCGATAGACTGGAGCAATGGGTAATACAAAATCGCCGGCATAATAGATCTAGCGAGATAATAGCCAAAACTCTCGAAAACAAACTTCCCTATAATGATTCTTTAGGTAGACATTTTGGGTGGGCGACCACCATGAGAAGAAGTGAATTATTGTCCGAAGTTGGGTATGAATCGTTAAAAAATGTGGGCTTAGAAATTGTTCAAAATAAGCAATTAAAAAAGTATATTGTATTACTTTTTGAACGTAATTACAAAGAAATTAAATCCAAGATTGAACAATTAAACCCTCTTATCAATGAATTACTTAATGTTCGCCAAAAGCGGTTTATACGATTGCAAGGTTTTAATTTCAAGCCATTAGACTATCCCAATCTTCTAATTGATATTCAATTTCAAAGCTATATGGCCTCACTCAAAGAGGAGAGAGGCTGGTTTAACCGCTCCTTGGAAGATAGCCTTCAAGAAACGCAAAAAGTGCTACAACTCGTAAAAGAGGAATTAAATAACTAATGAAAGGCTAACAATGTTTATAAACCATAAAAAAACGGACAAAATAATTCTGCCATAAACCAATTAATATGACGCATTCTATTTATCATGATTTGGTAATTAAAGCACCAATCAAAAAAGTTTATGATGCTATAACTGAACCAATGCATTTAGTTAATTGGTGGCCTCTCAAGTGCGAAGGAAAACCAAAAGAAGATGAAGTCTATAATTTCTTCTTTACACCTGAATATGATTGGTATGGAAAAGTCATTAAATCAGAAAACGAGAAATCTTTCCACATCAAGATGACAAAATCCGACCCGGATTGGGATTCAACTACTTTTGGTTTTGACCTGAAACAAAATGAAACTTATGTGCAGGTTAAATTTTCGCATTTAGGGTGGCCAGAATGCAATGCTCATTACAGAAGATCATCATTTTGTTGGGCTATATTGCTCAACGGATTAAAGAATTATATAGAAAAAGGAATCATTGTTCCATTTGAAGAAAGAGAATAACCTATTGCCAGCAAGGCATATAAAATTATAGCACCCTCGGTGGCGCAAGCGTCACGCTCGTGATCTGAGGAAGGACAAAATAAGAAGTATGAGGGACGAAGGAAGAAATAAATGGGACGAAGGAAGAAATACGAGGTGCGAATTAAGAGAATATGATTATTGGTTTTGTTTTTTCTTGTTTTTCCGGGCAGTTTTAATTGATGACACTACAATCGCCAAAAGTTAATTCGCCTCATGCTTTAAATTTTTGATTTCTTTTCTACCCGTGTCCGGGACCTCTTGAAATAATTCTAACCAATAAATGGATTCGTCTGCTTCTTCTTCTACAATTTTAAGTTTATTTATAAAATCTGCTGTTGACTTCGCCCGCTGGGAGGCCCTATAGCTGGCTCCTACCGAACTTGAACATCGTATTAGCTGTCTCGCCCACGCATCATATTCCCGAGATTTAGGGATGTTCTTACAGAACTTCCAACAGTCAATCGCAAACCTTTTAGTTCTAGATTTCAGATCCTGTATTCCTCTATTTTAGTGTCATTTCCAAATATTGTCACCGAAAATTCCATCTCGTACTTCGTACTTCCAACCTCGAACCTTAATTAGCCTAACCACCCTCTTTATTAAATTCCAAAATACAAACCCCAAATTCCAATGTTCACATTTGCTTTTTTCTTTTTTGGGATTTGAGATTTGAGATTTGGTGCTTATTATTATCCAAGCCACCCCTCTCTGTCCAAACTACGATACTGTATGGCTTCCGCTAGGTGTGACGCCTCAATGTTTTCTTTGGCCTCAAGGTCCGCAATGGTCCTCGATACTTTAGAGTAATAATTTCAATTATAGCATAAACCTGTTCTAAAAGTTCGAACAGATGTATTTAGTTACTGGCAAGATAAATCTGAACAAAAAGCAGCGTATCCATATAGATATGCGCAATAATCAGCGTCCATAGCCTTTTCTTTAGTACAAAATAGCTAATTCCCATAGCCAAACCCATAAATCCGGTTTGGACCATCCCCATAGCACCCCATTCATAATGAATTAATCCGAAGAAAACCGAACTAAGAAGTACAGCTATTAGCTTGCTATATTTGAAGGATTGTGTTATTTCAGCAATGCGATTGATTAAAAATGCACGGTAAATTACCTCCTCAGCAAAAGAAGAAATGAAGTATACTCCCAAAAGTGACAGAAGGAGCCCCCCCAGATTGTCTTTTAAAAAATCATATCTACTAAAATCCGCACTATCGGGAATTCCCGTAATATTAGCCATAATAATAGCACCCAGAATGAAGCAGCTGACAGCAAATACAAATACCACCAAAGATTGTCCAAAGGCGCGGAGGCCTTGCTTTAGACTAACCGGATTGAAGGTCAGTCCAAATTCTTTCCAGGACTGTCCGCGTAGTTTCAGACTGGTCCAAATCATTGCTAACATAAGGAGATTAGCAACCCAAACAACACCATAGCTACGAATAAGATCTTCACCAACCCATGAACTTGTACATTTAATAAACAAGAGGGCCGGAAGAAATACCAACAACATTTCGCCAAAGCAGTATATCCAATTCTGGTGGTCCGATTGTACATTTTCCATCTTAGTTTCCATATTATTTGAATTTTAAGTTAGATTCAAAACTATTGTAGAGAGAAATGGAAATCGACCGTCTTCAGGAAAACGGACGAAATAAATACAACTATTATCGCAAAATTTAAGTCTAACTAGGTTTGGGATAGACTTTTTTTAAATTCGGATGGAGTTTTACCGGTCAGTTTTTTGAATTCCTTGTTGAAGGAAGATTTGGAATTAAATCCGGCCTGAAACATGGCTTCAATTATGGTTATTTTCTTATCAGGGCCTTGGAGAATTGTTTTTACCTCTTCACAGCGAAAGGTATTTATGAAATCATAGAAGTTTTGATCGAATCCCTGATTTATAACCTGGGAGAGCACTTTTCCACTTACGCCTAATTCCTCGGCTAAATCTTTACTATTCAAATCTGGATTCAGGTATAGTTGATCTGTCAGCATCAAGTTGGTAAGCTGATTTTTGTAATTACTAATATCAACCGGACTAAGATTAGACATCGCATACTTTTCAGTTTCTTTTTTAGCAATACCAGAAAATATAGCAGGTTGATTTAGTGCTTTTACCAATATCAGATTAATGAAGTAGAAAGTTACAAGAAGTAATACTGTGACCGAAACATACAAGAATATCCTATTGCTTATAATAGGTGTCAGGTTATGAATCATTGCAACAATAGTGATGACAGTAAAGGCCCGTAGCATAAAATTGAGCCAGTCTAGTTTAATCCCGTCTATACTTGAATACTTATCTTTTATTACATCATGATACATTTTGATTGTGCTCCAGGATAACCACAAATAGTATAATATATGTAAATATATAAACAGACTAATGACATATACCCAGGCAGGAAAATCTGCGGTGGTAATTTTTAATGCAATTTCCGGCCCGGACTCCTTGTCCAGGGAAACAATTAGAAATAGCACAAAGCATGTATATATGACATAAGGCACGAAATTCCACGCATCTCTCTTTTTAAAAGCAAAGTCGTGGAATACTACAGCCCGGCAATAGAAATACAGAATAGGGCCATACAAGAAAAAAAAGGCGTCATCTAACAGATGAACCATTGGGTTGGGAAATATGTGCCCGCTAACTCGGGCTGCAAAATCTATCAGATTAATAGCGAACAAAAAAAACAGCAAAGCCAGCAGGCTATTGTTTCTTTTAATTCCTTTTTTGTTCGTAAACAGGTAGAACGCCAAGAACAAAAATTGGAAAGCCACTAGGATAGAAAGAAATGCGCCCAGGTTGTATTTCATAACAATTAAATATAAGCAAATCTCTATAAAGGAAGAGAGTATCAATAGGTCTTCGATACGTATTTACTGAAATTTACCCCAATCATCCTTCTCTTATTATTTCCAAAATTCAAATTCCAAATTTCAAAAGAGTTGATCAAGCATATGGTTATACAGGGTTTGAGATTTGATGCTTGAGTTTTGGTGCTTCCTTTTATCCAAGCCACCCTTCCCTATCCAGACTACGATACTGAATGGCCTCAGCTATGCCCCTGAATGTGTAACCTTTGAAATATGCCAATCTTAATGATGTTAAAACCTTACAAATATTTCAGTACCTTGTTAAGGTAACCACCAACCACTTCCTTACCATGATTAACTTCTTTCGAAAAATTCGTAAACAACTGCTTACTCAAAATAAAGTCTCAAAATACCTATTATATGCCATTGGCGAAATTGTACTTGTTGTCATCGGTATTTTGATTGCTTTAAGTATTAATAATTGGAATGAATGGAGGAAGGATAGAATTATGGAGCGGGAGGTTCTTGGTCAACTGTCTGAATCGTTGACTAAGAATTGTGAGGCGTTAGAAGACACCATCGGGGCAGCGATAGAATTAAATAATTCAAGATATATTATCACCTCCGCCCTTGCTCAAAAAACACCTTATTCGGATTCTCTTGAGAATCATTTTTGGGTTGCTAGTTTAGATTTTCGGCATACTACTTTCAGCTATTCCGGTTATGAAATTTTTAAAAATGAAGGATTTAGTGTTTTAACATCATCAGAATTAAGAGTGGCAATTGTGAATCTGTTTGAAAGTGACCTTAAGCGCCTTGAAGCCAATGAATCTGAAGTAATTAGAAATATTCATATTGAAGAAGTGGCAAAATTCATGATAGATAATTTCAATAATAGAAGAATTCCAAACGATTATGCATTGGTGCAAAGTAATCAACCGTTTTCGGAAAATTTAAAAGCCATTAGTGAGCGTGAGGATTGGCTAAATGGACAGAGAAGCAGATTGCTTGAGAAATGCAGAAGAGTACTGCAATTCATTAAGGAAGAATTGGAAGAAGCGGACTAAGGAATTGGCAGTGATAAGAATGCTTTTTTTACGATCCCCCCGGTAGCGCGAGCGTCACGCCCCCCGGTAGCGCGAGCGTCACGCTCGTGACCAAAATTGTTTACTGGGTTTGATCTTTCAAAGATCCATCATGCCCAAGTGCAAGCCTTTATTATCAATTTTGAGAACAGTTTCCTCGTAACCTACAAGCGCTACATCTGTGATTCTATCAAATGTGGCGGTCTGTTTACCTAAATAATTATCTTATTACCGGCGTGTTGGTTAATTCTGTATCTTAGGAAGAACAACCAACTACTTCACATGATTGGCTTCTTTAGAAAAATTCGTAAAAAACTGGCCGATGATAACCAGTTCTTCAAATATTCCAGATATGCTATTGGTGAGATTGTACTGGTTGTTGTGGGGATACTGATTGCCTTGCAGATCAATAATTGGAATAATGATAGGCTAAAAAAGGAACAATTAAACACATTTCTCGTAAGACTTACTGAGGACCTGCAATCTGATAGGTTAAACCTAAATAGGAAGGTAACTGGATACCAAAAGGGTGCTTTGAGGCACAACCATGTACTAAAAATATGTGGTCTTGACACCGTAATTATTGAAGAACTTTATCGACCAGAGAAGGAAACTGAAATATACGATTGGCAATGGCAAGGACCATATCCAGAGGAGTTTGATTTTAAGTTTTTTAAAAACGTAATTATAATCACCGGGCATGTACTTCGTTTTAATTCAAAAAACAGCACGATAACTGAAATGAAAAACACCGGGATTTATTCAGAAATTAAGAATGTTACCTTAAAGGATGAATTAGATACCTATTATAATGAAATTGTGGAATTTGATGCAAATCAAATTGATCTGGCCAAAAATTGGATACAAACCATGATAGATGACGGTGTATATCCAGATAATGACATGGATAGAATGGACGATCCTAAGGAACTGATCACCAAAAGCCCTAAAAGAATCAGTCTGCTCAAATATTTAATCCGAGAATATAGTTGGAAACATTATTATAGTGGACGACTCGCCCAAAGAATCGATTCAATGATTCCAAAACTGGAAGCCGAAATTAATTGGTAATCTTGGGGGTCTTATAAGTTAAATATGGTTAGGTTGATTTATAGTCTCTTATAATAATTCCTTACCTTAGGTAGAACAACCAACTTTAACTTTACATGATTGGCTTTTTCCGTAAAATCCGCAAAAAACTCGCAGACGATAACAAGCCGTTAAAATACATGAGGTATGCTATTGGAGAAATTGTGCTTGTGGTTATTGGCATTTTGATTGCTTTACAGATTAACACATGGAATGAAGAATTAAAAAATCAAAAGAATGAATATAGCTTTTACAAGGATATTCTTAGCGATCTTGAAAAAGATAGTATAAAATTAAATGGTCTTACTATATATTATAAGAATAGGATTGAACATGCAGGTTGGCTTTTAAAAAAAGTTAGAAATCCAAATAGTCCGCTTGAAAATGAAGAATTTGGCAAACATGTTGAACCTTTATATATTGGTCCGCTACAAGTAACCTACAATTCTTCCTACGAATCGGCAAAAAGTTCTGGTGCATTCGCAAATTTTAAAAACGAGGAAATACTAAAAAACCTAAACCAATTTTACGCTGATTTTGAGGAACTAAATGTTATTATGGAATCAACATTACGTTCGTTGGAATCTAAATTAGAACCTCTAATGTCAACCGTTCCGGAAAATTTTATCACTTCGGAAAGTGGGGCTTATGTTATCATGTCCGAGTGGCATGGTAATAGCGGATTTTATGAATTTATAGACGATATTAAAGATAAACGAAACCTCACTGTCGATATAAAAACTTTTATACAAAAACCTCAATTTGAATATTATTTAATTGGAGACCTTGGTAGATCATTCAATGCACTGACAAGTCTAAAACTCCGAGAGGAGCGACTTTCCAAAATAAAAAATGAAATTAAGAAATACATCAAAGACTAAAAATATTTCAGAAATAAATTATGATCAACTTCTTTAGAAAAATTCGCCAGCAACTCCTTAGTCAAAATAAGGTTTCTAAATATCTTTTGTATGCTATTGGCGAAATTGTATTGGTGGTAATTGGGATATTGATTGCTTTGCAAATCAATAATTGGAATGAAGAAAGGAGAGATAGAATAATTGAGCAAAAGGTGCTTGAAGGGTTAGCTAAGAATCTTGAAATGAATATTGAAAGGTTTGAGAAACGCTTAAATAATATTCAGTGGTATAGTAAATCTGGAGAGATTATACTTTCCATAATTGAGAACAAAAGAGAAGAAACGGATACACTACGTCAACATTGGAATCCGGCTCTAATAAACGGCTCGGGTGAAATCATAACAATTGCTGGATACGAAGCTCTAAAGAACGTTGGATTTGAGATTATTAGTAATGCAGTGGTGAAAGATGAAATCATCAATCTTTATGAGGACACTTATTTACTACAATTGAATCTTAGGCAGAATTGGGGTACTGAAGTTAAACCTGACCTAGATAAGTATATTACTGAGCACTTTTCATGGAATATAATATCTCGAGAAAGGGTTCCACATGATTATCACTTTATAATAAATGATAACTATTTTATTGGATTAATAAAAACAGCTGCTCTTCAGAGAGCTTTCATTACAAATGCTTTAAATAAAAGTCTGAAAGAATCTCAAAGAGTTCTCCAACTCATCAAGGATGAATTGAAGGAATGAGATTAATTATCTCTAAGTGCTTAAGAGAGTATAGAATTGAAAAATAACGAAAGCACAACAATGAATATGAAATCATAGCTCCCATAAGGTTGCTAAGCTTCATTTACTAACCGTTATGCCAAACATGAATAATCATCGGACAAGTACAGCAATGTTCCTAAGGAGATTTGAGGATTAAATTAAACATCTTTCGTGTGTGAAAAACTAGCCTCGATATAATTTGTAGAATATTTCACATCACTTATTACAGATGTAGATAATACTAAAAAGAAACTATGTTTAACTTGTTAATTTTTCAAGATCTGTTCTTCTTTTTCAATAAGTCTTATCAAGTCCAAAGCCTTTTTTTGAGATTGTGAGGCCCAAATGCAATGATAATTTACTTCAAGAGCCAGATATCGCAATTGGTGTACCACATCTTTTTTGCCCTTTAAAGAAGCAATAGGATCTTCCAAATCTGAAACATCTAAGTTAAATATACCGTACTTGTCACGTAAAAATCGAGTGGTTTCATTCGCCCATTCTTCATGTTCTTCGATGGCATAACCTTCAAGGCGTTGGGCCACAAAGCTGTAATAATCACCAATTTTACTTTTTAGAATGGCGTTGTGAATGTTGGAGAAGGAGCCTGTGGAATATAACTCATTGATTACTGATTTGTTAAAAGTAGCGCCTCCGAAACCACGGCCAAGCATGGAAAAAGCCAAATTGGTAAACTTTCGGTTTAATGAATCTGGAAACGAACCCTTCCATGTATGATTTACATCATCATTTTTAGAAACATCAATCCATTCCATTTCTGTAAAAGTTTGTGTGTTCAATTCTGAATGTTCAAGTATATAAAAGATACCTTTTAATCGTGTTTTATTGAAAGAAATGTTAGATTCCAAAGAAGCAATATCGTCATTTAGAGCTCCTCTTAAATTGGTCAAATAAATATGAGTCTCCGTTTCATCTTTTTGGCTTTCATTCCAGTTATTAACTTGTAATGCCAATAATATTCCAATCATTACAAGAAGAATTTCTCCAAAAGCATATTTTAAATACTTTATCGTTTTACTTTTCTCCATAAGTTCGTATCGAATTTTTCTAAAGAATTTTATCATTGGTTAGTAGTTGGTCATAATGAAAATTAACAAAGGGATAGCATCATTGACAATATCCTACCTATGTGTACTAAGATAATAAATCTTTGATGTCCATACGGGTTCAGTCCTCAAAATGGATATAAATTACAATTGTCTTGGCAGATCTATGCCCGTGGCGTAATTGATCTGTTCTATTCTCCAAAAGAAGGGATAGATTTAATTCATAGAGTATTTAACAGCACTTCTCACTGATGTGGATAGTACTAAACGGTAACTAATAATTTATGATATAGGATTACTTACTTTTAAGTCTAATTGAATACAAATTATTGGAATAAAATATTTCCGTACCTTGATAAGGAAACCACCAACCTCACCTTTTTATGATTAACTTCTTTAGAAAAATTCGCCAGCAACTCCTTAATCAAAATAAAGTCTCCAAATACCTTTTGTATGCTATTGGCGAGGTTGTTCTTGTAGTTGTAGGTATTTTAATCGCCTTGCAGATCAATAATTGGAATGAAGGAAGAAAGTCAGACAAAGTTGAACTAAAAATACTTCAGGAATTACATGCTGTCTTAAAAGGAGGAGCTTTTCCAGGAGAACTTGAATTTCAAAAAGGACAAATAGAAGCAAATGAAAAATCAAAGGCATCTTGCGAGTTAATTCTCAGGTACTTTCAAGATAACTTGCCATATCAAGATTCTTTGAAGTCTCACTTTGCAAATGCCCATACTCGATACATAGGTCAAATAAAATCACATGCCTATGAAAATGCAAAAAACTATGGCCTGGGCTTTATCGGCAACGATTCCTTAAAAGAACTGTTAACGTGGGCTTACGAAACAAATTCCGCTGTACTTGAAAAACTTTATGAAAGAAATAACCTATACGAATATGGTACGGTTGTACCGGTAATCACCGAGTTATTTGAAAGCATCAACATGAACATGCCAGATAATACAAAAGAGATGATCCCCCTGAACTACCAGTCACTTAAAGGGAATACCATCTATGCTAACATACTTCAATCAACTATTCATAAACGAAACGAAATTATATTTTTTCAAGATTTACGCTATCAAAGAATGCTAAAAATCGCGACATTTCTCGAGGAAGAAATTGAATTAAAAAAAGGAAAGGCCAACCAATGATAAAATTCTTCCGTAAAATTCGCCAGCAACTCCTTAGTCAAAATAACGTCTCCAAATACCTTTTGTATGCCATTGGGGAGATTGTATTGGTTGTGATAGGTATTTTGATCGCGCTTCAAATTAATAATTGGAACGAAAATAAAAAGGACATTGCCAAAAGCAGTGATATACTTCTCGAGATAAAAGAAAATATCCAATTCAATAACTTGAGGTTTGAGGCTGACATAAAGGAAGAACGAAGTGTTATCAATTCAATCGATATCGTATTTGAAAACATTAATGAATATAAGGTTTACAATGATTCATTAGACTTTCATTTTATCAATACTACATATTATCCTACTGCATCAAGAAAATCTTCGGGGTATGAAACATTAAAATCACAAGGAGTAGAACTAATCAAATCCAATAAACTTAGACAAGGAATCATCGATTTATACGAGAAGACCTATAATGAAATATCAGATGTTGCCAGGGAATCTGGAGTAATTCACGATATTAATATAATACCGCTTTTTACAGAATTATTTCTTACCCACCCATCTATTCCCAATCAACCATTTGAAAAGATGGGAGCAACTCCCTTTGATTATGACAAAGTAGTTCATTCACAAAGATTCAGGGGTATTTTAAGTTTTTGGCGTCATTCAAGAACGGTTGCTATCCAATTGAGACAAAATGCAATTAGTGAAAACAATGAATTAGTCGATGCAATAATTAAAGAGATTGAAGAAAAATAACGAAAGGCTAACAATATCCTATGATCAACTTCTTTAGAAAAATACGCAAACAACTGCTTACTCAAAATAAAGTCTCCAAATACCTTTTGTACGTTATTGGCGAGATTGTGTTGGTAATGATAGGTATTCTGTTGGCATTGCAGGTGAATAACTGGAATGAGTTTCAAAAAGATCGGGAAATAGAAAAAAAAGCTCTTTTGAACCTTGTTGAGAATATGGAATTGACCATCAATAAAGCCGAACGTAAGATAGCAAGAATCCAAAGGCATAACAAATCAGGTCAAATAATCTTTGCTGCCATTAAAAACGGTGATCAAACTATAGACACCTTAGGCCGGCATTTTCATTGGGCTTTGATGAACCATGCAAATTTAGCATTATCAAAAGCTGGCTATGAGTCTTTAAAGAATATCGGTTTTGAAATAATAAGAAATGAAATATTGAAAAAAGAGATCGTCAACCTTCATGAGAATACCTATATAGAACTGAGTCGAATGCAGAAGTGGGGCGAAGAGGTTAGGCCTGATTTAGATACTTATTTAATTGATCATTTTATTAGGTATAATAATGGTAACTGGATGCCAAGAAATTTTAATGAAGTAGCTAAAGATCATTATTTCTATGGCTTAATCAATATTGCGGAGGGACAGAGAAATTTTTATATGAGGGAATATAAAAAAATGCTTGTTGAGACTAAGAGAGTTCTTCAGCTTATCCAGGATGAATTGGGAGAAGTAAATTAAAGTATAGCTAAACGTGCATGCAACTTATCAAACTAAGGCAAAACTGTTACGCTTTATTAGGTGGTGGTCTTCTATTAATTATTTTTAGACTGATTTTAAGTCTCTTATATTAAATCATTACCTTAGGAAGAACAACCAACCACTTCACATGATAAAATTCTTCCGAAAGATTCGCCAACAACTTCTATCTCAAAACAAGTTGAGCAAATACCTCTTTTATGCCATTGGCGAAATTGTACTTGTTGTAATTGGGATTTTAATTGCATTGCAGATTAATAATTGGAATAATGAAAGTGCCGATAGAGATAAAGAGATTAACATTTTGACAGAAATTAAACAAAACTTAGAGGTAAATGTGAATCAGTTTTCTGCAGAAATAGTGAACCAAGATTCAATTATTCAGAATATTGATATTATAATGGAGCAAATCAAAAATAACATTCCTTATCACGATTCATTGGGTACTAAATATGCTTCTATTGCTTGGACAGAGGAATTTAACATAGCAAATTCTGCCTTCGAAACATTAAAGACATTGGGTTTTGATTTAATCTCATCTAACTCTTTGCGAGAAAACGTTATTCATTTATTCAATATAAGGTATATTAGATTTTCCGATGTCATAAAAAAGGTCAGTAGTACTGAACATAGCCAATTAAATACGGTGTATTTACGACATATTGAATTTGATAAACGAGGTAATGGCACTGTCAATGACTTTGAAAAACTAAAAAAAGATGCTGAGTTCACTAATATGTTAAGTAGTCGACGTATATGGAAGGTTGATATTATAAATACCTACAAAGAACTTATTGAGGAATCTTTACAACTATCCAGAATGATTGACCAAGAATTAAAAATAAGGGAGTAATAGGTAGAAGCTGCATTATCCCTTAGATTAAAGATAAAATGAACTAATTGTTATGATTAAGAAAGAAGATAAAGAATAAGGAAAGGCTAACAATGTGAATAATCAACTCGCCCGAACGTACCCTTCGGTACGGGCGGGTGGCTACCTATCTCCTAATATACTATGATTCTATCTAATTTGGTGATCTTCTATTCGATTATTCCCAGATTGATTTTAAGTCTCTTATATTAAATCATTACCTTAGGAAGAACAACCAACCTCTTCTTCATTATGATCAATTTTTTCCGTAAAATCCGTAAAAAACTGGCTGATGACAACAAGCCTTTAAAATACATGAGGTATGCTATTGGCGAGATCGCATTGGTCATGATAGGTATTTTGTTGGCACTTCAGGTGAATAATTGGAATGAGCAACGGAAAGATAGAATCACAGAACAAAAAATTCTTAATGCCTTACAAGAAGATTTGTTGGTCAACATTAGCCGGTTGAGTGATGATATCATATTGGAGCAGCAAACAATAAATCAGGCCAATAAAATTATCAAGCACCTTGATGAAAGAAAGCCATATAATCCTTCTTTAGATGCAATTTTCTCTGAAGCCATATACTCCCCAGATATTATTATTTCGGCATCGAGTTATGAATCTCTAAAATTTAAAGGAATTGATATTATTCAAAAAGAATCTCTACAAAGAAGCATTATCAATTTATTTGATGTGGTCTATTCCAGCTTAATTGCTGAGACCGTGCGCTTGGAAAATCAATTTTGGCCTTCTTCCGTACTGCCCATGATACACAGGCATTTTCGTCAGACTGACTTCCGCGAACTAAAACCCACAAATTATGAGGCTTTGATGGAGGACACTACCTATAAGAATATGGTCATACATAGAACTCATTTCAGACAACTTGCTCTGAATTGGAAAACCAAAGCTTTACATGACACAGAAGAATTGGTTGAAATGATTGCAGTGGAATTAAGGAAAAAACAAGAAGATTAATTCTTTCAATGAAATAATGAAAGGCTGATGGTGTTTCCCTAACCAACAAAACATCTGTTATATTGTATAATGGAGTAGTCTATATTAAAATTTTAGTTGTCAAATGTAGTATTGATTTAATATAACTCCTGTATTAGACAATTATCATAAACTAGTTACTCTATAAAATGGATAATAACAGTTTCGTTAAAAATGAATCAATGTGATAATCACCAGTCCCCCGTTAGCGCGAGCGTCACGCTCGTGCTATGCTAAAAATCCATTAAACCCAAATTCATACCTTCATTATCTATTTTTAAAACAGTATTATCTTCCGAATAATTTCTTGCACTACTGTATTTCCAATGGATGGGATCAGTCACAAAACCCTGTACTACTGGGTTGTTATGGATATACTCAATTTTTTGTTTAATTACTTTTCCACTCCATAGTTCTATGGGCTTATTATGTTGTTGCCAGAATTGCATATTGGCGACGTTACTAGTTTTTTGCCCTGCTCGTTTCATCATCCAAAGCAGCCATTCTTTTCTGCTCTCTTGCGGATTCTCTTCAATGGCTTTTATCAATTTTCTTGCAGTAAAACCTTTAAAATCCCTTAGCAATCCCGAAGGGTCCTCAAAATCAGATCGAAATATTATATGAACATGACTAGGCATAAAACAATATGCAAACACCTCCATGCCCTTTTCTTCACGACAATATGTAATGCTTTCCTCCAAAATTGAAAAA
Source organism: Eudoraea adriatica DSM 19308 (assembly GCF_000382125.1). GTDB lineage: Bacteria > Bacteroidota > Bacteroidia > Flavobacteriales > Flavobacteriaceae > Eudoraea > Eudoraea adriatica. Next base: position 508,578 of record NZ_KB907548.1, read on the forward strand.
TATATTTGCCTTGTAAATACATCTATCCAATATACCGTGGCAAAGCTTATGAAATAAACAGCAGTTGGATTCTTGAACTTATATTTTCTACTCATTTACTTTTAAACTGATTATATTTCAATAGCACGAGCATGATGCTCGCGCTAGCCTAAGGGCTGTCTTGCCCACGCATCAAATTCTCGTGATTTTGGAATATTTTTGCACAAATTCCAGCAGTCAACTGCAAATCTTTTAGTTCTAAATTTCAGATCCTGCATTGCCCTATTATTATTCCCATTTTAAATAGTGTAACCAAAAATTTGACTTTCGTACTTCGTACTTCCAACTTCGAACCTTAATTAACCTAACCACCCCTCTCTATCCAAACTTCGATATTGAATGGCTTCACTAATATTGTTTCCATTAATTTTTGCGGTTTTTTCCAAATCGGCTATAGTCCTCGCCACTTTTAAAATCCGGTCGTAAGCCCTTGCAGACAGGTTGAGGCGTTCCATGGCATTTTTTAGTAAGGCCAGAGAAGCATCGTTCAGTTTGCAGAATGAACGAATTTGTTTGGTATTCATTTGTGCATTGTAATGAACCGATTCCAAACCCTCAAATCGCAATGTCTGTATCTCCCTTGCTTCAGTTACGCGTTTTCGAATAGCAATACTCCCTTCCCCTTTGCGCTCATCTGAAAGTTTTTCAAAAGGAACGGGGGTTACTTCTATATGGATATCAATCCTGTCCAACAAAGGACCTGATATCTTGCCTAAATACCGCTGCATTTCAGCCGGGGAAGAGGTAACAGGTGAGTCAGGATCGTTAAAATAACCCCCGGGACTCGGATTCATGCTCGCTACGAGCATAAAACTACTGGGATAGGTTACTGTAAAGCGGGCCCTTGAAATGGTCACTTCACGGTCTTCCAAAGGCTGCCGCATAACTTCCAATACGCCCCGTTTAAACTCGGGCAATTCATCAAGAAACAACACTCCGTTATGGGAAAGTGATATTTCACCCGGTTGCGGATATGCCCCGCCTCCGACAAGAGCCACATCAGTGATGGTATATAATGTGGTGGTCTTCATTTTGAATTTTATCAGACTGATCTATACCTCTTATTTTATTTCATTACCTTAGGAAGAACAACCAACTACTTCCTTACCATGATCAACTTCTTTCGTAAAATCCGCAAGAAACTGGCTGATGATAGCCAGTTCTTCAAATATGCCAGATATGCTATTGGGGAAATTTTATTAGTGACTGTGGGAATCTTACTAGCGTTACAGGTTAATAATTGGAATGAAAAACGGAAAACTAGTAAATTAGAAATGGAGACTTTGAGAAATCTAAAGCAAGAAATTAAATCGAACGAAAAATTGATTGCTGAATTTATAAAGCAATATGATGTTGATAAAAAATCGGTAATTGTTTTATATGGCTTGTTCGATGAAGATATTCATACAGTTACCCAAGATAGTCTGAATCAATTAATGTTAAACTCTTTTCTAAGTCTAAATCTTCACTTAAATCAGAGTGTGTATAACGAAGTTATCAGCTCAGGGCGGCTCTCAATAATTCAAAACAAAGAATTGAGCAAAATGCTATCGGAATGGGGTTCTACCATTGAGCAGGCAAAATCTCGAGAAGAATGGGCGGAACAATTCTCTCGAGAATACGTTTTCCCCTTCACATTAGATTATTTCACATGGAAAAACGTTGATAAATTAGATCCTATCATGCAATCATTTAGTACTTCGGATAGTAAATTAGCTGTAGATAATAGATTAATATTGAAAAGCCTGAGATTTGAAAACCTCATTGCAAATTGGATTTATAACTTGGAAATTATTAAGGACATGTATGTAAAAGTGTCAGAAAAGGCGAGTATAATTGTTGATACTATTGATAGGGAATTGAAGACCAATTAAATATAGTTAACATCTACTGTTTATCTAATCCTTTGACTTCTTGTTCAACTACTAAAACATCTGTTATAGTGTCTAATGTGGTGGTCTATTTATTTTTGTTATGAATCAATACTAAAAAGGTTTAGCGGATAGAATCCAAAAGTACATAAAATGGCAATTATAAAGAGAGACGCACATAAGGTATTTAAGTATTTGCTTAAATAATTATATAATTATAACTTTGTTTAAAATAGTATATTATGAAACTTAAAACTAGCTGTATCAGGGCAGAAGCTGACCACGTTCAAATAATGCGTTGCAAAGAAGATTTGAACGCTGTTGCAATTTCTATAGAATCTATAAGCAAAATTATGGCATTAGCGGGCAATGAAGTTCGGTTTAAAATACTGTTTTTATTACAACAGGAAACCGAGTTATGTCCATGTGACTTTGCCGATATTTTGCAAATGAGTGTTCCTGCTATTTCCCAACATTTACGTAAGATGAGGGATGCTAATGTCATAGCCACCCGTAGAGAGGGTCAAACTATCTTTTATCGTATTTCATTAGAGAATAAAGCTTTTTTGGCTGCCATATTGAATAATATAGAATCTGAGAGAAAAATTGCATAATATGAAAAAAACTGTGACATCCAATCGAACTGCTTTTGCTGGAATATTTTCAGCCATTGTAGCTTCACTATGCTGTATTGCGCCTGTCTTGGCGTTGCTTTCTGGTACTACGGGAATTGCTTCTACCTTTTCTTGGGTAGAGCCGTACAGACCTATTTTAATAGGTATTACCGTTTGCATTCTTGGTTTTGCATGGTATCAAAAATTAAAACCACGTTCAGAGGATATTGATTGCGCCTGTGATGATGATAAACCTAAATTTATCCAATCCAAAACATTCCTATTTTTAGTTACCATTTTTGCGTGTACAATGTTGGCATTTCCTTACTACTCTCATATGTTTTATCCCAACTCAAATACTGGAAAGCAAGTAGTTTATGTATCTGAAAGTAACGTAGTTGAATTGACATATTCTGTAGAAGGAATGACGTGTACAGGATGTGAAGCGCATATTGAAAACGAGATAAATAAACTAGAGGGCATTTTAGAGGTCAATGCAAATTATGAAACATCCAAAGCTTTCATAAAGTATGATAATAGTTTGGTGACCGCAGATGAAATAGAATCAGCTATTAGGAAAACGGGATATAAATTAATAGAATAATGGAAGTTATTTTGGAATCCACGATTACATGTCCAAAGTGCGGGCATAGCAAGGAAGAACTGATGCCAACAACAGCTTGCCAATTCTTTTATGATTGTGAAAATTGTAAAGAAGTATTAAGACCCAAAGAGGGGGATTGTTGTGTATTCTGCTCCTATGGTACGGTAGCTTGTCCACCCATTCAACAAAACAAAGATTGTTGTAGTTAGTCTTAGAAACACTATCAAACCGTTCTCTTGTAAAATAGACTTTTCAATGACTCTTCAAAAGATATAGGTTTCTACTTTTTCAGGTCAAATCAGGTATAGTTTCTATATCAATAAGCATCTTACAATTAAGAATAGCTACCCCCCGACCTTTACGACATCTTTTACTCTGTCTAATGTGGTGGTCTTTAATTTTCAACTTAATCATTTAGGATAAAGCTATAAAGGATAATTCAGTATCTTGGTAAAGCAACGGCCAACCACAACTTCGCATGATTAAATTCTTTAGAAAAATTCGCTACGACCTAATGGAGAAAAACAAAACTGGTAAATACCTTAAATACGCTATTGGTGAAATTGTACTTGTAGTTATTGGGATTTTGATTGCTTTACAGATTAATAATTGGAATGAAAATAGAAAAATAAACAAAGAGGAATTACAACTTATAGAATCACTTCATAAAGAATTTACTTATAATAAAAATGAACTCGAACGTTCGATAAAAAGAGCACAACTAATACAGAAAAGCTGTGAAACAATTTTAAATAATACTGGGAATCGTGAAATGAAGCTATCCAAAATTGAAAGTGATTCTCTTATAAATTGGGGTTTAACAAGCATAATAACTTATGACCCAAGTAATGGTATATTAGAAAACATTATAAGTTCAGGAAAGATTCAGATTATCAAAAATGAAAAACTGAAGAACTTACTTTCCAGTTGGAATGGATTTCTGAATGATGTTAAAGAAGATGAAACCTGGGCGGTGAATGAGCGAAATCAATTCATTTTTCCTTTCTTATACAAAAACTCGAACTATACAAGTATTACTAGCGATGGTAAACAAAACTCACAGATTGCTTCTGGATTTGATGCGGACTACAAGGAAGTTTACAAATTGTTGGAGTTTGAAAATCTTGTAAATAGTACAAGGATTTGGAACAGAAAAAATGAAAGAAATTATAAAAATCTAAAAAGGAGCATAGATGAAATAATAGCTCTTTGTCAACAAGAGATTTCTTTAAAAAAATAACGAAAGCACAACATTGGCTATAAGTAATTGCTTGTTCTCGCCCACTCTATTCTATATCCCAAAAACCAACCACTGCAACATCAGTTATATTATATAATGATGTGGTCTATAAAAATCTTAATATTACCGTACTAAATACTATTACAAATCCATTCATTATTTTAGTTACAATTAATAATTACCTGGAACGAAACATGGATAATACTCGAAAGAATTTAATTGAATATTTTAATGAATCTTGGGATAAAATGGTAAAGCTCCTAGAGCTTGGGAGATCAATGGAGTTCCTTATCAGGATTGCATCAGAAATTAAATCTCACCAGGGATTTATTGAAGCTGCTACGTGGGATGAATTTAAATCGACTGATCATAAGATTCAAAGGAAAAAGTTGGATAAGCATATTGATGACCTTTTGGGAAATAATTCGGATAAAATGAAAATTGCCAAACAATTGGCCGACAAACTTGCACATGCTGACTATTTAGGTGCAAGAAACCGAATTGAATTATATAAGAATAAGTTTGGATTAAGTGCAGTTCTTAATTCCGAGCCCATTAAAGTCTTGAAGGCTAATAATATAAAACATGAAGATGGGTCAATAGGTTCTATAAAGTATTTACTTACTAGTAATGCCCAAAATATAACATTGGAAGAATTTATAGTTTTTGATGGGCAAGGATATGTACAAGCTTCAAAAGAAATTCTTGAAATTGCAGAGAAAGAAATTAATGCGCTTATACCCAATATTAAATTAAGATGTTCTACACTAGTATTATCCAGGGGCCTTAAACTTGGAGAAAAATGCTAGCACCAGATAATAAAACTTGATTGCATTACACTAATATCAATTGTAGTTGAAAAGGAATAAACGGCATCATAAGACTGAAAGTGACTAAACTTAAAGCTCTATTTGACATAAACATAGTTATATCACAAATATTATACCTGATTATCAGGCGATTAGCTTTTCCTGTTTAGAGAATTGGGTATTTTATTGAGAATAACGCAATATTTTGCCATTTTGACATATCAATTTGAACAACTCTTTGACTTTTTAAAGCAGCCCATTTAATTCTGCATCTTCTTTTTTTATATACCACTTATCCTCATCTCCCTTTATAACATCATAATCAATTCCAAGTGATTTAAAATGTTTCTTGGCCACCTTAACTTTATTTATTTCGTGTACAAACCTTAGATTTTCAATAATAGCAGTGCCTTTTGTTTCTCTAATTAATTGAACCTTCACTCCATCGGAATCTTTTCTGAGAACTCCCCAATCAGGATTATAGTTACCTATAATTTTAGGGAAGTCAATTTTATATTTTGATGGGAACTTGAAAAAGAATTGTACATTATTATCAACCTCCAATTTACTACTCACAAAAACTTCTTCAATTTCCGAGTCTTTTTGGGTGCGATCGTATAATCCATGATTTTCAGACTCAACTATCTCAGTTTGTACGTAATCTATTTTTTCCGGGAAGAGTTCTTCTAAATTATCTTCTTTCATGTCCTTGGATAGCTCAAATTCAATGTTCTCAGCTACATGAATGGCAAGTGCATTTTTGGTTATTTCTATCAACTTGTTTGTAAACCCTTCAGGATTTCTAAATAGTTTAGGCAGCTCATCATACGGAACAGCTTTAAGAATTTTGAAACAGGTTTCCTTTGTTAGAGAAGTTGCCTGTTCAAGTTTGTTGACAACATTGAAAATAGGAAATTTAGAAAGTCCTGATTTAGAATCTTTTGATTTAACGTCCCTATTATCACTAACTGTATAGGTTTCTGGTTTAAACTTTGAAACTTTAAACCCATTTTTAAATTCAATATCTGGATTAGACTTTTTTGACTCAATTGAGTTTACCTTAAACCCTCTCAATTTGGGTTCTTTTAAAAGCTTTTCTAGATCATCATTTTCAGAAATTAGTAATCCTCCATCAAATAAATCACCTCCCAAATTAATTCGGTTACCTTTAGTATCTTCTTTTATGACACTAACCACAGCAGTATTGTTATCTTCAAAAGATTTGATTCTGAAAGTGAACGTAGTAATTACAAAGTTACCTTTACTGATGACTACCTTTGGTACAGGAAAAGTATTGTTTTTCTTGTCTTTAAATTTCTCTTTGATTTCAGCTAATAACTTATCTGAATTTACATTTATCGTATAAATTGATTTCAGCGTTAGTTTTTTCCAAAAATCTCTAAACTCTTCGCTTGTGTAGAACTTATCTTGTCTCTTAGCAGGGGCTCTCTTTGGCTTTGGCTTTGGCGGAGCTTCTCCTTCTTGTTCTAAGTATTCCTGCTGCAGCGTGTTCGCAAAGGACTCGTAGCTTTCATTGGCTATGACTGTAAGAATATTTACCTGGTCATCATTAAGTCTTTCAAGTTTTTGATTAACTGCTAACCTTAATCCCCTTCCTATCTCTTGCCTTTTTTTGTCTTTAGAGAGCGTTTGATTAAGGGTACAAATCTGAAATACATTTGGATTATCCCAACCCTCTTTTAAAGCGGAATGTGCAAAGATGAAGCATACATCATTATCAAAGGAAAGTAATTCTTCCTTTTTCCTCATGATAAGCTCAAACTGTTTCTTTTCAGCTTTTCTTTGCTTTTCATTTGATGCCTCATCATCTAAATAAATAGTTTCCTCGTGGCCTCCCTTTCGCTTATATCTATAACTAGCAAAATATGACGCTTGTACTTCTTCCGGGGTTTTATCTTTAAATCTTTCAAGCTGGTCTTTTAGCTTTCTAAATTCTTCATTAAAGATTTTCTTTATTATTCCTGGTTGAATACCATCTCCAACATAGTTCTTCACTTTATCAATAAAGAACAATGATAAAACTTTTGCTCCGTGCCTTTCTACCTTTTTTTGATGAGCAATATGCTGTGCAAGAGTTTCTTTTATTTGATATCTAAATACATCTGGTTTTGATATTCCATCTCCTCCATAAGCAGTCAATACTGTCCCGTTTTCAAATTCCACAAATTCTTCTCCCTTAGAGGATCCAATATTGTGAATTTTCATTCCTTTATGCTCTTCAATATGGGTTTTATCAAAAAGATTATCTCCAGTTTTAAGAATGACTTCTTCTATCTTTTGGATTCCATTTTTACTCGTATAGGTTGCCAAAGTTGCTTTTGCACTTCTTCCTGTTCCTGAGACTTTTTTAAGTGAAATAGGAACTTTTCCTCCTAATTCTTTTTGCTCTACACCAACTACTTGAATCCTCTTCACCAAGTTTCTCCTAAATGCTTCTACAGGCGTTAGCCTATAAACTAAATTTGGAGTTTCTCTATGTGTTGCAGAATACCTTAAGGAGAATAATGGTTTTAATGTGCATAATGCATCTTTGGATTTCTGGGAACCCATGTTTTGAGGTTCATCCAATATAACAATAGGTCTTGTTTGTTGAATGTACTCATAAGGCAATAATTCTCCTGGTAATTTATCAGTGGGTTTGTAAAGATTGTTTGAAACAGAATTAAAAGCTGCCAATGTGATTAGGAGAATTTCAATGTTTTTTGCTGTAGCAAAGGTTTTTACTTCTTGTATTCTACTGGAATCATAAGCTCTTAGGGCACAAAAGTCATTTCCATAAATAGTTTTGAAATGATCTCTTGTAATTTCCCAACTCTTTTTCGCTCCTTGATAGATAGCAATAGATGGTACAACAATTACAAACTTATTGAAGCCATACTTTTGGCTGAGCTCGTGAATAGTTCTTAGATAAACATAGGTCTTACCAGTACCCGTTTCCATTTCTACTGAGAAGCTTGGGTACTCATAAGTATCATTGCTCACTCCTTCTAACATTTGACCTCTTTCTTTTTCCAAGGAATGGCTTACCCCAATTTTCATAGTTGGTGTATCCCTTGCGTCCATCTGCATATCAAATTCCTCTTGAACAAACTGTAGATTTTCCAGAAGGAAATCATCATCTAAATCTTCATCTTCTGGAAGATTTGGCGCTATCTCACTACCTAAAGTGAACTGAGTATGATATTCTCCAATACCTTCGAACAAATCCACTACATTTTTAATGGCCTTTAACTGAAACTCCTGATTGGGATTAAATTTGAATTTCATAGGTCTTAAATGGTAAATAGTTTACACTGATTATCAAATTGCTGTTTTAGCGAATCATTACCTTCAAATGCTTTGTCCAGGCAAACAAAATGGTCGGTGTGTTGCAAATCAAGTTTGCCAAAATCTGTATCCTTGAAACTATATAACATAGTCACATACAAAGTGTAAGGCACCCACTCATGAGTTATTTTGAATATGCCAGATACTACTTCTACCTGTTCTGAAGTTAAAGGAAACCCTTCCTGTAAAATTACTTCTGTAATAAAGTCTTGGGTAATAACTCCATCTTGCAGGGGGGTTTTATAGGCCAGTTCTAAGTTATTAAATAAGTCTGGTAAAGCTCCATCTTGGTCAGGGACAAACTCTTGCCATTTATAAATGGTAGATGTATTTTGTTTATAAACTTTAAAGCCTTTTTTCAATTTAGATGAAATCCTTTTTAACCTTTCCTTACCTATATCTGAAATTTTTAAATACCCATCTCTATATGCATTAGTTTTTTCATTACATATTTCGGGCAACTGAATTAAAATAAAATTTACATGTTTAGATTCTAATTCAAATGCCGCATGTCCAGTGGAAGCGCTTCCAGAGAAAAAATCTAGAATTAGATCATCATTATTTACATTTGAGATGTTAATAATTCTTTTCAAAAAATCAACAGGTTTAGGATGATCAAAATATTTTATGCCATCAAATATTTCATTTAATTCCCTTGTTGCCTTTTTATTTCCTTCAATATCGTTCCATAAGTTTGAAGCAAACTTAGTAGCTTCACCTAAATAGTGCTTTTGATAAACTTGCCATTTTCCAATACCTTTTTTAGTGACTTTTTTCCATTCAATTTCTCCCTCTTTTAATAATTTCTTATATGTGTCTTCAGAGCACACCCATCGACTCTCCCAACCTTCCGGAGCTATAGGGAACACTTCTTCTTTATCTGGCGATATAACTGGGTAGAACATTGAAGGTCTATCTTCTCTTCTGTTTTCACCTCCAGTTCTTCTCAATGATCTTAGTAAGTACCTCCCTTTTTCATCCTCTAAATCGTAAATTTTTAAATCTTTTAATTCCATTGGAAGGCCAGAAAATCTGAACTTTTCTGTTTTTGTATAAATTAGAGCATAATCAAGTTCACTTGAGATTTTTGTATTTCCACTTCCCATTCTAGTGCCTGTACACCTTATTATTGTACCTCTATAGTTCTCTTCCCCATAAATTTCATCACATATTTTTTTTAAGTTATCCAATTCATTATCATCTATTGAAATATAAATAACACCATCTTCTTTCAATAGGTCTTTAGCCAACCTTAATCTTGGATACATAAAAGAGAGCCAATTGGCATGATATTTCCCAGAGGATTTAGGGTTAGATACCAAAAGTCCTTCATCACTTTTTTCTCCAGTTTTTCTTAAATAATCTTCGGTGCTATCAGCAAAAGTGTCATTATAGATGAAGTCATTGCCAGTATTGTAAGGAGGATCTATATATATCATCTTAATTTTACTCATGTAGGACTTTCTTAGGATCTTGAGTACCTCTAAGTTCTCTCCCTCTATAAAAATGTTCTCCGTAGAATCTTCATTTACACCTTCTCCTGGACAAGGTTTTAAAGTGCCTGTTGGTGCTTTAGCAGCAATTCTTCTCGCATCCTGTTTACCCATCCAATTAAGGCCAAAGTGTTCCTTTACTGAGCTATCAGTGCTGTACTCCCCAATAAGTTCTTTAAGCGTGTTTAAATTGAAAACTCCATCTTCAAAAGCTTCTGGAAAAAGCTGCTTTAGTTCATTTAGTCTGTCATCGGTAAATGAATATTGGGGTGTAAATTCTTCAGCCATATTTTGTTCTTATCTTTTTAAATTAAATCATCAATGTTAGTTGGTGGTGGGGTTTCAAATGCATTAGTATTCGTAAAGTTTTCAACTTCATCCGTATTTCCTAAATCACTTATATATTCCGCAAACCCACCGCTATAAGCGCTGGATTTTTGAGAATATTCCCTATAGGCATCACAAGAAAACCTTGCATCGCAGTTTCTACAAACTCTTGTTGCAAATCTCTGTCTTGTTCCTTTTATTCTTTCAAGCAATATATCTATACTGGGGGGTTTAAATTCTCTGCTTTCTATTTTGTCCACTACGCAGGCAAATTTGTTTATGGTAGTTTCTACCTTATCCTGTGAAAATGCAATTGGAATTACGGGATCCCATTTTTCTAATTCTCTTTGTAATTTTTCTTCATCATCTGCATCAATGGCCTTTTTTAGACTCCTGGGAAACTGTGTTGCTATAATTGCCGTGCCATTGAGTTTTTCATTTCTTAGGTTTTGCCAAATGTGGGTGTACACATTTAGTTGGTCTAAATAATCCTCCTGATTAGCTTTTACATAATCTGCATCATGTGTTTTCACGTCATACATAGTCGTGGTGTCTTTTTCTCTAATGATATCCACAACTCCTTCAATTGTAAACTTGTTTCCCCTTGGAGATAGTTGCTCAGGCAAGGTTAATTTCACTTCAGTTTCAGTAACAGTTTCTGCTACTTCTCTCATTTTCCTGAAATACATAATAATTTGAAGTAGCCCTTGTCTTTTTATTTCGGGAGTTAATGCGTGGCCTCCTTCTAGTCTTAATCTTTCATAGTTAGCTTCATATTCTTGAGCTATCCATTCTTCCACTTCTACAAGGTATTGCAGCTCTTTAAGCTTGGCCTTGTCTTTTTTCAGTAAGTTAAGTTCATCTTTCATGCCTCTTGCTCTCTTTTTGAAATTAAAAACTGGTGTAAATCTTCAATGGTATTATGTACTAAGGAGCCAAAGAACATGGTTTGAGTTCTTGAGGGAATAAATCCATATTTTCTGAAAATCATGTATTGTCTTGGACATCTATCATAGGTTAAATAATCCGCAGTATAGGAATAAGGTTTGCTTAATGCAGATTCCTTGACATGATCAATTTCAAGAAAGGATTTGTCAAAGCTTTGCATATCTAAAGCATTGGTTTCCTGCAGGGTATTGTTTATATATGAAATAATACATCTTCCTTTTTTAGATTTTATTGGCGCAAGTTTTGGTAGAATGAGAAGTTTTTCAGCTCTTGATAAACCCACATAGAAGATTCTCATTAAGTCAAATCTTCCAATTTTATCAAGTGGCTCACCTTCCACTTCTTTCAAATTTCTAATGATTACTTCTTTTTGGTCAGCTTCAGCAAATTCCCTCCTTTTGGGGTACATAAATACAATGGGAAATTCTAAGCCTTTAGATTGGTGTATGGTTAAAACCTGAATATTCCCTTTAGGAAATGGGTCTTCGTCATTCTCATATTCAGATTCTCCTAAGCGATAGATTGTATATAAGTATGAAGAAAAGAATAATCTCAAAAAGCCTTCATCTTGCATGAAGCTTCCAGACAATATGGAGGAGTACAACTCCATAAACTTGCTTAAATATTCAGTGATTTTAGAGAGGTTACAAATTGGGGCTTCGTTTCCTTCATTTTGAGCTAAATCAAAATAATTTTTAAAATGATTAAATCCTGTTATTTGATAAAACAGATCAAGAATACTCCAGTCTAAAGATGTTGCTCTATTTATTATTTGAGAAAGTTTAAAAGGTTGTAATGCGTCATCATTTTGTCTTTCATTTACTATTCTAGCTAAATAAGGGCTCAATATTGCTTTTTTAGCATCATCTGAAAGGTTATTAGCCTGAGCCAATTTCCGTCTCATTTTATCAAGATCAAAAACATCGTCAAGCTCCCAGTTATTTTTATCTACGACCTTTAATAAACTCGAATAGTCCTTTGAAATAGTTTCTAATTGAGCTCTTTTGTTATCAACAAACCTTCTAAAATCAGAATCACTATCAATGATTTCTGCACCAGTTCTTTCAGCATTTTGTATCCAATTTTTGTATTGATTAAATTCAAATCCGGAAAAATCTGATGAGTCTGGTAGCCCAAAAACATTGGCAAAAACACCAAATAACTCAGTTGCCTCTTGACCCTCTAAAAATACTCCTGCTCTCGGAGCATATACGTTTAGTCCGTGATCTCTTAAGGTCTGAATAGTGTTTTTCGCATCTTTATTGGAAAGGGAAGGGAAAAGGAAAGCAATTTGATTGGCGTCACTTACGACTTCATTTTGAATAAGTTCTTTGCAAAACTGAGCTGTCTGGTCAATCCAATCATCCTGGACGGAAATGACTGAAGTTTGACTGTCACTTGAATGTGCGACTATAGATTTGTCATGCACCCTATACTGACTGGTAATATCTCCATTTTTTGTCCAGTCTTCCTTATCAATAAATCCAGAATAGAAATCCACAATTTTTCTTTTGGATCTATAGTTTATGGATAACGAAATTTTAGTCGTTTCAATTCCCAGGTAACTTTTAACCCTTTTGGGAAATTCCACAAAATTCTCTACGGTACTACCTCTAAACCTATAAAGAGCCTGGTCATCATCTCCAACGACACAAATATTTTTATTTCCTGCAAGGGCAAAATATAATTGCTCTTGAATACTGTTGGTGTCTTGGTATTCATCAACAATTAAATACTTGAAAATATTGGATGCGTCCTTAAAGCTTTCAATTACTTCTAACGCTTTATTTTGCAATAATGATAAATCACATTTCTCAAAGGTTTCATTTTCGATAAGAATATTTCTATACTCTTTATACATTCTGAGTATAGCAAACAGCAGATCCCTTTGATCCGTTTTAAACAATGCCTCTTCAACATCTAATCTTTCTTCAGAAAATCTATTGAATAAAGCTATTATATCTATTATGGCTTTATGCTTGTTGGGGTACGAAGGTTCTTTCTTTTGGAAGTATGCATTAATATCAATAGTGTCCAATTCTCCTGCATCCAAAAGTCTATTCCAAATAGAATGCCTTTTTATGAAAAAGTATTGTTCTAATTGGTCTATCGTTTTTACAGGTTTGTTTCTTTTTCTATCTGAATAAAATCTTCGATCTCCAATTAGCCTATTACATGATGAATGTACAGTTCCAATATACATACTGGCCAAATCATATTGTTTACCTGTATGATTGCTTGCTAGCCCGAGAAGTGATTGGAGTCCCTCTTTAAGTTGATGTGCTGCTTTCTCCGTAAAAGTTGCAAGCATTATTTCGTCAGGACTAATGTTATAGAAAACAATTAGATTAAGTGTTCTCCATAACAGTACTCTTGTTTTTCCTGATCCAGGGCCTGCAGTTAGGTAAAGAGCACCATCAATGTGTTTTATAGCTTTTTCTTGAGATTCATTAGGCACAAACCCAACTTCCGCCCATAAAGTCTCTAAAGAGAAATTTTTATTCATTCATTAATCAGTAATTATAAAAAATAGTAGGGAAACAAAGAATAAAGATAGAATACCTAAAAGTTAATACCTATTAAGACTTCATTTTTTATAACCATTTATTATAACGAACCATTAGTTTTCGTATCTGTGTCAGCATAGCATTATATAACCATCTAAATCTATTTGAAAAACCGTTCTCAAATTAATTGTGGCCTACTGACAATCCTGTGCTCTATAAGAAGAGTATTGGCTGTCAAGTAAGGTGCTGTTCGTTTATAACTTCAAAGTAAAGTATCAAGAACTGGCAAACGCATTAATTATTTTTAGGGTATTGAAAAGCAGATAGAATGACTTCATGGAGTAACAAAGAATTAGAGCAATTGATTGATCCAAATAATCACAAAATCAAATTTGATGGTTTTGATTACGTGTGGTATCACAAGATTAATGGGAAGTGGGAAATTCATAGTATCGAGATATATGACAACTATGAAAAGCCTTATTCATATTTAAGGTTTTGGTTGTATGAATGGAATAAAGAACTCACTTCTAGGAGACGAACTGAAATGAGAAAGAAGCTTAGTATTGAGAAGAAGGTATGGAGAATATGTGAGGTTCTAGAATATGACACATATAAAAGAGTTTTGGAGATACATAAATTGGATCCTACATTAACTCATAAAGAAATAGCTGATATGTTGAATGTGTCAAAACAATTGGTGGGCAGATATATCAAGGATGCAGCATAATTGAAAATAAATTTGATCTCGGTTTACTTTTGTATAAAGAAAAGTAAACCTAGAACTCCAGGAGGCGTGATATCCAGGAAGATTCACACTTTTGACATTTAAGTCTATAATAGTAGAAACTTTGCCGTTCAGTTATATATTCTAAATATCATATTTATCCCATCTAAATTATACTAGTTAATCTATTGGGATAGCATGCAGCAAGGACTTGTGCTTCTATATCACGGCTTGTTTAGATAGTAATGTGTATTTAACACACTTTTTACATTCTATCCCAAAACAAATGAACCATAATACGAGTATATAAATAACACTATCTTCTCGAATTATTTAACTCAAATACTTTTATACATTTCATCAAAGGTTTACCTGAATCTTAAAGCCCATTTAATTTCATAATCGACATAATTAGCCTCTACAAATACGAAAATTATGTTGCAGTATTTTAAATAAGAAATAAGAAAATAGCTATAATATAATAATGTGGATTTCTTAAATCATGCAGAATAATTGCCAAAAAGAGGGTGTCTTGGATTAGGAAGAGAAAAAGTTTAAGTCTATATAACTCATCCTTTTTCCTCTTCTTACCCAATGCGCACAAAACATTTTCAGGGGTTTTTTGATACAGGAGAAACCGTCTCAAAAGCTTGATTATCCAAAATACAGCATAACTCCTTTATTTCAATTTCTAATCAATAAGAATATCAAAGTGAAAATGGAAATAGGCGCAGCCTTCAATGACAAATACAGTTTTTAAATCCATTGTTACTTTCACTTGATCCACCCAAACAATCTGCCCTTTGTTTAAAGACCCCACAGGCTTCAATACAGACACTCTGAAGGGTGTAAATAATTGCTTGAGTAGATTATCCCAAGTAATAACATAAATCCATTTTGACGAGCTGTGAGACAACTGCCATGCCAGGTCTTGTTTGTTCATATATCATCCAAGACTATTGAATTTAAAAACCAATTTTCCGTCTGGTTCTGCATAGAATCAGCTAGTCCAGTTACAAACTCAAAAGCATTGGCATTGCGCTCCAGATTCGAGTCAATATAACTTGACTTGTTGGCATCGGTCATAAGGTTGTATAAATCCCAAAGGTTAATATCTCCATTTTGACTTCTAGAGAAATTAGCATCTTCATAATAGTTCTTCACTACTGTTCCAATTTGATTGTCATTCATCAAAAGTGTCAACTTGTCAACTTTTTCTTCCCTTTTTAGATGGGTGTACATTCGCATTTTACCAATGGTATGTGCAAACTGAAGTTCATCCAAAGTGAATTTATTAATCCGCTCTAGGTTGCCCAGGAACCTATCGTTATCAAATTGTTGGATTAACTCGTTAATCTTATCTTTCAATTCTGCTACACTACTCACTCTGATATCTGCATTTAACCCATCAGTGCTTATGCAGAGGTTAGTACATACCAAGTTTTTATAGCCAATAAATACCTTAAATTTTTCAAGCTTTCTTTTACTATACAAATTCTCAAAATTAAGGGCTCTCACACCTCCGATTGATAGAGATAATTTATTGTTGTTTACAATTTCTGTAATCTCCGGCACTTCAATTATGAAGGCGCATCGTTGATAATAAATTGTATTTTCTTCCGGTATTAATTCCTTGACCGGTTTTCCTATTGCACTTGGTACGCGGCCCTTTATAGTATGGGACACTCTAATATTAGGCTGTAATATCCGATGTCCAGAAAAATTTGCGTGTACGACCTCTTCAGTAGCCTTAATAAATTGAGCATGTGAAATAGTGGATTCGTTGTCAGAATACACTGGAATTATACACTCCTTTTCGATATGATTTATACTAACCTGGGTAGTGTTAGCGAGTATAAAATTTCCTCGTGATACAGTAACATCATTTTCTGATATAAGTTGATTCTCGATATTATTATTGATTGTTATCATTTCCATTTTTCTTGGTTTTTAGATTGTTTAATAATTTGTGTATTCGATATAACTTGAGATTCAATCATCTCTAATGCTTTTTTCTTTTCTATTATCAGAGGCTTGATTGTATCCCGAATCCCTGGGTATTTAGAATAGATGTGCCTTAGTCCCTCGATGCTTTCACAAGCTTCTATTTCTAGTGTAGCCTTTTTGGCTTCTGATCCGGATGCTTTTTCGCACCACTGGATTAGCTTTTTGCCAGTACTTGCATTTATTATAAAGTCTGGCCTATCAATAAATAGCCCTGTACGATCCTTTGATGCCTTAGCATTGTGAGCACTGTCGATGTCAAAAACAATGGTAAATTCATAGTCTAAGTCATTCCTTTGTATGGCCTTTAAACCCACCTTCTCAGGAACCATTTTCCCATTTTTCTGATTTAGCACATAATCTTGCTTTACCCTCATAGTAGATATGATATGGGCTTTAGAGCGAAGTATTTTATTGACAAAAGCATTTTGCCTTGGTGTTATCTTGCCCCAATTTGTGAAACTATTACCAGGCATATTGCTGTGAACATCTATTAAGTAGTCCCAGCAGTGCGAAATACTATCAATTATGATAACTTCCATCCCTGCCTTTTCGCAGACCTCAATGGCCTCTATATACCTTTCTGGAGAATAGGGTGGATCCATCGAAACCACATTATAATTTCCCAGATGAGCATATAAGTCCGCAGACCTGTTCTCTGTATCTATTATAGCTGTTTTGGTGAAGTTTCCACCTAATAAGCCTTTTGCGATCAACAGAGATGAATAGGTTTTACCACTACCAGAACTCCCCTGTAGAGCCAGTTTTATTTTTGCTTTTTTCCTTTCGGATATTCGTATTTCCATTATAGCTGTTTTAAATCGTTATTAAATAAAAAAAGGACTTATACATAGCCTGTATAAGTCCTTAACTGGAATTAGATAATGCTTAGAATTAAATTACTGCCTTATCATCAATTAGTTGTTTTGCAACTTGCAGTAATCCAGAAAAGTCATCAGTGGTTGCTCTATCAGCATTCGTTAAATGGGACATTCTGATTTGTGGATTTCCATCTTCATCAAAAGATAGGGAACACAAATAGTTTTTACCCTCTTCTATTCCATATTGGTAGTTAGACTGGTAGCACATTGCTGTGCGCTCTACTTCTTCACCATCTGGTAAATTGAATTTTAGGGTTACCACTTTGAATAGTTTTTCATTAGAATTTTCCAAAACACTTTCTCCAATTTTTAGTAATGTGGCATTGAATAAAAACTCTGTCTCCCCAGTTTCCTGGTTTTCGATTTGTTTGTAATCTGTCATAATATTTATGATTTTAATTCTAGGACAAGACCATCTTGCCTCCAGAATTTAAAAAGGGTAGAGCAGTTTTATTTCATGAGCGGAGCGAATGCAGTCTCAGTGAAGGCATTAAGATTTCCAATTCTGAAATTAAGCTGATTATTTCAGCTAATTATATTGTAGTAATATTTGAAGAATCAGATCCCTAGAGGAGTTACCTAGGCAACCAAAATTGTAAACACCTAGGGGGTGAAGTTGTATTTAGTAAGTGCATGACAAACTCTTCAAAAAAAAATAAAAAAAATTTTAATTTTCAGAAAAGATAATTATGAGCAATTTAAAATTTGAAGATTTGCCTAAAGCCACAGAGTTAATTTTAGAGAAACTTTTAGCCATTGAAGAAGAACTGAGAAATATCAAGGAGAATTTGCAGCCCAAAGATCCTGTTGAACTATTAACAAGGGAAGAAACGGCGGAATACCTTAAAATATCCTTGTCAACCCTTTGGCATTGGTCTAAAAAGGGAATCTTGCCATCCTACGGGATTGGAAATAGAGTTTTTTATAAAAGGAGTGAGGTTGTATCTTGTTTGATTAAGCTAAAATAAAAATAGATTTAATCTGTTTTGTTATGATACTGGGATATGAAGAAGTATAACACATTCATATAAACAAGTCGGGCACAATAATATGAAACCTAAGATAAATTTAGAATCTCCAATAAATAAACTTGCACTTGAAATTTTTAAAAATCAAGTTGAAGAGGCCCTGAAAATTGAACAGAAAATTGAAAAATCGGTTATTCCAATTTATGTTATTCCAAAAGTTAAAGAACACAAAATAAAGAAAAGAAAGCCTGAACAGATCGGTTCTGGCGTATTAGTAAAAATACAAGAAGAATTTTTTGTTTTTTCTGCAACTCACGTATTTGAGGAGTATGAAGGTTATGCAATTTTATTAGGAGCAGGAGATGGAACTTTGATCAAACCCTACGAAGGAGAAAGATATTCTTCAAAAAAAGTTGTGTCAACTGAAAATAACTCAATAAAATCAGAATTATTTGATGCATCAGTTTATCATATTCAATCGGAACTAGAAGAGAACTTAAAAATATTAGCAATTACATTAGAGGATATGGATTTTGAAGGATATGACCAATCAAAACCCATATTTATTATGTCTGGTTTTAGAGTAAAAAAATCAAACACAAAAGGCGTTTCTGTAAATTCCAAAAGGGAGGGATTTACCTCAATTGAGTATAACCTAGAAGATTATAAGAAAAGAATCTACAATTCACTTTCTCATATTCTATTAGCCTATGAAAATCAAATCCTTGTTAATAATAAATGGAAAATCTCACCAATTCCCAGAGGATTTAGCGGTGGTGCAATTATTAAAATAAAAGGTACTAGTACTAAATATGGTTTAAATCCCAATATACAAACAAGACAATTACTTTCTGGAATTATTATAGAGCATCATAGGGATAAAAATGGAGAATTAGGAATGCTCGTAGGAACGAGAGTAAAGGTTCATTTAGGTTTAATACAACAATTTATGCCTGAAATATTATATGACTTTCTGAAATCATGGGAGCAGAAAGAAAATTAATATCCGTATTCTACAAAGAACTTAGTTGAAAAAACAAGGCAATAAGAGAAATTTTACTCTGTATTTTTCATCACCCGTTTCATCTCCTCACTAATCCTCCTGCTCTATTTTCCAATAATATTCAATCGGAGGTCTGCTAAACTTGATTGGAACAAGTTTAATGAAAAGGTCATCAATTTTATCCACTAAAAAACCGTCCTTATCCATCTTCAATTTTTCTTTAAACTTTTCATTTAAAGGAACAATAAGATCAATTTGTCGTGATGCAGCAAAATTATACCCTCGGTCAATTACATAATATTCTCTATAGTAGGTTGGTAGATTGAACCAAATAGCTACAGTGTAATATCCGTCCTTATAGGCAACGACAATTTCATTGATGAACTTTTTTATAATCTCCTTTTTATCATTGAATGAAGTATTCTCCTTGATTTTTTCCAAATCAGTTAGTTTTTCTTCCAACTCCTCTTTGTTGTAACTTTTTAATTGATCATTTAAGTTATCCTTTTTAATCTCTAGTTCCCGTTTCTCTCTACTAATCCTTTTTATTTCCGATTCTACATCACTTTCATCAAGAACACCTTTAATGGTTAAGCTTATCGCTCTTTTTCTTTCTTTTTCCAAATCTTTAATAGACTTCTCAATATTTAATATTTCTTGTTTAATTTTGTCTAAAACCTCACTGTCTTCGCCTTTTTTAAGGTAATTTTTAACCACCTTAAATAACGCATTATCTTCGAAGAATCTCTTCCAAATAAACCCTTCCAAAACTGTAATATTTATACTTCTATTACCACAATTTTCATGCTTGTATCTTTTACTGCTGCACATGTAAAAATTGTCTTTAAGACTAACTCTAGACTTGCCGTAATAATTCCTTCCACACACGCCACATCTAATTAATCCCTTGAGGAGATACTTATGTGAAACTGATTTTCCACTATTATTTCTGTTGTTAGTAAGATTGTCATTAACTCTTTGCCATTCAGTCGGATTAAAAATTGCCGGCACCTCGTAAACTTTACCTCCAAAATTTCTTTCCCCCTTATATAATGTGTTTTTTATAATAGATCTAACGGTGTTTCCAGACCATTTAATGGCCTTTTTGTTAGTAGTGGTAATTTTACCGGTGTATTTATTTTTAGTTGCTATAGTGCCTTTACCTATCTTATTGTACCTGGTTTGTATGCCTTCTTGGTTGAATATTTCTGCAATCTTATTAGTACCAATGCCAGATAAAGACATTTTGTAAATCCTTCTTACAATTTCGACTTCATCTTCATCTATAATGATGGCTCCATTTTCATCCTTAGTATATCCAAAAGCACTTATACCATGTGCCTTACCCTCTTCCGCATTTCTCTTTAAAACAGCTTTAACCCTTTTTTTTGTAGTTCTTACAAAGTATGCATTAAAGATTGACATCATGTCGCCGTGCATATCAAGAGCATCGTTCTCAAAATCAACTTCTCCATCTTCAGTAAAAAGCTTGCAATTATTGTCAATTAATGTTTGTTTAACAATAAAACGAGTTTGTGGGTTCCTTTCCAGTCTATCCTGCATCCAGATAAACATGGAAGTAATCTTACCATCTTCTATGTCGGAAAGTAATTTATCCAAAGCGGGTCTTTTGTCAATAGCAAGTGTCCCACTTATGCCCTCCTCAATATAGTATTCAAAGTGCAAACCTAATTCCTTAGCTAATTGCTTACCTAGCTTCTTTTGCTCTTTTATTGAACGGTCTTTACCATCTTCTTTTTCCTGAGAAATTCTGCAGAGTATTCCTAACATACAAGAATCGTTATTTTTTAATAGTAATCAAATATACAATTTAATATAACCTCCCTAACATATTATATAACATCTGAAATAGTGTGATGCGGACTCCTGAAAGGGCGTTGGCATATCAAGCCCATGTTTTTAACCTTACCTACCACGCTATGGATTTTAGTTGTTTCCAGTGCTTCCTGCAGGGTCATAGGAGGTAAAATTGAAGGTAGTCGCTTGGCCAGCATGGTCTTTCCGGCACCAGGTGGCCCAATTAAAATAATATTATGTCCGCCTGCCGCTGCAATTTCCATACAACGCTTTATACTCTCTTGTCCTTTAACATCAGAGAAGTCGTGTTCCGGGAAATCCAGGTTTTTATAAAACTCTGCCCGGATATCTACATTGGTTCGTTCAAGAGGTTCCCCTTTATCAAAAAAAGCAACAACATCGGCTATTTTTTCAACACCGAATACTTCCAATCCCTCCACAATTGCGGCTTCACGGGAATTTACTTTTGGTAGGATGAATCCTTTAAAACCTTCTTCCCTGGCTTTAAGGGCAATAGGAAGTGCACCTTTAATGGGTTGTAGACCGCCATCGAGCGACAGTTCCCCCATGATTATGTAGCTTTCCAACTCCTCTGCCCTAATCTGGTCCGAAGCCGATAGAATGCCAAGGGCCAGGGTAAGATCATACGCCGAGCCTTCTTTTCTTAAATCTGCAGGGGCCATATTGATGGTGATTTTCTTTCCGGGAATTTTATACCCATTGTTGCTCAAAGCAGCTGCAATCCTGAAATTACTTTCCCGAATGGCGTTATCCGGCAGACCCACCAAATGATAGCCAATTCCCCTGTCAACATTTACTTCTACAGCTATGGTAGTTGCTTCTACTCCAAAAACGGCACTACCATATACTTTTGAAAGCATGCGTTTGTATCTATGCTAAGAATCAATGTTTTTCTAAGAACATAGATACTGCTTTTCACCGCAAAAAGAGTGCAGACAAATACATAAGGCTTCAGATTGTAATAGAACTTAGTTTCCTACAGGCAAAAACTTTAGTAAGGAGGTTGACTTAGACCTGATTTCTTCCTTATTCATCATCATCTTTCTGAATTTCCCCTGGACAAATAGTTCTGCCTGATCTTTGTAATAAGGGCTAAAGGGGTTCCCGGACTGGCCGGTGGGCAATATACTCACACTATTCTCTACGTCCGAAAAGTCGACAATACGCCTTGTAGACGGCCCTGAACTGACTTTATTTTGTCCGTCTGCAGTATAAGTAAAGAACATGTTATTAATAACCTCCCTGGTTCCTTCAACAGGAAAGGGGCCTACGTTAAAAAAAGACCGGAACATGTCAACCTGTCCAATAGGGTGACCATGCTCCAGGGTATGCACTTTGTCCCAGGTCCATTTTGAGCTACTTTCGCCAAGCTCCTCTTTTAAGGATTCCAGGGCCATTACAAAGGAACTCAGAACAATATCTTTCTTATTTTCTATAGTCTCTTCAGTAAGGGCATTGTCCCACCAAACAGATTCTTTTTTTTGGGCCATCGGAGCTATCAGCCGTTTGTGAAAATGTGTCGTTAGAAATTGCTGAAAAAGTTCGGGTCCTAGTTCGTCTTCAAAAGTATTCTTCAAAAAGAAGTATATCCATCTGTGAAATACCGTTGCTTCCACGCTTTTTAAATGAGCATCTCCATCCCAGGCACTCAGCTTATCCAGCAGATTTATATCATCCTCACTCAACTTTTTGACATTTACAAGTTTGGTAAGATTCCTTGAAATTTCAACATTAACCAATGAGGTAGCATCTGTGATCATGATCATCATGGCATTTTTATCCCAATCATCAATCCCGTCTAATAACTCTACAATTCGTTTAGCCCTGTTTTCGGGTAAATAGTAACCCGGGTATTGCATCCCTGCAATGGAATCGGGTTGGTTATTGGCTGAGTATACATAGTTCCAGGGTGGATTTACAGCACTCGGGTTCTCAGAAAATTCCAGAAACCGCAAAGGTTCATAGGCTCCGTTACTGCCATCCATAATTAATTTTGTCTGTGCACTATCCGGCATTTGGTACAACTTTGCTGTTGCCCACCAGGCTATATTGCCTTCTTTATCCCCATACATAATATTCAGGCCCGGGGCATGTATGTCTTGCAACGACTCTTGAAATTCCGTAATATCACTCGCATGGCTAATACCGTATAAGGCATCAAGTACTTTATTTTCGAGTTTCGTGTAGATCCAGGACATACTAATTGGCCTATCACCTTTAATATTTTTGGATATGCTGTCCAATACAGGTCCGTGATGTGTTTTTCTATAACTAAAGGCAACATCGGTACTATCTTTGATTTTTATGAGCCTTGAAACGATTTCATAATTTTCCCATCCCTCTTTGGTTTTGTATTTGGTACTGTCTGCCGGGTTTGTTTCCTCATAATAAAAATCTACATCATCATTTTGAAACATTGTAATACCATAGGCCAGATTTCTATCATGCCCCAATATTGGGAAAGGAATGCCAGCCATATGATAACCATATTTCTCGTAGCCCGGAACATTGACATGGGCTTCATACCATACGGAGGGCTGTGCAAAACCTATATGGGGATCATTGGCCAGGATTACTTTACCCGATTTGGTTTTTGCAGGGGCCATTACCCAACTATTACTACCTTCCAATTGTGGTATAGGCAAATTAGCCAGGGCCTTTGAAATGGAAGCCACCATTTGAGCTTCTTTTGAATCTTCAGCCGCAGACTTATAATTTTTTATCCATTCCGTATTTTTGTCTACCCCAATTTCCAGGTCTTTCAAATATTCGGGCCCCAATTTATTATTGATCGTAGTGAGCAACGGATCTGTTTTATGGGCCATCGCAAAGCTAAATGCCATATAACCAATAGAATTATAAACATCCTTGAGGGTAAATGGTTCCTTGGTGATGCCTGTAAGATAGAATTCAACAGGAGTGGGTCCGTTTTCTACAAACTGATTAACACCATCTAAATATGCCTTGGCAAGCCGTATGGACTTGTTTGTTTTTGACTGTTGATTGATTGTTTTTGCAGAAGCCTCATCAATGCCCAGTGAAAGGAAAAATTTATCCGTTGAAAGCAATTCAGAACCAAAAACTTCAGATAAGCCTCCTCTGGCTACCCTTCTTAATAATTCCATTTGCCAGAGTCTGTCCTGGGCATGCACATAGCCCAGTGCTCTGATTGCATCTTCTTCATTTTGCCCATAGATGTGAGGAATACCGTAAAAATCATAGTATACAGATACTTCATCCGTAAGATTCTGCAATTGTTTTTCACCTTCGTAGTCGGGTTTTAAGCTTTGTATGAAGATAAATGTCCCAAGAACTATAATTCCAAGTAATGCCAGGGCAATAAGGAGGACTTTTTTAATTTTTTTCAAGAGTAAATGTTTGAGCTTAAAGATAAAAAAATAGCAGCTCTCTTAATTTAATACTAGTTATTAATTTCTAATATAAAAATCCCGAATAATAAAGTAAGTTTAATATTCAAACGGATGATAACAAAGCTGTTTTAAGGCAATGTGCCGGACAATACCCCTTTTTTGACCCTATCAAAGTTCTTAAGACCTTCTTTCAGCCAGCTTTCATAAGTTTCACTGTCGGCATTTTGAATTGAAGAATTTAATACCTCAAGATTCGGGGAGAGTAATACGTAATAAGGTTGCGACGCTGCACCAAAATTAAGGGTTTGGAAAGTACCCCATTTTTCGCCAACAGATTCAATATCTTTTACCCTACCGGAATCAAATTTATAATTGAATTTTTCATTTTCCGGCAAAGACTTCCGGTCGTCAATATACAGGGAGATCAGTACGTAATCTTCATTTAGCATCTGGTAAATATCCGGTTCGCTCCAGACGTTTTCTTCCATTTTTCTGCAGTTGACACAGGCCCATCCGGTAAAATCGAGTAAAATTGGCTTATTTTCTTTTTTAGCATAGGCCAACCCTTCTTCAAAATCTTTAAAGCAGTTTAGGCCAAGCGGACAATCACTTTCTTTTTCCATGACAGAATAAAAATCGGGAGGAGGAAACCCACTTAATAATTTAAGATTGGTGACATTAAAGGCACCTAATATTAAATACAATGTAAAAGCAGCAGTTAAAATGCCGGCTCCTTTTCTGGTTTTCGATAATTTTTGTCCTGGTCCTTCATGGGGAAACCGAATTACACCAAATAAATACAAAGCAAGAAGGACAAAAAGCAATATCCAGATTCCAAGGAAGATTTCTCTTTTAAAGATTCCCCAATTGCCTACAAGGTCTGCATTCGATAAGAATTTAAATGCCAGGGCCAATTCAAGAAATCCAAGAAATACTTTTACAGTATCCATCCATCCTCCGGATTTAGGCAAAGAAGTTAACCAGGCAGGAAATAATGCAAATAAGGCAAAAGGCAAAGCAAGGGCCACCCCAAATCCCAACATTCCTGCAGAAAGGTTATTTGCTACATCGCCTTCGGCCAGGGTAGTACTTCCCAAAAGGCCTCCTAAAATGGGCCCGGTACAGGAAAAGGATACAATAGCCAGGGTTAATGCCATAAAGAATATTCCAAGCCCTCCTCCTACTTTGGAAGAAAAGCTATCCATTTTAGTAGACCAGGAACTGGGCAATGTCAGTTCATAATAACCGAAAAAAGAAAATGCAAAAAATACAAACACCAGGAAGAAAACTATATTCAGCCATATATTGGTTGCTATTGTATTCAAAATTTGCGGATCTACCGAATCAAATAAATGAAAGGGCAGGCTTAACAAGAAGTAAATTAAAACAATGTAAAAACCATATAAAGAAGCCTGGAAAACCCCTGAAGTCTTCTTTTTTGTATGTTTTGTAAAATAGGAAACTGTTAATGGAATCATTGGAAAAACACAGGGTGTTAGCAATGCAATTAATCCACCCAGAAATCCAAGACCAAAAATCATCCATAGGCCGGATCCTTTATTAGGCCTGGTATCATCAGCCTTTTCAAGGAGTTCTTTATTCTTCAGGTCCAGTTTTAAAGCTGAGCCCAGAGCAAGGCTCCTCTCATCAATAGTTTTTTCTTCTATAACAATTCGCTCTCCGGTCAGGGATATTCTAAAAGTGTGCTCTTTTGGGATACAAACTTCCTTACACACCTGGTAGAACAGCTCCACATCTATTTGGGATAGCTCTGCATTCAGCAACTTAATTCTTTGTGTAAAGACCGCATTATTTATAAAAAAAGTCTCATCTACCTCAAAAATATCGCTGTACTCTGTAACCGTCTCACTTTCAGTCGCTGTGCCTATTAATTCATAGTCTTCACCGCTCTTTAGAAAAGTAAATTCGCTGGGCAAAGAACCATTCTCATCCGTAAACTGAGAAAAGATATGCCACCCGTCAGCTATTTTTGCTTTAAAGATTAATTCGTAATCATCTTCTGCAAGTTTGTTTACTTCATGTGACCAAATTACGGGGTTATCCTCGTTCTGACCCAAACCAGGGCTGATATATGACAATAGTATAATAAACGCTAAAACTAATCTCATTCCGTAATGCTAAATTTTAAAATGCTTTTTGTTTGGGGGGTTACCTTAAAACGATCATCTCCCCTGCGGCCTATGACCCATATTATATTATCCCCTGAACATAACAGCCATTGCCTTTCCTTGGAAATCAGATCCATCTTTTCATCTTTATAAAACTTTGAGACTTTTTTTTTCCCTCTCATTCCAAAAGGGTAAAAGTAATCTCCTTTTTCCCATTTTCTAATGCTTAGCTTATGGTTTAACGTTTCTTTATCAACATATAGTATCTTATTGGAGGTCTCCCCCATTTCGTTTACTTCTTCAATTTTCATTTGAACAGGTTCCCTGATAGTTCCTGAAACGGCATCAATGACAAATCTTTCAATTATTGAGTGATAAAGGGCCTGCAATAAAATGTACTCCCGGTCTTTAATTAGTCTGTGCGTACCTGAGTGAACTTCTTTTCCGCTGGTGGCATTTAAAAGTCCAACTACATCATTCCATTCTTTAAAACCATATTCATTAAACAGCTGATACATATAGGTCTTTATGGGATTGAATTTTAAAAGAGAAGCAACGGAGATTTTAATTACATCTCCCTGTTGTTCAAAAAGTCTGTCCTTTAATTCTGCGATATAATTTTTTAAAAGAGCTTCACTTCCCTGAAGGTTTGCCAGGGTAGTTTCAAAATTATTGAGAAATCCGGGATGTAATTCCTTTAATCCGGGAATAACGCCATATCTTATTTTATTCCTCAGATACCTTGTTTCCTCATTAGTTTGGTCTTCGCGCCAGCGAATATTTTTAATTTCGGCATATTGCTCGATTTGCGACCTGGAAAATAGCAACAATGGCCGGCTAATCTTTGCTGTTTTGGCAGGAATACCTGTAAGCCCTTTAATGCCTGTTCCCCTGGACAGGTTAATGATAAAAGTTTCCAGATTATCATCTGCCTGATGGGCTGTAACCAGGATTTTTATTTTGTGCGACGTCATTAATTCTTCAAACCAGCCATACCTCAGTTCCCTTGCCGCCATTTGAAGTGATACTTTATTATCGTTTATATAATTAGCTGTATCAAAATCTTTTATGTATATTTTTTTTCCAAGTTTTCTAGCTAAATCTTCTACAAAGAAGGCATCCATATCACTTTCTGAGCCTCGTAGTTGAAAATTACAGTGAGCAATGGTGAAGTCCATTTTATTTAATGCACACAGATGACATAATACCACACTGTCTATACCCCCGCTGCATGCAAGCAGGAAGTGGTTTTCAAGGAGTTCCGGAAAATTTATTGCAATATGTTCCCTAAATTGATTTAGCACAATACGAAATTAATCAAAGTTGCAGCCGCAACCAATCTTTTCGAGAGAACTGTTAAAGAACAAATTCCGGCTGAAGAATATAGTTACCCCGGATAAAAGGGTCCCCATTATAGCTTTTTGACTTTGGATAAAAACTCATTCAAGGCCTGCTTATGTCTTTCAGATAGCTCTTTATCAAGTATACCCTTATCTGAATCAAAATTTTCGTAAAAAGAGGGCAATGAAAATGTAGCACTGATATTGGCTCCAAACCTGGGCAATAACTTTTCAACGATTTCCATTGAACCCTGACCACCGCGTTTACCCGGTGAGGCAGACATTAAAAGCACTTCGGTGTCTTCCAAAAATTTTCTTTCCAGACGTGACAACCAATCCAGAACATTTTTAAAATATGCGGAAGGGTTACTATTATGTTCATTTACAGAAATAATGACCCCTTTTGCCTTCATAATGTCGTTGCGTAATTCAACCAGTGAATTTGAAAAGCCCATTTCCCGCTCATTATCTTCACTATACATAGGAAATGGAAAATTAGCCAGGTTTATAAGCTGTACCTTTTCCACGCTTATTAAACCTGCGGTATATTTTACTAATTTGAAGTTTATTGATGTGGCAGAATTACTTCCGGCCAAAGCTAATAATGCAGCCATAAGTGAGATTTTTTAAGTTGACGAAAATACCTCAAAAGAGACTTAAATACCAGTAATTTGGCTAATTTTGCATTTTTAAACATCCAAACAGCTTGCCAAACAAGTATATAGGGTAGTTATTAGGCATGGGAAACAAAACTGCAAGACTATTTTTTATTGATGCCATGAGGGCTTGGGCAATCCTTATGATGCTTCAAGGGCATTTTGTAGATGGACTGCTCGAAAACTCGTTCAGGGATCCGGATAGCCCGGTATTTACTATTTGGAAGTACTTCAGAGGTATAACCGCTCCTGTATTTTTCACAGTTTCCGGCTTCATTTTTACGTATCTGCTAATTCGCGTCCCTGAGAAAGGCTTTAACAATCCAAGAATAAAGAAGGGGATCAGACGAGGTATTCAATTATTACTAATTGGGTATCTGCTCCGTTTAAATATTTTTGGATTACTAAAGGGTGAATTATATGCGACCTTCTTTCTGGTTGATGTACTGCATATCATAGGAATATCAATCCTGGGGATTATTGGTTTGTATTTGCTGACCTCTGCATATAAAAAGTATGTTTTTCCCTTATCATTGCTTATCATAAGCTGTTTGCTTTTCTCCTTTGAACCCTGGTATTCCAATTGGACCTTTCAGCTACTACCCGATGCCTTCGCCAATTATTTTACCAGAACAAATGGTTCTGTATTTACTATAATTCCCTGGTTTGGTTATACGGCAATAGGAGGCTTTTTCGCTTACCTGTTTACTCAATATAAAAACTACAAATTTCTTTATCCGGCAGCTATTTCCATCGCCGCTCTTACTGGCATATTGTTCATCTTTTATTCATCGAATCTATTTTTGGCTATCTCATCAATAACAGGGATACAATTATTTGAAGCGATTGCCTCAAATAATTACCTTTTTATACGACTGGGGGATGTGCTTATTGCTTTTGCCTTATTCATGCTTTTCCGGCAGTTCATTACAAGCAGGACCGTACTAAAAATAGGACAGAACACTTTGTCTATTTATGTTATCCATTTTGTTATTCTCTATGGAAGTTTTACGGGTCTTGGACTGTATCGGTTCTTTTATCAGTCGCTATCACCCGCCATTTTAATACCCGCTGCTATATCCTTTATGTTCGTATGTTCTTTTTTAGCCTTGTTTTATACCAGGAAGGAAGATTATATCAAGCAAACCATAAACGCTGCACTTTCCGATCTCAGGAATAAACTGGAGCCATGGTTGATATATGCACAAAAGACAATGAAATTTACAATTTACAGGATACTCAGATCAATAGGATTTGTAAAAAGCCAGAAAAGTAGCTAAAAGTTCTACGCTACTTTATTACTTCTAAAATATTTGCTTACCAGCAAGATTTAATAGAATCAGATATGCAAAGCCCTATCATCAGTAGCGGCTAAAGCTGCTTCCTTTACCGCCTCTGCATAGGTAGGGTGTGCATGGCTCATACGCGCTATATCTTCTGCTGAGGCTCTGAATTCCATTGCCGTAACTGCCTCCGCAATGAGATCGGCACAGCGGGCCCCTATCATGTGGACACCAAGAACTTCATCCGTTTTCTTATCTGCAAGGATTTTCACAAAACCATCCGTATCCATACTTGCCCTGGATCTTCCTAAAGCACGCATAGGAAACTGACCCGATTTATATTCCACACCGGCTTCTTTTAGTTCTTCTTCTGTTTTCCCTACTGATGCCACTTCCGGCCATGTATAAACAACACCGGGAATTAAATTATAATCTATATGCGGCTTTTGACCTGCAATAATTTCTGCAACCATAGTACCTTCTTCCTCGGCTTTATGCGCTAGCATGGCTCCCTTAACCACATCGCCAATGGCATAAATATTTGGAACATTGGTTTGCAAATTGTTATTTACTTCTACCCTGCCCATCTTATCTAAAACAAGGCCTGCGGTTTCGGCATTTAAACCATCTGTATAAGGCCTTCTACCTACCGACACCAGGCAATAATCGCCTTGCAAAACAACTTCCGCCCCTTTTTTGTCGTCTGCTTTTACGACTACTTCATTCTTATTGCGCTCAACAGACTTAACTTTATGTGAAAGCAGAAATTTTATCTTTTGTTTTTTCAGGACTTTTAAAAGTTCTTTGGAAAGTGCGGCATCCATGCCGGGAATAATCCTATCCATAAACTCCACAACCGTAACTTCAGAACCTAATCGCTTATAGACCTGACCCAACTCTAATCCAATCACCCCACCGCCGATAATGATCATATGTGAAGGGATTTCCTTTAGTTCCAAGGCCTCTGTTGAAGTTATAATACGTTCTTTATCCAGCTTTATAAACGGCAGTGAAGATGGCTTAGAACCCGTTGCAACGATAATATTTTTGGCTTCTATTGTCTGTGCTTTCCCTTTTGATGGGGTTATGGTGATATGGGTTGCATCCTTAAAACTTCCCAGGCCTTCATAAACATCAATTTTATTTTTGTCCATTAAAAACTGAATCCCTTTAGTGGTCTGATCTACCACGGCTTGCTTGCGCGAAATCATCTTTTCAAGGTTTATCTTTATATCCCCGGGTATTTCTATGCCGTGATCTTCAAAGTGCTTAACCGCGTCTTCATAATGATGGCTGGAGTCTAAAAGCGCTTTGGAAGGTATACAGCCCACGTTAAGACAGGTTCCCCCCAAGGTCGAATATTTCTCTATTATGGCAGTTTTCATACCCAATTGAGCGCATCTGATGGCGGCAACATACCCACCAGGCCCGGAGCCTATAACGGCCACATCATATTGATTCATAGTCTTCCTTTTTAAAGTAAAATATTCGTTTTATAACGGGATATTCAGAATTTCAGATCACAAAAGTACAAATGTTTTTGATTAGGGCATAAGAGAATAAGCCCTTAACAAAATCCAATATCCGGCTTTAGTTAAAAGTGTACTGCAGTACTGTATTTTACCTCAC
Organism: Eudoraea adriatica DSM 19308; assembly: GCF_000382125.1. Lineage (GTDB taxonomy): Bacteria > Bacteroidota > Bacteroidia > Flavobacteriales > Flavobacteriaceae > Eudoraea > Eudoraea adriatica. The sequence goes on from NZ_KB907548.1 coordinate 540,208, forward strand.
TAATAACAAATGAACTCTGGGTGCTTCCTATATTTTTTATTGCAGTAAGCTTGGTGACCATGAATTCGCGGTATGCTTCAATATTACTTACATTTACTTTAAGGATATAATCATAGTCTCCGCTGATATGATAGCATTCCGATACCTCTTCCAATTGAACGACTTCCCGTTCAAACTGAAGAACATACTCCTTTATATGCTGTATAAGTTTAACATGGCAGAGCACCATAAATGCCTTGTTTACTTTGTTTTTATCAACCAGCGCAACATACTTCCTAATCACACCCGTTTTTTCCAAGCGTTTTATTCGCTCATATACCGCAGTAGTTGAAAGCCCCATCCTGTTTGCGTATTCCTTGGTAGTCCGCTTGCTATCTTCCTGCAATAGAGTCAATAATTCCTGGTCTTTTGCGTCTGTTTTTATCATGATTTATTTACACCTAAAATTGCTTTATCAGGATAAATATAGTTATATATTCTATTATTACTATGCAATATAGTTTTATTTTCTATTATATCTAATATTAATTGTTTTTTAAACAGTATTTGAATAATTTTATACTATAAAATACAAGCTGTTATGAAACATAATGCGACTAATAAAATTCAGGAATTACACAATTTTGGCGAATTTGGGGGTGTAAATCCATCTATCTCAGATTCTTCTACATATACCTTCCTTTCGGCCAAAACAATGTTCGATACATTTGAAGGGAATACAGAAGGTTGCTATTTATACAGCCGGCACTCCTCCCCTTCCAATCTATATTTGGGAGAAGCCCTGGCAGCCCTGGAAGGAACAGAAACTGCTAATGTTACGGCAAGTGGCATGGGTGCAATTACCGCTGTTATCCTACAATTATGCAATTCAGAAGACCATATTGTCAGCAGCAGGACTATATACGGAGGCACATATGCCTTTATGAAAAATTTTCTGAGAAAATTCAATATCAACACTTCATTTATAGACATCACAAAAACAGAGCTTGTTGAAAAGGCAATTACGCCAAAAACAAAAATGATATTTTGCGAATCCATAAGCAATCCTCTGCTGGAAGTAGCCGATATTAGGGAACTATCCAAATTGGCCAAAAAATATAATATTCCTCTGGTGGTAGACAATACTTTCTCTCCCTTATCGATAGCTCCGGCGAATTTGGGGGCAGACATAGTAATCCACAGTCTTACTAAATTTATAAATGGTACCAGTGACAGTGTTGCAGGTGCGGTTTGCGGGTCGAAGGAATTTTGCCTGAGCTTAAAGGACGTGCATGATGGAGCCGGTATGCTATTAGGGAGCACTCTGGATAGCCTAAGGGCATCTTTTGTCCTCAAAAATATGAGAACGCTTCATATTAGAATGAAAAAACATAGTGAAAATGCATTATTTCTCGCTCAAAATTTTGAGAAAGATGGACTTAGGGTTGTCTATCCGGGACTTAAATCGCATCCGGGCCACCATACCTTAAAAAAGCAAATGGTTTCTGAATATGGGTACGGAGGGATTATGACCATAGACGTTGGCAGCCTTGAAAATGCAAATAACCTCATGGAATTAATGCAGAAAAAAAACCTGGGTTATCTGGCGGTTAGCCTTGGATTCTACAAAACACTGTTTAGCGCTCCAGGTACATCCACTTCATCGGAAATCCCACTGGAAGAGCAAAAATCCATGGGTCTTTCTGATGGCCTTATACGCTTTTCTATTGGGCTGGATAATGATATTCAGAGAACTTACAATTTAATGAAAGAATGTATGCAAAGTCTTCATATACTGGATCCTAAAGTTGCTACGGCGGCTGTATAGGTAAGATGTAGTTTGCAGAACAGCGGCCAAAGTTGTAATATTACGAATCAACCAAACAATCACTATGGCCGACAAAAAAACCAATAAATACAGACAACAGGAACACATAGTTGAAAACCGTGAACTAAATATTTGGGAAGCATTAATCCCTGTAGTCGCGCTTGTAGGAATGCTGGCTTATAATGTTTATGTTTTCGGAGATGATGCCATTGGTGGGTCCAATCAGTTCATTTTATTATTGGGTGGTGCAGTAGCTGCAATAGTTGGTTTTTTTAATAAAACCACTTACAAACAGATGCTGGCTGAGGTAGCCGAAAATGTAAAGTCCACTACCGGTGCGCTCTTAATACTTTTAATGGTTGGAGCTCTTGCCGGAACCTGGATGATAAGTGGTATTATCCCTGCAATGATCTATTACGGCCTGCAAATTCTGAACCCCACTATATTCCTGGCCGCAAGTTTAATTATTTGTGCAATAATTTCAATTGCGACGGGAAGTAGCTGGACCACCTCCGCAACCGTGGGAATTGCTCTCATTGGAATTGGCGATGCCCTGGGAATTCCCATGGGTATGACCGCAGGTGCAGCGCTTTCCGGGGCATATTTTGGCGATAAGATGTCTCCCTTAAGTGATACTACAAACCTTGCTCCTGCTATGGCCGGTGGCGATTTATTTGGTCACATAAGATATATGACCTATACTACTATCCCCTCAATTGCCATTACCCTATTGATATTTGTTATTATAGGCTTTAATCTGGAGACTACAGGCATTGCGGACACCCAAAGCATACTAAACTCAATTGACGCAGCCTTTACCATAAATGGCTGGTTGTTTCTGGTGCCCTTGGCCGTAATCCTAATGATTGTTAAGAAAGCGCCACCACTTGTAGCCCTTCTTATTGGCACTTTACTGGGGGGTGTTTTTGCTTTGTGGTTCCAGCCCGATATCGTTGCAGGAATTACAGGAGCGAAAGAATTGAATTTTGAATCGGGCTATAAAGGGATCCTGAATGCCATTACAGTTAATACAGCAATAGAGACAGATAACCCTGCTCTGAATGATTTATTTTCGGCAAAAGGAATGGCGGGGATGTTGGGTACCATCTGGCTGATTGTATGTGCCATGGTATTTGGCGGCATAATGGATGGGATAGGTGCGCTGTCAAGGATTACCAAAACCTTGCTCGGGCTGGCCAAGACAACATTCGGCTTGTTTGCAAGTACTGTTGGAAGTTGTCTTGCGTTAAATATTACAGCTTCTGATCAGTATCTTGCTATAGTGGTTCCCGGTAAAATGTTTGCCCAAGCATACGAAGATCGCGGGCTGGCTCCTGAAAATTTAAGCAGAACCCTGGAAGACTCCGGTACTGTCACCTCCGTGCTTATCCCATGGAATACATGTGGGGCATATCATAGCGGAGTATTGGGGGTAAGTGTTGCAGATTATTTCTTCTTTGCTATCTTCAACTGGTTAAGTCCGATTACAACGCTTTTCTTCGCAGCTTTGGGGATAAAAATTAAGCAATTGTCTTCCCCACAAGCACTTTGAGGAAGCAGATCCGAATTTTAATGGAAATTAGTTCAACTTTTTGTTGGATTCCCCTGTTAATTCAATCATTTATTTTTTAATTTCACACAGAATTTTAAAAATATCAAAATGGCTATTGTAACACTTAAGGGAAATGAAATTAACACATCTGGAACTCTTCCTGAAATTGGGAGTGCTGCCCCTGATTTCAATTTAACAAAAGGCGACCTGTCTAATGCTACCCTATCTGATTATAAAGGCAAGAAAGTAGTAATGAATGTATTTCACAGCCTGGACACCGGAACCTGCGCAAATTCTGTTCGCCAGTTCAATACGGAGGCTGCAGAATTAGATAATACAGTGGTTTTATGTATATCCAGAGATTTGCCTTTTGCAATGAATAGATTTTGTGCGGCTGAAGGTATAGACAATGTTGAAACACTGTCTGATTTCAAGGATTGGAATTTCGGGAAATCCTATGGGCTGCAATATATAGATGGTCCTATTCAGGGATTGCTTTCCAGAGCTATTATAGTTTTGAACGAAGAGGGTACAGTAATTCATACAGAACAGGTTCAGGAAACTGTTGAGGAACCAAACTACAAAGCCGCTCTTGAAGCGTTGATGGATGCCTAAGGATAATTTGCTTGTAGACAGGATAAAAGGTATTGGGTACGCTTTCCGGGGGGCTTGGTTTTTAGTCCGCACGGAAAGTAGTATTCAGGTCCAGGTAGTCATTGCAATTATCATGACCGTTGCCGGATTTTATTTTGAGATCTCACCCACAGAATGGATTTTACAAATATTTGCTATTGCCCTGGTTCTCGGTATTGAAGGGGTAAATACAGCAGTTGAAAAAATGTCAGATTACATACAACCCGAATTCGATGAGAAAATTGGATTTATCAAAGATATATCTGCAGGCGCTGTTATGCTTGTATCACTGGCTGCATCCATAGTTGGTCTTATCATCTATCTGCCAAAAATTATTTAAGCCCTTAGTGGATAGCCCTTCCTGCGTAAATTTGTATTTTTACCCCAAAGAATAGATTATTAAATGGCAAAGAAGAGAACAAAATCAAAGCCTGCTTCCAGTAAAAAAGGGTTTTCTTTTAAGTTGTCCAAACAAAATAAAATAATTCTGGGTAGCCTCTTAGTGCTTCTCAGTATTGCCCTCTTTTTTTCATTTACTTCTTTTTACTTCTCATGGCAGGCAGATCAAAGTCTTCTTACCGAATTTGCAGACAGAAATGAGCAGGCAAATAATTTGCTGAATAAATTCGGAGCAAGTGTTAGCCACTTCTTTATGTACAGAGGGTTTGGAGTTGCGTCTTTTATATTTCCCATTCTTCTGTGCCTGACAGGTTTATATATGTTTTTGAACCTGGATAAAAAGGGGTTATTGAGCAAATGGATTTGGGGACTGGTATTTGTAATTTGGATCTCCATAGCGATGGGTTTTTTCGCTTACGAGCGCCCTTTGCTAGGTGGACTGGTAGGTTATGAAATGAACGATTTTTTGCAGGACTATACTGGTAAAATAGGCGTTTTGTTACTTCTTGTTTTTGGGCTGATCGTAATTCTTGTTCGACTGTTTAAGTTCTCTCCGGAAGATATTGCAGCTTTTTTTAAGCGTAAATCAAAATCCCTTGCTACTGAATTTCAAAATGCTGGTGGCGAAGAGATCCCGGTTGATACTGATAAAGAGCTTCCAATTGTTGTTGATACCTATACCCATAAAGAGGACATTCCACCTTTGGTTACTGAAGCAGACAAAACAGAAAATGAAGAGGCAGCTTCTGAAGCAGCTGAGGAGGAAGACACTATCAAAATGGAAGTTGAGAAAATTACCGAAGAAAAAGAAGAAAAGGATATTCTCTCTGAAAAGTTGGTTGCAGATTTCGGTGAATTTGATCCCACCCTGGAGCTGGCTAATTACAAGTTTCCACATCTCGACCTGCTGGATCCGCACGGAACTTCCGGTGGCATCACTATAAATCAGGAAGAGCTTGAGGAAAATAAAAACAAGATTGTTGAGACTTTAAAAAATTATAAGATTGGCATAGGCCAGATAAAAGCTACTATCGGACCAACAGTTACCTTATACGAAATTGTGCCGGTTGCCGGAGTGCGAATTTCCAAGATAAAGAATTTGGAAGACGATATTGCATTATCGCTGGCAGCTTTGGGTATTAGAATTATAGCTCCGATACCGGGCAAGGGTACTATAGGTATTGAAGTTCCTAATAAAAACCCTTCTGTTGTTTCCATGCGTTCTGTCATAGCATCCAGCAAATTTCAAAAGGCTGAAATGGAATTGCCCATAGCTTTTGGCAAGACTATCAGCAACGAAACCTTTGTCGTAGATCTGGCAAAAATGCCTCATCTGTTAATGGCCGGTGCCACAGGTCAGGGTAAGTCTGTGGGTTTGAATGCTGTTCTGACTTCATTGCTATACAAGAAGCATCCGGCAGAAGTAAAATTTATCCTTGTTGATCCAAAAAAAGTAGAACTTACTTTATACAATAAAATTGAAAGGCATTATTTGGCCAAACTGCCAGACTCCGAAGAGGCTATAATAACGGATAATACCAAGGTCATACACACCTTAAACTCTTTGTGCATAGAAATGGACAACCGTTATGAAATGCTGAAACTGGCCATGGTTAGAAATATTAAAGAGTACAATGTTAAATTTAAGGCCAGAAAGTTAAATCCAAATGACGGCCACAAATTTTTGCCTTATATAGTTTTGGTTATTGATGAATTTGCTGATCTGATAATGTCTGCAGGGAAAGAGGTAGAAACTCCGATTGCCAGGTTGGCACAGTTGGCAAGGGCTATAGGTATTCATTTGGTAATCGCAACACAAAGACCTTCCGTTAATGTTATTACCGGCTTAATTAAGGCAAATTTTCCAGCCAGACTTGCGTTCCGGGTGACTTCAAAAATAGATTCACGGACAATTTTGGACACTCAGGGAGCGGATCAGCTAATTGGAAGGGGCGATATGCTTTTTACACAGGGAAATGATATTACCAGGCTTCAATGTGCATTTGTTGACACGCCTGAGGTGGCCAAGATCACAGAATTTATCGGATCGCAACGTGCCTACCCCGAAGCGCATCTATTACCTGAATATGTTGGTGACGATTCTGGCACAGGTATTGATTATGATATTTCTGACCGGGATGCGATGTTCAGGGAGGCTGCGGAGGTAATTGTTAATGCGCAGCAAGGCTCTGCTTCGCTTATACAACGCAAGTTAAAATTAGGATACAACAGGGCCGGCAGAATTATAGACCAGTTAGAGGCAGCCGGAATCGTCGGACCCTTCGAAGGCAGTAAAGCCAGGCAGGTATTAGTTTCTGATATTTATGCTTTGGATCAGTTATTAAGTAATGAAATAAATTAAAAATGAAATATTCAATTCTTATCGCTACATTTCTTTTCACGGTTTTTGTAGCCCGTGCCCAATCATCAGACAAAGCCAAAGCACTTCTGGATGAGGTATATTCGAAGGTTATGAGTTATGATAATATTGAGGTAGACTTCAAATTTGCATTGCATAATGCGGAGGCCGATGTAGATCAGGAGACCCGTGGAGATGTCACACTGCAAGGCGAAAAGTACCTTTTTAATTATCTCGGATCACAACAATTATATGATGGCAGTAAGGTATACACCATTGTCCCGGAAAATGAGGAAGTTACTATTGAAGATAAAACCGATGGCGAAAATACCATTACACCTTCCAAAATGCTGACTTTTTATAAAACAGGTCATAATTATGAATGGGACATATTGCAGAACGTACAGGGGCGTAAAATACAGTTTGTAAAGCTTATACCTATTGATACTGACTCTGAAATTACATCAATTCTACTGGGAATTGATGTGGAAACCAAACATATATACAAACTGATTGAGACCGGTAATAATGGGACGGTAACCACTATTACTGTTAATTCTTTTAAAACTAATCAGCCATTATCAAAAACCTTATTTACTTTTGATGAAAACAAGTACAAGGAAGAAGGGTACTACATCATAAGAAACTAGACCATTGCGCATTTTAGATAAGTACATTTTAAGTCGTTTTCTTTATAATTTTTTTAGTTCGTTCCTGATTTTGATGTTTATCTTCATATTTCAGACGATTTGGCTATTTATTGATGATCTCGCGGGTAAAGGCCTGGATATAATAATAATTGGTAAATTCCTTTTTTACCTGTTGCCAAACCTTACCGAAAAGGTACTGCCTTTAACAGTGCTGCTCTCTTCAATCTTAACTTTTGGGTCTTTTGCCGAAAATTATGAATTTGCCGCCATGAAGGCATCCGGGATTTCCCTGCAACGCGCTATGCTGCCTCTGATAATTTTAGTGGTAATTCTTGGTGGTGTAACTTTTTTCTTTGCCAATAGTGTTATTCCTGCTTCTGAGCAAAAAATATATAACCTTCGAAGAAACATAGCAAAAGTAAAGCCTGCAGCTGTAATTGTGGAAGGCGTGTTTAGTGACGTTGAAGGATTTAATATCAAAGTAGATCAAAAGTACGGTGAGAATGATAAATACCTTAAGGAAGTAGTCATACACAAAAAGACGAATCTTGAGAAAAACAATACCGTTATAAAGGCCAAAACCGGAGAACTGAGAAGCAGTCAGGGATCTGATATCATACAATTGGTGCTCTCCGATGGTCATTACTACGAAGAAATTGAAGCTAAAAGTGGTTCAGGCAAGGATAAATCCCCATTTGCCCGCTCTGCCTTTGAGACGTATACCATAAATATTGAAATCCCGCAGAATACCCAGGATCTGGAAGAAGAGCGTAATGTACGCACGGACAAAATGAAAAATGTATCCAGGCTAAATAAGGATATAGATTCTTTAAAAGAAAACAACGTAAAAATAGTTGCAGCCTTTTCCAAAAATATAACCAACAGAATGGGTGCTTTTCTTCCACCAATACCAGCGGACACTACACAAAAAAGCGAACAGCCAATAACCGCTCTGGATACAGTTTTAAGCAACAAAAAAAAGGAAATAGCAGCTGTAAAGAAAGATACAGTATATACAGGTAATGCACTGGATCTTTATAAGGATTATAGAAAAATCCATATAGTTACTGCCGCAAAAAATGCAATATCCAATATCTTGAATTCTGTATTGGGTAAAAAAGAAGAATTGCAGCGGAGATATAAAATATATAACATGCATATCTTGTCTTTGCATAAAAAATTCGCCCTTGCGCTTTCCTGTATAATCCTCTTTTTTGTCGGCGCCCCTTTAGGAGCCATTATTCGCAAGGGAGGACTTGGTTTGCCCATGGTCATTGCAATTACGCTCTTTTTAACGTATTATTTTATCGGAGTATTTGCTGGTAATTATGCAAAAGAAGGAAATATTCATCCCATATTTGGTGCATGGCTTTCTACGCTAATAATGTTACCTTTGGGCGTATTTTTGACCAAAAGAGCAACGGCAGACAGGGGACTAATGGATTTTGGTCATGGGATAGAAAAAATAAAAGAATTCTTTAAAAAGCACATTAAAGTTAAGTCGTCATGATTGAACCTATGGAAGATAAGATTCAATTAAATACTATTGAGGAAGCCATTTCAGATATTCGAAATGGAAAAGTGGTTATTGTGGTGGATGATGAAAACCGGGAGAATGAAGGCGACTTTATTGCTGCTGCCGAAGCGGTTACACCCGAAATGATCAATTTCATGTCTAAACATGGACGCGGACTTATTTGTGCTCCACTTACGGAAGAGCGCTGCAGGGATCTGGATCTTTCCATGATGGTAGAGAACAATACGGTGCTGCATCACACACAATTTACGGTATCCGTAGATTTAATAGGACATGGTTGTACCACTGGTATTTCCGTTCAGGACAGGGCAAAAACAATAAAGGCTCTGGTAAATAAAACTACTAAAGCACAAGATTTAGGCAGACCGGGACATATCTTTCCTTTACGGGCAAAAAATGGTGGTGTTTTAAGAAGAACCGGACATACAGAAGCTGCGGTAGATTTTGCAAGATTAGCCGGCTTTGAACCAGCCGGGATACTTGTTGAGATATTAAATGAAGATGGCACTATGGCCCGATTACCACATCTTGTGGAAGTTGCAAGAAAATTCGATCTTAAACTGGTATCTATTGAAGACCTGGTTGCTTATAGAATGCGACACGATAGCCTGATTATCAAACGAGAGGAATTTGAAATAGAAACCCGTTTCGGACATTTTACATTGCATGCATATCAGCAAACTACCAATGAACAGGTTCATCTGGCACTAACAAAAGGCAGCTGGGAGCTAGACGATCCTGTCCTTACGAGAATAAACTCTACTTTGGTAAATAATGATATTCTTGGGACACTTACCCATAACGCGGACAAGAAATTAGACGATATGTTTAAAGCCCTTAATGAGGCAGGTAAGGGAGCTATCGTATTTATAAATCAACAAAGCCAGTCTTATAATCTCCTTAAACGTTTAAAAGGATTGCAGGAAAATCAGAAAAATGGCATTATTAAGGCTCCCAAAATAGAAATGGATACCCGTGATTTTGGGATTGGAGCACAAATCCTGCACGATTTAAATATTACCAAAATGCGACTTATGACCAATAGTGATCAGGCCAAAAGGGTTGGTATCGTTGGTTATGGCCTTGAGATTGTAGAATATTCCCCCTATTAAATAAAGCCTATAATTGGTTTTTTATTATTGAGGCCATCTTTTCAGCTCTTTTTACAACTTCTTCCTCACCCCAGCTCAGTTTTACGAGGCAGGATATAGTTCTTCCCATCCAATGATCTGATTGTTTAAAATGGGCCTCTGGATAATCCGGAATGCCATCAAGGACTTCTTTTGCCACCGGCGCCAGGGATTTCATGGTTCTAAGGTGATCCCATTTTTTATAATAGTGCCAATTGTTATTATACCAGTAAAAACATGCATCAACACCTCCGGCACCCAAAGCAGCATGGGTTTTTCGGGTAATTTCCTCCGATGGAAGGAAAAAATTCAAGAATGAATAATTCTCCACCCCACCCTCAGGAACTCTTCTGAAGCTCACTCCATCTATTGGCTCCAGGGCATTTCTCAATATGGTATAGTTTTTCTTCTGTATTGCAAGAAAATCATCCAGGCGATCAATTTGAGCCAATCCAACCGCAGCATGCAATTCAGAAATTCGATAATTAAAACCAAGAAAAGGATGGCTTTCTGCCCCCCTGTCGTTCCCTGCATGATCGTGGCCATGATCTGAATAATGATCCGCATTCTTATAAAAAGTTTCATTATTCGTGATGAGGGCACCACCTTCGCCGCAGGTAATTGTTTTTACATAATCAAATGAAAAACAACCAAGGTCTCCTATACTTCCCAGGGGTTTCCCGTTATAGGTTCCTCCAATAGCCTGGCAAGCATCTTCCAGCAAAAGAAGTTTATGCCTGTCACAAATTTCCTGCAGGGCACCTAAATCGGCCATAGAGCCACACATATGAACCGGCATAATAACACGGGTATTTGGTCCAATTGCTTTTTCAACAGCCTTGGGGTCTAAAGTAAGCGTATCGTCAATATCAACCATAACAGGTATTGCACCCAGAGCAAGGATAGCTTCAAAACTGGCCACAAATGTGAAACTGGGAATTATAACTTCATCGCCGGCGCCTATTCCTGCACTTGCAAGGGCAACTGTCAATGCTGCAGTACCACTGCTAACCAGCTGGGCATGATTTGATTGCATGCGTTCAGCTATTTTTTGTTCAAGTTGCTGTGCTTTCCAGTGACCGTTTCGCATGCCGTCAAACCCGTAGCGCATTAGTACTCCGGAATCTAATACGTCCTTGACTTCATTTCTTTCTTTATCCCCAAATAGTTCAAAACCTGGCATAGTTATCGTTGATTTTATATGTTGTTGATTTCTTTTTTTCTTTATACAATTGTTGCTTCTAAGATATATAAATAATACTATTCTCCATATCGCGCCTGACTTTCTTTAAACCGGAAAACATATCGTCCTCTGCCCTATATCCTATGGGCAGAACGAGTACAGACCTCAGCCCTTTTGAGTTAAGATTCAATAGTTGATCATAACGATCAGGAAGAAAACCTTCCATAGGGCAGGCATCTAATTGTTCTGTGGCACATATTGTTAGCAAATTTCCCATGGCAAGGTAGGCCTGATTCGTTGCCCACTGTTGAATTTCATTTGCATCCATTTTCGAAAATTCACTTACCAATGCATCTTTAAATGGTTCTAAAACAGAATCACTTGTGCCCCTGACTTTCTTTACTTTATTAAAATAACCCGAAATATATTCGGCATCAATATTCTTTTCTATACAAAAAATCAGAAGGTGTGAAGCCTGGGCAACCTGTTGCTGGCCAAATGAAAACTCAACCAATTGTTCCTGCAGTTCCTTATTTTTTAGTATCACCATTTTTATGGGTTGCAATCCATAAGAAGTAGCAGTAAGATTAAATGCCTTTTTTATTCTTTCCAGTTTGGAATCTTCTATCACTTTAGAAGAATCAAACTTCTTTACCGCATAGCGCCATTCCAAATCCTTTATTATATCTGCCATTTTCCTTTTAATTAAAAAACCATAATTTAATTGCCATTACTATGACCATAATTACCAAAAACATTTTTACATACCCATCGCCTTTACCTACTGAAATTCTGCTGGATAGCCAAGCTCCTGCCCCATTTCCTATAGCCAAAACCAGTCCAACTTTCCATATTACCTTATCGTTAAAAATAAAAACAGCCAGGGCAGAAAGAGTATATATAAACACCACGGCCACTTTGGTTGCATTGGCTCTTACCAGGGTCATATGGTTAAAATAATGCAGAAACAAGAGAATTACGAAGCCAATTCCCGCATTAATAAACCCACCATAAATTCCAATAAAAAAGAAAACCAGTATACCAATCCATAGATATTTGCCGGTAAGCCGTTCTGTCATATCCTGCATACTTATTTTGGGCTTAAAGACAATAATCAATACCACGGCGAGCATTATAATAGCTAAAATCTTGTTGAAGGTCTCACCTTTAATATCAACGGCAATGCTTGCGCCCAATATAGACCCGAAAAGTGCTGAGATCCCCAAATAAATATTGAAAGGAAAGGTAGAGACACCCTTGCTTTTAAATCCGGCAACACCGATTGCGGTCTGTATTGCAATTGCCACTCTGTTTGTTCCGTTAGCCACGCTGGGAGGCAATCCCAAAAAAATCAAAAAAGGCAATGAAATTAGAGATGCTCCACCCGCCACTGTATTTATAAAACCTACTACAAATCCAACCAGTATGAGCAGTACATAATGATACCATTCTTCCATTGGGCAAAAATAAGATGTCATAAATTAATAATACTATAAACGGCAGAAGAAAATCGACAACAAACTTTTTTAGGAATCAAAAAGGTTAGTATATTTGCGCTCGCTAAGGGAGGAATGGCAGAGTGGTCGAATGCGGCAGTCTTGAAAACTGTTGAGGGTCACACCTCCGGGGGTTCGAATCCCTCTTCCTCCGCAATCAAGCGTAACTTCGTTACAGCTTAAAGATAAAATCCCATCAAGCTCGCTTGTTTGGGATTTTTAGTTTTAAGGTGTCAATCCTGCAAGGATTGGAAGTTACATTTGCAGTATGTGTCATTAGGGATGCACGAAGTGAATCCCGTTCAGAATCCATTGATTGAGGGATCACAAAACAGACAAACGCCAGCTTGTGTTGGTTTTTATGCTTGTCCGGGATTACTTTTGAGGGATGCACGAAGTGAATCCCGTTCAAAATCCATTGATTGAGGGATCACAAAACAGACAAGCACCAGCTTGTGTTGGTTTTTATGCTTGTCCGGGATTACTTTTGAGGGATGCACGAAGTGAATCCCGTTCAAAATCCATTGATTGAGGGATCACAAAACAGACAAGCACCAGCTTGTGTTGGTTTTTATGCTTGTCCGGGATTACTTTTTAGGGATGCACGAAGTGAATCCCTTTTAGAATGCAGTGACCGAGGGATCAAAAAACAGTCAAGCACCAGCTTGGGTTGAATGCATGGAATTTCATCTGCTCTGCATATGAAAAAACTTCTTCCTAATTATTCAATTTTTTACCGATCTATTTCGATGATTCTTGCATTTATATAAAACGCTATCTATTCGCCATCAACTTCTTAGTTTCTCTTCCTGCAATCCACTTAGCTATTTTATTCTTAACAAAGGGAATTTTGATGTCATTATAGAAATCTTTCTTGTCCTTGTAGAAATTGTAATCAGCCCATCCTTTCAATTTATTCCATTCTGAAATAGATTTGAAGATATTAAAGTACACCAATTGGCCTAATGAAGGTTCGAATTTCTCATGTGACTTAATTGCATTAAGAAGCTCTTCATATCCATTTAATGCCTGCAAACGATTATGATCTGTTTCATTTTTAGATTTTGTTGCTACCTTAAGTTCCAGGGATGACACAAAGTTATATCCACTTTGAGTGAAGTTTTCATTTAAATATTTACAGGTTAGGTCGGCCCCAAATCCTGCACAGGTAGTAAGCGCCATAGCGTATTTTCCAAAGAACACTGGTCTATGAGCAAGATAGCTTGTTCGTTCTACAAATTTCTTCATCAACGCGCTAATGGTTCTAGCATAAGTAGGAGACGCAAATATAGTACCATCAGCAGCTTTCATTTCTTCGATGATCATACCACGATCGTCTTTAAGAGGGCAATTTTCTTCTCCAGTATTGATGCATGAATAACAACCAAGGCAATCCATCAGATTTAATTCAGAAAGCATAAGAATCTTGAAATCTATTTCAGAATTACTTTGTTTAAGCAGTTTAAGAATGTTGTAAGTATTCCCTTTGTGCGGGCTTCCGCAGATTGCCACTATTTTTAGTTTTTTATCCATCATTACTGAATTTAAGCATTGGGCATTTCAATTTTCTATCAGAACTTAGATTTCACTTATTGGTATACTGACACTTCACTGCGTTTGAATTGCCCTACCATTTCTAATATAGGTTCTATGCTTTCTTTGTCAACATAGTCAAACCCATAGCGCTCATCTTTTCTGGCTTCGGGATCTGGATTTATTAGGGAACCTATCCAAAGCATCTTCCGAACCCACCAACTAACTTTCGAATGGTCCAACCTGCCTGGAAGGCCTACATGCTCCATTTGTGAAGCCAGCCCGGAAGGAAGGGAAGCAGCAACCCATCTGTTGAGTTTATCGCCTGGCCCGGCACCGGAGACCGAAAACAAGATTTTGGACCTGGCTTTAAGCATAGGTAAATTTGCCCTTACCCATTTTCGGATAGACAGCCTAAAATAGAGAATTGAACTGCCCAATATCAGATACTCGTACTTTGACGGATCGGCATTGGGATCCTTAATGTCAAATACAGGAAATCCTGTGGCTTCGCCAATCCAGTTGGCATATTGCTCTGTACTACCGTACTTACCTGAGAAAAAAATTGCTCCGTTCATAATACATTGTTTTAGATGTTGGTATAATAAAATTAAACTAGCCTATAGGACCAAATATCAAAGCCTGATCACCAATATCGATACCCTCACAACTTTTAGAAAAGCTGCTGCCATCCAAATCAATTTGAAACTTTAAGTAATCTTCCTCACCATTCGAATTAACAGGAAGCCATCGATAGGGAAGGTCCAGTTGGGTTACCTTGGGGTTTGTGAGATTGAGAATGGAATATTGTCCTTTCTGACATTGAAATCCGGGAGGTTTTTCAAAGCTCAATTCGAGCGTTTTGTCATCTAACTTTTTGCGCTCTGAAAGGGCAACAACTCTCTTGTCCACATACTTTTCGTCATCACATTCCGACCATATTTTGTCTTTATTCATCTGCAGTGCAGCTAAAAACCCGCCCGTAATGCTACCTTCAAAGCCACCGCCAGGAAAAGCCCAAGCCGACGCGAAATAGAGGTTTGGAATCAAGAAATTATTTCTAAATCGTTTAGAAGCTGTTAATTGCAAGGTTTGAGCAAAACCGTAAACTGCTCCACTGGGATTAGAGGTATACCGCTTGATAGTTTTCGGGGTAGATACCTCGTAATATTCTATGCTTTCCAAAATACCCGGAAACTTCTCTTCGAGGCGCTTCAGTAAGATCTGGGCTACCTCCTCTTTTTTTGCCTTGTAGTCATCATGACTAAGGTTTTCCCAGTTTTTCAGATAAGCTACAGTACAGATCACACCAGCAGCTTTATCCGATGGTGCCAATCCGGCATCGACCTTTTCATAATCTACAAAGATGAAACTACGTTTTTTCCAATCACCTAGCTGATTCGGATGTACATCTTTGAGACTTTTTATATCATCCCCTTGTATATAATTTGAATAGTATTTAACACCAAAACGATCTAGTTTTTCCTTAAAGCCAAAGTACATACACAATAATGAGACTGAATCAGGGTTCGAACCGATCTTTTCCTTAAGAGCGCTTGCGTAAGGCTCATCCAGTAAAGCAGGTACCGTTGGCATGGGTGCATTAGCCACCACATTATCACAGGTAATAGTAATAGGCTCTTCATTTTTGTTATAAACCTCTCTAAATGTGACTCCCGAGGCCTTACCTTTTTCAGTTATGATCTTCTCTACTTTTTTCCCTAATAGTACTGTACCGCCATGCTTTTCAATGTATGCCGCGAGATAATCAGAAAGCTTTTGTGATCCCCCTTTTATAAAATGTCCTCCGCTTTCAATAAAACCAGAGAACGGCAGGCCAAAATAGAACATAGACAAGGTGTACGGATCATCGCCCCAGTAAGCAATATGTGCTGTAAGGTCAAGTTTTAGACCTTCATTTCTGATGTGTTTATCTAACCAGGACCCCACCGTGTGTCGTGTTGCTGTTACCAAGTTGGGGTAAAGTAAGGGCATAAGCGGATATATCAATTTGCTTACTAATGGATTGCGAGGCAAACTGTGTGCTTCCTTTCTAATACCTGCTATCAATTTCATAAATTTCTTTATGGCCTTTTTCTCATCAGGATACTTACTGACGAGGGCTTTAGTAGCTTTATCAAAACCATGTGGAAAAACAAAGTCCTCATTATCTGAAAGTACACCATAGAATTCGGGTACCTTCTCAAACTGAACGTGCTTGTCCACATCGAGCATTTTGAAAATTCTCCTAATATTGCCGCCCTCTGCCAGGCCACTCATTTCATGCAGGCCAACTTCAATGATGAAATCGCCTCGCTTGAAGGTAGTTGCACAACCACCAGGTTTGTAGTGTTGCTCCAAAAGGAGTACTTTCTTTCCAAATTTTGAAAGCGTAGCTCCGGCAGTCAGGCCGGCTAAGCCTCCTCCGATAATAATCGTATTATATTTCATAGTTCTTTAGTTATTACAAATCCAACAATTATACAGGTTATAGGTTTGACTCTGCGCGATATCGAATGGGAGAACTGGAAAGAATAGGAAAAACTTACCAATGATATGCTAATACTAGTCAAAAATATTATCGAAAAATAAATTATAAAATGATGAAGATCAGTATGATTAACTTTTTATGATGCCCTGCTTGCCATCACTTAACCATTGAATATATCCTGGTCTTTAGGAAGTTCCATAAAGCAATTATTTTTGGCAATCATTGGAGTTTAAACTTGTCCCAAATCCTCACCTCAAAACTTTGCGCGTGCCCCGATAACTATCGGGATGTTTCAATTCATTTTTTTCTTTAGATAAGCGGTGTGTATAACTGAAATAGGTTGAGGGATCACAAAACAGACAAGCGCCAGCTTGTGTTGGTTTTTATGCTTGCCCGGGATTACTTTTTAGGGATGCACGAAGTGAATCCCAACAGGATTGGAAGTTACATTTGAATGATCGGGGGTTTTTGGGAAGCACAAGGTGAATCCCTTTTCATAAGCCGGTTTGGTTAAACATCTACTACCTGCCTTTTAAATAATCAACAAATTGTAGTCTGTTTGGGTACCGTTCAAATTATTCCCATCAAATAGTATCAGCTTGCTGAGAAACGAAACAACTACGCCCTTTTTTGCATTCCATGGGGGATACCAAACCATTATCCGGACCCATTGCTCCTGCGGAATTGATACACCAGCTAATAGTGTTGGCGTCATCTAATAAGAGCCACGGATCTTCCCCGCCTTCCATCATTCCATAAGGGTTTCTGGCCCTGAGAAATTTGCAAATGCTCAAATTGCCTGGTTTACTATTGTCCATATTATGATATTTCTAAAATTGCTTGCTTAATTGTAGTTATAAACAGTGGAACTTTGTAGCCGTTTTTCGTCAATGGCCGGGCTTTGGACATAGCTGCCTCTGCTGCTGCCAGTGCATTTTCACTATTGATTGTCTTTTTTTCAATTGCCTGTTGTGCCTCCAGAGACCGATACGGTACCGGAGCAGCAGCTCCAAGTACAATACTCGCTGTGCGACAGGTATCCCCTGAAACCTCCAGAACAACCGCTACATCTCCCAAAGACCAATCATACGATTCGCGGGCCACTTGTTTAATATAAGCGCTTTTTGTGTTTTTGGAAGGTGCCGGTAGAATAATTTCTGTTATAATTTCTTTTGCCTGAAGGATGTTTTCCTTTGCGATATCCTTTCCGGCAGTGACAAAGAAATCGTCCATGTGAACTTCTTTCTTTTCCCCTTCTTCATTGACAATAACAACACTTGCATTAAAAGCCATTAGTGCAGTTGCTATGGAAGAAGCATGAACGCTTACACAAGATCCATTATCGATAATAGCGTGATTTTCATTTTCACCTGTATCAGAGTGGCGGGCAAAACAACGATCGCCCCCTTTGCGAAAACATTCGTGGTCAGCAGAACGAAAATACCAGCAGCGGTTGCGCTGCGCTATATTACCTCCCAAAGTCGACATATTTCGCAATTGGGGGGTAGCAGCATGGTTTACTGCCTGATGGAGCGCCAGGTAGTTTGTTTTTATATCCGGATTGGAAGCCATTTCGGCAAGTGTAACATTCGATCCTATACTCAGTCCTTTTTTAGGGTCATAACCAATTTTATCAAGACCTGGGATGTTACGGATATTGATAATTTTTTCAGGTTTAAGCAAACCTTCCTTTACCAGGTCAAACACATCAACACCGCCGGATTTGAATACCGATGCTTTGCCTGAATGCTCATATAGCTGTTCGGACACTGTTGAATTCACCTGTTGAAGGGCATCTTCAAGGGATTTGGCTTCATACCAACTAAATTTATTCATTTCTATGTTTTTAAGAGACTTTATTCAATGCTTTAAGAATACTTGAAGGAGTAATGGGTATTTCATAAATCCTCACTCCTATGGCGTTATAAACCGCATTGGCGATTGCCGCAGCCGTTGCTATATTGGCGGGTTCTCCAATACCATATGCGTCCGTAGAGGAACGTGCTCCATATTCTTCTACAATTAGGGTTTCAATTTCCGGGATTTCCATAGAAAACGGCACCTTGTATTGGTCCACATTGGCATTCATCATATGACCGGTGCCATTGTCCATCACTCTGTTTTCATATAAAGCGTAGGATACGCCCTGGATGACTCCCCCGTTAATCTGACTTTCCAATTGCCCTAAATTGAGTGGTCGTCCACAACTATGAGCAGCTACTATCTTATCTACCCGGACAAAGCCTGTATCGGTATTAACACTGACCTCTGCAAACTGCACAGAACCCAAATCCCCATATGCCAGGCCCCAGGGTTGTTGAAAACCACCATAATCATTAGATCGGCTGGCGATTTTACTGATCTGGCTTGTACGCATTAATTTGGTTGCCTCTTTAAAAGGCATTTTCAGACCGGCATCTTTTTTGCTGCCTACCTGACCGTCCTCAATAAACAATTCTGAAGAATCTGTTTCCCATTTTTTGGCAACCAGTTTCAATAATGCTTTTTTGGCTTCATAGGTAGCATTACGAGCCGGAGGCGTAATGGAACCGGTTACTACGCTTCCCCCTGAACCCGGGCCAACCGGGAAAAAAGTATCGCCAATATTAACAGTAATAGCAGCCACCGGAAGGCCTAATTCCTCAGCAACCACCTGAGCAAGGATGGTTTTAGTACCTGTTCCTATATCCTGAACGCTGGACCGGATCTCAACCCCGCCGTCGTTATGGATTTTAACTTCAACCGAAGAATCGAGTGTTACAAATCTCGGCCATGTAGATTGGCCAACACCCAGACCTTTCTTTACTACCCCTTTGCCACTGCCTGCAGCCTGGCGACGAGACCAGTCGAAAAGTTTTGCTCCGCGCTGCCGCTCTACTTTTCTCACTTCACTTTTATCAATTAGATCCCTGTATTTCAATGGATCTATTTCTAGCTTTTCCGCCAATTCATCAATAGCCTGTTCTAGTCCAAAAGCACCCTGAACATTACCAGGTGCACGCCAGGCAGCTCCCGGTCCTGCATTGGTCAAAACATCATATTGTTCGGTCGCAAAATTTGGACAGGGATACAGGATTTGAGCAATTCGCCCCACTCCCGCGCCCAGGTTTACACCAGCTGTTCCATGGGAACGTTGCTGAATGGCAGTCAAAGTACCATCTTTCCTGGCTCCAATTTTCAGGGATTGAATAGAATTAGGACGGTTTCCTTCAGCAATATGCTCTTCTTGTCGGTCTAACATTAACCACACCGGTCTTCCTGTTTTTTTTGCAAGATTTGCAGCCATGGGCCCAAAGCTTCCGGCACTGTGTTTTGCGCCAAATCCACCGCCCATAAAATCACAGAATACCCTTACTTTACTTTTTGGTAAATTAAAGATACTAGCCATTTCATTTCTGACCGCATTGGTATTCTGTGTGGAAGCATAAACCATCATATGGTCTGGATTCCAGTCCACCACCACGCCATGGGTCTCCAGGGGCATGTGTGTATGTACCTGTGTGCGATACGTCCTTTCCACAATAACATCCGCTTCTTTGAAACCTTCTTCCAAATCACCTCTGGGTCCACCAAAAAAACTACTGGTAGACGGACCCCTGACATTACCTTCCCCTTTACTCCCATCGTGAGTTTCGCCTACATCTCCACCATCTTCCTGTTGGGTAATTGGTTCATCAAACACAATGGGTGCGTTGAGTTCCATCGCAGCCTCAATATCTATCACAAAGGGTTTCTCCTCGTAGTTCACCTTAATCAATGAAATGGCATCTTTGGCTATTTCCAGGCTCTCGGCAGCAACACCTCCCAGAGGTTGACCCGCATATTTTACCATCGGATATTTCCCATTGTTATTTTCTTCGCCCTCTTTCCGGACATTCTCAATAAGGTGAATTGCATGTACCCCGGGCAGGCTTTCCGCTTTGGAAATATCTATTGATGTAATAACCGCATGGGGGACATTGGAACGCAACATCTTAGCGTAGAGCATCCCCGGCAATTTAATATCAGAAGTATATTTTGCCTTACCGGTCACTTTTTCGAGGGCATCTATTCTTGTGACCCTTTTGCCAATTACTTTTAATTCATCATTGACCGGCCATACCGGTGGTTCTTCAATAGGTATTTCCCTCTCTATTTCGGTTAAATTATGCCCCGGAATACCGTGCGGGAATTTTTCTTTTCTAGTATCCATTTTAAATTGTTTTTTTTGAAGCTGCCAAAGTGGCCTTAAAGACATGGGGGTAAGTACCGCAACGACAAAGGTTGCCACGCGTGGCATTTTTCACATCTTCCAAATCAGGGTTTGCATTGTTTTCTACAAGATGCACACAAGACATTACCATCCCCGGTGTACAGTAGCCACACTGGGAAGCATCATGCTCAATGAACGCCTGTTGTACAGGATGCAATTCACCATTTTTAGCAATACCTTCAATGGTGGTAACTTCCTTCTCGCCAACATCAAAAGCTGACATCATACAGGAATTCACAGGTTTTCCATCAACGTAAACGGTACATGCTGAACAGGAGCCCCGATCACAAACAACTTTTGTTCCTGTAAGCTCCAAATGGTCTCTTAAAGCGGAAGCCAATGTTGTTCTCGGTTCCACACTTAAAGACTTCACAATACCATTGACTTTCATTTTTATGGTAATGGCATCAGGTCCAAATTCTTTACCAACTGTAGCCTGTTCTTTATAATCAAAAGCAAGTGCATTTGAAGTTAATAAGACACTGCCTGCAGTAGATAATCCTGCCCCTCGGATGAAACTCCGCCTGGTTATACCTTTTGTCGGTTTAGATGCCGATCCTTGGTTTTTATCTTCCATAGAATTGCATATGAATTAATTAAACTTTCATTCTGAATAAGAGTAAGAAAGTTACGATAATATTCATTTAGAAAGAATAAAAATAAGATATGATTGCCCTCTATTACTTTTTAGGAATCTTGAAAATAATCCCTCTTCTTTCACATCAATTCCAAATTTCAATAGTTACAAGATTGCATTTTTAGATTTCCCAGAATTGTAAATTTTACGTATTTTTACCTCTAATTAGGCACTTTCAGAAGTAGTTCAAATACTTGATATTCAGCAAAATAAGTTGTATTTTAGATAAAACAAAACCCCGAAAACGAGCCGAACACTCAAAAAACGGGGTTTTAATTTATCAAGTATGTCTAAAATACGAAGAATCTCCAGTTTACAGCACAATTTTTCATTTTTAAGTCCATTAGAGAATTTTGATATTTATTTCAATCAGTTTTTATCAAGTGATTTAGGTAAAAGTTTTTATCAAGTGATTTAGGTAAAATATATACTGCCATTCCTTGGGATGAGTTGGTCTTGGTCTTTAAGATTAAAGAATCTGTCAAGGGCACTAAGAATTATTTTAGTCCAAAAGGCAAACTAGCCTTAATGTTTTTAAAGCACTATGCTTGTTGTTCCGATAAAAGATTGATTGAGCAACTCAATGCCAATATTGATTATCAATTTTTTTGTGATATCCATTTAGGGCACCATCGTTTGACGAACTATAAAATCGTGAGTCAAATACGCTGTGAACTATCTACTATTTTAAATATAGAGAAGGTTGAAAAAACATTATTTAGCCATTGGTCTACTTACATAAAAGAGCAAGAATGTATTTTTACAGATGCTACCTGCTATAAGAGCGAGGTTCGTTTTCCAACAGACCAAAAGTTGCTTTGGGAGTCTGTTCATTGGAGTTTTGTCCAAATGAAAATAATCTGTAAAGCATTAAAGTTAAAATTACCACGCACCAAATATTTAAAATGGAAAAGACGCTATACCAGTTATAGTAAAATGCGAAGAAAGACCAATAAAAGGCGTACACCACTAACCAGGTCATTATTGCACTTGCTCAAAAAAATAAACAAGGAATTAGACCATTTAGAAAA